>JBAXAI010000004.1:0-168653 GCA_037142615.1 Spirochaetales bacterium | reverse complement strand
TAAGAAAAGCTTAGGAAGGGCAAAAGTTTGTGTTGACAACGGGGTCCATCATAGACCGCCTTGGCAGCGCCAGCTCCCACCACCGTGACGGTGGCGCCCTCGTCGGTTTCGCAAGGGCAGGATGTCAAGGCGTCGCTGACGCTCAAGCGCGTGAACCTGATCGAGAAGAAGCAGAGCGTCACTCAGAGTTCGGGCTGGACCGGAGTAGTTTCTCTGGCAGGCTGGCTCGCTGCCGCCGTGGGAGCCGGCGTTGCGGGCTACGCGGTTTTTGATGCGTGGTCTTCCTACACCTCGGCGACAGACCAAACGGGTTTCGACGCGGTTCACGCCAAGTTGCCGTTCTACAACATTTTATTGAACGGAGGCAGCGCAACGGCAGCCGTAGGCTTGGCTCTTGCCGCCGTAGGAATGCTCCTGAGCCCCGACGTATCGTCGTACGATAAGCAAATCGCCGACATCGATAGGTCATTGACCCTGGTGGGAGCGCCCTGATGCGAAAACTCACCCTGGCGCTCCTGACCGCTCTCAACCTTCTCGGTTGCGATATTACTACTCTCATCCCGATGAACGACCCACGCGACTTTAAGGGCACCAGTACCCGCGACATCGTTACTTTTGATTTTGCTAGCCCGGCCGCAACAGGTGTGTTTTCTACCACCAACTCGGGTAACCAGATCACCCTGACGGTTCCCTTTGGTACAGTGGTGACAGCGCTGGTACCCACGGTCACCATTTCGGGGGTTTCGGTGACTCCCGCCAGCGGCGTCGCCCATGACTTTACCCAACCGGCAACTTACACGGTCAAGTCGAAAGATGGTCTGACCAAGGATTATACCGTGACGGTGACCGTCGCATCGGCCACGGCCAAAGAGATTACCGGCTTCAAGTTCGTTGCGGCCGACAACAGCGCGGCGGGCCTTAGTGCCGATTTCACGGCGACCCCAACCGCTGAGGCCACGGCGTTTACGGTCAGCCTCCCCTACGGAACAGCGCTTACCACTCTCACGCCAACCATCACCTTGAGCGGAGGGACGGTGTCGCCAAAAAGCGGAGTGGCACAAAGCTGGGCCGGAGGAACGGTGACCTACACCGTGACAGGTTCAGATGGTAACACCCACGAGTACGTGGTGACGGTGGTGGCCGCATTTAGCCCAGCCAAGGACATCACCGAGTTCAAGTTTGTCTCGGGAGGGATGAACAATAATCCGGCAGGAACGTTTGCCGGTACCATCACTGGCACAGATATCTCGGTGACGATCCCCTTCGGCACCTCTTTGACAAACCTGGCACCCACCTTCTCGACCACGGGAGCCACGGTCAAGGTATCCGGTGTCGCTCAAGTGAGCGCCACCACAGGCCAGAACTTTGATAGCAGCGTAGGAGTCACCTACGTGGTGACAGCCGCCGATGGCTCAATAAAAAGCTATACTGCCAAAGTCAAGAACCCCGAGCAGAAAGTCTATTTCGTCGACTCAAGCGACCATATTTCTGGCTTCAATCTCAACTCCAACACGGGCACCCTTACTGCCGCCACGGGCAACCCCTTTGTCGCCTTTCCGACCGTTGGCTCGAGTTCTACCTTGGTTGCCGATCCCAAGGGCAAGTTTCTCGTTGCTAACTGGACCAACACCTCGGCTCTAAGGGCGCTGTATGCCTTCTCCATCGATCCAGCGACGGGTGCACTCAGTCTACAGCCGGGAATGCCCTATGGTAATACTTATATTCCTCATCCCCTTGTTGGTGCACCGCTGGTTTCCCCAGACGGAGATTTCGTGTATGTTCTGAGCACCACCCGCGTGTATACCTACCCGGTAACGGATGGAGTCGTGGGGGTGGAAACCGCCCAAAGGCTAGGCTCGTTGCTCATTCACGGCCTCACGAAACCTTCCGGCTGGGCACTTGCGCCGGATGGGAAAACTGCTCTGATTGCCGATAGCGGAAATGCAGGGACGACCGGGGTTCGGAGTTACTCCATTGCAAATGGCGAATGGACTAGCAACGCTAGTTCGATTATGGGAGCTCTCGCTGACGCGCGCATGGTTTCGATCGACTCGACGGGAACCAAAGCCATGGTGATCGCGACTGATGTCTCTGGGGTGTTCGTTGAGATCATTGCGGTGGCGATTGGTGCAAACGGGAGCCTCACGCAGCCTGCGAACCCCATCGACCTCACGGGGCATACAATCTTCGAAATGGCTTTCGACCCGACGGGGACTTTTCATTTCGTGAGCACAACCAACCCTGGGTTCTACGTTACGGATTCGCTCTTTAGCTTAGGATCCTGGGCCGCAGGCGGTAACAAAGTCCCAACCTACTCGCCGCACATGAGCTTCAACAAATTCGTCGGCACGACTTACCTCTATATGAGCAACAACGCCGGCAGCATCGAGAACTTCTCGGTCAATGGCTCCAACGGCAACCTAACTTCCACAGGAATGGTTTTTTCAAATTCGGCAAAAAACTTCGCTTTCGACCTCAGCGGCAAGTGGGGCTTGGGTACTGGCACAGCTACTCTGAAGAGTTTCAGCGCAGGTAGCCCGGCGAGCCTGCCACTGACCGACAGCCGAAGCGCGCTCGATGTCAAAACGGGGTACAATTATCCCGTCACCGTTGTGGGAGTCTATTAGGCCGCAGCTCATCGTCAACTCCCCCGCATGAGGGAGGCGTAGGGTTGGGGTCCGCCAAGTGGCGGGCCCCAAGTTCCTTCCGGCCTTGCCGGAAGAACGGAACCCCGGAGCCACCCCGACCCCTGCGAACCGGTACGGCTCCCGGGGGGCATGCCCGGCCGAGACGTCGATTAACGATTTGTAACGACATAGCTATAATTACAATGTGAACTTCCAGTGGGATGCGGGCAAGAACAAGAGTAATCTGAGGCAATATGAAAACGGTTCGGGGTTTTCCCAAGATGACTGATGCGATGAAGGCCGAACTAGACGCCTTGGCTCTTTTGCCCGACGACCAGATCGATACCTCGGACATTCCCGAATGGACGGCCCAGGACTTTGCCGAGGCGGTCCCTTTTTACAGCATTTACAGGCCTCGCAAGCAGCAGATCACGGCGCGCCTGGATTCCGATGTGCTGGCGTGGCTCAAGGCCCACGGCAAGGGCTACCAGACGCTCATGAACAGCCTGTTGCGCAAAGAAATGCTGGCCGAGATAAAGCAGCGCCGCGGCTGAGGCAGGCACCTGCTTGACCGGAGATGACCGGCAATTGGCTCACACAGTGACCAGGTCGGGGGCTCTGCCGGACTGAGGGGTGTCGGAGAGGTGCTTTTCGTCTTCGGCCCAGAGCCAGGCGTGGATGGCTTCTTTGATGTTAGCCAGTGGTAGTGCTGGGCACTCGGCAACAATCCATCCCTCTTCATCGGTCTCGAGGGTAACGTGCAACATCATGGGTAGAACCTCCGATGCCATGATGGCATGATGCTGAATCCATGAAAAGGCCTTGACGCAATTTTTGAAGATTCCGTGTCTGGACCATCAACCCGGTGCCGGGTCTCTTTGTACAATTTCATGTTGACATTCTGATTTTGTATGAATTATGGTTAAAGCATGATTCTGCCTCGACTTGCAGCCAATCGAATACAAAATCTGCTCACGGTGTTTCCCGTCGTGGTGGTCACCGGGCCCCGCCAGTCGGGTAAGTCGACGTTGCTGAAGCACCTTTTGCCGGGCTACCGGTACGTGACGTTCGACCTGCAGTCGGTGCGTGAACTCTTCGAGCAGGACAGGCTCGGCTTTGTGCGGGCCCTTGGCCAGCGGGTGATACTCGATGAGGTGCAGAAAGTCCCCGCCGTCTTTGAGGTGATCAAGGTCCTTGTCGATGAGAACTGGCAATCTGGTGCCTTTGTTTTGACGGGTTCGGCACAATTTCCGCTGGTAAAGGGCTTGGAGTCGCTCGCAGGCCGGTGTGGTTTCCAAAGTCTCCTGCCCTTTCAAGTGTCCGAAATTCCTCGCGAACAAACAGGAGTGCCGGAACTCACCGGCTTTTACCCAGAACTGGTATTACGCGGTGGCGAAATGGCCCGTGAATGGTACGATGGCTATGTCACGACCTACCTCGAGCGGGATGTGCGCGATCTTTTGGCTGTTACCAACCTGAACGACTTCCGCAAGGTGGTAGGGCTGTTGGCGGCCCGTACAGGACAGGAGCTCAATCTTTCCTCAATTGCCCGCGAGGCTGGCATCAATGAGCGCACGGTCAACGCCTGGGTGTCGGTGCTCGAGGCAAGCTACCTCGTCTTTCTGGTGCGCCCATGGCACAACAACCTCGGCAAGCGGCTGGTCAAACGCCCTAAACTCTATTTTTGGGACACCGGCCTGGTGTGCTTCTTGACCGGGATCCGTACCATGGAGCAGCTGGAAAGTGGACCGATGGCAGGGACTCTGTTCGAGAACTTCGTGGTTGCCGACCTTCACAAAACAGCCCTTCACGGCGGATTCGACCAGCGGTTTTCGTACTTTCGCACCAACGCTGGCGTGGAAATCGACCTGCTTGTCGAAGCGTTCGATCAGCAAAGCCTGACGCTTCTTGAAGTGAAGCGGCGCGCCACCCCCAAGGCGGACGATACCAAGTCGCTTCGGGCGGTCCTTTCGGCGCCCGGTTTGCTGCCGGAGGGCTGGAGTGCTCAGGGGCTTGTCGTGCTCACCGAGGGTGCGGTGCAGCCGATCACGGCTCAAGTTCAAGCGGTGGGTGCGCCGCAATTGCTCCGCGAGACCGCACGGCAAGGGCTAGCATTTTGGCCTTGATTTGAGGCCAATTGGCTGGTATACTTCTTCCATGAGTGACCTTGCGGTTGCAGAAAACCTCCTCTACTTCTCCTCCACACATGAGGGCTGGTTCGCATTGCCCTCACACTTGGCACCGCAAGACTCCCTCGACCTGGTCAAGCATGGACTTGGAGTCGAAAGCCTCAGAGCCCTTCGCTATGCGTTCCATGTGGGGAATATCGAATTGGCCGAACTTCTTCAAGTTAGCCCCCGGACTCTGACCCGCATGCAGAGCGATGGCCGCCTCGACTCGCGAGTCTCGGACAGGGCGCTGCGGTTGTTGTCGATTTACCTGAGGGTTCGGCTCTTGTATGCCGGCGATGACTCGTCGGCCAGTCGCTGGCTTCGGTCTGAGAAACCTGCGCTCCAAAACCTCACACCGTTAGCGCTCATGACTACCGAAATGGGAGCCGGGCTGGTGGAGGCCCTGGTGGGAAGGCTGGAGCAGGGCATCGTTTCGTGACAGTCTGGCGGCTGGCATCGAACCGCTATGCGAGTAGTGCCTTCACGGGGATAGGCGCTGCCACGAACCCGGGGCGGTGGAACATGCCTGGGCATGCCGTGGTGTACACATCGGAACACCTATCGCTGGCTTCTCTGGAAGTGCTGGCCAATGCGGATCTTGCAATGCTGAAGAACTTCAGCACAATTTCCTGCATTTTGCCGGACCTTCTGGTGGAAACGCTCGACGTCGCCGCCCTACCCCCAGACTGGCGCACCTTGGTTCATCCGCAGTGGACTGCGCTTCAGCGTATTGGGAGTGACTGGCTCCTGTCGGGCCGAAGCCTGGCCCTGCGTGTACCCAGCGCCGTGATTGACGGCGAGTTCAATATCCTTCTGAACCCTGGTCATTCCCAATTCGCCAGTTTGAGGCCCTCTTCGCCGGTTCCTTTTGTTCCCGACCCGCGTTTTACCACGTCCAAAACCCAAGCTTCCTGAAGACGGCGCGGTCTTTTTGGACTGAAGCGACGGCGATTCAGTGTTTGACAAACGTCTGCGCCAGCACTATCCTATCTGATAGGGTGACTTCTGACGTCTGGAGGGTCCAGTGAAACGTGAGTTCGTAGAGACGCGAGCTTTCAGCAATGATTGGCAAGTATTGGGCCAAAGTGACGACGACCTGAAATCACTCCAAAACCACCTGGCGAAACATCCCAATGGTGGTTCGTTGATCGAAGGTACCGGTGGAGCTCGGAAGATCCGTTGGAACCGAAGCGGTAGGCCTACTGGCAAGAGTGGCGGAGTCAGAGTTCTCTATTTGGATGATGCTCGAGACGGGAAGATCTACTTGGTGGTCGTCTTTGGAAAAGATGAAAAGGATAATCTCAGCGCCGACGAGAAGAAGGCCATCAAGGCTTTCATCAGGTCACTTTGAAGGGAGCAGAAGAGTGAGCGATGCGTTTGACAAGATCATGCGAGGCCTAGAAGAGGTCAAGGCGTACAAGGAAGGCAAAATCGACCTGAAAACGACCAAGATCGTCCTAGAGCCGGTGCCCAAGTGGGAGGCTCAGAAGGTTCGTGCTCTGCGGCACCAACTCAAGGTGAGCCAGAGCATCTTCGGGGTAGTTCTGGGTGTTTCCAAAAAGACCGTCGAGGCTTGGGAGTCGGGCAAGAACGTGCCCAATGGATCTGCCAGCCGGCTGATGGAAGTGATCAGCAATGACAGCGACCTGCTGGCCAGGCAGCGGATCTTCATCCACGGCTGAGGCGGGCATGGCTTCGTTCGGGTTTTGGGCTGGCGCGTTCGTGCATACCGGTTCCGCGCAGTTCTCGGCGGCTTCTCCCCGCATGAGGGAGGCGCAGGGCGCGGTGATCGCGGTCGGGCACTTGCCCGGCCGTGATCACCAGCGGTTCCTTCCGGCCTTGCCGGAAGAACGGAACCCCGGAGCCACCCCGACCCCGCGCCAGCGGGGGCATGCCCTGCCCTACGCTGTCATACCTTCCCCTCCACCACCCAGGCCGCGATGCCTTCGTCGTAGCCCTTCACCTTCACTTCCTTGGGGCTGAAGCGGTACTTGTCTTTGACCCGCTGGTAGGTTTCGCCGGTAACCAAAATGCCTTCGAGCGGGGCGTTGCTTTCCATGCGTTGGGCGAGGTTGACCGCGCTTCCGATGACGGTGTACTCGATCCGGGTGATCGACCCTAGGTTGCCCACGATCACATGGCCTGTGTTGATGCCGATGCGGATCTTGAGGTTGATGCCGGCCTTTTCGCCCCACACCTCTTGCAGTTCCTTGACGCGGATCTGCATGGCCATGGCCGCGTTGATGCAGCGCTCGGCGTGGTCGGGCTGTTCAAACGGGTCGCCAAAGAACGCCAGAATGCCGTCTCCCATGAACTTGTCGACGGTTCCGCCGTAGCTGAACAGAATGTGGGCCATCGATTCGAGGTAGTCGCTCAAAAAGCCGTGCACGAGTTCGGCCTCTTTGTCGCTCGACCACTTGGTGAAGCCCGAAATGTCGCTGAACATGATGCTGAGGTCTTTGTCGGCGGGCTTGAGGTCGACCTGCTTTTCGTCGAGCACACGGCTCGCGAGCGCGCGCGGGAAGTAGCGGCTCAGGGCACTTTCCATCAGCGTGCGTTCCTCATGGGTCTTCATGAGGCGGATCACCATGCCTGCCAGCCAAGATAGGACGACGGCCGCCAAGGGCGCAGCAAACCATGGCACCACCAAGAAATACCACCAACTGGCTGCCGACCAAGCGATGACCGCGAGGCCCACGACAGCAAAGCCCGCGTGCAACCACCAGTCGGCCTTGCGGGTGGTGAGAAACACGACAGCAAGGGCCAACAGTACGACCAGCCCACCAATCTCCCACGGCGTCGGTGAGCGGTAGAACTGGTTCAGCATCATGCCGTTGAGCAGGCTGGTATGAATGCCCGAAAGCGGGTAAATCGACTCGATGGGCGTGGGGCCAAAGTCTTTGTGGCTGGTCGTCAGGTCGGCCGTCACCACCAAGCCGTCGCCCAAGATGTTGAGCATTTCGTCTTCCAGGTCCATGTCGCTCGCAGCCGCGACGACTTTGTCCATGGGAATGCGCTTCCAGCCGTTGTCCCAGTTGGTGGGGAACGGGATCCAGGCGTAGCCTTCGTCGTCGACGGGAATGCGGACGATCCTGTCCTTAACGGGAAGGTCGATCGAGACGCCGGCGTTGATGACCACTTTGGACGGATCGATCTTGAGGGCGTAGGCGGCCATGGCCAAGCTGAGGGCCGGCATGTAGCCGTCGCCGTAGCGGAAGAACAGCACGCTCTTGCGATACAGACCGTCGTTGTCGGGGCGTACACCAATGTGCCCGAGCCACCGGCTGGCCTGCGCCAGCGGCAGGTTGGGCAACAAGAAGGTCTCGGCCACGGGGATGCGCCCCGCGTTGAGCACCACCGGGTGCCACAGGTGCGACTGGATGACCGCCTCTTCTTCGGGAGCCAATTCCTTGCCGGTAAACTTGTTGGTACCCTGATCGACCGGAACCACAGCCATCACCAACCCGTCCATTTTGGCGGCGGCGGCCACCATGGCTTTGTCGCCCTCGGGATTGGCCGAGCCGCTGAACAGAAAGTCCATGCCCCCCGCCAGTTTGCCATCACCGAGCACCGTGAACAGGTCGGCGAACGACTGGCGGCTGTCGACATTGGCGCCCAGATTGCGTTCGGCCCGGTCGTTGAGGTCTACGGGGAAGATCTTGGGGCTCAGCGGCAAAGGATCGTTCAGAACCTTGGCTTTGACCAGAGCGTCAAACCAAGTGCGGTCCCACGTCTGCCAAAGGCCCGTGTAGTTCAAACCCAGCGTGGCAAACAGTACGAGCACGGGCACCCAGACCAGGGGCTGGGCCACGCGCTCAATGATCGAAGCGGATGGTTTTGACATAAGCGTCTTTTCCTCGGAACTCAGTCATGGTGGCGTCGAGCAGACCCCGGTGGGTGCCCCCCATCGGCGCAGGCTTTTCGGGCGCTTCAGCGAGGCTCGAAAGCGACGTTTTGTACGCGGCCAAGGCATCGAGCAATTTGCCCGAAGTGTTGGGCAGATTCTTGTAGAGGGACTGCAGGCTGCTGACCGCCTTGCCGCTGAAGATCACGTGCAGCTTTTCGGTGCCATCGGGCGGGGTCACTTCAAAGGCTTCGGTTTCGCTAGGGAGGATCACCGGCGCTCCGTCTTTGGCTGCTGCCTGATAGAGCACAGCCACCTGACCGTTCACGTCTTCGTACAACACGTCCAAAAATCCGGCGGCTCCGGGAATGATGACCAGAAAGAAGTGATTGCCATCTTTGAAAGTCAACGGACGGCTGAAAGGCAACGAAACCTGTTTGCCGCCGTCGGTCTGCACAACGGCCATTTTCCAGGGAAGGTCTTTCACTTGGGCCGCCACCGGAAGGCAGAGGCCAAGGGTGGTCAGCAACACCAAGGTCGCGATCAGAACTTTTTGCATGGAAGAATCTCCTCGCCCTTATTATAGGACACTTTGTTGCTCACGAAAGGCCAGAAAAGGAGCATTGACCCCCTGAGGGAGAGAAGACTACTCTGGACCCATGCGCTGGCTGGCCCTCCTCGGTGTTTTTTTGGTACTCCCTTTGGCTGCCGAAGTCGCCGACAGCCTGACCGTCAGGGTAGAACTCGACCCCGTCGCCTCGCAGCGAAAGCTCGACAAAGACCCTCGCGCCGTGCTCAACGGCCCGGCGTTTCAGCTGACACCTCTGTTCGAACTGGTCGACTCCGAATCTGGTCAACGGGTACAACCGGTGGCGACTCCTGGTGGCCTGTGGGTAGCCGAGTTCCGTTTGCCCCCCACCGACGAACCCAGAGTGTTGCACCGTTTGTACGTTGTCCCCTTGCCCCTGGTGGGAAGCGAGTCACGCCGGGCAATGGCCGTACTGCAGGAACTTTGGGCTGCCAGCGACTCGTGGCAGTTGGTGCGCAGCGCGCCGGCCTTCGCGTGGGGTTCCCGCGATCCCCGTTACGACGCCAAGCGAGGCCTTCTTTTGCTCGCCTTCCCTCCCCGACTTTGAACCAAGGAGCCCTTCATGCCTCATGACTTCGACACAGTTTTGGACCGCAGCGGAACGAACTCGCTGAAGTGGGACAACACCTCACCTGGAATCCCCCAAGTGGTTCCACTCTGGGTCGCCGACATGGACTTTCCGGTTGCACCGCCGATCGCCAAGGCACTGAGCGAGCGGGTGGCCCATCCGGTGTTTGGCTATACCAACTTGCCTGCGGCCTACTTTGCCGCGGTACAGGCCTGGCACGCCGGTCGGTACCAGCGCTCGATCAGCGAGAGCGAGTGGCTGCTCGCCCCTTCGGTGTTGCAGGCCATGAGCACCGCGATGAGGCTCTTCACGGCACCTGGCGACGTTGTCCTGAATCTGCCACCGGTCTACTACCCCTTTTTCAAGATGGTGGCTTTGAACGGCCGGGTCGGGCTGGAAGTGCCTCTCGCGCACGAAGGTCTGCGTTGGGGATTCGACTTCGCAGGTCTTGAGGGCGCACTTGCACAAGCGGCCAAAGATTCGAAGCCCGTCAAAGCACTCCTGTTGAGCAACCCCCACAACCCGACCGGTCGTGCGTGGACGCGGAGCGAACTCGAGCGGTTGGCAACGTTGGCCACCCGGTATGACTTTTTCATTCTGAGCGATGAGATCCACGCCGATCTGGTTGCCCCCGGCCAACCGCAGGTGAGCGTGGCCGACCTGCCCGAGCTCGCGGGCCGGTCGCTTGTGTTTGCCGGACCCAACAAGACCTTCAGCCTCGCGGGACTCCCCCTGAGCCACGTGATCGCCCGCGATCCCGCGCTGCGGTCCCGCATGAAACGCGCCTTCGAGACGGATTTCTTCGAGCAGCCCAACGTACTTTCCCTGACGGCTGCGCTCGCCGCGTATCAGGAAGCCGGACCGTGGCTCGACGAGCTCAAAACCGTCATCCAGAACAATTTCAGACTCTTGCAGGAGTTTCTTGCCACTTGGAACCTGAAAGCCGTTCCGCTCGAGGCGACCTATCTGGCATGGGTGGACTTTTCACCCGTGATCGCGGCTTTGGGGTTCGGCGACGATCGCGACTTGGCCAAGTTCCTGGAAGACACGGGCCGGGTCAAACTGTCGGCGGGAAGCATTTTCGGAACGGGAGGAAGCCACCATCTGCGGTTCAACCTGGCGACCCCAACGACGATCCTGGGCGAAGGACTACGACGTCTGGACGCCGCACTTCGTGCCCAGCAAGGCAGCTAGCCGAGACTACCGGAGTGGCAACACCGGCAACGGAACACTCGCCGGCAGGGGCAACTCGACTAGAATCACGTGGTCGGGCCGTGCTCCGGCCTCGGCTTTGGCCGTAGCGAGCCACTGCTCGCGGGTAAGCTCGCGTGGGCCCTGATAGATCGAAACCCTCACATCGCCGTCGTTGCCTACCCAAGGAAGCACCACCGAAGGTTCCCGGAAGTGGACCGCGGAGGCCGCACCGCCCACGGCACTCTGCGAACTGAGGGTTGCCAGGTAGGCCTTGCCGGGTTTGGTGGTGGCCAGCAGGTGCATCAACGGTGCAAAATCGTCAACGGCAAAGCCGGTTTTGTCTTGGCTATCCAGATAAGGCACCTCTGTTAAGTCGGCACCGGTATCCGATACGGGCCTCGAGGGGTAGCGCGCCTGAAACACGGCCAGGCCCAAGTTGCGGATCCAGTCGAGGCTGAAAGCGGGGTCGGTGGTCAGGTCGCCCGGAACCAGCGCCTGCGAGTACCCGGGAAGGTTGCTGCGGCCGACAAGCAGGCTCTTGAGGTCGGGCACCGGAGCCTTCCAACCCCGCAGCACGGCCGTCGTCAACCAGTGCACCACGCCCCAGGAGCCCAGACCGCGTTGAGCTTCGCCTTCCTGACCGGGGACCAAGCCCCAGTGGCCAAGGGGAGCGCCGGTGTCGTCGGTCCCATCGACACGGCTCTGCGGGGCCTCGAGCCAAAGCCCAGCTTTGACAACCGGAATCGTCGACAGCGTCTTGTGAAGGGTCTTCTGAAGGCTTTCGACGCGGGCGTCTTCCGTACGCGCCAATGGCAACAGGGCTCCCCAGTCAATCTGGTTTGCCGTCTGCTGAAAAACCCAGTCATCGTCGGACTGAACAAGGTCTTGCAGCTGGCCGGTGACTTCCCAGCCGCCTGTCACCAACCGCCCCGCTAAAAAAAGGTCCAAGCGCGTGCGTCGGCCGTCCTTGACCGGGCTCAAACGGACCCAGGTGCCGGTACTGTCTACCCGGTGGTCCGTCGCCGCCGTTTGGCCCAGCACCACGATGCGGACTTCCCGGAGTCGGCCCAGCCCGTCGCGAAACACCACCCAGGTGCCAGGTCCCCAAGGTTGACCAGGCTCGTAGCGGTATTCCCACAGCTGGGCGTCGAGGGTGCCTTTGACCGCCAGACGTAGACTCAGCTTGACGGGTGTCCCGTCCTGCTCGAGGGTGAGTTCCTGGGCCTTGAGTTTCTCGACTGGGGTCTTGATCAGGAGTCTGAGCGAGGCCTCGGACTGGCGGGCCTGCGCGCTCGGTGGCACGGCCTGCTCGTCCTGGCCACCAGCCCAGCCGGAAGCTCCCAGCGGAAACACCGCCAGCAGCGCAACGGCCAGCGCGAAGGCCCGAGCGCCCGCCCTCTTCATTCTTTGCCGCCCTTGACCTCGAGTTCGATGGGCACGTCGGGAAAGCCCAGGTCTTTGCGGATGCGGTTGACCAGGTACTCGGTGAGCGAGCTCGGGGTGTCTTTGCCGTGGTTGCCAAACGCCACAAACTTGAGCGGCAACGTGCTCACCTGCGTCAGATACCGGATTTTATACACCACGCCCTTGATTTGGTTGGTCGGCATGTCGTCCATCCAGATTTTGAGCATCTCGTTGAGCTTGTGGGTGTCGATGCGCTGGTGCAGCTGGCGGTTCACTTTGAGAGCCGTCGAAAGCAACTCGGGGATGTTGGTGCCCTCCTGAGCCGAAATCGGCACCACGGGCGCAAAGTCGAGCACAGGGAACAGGAACCGCACCCGGTCGGTGTAGGCCTCCAACTGGTTCTTGACCTTGGGCAACAGGTCCCATTTGTTGAGCGCCAGGATAACCCCGCGGCCTTCCTTGACGATCTGGTAGGCGATCTTCTTTTCCTGGTCG
Source organism: Spirochaetales bacterium (assembly GCA_037142615.1). GTDB lineage: Bacteria > Spirochaetota > Spirochaetia > JABEVK01 > JABEVK01 > JAIFLN01. The sequence continues at coordinate 155,761 of JBAXAI010000004.1, read as the reverse complement.
GTCAGGCCCTCCACGGCGTCGAGCACAAGGATGACGACATCGCTGTCTTCGATGGTCTTGAAGGCCCGGTTCACCGAGTAATACTCGACGTTCTCGCTCACCTTGCCCTTGCGGCGGATTCCAGCGGTGTCGAGCACGCGGAACATGCTGCCTTTGTACTCGAAGCGGCCTTCCACAGGGTCGCGTGTGGTGCCGGCGACGGGCGACACGAGCGATAGGTCCTGCCCGGTCAGCCGGTTCACCAGCGTCGACTTGCCGGCGTTGGGCTTGCCCAGAATGGCCAGGCGGATGTCGGGAACCGGCGGGTGAACAACCCCGTCGTGAAACGTCAGCCGGCTCTCGATGAGTTCTTCCAGGTCGTCGACCTTGCGGTTGTGCGCAGCGCTGACGCACTGGTAGTCGCGAAACCCCAGCGAAAAGAACTCGCCGGCCAGAACTTCCTTTTCGATGGTGTCGGCCTTGTTGAGCACGACAATCAGCCGGTCAGCCATCGGCCTGAGCAGGCGAATGAACTCCTCGTCTTCGGGCGTCAGGTCGGTGATGTCGAGCACCAGCAAGATCAGATCGGCCTCGGTCGCCTTGGCGACGCTGCGGGCTGTCACCTGATGGTCCAGTTCGTTGCCCTCGGTCTTGTAGCCGCCGGTGTCGACCAGGAGGCAGGGCTTGCCGTTCAGTTCCCATTCGGTTTCGATGGGGTCTCGCGTCACGCCGGGCGTGGGATCGGTGATGGCCTTGTGACTGCGCAGCAGCCGGTTGAACAGGGTGGATTTCCCGACATTGGGGCGCCCGACAAGGGCGACCTTTGGCATTTTCTCGGTATTGGTCAATTGGTGGAAAACCTTCCCTTGGCGTAAGCTGAGATCATTTCTTCAATTTCAGAACTGCGGGACATCGGCAAAATCTGGTCGACCAGGTGCCTGGCTTCGTTGGCCGACACCGACCGGATCACCTGCTTGACTGCGGGCAAACCCAGAGCGTTCATGCTGAACTCGTCGAGCCCCAAGCCCACCAGCAACAGGGCCATCCGGGGATCACCGGCCATTTCACCGCACATGGCCACCGGAATTCCGGCAGCGTGGGCATTCTGGATCACCAAACGGATCAGGCGAAGCACACCGGGATGGAAGGGCTGGTACAGGTGGTTGATGCGTTCGTTGCCCCGGTCCACCGCCAAGCTGTACTGGATCAGGTCGTTGGTACCCAGCGAAAAGAAGTCAACCATCTTGGCCAGATGGTCGCTGATCATGGCCGCCGAAGGCACTTCGATCATCGTCCCGACGGGAATGTCCTCGGAAAAAGCGACCCCGGCGTCGCGCAGTTGGCCCTTGGCCTGTTCCAAGCACGAAAGGGCCTCTTCCAGCTCTTCCACGCCCGAAATCATGGGGAACATGATGCGAAGGTCACCATGGACCGAGGCCCGCAACAAAGCCCTCAACTGCGTCAAGAAGACGTTGCGCAGGCTCAAGCTGAAGCGGATGGCACGCCAACCGAGCAGCGGGTTTTCTTCCTGAACCGAAAAGAAGCCAGGCACCAGTTTGTCGCCGCCCAAGTCGATGGTGCGGATGGTGACTGGTCGGTCGCCCATGCCTATGAGTACTCGACTGTAGGCTTCGGTCTGGATGTCCTCGCTGACTTCGACCCCGTGCTGGATGAACAGGAACTCAGAACGGTACAGGCCCACGCCATCGGCACCGTTTGCCAAAACGATCTCGACTTCCTCGGGGATTTCGATGTTGGCCAACAATCCATGGCGCTGACCATCGGTCGTTTCGGCAGGTTCGTCGGTCGAAGTCTGCGAAAGAACCCGGGCCGCCTCGTCAAACTCAACCTTGCGCTGCTCGTAGTGAGCCAGCACCTCGGGACTTGGATCGAGAATAACGACGCCTTCGCTCCCATCGACGATCATGAGTTCGCCGCTGTGGACCTCGCGGCTCACCTTCCCCAGGCCGAGCACGGCAGGGATGCCAAAAGAGCGGGCCAAGATGGCGGTGTGGTTGGTGCTTCCGCCCTGGTCCATGGCAAGACCGAGCACGTACTGGCGACGCATCGCAATCGCGTCGGAAGGCAAGAGCGAGGGCGTTACGATGTTGACGGCGGTGTTGAGGTTTTCGAGCGTCGCCCGAGCGCCCTTGTCGAGCAATTGGCCCAAAATACGACGCGAGATGTCGCGGATATCAAGCACACGGTCTTTGAAGTAGGCATCGGTCAGCATCGAGAGCTTCGCCATGAGCTCTTCGGCAACTTCCTGAAGGGCCCATTCGACATTTTTGCGGGTTTGGAGGACTTTGTTCTCGATTCGGGACTCCATGTCGGGGTCCTGCAACATCAGAACGTGGGAATCGAGCAGAGCGGGATCGACGCCGCCACCATTGCGGGAACGAAGGCGTTCCAACTCAGCAACGGCCCTTTGGACAGCCTCGCGGTAGCGTTGCATTTCGGCGGTGAGATTTTCTTGCGCCACCAGCACTTCGGGAATCGTGAGGTCGTCGTCGTTGTGCAGGTGCACGGGACCGATGGCGATGCCCGGCGAGGCGGCAATCCCCCGAAACTCTTTCATGGGAGCAGTATACCGGTGTCAGCGTCCGGGGTCAAAGGGGGATTGTCAGCGCGCCCGGAGGACGCATACACTGCTTACCATGCCCAAGTTCCGGCTCCCTTTGTGGGCCCAAATCTGGTTGGCGCTGGTTCTTTTGGCCGGGGTCGTCTTTTTTGCCAATACCCAGGCGGTTGAGAGGCTGATGGACTCTACGGGCCTGACCACTCTGCTGTATCCGCAGGGGCGCGCCTTGGTTCCCCAGGTTGTCCACCCAGCACCAGTGGATTCTCAAGCTGTCGTGATTCCCGACACCGAGCCGGTCGCCCTTGAAAATACTGCCGAAAGTTCCGAGGCCAGCCCGGTTGCAGGCAATAGCGCACCGACGAATATCGCGCCCGGTGCGACGGAGGTGCCACCGGGCACCACGCTAGGTCCCAACACCTACCACCTCTATTTCTCGCGTTTGGGTCCCGATGGCCGAATGGAAACAGCGCCGTTTGCTCGCGAACTGCCGGCTGGCAGCACCCCGCTTACAGCGACACTCAAGGCCCTGCTGCTGGGGCCTACGCTGCAGGAAAAGGAACAGGGCGCGCTGACTATGCTCCCCTCGACGACGAAATTGCTTTCGGTACGCCTCAACGACAAGATTGCGCTTCTGAGCTTTAGTGAGGACTTCGCGCACAATACGCTGGGAAATGAGGGCTTGGTCGGTCAGTTGAAGCAGGTCGTTTGGACGGCCACGCAGTTTGCCACCGTTGACTCCGTGCAGATTCTGATCACGGGTCAGTACCGCGATACCCTGGGCGAAGAAGGCCTTTCGATCGCGCGGCCTCTGAACCGGGCCAATCTCCCCTAACTCAGCGTCAGCCAGGCGAGGTACTCTTGGTTTCCCTTACGCCCGCGCAGCGAAGAGGCTTGCCAAGCCTGAACCCAGACCCCTTCACCAACCAGGTCTGTTTGCAGCGAGGCCAAGATGGCGGCTACCTGCTCTTCTGGCACAATACCGGTAAAGTCAGCAGGGGCTCCAACCCATTCGAATTGCGGCTTCACCAGAGCGACGAGCCAGCCACCGGTCGTCAATTCGAGGATCTTCCGGGCCGCGCCACGAAGTGAACGGAACGAAAGATCGGCTACGGCGGCATCCGGAGGGGGATCGAGCGAACTCAAGGACATCACGTTGGTGCCTTCGTGCACCCGCACCCGCGCGTCACTGCGGAGTTTCCAGTCCAACTGCGCGGTTCCAACGTCGACCGCGTGCACCAGCAAAGCGCCTCGTTGCAACAGCGCATCGGTGAAGCCACCGGTCGAGGAGCCGGCATCGAGAAACACCTGCCCCTTAACCGGCAAGTTCCAAGCTTCAAGCACCGGATCGAGTTTGAAGCCTCCCCGGCTCACGAACTTCCGCGCTGAAAGAACCACTTCGGCGTCGGAGGGAACCGGGACTTTTGGATCTTTCAGCGTGCTGCCGTCCACCTGCACTTCACCGCAGAGGATTCGCGAAAAAAGCCGCTCCCGTTCCTGCTCAGGGTACAAGCGCACCAGCAGGTCGAGCAGGGCTTGGCCCCTAGGCTTCATCGTTCCAAGCGGACAATGCTCCGCGCCAAGCCAGTGTTCCGGTCTGCCCGGATCACCACGCCACGCACCCGCCCCGGCGCCTCGAGAATCTCGGAGCGCAGCGGCACAAGGGTCAGCGACCGCTCCAGGCTGATCTGAGGGTCGCCACCGATGACAGAGCCCTCGGGGCCACACATCCCGAGGTCGGAAAGGTAGGCAGTTCCTGCAGGTAACAGTCTTTCGTCGGCCGTCGCCACGTGCGTATGGGTGCCAACCACGGCGGTGACCAGTCCGTCGAGCCAGAAGCCGAAGGCCTCCTTTTCGTCGGGCGCCTCGGCGTGGAAGTCGACAAAGATCAGCGCGGCTTCGGCCTTGGCACGCGCCACGAGTTCTTTGGCACGAGGAAAAGGATCATCGATGATCGCCAGTCGCGTCCGGCCTTGCAGATTAACTACCGCGACCCGGTCGCCCGAGCGTGCTGTTACGACGGCCAGACCCGTGCCGGGCAAACCTGATGGGTAGTTGTCCGGCCGAAGCAGGCGCGCCTCGCTTGCCAAGAGAGGCAAGATCTCTTTCTTCTCCCAGATGTGGTTCCCAGTCGTGATCACATCCACCCCGGCACCCAGCAGGTCACTGACCTGCCCGGGCAACAGACCCAGACCGTCGGAAGCAGCATTCTCGGCGTTGACGACCACGAAATCGGCTCCGTGTTCTGCCACCAACGCGGGCAATGCCGACAAAAAGGCCCCGAAGCCCGGAGACCCAACCAGGTCTCCAAACATCAGGGCCACAAAAGGTCGGTCGTCCGTTCCCGAACTAACGGGCATAGGCGTCAACGGGCATACTCGACCACGCGGGTTTCACGGATGATGGTGACCTTGATTCGCCCCGGGTAATGCAGGTCGTTCTCGATCTTCTTGGCGATATCCTTGGCCAGCTCGCGGGCTTGGGCGTCGTTGACGGTTTCGTTGTTGACGATAATCCGCACTTCACGTCCCGCCTGGATGGCGTAGGTCTTATCGACGCCCGGGAAGCTGTTGGCGATCTGCTCCAGTCCTTCCAAGCGCTTGATGTAATTGTCGAGGGTTTCACGGCGGGCACCGGGACGACTGGCCGAAATCGCGTCAGCGATCTGCACCAGCACCGACTCGGGGCAACTCGGCTCCAAGTCGTTGTGGTGGGCAGCAATGCCGTTCACGACACGCGGGTCTTCGCCCATCTTCTTGGCCAGTTCCGCGCCGAGTTCAGCGTGGTTCTCGTCGCCTTCCGATTCCATGCCCTTGCCAATGTCGTGCAGTAGCGCCGAGCGGCGGGCCAGGTCGCGGTCGAGGCCGATTTCGGCGGCCAGCATGCCGGCGAGGATGGCCACTTCCTTGGAATGTGCCAACACGTTCTGACCGTAGCTGGTCCGGAAGTGCAACCGACCCAAGGCTTTCACCAGTTCTGGTGTCAGGTTGTGAATTCCCAGATCAAAGCAAACCCGCTCGCCTTCTTCGAAGATCATCTGGTTGATCTCTTTGGCGACCTTATTGACGACTTCCTCGATGCGTGCCGGGTGAATGCGTCCATCCTGAATCAGGCGCTCCAGCGAAGTCTTGGCAATCACCTTGCGGATGGGGTCGAAGCAACTGATCACCACGGCTTCTGGTGTATCGTCGATGATGACGTCCACGCCGGTAAGGGTTTCAAGAGTACGAATGTTGCGCCCTTCGCGCCCAATGATGCGGCCCTTCATTTCCTCGTTGGGCAGGCTGACCGAGGTCACGGTCACTTCGGAAGTCACCTCGGTGGCCACCCGCTGCAATGTCGTCACCAAAATGTCGCGCGCACGTTTTTCGGCCGAGGTCACGGCTTCCTGTTCGATCTTGTTGATGATGAACTGGGCGTCGTGTTTGGCGTCATTCTCCATCTTCTGGACAATCATGCGCTTGGCTTCTTCCGCAGTAAGTCCCGAGATTCGTTCAATTTCCGTCTTGATGAACACTTCTCGGTTGTCAAGCTCGCCGTTACGATCTACAAGCAGCTGCTCTTTCTGAGTAAACGACGTAATCTGATCTTCCACACCCTGCAGTTTCTTTTCTAGGTTATCTTCTTTCTGCTGAAGACGCTTTTCGAACTTCTGCAACTCTGCTCGGCGGTCCCGGAGGTCCCGTTCTTGAGTGTTGCGATCGCGCAGTAGCTGGTCTTTGGTCTCCAGCAACATTTCCTTGCGCTTGTTCTCAGCATCTTTGATAGCTTCCTGCTTTACTCGTTCAGCTTTCTGCTCCGAAGAAGAAAGTTGGTATTTGGCGTACAGCCAGCGTATCGTCCAACCTAACAAAAGACCCGCAGAGAGTGCCAGGATACCCGTAATGATGGTTTCCATAGACTCTCCTCTGTTGATTTTTCTTTGTGATAGTATATTACATCTCATTCATCTGGGCAATGGCTAGACCTTGCCGTCTGCGATCACGAAATCGTACGGGGTTCGAGGATCTTAAGCAGGTCGCCCGGATCGCGCCTCAAGCCGAGAAGAAGCCAGGCAGGCTCCCGGCGGAACAGCAATGGAACGCAAAGGATAGTCTTGAGGAACTTGAGGTCCTTGATGTGGAAGGCCTCTCGCAGAATCGGGTTGGCGCCTCCACCTCCCAGAACATGCAGTTCCCGGCGCGAAAGGTAGTCTCGCCCAAGTGCTTTATCGGAGGCAAAGACAAGACCAAGCTTGCCCGAGTCGCTGAAGCCAACGCTGCTGCTGGCTTTCCAGACATCACCCTCACGGGCCAGGATGGCCGCAGTGAACGCGTCAAACGCGGTGACGGCATCGGAAAGCGCACGGAAAAGCTCAACTTCCGATTCCCCCCCAGCGAAGCGTTCCCATTCGAAGCCGGCCCCGGACCAACGCCAGGCGCGACTAACCGTGACGGGGACGTCCTGGTCCTCAGACATCATGAAGGCCTGCGGCTCATCGCCGATCACCCCGCCAAGAAGATGACTTAGCTCGTCGTCGGGAGTTTCAGCTTCGGCGAAGAGCTCGTCACGCAACGAGACGACATCCCCATCGTTTTGGAAGACAGCCTCGGCTCGTAGAGCCCAAGCCTGATCTAGTGTGTCCATTGACAGGCTGGAGTTCATGTAAGTTGGCCCGGTTTCGTCTTCGGCCAGTTCTTCGAGGTCGTCGAGTTCTTCGAGCTCTTCTAGTCCAGCATCGTCCGCATCATCCTGAACTTCCAGCATTGCCAGTGGCCCATCCTGTTGTTGTGTATTGTAACCCAAGAAGTGGTCCCCTGAGGCATTATGGGTGGGAAGATCTTCCAGGAGTTCCGCGTCTTCCGCTTCCATGTCGGCCTCCTCAAGTTCTTCTAGCTCCTCGGCTTCCTCGGAAAGGACTTCCGCGGCGTCTTCGGCAGGTGGAGTTCCGGCTACTTCCACCGGCTCGACTTCGTCGATGAGTTCTTCGACAGCCTCAGCGTCTTCCAGGTCCTCCACCGCTTCGGCGTCCTCAACCTCGGTCTGTTCTTCGACCTCGTCCAGCTCCTCGACCTCGTCCAGCTCCTCGACTTCGTCCAGCTCCTCGACTTCGTCCAGCTCTTCGACCTCGTCCAGCTCTTCGACTTCGTCCAGCTCCTCGGGTTCAGCGGCAGTAGGTTTGTGGACCGGGGAAACAGCACTCGCCCTTGAAACACCGACAGGCAAACTACGCAGGACTTCCTGCAGCAGTTGCCTGAACTCGCCCAAGGTAATGCTTGGTTCCTGTACCGGCGGTGAGCCGGGTGGTGCTTCGGGCGCCCGCTTGTCGAGTAGGTCAAGGATCTCCTGCCAGTTCTTCTCGATGAACCCGTCAATGGCACTTGCGTCGCGTTTTCGAACGCGACCGAGGTTCCTTCGGATGTCACGTTTGATTTCAGCGGAGTGCGTCACCAACTCTTCACGGAGGCTCTGAATTTTCTCCTGGTTCTTGTCATCGAGGTAGTTCTGAAGAACCTGAATCTGAAGGCGCCGGATCTGCGCCGCGACAACGGAGACCGGGTCGCCCCTGAGGTTGAAAAGCAGAAAGCTGACCAGAAAAACAACAGTGAAGAAGGCAATCAGGACGATGGCCTTCAAACTCGAGTCTAAAGTCAACAAGGAATCTGGAACGAGAATCGTTGCGGAGTTCTTGGCCACGAGTGTGAGGGTCTCGCGGCCGGAGCTGGCACCCTGGTAGCCAGCAGCCTGCGCCAGACGCTGCACCGGCGGAAGGATTCCCGCTTTGACTTGTGCCTTGACCCGCTCCAAGACTGCGGACTCTGGGTGGTTGGTCATCCAGAACAAGGCCACCTCGGCTGTAGGCATCAGCAAGGTTTGCGAGGCAAGCGGGCTTGCTTTCTCGAGAAGACTCAGTCGTAGATCCTCGACGGGCAGGTCCAGAAGGGCCCAACCCGTCTGGTTGCTTTTCGCATCGGTGAACGGAACGAGGAACTGTAACATGCGCCCCTGAGGGCCTACAAATACGCGCGAGACAATTCCGCTCAGGTCTTGGGTCGCCAGGACCGGAAGGTCTTCGGTGTTTGCCGGGTCGGCGAGCAGTTCAATGTAGTTTCGGTAAATGGCTTTCTGGTCGCTTTTGCTGGCAAAGTCCCGGTCCACCGTCGAGAAGTGAAGCTTCTCCTTGGTGGCGTCCAAAATACGTACCGCACCACCCAGCTTTTGCCCCTGAAGGTACAACTTGGCCGTGTCGTAGCGTTTTCGGTCAAAGGTCGGGGAATAGACGCCGGCAAACGACGGGTCCGCCAGGAGCAAACGGAACTTGCTGACCTGCAGCGCCTCCCAGTCCTTGATCTGCGCTTCGGCGACACTGAGCTGAGCCTGCAGATCGCCGACGATCTTCGGACTGTAGAACTGGACTTCGAGCCAGGGGAAGAGGCCGGAGAACGCCACAAATGAAAAGCCCGTGAACAGGACGATTGAGATTAGTAGGCTGATAGAGAAGCGTTTTCCGGTTGACATAAAAAAAGGAGGCCCACCCACAGGTGTACCTCCTCTATGTTCGGCGCAAAAAACCGAAGGATTGAACTTATTCGGCGGTTGCCGACGCTTTCTTGGGTGCGGCCTTCTTTGCTGGCGCGGCCTTCTTTGCCGGTGCGGCCTTCTTCGCTTCGCCAGAAGCGGCCTTGGCCTTTGAAGCCTTTTCGGCGACAGGCTTGGTCGCAGCCTTCTTGGACTTGCCATCCTCGACGGGGGCGGCTTCCAGTTTCTCGGTCCTTTCCACAAACTCAAGGATGACCATTTCGGCTGCATCGCCGAACCGCTGACCAAGCTTTAGGATACGGGTGTAACCACCGGCGCGGGTCTTGAACCGCGGGCCGAGCACGGTGAATAGTTTCACCAGCACATCGTCTTGGGTAATCGTCTTGGCAATCTCTCGGCGATTATGCACAGAGTCCACTTTTGCTCGGGTCACCATCTTCTCGGCGTGACGTCGTACTTCCAACGCTTTCGACTTCGTAGTCGTGATGCGTTCATGGACGAACAGCGAGGTGACCATGTTCTTGACCAGGGCTCTGCGGTGTCCGGCCCGGCGGTTCAAACGGTTGAAACCCGTCTTGTTGTTCATAGCTTATTCCTTATCCTGCTTGGTCAATTTCAAAGCCTGGATGATCTGGCTCGTATCTGTCATGCCGAACGTCAAGTTCCGTTCCTTGAGTTTCAGTTTGATCTCTTCCAAGCTCTTCTTCCCAAAGTTCCTCGTCTTCGCAATGTCTTCTTCGGACTTTCGAATGAGTTCACCGATCGTCTTGATGTTGGCGTTCTTCAGACAATTGCTTGAGCGAACCGACAACTCGAGATCCTCGACAGGAGTGTTGACCAAGGCCTTCACCGAAACCTCGTCTTCGCTGATCTCTTCGTCGCCAGATACATCGTCCTCATTGAAGTTGATGAAGATGCTGAAATGATCCTTGGCGATCTTGGCGGCTTCGGCCAGCGCATTTTCTGGACTGATGGTTCCATCGGTCCAGATTTCTAGATTCAATTTGTCGTAATCGGCACGCTGCCCCACGCGGGTGTCCTCGACCGAATACTTCACTTTCTTGATAGGCGAGTAAATGGAATCAAGCGCAATGGTATTCGCAATCTCAATATTCTTCTCGTGGACCTCCGCCGGAACGTAGCCCCTGCCAAGATCAATCTGAAGTTCCAACTCAATGTGCGCTTTGCCTGTCAAGGTGGCAATATGGAGGTCTTTATTGACCACTTCCACACCGCTGACGCACAAGTCAGAGCCTGAAATGAAGCCCTGATCCTTCCCCTTAACCTCGACGAGAATTACGGTAGACTCAAGCTCGTCGGCGACATGAATCTGAAGATTCTTGAGGTTGGCAAGGATGACAGGAGTGTCTTCAACCACTTCCGGGATCGATTCGAACTCGTTGGAAATCAGGTGTGGCGTACCATCCTCACGGTAAGAGGTAATCCGGATTCCAGACACGGCATAGCCCTGGATCGACGACAGCAGGATGCGGCGAAGGGTGTTTCCAATGGTGTGTCCATAACCCCTTTCGAAAGGGTATGCGATAAACTTGCCGTAGTTCGGTTGCAGATCACTCTGCTCAAAGTGCAGGCCCTTAGGCCGCTTGAAGCCTTTCAAAAGGTTCTTTCTCGCCATGTGTTCTCCTTGAAACGTACGCCCAGGGTCGTCTCATACCATGCTCGACGCCGGTCAAGGGGACCAGACGGCGGGCACCGAAATCGACTCCGGCGTTACGACCGATGCGTGCTGTAGCCCCGAAGGGTTTCAGTCAGACGCGGCGGCTTTTGCGGGGGCGACAACCGTTGTGGGGAATAGGTGTTACGTCGTGAATACTCTTCACCCGCAATCCCAGAGCGCCCAGAGAGCGGATCGCCGACTCACGACCAACTCCTGGCCCCTTTACGAACACGTGGACCTCGCGCAAACCATATTCTTTGGCTTTGTTGGCGGCATTTTCCGCTGTTGTCTGTGCAGCAAACGGGGTGGACTTCTTCGCACCGCGGAAACCGAGACCACCAGCCGAGGACCACGACAAGGCGTTTCCTCGGAGGTCGGTCACAGTCACGATGGTATTGTTGAACGTCGCCTGAATGAAGACATTGCCTTCAAAAACGACCTTCTTTTCTTTCTTCTTCTTAGCCTTAGCCAAAATAGTTCCCCCGATTACTTCTTCTTGTTCGCGACGGTCTTGCGCTTACCCTTGCGAGTACGGGCATTGGTCTTGGTCCGCTGTCCTCGCACGGGTAGGCCCTTGCGGTGACGCAGTCCCCGGTAGCAACCGATGTCCATCAAACGTTTGATGTTCAGCGATACTTCAGATCGGAGGCGGCCTTCAACCGTGTAGTCATTTTCGATGACCTTCCGGAGTTCATTCACTTCTTCCTGATTCAGGTCGTTCGTCTTCTTCGATGGATTGATCTTTGTCTTACCGCAGATCTCCAAGGCCCGGGAACGTCCGATGCCATAAATGTACGTCAGAGCGATCTCGACGTGCTTGTTAGGTAGGTCAATACCTGCAATTCTTGCCATGGTTCTAGTCCCTTATCCTTGTCTCTGTTTGTGCTTGGGGTTGGTGCTGCAGATGATTCTCAGCACGCCACGACGGCGGATGACCTTGCAGTTGTCACAAATTGGTTTCACGCTGACACGTACTTTCATGGGTCTCTCCTAAAGATTCCTGGACCTTATCTTGCCTTTCTTGCCAAAGCCTTCATGGTGGTGCATGCGCAGATGACCTTCGATCTGGGACATGGTGTCCAGATCGACACCTACCAGAATAAGGAGGGAGGTCCCGCCCATCACATAAGCCAAAGCCGACGGAAAACCAGGAATCCACATGATAATCAATTGCGGTATGACAGCGATCAGGGCCAAGAATAAAGACCCCGGAAGAATAATCCGATTGAGGATTCTTGTCAAATGCTCTTCCATTTTCTCGGAACGAATTCCGGGGATCGAACCACCGTGCTCGCGGATCTGTTTCGAGATCTCGATCGGGTTGAGCGACACCTGAGTGTAAAAGTACGCGAAGAAGATGATCAGTACAGTGTATAGCGTCAAATACGGCCAGTCGTGGGGCTTAAGGAAGCTGGCAACGGCGCCCAAGAAGGGCACAGACGAGCCGAAGTTCCCTGCAATCTGAAGCGGGAACATCAGAAGGCTCGATGCGAAGATAATCGGGATGACGCCCGACGGGTTCATCTTGAACGGAATGTAGGTGTTCTGAGCACCGAACATTTTGCGTCCGACGACTCGCTTGGCATAGTGAACAGGAATCTTGCGCATTCCCTGCTGCTCAAAAATAACCAGAGCAATGACCCCGACGAAAAGCAACAACACGATGATCACGAACACAGGGTTCAAATCGCCACGCTGGATAGCCTGAAACAACTGGTAGATGGCGTCGGGAATCCTCGCCACAATGCCAGTGAAGATCAACAGCGAGATGCCGTTCCCAATACCTCGCTGGTTGATCTGTTCACCCATCCACATCAGGAACATCGTCCCCGTTGTAACGGCCAACATCGACATCAGGATGAAGGGCAGGCCCTTGAGTGCCGGGTAGATGGCGTCTGGAATACTAGCCGCCAGGCTGCTTACGGCGACGGACTGGATGATACAGACGATCACTGTGCCGATACGAGTCCAGCGGTGAATCTTCTTCTTGCCTCCGTCTTCCTGTTGAATCTTGCGAAACGACGGAAAGACAACCACCATCAACTGCATGATGATCGACATCGAAATGTAGGGCATGATCCCCATCATGAAGATCGAGAAGTTGTGGAAAGCGCCGCCCGAAAAGAAGTCAAAGTAGTCAGTCAGCGAGATGCCATTTGACTGCTGCTGGGTGAAATACAGTTTTAGCGCAGTACCGTTGATTCCTGGGATAGGAAGGATGGCGCCCAAACGGAACACCAGCAGAATACTCAACGTAAAGAAGATTCGGTCGCGGAGGTCCTTGATTCTGAAAATATCAAAAAGAGGGGTAGCCATCGTTCACATTCCCGTCAGGTGTTTTCAGCGGCAGCAACCGCCACCGTTCCACCGGCTTTTTCCACGGCAGCTTTAGCTCCAGCCGAGATCTTGTCCACCTGGATGGTCAATTTCTTAGTCAGAGTTCCCTTGCCGAGGATTTTCACCAGCGTCTCTTTGTTCTTGACTATGCCCTTTGCCACCAAGGTCTCGTAACTGACCGTTTCGCCGCTCGCGAAATACTTCTCGAGCAACAGGAGGTTCACGCAGGTATATTCCACGCGGAACACGGCGTTATTGAACCCACGGGCAGGTAGACGACGGAACAGAGGAGTTTGACCGCCTTCAAAACCCAAACGGACGCCACCACCAGACCGGGACTTTTGTCCTTTGTTGCCTCGGGTCGAGGTCCCACCGGTTCCGGTTGAGCGCCCCCGGCCAATGATGTGCTTCTTCTTGTTGGCCCCTACAGGGGCGCGGAGGATATACGGGTTTTCCATTATTTGATTTCCTCCCAAATCACGAGGTGGGCCACTGACGTCACCATGCCAAGAATTGCTTCGTTGACTTCGGTTTCGACGGAAGAGTTGATCTTCCCCAGACCCAGAGCCTTCACAGTGGCACGGTGATTCGGTTTGGTACCGATCGTGCTTCGCACGAGGGTAATCCTAATTTTCTTGGTTTTGGTCTTGGCCATGATTAACCCCAAAGATCCTTCAACGATTTGCCGCGGTTCACGGACATCTTCTTGGCGTCCAGCATTTCCACGAGGCCGCGAAATACCGTCTTGACGACGTTGACCGAGTTGCCCGAACCCAGCGACTTGCTCAGCACGTCACGGATTCCAACTGCTTCCATCACCGCGCGCACATGCCCACCAGCGATAATACCGGTACCGGGTGCAGCGGGCTTCAGAAGCACGCGGGAGGCCTTGTAAGTCGTATTGATGTCGTGCGGAAGCGTGCCGTTCTTGATCGGAACCTGAATCATGTTTCGCTTGGCCTTGTCGACGCTCTTGCGAATCGCTTCCGAAACGTCGTTTGCCTTGCCGAAACCGTAGCCAACCTTTCCATTCCGGTCGCCAATAACGACCATGGCCGAAAAGGAGAACCGACGGCCGCCTTTTACAACCTTGGCGACACGGTTCAGTCGGATCAGCTTCTCTACGTAGTCTTTATCTTTGTTATCTCTGTCTCTACCCTGGTCCATACTTACCCCTTAGAACTGAATGCCGTATTCAGAACTGAATACCCGCTTCGCGGATTGCGTCGGCAAAACTCTTGATGACCCCATGGTAGCGGAAACCGTTGCGGTCAAATACAGCGGTTGCGATGTTCTTGGCTTTCAGACGCTTGCCGAACTCCGCGCCCAGTTTCTTCACGCCCTCTTCAGTCAACTTGGTACCTACGAGCACTTTCTCCATGTCAGAAATCGAAGCGAGCGTGTTACCCGTCAGATCATCGATAGCCTGACAGTAAAAATGCTTGTTAGAACGGAACACGCTCAGACGCGGACGAATGGCACTTCCCGACACGACGCTGCGAATCCGAAGTTTTCTCTTGGCCCTCCGCTGGGCTTTTTCAATCAATTTTTTCATCGAAAACTCCTGCCTACTTCTTCACGCCGGACTTGCCGACCTTTCTGCGGATGACTTCGTCGTCATACCGAATCCCCTTGCCCTTGTAGGGCTCTGGTCCCCGGAGGCTACGGATTTCACTAGCGACGAGTCCAACCTTCTCCTTGCTAATCCCGGCGACAGTCACCTTGGTATTGGTTTCCACCGAAATCTGCACTTCCTTAGGAATCACATATTCAATTTGGTTGGAGTAGCCCAAATTGAGGACCAAGAGATTCCCCTTCACTTCAGCACGAAAACCGACGCCGTTGATGATCAGAGTCTTCTTGAAGCCATCCTGAACTCCGATGCACATGTTGTTCAGCAGGTTGCGATACAGTCCGTGCTTGGCCTTGGTAGGCTTCTCTTCGTCAGAGCGTTTCACGGTTATCCACTGGTCCTTGGACTCAAACGAGATCTTCGGATCGTAGGATTGCAGCAGTTTCCCCTTGGGACCTTCCACGGTCAGGAGAGAGTTCGCAAAACTGACCTTTACGCCTTTTGGCACTTCGATGGGCTTGTTGCCGATGCGGGACATTCCATTCTCCTCAATTACCACACAGAACAGATCAGCTCACCGCCAACCTTTTTCTCTGCAGCCTTTCTACCTGTCGTCACACCCATCGAGGTGGATACGATCAGCGTACCATAACCGTTCAAAATACGCGGCATTTCCTTGTAGCCAGAATAGACCCGGCGACCAGGGGTCGAAAGCGACTTCAAGCCGTGAACCACAGAGTCATTCTTATCATCATACTTCAGGAAGATCCGGAGGGTATTGGTCCCTTCCTGGTTCAGCTTCTTGAAGTTTTTGATGAAGCCCTCATTCTTAAGGATCTTCACGATCTCCAGCTTGAGCTTGGAAGTCGTTATATCAACCTTCTCGAACTTCGCTTCGCTAGCGTTTCGAATTTTCGTCAGCATATCGGCAATAGGATCGGAAACAGACACTTCACACCCCTCCGCTACCAGCTCGACTTCGTTACACCGGGAATGAGCCCTTCGGAGGCATATTTCCGGAAACAGAGACGGCACAATTGAAACTTACGAATATACCCGCGCGGGCGGCCGCAGACCTTGCAGCGGTTATAGCCTCTGCTCGAGAACTTCGGGGTCTTGTTCGCCTTAATGATCAAAGATTTCTTTGCCATAATTACCTCTTGAAGGGCATACCAATCCGCTTGAGCAGACTGCGTGCTTCCTGGTCGTTGGGAGCCGTCGTCACGATGGCCACGTTCATCCCGCTGATCTTTTCGATTTTGTCGTAGTCGATCTCGGGGAAAATGATCTGCTCGGTGATACCAAGCGAATAGTTTCCATGACCGTCAAAGGCATTTGGGTTCACGCCACGGAAGTCCTTAACACGGGGAAGCGCGATGTTCATCAATCTATCGAGAAACTCATACATCCGAACACCGCGCAACGTGACCTTGGCACCGATCTCCTGGCCTTCGCGAACCTTGAAGTTGGCCACGGAAAGCCGGGCCTTGGTCTTCACCGTTTTTTGACCGGTAATCTGACCAAGTTCCTTGATGGCCGCGTCGAGAAGCTTCTTGTTCACCAAGGCTTCGCCCATGCCCATTGAGACAACGACTTTGTCGACACGTGGAATCTGCATCACCGAGCTATAGCCGAACTCGACCATGAGTTCCTTGGAGATCTTCTCGTTGAACAACTTCTTCAATCGGGGAACGTACTTTTCACCCGCTTCTTCCTTCTTCACAGCTTCTTTGGCCATCAGATTGCCTCTCCGTTCGATTTGGCAATCCGGACTTTCTTGCCACCCTCTAGCTTGTAGCCAAGCCGAGTACCCTCGCCGTTCTTGCCGACGACCATGACGTTCGAAATCGCAAGGAAACCCTCAACTTCGATGATGCCACCCTTCTCTTGTTGGTTCCGGGGGCGCACAGTCTTCTTTTTCATGTTGCAGCCTTCCACCAGGACCCGACCCTTCACAGTGTCAAGTTCCAGAATACGGCCCGTCTTGTCTTTATCCTTACCGGTGAGGATCTTCACCAGATCATTCTTTTTCAGTTTCGTGTTCATAGTTGCCTCTTACACCACTTCCGGAGCCAAGGAAATGATCTTCATAAAGTCCTTGTCGCGAAGTTCGCGAGCAACAGGACCGAAAATACGCTTCCCCTTGGGGTTATGGGTCTCATCGATAATCACGCAGGCATTGTCGTCAAACCGAATATAGGTTCCGTCGGGTCGGCGGTATTCTTTGTGAACTCGTACCACGACGGCAGTCTGAACTTCACCCTTCTTGACAATGGCGGTCGGAATGGACTCCTTGACGGCGACAATAATCAGGTCACCGACAGAAGCGTACTTCCGACTTGTCCCGCCCAAGACGCGAATGCACTGCACCAGTTTTGCCCCGGTATTGTCGGCGACGTTCAAAAACGATTCTTGCTGTACCATTTCGTTCCGCCTTACTTGGCCCGCTCGACGATTTCGAGCAGGTTCCAGGTTTTGTCTTTGCTCACAGGGCGGCACTCAATGATCTTCACCATGTCGCCGGTCTTGGCCTCGTTCTTCTCGTCATGTGCCTTAAACTTCTTGCTCAAAGTCACATACTTCTGATAGATCGGATGCAATTGACGACGCTCGATCAGGACAGTGATGGTTTTTTCCATCTTATCGCTGACTACCCGTCCCTGAAAAACTTTCTTTCCACTCTTGTTTGTATCTTCCGCCATAATCAAGCCTTCCTGATTCCCTGATCATATTCCGCAATGATCGTATTCAACCGGGCAATCTGGCGCCGGATGTTTCGCTTTTCGAGAGGGTTTTCCACATGCCCCAAGACAAGCTTGAAGCGAAGTTCCATGAATGACTTCTTGAGTTCAGTCACCTTTGCGACGGCTTCCCCACGGGAAATCTCTTTGAAACGGTTCTTCATGATCCCCCCAACTCGCGGCGAGCAACGAACTTCGTATGAATCGGCAACTTGGCAGCGGCCAAGGCCATGGCCTCAGAGGCCAACTCGGGAGTCACACCCGCCATTTCGAACATGATGGTGCCTGGCTTAACCAAAGCGACCCAACCTTCCACGTTGCCCTTACCCTTACCCATGCGCACTTCAGCGGGCTTCTTCGTATATGGCATGTCGGGGAAGATCCGGATCCAGACCTTGCCGCCGCGCTTGATGTGGCGAGTCATCGCGATACGGGCGGCTTCAATCTGCCGGTTGGTAATCCATAGTGTATCGGACGACGCGAGGCCGAACTCGCCGAAGGCAATCGTGTTGCAGGTAGTGGCAACGCCGCGAAAGTGTCCGCGCTGCTTCTTTCTAAACTTCAGACGTTTGGGTGCCAGCATGACTAGTTCCCTTCCTTCTTTTCCATGCTCTTCTTGACAAGGACGCCGGCGTCTTCCTTGGTGTTCCGTTCGAACTTCTCACCATTGAACACCCAAACCTTGACACCAATAGCGCCATAGGTGGTAAAAGCTTCGGCAAATCCGTAGTCAAGATCGGCCCGCAAGGTCTGAAGTGGCACGCGACCTTCCTTCATCTCCATTGTACGGGCCATCTCCGCGCCGCCAAGGCGGCCGGAAATCTTGATCTTGATGCCCTGGGCACCGTTCTTCATCGCGTTGGTGATCGACTGCTTGAGAGCCTTGCGGAACGAACCTCGGTTCTTCAGCTGACGAGCCACATTCAGGGCGACAATTTGAGCATCGGTATCAGGTTTCTTGATTTCCTTGATCTTGATCGCGACTTTCTTGTCGATCAGCTTCTGCAACTGCTCGCCAATCTTTTCAATCGTGGCACCCTTGGCGCCAATAATGACGCCGGGACGCGCCGTATTGATGATCACCGTCACGCGTTGGGGCTGGCGAATGATTTCCAGGTCAGCAATGTCCGCACCTTTTGTCTCCGGAAGATCAAACAGCGCCTTACGGAGCTTCAAATCCTCGTGAAGAGTCTTGGCGTAGTCACGAGGATCCACGTACCAGCGGGATTTCCAGGTCTTGTTGATTCCCAACCGCAACCCGTAGGGGTGTACTTTCTGACCCATGGCTTACTTCGCTCCCTTTTCTTCGAGTTCAACGGTAATATGGCAACTCCGCTTCTTCAGACGGTCAGCACGACCGCGAGCACGGGCCCAAACAGTCGTTCGGCTAATTCCTTCGTCAATCATCAGTTTGCTCACGATAAGGTTGTCCTGATCCAGCTGATTGTTCTGGAACTGGGCATTTGCCGCCGCAGACTGAATCACTTTCTTCAGAAAGTACGCGCCTTTATTGGGGAGCGCCTCAAGCAGAGCGACCACGTCAGAAACCTTCTTGCGACGAAGGTGATCGGCGATAGGCCGAACCTTCTTCGCCGACATGGGTAGACCCCGGGCGAAAGCTGTAAAACCTTTCTTGGCTTCCATTTATTTCTTCCCTGCCTTCTTGTCGGAACCCGCGTGACCGCGGAACGTACGGGTCGGCGAAAATTCACCAAGTTTGTGACCAACCAAGTCTTCCGAAATGTAAACGGGAATCCAGGTCTTGCCGTTATAGACAGAAACCGTGATGCCTACCATTTCCGGAATAATAGTCGAAGTGCGGGAGTAGGTCTTGATCATCTTGCGATCATTGGCCTTTACCATATCCACGACTTTCTTGTAGAGATGCTTGGCAATAAAAGGGCCTTTCTTAACAGATCGGGACACGATGTACTCCTACTTCCGCCGCTTGATGATAAAGCGGTCCGACAATTTATTCTTCTTGCGAGTTTTGTAACCCTTGGTCGGCTGTCCCCAAGGCGTCACTGGATGACGACCACCGGAGGTTTTGCCCTGACCACCACCAAGGGGGTGATCAACAGGGTTCATGGCTACGCCGCGGACCGAAGGACGCTTGCCCAACCAGCGGTTACGTCCCGCCTTGCCAAGCTTTACGTTCATTTTGTCTTCATTGCCCACTTCACCGAGGGTAGCGATGCACTTCTTGAACACCATTCTGGTCTCACCGGACGGCAGTCGCACAATCGCGTAGTCCTTGTCAAATCCAGCCAACTGGGCAGAAACTCCAGCCGACCGGGCCAACTGAGCGCCCTTACCGAGTTGTAATTCAATGTTATGAACACTGCGGCCAACAGGAATATTTTCCAACGGGAGCGCGTTGCCGTCCTTGATGGGAGCCGTGGGCCCGCTCATCAAGACGTCGCCCACTTTGACACCCTTCGGGGCAATGATGTAGGCCTTGGCTCCGTCTTTGTAGAACAGCAGGGCCAGGTTGGCACTTCGGTTCGGATCGTACTCAATCTCTTTGACAACAGCCGGCACCCCGTACTTCGCCCGCTTGAAGTCAACAAGACGCAGCAACTGCTTGTGACCGCCACCAATGCGACGCACGCTGATACGGCCATGTGAACGACCGGCATTCTTAGTGCGACCGGTAGTCAGCGACTTTTCCGGCGTCGACGTCGTGATGTGGTCGTAAGTGAGAAGTGCGGTTCCCCGGAGGGTCTCTGTTACAGGTTTGAAAGTTTTAATACCCATGACTGAACTCCCTGTCAAACGCCTTCGAACTGATCAATCTTCTGGTTTTCAACCAGGGTCACATAAGCTTTCTTCCAACTGGAAGTAAAGCCGGTGGCCCGCTTTCCGCCCGCAAGACCCATGGTCTTCTGTTTGCCGGAAACATTTACAATGGAACAGGCCGTAGTCTTAACCTTGAAAAGCTTTTCGACGGCGTTCCGGATCTGCAGCTTGTTTGCACGCGGATCCACCTGAAAAGCGTAGCGGTGTTTCTTTCCGTCACGCATTGCGTTGGCTTTTTCCGTCAACAACGGCTTGATGATAATCGCTTCGTTTTCCATCTCAGGCCTCATCCTTTGCCGTATAGAACTCACCAAGATTCTTGACTGCTTCTTCCATGATGATCAGGTTCTTCGTGTAGAACAAATCATGGGCCCGAAGACGGTTGTAAGTCAGGAAGCTCAACCAAGGAATATTGCGTGCCGCACGCTTGAGGTCGGCATCGTCATCTTTGAGGATGAGAACAGTCTTCTCGGCTTTGGCAGAGACCGCAACAAGGATCTTCAACAGATCTTTCGTCTTTCCTGTGGCCACGGTGAAGTTCTCGATGACCTTGAAACCCTCGGTGGCGGCCTTAAGGCTCAGAATCGACTTGAGAGCCAACTGCTTCACCTTGCGGGGCAACACGTAGCTGTAGTCACGCGGTCTCGGTCCAAACGCTATACCGCCGCCAACCCAAACAGGACTCTGACGACGGCCGGATCGAGCACGCCCGGTCCCTTTCTGTGCCCAAGGTTTAGTCTTGGCTCCGTTGACTTCGGAACGAGTTTTCGTCGATGCCGTTCCCACTCGGAGGTTGGCCAACTCATTCTTAATCGCGTTGTAGATAGAACCTTCGCTAATTTCGTGCGCGAAGACTTCATCGTTCAGTTTGACGGTCCGCAGTTCTTTTCCGGTAACGGAATATACCTTCTTGTCCATATCCATTTACCTCTTAACCGCTTTACGCACAATCACGTAACCATTGCGTGCTCCAGGGACGGCGCCATGAACCAGAACGACCTGATTCTCTGCGTCAACCTTGACGATCCGCAGGTTCAAGATGGTCACCTTCTCGGCACCCATGTGACCTGGCATCTTGATTCCCTTAAAGGACTTGCGAGGCGTCGTAGACTGTCCGGTTGAACCAGGTTCGCGATGGAACTTGGAACCGTGAGTTTCCTCGCCACCAGCAAAATGCCAACGCTTGATGACGCCCTGGAACCCTTTGCCCTTCGACGTGCCGCTTACGTCGAGATACTTGGCCTCTTGAAGAAGCTCCAGACCCAACGTATCGCCAACTTTACATTCTTTTTCAAAATCCCGGAACTCCACAACAACACGCTGCGGAGCCACACCTTCGGGGAATTGACCACGGACAGGTTTGCTGAACACCTTTTCTTTTCCGACGATCGACCCTACTACAACGGCCTTATAGCCGTTCTTGTCTTCGTTTCGCTCAGCAATGACAACGTTGGGTTCTACTTTAATCACGGTAACGGGTGTCAGTTTTCCTGTCTCGTCGAAAACCTGAGTCATCCCCACCTTTTTGCCGATAAGCCCGATCATGTTCTAACCTCGAATTACTGCTTGATATCGACATCCACACCGGCAGGAAGCTCCAATTTCATCAGAGCATCCATGACAGCGGGAGTAGGCTCGAGAATGTCAATCAACCGCTTGTGGGTTCTCATTTCAAACTGTTCCCGAGACTTTTTGTTGACGTGAGGCGATCTCAAAACGGTAAATTTATTGATCTTGGTGGGCAAGGGAATTGGGCCGGACACCTTAGTGCCAACCTTGTGCACGGTCTGCACAATCGCCTTGGCGCTCTGATCCACCAGTTCCACATCAAAGCCCCGCAATCTCACTCGAATTCGTTCACTTGCCATCCCTAACTCCAAAAAGGGCACAGAGGGCGTCCGAAAAGACGCCCCCAAGCCGTAAAAATCTTACTTGATAACTTCGATGACCTGACCAGAAGCGACAGTGCGGCCACCTTCGCGGATAGCGAAGCGCAAGCCCTTGTCCATGGCAATGGGGTGAATCAGTTCCACCGAAAGTTCGGTGTTGTCGCCAGGCATGACCATTTCCTTGCCGGCGGGCAGGGTTACAGTGCCAGTGACGTCCGTCGTCCGGAAGTAGAACTGAGGGCGATAGCCAGTAAAGAACGGATTGTGACGTCCGCCTTCTTCTTTCGACAGACAGTAGATCGTCGCCTTGAAGTTCGTATGGGGAGTAATGGTCTTGGGAGCAGCGAGAACCTGGCCACGTTCAACCTGGTTCTTTTCAATTCCTCGGAGCAGTGCGCCAATGTTGTCGCCCGCCTGACCATTGTCCAAGTTCTTATTGAACATTTCGACGCCAGTACAGACCGTGGTCTGCGTGGGCTTCAGGCCAACAATTTCAATCGTGTCGCCGACCTTGACCTTGCCCTGCGAAATGGCCCCGGTCACGACGGTACCGCGACCAGAGATCGAGAACACGTCTTCAATGGGCATCAAGAAAGGCTTGTCGAGAGCACGCTCAGGAATCGGGAAGTACTTGTCCATCGTGTCGAGAAGTTCATCAAGGCACTTCACAGACTCCGGATCTTCGGGCTTGCTCATGGCAGCGAACGCCGAACCCTTAACAAAAGGAGTCTTCTCTCCATCATAACCATAAAGGTTCAACAGATCGCGGACTTCCATTTCGACGAGCTCAACGAGTTCCGGGTCAGCCAAGTCCATCTTGTTCATGAAGACCACGAGGCTGGCGACGCCGACCTGCTTGGCCAGAAGGATGTGCTCGCGAGTTTGGGGCTCAGGTCCGGAGTCAGCAGCCACCAACAGAATAGCACCATCCATCTGAGCCGCGCCGGTGATCATGTTTTTGACGTAGTCGGCGTGGCCGGGGCAGTCAACGTGAGCATAGTGCCGAGCCGAAGATTCGTACTCAACGTGCCGGGTGTTGATCGTGATACCGCGCTCTTTTTCTTCGGGAGCGTTGTCGATATCCTCATACTTCATTACCTTGCCGCCATGCTTCTTCGCACCGTACATGGTCAAAGCAGCGGTCAGGGTGGTTTTGCCATGGTCGACGTGACCGATGGTTCCAACATTGATGTGGGGCTTCGATCGAACGAAGTTTTCCTTAGCCATCAATTCCTCCTTGGCTTATCTCGGGGGATAAGCAACGTAACCCTTATGGTTTACAACTTGAAACACTTCGTACAGAAGTGCAGTTTTCCACCGGAAAGAGCATCAAGAGGCGTGGCTTCGGACAGGCGGGCCGTCAAAAAACCGTTGTTCACAACACCATCACTTGCCAGGAGATCCTGGTAGTTTGACTGGAACTGCTACCGCCGCTTCCGCGACGACGGAACCCGAAGATTCCTGCAACTTACCAAAAGAACGCTACCTTCCGGCAGAGGTAACGCGGACGAATCCGCATTACTTGCCCCGAAGGGGTATTGAACTGTCGGCTACCTTAGCAGAACCCCAAGGTCCTGTCAACAAGCCGACCGTTCATTTCGACAAAATCCAACTACCACTTGTAGTGGCTGAACGCCTTGTTGGCCTCGGCCATGCGGTGGGTATCTTCCTTCTTCTTGAAGGCTGACCCCGTGTTGCTGAAAGCATCAAACAGCTCGGCAGCCAACTTCTCGCTCATGGACTTGCCACTGCGGGTGCGTGAGGCATTGATGATCCAGCGGTGAGCCAGAGCTTCGCGCCTGGACTCTCGAATTTCGATAGGCACCTGGTAGGTCGATCCGCCTACGCGCCGCGACTTGACTTCGACAACGGGTTTCACGTTGTCGAGGGCCTTGAGAAACACTTCGAGCGGTTCTTTGCCCGACTTCTCGGCCAGAAGAGCGAAGGCGCGCATCACGATATTCGAGGAGGTCATCAACTGACCATCGTACATCATGCGGCGGATAAACTTGGCAACGACCACGGAGTGGTGGATCGGATCCGGCTGCAAAGGCCGGTTGGCGTCATAACTCTTGCGGGGCATCGATCAACTCCTCAGGTCTTCGGGCGCTTGGCGCCGTACTTGGAACGGGATTGCATTCTCTTGGCAACGCCCAGAGCATCCTTGGCTCCACGAACAATGTGGTAGCGCACACCCGGAAGGTCCTTCACACGACCACCACGGATAATGACCACCGAGTGTTCCTGGAGGTTATGACCAATACCGGGAATATAGGCCGTGACTTCGATGCCGTTGGACAGGCGAACACGGGCTACCTTACGGAGGGCCGAGTTGGGCTTCTTGGGGGTCATGGTCATGACGCGGGTACAAACTCCGCGCTTCTGAGGACTGGCCTGGAGCGCAGGCGACTTCGTCTTGAAAACGACCTGTTGGCGGCCACTTCGGACCAGCTGGTTAATGGTGGGCATGAAAGAAAACTCTCCCTGTTCAGTTCCAGCGGATTCCCGTCCCTTCTAACAGAAGGTCAGCATGACAGGATTCCACTCAGAATGCAGAATAAAATAGCACAGGGCAGGGAACACTAACAAGCCCCCTACCCCGTTCAAACTCACTCTTCGTCGTCAACCTCGTCTTCCATCATGGCGGCAGCCTTGCGGATTTCTTCCTGGGCAGCCAGTTCCTTCTCGCGGCGCCGGGCCTCGAGGATTTCCTGGATATGCGCATCGAGGTCCTCGCGGTTTTGATCGAACAGCTTGAGGTTCTTGTACTTCTTCATGCCGGTACCCGCAGGAATCAGGTGACCGATGATCACGTTTTCCTTGAGGCCACGAAGTTCGTCCACCTTGCCAGCGATCGCCGCGTTGGTGAGCACCTTGGTGGTTTCTTGGAACGAGGCGGCCGAAATGAACGACTCGATGTTGAGCGAGGCACGGGTGATTCCGAGCAGCAGTGGGCGACCGACGGCCGGCTGGCCGCCTTCGCGGTAGATGCGCTCGTTCTCGCGGTTGAAGCTGTACTTGTCGATCGACTGGCCGTAGATGAACTTCGTGTCACCGACTTCCATGATTTCGACCTTGCGCATCATCTGGCGGATGATGACACCGATGTGTTTGTCGTCGATCTTCACGCCCTGAAGCCGGTAGATGCCCTGCACTTCGTTGACGAGGAAGGCCTGAAGGGCATTTTCGCCCAGCACTTCGAGCACATCGTGGGGGTCGGTGTTGCCATCACACAGGGGCTCTCCAGCATCGACGGGGTCACCGTCACGTACCAAGAGCATCTTGCCGACCGGAACCTTGTGAACCAGTATGCCGTTGTAGGGATCTTCGACTTCGATGGTACGCTTGCCCTTCGAAATGGACTTGAAGTGCACCGTGCCGCCGATCTTGGCCAGCACCGCACCACTCTTCGGGCGACGGGCTTCGAACAGTTCCTGGACTCGGGGAAGACCACCGGTGATGTCCTGGGTCTTGCCGGATTCCTTGAGCAACTTGGCGAGCACGGAGCCAGCCTTGACCTTGACGCCATCGTCGATAGAAAGGTAGGCACCGCCAGGAAGCACATAGCTCTTGAGCACCTTGCTTGGATCATGTTCGTCCACAATTTCCAGCTCGGGGTCGAGTTCTTCGAGTCCCGTATCGGTGATCTTCTTCTCGATGTTGCCTGTGTCAGGGTTAACTTCTTCCTTGAGCGTGGTGCCCAGAATGATGTCTTTAAACCGAAGGATCCCGGCAGCTTCTGCGATGATCGGCTCGGCAAACTGGTCAAACGTCGCAAGAGTCTCGTTGGCACCGACCACGTCGCCAGCTTTGACGAACAGAGTCGAGCCGTTGCGGATCTCAACCTTCATATCCTGACTGACGAGATAGACGCGATTTTCTTTGAGGTGAGCGATGGCGATGTGCTTGGAAAGCACAGCCTCTCCCTTCCGCTCGAGGATTACCGAGCCTTCGATGACTTTCTGACCTTCCGAAACCTTGAGTTTGTCGGTAGACCCGACCTCAACGCTTTCAAAGACCTTGTTCACCCAGAGGCTACCCTTGCGGGTGAACAGCAGGGTGCCGTCGGTCATAGGAACGGTAGAGCCACGGACTTCCTTGACGATAATGGGATACTTGAGCACCGTCTTGTTTTCTTCCGCGCCCTTGGTTGCGACACCACCGATATGGAAAGTTCGCATGGTAAGCTGGGTACCGGGCTGGCCGATGGACTGCGCGGCGATAATACCCACGGACTCGCCGATGTTGACGGTTCGGTTGTTTGCCAAGTTACGGCCGTAGCACGCTTTGCACACGCCATGCTTGGCTTCGCAGGTGAGCACCGAACGGACGCGCACGACTTCGATTCCAAGTTCGTCGATGGCGGCGGCCTGCTCATTGGTGATCTCTTCGTTGACATCGACGATGATCTCGCCGGTGATCGGGTGCTTGACGCGTTCCAACGTGTAGCGGCCGGAGATGCGTTCGGCCAGACTCTCGCGGACTTCCTCACCGTCCTTGATGGCGCTGACGTCGGAACCGTTGATAGTTCCGCAGTCTTCTTCGTTGACTACAACGTCCTGCGCGATATCGACAAGCCGTCGGGTCAGGTACCCGGCGTCAGCGGTCTTGAGCGCGGTGTCGGCCAGACCCTTACGGGCCCCGTTGGTCGAGATGAAGAACTCGATGACCGAGAGGCCTTCCTTGAAGTTCGAGCGGATGGGGAGTTCGATGATGTCGCCGGAAGGCTTGGCCATCAAACCACGCATACCGGCCAACTGGCGGATCTGGTTTTTGGAACCGCGTGCGCCCGACTCGGCCATCATGTAGATGGAGTTGAAGCCACCTTTTTCGGCCTTCAGGGTTTCCATCATTACGGCAGTCAATTCGTCGTTGGTCTTGGACCAAGTGTCGACGACCTTGTTGTAGCGTTCCTCGCCTGTAATGACGCCGTCGAGGTACTGGCGCTGAATCTTCGCGACTTCGCTGTTGGCGCCCTTGATGAGAGACGACTTTTCTTTGGGGATCACGACGTCGGCCAGACCGATGGACGCCCCAAAGATCGTCGCATAGCGGAAGCCCAGATTCTTGATGATGTCGAGCATGCGCACCGTCAGGTACGGCCCCTGCTTGGCATAGACCTTGGCGATGAAGGCTTTCAGTTGCTTGTCACCGAGAATATCGTTCTGATACTCAATCTCGGCGGGGAGCTCGTCGTTGAGAATCAGGCGTCCGGCCGTGGTGCGGATGTACTGGTCACCGGTCTTGGCATGTTTGGCAAGAATAGGGGCCTGATAGTGGAGTGAACCCGCTTCGACCGCCATCTGGACCTCGTTCAAACTGGAATACAGCTTGAGCTTGCCCTCCGGAGCCTTGTTGGCGTGGGGCATTTCCTTGGTGAGGTAGTAGATGCCGAGCACCATGTCCTGTGAGGGGAACACGATGGGTGTTCCGTTGGCAGGGTTGAGCAGGTTGTTCGGCGCCAACATCAGGGTCCAGCACTCGATCTGCGCCGCTTGGGTGAGAGGCACATGGACGGCCATCTGGTCACCGTCGAAGTCGGCGTTGTAGGCATGACAAACCAGCGGGTGGAGCTTGATGGCCTTTCCCTCGACCAACACCGGCTCGAAGGCCTGAATGCCCAGGCGGTGCAGCGTCGGAGCACGGTTGAGCAGCACGGGATGTTCTTTGACGACTTCGTCGAGAATGGCCCAAACTTCTTCAGTTTCCTGTTCGACGAGGGTCTTAGCCTTCTTGATGTTGTAGACCACGTCCTTCTCGACCAGCTTCTTCATGATGAAAGGCTTGTAGAGCTCGAGGGCCATTTTGGCCGGCAGGCCGCACTGGTGCAGCTTGAGCTCGGGCCCGACGACGATGACGGAACGGCCCGAGTAGTCGACGCGCTTGCCGAGAAGGTTCTGGCGGAAGCGACCTTGTTTGCCCTTGAGCAGATCAGAAAGCGACTTGAGGGGACGGTTGGAGGCGCCCTTCACCACTTTCTTCTTCTTGCTGTTGTCAAACAAGGCGTCGACGGCTTCTTGCAACATGCGCTTTTCATTGCGGATGATGATATCGGGAGCGTTAAGCGCAATCAGGCGCTTGAGGCGGTTGTTGCGGTTGATGACACGGCGGTAGAGGTCGTTGAGGTCGCTGGTGGCAAAGCGTCCACCGTCGAGCTGAACCATGGGCCGGAGGTCCGGCGGAATGACCGGAATGACGTCCATGATCATCCACGACGGTTTGTTGTGGCTGTTGCGGAAGTTTTCGACGATCTCGATGCGTTTCAAGAGACGCTTGTCGACCTTGACGCCCTTCTCGATCATCTTCTGGCGCAGGGTTGCGGCCAATTGTTCGAGGTTGAGGGTATCGAGAATGGTGCGGATAGCCTCGGCGCCGATGCCGGCGGTAAAGGTCATCCCATGGCGATCTTGGGCCTCGAGATACTCTTCCTCGGTAAGGAGTTGTCCCTTCTTGAGGTCGGTGTCGCCAGGATCGGTGACGATGTACTTTTCGTAGTACAGAATGGACCGCAGGCTCGCGATCGGAATGTCGAGAAGCAGGCCCATGCGGGACGGCACCGAGCGGTAGTACCAGATGTGGCTCACCGGGCTGGCAAGTTCGATGTGGCCCATGCGCTCGCGACGGACCTTGAAGTGCGTGACTTCCACACCGCAGCGGTCGCACACCACGCCTTTGTAGCGGATGGACTTGAACTTGCCGCAGTAGCACTCCCATTCCTTGGTGGTGCCGAAGATCCGCTCGCAGAACAGACCTTCCTTCTCGGGGCGCAAGGTGCGATAGTTGATGGTCTCGGGCTTCTTGACCTCGCCGTACGACCACGCCTTGATTTGCTCGGGGGCGGCCAGCTTGATCAGAATGCTGTCGAACTCTTGGATGTCTCTCATTCGTTTGTGCTCCCGTATGCCTTAGAAATGGCTTCCGTTCTTGGCGATCAGCTCTTCGTCCCGCTCGGTGAGGGGAATCTGGCGATCCTTGCTGTCGTAGATGGTCAGGTCGAGGCCCAAACCGCGTAGTTCCTGAACGAGCACGTTGAACGACTCGGGGATACCGGCGGTACTGGTGGCTTCACCCTTCACGATGGCTTCGTAAATCTTGGCACGCCCGGTCATGTCGTCGGACTTGATGGTCAGCAGTTCCTGAAGAGTATTGGCGGCGCCGTAGGCTTCGAGAGCCCAGACTTCCATTTCCCCGAGGCGCTGTCCGCCGAACTGGGCCTTTCCGCCCAAGGGCTGCTGGGTGACCAGCGAGTAAGGCCCCGTGGAGCGTGCGTGCATCTTGTCATCGACCAAGTGGTGAAGCTTGAGCACGTACATGACGCCGACCATGACCGGGTTCACGAAGGCAACTCCGGTGCGGCCGTCGATCAGAGTGGTCTTGCTGGTTCGGCTGAAGCCAGCACTTTCGAGCTTGTCCTCGATCATTTCCGCGCTGGCGGATTGAAACACCGGTGTCGAATAGTGCTCGCCCAGCAGGTAGCCGGCGATGCCGAGCTCCGATTCGAGGATCTGGCCGAGGTTCATGCGGGACGGAACACCCAAGGGGTTGAGGCAGATGTCGAGAGACGTACCGTCTTCCATGTAGGGCATGTCTTCGACCGGGAGAATGCGTGCGACAACGCCCTTGTTGCCGTGGCGGCCAGCCATTTTGTCGCCTTCCTTGAGCTTGCGCTTCTTGGCGACCAGAACCTTGATCACTTCGTCGACACCGGGGGGCAAATCGTCACCTTCGGAGCGCTTGAGGCGCTGAATGTCGATAATGGTGCCTTCGATACCGTGGGGAAGGCGCAGCGAACTGTCTTTGACGTCCTTGGCCTTCTCGCCGAAAATACTGTTGAGCAGCTTGAACTCGGGCGTGGTTTCGGTCTCCGACTTCGGGGTCACCTTGCCAACGAGGATCGAGCCAGCCTTCACCTTGGAACCAACACAGGCGATGCCTTCGTCGTCGAGGTCCTCAAGGGCCTTTTCGCTGCAGTTGGGGACGTCGCGGGTGATGCGCTCCGGCCCGAGCTTCGTTTCACGGATCTCGGTGCTGAACTCCTTGATGTGGATCGAAGTGAACAGGTCTTCTTTGACAACGCGCTCACTGATGAGGATGGCATCCTCATAGTTGTAGCCGTTCCAGGGCACGAAGCCCAGAAGCAGGTTGCGGCCCAGAGCCAGCTCTCCGTGCAGGGTGGCCGGACCGTCGGCCAGCACCGCACCCTTCTCGATCTTGTCGCCAACGCGAACAACAGGACGGTGGTTGAAACACGTGTCCTGGTTGGTACGGGCAAACTTGATCAGTTCGTACTCGTCGCGCTCTTCGGCCACGGCGGCATCGGTCGGTTTGATGTAGATGTGGGTCGACGACACGTAAGTGACTTCTCCACCACGTTTTGCCTTTACCAAGACACCCGAATCGTAGGCGGCCTTCTTTTCCATGCCGGTGCCAACAATCGGCGGATCCGGGAAGAGCAAGGGAACGGCCTGGCGCTGCATGTTCGAACCCATCAGGGCGCGGTTGGCGTCATCGTGCTCGAGGAAGGGGATGAGAGCCGAGCTGACCGAGATGATCTGCTTGGGCGACACATCCATGTACTGCAACGAAGCGGCTTCTTTGGTGGTGTAGTCACCAGCCTTGCGGGAGGGAACCTGGTCTTCGAGGAAAGAGCCGTCTTTGGTCAGCTTGGCCGAGGCCTGAGCGATGTAGAACTTCTCTTCGTCGATGGCCGACAGGTACTCGACCTTGTTGGTCGCTTTGCCGCCCACAACCTTGCGGTAGGGGGTTTCAAGGAACCCATAGTCGTTGACCCGCGTGTAACTCGCGAGCGAAACGATGAGGCCGATGTTCGGTCCTTCAGGAGTTTCGATGGGGCACATGCGGCCGTAATGGGTGTAGTGAACGTCGCGGACTTCGAAGCCGGCGCGGTCGCGGGAAAGGCCACCCGGCCCGAGGGCGTTGAGGCGGCGCTTATGGGTCAACTCGGCAAGCGGATTAACCTGGTCCATGAACTGCGACAATTGGCTGGAGCCGAAGAACTCTTTGATCGCTGCGACAACGGGCTTGATCGAAACGAGATCCTGGGGTTTCAGGGTCTCGATTTCTTTCAGCGTCATGCGTTCCTTGGCGATCCGCTCCATTCGGCTAAAGGCCGTCTTCATGACGTTGCCCAGCAGCTCGCCGACGGAACGCACGCGGCGGTTGCCCAAATGGTCGATGTCGTCGATGTTGGCGTCTTCATGATACACCTTGATCAGGTGCAACATGGTGTTGATGATGTCGTCACGCGTCAGAACCGTTTCTTCGATGGGCACTTCGTAGCCGAACTTCTTGTTCAGCTTGTAGCGCCCCACCTTGCCCAGGTCGTAGCGGCGAGGGTTGAAAAACATCATGGCAAGGTCTTTTTCGGCGCTCTCGACCGACACCGGCTCGCCGGGAAGCAGAACGGAGTAAACGGCGGCCAGAGCATCTTCGCGGGTAGGTTCGTCGCTGACGCTGGGGTCGCGCACGTACTTGGCATCTTCGCGCTCAAAGCAGTTCAGGATGATGCGGCTCGAAAGGTAGCTGGCCCCTTCTTCCTTGCCCTTGGCGCGGGAATCGTCGACGAGCGTGATTTCCTTGACACCCTGGTGGATGAGTTCGTCGAACTCGTGGGCGTGCAGGCGCTCACCGGCGCGAAAGAGCTTCTTCTTGGTGCCGTTTTCTTCCACCCAAACACTCTTGGCGAGGATGGTACCCGAAAGCTTTTCTTTGGCGGCTTCGGAGGCCTCGAGGGTGACGACCTTGGTTTCGTAGAAGTACGAAAGAATCTCGTCACGGGTGTGTAGACCCAGGGAACGCAGGAGCAAGGTCGCCAGGATGCGCTTCTTGCGGTCGATCTTGGCGTAAACCAATTCTTTCTTCTGGTCGATTTCAAACTCGAGCCAACTGCCTTTGTTGGGAATAATGCGGCTCGAGAAAATGCCCTTTTCGTGGCTGAACACAACGCCGGGTGACCGGTGAATCTGGGAAACCACAACGCGCTCGGCCCCGTTGACGATGAAGGTGCCCCGGTCGGTCATGATGGGAATGTCGCCCATGTAGATGTCTTTCTGACGGATTTCGCCAGTGCTGTTAAAGTACAAATTGATGCGGGCCTTCAGGGGAATGGCGTAGGTGAGGCCCTTTTTCTTGCATTCGTTTTCAGAAAATTTGACGCCGTTCTCGTCCAGCGTATAATGAGAGTATTCGAGGGTCAGTTCTTCGTTTTGGCTGACAATGGGAAACGTCTCCTGAAAGACTTCTTCCAGCCCGGTTCGCGTGATAGCGATTTTGTTCTTGAGTTTTTCGCGCTGCAGGAAGCGCTCGTACGAGGAGAGCTGGATGTCGATGAGGTCGGGGAGTTCCATGACCTCCTGGACTTCTTTACCGATGTACACGCGTTCAATCTTCTTCGGTCGTGTCAAATTCATGCAACCCTCCTGCAGGACCCAGTAGGTCCCCGGGGCCTGAGGCCCCCCTGACAAAAAAAGCCGCCAGAACTCCATAGGTTTTTCGACCTTTGGAGTTCCGGAGGTTAAAAGAGAAAACTAGAAACTAGAAACCCCGGCATGCCAGGGCCAATTCCTTACTTGATCTCAACTTCAGCGCCCACAGCAGTGAGCTTCTTCTTGATTTCCTCGGCTTCGGCCTTGGTGACGCCTTCCTTGACGGCCTTGCCGCCAGCTTCGACGAGATCCTTGGCTTCCTTGAGACCGAGAGCGGTGATTTCGCGAACGACCTTGATGACGTCGATCTTCTTCTCACCATGGGCCTTGAGGATGACGTCGAACTCAGTCTGTTCCTCGGCAGCAGGGGCGGCAGCGGCAGCGGGGCCGGCAGCAGCCACAGCCACGGGAGCGGCAGCGGTGACACCAAACTTGGTTTCCATGGCCTTGACCAGTTCGGAAACTTCCAGAACGGTCATGCCGGCGATAGCGTCCAGGACTTCCTGGGCAGAGAGCTTAGCCATATTATCTTCTCCTTATATGGTAACGGCCGGATAGCAGGCTAGAAACGAAGACTAACCGGTCCGTTGATACACAAAAATAAAACGTTGAACTGGCGAACCAGCCCTTTGAAACAACTCGCCGTGGGCCTATTCGCCCGAGGCTTTCTTGTCAGCGACGGCTTGCAGGGTGCGCACCAGCTTGGTGGTAACCCCGTTGAGAACGAACACCAGATTCTGCGTGGGCGCCTGCATGGTGCTCATCAGCATCGACAGCAGTTCGTTCTTGCTGGGCAACTTCGAGAAGGACTCGACCTGCTTGGCGTTGAACGCCGAGCCGCCGATGTACCCCCCCTTCACTTCCAGGGTCGGAACTTCCTTGGCGTAGTCCACCAGAATCTTGGCCACGGGACCGGAGTCCTTGCGGGCAAGAGCCACGGCGGTCGGTCCTACGAGGTAACCTTCGACGCCATCGGCCTTGTGGTTGCGAAACACGATCTTGGCGAAGTTGTTCTTCACAACCTTGAAGTCGGCCCCTTCCTTGCGGAGTTGGCGGCGCAGCGTGAAGAGCTGCTCCACGGTCATGCCGCGGTAGCTGGCGAAAATGTAGTCTTGGACGCCCTCGAAATGCTTGTCGAGATCGGCGACGGCCTGGATTTTTGCGGGCTGGATTCTCTTTTCCGACATGGCTTACTCCTTGGCAACCTTGAACTGGATCATAACCCCGGGGCCCATGGTCGAACTGACGGCCACCGACTTGATGTAGTCACCCTTGAGGTCCGAAGGGCGGCGGCGTTCCAACTCTCCGAGGAAGGTCTGAACGTTTTCGTTGACCTTGGCGACTTCCATCGAAACCTTGCCCACGGGCAAGTGAACGACACCGGTTTTGTCGGCGCGGAACTCGATACGCCCGGCCTTCAATTCCTTGATGGCGGCGGCAAGGTCGTTGGTCACGGTGCCCGTCTTCGGGTTGGGCATCAGGCCTCGGCGACCGAGGATGGGGCCCAGCTTACCGACGTCTTTCATCATGTCGGGTGTGGCAACGCAGATGTCGAAGTCCATCCAGCCGCCCTTGATTTTCTCAATCAGGTCGGCTTCACCTACGAAGGCGGCACCGAGTGCGCGGGCTTCGTCGGCTTTGTCACCCTTGGCGAACACGAGGATCTTCTTTTCACCCATGAAGGTGTTGGGAAGAACGACCGTGTCACGGACGGTATGGCTTTTCTTGAGGTGCAACTTCACCGAAATCTCGACGGTTTCGTCGAACTTGGCGAACGCAACCGACTTCACGAGGCCCAAAGCTTCGTCGTAGTCGTAGAGCTTGCCCTGTTCGATCTTCTCAAAAGCGGCGCGGTACTTTTTGCCATGCTTCATTTTTCAGCCTCGATGCCCATGGAGCGGGCGGTGCCGGCAATGATCGACATCGCGGCGTCAATGTCGTTCGCATTCAGGTCGGGCATCTTGAGGGTGGCGATTTCGCGAAGCTTAGCCTTGGAGATGGTGCCGACTTTGGTCTTGTGCGACTCAGGCGAACCCTTGGTGACACCGGTTGCCTTTTTTATGAGGACCGAAGCCGGGGGTGTCTTGAGAATAAACGTGAAGGTCTTGTCCGAGTAGATCGTGATGATCGCCGGAATGATGAGGCCTGGCTCCATGTTCTTCGTGCGGTCGTTGAACTGCGTGACGAACTGAGGGGCGCTCACGCCGTGCGGACCGAGCGCCGGACCGACGGGGGGAGCAGGTGTCGCCTTACCGGCGGGACACTGAAGCTTGACCATGGCGGTGATCTTTTTCTTTGCCATTGAAGCTCTCCTTGTGGTGATATCGATTCGCTAGGCGAATCTCCCAACAATTGAGGGTTTTGAGGCCCTCCAGGCTATTACGCCCTTGTTACCAAAGAACGAATCAGATCTTTTCGACCTGATGGAAATCGACTTCGACCGCCGTGGCCCGACCGAAGATATTGACCATAACCTTCAACTTCTGCTTGTCGAGGTTCACATCGTCGATCGTGCCGTTGAACGATTCGAACGGACCCTCGTTGATGCGAACTTCCAGTCCTTCGCGGAAGTTATGCTGAACCAGAACCGACTTGTCACTCTTGATGTCGCCGGAGCGCATCAGGATCTGCTTGACCTCGTCATTCGAGATCGGCATAGGCTTGGCGTTGCCGACGGCGCCGACGAAACCGCTCACGCCTTGAATGCGCTTGATGGGCGACACGACGTCTTTCCAACCCAGATTCGGAAGGTCCATTTCGAGGAGGATATAACCAGGCCAGATCTTGACCTCTTTTTCGACCTTCTTGCCATTCTTGGTTTCGACCACACGTTCGGTAGGGCACTTGATATCGAACACCCCGTCGGCAAGCGGACCAGGCTGTTCCATCAGGAAGCGGATATTTCGCTCAACACGGTTTTCGAACTGGGAGTAGGTCTGGAGGATATACCAGGCTCGGGCCATTCATACCCTCCTTAGAACACGAAGTTCGTGCCGACGATCAGGAGAAAGTCGACAGTACCAAAAAAGAGAGCCAGGGCCACGGTAGACAAGACAACAATACGGGTGTTTTCGACAACCTTCTCGGGGCTCGGCCAGATGACCTTGCGGAGCTCTGCCATCATCTCATTGAAAAACGCCTGAATCTTCTTCATGAAGGACACCTCTAAGAGTCGCAGGTCAGGAGGGACTCGAACCCCCAACAAACGGTTTTGGAGACCGCCGCTCTACCATTGGAGCTACTGACCTGTATTAAAAACGAATTATTTGATCTTCCCTTCGCGATGAAGGGTATGCTTGCGAAGCTTGGGGCAGTACTTCATCAACTCCAGCTTCTCGGGATTATTGCGGCGGTTCTTCTTGGTCGTGTAATTTCGCAACCCGGTCTCAGTGCAGACCAGAGCGATTAGTTCCACGCCACCCTTGCTCTTTTTTGCCATTTTGAACCTCCATCGTCCCTAAAGACAGCCTTCTCGCGGATTTGAACCGCGGACCTTTTCCTTACCATGGAAATGCTCTACCCCTGAGCTAAGAAGGCGCTTGTAAAGCGTGAGGTAGACTATACGGAAAGGGATTTCCTTTGTCAACGGGGAAACTGGTAGTATTTTAGGGCCCAAGGAGACCCTTCATGGCCCATATTCTTCACAAAGGCGCACCCGTCGAAACCGTCGGTACCCTGCCTCAAATCGGGAGCAAAGCCCCTGATTTCCTACTCACCAAGACCGACCTGACCGACGTCAGCCTGCGCGATTTTGGAGGCAAGATCAAGGTGCTGAGCATCAACCCCAGCCTCGACACAGGCACCTGCGCGATGTCAGCCCGCAAGTTCAACGACCAGGTGGCGGGCAAGGCTGATGTTGTGGTCCTCAACGTGAGCGCTGACTTGCCTTTCGCGGCAAGACGGTTCTGCGAGGCCAACAACATCGGAAATGTCATCACACTCAGCCAGATGCGCAACCAGAAGTTTGGCACCGACTACGGGGTGCTTCTGAAGTCTGGGCCGCTGGCCGGCATCCTTTCGCGTGCCGTGGTCGTTGTAGGGAAAGACGACGTTGTGTTGTACACCGAGCAAGTGCCCGAGACCAGCAAGGAACCGGACTACGACGCTGTTTGGAAGGCGATCAGCTAGGACGGACCGTCAGGCCTCGCTCGAACGCGGGAAGCAGCCCCAGGGCGATTCCCTCGAAGAGCCGGCCTGCGGTCAGCCGACCGGGGAACAACTGTTCGAGCATGCGGTGGAAAATGGGGATCTGTGACGAGCCGCCGACCCTTACCACCTGGTCGATCGCCCCGGGAGCCAGCCCGGCAAGGGACAAGGCCAGGAGGACGAGGTGCTCGGCCTCGGCGACTCGGGGAGCCAGCAGGTCCTCCAATTCGGCGCGGGTGACAACCTCGTGAAGGGCCACGTGCGGCGGCACCTGAAAGTTGAGCGTGGAAGAAAGCGCGTCGCTGAGGGCAATCTTGGTCTGGTCGAGAGCCTGATACAGGTCGTACGTCAGGTTTCGTTCCAAGAAAGCAAGAAGACCGCGAAGAGCCGGCTTGTCGATGGCCTCTTGAAGGAGCTCGGGGATCAGTCGCTTGATCCGGCGGATCTCGTCGAAAGGGAGCACCTTGAACCGGACGACTTGCCCCGTGACGTCGTGGGGAACTTCGAGCCACTGACCGGTGAGCGTGCGCAGTTTGCCGCCGTAGCCGAAGTACTGTCTCACCCGGCCCCGGGCAAGGTCCTCGTCGAGCAGGTAGCCGCCCAGGTCACGCCCCACGCTGACCGGTACAGCAATGGTGTTGCCCGCCAGTGTCGCCACCGAAACATCGAGCGTGCCCCCGCCGAAGTCGAAGACCAGAACCCGACCTTCGTGCGAGCCCACAAGATCGACCGCTGCGGCGACCGGCTCGTACACAAACTTCACAGAGGAAAATCCGGCCGCGAGGAACGCGGCCTCGAAACGCCGCTGAAGTTGAAGGTCCACGCGGGGGTCCGGCGACAGTTCGACGGGTCGACCGACCACCGCGTGTCCGTCCCACCCCGGCAAGACCAACAGGATGCGCCGACGCAGCTCCGCCAAATACCAAGAAACAATGGTTTCCAGCCGGACCTGACGGCCAAAAACGTTGGTGGATTCGAGGTCGGGGTCCTTGAGGGCCAGCTTGAGGGCCTGAAACAGCCGGAACGGCGCCGCGCCACCACCGGAGTGCAGGGCCGCCTCGGCGTGGGCCCGCCGCGCCTCGTGACCGATAGAAACCTGATGGCCCTGGTTGACGAAGAGCAGGGTTGGGAGCGAGCGTTCCCCGGCGCCGAGCGGCAGGATTTCAACTCCGGCAGACGATCGCGCTGTGACCACGGTGTTGGATGTGCCGAAGTCGATTCCTACCATGCCAGAGGTATAGCAAAAATGCGCACGTTGGGCACTACAACAGCAGGTCGAGGCCGTCGTAGGCGTGGGACACGGGGAGCGAGGACCCAAGCTCGTCGAGAATTTGCCGGGTCAGCAAGAGGTTCTCGTCGAGAGCGACGTCGTCGTAGGAAGGGTCGTGGTGGGTGATGATCCATTGCTTCACCTCGCCCAGATGGGCCAGGAGGGCCGCATTCGACAACGACGAGTGGCCCCAGGTGATCTTGGCGGGATAGTCTGCGGGAGTGTACTGCGCCTCGTGAATCAGGAGATCGACGCCGGTGACAAAGTCGATGATGGGGCGATACGGCAATACGGAGGGGTGGTTGCGAGTCAGGCCGACGGGCGAGCCGGTGAAGCCCTCAAGGAACTCGTTGTCGGTGATGTAGGCCAAACTGCGGTTGCCGGAAACCAGTTTGAAGCCCACGGCTGCGCCGGGATGGTTCACAAACTCCCAGTGAACCTCGAGCCCACCAATCTTGACGGAAGTATCCTTGAGGACATGGAACTCCATCTTCGCCCGCATGTCCTCGAGTTGAACCGGGAAGTAGTCTTGGTCCAGTTGTCCCTGAAAGACCGACTTGAGGTTTTTGCCGAACCCTGCGGCACCGTAGATGTGCAGTTCAAAACCAGGATCGAAGGCCGGAGCGAAGAACGGGAACCCCTGAATGTGGTCCCAATGGGTGTGGCCAATGAACAGATGCACTTTGCGCACCGGTGACTTCAACAACCATTGCCCGAGCTCGCGGATGCCAGTACCGGCGTCCAGGATGATCATCGCGTCGCCGGCCTGAACCGAAAGGCACGGGGTATTGCCGCCGTGTTTGATGTAGCGGGGGTGCGAAACCGGCGTGGAACCGCGGGTTCCCCACAGGGTGATCCGGGACTTCACCCGATCGATCTGGGGTTGGTACGTCGCCCGATTGAGGGGTTGCCGGAGAACTTCGGCGTGAGGCTCGGTCACCCGATCGGGGGAGAAGAAATTCCGGACGACCTCGACGAACGCCCGAGGCTCAAACGGCTTGCTGATGAAGCTGGAAACTCCAAGGGCCTCGATGCGGTCACGGTCGGTCTTGTAGTCTTTGGCGGTACAAACGATGACGCCGATGTTCCTTGTCTGATGAAAGGCCTTGACGATACGGATGATCTCGAGCCCGTGAACTTTGGGCATCATGATATCGAGCAGCAGCAGATCGGGCTTGAAAGTGCCCAGAACGAGCAGGCAGGCCTCCCCGTCAGGGACTGTCTCGACCGTGAACCCCTCTTCTTCCAACAGAAACCTCATCAGGTTGGCCAGCGACTCAACGTCTTCGGCGATGAGGATCTTCTTGGGGGGCGTGGTACTAGTCATGGGGGGCCTCCTGGCCAGCGTTGAAGGACATCAGTTTTTCCACCGCAGCCCGAAGGAGCTCGAGGGGACCCTGGGCGGCCGTTTCAAGGTCCGCGCCTATCTCGGTGAGTTCGGGGAACCCGAAGCTCCCGCCTGTACCCTTGAGGCGGTGGCCGAGGCTCTCGAGCGCGACAACGTCACCTACTTCGAGTGCGGTCACCGCTTGGGCCTGAAAACTCCGGACATCGGCAAGGTAGCGGGCGGTCAGACGGTCACGGGCCGGCCGGGCCCACCGGAGCACGGTGGCCAGCAGCGTGGCTCGGTCAATAGGTTTGGCGACGTGGGCCTGAAAACCCGCCGCGAGTGAACGTTCAACATCGTCGTCGAAACTTTGGGCCGTCAGGGCCACAATGGGTACCGGGGGCTTACCCGCCTTCTTCTCCCAGGAACGGATCGCTCTTACGGCACCCGCCCCATCCAAGACGGGCATTTTCAGGTCAAGCAGCACAAGTGAGAAAGTCTGGCTCTTGACGGCCTGGACGGCCTGTTCGCCGTCTTCCACTTCGGTGACCCGGCACGGCAGTTCCTTCAGGAACTCCCTGAGGATCAGACGGTTCAGCGGATAGTCGTCAGCGATCAGGAGGTTCAACGTCTCGGTTGGTGCGGCAGAGGCGGGCTTTGGTGGCTCCCGCGACGGAACCTCCGGCGAACTCAGTCGCTGCAGCGGCAGCAGGATCTGGAAAGCACTGCCTTCGCCCACGCGACTGCTGACCTGTATGGAGCCGCCCAAGAGGACAAGCAGCTCGCGGACAATGCTCAACCCCAAGCCGGTACCGCCAATGTTCACGCTCCGGGTATCCTCGGCCTGGACAAAGGGCTCAAAGATCGAATCAAGCTGATCGGGCGGGATGCCGCTGCCGGTGTCGACCACCCGAAGGCACAAACGATCTCCCTGAAGTTCGACTTCCAGGGCCACGTAGCCGGACGGAGTGAACTTGATGGCGTTTCCGACCAGGTTGAAGAGCACCCGGCGCAACGCGTGGGCGTCGGTGGAGACCCTGACCGGCAAGTTCGGTGCCAAGGTCACCCGAAGTTCCAGACCGTTTTCGGCGGCAAGAACCCCCATGACGGATCGAACTTCTTCCAGAAGAGCAGAAAGCGAGAACTCCTCGATGCGAACGTTGTAGCGCTTGGCCTCGATCTTGCTGAAGTCGAGG
Organism: Spirochaetales bacterium; assembly: GCA_037142615.1. Lineage (GTDB taxonomy): Bacteria > Spirochaetota > Spirochaetia > JABEVK01 > JABEVK01 > JAIFLN01. The sequence goes on along the minus strand of JBAXAI010000004.1, from coordinate 115,284 downwards.
AGGTCATTCAGGAGCGCGAGCAGGTGTTGCCCCTCTTTGCGGAACAACCCGACCCACGACTTCTGCTGAGGGTTGAGGGGGCTCTGATCCAGCAACTCACTGAGCGCGAGCACGGAGTTCAGAGGCGTCCGGATCTCGTGACTCATGGTGGCCAGAAACATGGACTTGGCCCGGTTGGCCTGGTGTGCCCGCAACACCTGAGCTTTGAGTTGGCTGACCAGAACCGCGAAGAGGCCCTGGAGCAACGCGTGGGACCCAAACCTCCAGCCAGCCTGGAGCCACGTCGACCCCGCCATGGTTGCATGGAGGTCGAAGGCGCTGCGTAACAGGGCAGCGCCCAAGGCAAACGCCAAGCCCAGCCCCAGATTGCCGTACCAGCCCGCCAGCAGAATGGGCACCAGATAAAAGAGAGAAAAGGACAACTCTCGGGGGGCCAAAACATCCGCTGCGAGAACAAGCAGAGTGAGCCCGGAACAGAGAACACCCAGCAAGACCTGCCTACGAGCGAACCGCGAAAAGGGAATCGTCTGGCCTCCTAGGAGATCAGTCTAGTTCAACGCGGGCAGGAATACCGGGCGTTCATGAGATCTTCACCTAGCTCGGACTGTTCTCGCCTTTCCACAGGCCGTAGCCGTAAGCCAGGTAGGCCAAGCCCATGCTGCAGGTCATCAGGTAGCTCACCACGTCGTTGTCTTTTTCGACAAAGCTGTAGCCAAACAACCAGGCGGCGACGATACCAACCAGACCGACGATCGAAGCCACTTTCCACACACCCGCCTTGCTCCGAAACGCCAGAACAACCACCCAGATGGCGAGCAGCAGGAGCAGAGTTCCGGCGATCACGTGGGCACCGGCCCAACCGCCCGAAGCAGCGGCCCAACGGCTTCCGGCTTCGGGAAACTCGAAGAACAACGTGGTGCCGACGCCAAGAAGGAACTGGACGGTCAGCAGGGCGATCGAGAGAAAGCCGTGAAGAGGCAGAAGGTTTTTTCGGGGCTTGGGGCCCGCAACGGGATTCGACATGAGGTCTCCTTGGTGGAATGGTTCAGCAGGAATGTGTGCATGGCAGGGCGCGAGGTCAAGCGTTCCTGGCGTCAAACCATCACTTTCTGCGTCACGCGGTCGCCCAGCCAGTCGCCGAACTCGGGCAACTTCATCACCGGGTGCTGGACTCCGGTGCGGTCGCGCACGCTGACGGTGCCATCGGTTTCTTCGTTGCCCCCCACCACCAGCATGTACGGAACCTTGCGCATCTGCGCATCGCGGATGCGGGCGCCCATCTTCTGGTCGCTGACGTCGGCCTCGGCCCGGAACCCGGCAGCATTCAGCGTGTCGCGCACCTTTTCGGCGTACGCGGCGAACTTGCCGCTGACAGGGATCACGCAGGCCTGCACGGGGCTCAGCCAAACGGGGAAGGCGCCGGCGTAGTTCTCGATGAGGATGCCGATGAAGCGCTCCAACGAACCAAGGATGGCGCGGTGGAGCATCACCGGGTGGTGCTTGGAGCCGTCTTCGCCAATGTAGGTGGCGTTGAGGCGGTCAGCCGAAGGCAGTTGGTAGTCAAGCTGAATGGTGCCGCACTGCCAACCGCGGCCGAGCGCATCAATGAGGGTGAACTCGAGCTTCGGCCCGTAGAACGCGCCCTCCCCCGGCATTTCGACAAACTCAAAGTCGGCGGCACGGCAGGCGTTGCCCAGGGCAGCCTCGGCGCGGTCCCAGGTCGCATCGTCACCCAGGCGCATCTCGGGGCGCAGCGAGAGTTTGACTTCGATGGTCTCTTTGGCAAAACCGAAGTCTTTGTAGACCTCGCTGAGCAGGTCGCAGAAGTCTTTCACTTCGGCTTCAATCTGGTCTTCGGTGCAGAAGATGTGCGCGTCGTCCTGCACGAAGCCGCGGATGCGCATGATGCCGTGGAGCGCGCCGGTAGCCTCGTTACGGGTGCAACTGCCAAACTCGGCCAGTCGAAGGGGCAATTCGCGGTAGCTGCGCAGGCCTTGACGGAAGATCTCGACGTGGCCGGGGCAGTTCATGGGTTTGAGCGCGAACTGTCGTTTTTCACTTTCGGTGACGAACATCGCGTCGCGGTACTTGGCCCAATGGCCCGAGCGTTCCCAGAGGCTCTGCGGCATGATGAAAGGGGTCTTCACCTCTTTGTAGCCGGCGGTGCGAACCTTACCGCGCACGTAGTCTTCGATCACCCGCCAAATGCTCCAGCCGTTGGGGTGCCAAAAAATCTGTCCGGGGTTTTCGGAGTCGAGGTGGAACAGGTCGAGCTCGGTGCCCAGGCGCCGGTGATCGCGTTTTTCGGCTTCGGCCAAGAAGGCCAAATGCGCTTCGAGGCCGGCGTGATCGTGGAAGGCCAAGGCGTACACGCGCTGTAACTGGGCGTTGCGCTCGTCGCCCTTCCAATAGGCTCCGGCGATGCGGGTAAGCTGAAAACTGCTGGGATCGAGTTGGGACATGGTATCGACATGGGGCCCGCGACACAGGTCGATGAACCCGTGGCTGCGATACAGGCTGATCTCCTCGTTGTCGGGCAGATCGTTCAGGATGGCAAGCTTGTACTTCTGGCCGGAAAAAACGTCGCCGGCCGCCGTCTTGCTCACGATCTGTTTGTCAAAACTGGCCTTGCTGGCGAGAATTTCCCGCATTTTCGCCTCGATGCCGGCGAGGTCTTCCTCTTTGAGGCTGCGGGGCAGTTCGAAGTCGTAGTAGAACCCGTTGTCGACGGGGGGGCCGATGGCAATCTGGGCTTCGGGGATAAGCTCGAGCACGGCCTCGGCCATCACGTGGGCGAGCGAGTGGCGTTTTTTGTACAACAGTTCGTCTTCGTTCAGGCGGGCTTGGGCGACGGAGGTAACGGCCATAACGGCCTCCTTGGGCGGGCTGCAACAGCCCAGAACTTCCAAGGACGACCCACAAAGTAGGTCGCGGTACCACCTCGGTTCACGCCGGCGCGACGCCGGGTGCGCTCTTCGTCCGCTGTCGAGGGACTGTCGGAACCGTCTACTGGGAAGCAAGCTTCCGTTGGGGGTTCGGCTCGGGAGGGGTTTTGGGCGCCCCGTGAACAACCCCCTTTCAGCCGGGGGGGGTCTCTCTCGGGAACCGTGGACGCGTACTCGTCTCCGTCAAAGCAGTGGTTCATGATATTCCGCACGGACTTGGTGGTCAAGGGCGCTGGGATGCCGTAGTATAGACGTTCCGGAGGCAGAACATGGCCAATTCGTTCCTGAAGCCCTACCTCACGCAAGACCTGATACGCCGGACGCGGGCAGCCAACCTCTTCTGGGTGCTCGTCGCGTTCGTGCTGGGCATGCTTGCGCTGGGGGTATCCACCTTCCTGCAGAACTCCTGGAAGGTCCCTCTCATGGCGGCGGTCGTGTCGGCCTTCCTGATCTCGGCGCTCCTGCTCTTGCGCACTGGACGCTACCAAGCCGCAGCAAACATGGCGCTGGGCGTTCTCATTCTGGCGGCTGGAGCAGGAGTTCTGATCACACGCTCGGGCTCGGCCGAGGACGACGTGGTGCGAACCATGGCGTTGTTCTCGTTGACGCTCACGATGACGACCTTCTTCGGCTACTCACGGTGGCAGTCCATCGTGATGGGCCTCGGCGGCATTGCGACCATCGGGCTGCTCCAAGTGATGCCTCCCGACGCGACGCAGTTGGCCAAGACCCTGACCGAACTCAACAAGAATGGCGACCCAGTGTCGATCACTATCCTGTTTCTGCTCACGGCTATGTTGTCGGTGCTCAACCTCATCCAGCAGACGAAGATGCTCGACACGTCGAAGCGCTCGCAAGACATCAGTGACGAAGGCTTCCGCGAGATTTCGAGTGCCTTCGAGCGCACGCAGGACGGCAAGAAGATCAGCCACGAGATGGACGTGGCCGCCACGAACCTATCGCAGACCGTCGAGAGCATCGACACCGAACTGCATGTACTCAACCGGCAGGCTGACACGCTGCAGGACCAGGCCCGTGCCTCGGCGGCGACCTCGGAGGATCTCGACCAGATCCAGATTCTGTTGCAGTCGCGCATGGAGGCCCAGATCAGCGCCATCCAGCTGACCAGCGCCGCGCTCGAGCAAATCACCGCCAACGTGCAGTCCATCACGGCCATGGCCCGGAGCAAGACCGAGTCGCTTCGGGCGCTCGGGACTCAGGCCGAGCAGGGCGAGCTTCGCATGAAGCAGCTGAGCAGTTCCTTCAGCAACATGCAAAAGACGGCTGGCGACGTACTGCAGGTGGTGGCGGTCATCGAGGACATTGCGAGCAGGACCAACCTTTTGGCCATGAACGCGTCCATCGAAGCGGCCCACGCGGGCAATTCGGGTCGTGGGTTCGCCGTGGTCGCGGCTGAAATCCGGAAGTTGGCCGAAGAAACCGGGAACAACAGCAAGGCCATCCGCCAGACGCTCGACAAGAACCGCGAGCACGTCGAGGTGGCCGCCTCGGCGTCGCAGAGCTCGGTGCAGCTGATCCAGAGCATGGTACAGGCCTTCCGCGACATTCAGACTCTGCTCAGTGAGCAGTTGGAAGGGATGGAAGAACTTGCCATTGGGAACAGCCACATCCTGCAGACCGTGGTCGTAATGCGCGACGGCACGCAGGAAGTGCGCGAGTCGGCCATCCGTGTGCATGAGGCCGTGCAGGGAAACCGCTCAAACGTGGGTCAGATTGAAAAAAGCACCGGCGTCCTGAGGGAAGGCGTCCAGACCCTGCGCGAGGTCGCAGCGGTGATCGCCGAGAGCGTCGGCCAGCTGCAGGCCATCGGCAACAGCAACCTGCAACATGTCAACACACTCAGCGAAAATCTCGAGACCATCCAGAGTTCGCTTGAGGCCAAGAGGAAGTCACTGCAGTGACCGACTATGCGCTTCTGACCGCCCAACTTGCCTCGCTGATTGAGGGGGAGCCTGACCTGATCGCCAACCTCGCCAACGCGGCGGCGCTGCTGAACTCCGAGGTCGAGGGGCTCAACTGGGTGGGGTTCTACCTGGTGAAGGGCGACCAGCTGGTGCTCGGTCCCTTCCAAGGGTTGCCGGCCTGCATCCGACTGCCCTACGGCAAGGGGGTTTGCGGTTCGTCGTGGCGGCGCGGCGAAAGTGTGCGGGTCGATGACGTGCACACCTTCCCGGGGCACATCGCCTGCGATTCGGCCAGCCTGTCGGAACTCGTGATACCGCTGTTTGACAGCGGTGTCGTGTGGGGCGTGCTCGACCTCGACAGCCCCCGTCTCGCCCGCTTCTCGGAGCACGACCAGGCGGGGCTCGAAACCTTTTGCCGCGTGCTGGAAGACGGGCTCAAGCGTCCATAATCTTGCGCAGCACGAAGGGCAGAATCCCCGCGTGCTGGTAGTACTCGACGTCGATCTCGGTGTCGAGCCTGCATTTGGTGTGAAAACTGCGCACCAAGCCCTTTTCATCGGTGGCCTCGATCGTCACGGTACTCCCAGGCGAGAGTTGGCCAATGCCCGAAATCGAAAAGGTCTCGCGCCCGGTGAGGCCGAGATTCTGCGCGTTTTGGCCCTCCAGGAACACCAGCGGCAAGACGCCCATACCGACAAGGTTCGACCGGTGGATGCGCTCGAAGCTTTGGGCGATCACCACGCGGACGCCTAAGAGTGAGGTACCCTTTGCAGCCCAGTCGCGGCTCGAACCGGTGCCGTATTCCTTGCCTCCCAACACCACCAAGGCCCGACCCTCGGCTTGATAGGCCATTGACGCGTCGTACACGTACTGCTCGGTTTCCTCGGGAAACTTCAGGGTGAGCGATCCTTCCTTGGGCTCCACCAGCTTGTTCTTGAGCCGGATGTTGGCAAAGGTGCCGCGCATCATGACCTCGTGGTGCCCACGCCGCGCGCCGTAGCTGTTGAAGTCGGGCTGCGTCACGCCGTGGGCCAAAAGGTACTGGCCGGCCGGGTACCCGGCGCGGATGTTCCCGGCCGGCGAAATGTGGTCAGTGGTGATGCTGTCGCCCAGCACGAGCAGACAACGCGCACTCTTCAGGTCGGTGGGCTTGGTCGCCTCGGACTGAAAGCTCTGGAAGTACGGCGGGCAGGCAATGTAGGTCGAAGCGGGGTCCCACTGATAGGTAGCCGACGTGGGTACGCTGAGGTTCTTCCACGAGGTATCGCCGTCAAAGATGGTTTTGTAGCGACGGACAAACGCTTCCCTGGTAACAAACTGCCTAACCAACGCCTGAACTTCACTGTCGGTCGGCCAAAGGTCCTTGAGGAAGACTTCGTGGCCGTCCTTGGCTGTGCCAATCGGCTGGGTCGTGAGGTCGATATCGACCCGTCCGGCGAGCGCGAAGGCCACTACCAGCAGTGGCGAGGCCAAGAACGAGGCTTTCACGTTGGGATGGATGCGCCCCTCAAAGTTACGGTTGCCAGAGATCACCGAAGCCAAAGTGAGGTTGTGGTCGGTCTGTGCCTTCTCGATGGCAGGGTGCAAGGGCCCGGAATTGCCGATGCAGGTGACGCAACCAAAGGCCGCGATGTGGAACCCAAGGGCTTCGAGCGAAGTCAGCAGGCCCGAGGCCTCGAGATAGTCCTGCACGGCACGGGACCCGGGGGCCAGCGAGGTTTTGACCCATGCGGGCACCGTGAGTCCGAATTGTACCGCTTTGTGTGCCAGCAGGGCACTGCCGAGCATCAGCGCCGGGTTGGCGGTGTTGGTGCAGCTGGTGATCGACGCGATGGCCACCGCGCCGTCCTTCAATTCAAGGGTCTTGCCGGCTAGTTCGATCAGGACTGGCTCCCGGTCCTTGGCTTCGGGGGCCAAGACTTTGGCGAGCGCGAGGCCCGTTTCGCCCAGTTTGACACGGTCCTGTGGTCTGCTGGGTCCGGCCAGCGAAGGAACGATCTCGTCGAGATCGATCTCGAGCACCACCCGGTAGTCCGGGACCGCTTCACCGGTCATGAAAAGCTCATTGGCCCGAGTGTAGGCCTCGGCGAGGTCGGCTTCTTTGTCGCGGCCGGTAAAACGAAGAAAGTCGATGGTCACCTCGTCGACCGGAAAGTACCCCATGGTCGCGCCGTACTCGGGGCTCATGTTCGCGATGGTCGCACGGTCAGGCAACGAGAGGTTCTTGAGGCCGGGGCCAAAAAACTCGACGAACTTGTCGACCACGCCGAACTTGCGCAGGCGCTCGGTGACGGTGAGGACGAGGTCGGTGGCGGTGGTGCCCGGGTTCAGCCTACCGTGAAGCTTGAGGCCGATCACGTCGGGGATCGTCATGAAGTAAGGTTGCCCCAGCATAACGGCTTCGGCCTCGATGCCGCCAACACCCCAGCCCAAGACTCCCAAACCGTTGATCATGGTGGTGTGACTGTCGGTGCCCACCACGGTGTCGGGGTGCAAAAGTCCCACCTCGTCGGGGCTTTCGGTCACCACCGAGGCCAAGAACTCCAGGTTGACCTGGTGGCAGATGCCGCTGTTGGGCGGAACCACACGGAAGTTACGGAAAGCCTTCTGGGCCCACTTGAGAAAGGTGTAACGCTCCTGGTTGCGCTCGTACTCTTTTTCGACGTTCTTGGCCAGCGCGGTTGGCAATCCTGCAACATCGACCTGCACCGAGTGGTCGATCACAAGGTCAACCGGTACCAGCGGGTTGATTTTTTGCGGGTCCTGGCCTGCAGCGGCGACAGCGTCGCGCATGGCGGCCAAGTCGACGACAGCGGGAACGCCAGTGAAGTCCTGCATCAGCACCCGCGCGGGGTAAAACGGTATCTCGGCACCGGAGGTCGCTCTGCCTGCGGCCAGCAGCGCCTCGACCAGGCCCATATCAACCGACAACCCCGACTTCCGCAAGGCGTTCTCGAGCAGAATGCGCAGGGAAAAAGGCATTCGGAGTACCTTGGCCCGTCCCAAAACCGTGATGTCGTAGAAACTGTATTCCTGCGTTCCGAGGCGCAGGGTCTTGAGGAAATCCGACTTTTTCATGGTGGTGCTCCCGCGGGTCACAATAAAGATCACCCTTGCTTTTGGCAAGCAGGGCTGGCAAGGCCTGTCGATCTGGCGCACAATAGCAACATGATGCAATTGACTTCCCTGCGCGCGGGTTTGTGTCTTGTAGCTACCCTCCTCTGCCTCCCTCCCCTGATGGCGCAAGAAGAGCGTGGCGAAGCGAGCTACTACGGCGACGACTTTGTGGGACGAAAGACGGCATCTGGCGAACTTTATGACCCCGTCCAGCTCACGGCGGCCCATCGCTCGTTGCGGTTCGGAGTTCGACTTCTCGTGACAAACCTCGACAATGGCCGGACGGTCGTCGTGACCGTCAACGACCGCGGGCCCTTCGTGAAGGGGCGCATCATCGACCTGTCGAAGGCCGCCGCCGACGAACTGGACATGCTCCTGGCAGGGACCGCGAATGTGTCTATTCATCCGCTCAAGGTCGGTGAAAGCGGGGAATTGCCACCGCCGCCGCAGGTGTACTTCCAGATGGGAGCCTTCCGCACCCAGGCCAACGCCTTTAGCCAAGCCCGCAAGCTGCGCGACCTCGGCTTTGTGCCACGTGTGCGTCAGGAAGGCACTTTGTTCCGGGTGTTTCTCAGCGCCGAGGAAGGTACTCAGTCCGAGGAGCTGTTGGAGGCCTTGGTGCGGGCCGGTCAAAAGGGCTTCTTGCAGGGTGCCCGCGAACCGGCAGGAACCGACATCACGCTTCCATCGGCGCCCTGACCACGAATTAGTCAGCAAGTGTTGCCACACTGACTACGTTGTGGTATCATTCTTCATCATGCCAAGCCTAATGAAGATTGTTATCGTCGATGACGATGAAGTGACCCTGACCTTCTGTCAGAAGGTCCTGCAAGACTACGAGACCTTCGTGTTCAAGGATCCCAAGAAGGCACTCGCCTACTGCGAGAAAAACCCCTTTGACCTGGTTCTCTCGGACATGCGAATGCCTTCGATGACAGGAATCGCGCTCATCCAGGAAATCCGGAAGAAGACGACTGACTTTTCAACCATTATCTTCTCGGCCTTCGGTGACGCCAACTACCTCATCGACGCCGTCAATGCTTCGAATATCTCGTACTACTTCTTAAAGCCCGTGGAAGCACCGGTCCTGCTCGCCAAGGTTCGTGAAGCGTTGCACACCCTGCAGTACGCCCGGACCAAACGCGCCGAAGAGAAAGAACTGGAAGACAGCGCCCGCAAACTTACGGCCGAGAACAATGTACTGCGCTTCAATGCAGAGAGCCCGTTAGGCGGCTTGGTTGGAACCCATCCCACGGTGCTCAAGGCCAAGGAGCAGATCAAGTCCTTCTCGCTTTCAGACCACCCGGTGCACATTGCCGGCGAAGCCGGTACCGGCAAAAAGATGATGGCCCGGATTATCCACGAAGTCTCATCGCGCAAGACCGAGCCTTACCTGAACCTTTCGACGACCAGTATTCCCGAAGAAATGCTGGAAGCTGAGCTCTTCGGTGTTGCCAAGGCCGGGTCGAAACCTGCCCGAGACGGCTTTTTGGCCCGGGCAGAGGGCGGAACACTCTTTATTGAAGACATCCAACTGCTCCCCAAGACGGTGCAGGCCAAGCTCCTGAAGTTTCTCACCTACGGGAATTACTACCCTGTGGGAGCTACCGAAGAACGGTCCGCCGACGTGCGTGTCCTGTGCAGCAGCACAACCAACCTGATCAAAGAGACTGAGGACGGGTACTTCCGCAAGGATTTGTATCACAAGATCGCAACGCTTCAGATCAGGACCCTGCCGCTACGTGAGCGCCGTGACGACATTCTGGCGCTTCTCGAGGCCCTGGCCCGCAAGTCCAAGCAGACTTTACCGGTGCTCGAAGCCAAACAGAAGGAACTTCTGGTGAAGTACTCGTTCCCTGGAAACACCAGGGAGTTGCAGGGTATCCTCGAAAAACTCAACTTGGCCCTGCGCACCAGCGGCAAGGCTTCCGTGGCAACTGACGACATCGACCGACTGTTGAAAGAGAACGCTCAGATTTACGCGAAGGATCAGGGTCAGGAAGCCACCGTCAAGACGATCCAGCTTCCCGTGGGCCATGAGCCGGTTAACATGCGCGAGTTTGTGGATGCCATTGAAAAAGACATCATCATTGCCTCTCTCAAACACAACGACAACAATATCAGCCAGACGTCACGCAACCTCATGATCAGCCGCCAAGGCTTGAAAAACAAGATCAAGCGTTACGAGATTCCCGTTGACATCGATGACGACGAAGAGGATGACGAAGAAGAAGAGAACACACCGGTCTGAGTTCCGAAACCGGAGTCGTATTCAAACGACTTCGGTTTCGGCTGAGTCCAAGGACGGGTTCCACAGCGTGGTTTGGTTCCGTCCCCGGTTCTTCGAGGCGTAGAGGGCCTTGTCTGCGCGCTTGAGCAGGCCTTCCGGTCCCAGGTGGTCGTCGACGGTAAGGCATTCGGCGACCCCGGCACTGATCGAAACCGACAGTTCCTTGCCCTCAAACGTTACCCTCAGGCTTTCGACGGCGCGCCGGATTCGTTCACCGGTAACCAGGCCGAAGTCAGATTTACATTGCACCAACAGGACTACAAACTCCTCACCGCCAAAACGCGCCGGCACGTCTTCGGTGCGTACGCAGGAGGCGATGCAACGGGCTACCTCCGCAAGCACCAGGTCACCGGCCAGATGCCCATGCTCCGTGTTGAAGCGCTTGAAATGGTCTATGTCGAAGATCACTACGGTGAGCGGCATTCGATAGCGGCGGATCCTGGCCTGCTCTTCCTCGAGGCGGCGCATGAAGTACGAGTGATTGTACAGGTGCGTCTTGCGGTCTGTGATGGCGCTCTGGTAGTGGAGGCTGTTCTGAAAGCTGATCGAAACGAAGTTGACGAGCCGACCGAGGTAGCGCATCTCGAGTTCGGTATAGGGTTCGCCGAGGATCTTCTTTCCCACCACGATGAACCCATGAACTCCGTCAAAGCCCAGGATGGGGATGAGCTTTTCGGGCCGCAAGGGCAAAAAGACATCGGTCAAATCGCTCTGGCCCACCATATACTCGAACACGCTGAAATCGATCGGAACTGGCGACAACCCGAAGAAGTAGCGATAGGGCTCCAAGCTGGGAATCGAAAGCGGCGGCTCAGTACGCTTCATGTTCTGAAAGCAGATCACCGTCGGTTTGTCCGACCCAAACTCACTTTGCACGACAAACGCCAGCCACGAGGGAATGAACTTGTCGAGCAACTTCTGCGCGATGTACTGCGTCAGCTTGTCGATTTCGGAAATGTGGAAGATTTCGGCCGCTTCGGTGACGAGGGCCTCAAGCCCGCGGAGTTCGCCAGTCAGGCGGTCAATGTGAGCCTGAATGCCACTGTCGCGCAAGAACTCGTAGTGGGTGAGGAAGGCCTGTTGGAGATCTCGGTCCTGGTGGGGATCCATCGTTCCAGTGTCCGGTGGAATCTCCAGCATGTCAATGTGCACAAACAGAGTTAAGGGAGGTAGGTCAGGCTCCGCTTCTACTCAATGGACGAAAGCTTCACCGGATGGGGAGTGTCTTCCTCACCCAGGAGCTTAGCAAGCTGCCCCATCAACTCCTTGGCCTTGGCGTTGACGTTTTGAGGCACCTCGACATGGACCTTGATGAACAGGTCACCCTTCTTTTGCGGCGTGTGAAGGAACGGCACCCCGGCTTCTTTGATGCGGAACAGCTTGTTGGTTTGGGTGCCAGCGGGAACTTTCAGCCGGATCTTTTTGCCGTCGAGGGTGGCGACGTTGATTTCGCTTCCCAAGGCCGCCTGCGTGAAGCTGATCGGCACCAGACAGTACAGGTCGTTGCCGTTGCGCTCGAAGTACTCGTGGTCCTTGATATGCATATAGACGTACAAATCGCCCGCCACGCCACCGTTCGGCCCCGCGTCGCCCTGCCCTTCGATGCGGATGCGTTTGCCATTTTCGATTCCGGCCGGGATCTGAACCACGTATTGGTTCTTCTTCCGCTCGGTGCCGGTGCCCCGGCAGGCCTTGCAAGGCTTTTCGATGGTGTGCCCGTCGCCATTGCAGGTGGGGCAGGTCTGCGCAATGCTGAAAAAACCGCTGGAACGGCGTACCTGACCCTGACCCTGGCAGGTGGTGCACACCTTGCGCTTGGAGCCCGCTTCGGCGCCACTGCCGCTACAGGTGGAACAGCCCACGCTATGGGTGTAGCTCAGCTCAACCTTCTTTCCAAAGGCAGCGTCGGCAAACTCCAGTTCCAAGTCGTAGCGCAGGTCACTGCCGCGGGGCGTACTTTCGCGTCGACCACCGCCGCCGCCTCCAAAAAACGAGCCGAAGATGTCGCCAAACGCACCGCCGCCGAAGAGGTCTTCAAAATCCCGGTAGGCCGCCTGGCCGCCACCGGCCGAAGGATCGACTCCGGCAAACCCGTACTGGTCGTAGCGGCCCTTTTTCTGCGGGTCCGAGAGGATCTCGTAGGCCTCAGTGGCCTCCTTGAACTTCTCTTCCGCGGCTTTGTTCCCCTCGGTTTTGTCGGGGTGGAACTGTATGGCCAACTTGCGATAGGCCTTCTTGATCTCGTCCGCCGAGGCACCCTTTTCGACGCCTAGAACTTCATAGTAGTCGCGTTTCGCCATCGGGTACCTCTTCGGATCGGGAACTTACTTCTTCTTCTCGTCTTCGTCAACGACTTCGTAGTCGGCGTCCTCGGCGTTCTTCATTTCGGGGCCACCATTTGAGCCACCCGAGCCGCCCATGTCGGGACCAGCCTGGGCACCTTGGCCGCCTGCACCGGGCCCGCCTGCGCCAGCAGACTGCGAGGCCTGGGCATTCTTGTAGAGCTCCTCGCTCATCTTGTTGCTGGCCTGCTGCAGCGCCTCGGTCTTGGCCTTGATGGCCTCGGCGTCGCCCGAATCGAGCACTTTGCGCAGGTCGGCGATGGCGGCCTCAACCTTGGCTCGGTCGTCCGCGTTCACCTTGTCACCGGCTTCCTTCATGCTCTTCTCGAGGCTGAAGATGAGCCCGTCGGCCTGGTTGCGTGCCTCGGTCTTCTCCTTGAACGCCTTGTCTTCGGCCGCGTGAGCTTCGGCGTCGCGCACCATCTTCTTGATTTCCTCTTCGCTGAGGCCTGAGCTCGACTCGATGCGGATTTTCTGTTCTTTGCCGGTACCGAGGTCCTTGGCCGAGACGTGAACGATGCCGTTGGCGTCGATGTCGAAGGTGACCTCGACCTGCGGAACACCACGGGGAGCCGGAGGAATGTCGGTGAGGTCGAACTTGCCCAGCGTGCGGTTCTGGCTGGCCATTTCGCGCTCGCCCTGCAACACATGGATGCTCACGGCATTCTGGTTGTCGGCCGCAGTGCTGAACACCTGGCTCTTGCGGGTGGGAATGGTGGTGTTGCGCTCGATCAGCGGGGTGCGCACGCCGCCGAGAGTTTCGATGCCCAGCGTGAGCGGGGTGACGTCGAGCAGCAACACGTCCTTGACGTCGCCGCCGAGGATACCGCCCTGCACGGCTGCACCGGCTGCCACAACTTCGTCGGGGTTCACGCCCTTGTTGGGCTCCTTGCGGAAGATGGCCTTGACGATGTCTTGCACGGCGGGGATTCGGGTGGAACCGCCGACCAAGATGACTTCGTCGAGGTCCTCGGGCTTGAGGCCGGCGTCGGCCAGGGCCTTTTCGCAGGGAATGCGGGTGCGCTGAATGAGGTCGTCGCACATCTGCTCGAACTGGCTGCGGCTGAGGTTGTACTGCAAGTGCTTGGGCCCGCTGGCGTCGGCGGTGATGAACGGCAGGTTGATGTCGGTTTGGGCCAGGGTCGACAGTTCCTTCTTGGCCTTTTCGGCGGCTTCGCGCAGGCGCTGCAGGGCCATCTTGTCTTGGCTCAGGTCGATGCCCATGTCCTTCTTGAAGCTGGTGATCAGCCATTCGGTGACACGGAGGTCAAAGTTGTCGCCACCGAGGTGGGTGTCGCCGTTGGTGGCCTTGACTTCGTACACACCGTCGCCGAGTTCCAAGATGGACACGTCGAAAGTTCCGCCGCCAAGGTCGTAAACCGCGATCTTCTGGTCTTTCTGGCTCTTGCCGAACCCGTAGGCCAACGCAGCGGCGGTGGGCTCGTTGACGATGCGCTTGACTTCGAGCCCGGCGATGCGGCCGGCGTCTTTGGTAGCCTGGCGCTGAGCGTCGTTGAAGTACGCGGGAACCGTGATGACGGCTTCCGTGACGGTTTCGCCGAGGTAATCTTCGGCCGTCTTCTTCATCTTTTGCAGGATGGCCGCGCTGATTTCAGGCGGCGACATCTGCTTGCCGGCGGCCTCTACGCGCACGTCATTGCTCGGGCCTTCCATCACCTTGTAGGGCACCATTTTCATTTCATCGACGACTTCGATGTACTTGCGGCCCATGAAGCGCTTGATGGAGTACACCGTGTTGAGGGCGTTGGTGATCATCTGGTTCTTGGCAGGCTGGCCGACGACGCGCTCGTCCTTGTTGGTGAACCCGACGATCGAGGGGGTGGTTCGCATGCCTTCTGAGTTGGCGATAACTACCGGAGCTCCGGCTTCCATGACGGCCACACAGCTATTGGTGGTGCCGAGGTCGATTCCAATGATTCTTCCCATGACTATTCTCCTTTTTTCTCTTCTTTTGCAGCGGGTCCGACCTTGACTTTTGCCGTGCGCAAGACACGGTCGTGCAGTTGGTAGCCCTTCTGGTATTCCTCAACCACCACGATGTCCTGCCCTTCGGCCGCCGGTTCCATAGCGATGGCCTCGTGCAGTTCGGGGGCGAACGGTTTGCCAGCCGAATCCATTTTCTTCAGGTTGTACTTGCGTTCGAGCATCGAAGCGAACTGGTCTTCGATCATCACGATGCCAGAATGGAAGCCGTCGTAGTCGCGTGCCGCTTCGGAAGACCGAATAGCCCGTTCAAAGTTGTCGAGCACATCTACGAGGTCTTCCAGAAGACCCGTGTTGGCGAACAGGCGGGCCTCTTCCTTTTCCTTGAGCATGCGCTTGCGGTAGTTGTCAAAATCGGCCGCCTTGCGAAGCAATTGATCCTGAAGATCTGCAACCAGAGCCTTTTGCTCTGCCACGAGGGTTTCGAGGTCAGACGCTTGCTTACGGGAAGACTCCAGTTCTGCGGTCACGCTGTCCAGGTCGGCTTGGAAAACCGTCGCTACCAAGGTAGGCGCCGCATCGACTGCTGTGGCTTTCGCATCATTTGCGGGCTCGGCCGCTTCTTTGTCGTCATCGGGCACCAAAAAACCTCCATCGCGAGGGAACGTTGCCTAATATACCCAGGCTGGAACGCGAGGCATACCCTGCTTCGAGCGAACCTTTGCGACCTGGGGGGAGCCACTTCGAGCGACTTGGGGCAGTTTGACACCCACGTCGGAGGGTCAAGCTGTCACTGCTTCAAAATGACTCACTTGAGTCCAAATCTCTGCGAACCCGAGTCACAGACGCCAACATTAATTCTTTGTCATGTTTGTGGATTCTGAAAGAATTGTGAAATGCAGACAGGTCTTCCTATTCTGAATTGACGTTCAATTAATCCGTCGCTACTTTGAGCCTATCATCCGAGCTTCCGCTCATAAGGAGTCCTTCTTGAGCATTGTCGAAGTCAAGAACGCCAAAAAATTCTACGCCCTGGGAAAAACAACGGTCGAGGCCGTCAAAGGGGTCAGTTTCGAGATTGAACAAGGCGACTTTATCTCGATTGCCGGGCCCTCGGGTTCCGGTAAGTCGACCATCCTCAACCTGATCGGGCTCATCGATACCGCCACCGACGGGCAGGTACTCATCAACGGAAAAGATGTGGGAACGATGAAAGACCGCGAGATCACGTTGCTGCGCCACGAAACCATCGGGTTCATCTTCCAGAGTTTCAACCTCATTCCGGTGCTGACGACCCGCGAGAACATCGAGTTCCCGCTCTTGCTTGGGAAAGACAACAAGATGACCAAGGAACGCAAGGAATACGTCGATTTTCTGATCGAGGAAGTGGGCCTGGCCGACCGCATCCGCAACCGTCCCAACGAGCTTTCTGGCGGACAGCGGCAGCGCGTGGCGATTGCCCGGGCTCTGGTCACCAAGCCGGTGATCGTGCTCGCCGACGAACCGACGGCCAACCTGGACAGCCAGACCGGCGACGACATCCTGAATCTGATGAAGAAGATCAACAAAGACCTCAAGACGACGTTCATCTTCAGCACCCACGACGCCAAAATTGTCGAGCTTGCTGACCACATCATCCGCCTGAAGGACGGCCTGATCACCGAGAACTACCGGGCGATGTCGAAGACTTCGGGGTCTTAGGGATGGGCACCATTTTTAAGATTGCGCTGCGCAATTTGGTTCAGCACAAAGTCAAGACGCTCATTGTGGGTGCGCTGATCACGCTGGGCATCACACTCACGTTTGTGGGCAACAGCCTGTTCGAGTCGGCGGCCAAGGGTGTCAAGCGCGGCTACAGCGAGAACTTCACCGGCGACGTGATGATCCAGGGGCAAAGCGAAAAGACGTTCTCGCTGTTTGGCAGCGAGGATTTTACCTCCGGAATGGGCGGCGAACCGACCCCTGTGATCCAGAACTATCCGGAACTGCTGGACCTTCTCAAGGCCAACCCCGCAGTGTCGTCGTTTTCGGCGCAGGTCAGCGGCTTCGGCATCCTCAATTTCGACGAACGCGGCATGGGCTTCAACCTTCTGTTCGGCATCGACCCCGAGAGTTACTTCAACACCTTCCACAGCATCAAGATCGTCGAAGGCCAAATGCTGAAGCCAGGCCAAGTCGGCATCATGATGAGCAAGAAACGCGTCGCCGACATTGCCAAGCAGAACAAGGTTAATCTCAAGCTGGGGCAGGAGATTACGCTCCAGGGGTTCAGCAAGTCGGGCCTCAAGATCCGTACGGTTCCCTTGGTCGGCGTGTACGAGTACATTGTGCCTACTCAGGCCCTCGAAATCGTCAGCTTCATCGACGTGCAGACACTGCGCGCCCTCAACGCCATGACGGTGGGAACCGCCGCAAAGACGGCGATCGACGCCGATACCGCGAAGGTGCTCGACTCGGGTGACGACTTCTTCAGCGAGGGGGCTGTTTCTGCGGCCCCCGCCCCCAAAGCCAAGGTCGACCTCAACAACGTGCTGGGCGACAAGTCCCAGCGGGCCGAACTGGCCACCATCGACAGCGGTGCCTGGCACGACGTCATGATCCGCCTCAAAGACGGACAATCGCCCGCCACAATGATTAGCGATCTGAACAAGACTTTCGCCGACAAAAAGTGGCCGCTCAAAGCCGTGGGCTGGAAGGAAGCCGCAGGCGCCTCGGCCAGCCTGACCGATGCCGCTCAGGTGATCTTCAACATCGTCATCATCATTCTCGCCATTGTGGCCGTCATCATCATCATCAACACGCTGGTGATCTCGGTGATGGAGCGTACCAGCGAAATCGGCACCATGCGGGCCCTGGGTGCTCAAAAGCCCTTTGTGAGAGCGCTGTTCGTGTGGGAGACCATGACGCTTGCTGGGTTCTTCGGGTTGGTGGGCATTGTGCTGGGTTCCATCTCGGTGCTGATCATCAACGCGCTGGGGCTCAGTCTCGACAACGAGTTCCTGCAGGTTCTCTTTGGAGCCAAGAATCTCCACCCGGAACTCAGCCTGGTGCAGGTGGCCCTTGCCATCGGCTTCACCCTTTTTATCGGGGTTGTCAGCTGGATCTACCCCGTCTCGATCGCTCTCAAGGTGTCGCCGCTCAAGGCGATCGCCACGGAATAGGAGAAACCATGTCCGTCGCCTCTATGGCTTTGAAAAATCTTTCGCGGCAGAAACGCCGTTCGGTGCTCCTCGGTGGTGCCATCGCTTTTGGACTGTTGGTGATCACGGTCGTCAACGGCCTGTCGGCAAGCCTCATCACCTCGCTCGAAGCCAACATCAGCAATCTGATTCCCGGCCACATCATCTTGCGTGGCGCCGAAAAAACCTCAACAGGACGGGTGATCCTGACCCTCAAGGACGCCGACGTGTTTCAGGCTGCCGTGGACAAGCTGCAGATTCCCTACAGCTACGTGTCCAAGACCACGGCGGTGCAGTCGGTGGCGCTGGTGTCCGACTTTTCCACCAACTATCAGTCGCTTTCAGGAGTCAACCTGGGCCCTGGAAGTTACCTGCACGACAAGCTGACGATCGTGGAAGGACAACTCGACGACTTCGACAGCGCCGACAACATCGTGATTTCCGAGAGCGTGGCCAAGAAGCTCAACGTGCAGCTGGGCGACCGGATTTCGGTGCAGGGTGAGACGGTCACCGGCCAGCAGAACGTGGTCGATTTCTACCTCCGCGCCATCTACAAGGACCCGGGGGTGGCGGCCAGTCTGGCCGGAGCCTACGCGCCGCTCGACCGTGTGAATGCGCTGCGCGACATGAAGCCGGGCGAGTTCACCACCTTTGGCATCTACCTCAAAGACGTGTCGACGGCCGATGCCCTGGGTTCGGCGCTGTTCGACGAACTCAAGGCCAAGGGCTTGGCCTTTTTTGCCCGCGGGGGCCTGCAAGACACGCAAAAGCAGTACCGCGACGAAACTTGGGAAGGCGTAAAGTACAGCTTGTACACCCTTAACGACATCCTGGCCTTCATCAAGGGCATCTTCCAGACGCTGAACCTGATCGCCTTCCTGATTCTGCTGGTGCTTTTCGTGGTCATCATGGTGGGGATTACCAACACCTACCGCATGGTGGTGTACGAGCGTACCCGCGAGATCGGCACGCTGCGTGCGCTGGGAATGCAAAGGCCCGATGTGCGCAACTTGTTCCTGTACGAGGCCATCTTCCTCGGGCTGGCCGGCATCCTGGTCGGCTTCCTTGTGGGCGTCGCCATTCTGGTGGGCCTGTCCTGGGTCGACCTTTCGGCCTGGAAGGACTTCAACATTCTGCTGAAGGATAACCACCTGCAGTTGCAGGTCAACCTCGGCTCGTTCGCCCTCAACCTGCTCGTGATCGTCGGCCTCACCGGCGTGGCGGCCTTCTTTCCTGCGCGTCGCGCGGGCAACCTCACCCCGGCCGAAGCGCTGCGGACCACCAATTAACCGACAAAGGAACCCTGAATGAAACGACTGCTTTTGACCCTGACCGCCTCGCTGGTGCTTGCCAGCACCGTGTTCGCCGCCGACCCGGACTTCAACGCGATTCTAGCCAAGATCGACGACCAGACCAACTTTAAGAAGACCGATATCTCGGCGCAGATCACGGTGACCACTCGCAAACCCAGCGAGCCCGATAACGTGCTGCAAGCGCAGTACTTCCGCCGCGACACCGAAGGCAAGTTCTTGCTGCTCATCCTCAAGCCCGAGATCAACAAAGGCCAAGGCTACCTGAAGATCGATACCAACATCTTCTTCTACGATCCTTCGAGCGGCAAGTTCGCCAAGCAGACCGGAGCGGGGAACTTCCAGGACTCCAACGCCAAGAACTCCGACTTTCAGAACAGCACCCTCAGCGGCGACTACACGATCGAAGGTTCTTCCACCGGCGCCCTTGGCAAGCTGGAGACCTGGATCCTGACCCTCAAGGGCAAGACCAACGAAGTCACCTACCCCAAGCAGAAAATCTGGGTCGACAAGGCGACGGGGCTGTTGCTGCAGGCCGAGGCCTACTCGCTGTCGGACCGCCTGCTACGTACCAGCATGTACGGCAAGTACCTTCCGGTCGAAGGCAAGTACATCGCCCAGTTGGTCCGCATCCAGGACGAGCTGAAAAAAGGCGAAGTGACCACGATCAAGATCGAGAACTTCTCGCCCGAGAAACTGGCCGACAGCGTGTTCAGCCAGGCCTACCTCAAGAAAGTGAACGAGTAAGGAGCCGCCGATGAACCTCCCAACCCGCAAGTCCAACTGGGCGCTCTGGACCCTGCTTGTTGCCCTTGGTCTGATGGCACTTCCCGCAGGTATCGCCGCCCAGACGGCCGACGAAAACGCTGCCGCATCCGACGACTTTTTTGGCGAGGATGCCGTTCTCGTCGAAGCCCCCAAGCCGGCTTCGGCGACCAAGGTAGACCCCACCGCTGCGTTTACCCAGTCTGCCCAAGGCATTCGTTGGGGTGGCAATGTTTCGAGTGGGGCCACTTGGAATGGCAGCTGGACCGATTGGCCCGACACCGCCGACCTGGCCAAGAACTACACCGAGTCGCTGGGCTACAACCTTTCGACGTCGCTTAACCTCGACGGTCGCCCAAGTGCTGACTTCCGCTTTCACCTGGGCCTCAAGGCCGGTGCACCCTTCACGAACGACAAATCGGTGCTGACAGGGGCGACCTACAACGCCGCCGTTGGCCCGATCGCCGCAGGTGTGACGACGACGTCCACGACCCTCGAGATTCCCAACCTCAAGATTTGGGAAATGTACACCGACGTGACCATCGCCGACACGCTGTTTTTGCGCTTCGGCAAGCAGTCGGCCAGTTGGGGAGTGGCGTACTTTTACAGCCCCGGCGACGTGATTTCGCTCACGGCCAAGGACGCCACCGACCCAACGGCCAGCCGCGAAGGTCCGGTGGCCCTCAATGCCACCCTCCCCTTCCCCAACCAGAAAGCAAACCTCGCTGCCTACGTGATTTTGCGCGACGAGTACTTTCTTGACCCGACCACCGGCAAAGCAGTGACACCGACGCTCGAACTTCCGGGCTACGCGCTTCAGGGTGACATTCTCGTTGGTGAAGCACAACTGAGCGTCGGGGGCTTCTACCAGAAGAACAATGCGCCCAAGGCTGTCGCCACCCTCAACACAGGCCTGGGCTTCTTGCCGATTCCAGAACTGAACAAGGTCAATCTGTTTTCGGAAGGAATTGCGCTCTACGGCGCCGACGTGCTCCATGGTACGGGTACCAAAACCATCACCATTCCGAGCGTTGGAACCAAGGACATCTTCGCGTCGATCGACAAATACGATGCCACAACCATCTACTACACCGGCACCGTGGGTGCCAGCTACAGCAACAGCGATCTCAACTTCAGCCTGCGTACCGAGTACTGGTACAATCCCTTCGGCAGCGACGAGGCGGGGTACGCTCAGCGTGCGTTCAACACCTTCGGCCTGGGACAAGTCAGCGCGACCAAGACGGCCTACATCGATCCGGTGAACCATGCGGACCGGGTCTACGGCTTCGGCGACGTGGCCAACCCTGGCATTCACAACCTGACCTCGCTGGTCAGCTTGAGTAAGCTCCTCGGCACCAAGGTCAACTTCAGCGCCCTGGTGCAACAAAACCTGAGCGACTGGTCAGGCTGGGCAAAGCCTAGCTTCAGCTACTCCCCGTGGGACGAGCTGAGCCTGAACGTGGGCGCCAACGTCGTCTGGGGCGACGCTGGAACCCAGTTCCCGCTTCAGTTTCAGGGCAAGAAGCTGACCCTCAATGTCGGCGTCAACTTCGGTACCGGAAAGTATTAGTAGTCTGGGGGGCCTCACCGCCCCCCGGCCCGCCTTTCTTTGCTGAACCCTCGCATGCTTTGGTGGATGCCCCGCCACTTGTCGCGTTCGGCCCGCTGGGCGACAATATCGCCTTGGCGCTCCAGGTGCCGCACTTCGCGCAACTGCTTTTGCCAGCCCTTCCACCGACCGACATCCAGTTCGCCTGAGTCAAGCGCGTCACGGACCGCGCAACCGGGCTCCCCTTCGTGACTGCAGTCGTCGAAACGGCATTTGAGCGCAAGTTCAGCAATGTCGGCAAAGCTTTCCTCGAGCGCCTCTTCGTCGGCCCAAAGCCCCACCGTCCGGAAGCCGGGGGCATCCATCAGCAGCGTCCCGTTCTCGAGGCGGTAGAGGTGTCGGCTGGTCGTCGTGTGGCGCCCCTTGCTGTCGGCGGCGCGCACTTCGCCGGTATCGAGGTCATTTCCCGCGCCAGAGGATTGGCGCAGAAGGTTGGTCAGCGTGGTTTTTCCCACCCCCGACGAGCCCGCCAGAGCGACGGTCCAGCCTGGTTGCAACCAGGGGTCGAGGTCGGTCACCCCTTCGCCGGTCAGCGGGCTGAGCGCTATCACCGGGTCGGAGCCTGCCGCCTTGCGCGCCAGCGTCACTTTGGCCTCGGCACCGGGCAGGTCGGCCTTGCTCAGGATCCAGAGGGGGAGGATTCCACCCTGACGAGCCAGAGTAGCCAACCGCTGAGCCCGCTGAGGGTTAAAGTTGGCGTCGAGGCCGGTGACGATGCCCAGCACATCCAAGTTGGCAGCCAGCGGACTGTTGGTTTCTGTTTGGCCCTTGACGACCATGCGCGAGAACAGGGTGCGGCGTGGCAGCACCGCGTGGATCACGGCCTTGCCCACCTCGGCAGACTGAACGGCAACCCAGTCCCCTACGAGCGGAAGATCCAGGGCCACGGCTTCGTGGCGAAAGCGGCCTGAAAGGTGACCCCAAGCCGAGCCCTCGGGGGTCTCCAGCGCAAAAAGGGGCCCTTCCCTGCCGGTCACTTTGGCCGGGAACAAGCCGGAAGTAGCGAGCGTGGTGCCAGACAGCGACTGAAGCAGACCATTCCACACGGCATGCCAGCGGGAGTTCCAACCCCAGCGAGATAGAATAGAAAAATCGGACAACGGAGGTCCCTCGGTTTCAGAAGTTTGGTTGAAACCGGTCGGGCTGGGCCTTTCAACAGGCCCTGAACGCGCAACGCGCGGTTAGGTGCGGGTCCCGACCGGGAGACGGGCAAAATCCTTGGTAGTGGTGTTCATGAAGCGCCTCCTGCGGGAAATATTGCTCTATCTTGCATCATCGCGGGTGTTTTGTCAAAATGGTCCATGCACAGTCCTTTTTCGCCGCTACGCACCCGGGGGAACTTTCCCTTGGCCGATGTTTCTGAACCCGAGCTCTACCGTGATCAGTTTCCCTACGACGACGTGCCGCGCATCTTGTTCGATGGTCACGACGTGATACCCCATCCGGCCCACGACATCTGGATCACCGACACCACGTTTCGCGACGGCCAGCAGTCGCGCCCGCCCTATACCCCCGAGCAGATCAGCACCATCTTTGATCTGTTGCATGAGCTAGGCGGGCCCAAGGGAATCATCCGCCAGACCGAGTTCTTCCTGTATTCCAAGCGCGACCAGAAGGCCCTCGAACTCTGCCAGGCCAAAGGCTATGAGTTTCCCGAAATCACCGGCTGGATTCGGGCCGATGCCGAAGACCTTGTGCTGGCCAAAAGCCTCGGACTCAAAGAGACGGGGATCCTCACGTCTGTGAGCGACTACCACATCTTTCTCAAGCTCAAAAAGACCCGCGCCAAAATCCAAGACCAGTACCTAGGCATCGTCAAAGAAGCGCTCGCGGCCGGCATTGTGCCCCGCTGCCACTTCGAAGACGTTACCCGGGCCGACCTGTACGGCTTTGTGCTTCCTTTCGCCGAAAAGTTGCTCCTCCTCGCTCGCGAGGCCAAACTCCCGGTGAAGATCCGGCTTTGCGATACCATGGGGTTCGGGGTCACGTACCCTGGTTCGGTGCTGCCTCGAAGTGTGCCGAAGCTCGTGCACGCCTTTGCCCAGGAGCTTGCCTACCCCAGCGCTTGGCTCGAATGGCACGGTCACAACGACTTCCATAAGGTGCACGTCAATGCCACCACGGCCTGGCTGTACGGGTGCTCGAGCCTGAATGCGAGCCTGCTGGGCTTCGGCGAGCGGACCGGCAACCCGCCGCTCGAAGGTGCGGTAATGGAATACATCGCGCTCAAGGGCACCAACGACGGCATGGACACCCGCGTGATCACCAAGATTGCGCGTTTCTTCCGGGAAGAGATCCAGGCGTCCATCGCGCCGAATTACCCCTTTGTGGGCCTGGAGTTCAATACGACCCGGGCTGGGATCCATGCTGACGGCATCATGAAGAACCCCGAGATCTACAACATCTTCGACACCGAGAAGTTGCTCGACCGGCCGCTGCGCATTCAGGTTACCGACAAGTCGGGCATGGCCGGCATCGCCCAGTGGATCAATGAAAACATCTCCGAGATTGCTTCCGGTCACAAGGAATCGATTGGAAAGCGCGCCCACGGGTTGAAGCACATCCACACGTGGATCCTGGAGGAGTACGCCCAGGGCCGTACCACCTCGATCTCTCCGGAGGAAATGCTGGCGCAGACCAAGCGTTTCCTGCCGAGCCTCTTTGTGTCCGATTTCGAGAAGGTGAAGGCCGAGGCCGTGCGTATCGCCCACGATCTGGCGGGCCACCTTTCTGCCAAGGAGTCGTTCCGGACCTTTGACCTGGAGCTGATGGAAGCGGACCTCAGTGAGGCCGTCATGCGCGAAGGTTCGATCCAATTGCTCGCCGTGACCAACGTCGAAGGCCGCAGGATTACCCAAGTGCATACACAGCGTGGCGAAAAGGCCCTGTTCCGCAATCTGCTTGGAAAGGATTTCCGCAAGCACGAATGGTTCATGAGGGTTCTCGAAACCCGCGAAGCCTACGATTCGGACTTGTTTTTCTCGAAATACACCAACCGCCTGATTCTCACTTCGGCGCACCCGCTTTTCGATGCTGGCGGCCAAATGTTCGGAGTCATGGACGTCGACTTCATCTTCGATGAGCTGGTGAAGTTGATCACACCCATCCCCGACGAAATCCTCGGTATGTGAGCTACAGCGCCCGCAATCTGGCTTCGAGTTCCTTGAAGGAATACGGTTTGGCCAGGAACTCGAACGGGATGGGTAGGTCGGACTTCAGGAAGCCGCTGGTGACCAAAACTTTGATCTCATGGCAGTAGCGTTGCAGAAATCGAATCCAATAGTCGCCACCAAGGGTTTCCATTCGGTAGTCGGTGATGATGTACTGCACCGGAAAGTCGAGCAACTGTTTGATGGCACCCACACCGTCAGACGCCACCAGCACGGTGAATCCGATACGCGTCAGGTAGTCCTTGAGCGGTATACGGATGGAATCCTCGTCCTCGACGATCAAGATGTAGGCATTGCTCACTTCCATGCGAACTCCTGTTACCGCGAAAGGCGCTTGTGGAGGCTTTCCGCAAGCAGTTCAAAGTCGAACGGCTTACGAAAAAAGGCGTCGGCACCGAGTGCCGCAAGTCGGTCTTCCAGTCCGGGTTCGTCGCTCGAGGTCATCGCGACAACCCAGGGCTGCTCAAAACCCGGCTCTTGCTTGATACGTCGACACAGCTCAAAGCCGTCCACACCAGGCAGGTTCAGGTCGAGCAGCACTACCTCAGGTCGATTCACGCCAAGGAGGGACCCGGCCTCAAAGCCGTCGAAGGCCTGGAAGAGGTCGGCTTCTGGCCACTGCCGCCGCAGTTGGACCGCAAGCAGGTCGTTGAGAACGCGGTCATCTTCCACCACGAGAACCGAAGCTCGCTGCTGGCGAAAGAGTTCCTTCAGGTCGTCGGGGATTTTCATCCCATTTTCAAGAAGGAATCCCCGAAGGTCTTCGGGATAGACGCGGAACTGCCCGCCGGGTGTCGTCGAGGCTTTGAGTTTGCCAGCACGAATCCAGTTGATGACGGTCTGATTGACCACGCCGCAGACCTTGGCAACTTCGAGCGCGGAAAAGACTTTCTGTTTGGGCGTCGGTGGCATAGCTTTGATGAACACTCCGTGGGAGCAGGATAGTTCTCGCCAACGCGCTTGTCAACGCGGAGCAAAAAAAAACCGTCCCAAAACGGGACGGCAGTGGAACCAAAAGCCGGACAACTGCCCGTTTGGACTCGAAGTCTCCAAACTTTGGATCTCGCAGCGCTTTAGCGCCAAGAAACGATATATCGTCAGGAAGCGCTTTAGCGCCAAGAAGCGCTTTAGCGCTTCGAGAACTGGAACCGCTTGCGGGCCTTTTTCTGACCGTACTTCTTTCGCTCCACCATGCGGGAGTCGCGGGTCAGAAAGCCGTTGGCCTTCAGGACAGGACGGTTGGTCGCATCCA
This sequence comes from Spirochaetales bacterium, assembly GCA_037142615.1. Taxonomy (GTDB): domain Bacteria; phylum Spirochaetota; class Spirochaetia; order JABEVK01; family JABEVK01; genus JAIFLN01. Next base: position 89,436 of record JBAXAI010000004.1, on the reverse strand, counting down.
TTTCGTCGAAAGCGCGCGAGATTCCGTGGCGGATGGCCTCGGCCTGAGCGTTGAACCCGCCACCCTTGCAGTTGATGTTGATATCGTACTTGCCGTCCATGTCGAGGACGGTCAAGGGAGCCTTGACGGTCATCTGCTGGATGGGATAGGGGAAGTACTTTTCCAGAGGGAGGTGGTTGATCGTAATCACGCCCTTTCCCTTGGTGACGTAGACGCGGGCGACAGCAGTCTTGCGGCGTCCGGTTCCGTTGATGGTTTTTTCAGCCATGTTGTTCTCCTGACCTTAAAGGCTCAAGGCCTGGGGTTGCTGGGCGGCGTGAGGATGGCGGTCGCCACCGTACACTTTGACGTTACCGAAAAGCTGGTAGCCGAGAGGGGTATGAGGAAGCATCCCCTTGATCGCCAACTCGAGGGGGCGTTCGGGCCGACGCTTGAGCAGCGACTGGTACGACTCACCCTTGATCCCGCCGATGTGGGTGGTATGGTGGTAGTAAATCTTCTTGAATTCCTTTCCGCCGGACACCTTCATCTTGCTGGTGTTGATCACAATCACGTAATCACCGACTTCCTGGTGGGGAGTATACAGGGGCTTGTTCTTGCCACGGAGGATGGTCGCCACTTTGGTAGCGACTCGTCCGAGCATCTGGCCTTCGGCGTCGATGATGTACCATTTGCGTACAACATCCGCAGGCTTCACAAAAATCGTCTTCATGTCTGCCTTCTCTTTCTCTTTTTCACTGACTCGACTAATAGCGGGGTGAGACAAGATGTCACGGATCCCCCCTTTCGGTCAAGAGGCAGAGCTGCCATCGGTCGAAGCGGCGGCCTTGGCTTTTTCGGCCTCTTCTTCCTTCTTGGCCTCGGCCTTGTCTTTCATGTCCGCAATGCCGATGAACACGGCGATCAGGCCGATGAACAGGCCCAGGATGGGGGCTCCACCGCGAAGGAACGTCAGGACGTCGGCCCCCCAGTTCAGGCCGAACAGGTTGGCAGGCAAAACAGCCCACACAGATAGCAGCAGAAACACCAAACCTACGACAATCGCCATGAAATCCTCCCAAGGGTAAATCGGTTTCAGAATAAACAATTTTCCCGGGTTGTCAAGTTGAGGCGACGACCAGGAGACTCACGGGTGCCACATTCACAATCCGGTTACGCGGCTTGCCGAGCGATTTGATACCGGCCCGCTCGCCGTCGGCCAGAATGTCCCAGTTGCCTTTTTCCAAGTGGACCTCGCGCCCCCGCTGCGTCGAATTGAGGATGACCTGAAGGCGGTGTGCCTCGTCTCCACCAGCATTGTCGCGCAGAATCCACGACACCAAGCCAGGCTCCAGGAGTTCCGGGTACGCCAAGTGTTCGCGAACCTGCTCGGCCGAGCGCAGGCGCAACGCGGGATGTGCCCGCCGCAAGGCAATCAGGCCGCGCAGATAGTCGAACACTTCGCGGTAGCGGGACTTGGCGTGCCAGTCGAGGCCATTGATGCCATCGGACGAGTTGTAGGAGTTCTCGACGCCCTTCTTCGATCGTAGAAACTCCTCGCCGGCATGAAGGAAGGGAAAGCCCTGCGACAGGAACACGGCCCCTTGCGCGAGCTTCACCATGCGTATGCGCTCGGCCTCGGTGGCCTCGGGGTTGGTGTGGGCCAGTTTGTCCCACAGGGTGTGGTTGTCGTGGGCGGCAACGTAGTTCACCGTTTGGTGGGGCCCCTGAGCCCAACTGCCCCGGTGGAGCGCCGGATGCGCCACACAACCAGCGGCGGCGAACTTGACGGCCTCCTCGAGGTGCTGGCCGCCGTTGGCAAAGCCCTTGAGGGCCACCTCGAACACATGACCCTTGAGCGCATCACGGTTCTCATCGCTGAAGAAGGCGATTTCGCGCACTTGCGAGGCGTTGGCCTTGATGGTTTTCCGCTCGTCGGGAAGCGTCGAGAGCCCGCCCGTCCAGCCCTCGCCGTAGAGCAGGAAATTGGGATCATCCTTGCGCAGCTCGCGCGCGACCTCGTTCATGGTGTCGGTATCGTACAGGCCCATCAGGTCGAAACGGAAACCATCAAGGTGAAACTCGTTCTTCCAGTACTTGAGCGAGTCGAGGATGTAGCGCCGGACCATGGGGCGTTCGGTGGCCAGCTCGTTGCCACAACCGGAACCGTTGGAAAACTCGGCCCCGTACATGCGGTAGTAGTAGAAAGGGTACGCCCGGTTCAGGTGACTGTCGACGGTGGCGTAGGTGTGGTTGTAGACGACGTCCATGACGACTCTCAGGCCACGGCGGTGAAAGGCCTGAACGAGTTGTTTGAACTCGCGGATGCCGACCGCAGGGTCGCGGGGATCGGTGGAAAACGCCGGCTTGAGGGCATTGAAATTGCGGGGGTTGTACCCCCAGTTGTAGTCGCTCGGACTGTCGGCCAGGTCATCGACACCGTCGAAATCGTAGATGGGTAACAGGTGCACATGGGTGACCCCGAGCTCAACCAGATGGTCCAAGCCGGTCTTTTCGCCCTCGGGGCTCGTGGTGTGCTCCTCGGTGAGGCCGAGAAACTTGCCGCGGTGAACAATTCCCGACGACGGCTGGCTGGAGGCGTCGCGCACGCTCAACTCGTAGAGCACGCTGTCCAACTGATGATGCAACTCGGGCGAAGACTCGGACTCCCAACCTTCGGGACTGGTCGGCGCAGGATCGAACAAATAGCCGCGACGTCCTTGGGGTCCCACGGCGCGTGCGTAGGGGTCAACACCTTCTTCCCAGCCACGCGCCGCGTATTCGGTGGCCAGGGTGTAGTAGCGTCCGGCCAGATTGCCCTCGACCAGGGCTTCCCAGACGCCGCGCTCGCCGAGCTTGAGGTCGGCCTCGGTGCAGGTTCCACCCTCCCAGGAATCGTAGAGCCGTACCCTGGCTGCCTGCGCCTGAGGGGCCCAAAGCCGGAAAGTCGTTCCTTGGGGCGACCAAAAGGCCCCCAGCCCAGCGTTGGTCGTGTAGCGCTCGGAAAAATCCCGCGACGTGAAGTCCATCTGTTGACTGTAGTGGTAGGGGGGAGGTTTGACCAGTGAAATTTGACTCGGGGAAAAGATTGGGCTACGGTGGCGGCATGATAACGATCAACCGGGTATCAGCCCGCCCTGTGACCTTCCTGGCGCCGCCCGCAAAAGCCTACACGCTGCGAGCCCTTCTGCTGGGTGCCCTGGCGCACGGCACCACCACCCTTAGGCGGCCGCTTTTGGCAGAAGACCAGCACAACATGATCGCCTGCCTGAGGGCTCTGGGTGTTTCGGTGACCGTCGGGGAAAACCTGGTGACGGTGGTCGGGACCGGGGGCAGGTTCCACCCCATCCAGGAGGCGCTTTTTGTCGGCGACTCCGGTGTGACGATGAACTTTCTCACCTCGGCGGCCTGCTTGGCCGACCGCGCGGTGACCCTCGGCGGCACTCCACGACTCAACGAGCGCCCCATTCGTGAGGTGGTCGACGGGGTGCGGCAATTGGGGGCCCACATCGACTATCTGGGGCAGGAAGGCTTGCCGCCGGTGCGGGTGCACCCGACAGGCCTGAACGGTGGCCGAGCGGCGTTGCACGGGGCCGTCACCAGCCAGTATTTCAGCAGTCTGGTGATCAGCAGTGCACTGGCGCGCGGCCCGGTGACGCTGGAGTGTCTCGACGCCATGACCGAAAGGCCTTACTTCGACATCTCGACTTCGATGATGCGGCAATTTGGCGCCGAGAGCCAAAACGACGACTACCGGCATATCACGGTGAACGCGCCCCAGCCGTACCAAGGGCGCGAACTGCTGGTGGAGGGTGATTTTTCGAGCGCCTCGTTCCTGTTTCTGGCTGCGGCGGTGCTGAAGTGCTCGGTGACCGTGGAGGGGCTTTCGCGTGACAGCGTGCAGGGGGACAAGCGCTTTTTGGACCTGCTGGAGCGCATGGGTTGCCAGGTGGACTGGACCCGCGAGTCGGTCAAGGTCACAGGGACAGACCTCAGGGGTCTGGAAGAGGACATGAGCGACGTGCCCGACCTGGTGCCGCCTCTGGCCATAGCCGCCGCGTTTGCCGCAGGCCGAAGCCGGTTTACCCGCATCGGGCATCTGGTGCACAAAGAGTCGAACCGCGTCGCCGCTCTGCAGGCTGAACTCGCCAAGATGGGTTGCAGGAGCCACCACGACGGCGAAACCTACACCATCGAAGGGGGCAGCCCACTGGCCGGGGCCCAAATCGCCACCTACAACGACCACCGCATCGCGATGAGTTTCGGAGTGGCCGGACTTGCCACCGGAAACCAGAGGATCGAGAACCCGGACTGCGTCGCCAAGAGCTTTCCCGACTTCTGGCAGGTATTAGCTAAGTTCAGTTAGTCTAGTTCAGAAATCCAAGAGGACAGGAAGCTGGCTTGGGCCTCACTTCCGGGTCCGTCGGGGCACTCGGGCTTGGCCTTGCGACCTTCGACGAGGTTGCCCGACAGCAAGGGTGCGGCAGGGTCGAGCGCCAAAAACTCGCCGTTGAAACACCGGGCTGCCAAAAAGGGCTGGGCCAAACACCCCAGAAAGCTGAGGGGAAAGGGCAACCCATCCGCCAAGTGCGACTTGATAAAGCCCGGATGAAACGCGAAAGTGCTCCCCTTCCCGGCCCATCGGCGATGCAGTTCGCGCGCCATCCACACCTTGGCGCTGGCGGCCTCGAGGGCCAAGGCCAAGCCCCGCCCCTTCTGCTCACCCTTCCAGTTCTCGAGGTGTGGCAACACGCCCTTCAACGTAAAGGCAGCCCCCGCAATGAAAAGCACCCGGGGATGCTCCGAGACCAGCAGCAGATCCTCCAGCTTCCGGGTCAGGCGCCAGGGGGCCACCGCGTTGACCGCAGGGATGAGGCTCCAGCCCGACGCCGTGGCAGGACTGTCCCAAGCCATGAGGCCGGCCGCGTGGACGATTCCCGCCAGGCCTTGCGAAGTTGACCCGTGCCCAACTTGGTCGCGCACCCAGGCCTCCAGTTGGTCTACCGACGCTGGGTCGGCCAAGTCGGCGGCGTGCGCTTCGGAACCGAGGCACCAACGCTGGGTGTCGGCCAGCCAAGCCTTGTTGCGCCCCGTCAGGAGCACGCGGTGACCGGCACCAGACAAAGCCACGGCCAACACCCGACCGACCCCCGACGACGCTCCCGTTACCAACCAAGTCATTTTGCTGCCTCCAGATAGCTCGCGAACGGGTCTTGTTCCGCGCCGACGCTCTCGCCGGGGCGCAGCAGACACGCTTCCAGTTCTTTCTTGAAAGTCTCGCGCTGGCGAGGGTTCCACAGCCCGATAAAAACCAGCTCAACGTGGCGGCCCGTGAAACGACCAGCGAACTCGATGGTCTTTTTGCGGCCGGCCAGGTGGAACAGCCAACTGAAACCCGGTTGCGTCGCCAGCGTGAACCACCCCTTGGCGCGCAGCAGTGCGGGGCGGCGTTTGGCGAAAAAGCGGTACAGCCGCCCGGGATGAAAGGGGACTTCGCTGACCAGCGAGAAGTTGGCGATGCCGTACTCCAGCGTTTCGGGCACGTGCTTGGCCGTGAGCTCGCGTTGCCAGGACGGCAGACTCTGGCTGGCTTCCCAGCCAAAGCGACGGGAGGCGACAACCACCGAGGGGTCGAGCGCTCCCCGCACGGTTTCGATCACCAGTGCCTGCGGATTGAGCGCTTTGAGCCGCAGTCTTGTCTCGGCCAGTCGCCTCTTTGAAGCCAAGTCTGTCTTGTTGAGCACCAGCACGTCAGCAAACTCGATTTGGTCCACCAGCAAGTCTACCACGTTGCGCCGGTCTTCCACGGGGGCGGCAGAATCCCGGTCTTCCACCTTCTGGAGTGTGGCGAAGTCCTGGGCAAAAGTTGACGCATCGACCACCGTTACCAAGGTATCAACGCGGGCGAGTTGGCTCAGGGGCACCCCGTCGGACTCAAGCAAAAAGCCCTGGGCCACAGGAAGCGGCTCCGAAACTCCGGTCGACTCAATCAGCAGCGCATCCAGGGAACCAGCGCGTGCGAGCGCCGCGATCTGGGCAACCAGTTCTTCACGGAGGGTGCAGCAAATACAGCCGTTGGAAAGTTCCACCAGACCGTGGTCGTTTCGGACGATCAACCCCGCGTCAATGTTGACGGGACTCAGGTCGTTGACGATCACTCCCAGGCGGCGCCCCTGCGGGTTGCTCAGCAGGTGGTTGAGCACGGTCGTCTTTCCCGCTCCCAGGAAGCCCGACAGCAGGGTGACAGGCAGGCGCGGGTCGTTCAGCATGATAGGCTCCTATTTCTGACTATTCCTATAAAGTATTGCATCCAAACCGTTTAGGCTATCTTCAACAAGATTAACCTTTTCAAGGCGGGAATTCTCATTTAAGCTGACGTTATGCTTCACTCACGCTGGCTCGGCACGCTGATCCACCTCCGGATTCCCTTCTCGTTCTTCCTGTTGCCGATCTGGCTTTTTGCAGCTTGGGACACCCTTGCCCCCGACACCTTTCGGCTGTGGCTGTCGTTCTTCATCATTCATTTTTTGCTTTACCCCGCCAGCCACGCCTTCAACACCTGGTACGACCGCGACGAGAAGAGCATCGGCGGTATCAAGAATCCACCGCCGGTGACCCAAAGCCTGTTTTGGACGGCCTGGGCGCTCGATGCGGCGGTGCTGGTCACTTCGTGGTTCGTCAGCCCGTGGTTCTTTGCAGCGATGTTGCTGTACACTTTGGCCTCAAAGGCTTACAGCTGGAAGGTGACCCGTCTCAAGCGCCGTCCCTGGGCGGGCTGGCTTGGTGTCGGCGTCGTTCAAGGGGCGCTGACCTACTTGGCGGTGGTTCAGACCGTCGGGAGCATGCGGCTATGGAGCGATCCGTTGCTTTGGCTAGGGGCGTTGACAGCGGCGTTGTTCCTGATGGGGGTGTATCCGCTGACGCAGATTTACCAGCATGAGGAAGACGCGGCGCACGGCGATTTGACCGTAAGTCGGCGCGTTGGCATCCGGGGCACGTTCGTGTTGTCGGGTGCCTTTTTGTTCTTGGCCGTGCTTTCGTTTGTGTTCCTTTTCTTGGGCCATGGTGGCTGGCCGCTGGTCTTCCTGTTCCTCGGCCTCGAGGCGCCCACTGTCGTATATTTTCTTTGGTGGGCCTGGACCTGCTGGGGGCAACCATCGCGCGCAGACTTTGGCCGCACAATGGGCATGAACCTGATGGCCTCGGGTCTGATGGTCTTTTTTTTCGTTTTTGAAAGTTTTGCCGTAGGCAGAAACTAGAAATCTAAAGAGAGGTATTGTTATGGATGGCTTAGTGCTCCTGCTCTCCCGGGTCCAATTCGGACTCGAAGCAGGGCTCCACTTCATTTTCCCGCCCACCACGCTGGGCCTGGCGTTTTTCATCTTGCTGGTGGAAAGTGCCTACCTTTTCACGAAGAAGGAAGAGTTCAAGAAGCTTAGCAACTTCGCGATCCGCCTTCTGACCTTGGTTTTCGCTTTGGGCGTGGCGACTGGTCTGCCCCTCCCGTTCGCGTTTGGTATGAACTGGGCCGAGTTCTCGAAGCATGCCGGCTCGTACTTTGGCGTGCAGTTGGCCGTCGAGGCCACCGTAGCCTTTACCCTGGAATCGGTGTTCATCGGCGTGCTGTTCTTCGGCCGCGACAAGATGAAACCCGTCTGGTACTGGCTGAGCGCAGTGTTCGTTTTCCTGGGCTCGCACGTGTCGGCCCTGATCATCATCATGGCCAACAGCTGGATGCAAACCCCGGCCGGCGTGCACCTCGACGCAGCAACCGGCAAGCTCATCATGGACAGCTTCTGGGCCGTGAACTTCAACCCGTCGACCCTGTTGCGCTTCCTGCACACCATTACCGGTGCGTGGATGACCGCTGCCTTCCTTCTGGTTGCCGCGGCCGCCTGGCACTTCAAGCACGAGCGCGAAGTTCCGCTGGCCAAGACACTGATGCTGTGGGCCGGTTCGGTCGCGCTTGTCGCCGCCATTGCCATGCCCCTGATCGGCCATGCTTCGACCCTCGAGATCGAAAAGACCCAACCCGCCAAGGGCGCTGCCATGGAAGGCATCTACGAAACCCAGAAGAACGCTCCCTTGTACTTCTTCGGCTGGGTCGATGAAGCCACCAAGACCACGAGCGGCTTCTCGGTTCCGGGCATGTTGAGCTGGTTCTACACGTTTGACACCAACTTCGAAGTCAAGGGCCTGAATGATCCGGCTCTGCTGGCCAAGACCGGCGGCCAGATTCCACCGGTGAACGCGATTTTCCAGTCGTTCCGCCTGATGGTGCTCACCGGAACCACCGCGTTGGGCGTCATTCTGCTCGCGATGATCTTCTTCTGGAAGGATACCCTGATCCGCAAGAAGAAGTCGCTGAACGTGGTCATCTGGACTTCGGTGCTGCCCTACGTCTCGCTGCTTTCGGGTTGGTTCACCGCCGAAGTCGGTCGCCAGCCTTTCATCATCTACCCGTTTGACAACTACCCGGGGATGGTACTCCAGCAGGCGATCACCCAGAATCAGTCTGAGGGGAACGTCTGGTTCTCACTCATTTTCTTCAACTTGGTCTATGTGGTGGTCTACATCGTGTTCTTCCGCTTCCTGCCCAAGATGATCAAGGCCGGAATCTCGGGCGGCCACAGCGAAGGAGGTAAGGCATAATGGATTTCTTCAACAACATTGCCTTTTGGCAGACCCTGTGGTTCCTGCTTATCGGGGCCGCGCTTTTCCTGTTCATCTGGCTGGACGGCTTTGACCTCGGCATCGGGATGAACCTTCCCTTCCTCAAGGACGAGCACCAAAAACGCGGTGTCCTGAACACCATGTGGCCTGTCTGGGACGGAAACGAGCTCTACGGCCTCATCGGCGGCGGCGCGATCTTCGCGACCTTCCCCGTGGTGTTTGCCGGCCTGCTTTCGGGGCTGTACCCCTGGCTGGTTGTGGTTCTCGTCTTCATCATGCTTCGTCCGGTGGTGTTCGAGGCTTGGAACAACGAGACCGGCAACAAGGCCTTTTGGGAATGGACCTTTGCCGCCGCCAGCTTCACGATTCCGTTCGTGGCCGGTGTCGCCATCGGTGGGACGATCGCCGGCTTGCCCTACAACGCCAAGATGGAATGGGACCCCGCCAACGGGTTCTGGGAAGTCCTGAGTCCCTTCTCGGTGACTATGGGCCTCGCCGTCGTGTCGGTGTGCTGGGTTCACGGCTCCACCTACGTCATCAAGAAGATGGTAGGTCCGGTGGCAGAAGACGCGCGCAAGAACCTGCCCCTGCAATTGGTTCTGGCGGCCGTGTTGCTGGTGGCTGTCGTGGCCCAGTCGCTGTTCCTGCCGAGCATCTTTGACGGCGCTGTTCATCCGCTCTACGTGATTGGTCTGGTGATCGCACTGGTTCTGGTGCTTGGTGGCCTTGCCGTCGTGTTCCTGAACTACAAGAAGGACAAAGAGACCCTGGCGTTTATCGGGTCGTCTTCGATCATTGCGGGCGCTTTCGTGCTCATCGGTGCCATCCAGTTCCCGACCATGGTGCACTCGAGTCTGGGCGCGCAGTTTGACCTGACCATCTTCAAGGAAGGCGTGTCGAACCCGCTGAACAGCCTCCAGTTCATCGGCATCGCTGCCGTGATCGCTTTGGCCATCACGGCGGTCTACACCATTCTCGTGTTCCGGATTTTCAAGGGCAAGGTTGACCACAAGACCAACCTGCACTATTAATTGACCTAAGGGAGTCGTGGGCTTCGCGCTCGCGACTCCTTTTTTTTTCAAGAGGCTTTTTCCAACAGGAGTACGCGATGAAAGAACATGTGCGCTGCAAAGCCTGCGGGTACATCATGGACAAGGACGCGCTCGGCGAAGTCTGCCCTGCTTGCGGCGTCAAGAAAGAGATGTTCGAGCCCTGGGAAGACAAAGTCGGTGCCGCCCGCCGCATGTGGCTCGAACTGCACGTTCACCCCATCGTGGTGCACCTTCCCAACGCGATTTCCCCGATGCTTTTGTTGCTTGCCGTTGCTTACCCACTGATTCCGGCCGCCTACCAGGTTTCGTTCTTCTGGCCGGTCATCCAGTTCCTCAGTTGGCTGTTCCCGCTCATGGTTCTCGGTGGTTTCGCGACCGGTGTTGTCGATGGTAAGGTCCGTTATCGCAAACTCAGTACACCGCGACTTACCCAGAAACTGGTGATCGGGTCGGTGCTTATGGTAGCCTCGATCGTACAGGCCATTCTTCCAGCCCTCGGCACGTTTGAAGGTCAGGCTGCGTTTGGCCTCTGGATGGGCTATGTGATCTGTGCGTTGGTGTCGCTTGTCGCGGCTTCGGTGTTGGGCAAGTGGGGTTCGGCGCTGTTCAGCGCGGCCATGCCCGGCGACAAGGTCTTCCTGGGCAAAAAGAAGAAGAAGGCTCCGGTCGCTCCCAAACCAGCGGCGCCGAAGTCGGAATAACGGGAAAGCTTTTCCCAAGCGGAAAGTTTTTCCCGCCAAAAAGAGGCCTACCGGCTACCGGGGGCCTTTTTTTTTGGCATGATGATTGCTTTACTCAGGATAGGAGATACTCATGAAAGCCCTTTTGAAGACCGTGTTCCTGACCGCCCTCTTGGCCCTCACGCCCCTGGCTGGGTTCGCCGCCACGGCCAACAACATCATGCTGGTGTTCAACGGAAATACCGAGGTGAACCGCCATACGTACAACTTCATCCGCCAGGAGTTCCAAATGGCGGGACTGCCCTACAGCATCTACGCGACGCTCGATCCCAGCACTGTCAAGGCCGGTCAGTTCAAGTCGGTCGTCGTCATCAGCACCAACACGACAAGCGGAGTCGACCCGACGCTGGCCAGGTTCATGAAGTCGTACTCGGCACCGAAGGAACTCTATCTGGTGGATATGCTGAGCCGCAGCAACAGCATGGCAGTGACGCCGTTTACGGCCAAATCAAACGTCGCAGGCGTTGATGGTGTGTCGGCTGCCACCTCGTGGGGACGCGGTGCCCAGCAGATGCACGTCGAGTGGGTGCAAGTTCTCGCCGACTACCTGGCCACCAAGTAAGGCTCTGCCATGAAACCCCGCGGAACGCTGGTTCTTCTGTTCTTGTATTTGGTCCTGCCTGCCCTCCAGAGCTTTGCGTACATACAGCAGTTTCTGGCGGGGGGTGGACCGTTCGCGGCCGAGTTGGATCCGCTGCAGGCCTTCAATTTTGTCTCGTCGATTTTCAGCTACCATTGGCTGTTGGCCAACGTGCTGCTTTCGCTCAAGCTGCCGCTGTTGCAGAACGGCCTACCCCACGACCTGCGCATCCGTTACCACATTTGGAGCACCTTCGGCGTGACGGCTCTGCTGCTGTGGCACGGGGTCTACACGATCTTCTTGAATCCGCAGTCCATTGACCTGTTCAGCTGGATCCCGCTGCCAGTTTTTGGGGTGCTGATGGTGCTTTCGGTGATCTGGATCCCCCTGCCCGGGCTGCGTAAACTCGTGCTGGCTCGGGCCTACGACTTCCTCAAGAGCAGCCACCGGGTGCTGTTCATTGTACTGGCGGCCTTCAGTTGGTGGCACGTGGCCGACCGAGGCCTGGCCATCCTGGACCCCAACAACTCGCACAACCTGCCGCCGGTTTCCGCTTGGGCGTTTCAGATTCTGTTCGCCGCCACGGTGCTCTTGTGGCTGATTTCCAGGGTGCGCGAATACATGCTCCCGGTGCTCGAGGTCCGGTCCATCTCGCATTCCGGCGGCATCGCCCGTTTGGCGCTGGGCAAGCACCCCAAGATGAAATACCACGCGGGACAGTTTGCCTTTCTTCGCTTCCTCGTTCCCGGAATGCGCGGCGAAGAGCATCCCTTCAGCTTCACCTCGACGGAAGAGGAAGACACCGTGGGCTTTGCGATCCGCGAACTGGGGGACTTTACCAATAGGCTCGGGCAGATAAAGCCGGGAGACAAGGTGCGCATCAACGCCGGCTTTGGGTCCTTCAACCCGATCCGCCGGGGACACACTCAACGTCCGCTGGCGCTGATCGGCTCGGGCATCGGCGTGGCACCTTTGATCGGACTGCTCAAGGAACTCGGGTACAAAGACAGGACCCGCGAGGTGGTGTACCTGCAGGCTGTCACGGAGCGCGATGAACTGCTGGAGCCCGAGAAGATCTCGGAACTCGTCAAAATCATGCCCAACCTCAAGGTCAAGACCTTTGTGTACAAGGAAGATTACAAGCTCTACGATGCGCAGTTGTTCACCGAGGAGTTGGTGCACCCCAAGAAGTTTCAGGTGTACCTGTGCTCTTCCGAGCGCATCCGTTCACAGGTGGTACCGGCGCTCCGGAGTCTGGGCATTCCCAAGCGCCGTATCATATTCGAGGCCTTCTCGTTCTGATAGAGGTACTTAGGCCTCTACGGTGACCGCGTAGCTCTTTTCGAAGAGTCCCCCGGGAGCGAGGAGCTGAATGCCCTCTTTGTCGGCCATGTTGCCGGTGGACGTTACGCTGTCGGTGACGCCGCACCAAGGTTCCAGGCAGACGAAGGGCGCGTTGGGAGCGCTCCAAAGGCCAAGATGGCTGAAGCCAGGGAACTCGAGGCTCAGGCTGAGGGGCGAGTCTTTGGCACGCAAGGTGATCCGGCTCGACTTGGGCCGTTTGATCACCACGGCGTCTTCGGCGAAAAGCGAGCGGGTGAGCACCAGCGAGCGGCCGACGGTTGGCAACGGGCGGGTTTCGCCCGACAGCAAGCCGTTGGCGTCGAGCATCCAGCGCTCAAGCGGTTCCACCAGTTCAAAGTCGAGAAAGCTGTCTTCAAAAGCCCCGTCTCCGCCACCCAGAGGGAGCGCGAAAGCCGGGTGGGCGCCGATGCTGAAGGGCATCACCTGGGTTCCGGTATTGCGCACGCGCCACGTGGTGTGCATCACGCGCTTCCACAACCGGTATTCCACCTCAAGTTCCCAGTCAAAAGGATAGGCTTTGCGGGTTTCGGCGTCGGAGGTTTGGACCAACACGACTCGCCAGACCTCTTGCTCCTTGACCACAAACTCCCGGTCGCGGGCCAACCCATGGCGTCCCATGCGGTAGGTCTGTCCCTCATACTGGTATTCACCGCCGCGAAGGCTGCCCACGATGGGAAACAGAAGAGGGGAGGACTTTCCCCAGAAGGCGGGGTCGGCGTTCCACAGGAACTCCTGCCCCTTGGGTTTGGCGACAAAACTGCGCCACTCGGCGCCCTTGGTGAGGAACGAGGCCTTGAGGTAATCATTTTCGAGGTGAATCATCCCAACAGTATGAGCTATGGGGTCGGGTTTTTCCATCGGGCGAGCTTGTCGAGCAGGCCCGACTGACGCTGGTTGGGCGTGGCCACCGCTTGGCGCAGCTGGTCCTCGGTGGCAACGAGCACACAGTGACGCTTAGCGCGGGTGATGGCTGTGTAGAGCAACTCACGGCTGAGGGTGAGCCTGCTGCGTTCCCTGTCCGGGGGCAGAACGACGGTCAACGAATCAAACTCCGAGCCCTGAGATTTGTGGATGGTGATGACAAAGGCCGTTTGGTGAGGCGGAAGCAACGGCTCGGGGAAAGGCCGCTCAAAACCCCGGAACCAGGCCAGATTGCCACCGGGTCCCGGAAGAATTACGCCCAATTCGCCGTTGGACAGACCCGTCCGCGGGTCATTTTCGGTGATCATGACGGGACGAGGCTCGGCGGGGTGCAAGACTTCCACGAGGGCCTGGTTGAGGCCGACCTGACCCCAAGGGCCATCGTTCACGACAGCCAGCGCCAAGTACGAATCGAGCGCGTCCCAGGCCGTTTGAGGGGTCCGGGTCGCCAAAAAAGGCGCGAACTTCCGACGCAACATTTCTACGACCTGCTGAGGAACGAAAAGTGGCTCCAGGGTGCAACTGGAGTCGGACGTGACGGGACGACGCAGGGCCTCCAGCGTTGCCGAGGCGTTGCCCGAGTTCACGGCCTGTGCGACGAGGCCGATGGCCTGCTGCCCGTCGAAGCGGTACGAGTGGGTGAGCACCACCACTGGAGTGGGTTGCAGACTGACCAGGCCAGCCACGAGATCGCCAAGTACTCGGCCTGGCTCGACGGGAGGCAACTGGTCGGCGTCACCAAGAAGCACGAGTTTTGCCCTGGGCGGGAGCGCGCTGAGCAAGGCGTCCATCAACCCCAAGTCGACCATCGAGGCTTCGTCGACGGCAACCAGATCCACGTTGAGCGGCCCGCCGAGGCCGAGCAGGCGGTGGATCGTAACCGGAAGCAGGGCCTTGAGCTCGGCGTAGGGCGCAAGCGTCTCTGGATCGTCGGCAACGGCTTTGGCCAAAGCCTCGGCCATGCGCCGGGCGGCCTTGCCCGTGGGGGCGCAAAGAGCCACCCGGGGCGGAGCCAAGCCTGCTCCCAGGGCCTGTTCGTAGACCAAGGCCAGCAAGCGGGCCAGAACCCGGGTCTTGCCCGTGCCGGGACCGCCGGAAATGACCGCCAAGCGCGACTGAAAGGGCAACAAGGCCGCCTGACGCTGCAAAGTTTCGGCGAGTCTTGGAGGAAACAACTGGTCGAGCAGTCCGAGGGTACCAGGGAGCAACGTTTCGGCCGTGGGGAGCGACAAACTACGAAAGGTCCGCGCCAATCGGTGTTCCTGCGTCCACGGACGATGAAGGGCAATAAAATCGCCGTCGAGTACCAAGGGCCGCCGTGCGGGTTCGGTCCTGACGCCAAGATCAGTGTCAGAAGCGACCTCAGCAACGGCGGGAACTCCCTTTAGGTCGGGGACCGCGCTCCACGCAACCCTGGTGTCGCCCTGGCCGAGCGCCGCACTCACCTGAGCACCGGCCTCGGCTACCTCGGACGTGGCCTGCCAATGTTGTTGCAGCAAGTGGGCAAACTCGCGGTCAAGGGCCCTGAGGTCCAGTTTCATAGCAACTCCGCCAACGCCGTGATGAGTGCTTGCGGCGGTTTGTGGAACCAGATCCCCGACGAAGAACTGGGCTGAACGCCCCTCAGGAAGAGATAGAACACGCCTCCGAAGTGCAGGTTGTAGTCGTAGGGCTCGGCTCCGGGGGCAGAAGCCAGCAATCGGAGGTGGCGATCCCAAGCCACGGTGTAAAGGTGCGCCTGCAACAGGTAGTGGTTGCTCCGCATCGCGTGATCAAGTTGGGCCTGCTGGTAGTCTTCGGGCGAACCCCCGAGGTAGTTGGACTTCCAGTCGAGCAGGTACCAGCGCTGCTCGTGGCGAACCACGAGGTCGATCACGCCGTTGAGGTAGCCTGACAAGTTGGCGTTGGGTGCGAGTTCCAAGCCGGCCTCGCGGGCGCCAGGAACCTCTGCCAGCCGCCCAGCCGTCAGGGCCCGGTCCCTCTGGCCGTACTGAGCGGTCAAGTAGAACGGCACCTCGGCCGCGTGGTCCTGCCGTGACAGCGAAGCCAGCGAAAACGGGCTGGCCTTTTCTCGTCCCGGTATGAGTTGAGTTTGCAGGACGGTCTCGACAAGCTGAATGCCGGTTTCGTTGTATTGGGGCTCGATTCCAGCGGACGCAAGCAGCGAACGTATCCTTGCCTGGTCGGGGCTGACAAAGTCGATCTTCTCGAGCACGGTATGGAGAGCGGTCCCTGCCTCTTTGCCACGAGGGAACTCGGGCAAGCTGGACCCTGACGATGAGGTCGGGGGTATGGCAGGGTGCTTGGAAAGGTCCCGGGTGAGGCCCGAATAGCTCCCCACCATGAAACGGGGAACAAGGTGACGGGTTTCGTCCCAGGTGCGGACGCCCGGATGAGGGTCGGGCGAGTGAGTCAACGGCGTGGGCACCCAGGGACCCAACTCGGTCAGGGGCGCAACATCGATCAAGGGTTGCCTGTCCGTCCCGGCCAAGGGCGCAACTACGGAACCGAACAGGTACTGGGCCGGAGACGAGGCGTTCTTGTCTGACTTCCAGCGTACCACGTAGAGCAAGCCTTCGGCGCGCGTCAGGGCCACGTAGCCCAGACGTTGACGCTCCTGGGCCGAGGCGGCTTTTTGGTAGGCCTTGGCAGCCTCACTTGCGCTGGCCCGAAAATCGATCTGCCGACCTTCGGCCCCCTCGACGAGCGGCGGGGTCTTGGAATTGGGACTGGGATCCCGCGCGAGGTCCACCGCGAAAACTACCGGCCATTGCAGCCCCTTGGCCTTGTGCATGGTAACAATCTGAAGCGCACCCTCGTCGGCCTCGAGCCTCTGCTCGTACGCCTGGTCGTCCGGGTTGGCCATCAGGTCGATGAAACACCGCAGGGTACGAACCGGCTGTCGACCGAGCCTCTCGTCTTGGGCGTGAAGGATCTCGAGAAGATGGCGGTAGTTGGTCACGGTCCGCTGGTGCCCCAGCGACGTCTCGGACCGGGACGGTGGAGTCCAGACCCCCCAGGTGTGAAGCAACTCATCGAGGGCGCGGGCGACTCCACGGGCTTCCCAACGCAGGCGGGTCCGGGAAAGTTGCCCGAGAGTGCCGAGGACGGCCCGCGAGTCGTTGTTCCAGGCCTCAAGCTGGAGGTTGTCCCAGCCGTGCAAACTCGAAAGGAGAAGGGCCCTCACCAGCCCCAGGTTCGACGGACTCACCAGTGCCTGCAGCGTCAGCTTCAGGTTCGACGCCTCGTCGGACTGCAGTACCGAGCCCGATTGACCGGTAACCGCCAGGAGTTGAAACGGTGGCTTCGCGAGCTCCCGGCGGAGCTTGCGGGCGTTGGCGTGGGAGCTGACAAGGATGGCAAAGTCGCGGTTTTGAAGTGCACGGTCTTTGTGACGGGCCCCGGCCTTGAGGCGCTGGACCTCGTACGCGATACGGGCGGCAATGACCGAAGGCCGAGGGGCCTTGCCGGTGTCGAAGTCCCACAACGTCAGCGGGGGCAGAACCATGCCCTCGCCAGTGACCTCGGGCGGTGGGGAAGTAGTGGGCCCCACTCGTTGGTAGCCGATCTGGTAGCGCCCGCTGGCGGTTTGGAACGGATCGAGGTGAGGTTCATAAACGAGATTGAGGGCTTCGAGCAAGCGGGCAGACGACCGGTGGTTGGTGGCCAGCGAGTGGCGGTTGGACACTTCTATGTCGTTGGCGGCCCGCAGATAGGCTTCGATATCACCGCCACGGAAGCCGTAGATGGCCTGCTTAGGGTCTCCTACCACCACAAACAACTGAGGGTTGGGTGGCCCGAACAGGCGTTGAAAAATGTCGTACTGCCGCGGGTCGGTGTCCTGGAACTCATCGACGAACACGGCACGGAACCGCGAACGGATGGCCTCGAGACTTCGGGGGCTCGCTACGGCCAGCCCGTCGTAGACTCCCCTAATCAGGTCGTTGGGCGAGCGCAGACGGAGCTGCGCCTTTCGGGCGGGAAGGTGCTCCTGAAGGTACTTCCACGCCGCCACCAACAGCGAGGACTTCTGCTGATTCAGATGCACCAGGTGGTCGCGGTCGAACTCCTCGATGGCCCGCATCACCCCCAGTTCAGCAAAGTCCCGCTTTTCTTGGTTCAGCGCCTTGGTCAGCCGCGTGAAACCAAACCGGGCGAGTTCGTCCGCGCCAAACGAATCGTTCTGAAGGGCGGCTTCGGCCTCGCGGAGCGCCCTGGCAGGGTCTTTTCCCACGACGGCCTTGGTGCCAAAGCGCGTCGGGGTCTCAAACAGAAGCTGCTCAAGCTGCGGCCGGTCGGCCTCAAACTTCCGACGGAGGGCACCCCAGGCTCCCCAAGCTGCCTGGGTGGCCACGGAATCCGTAACCTCGCCGACGACGGGCAAGCCAGGATGATTCAGCAGGGGCCCCAGCAAGCTTGCCAGCGAAGTCGGGTCCAAACCTGCGACCTGAGCCTGCCAGGCGGCCGGCAGAGGCTTCAGGTGGGTACGCCAAAACTCAGCCAAGACTTCGCCGATCAGCCCGTCTTCGGACTCCAGATGCTCGTAGCCAAGCCCGGCGTGCAATTCGAACGAGAACTCGGTCAGCAACCGGGAACAGAAACCGTGAATCGTAGTGATTCGCGCTTGATCGAGCCGCAACTCGGCCAGATCGAGCCGTTGGGCCAGCAGCGGGGCCCCCCTCGCAGCGCAAAGACCGTCGACGAGGGCAGCAATGTCCGGGTCCGCCGTGGGGTCGGTGTTGTTTCCCAGCAAAGCTTGCCTCGCGCGACGGAGGAACTGGCCTATCCGGTCGGCCAATTCGGCCGCTGCCGCTTCGGTGAAGGTGACCACCGCCAACTGGCGCACGTCGAAGTCGTTTTCGAGCACCAACCGCAACACAAGGAGGCCGAGCGTGTAAGTTTTGCCAGTTCCGGCGCTGGCCTCGATGAGGTGGGTTCCTGTCAGCGGAACTTTCAGGTCGAGCAAGCGAAGCGGGCTCATAGGCGCTCCCCTGGCCAAAGGGCGAACAGCTGTTCGGCGCACGTCAGAAATAGCTCGGCGACGCCAGCTTCTTCCAAGTCTAGCGCTCCGTCGAAAGCGCGGATCAACCGAGGGTTGAGTTCCCAACGGCTACCATTGTACTTGGTACCCAAGGGGCCTTCCAGTTGCTTCCAGGCATCGTGCAATCGACTTTCTCGGTCCGCACCTGGCTTTTCGCAGGCGGCCCAGGCTGCGTTGAGGGTGAAGGGCAAGGGCCGTTCCACGCTTTGGTAGCCCAGTCCTAGCCAGCGATCCAGGTAGGCGCGCGCCTCGTCGCCCGGCAGGGGCCCAAACTGGAGGGTCGCGTCGAGGGCCACCAAGACTGTCGTCCACGGACCCGCCAGGTTCGCGAGCGCATGGACAATGGCAGCGTTCAAGCGTCGCTTGCCCTTGACCTTGCCGGGATCAAGCAGAACCTGCCGCGAACCATGGCGGGCCAGTTCACCTTCCCAGACAAGGGCGTGGAGGCCGTTGCCGCCCAGGCATACCCGCTGGTAGGTTGGCTTGGTTCCGAGTGCTCTTTCGGCAGCGGCCAGTCGCGACGCCAGATTGCGGACTTCGGCGTTCTGCCAGTGGTCGCCCGCGTTACCCGGGGGGAGTCCACCAGAGGCCCGAAGTCTTGCCAGTGCCCAAAGGTCACCCCGGTCGACGGCGTAAACTGCGCTGCGCAATTGATACTCGTCGAGGCCGTGCACACCGAAGAGCTCGGACTCGGGCAGGGCCTCGGCCGCGCGTGGTTCAAGGGCTTCGAGCCCCTGCTCGAAAAAAGCCTTCAGCGGGTCGTCGAGCGCCCTCACCAACCAACCGGCCCCAACTTCGGCGGCCCTTTCGGGTGCCCGCGCCCTCCAATCCCAAAACGGGACCGCCGGTGGCGCTTCGGGCAGGACCTCAAACCAACGGGTGTTCCAGGTTGAGACTTCTACTCCGCCGTGCTGCCATTGGTAGCGAAGCGAAGCGGGACTCAGCGGGTACGTCACGGTGATGGCCTCGCCCGCAGGTTTGGGCCCGCCTTTTCGTTCGACCAGATACTCGCGGTCGAGCCAACTGACCAGCAACTGAGCGACGCTCGACAGTGGCGAAGCCTCGCCCTTATCGGTAAGGCCACTGGCGGTGAGGATGAGCCGGTCCCCAGCCGCGGTAAGGAGCTCGAGGAAGAGGTAGCGGTCGGACTGAAGGACGTCCCGGTCGCCGCCGTGGCGAACCAGACGCATCAGGTCGTACTCCGGGGCTTCGGAATGCCGGGGATAAAGGCCCTGCTGCAGGCCCAAGACGGCGATCACCGGAAACGGGAGCGAACGCATCGGCACCATGCCACAGACCGTAGCCCTGCCCGAGAGGAATGAGCCCGGCGCAGCGGCAACGGCCAGTTCATCGATCCAGGCCCGCAACACCAGGTCCCAAGACAGGCTCTGCGCCTCGAGGCCGGTGAGCACGAAGCGCTCGGACAACCGGTCGGCAGCCAACGTCAGCGGGCCCAGCGGCGTGAAATCGGCGCCGCCGTCCACCTCGTCTTCGCCCCCCAGCAGCAGGGCCAGCGGACGGCGGATCTGCCCGATCCAGTCGGCAAGAAGCATCGAACGGCCCTTGAGCTCTGCCAGTGCCGCCAGCGTACGGACAAACTCGGCCAAGCGTCCCAGCAAGGGGGCCTGCGAGGTGACCCCGGCAACCGGCAACAGGCCGCCTTCAGCCGGTTCCTGTCCGTCGATCGAGTAGCCGGCCATCAACCTTGCCAGCCCCGCTTCCCACGTCAATTCCGGGCCCGAAAACTCGTGCCGGATGCCCGAGTTCAGTACCCAGTCAGTGACCACCTCACGTTCCCGCGCGTCGAGGGGTTTCCCGGCCACGTCGCAGGCCTCTTCAAACAGCCCCACCACTTCGGCGGGAGAAAACCCCCCGGCCGCCGCTTGCAGCAGGTCTGCCGCGAGGCGCATCGGGCGATTCTCGGCTAGAGCGGGGTGATCGGCGACGGTGAACGGCACGCGGGTGAAAGCCTGCTCAATCAGTGGCGCATAGGTCTCGAGGTCGGGCGACACAATCAGAAGGTCCGACGGCGTGAGCTCTGGATGGTCGGCCAGAGCATCGAGCAGCAGGTCATGCAAGACTTCGACCTCACGCAGCGGCGAGGTGCAGCGGGCCAACCGAAGCGAGTCGTCGTCGGTCAGAACCCGTGGCTCGTTGGCCGCCTCCCGGCAAAGGAGCACGTCCTGCTTCAACCAACCCAGCAAGGTGGTCGGTTCCGGGGGAAAAAAGTCGGCGTCCGACCAAGTGTCGATCTGATGGGGGTTGGTGGCAAGCAACAAGTCGAGAAACTCCTGACCGGCCTCGCCCAGGTTGGCCAAAAGGCGGTTGCCTGTGGGAGCCACCCCGGCCTTGAGAGCCACCGAGTCGCGCTGAAGGTCGCCCCAGTAGTGCAAAGTGGGCGTCTGGAGGTACACCAGCACCTGAGTGTGCTCCCCGAGCACTTGAAAGATTTCGAGAAAGCGGGGTGGCAACACCGACATGCCGAAAAGGAAAATCCGGGGCGGGATGGGCCACTTAGGATCGGGGTGCTCCAGCGCGGCGAACAGACGCGAAAAGTACTGGTCCCGGTTGACCGGCGACGGGGTCAGCTGAGCCAAGGCCTGCAAACGGCGCCACAGGTGACCCTGCCACGCCTCTTCGTCGCGGGCAAACTTGGCCAGTTCGGCAACTTGGCCGTGGCCTTCCCAGACCGCCAGCCATTCCGGCCGGTAGAGCATGTACTGGTCAAAGAGGTCACCCAGCGAACTGGCCAGCGAAAACAGCCTAACGGAAGCTTCCTCGCCTTGCCCTGGGGTCCCGAAGTGCACATACGAGCGCAACGCGTCCAGCTCGTCCAGCCCGAGTTTCAGGTCCTCCTGCAAAATACGGTAGAGCGCCCACGGCAGAACGTCCTTTTCGAACACGCTTCGGTCCTCGGTCTTTTTGAGCGCCAGAAAACCCAGCTTCATCAAGAACTGCACCGGAGTCTGCGCCTGAACCCGTGTGTACGACCCGTTGAGCCGCGCGCACTCGAGCGCCACCCACTTTTCCATCCCTGGCGTTTGCACGATCAGAGGCTCGGCCTCGAGGGCACCCAAACCGGAGGGGCGATGCCTCAGGTCGGTGGCCAAACGGAGGGCGAGCCAGCTCAAGTCGTAGTGCTGAATCAAAGTAAGCGGCATGATTGGAGTGTACCACACCCGATTGCATCAATAGCGCAAAGCGGGTTTCAGTTCAACGAGGGTTTGAAGCCGGTCTGGGCAACGATGCTCCAAAAAC
The DNA here is from genome assembly GCA_037142615.1 of Spirochaetales bacterium. Taxonomy (GTDB): domain Bacteria; phylum Spirochaetota; class Spirochaetia; order JABEVK01; family JABEVK01; genus JAIFLN01. Next base: position 67,827 of record JBAXAI010000004.1, on the reverse strand, counting down.
CACCCTTGAGTTCCATGGCGCGCTGCCAGATGTCCTGCGGGGGAGTCTGGAACACGAGACTGGCGCGGGCGGGCAACAGGTGCCAGCTGCCTTGGCGGCGTTCGGCTTCGAGCTGGCCTTCGCCCCAGCCGGCGTACCCGAGGTAGAGCCGGATGGTCGGCGTGTCGTCGGGCGGGTACTCGGGAGCGATGCCCGAAACGTAGCGCCGCACGGCCGGAAAACTCGGCTCAAAGAACAGCCCGGGAGCGATCTCGCGCACGGCTGGCGAGCACGACGAAGGCTCCAGGCCGGAATGCAAGGTGAAGACCGCCTGATTTTCCACCGGGCCACCCCCGTACAGGGGAATCTTGCCCCGGCGCTCGGGAAACTCGACCGGCTCGGCGTTCTCTTGCACAATCTGGGCCGCCGTCAGGCCCAAGGGACGGTTGATGATCAGCCCGAAGGCCCCCTCGGCGTTGTGTTCCACCACCAGCACCACCGACCGCAGAAAGCTCGGATCGGTCAGGTCGAGGTCGGCGATGAGGAACTGGCCGCTCAGGGACTCGGGCTCGGCGTTCATACTTTGGAGCTTACAACGACTGAGTTCACTGCCGCAAGGAACTCCCGCCGCCCCCCGGCGTCGAGGCGCCGCGACGAGAACAGTTCGACTTCGAGCAGCTCTGAGACCCGCAGCACCTCGGCAGCCTGAAGCGGAAAAACGGCTGCCACGCGGCGGGCCCAGGCGGTCGTCGTCTCGCCAAGCTGGTACTCCACTTCGGGCCGGGCCCATTCCAACAGCCGCACAAACGCGGCCAGCAATTCCGGGTACAACGGGAGGCGTTTGCCTTTTTGCGAACGTACCAACGACGCCAGCCACGCATCGACCCCTTGCAGAGGCAACAATTCGCGGTCGGCCGAAGGGGCGAGTTCGCCAGGAAGCACCCACAGCCGGTGCCAGAACTCCTTCCACTGCAACAACAAGAGCTTCCACCAGAGCCGGAGCAGACCCGGGGTTCGGGGTCTGTCGGGCCCCAAGAGGCGGAACAGAGGCCACAGCGCCCACAACAGCAGGCCCAACGGAAGGGCCACCGCGAGCACCTGCAGCCCCACGCCCACCAGCAGGACAAGCCGGTCCACGTGCAGCACCCGGTACCAAAAGGCGATCACGAGGGCCGAGAACGACGGACCCTCGCTGGCCTCGGGAGGCAACACGGGTTGGATCGGGTACTGAGGTGCCTCAGGGACCGGGATGTGCGGCGCTCCGGAAAGGAGCTTCCTCCAGTCGACCAAGGTTCCCACGGTGCTGACCAGCAGCCACGCGCCCAGGGCACAAACCGCCAGCAAGCCCACGGCGAGTGCGAGGGACCTCGCCTTCTCGGCCCAGGTGAAGCGCCGTCCGTACACCAGCGCCCCCATCTCGCGGCGCCACCCGCCGGTCATCGCCGCCACCACGAGCAGCAGCACGACAAACCCGGCGGCCAGCAGCGTTCCCAACGAGGTCATTCCCCGGGGAAGGCTGGACGACACCGCCACGACCACCACACCCAGCGCGGCGAGGTGCCCGAGCAGCTCGTGCCGGTTGCCGGCCGAAAAGTCCGCGTCCAGCTGAAAATCGTGCACCCGGGCCTCGAGAGCCGGACCGTCCGCGATCCCTTCGAGCTTGAAGTACAGCCGGGCCCGGGGCGTCAGTTGGTTCTGCAAGATGACGGTCAGCTGCCCTTGCACAAACAACAGCAGGCCCCAGCCCCACCAGAACTCGCCGCCAAAGAGGAAGAGAAAGGCCCCGGTGAGTACTTGAAGCCCCAGCCACAGCCAGAACTTCACCAGCGGATTCTGGCGCGAAAACAGGCTCCACGGCGCCCAGAACCCCAGCGCCAGCCCGTGGGCGAGCGCAAGTACGCACAGGCCCCACGGCCAGGGCGAAAACGCCTCCCACGTCAGCAGCGCCGTGGCCAGCCATGGGAGCCCGACCGCCAACACCAGGTGCAACCCCTGCGGCGCGTGAAACGGCTGAAGCTCGCTCCGAGGCGACAATTCAGAGCCAGACATCGGTCACCTTCCAGCGGCGCTTCCAGTCGGCAGACTCGTCAGTAGCGGCGCCGATCTGTTGCGGCCGCGGTCCGAGCCGGAACACCTGCAAGGGGGGTGCGGGCAAACTGCCCCACCAAGCCGCTTCGTCCCAATCCAGGGCAGGAGTACCCTCCCAAGGCCGGATCACCGCCAGCGCCTCCAGAAAACCCTGCGCCGAAGCGGGGTCGTTACCGGGACCCCACCTTTCTGCGCCGCCGGCGATGTCATCTGTGGCGCGGTGACCAATAGCCGACATCCACGCCGTTTCACCCCGGGACAAAGCGGCCCAAAGCATCCCCGCGGCCGTTTCGACCACCCGCTCGACCACGGCCCAGCGCTGTTTGAGAGGGTAGCGGTGCAGCCGCAGGTCGAGAAACACCAACACCGGGTACGCCCGCGTGCGGTCAAAGGTGCGCACCACCGGCATCTGAAGGCGCGACGAGGCCGAAGCCACCAGGCGCGACAACTCGTCCCCCTCGCGGAACTCGCGGTAGGCCCGGAAGCGCGTGTTGTCTTCTTCCCAATAGTGGTCGCGCTGCCGCGACCCGGGTGGAAGCCCGTCGTCGCTGAGGTCTGTCCCCGGGCGCAGGGGCGGGTACACGACAAGCCGCCGCTGATCGCCTTTCTGCACGTTGCGGAACGGGAAAAACCCCGCCGGATCGCTCGCGCTCACTTCGAACGGTCCCAATTCGACCAGACCGCGCGCGTTGGGCTTCAGCCGGTAGCCAAAGCGCCGCACACCCAGAGGTCCCGGACTGACGAAATGACGGGCAGAACCGAGGATTTCGAGGTTGCCGGCAAAGTCAGCCAAATGGACCACTCCCGAGGCTAGCGGCCCCCGGTTTTCCAGCCGGTAGCGGACTTCGAGGACCTGGCCGCTGAACGATCTTTCGGTGGGAAACTCGGCCTTGACCCGCAGCGAGGTCGACAGCAGCAGTGCCCAGGCCCGCGAGGCGGCCACGAACAGCCCGACCAGCACCAAGCTCCAGCGCACCAGCGGCCAGGGAACCGCCAACCCCGCCAGCACCAGAGCCGCGCCCGCGATCATAGCCGCAGGGCTGGGGTGGGCAGCCGGTCCAGCAGGCTGGCAAGCAGGGTTTTCACGTCGTGGCCGCGCGCCGCCGCCGTGGGCTTGAGAACCATGCGGGGCCCCAGCACCGGCAAGAACAGCTCGCGCACGTCGTCGGGCAGCACGAAATCACGGCCCCGGATCAGCGCCAGCGCCCGGCAAGCCTGGAACATCGCCTGGCTGCCCCGGGGCGAAAGTCCCAACCGGAAGCTCGGATCCTGCCGGGTCGCCTCGGTCAGATCGAGCAGGTACCCGGTCACTTTGGGATCGACGAACACTCCGGGCAGAAGACCGCGCAAGCGACGCACCTCGTCGGGACCCGAAACGGCCGCTACGCCTTCGAGTCCGCGGCGCTGGTAGCCCCCTCCCGTGACAAGGGCCGTTTCGTGCTCGCGGCTGGGGTAACCGAGTGAAAACCCCATCAAGAACCGGTCTTTCTGCGCCTCGGGGAGCACAAACGTGCCTTCAAACTCGACGGGATTCTCGGTGGCGATCACCAGCCACGGGTCGGGCAGCGCCACCACCCGGCCGTCACGGCTGAGCTCGCCCTCGCCCATGGCCTGCAACAGCGCCGACTGCGTGCGCGGGCTGGCCCGGTTGATCTCGTCAAACAGAATGATGGTGTTTTCGAGCGGACCGGTGCGGAAGCTGAAACTGCCGTCGTGGGGGTTGTACACCGAGAACCCCAGCAAGTCGCTGGGCAACAAGTCGGGGGTGCCTTGCACGCGGGCGAAACTTCCGCCCAGAGCCTGCGCCGCCGCTTTGGCCAGCAGGGTCTTGCCCACCCCGGGGACGTCTTCGAGCAGCACGTGTCCGCCAGCGAGCAGGCTGGTCAAGAGCCAGTCCACCGCACGCCCGTCACCGAAAAAGACCTTGCCGATCTCGGCCGCAACCTTGTCGCGCCACGCTCGGGCTTCGCTCATGCTACACCTCGAACTCTTGACTGCTCGCGGGGTCAAACTCAGCAAAGTGGTACACCACGGTACCGCTTTTCAGCACGCGGAGCTCGCACACGTTGCGCCGCACCAGGTTGTCGAGTTCCTTTTGCGCTTGATCGACCGTCCAGTCGCTGCCGGCGGCCACCTGCGCTGCCGTCACCCGGCCCGAGTTCTGCTGGGCCAAGTTCAGGATCACCCGTTCCAGCGGTGGCTTTTCACGGGTGTGGTGCACCTCGATCGACTGAGGCGAACCCAGGAAGCCTCGCCGGAAGTTGGCTTGTTCGACCTGGCCGCGCAAGGTGAAAAAGTCGTAGATCGACCCCACCATGCCCAGGCCGCCGGTAAACATCCACAGGATGCCGGTTGGAATCTTGCCCAGGTAGAAGCGGTGAAAGCCCAGGGCCCCGAACCCGCTCATGAGCCACAGCACGTAGGCAATCCAGACTTGCGCCATCATACGTACTCCTCGGTGTCGTCAAACAGCGCCGCTTTGCCCGACCGGACCGCCTCGCGCACCTCTTCGAGAAAGAAGCGCATTTCTTTTTGCAGTTCGCGGCGCGGCGTTTCCTGCAGCAGGTCGATTTCACTTTGCACGATGAGGAAACGCCGGGTCGAGATGTTCTTTTCGATCTTGGCCCGCAGTTCGTCGTGGCTGGCCAGCCACAGCAGTGCCAGTTGCTGCTCCGTCTTGGCGCGCAGAATGTCTTCAAAGCCGTCGTCGCCCACGCGCACCAGGTGTTCGGGCGTGAACAGGCGCCGCCGAAGTTCCTCGGTGAGCTCGGGCCTGGCCTTGTCGAGGTCCTTGAGGATGCGCTCCTCTTTGTCGACGCTCATGTGCCGCAGAATGTCGGCCAGCCGCGACTTGCCGTCGATTTCTTCGGTGGTGGCCGGGTTCATGTTGTGCAGCTTTTCGCGCAGGCCCTCTTCGACCTTGGCGACGATTTCACTGGCGACTTTTTCCATTTTGGCCAGCCGTTTGACCAGGTCGAGCCTCAAGCTGGGATCAAGCCCCTTCATCACCACCGCGGCCTGGGTTTTTTCCAAAAAGGGCACCACGATCGACAGCACCGTGAACGATTCCCCGACCAACAGGCTGCGCAGCACCTCTTTTTCGACGTCTTTGAGGAACAGGAACGGCTTGATCTGCGTTTCGGGCACGGCGCGGTTGAGAATGCTCTTGGAACGTTCCTTGCCAAAAGCCTCGTCGAGGATCTCCTGCGCCGCCGCCTTGCCACCCCGCATCACCCCCACCTGCTGGGCCGCGATGTAGCCGAACTCCTTCAAAATATGCTCGGCCTCCAAGGGGTCGATCTTTTTGATGGTGGCGATTTCGTGGCTGATCGCCTCGATCTGACTGGCCTCGAGGTGGCGCACCACCTTGGCCGCTTCGTCCTGCCCGAGCAAGATCAGGAACTTGGCCACCTTGCGGATCGATTTGTCGCCGTCGGGGCTCGCTTTGCCGATGGCCGTTGGCGCCGTCGGGTCGGGTTTCTTGGCCTCGGGCGCGGCCTTGGTCTTCGGCACGGCGGCATCCTGCACAAACTGGTTCCACTTGGGCGCCGTCGCGGTCGGCGCCGGCCTGGGCGCAGCGGGTTTGGTCGCCTCGGCTTTCGGCGGTTCGTTTTGCTTCTGATAGGCCTTGAGGCGAGGGTCCATGGGCCCTAGTTTATCACAGGAGTCCGGGGGGCGTCAGACCCTTGCCACAAGAGGGCCGGCTGACACGCCCCCCACGCCGCGCATGGCTGCGGCGTCCCCCGGGCGGGTCAATCGAATCGAGCCCCGTCGTCATCTGGTTGGCCTTCGTCCAGGCGATGCGGATAGTTTTCTGGTCCTTCCAGAAAATGGTGTGCTCGCCCGCCTGAAGCAGGCCAGGATCAAACGAGTTGGCCGCAAGCAGCGCGGCTGGGAGTGTCACAGTTTTGACGGTCGGCACCGCGTCCTCGATGGCAGACTGAATCACCAAGTTGCCACCGACGAGGTCCAGATAGGCCAACGTATCGGGAAACGCCAGCGCGATGGGCGTTCGGCCAATGAGCGTCCCCGCGCCCCCGAGGACCAGACTCTTCGCCGCAGATCGCAGGTTTTTGTTCGCAGCCGTTTCGTCCCCCACCTGGACTTTGAGGGCTCGGGCGACTGTCAACGTGGGGTCGGGTTGGACGGTCACCCAGGGGCGCGACCGACCCTTCGGGAAAAGTCAGCTGGGTGACGACTGTGGCATCCACGGACGCGGCACCTTTGGTCAACTTGCTTCACTGGTGCCACTTGCCCTACCCAGAAGTTGCCAATGCCGGCCAGCTCGGTAGTCAGCCCAGTCTCGGTGGGGTAAGAATAGAAATGGGATTTGTTGACAACCGTTCCCCCGGCGCTCGCTCCCGCGTCCGTTCGTCCCCACAAGAGTGTGCCGCCATACATCAGGGCCGACGGAAAAGCCCCTGAGTCGCCGACTCGAAGCATCGCACCCGTGGTGAGATTCACGAGATATCCCCCACTGACCACGACCGTTGGATCGTCGGAATGCACCGATACATCAAAGATCCTGTGCGACTTGCCGCTATCGAAGTTTTGGACGGGGTAGTTGCCCAAGATCAGAGGAACGACGAGATTCTTGTCTTTATCGAGGTAGCCGTGAGCGCGGCGTCCGTGTGGGAGATCTCGATCAAGCACACACCGATCCCTTTGATCGCCTTCTCGGTGCTCAGGCTTTGCACGAGCCCTACCGCCTGGTCACCAGCGAGGCCCAGGTGGCGGCCTACGATACGGGTATTCTGCTCGTTTGATCCCAGAGAGATCTTGCTTTCGTCAGTATGAAGTCGGTCGATTAAAACTCCATCCCGCCGTTGTCGGTTCCCGAACCGTTGGGAACGACCAGTCGGAAGAGGGACCCCCGGCCCACCTCGCTCTCTACTTCCAGAATTCCCCCGAAGCTCTGCGCCAAGTCGCAGCAGAACATCAAGCCCAAGCCGCTGCCGGCCTCGCCACTGGTTCCCTTTGTGGAGTCGTTCTTTGCCCGACTGAAAAGCCCCTGGGCCTTTTCCTGAGGAATGCCGACACCTTGGTCCTGCACTTCGACGCAGGTCATGACGTCGTCCCGCAACGTACGAAGGGTCACGGTGGTCCCCGCAGGTGAGAACTTGATGGCATTCGAGGCCAGATTGCGCACGATAGCAGCCACGCTTCCCGCATCGGCGAAAAAACGGTGTTCCGGTGACGTCTCGGCGGCCAGGCGAATCGACTTCTTTACGGCCAAAGGCGCCAGCCATGTGATCACCTGATCCACGGCCTCGGCCAGCGACGTGTCGACGAACCGTTCCGGATCGTGGTCGAGCTGATTCTGGATCCAGCCGAGAACGTTTTCCGTGAGACCGTACGCCTTGTCAGCAGAGTCAGCCGTCAACGCCAGCAATTCCAGCCGATCCGAAGCTTCAAACTCGGGACCATCGACGAGAAGTCGGAGGGCCTCGCGAACATTGCCCATAGGGCCGCGCAGGTCGTGGGCCAGGATGCTGAACAGCTTGGTTTTCAGGTCGGTTTCGTGACGCAGCAGCAAGTTAGCCGTTTCGAGGGCCGCGCTCACCTGCTGCCCCCGCAACACTTCGGCCGTCTTTTCAAACGCGGCGCTACAGAAGTTACCCACGATCTCCAGCACTGTACCGTCGTCGGCAGTGAACGCCGATTGGTCGGCACGGTTGTTGACCGACATGGTCCCGCGCACGGTACCGCCCACCAGCAGCGGCACAACCAAACTGGATCCAGTGTCGGAACGGGTGCTGGTCTGGTGCTCAAGTACCCAACCCGCAGGGCTGTTCTCGAACTCGTCGTAGCTAAACTCCACCGTGTCACCCGCCCCGTGTCCACCCTCGCAGAAGTACTCAACGGCGCGTTCCTCTCGGTTCACGATGATGATGGTGACGCGATTGGCGGGGAGCACCCGGGCAACCACGTCGGCGGCACGCTTGAGCACGTCGGACAGGTCGTAGACGGTACCGATATCGCGGATCAGGCTGATCAGTTCGTTCAAGGCTAGGGTGAGTCGGCTCTTCACTCGACCAGTGTCGCACGGAACTGACGCCAAGTCAGCAGAAGTTTACCGAGTTTTACCCTTGTCAACTTCTCCATAGTGTTTTACCCTGCTAAACAACCCCGCTGACACGCTACAGCTAGGGGTTAGCTCGGCGTTCGCTGAGCGCCATGCGCTTGGGGAAGCGCTGAAAGCTGGGAGGCTCGGTACCATGTCCAATAGTTCTCGTGAAGTCTGGCAGGACTTTCTGGGGTTCACACGCCAGGAAATCGCGCCGGCCGGACCCGTTCCGCTCGTCGTCACCCGTGACGGAGAGACTCGTCCATTCGACCCTGAGCGCGTTAAGGCGACGCTCCGCAAAACGTTCACCGCCGTGCGCGGCGCGGTCGATGAAGACCTCGTCACCCACCTGACCAACCAGGTGCTCCACGGTCTGAGCGGCACCCCCGATATCGAAGCCATCCAGGACCGCATCGAGGTCGCGCTCATCGAGGGCAACCACGCCGACCTGGCCAAGGCGTTCATCCTCTACCGCGAGCGCCACGCGGCCCTGCGCGACAGCAAAAAGCTCATGCTCGACATCGGCGAGACCATGGAAGGCTACCTTTCGGGCGCCGACTGGCGGGTCAAAGAAAACGCCAACGTGAACTACAGCCTGGGCGGCCTCATCCTGCACAACTCGGGCACGCTGACGGCCAACTACTGGCTGCGCAACGTGTACCCCGAGGCCATTGCCGAAGCCCACCAGAACGCCGACTTTCACCTGCACGACCTGAGCATGTTCAGCGGGTACTGCGCCGGTTGGAGCCTCCGACAGCTCATCGTCGAAGGCCTGGGCGGCGTGAACGACAAAATCTGCTCCAGCCCTGCCAAGCACCTGAGCACGCTGGTCAACCAGATGGTCAACTTTCTGGGCGTGATGCAGAACGAGTGGGCCGGCGCGCAGGCGCTCAGCAGCTTCGACACCTACCTGGCCCCGTTCGTGCGCGAAGACCACCTGAGCTACGACGACGTGCTGCAGGCCGTGCAGAGTTTCATTTACGGCGTCAACACTCCCAGCCGTTGGGGCAGCCAGGCCCCGTTTACCAACATCACGCTCGACTGGACCGTTCCCAGCGACCTCAAGGACCGCCAGGCCGTCGTCGGTGGCAAGGACCTGGACTACACCTACGGCGACTGCCAGGCCGAGATGGATCTGGTGAACAAGGCCTTCCTCGAAGTGATGATCACCGGCGACGCTCAGGGCCGAGGGTTCGCCTACCCCATTCCCACCTACAACATCACCCGCGACTTCGCGTGGGACAGCCCCAACGCGCAGCTGCTGTTCGACATGACCGCCAAGTACGGCACCCCGTACTTCCAGAACTTCCTCAACAGCGACCTCGACCCCAGCGACGTGCGCTCCATGTGCTGCCGCCTGCAGCTCGACAAACGCGAACTGCGCAAGCGAGGCGGCGGTTTGTTCGGCAGCGACGAGTTCACCGGCAGCATCGGCGTCGTCACCATCAACTTGCCGCGCATCGGCTACCTCGCCTCGCGTGGTGGAAAGCCCGACAAACTGGACTTTTACAACCGCCTCGACCACCTGATGGACCTCGCTGCGCAGAGCCTCACCATCAAGCGCAAGGTGATCAGCCGCCTCACCGACGCGGGCTTGTTCCCCTACACCAAGCGCTACTTGAAGCACTACGACAACCACTTCAGCACCATCGGGCTCAGCGGCATCCACGAAACCTGCCAGAACTTCTTAGGCCGCGAGCACGGCATCGAGACCCCCGAGGGCAAGCAGTTTGCCGAAGAGATTCTGGTGCACATGCGCGAGCGCCTGCAGGACTACCAGGAGCGTTACGGCGACCTGTTCAACCTCGAGGCCACCCCCGCCGAAAGCACCAGCTACCGCCTGGCCCTGCACGACCGCAAGCACCACCCCGACATCATCACCAGCGGGCTGGCGCAGCCGTTCTACACCAACAGCAGTCAGTTGCCGGTCGACTTCACGGCCGACATCTTCGACGCGCTCGACCACCAGGAAAGCCTGCAGACCAAGTACACCGGCGGCACCGTGTTCCACGGGTTCCTCGGCGAACGCATCAGCGATTGGAAGGCGTGTCGCAGCCTGGTGAAAGCCATGTGCAGCAACTACCGCATCCCGTACTTCACCATCAGCCCCACGTTCAGCATTTGCCCCGTCCACGGTTACCTCGCTGGCGAGCATTTCAGCTGCCCCCAGTGCGAAGCCGAAGAAAAACACGCCATCGAAACCGAACTCGTCACCCTCAGGAGCCAACTATGACCACCAACCAAATGACCACGACCGAAATCACGACCCGCATCGCTGAACTCGAAGCCAAGGCGGCCCAGCCCGGCCACCATCCCACCGAAATCTACACCCGCATCGTGGGCTACTACCGGTCGCTGGCCAACTGGAACGCCGGCAAACGCGAGGAGTACAACCACCGCGTCACGTTCCGCGAAGACCTCGCCAGCCAGCCCCACGAAAAAACCACCAAGCCCACCAGCTGGATCGCGTTCGTCAAGGACAACTGCCCCCAGTGCCCGGCCCTGAAGAACAAACTCCCCCTGCTGCCCTTCGAAGGCGTCACCTTCAACGTCAGCAACAGCGAGGGGTTCGACGCGGCCGTGGCGCACGACGTGATGGCCACCCCCACCTTGATTCTGCTCGACGGCAACGGCGGCGAAGTGCTGCGCATCACCAGCGCTCTCGACTGGAACCGGGTCGAAGCCGCTTTGTAACCAAAGAGTTTAGGCAGGCGTGTAAACTCTTTGTTGACAAGATCAGTCATCTCCCCAATATTAATTGCTATGAGAGTGTGGTGGATCCTCGGGTCACGTCCACGCTCCAGGGGAGCCTGATGAGACAGACGAAGATTGGACGATTCCTGACCCGCTTGGGAATCTTGCTTTTTGTCGCTATGGCGAGTTCTTGCCAAGGGGTCGCGTTGCTCGACCCCCAAGGGCCGATCGCAGCCCAAGAGCGTGACCTTATCCTGATGGCCGTTGGCCTGGCGCTGATCATAATCGTGCCCGTGTTCATCATGGTCATCTGGTTTGCGATCCGCTACCGCGAGACGAACACCAAGGCCACTTACAAGCCGCACTGGGAGGGAAACCTCAAGCTGGAAGTTCTGATCTGGCTGATTCCCATCCTGATCATTGGGGTGCTTTCGTACCTCACGTGGGTGAAGACCACCGACTTGGACCCGTACAAGCCCATCGTGTCGACCGAAAAACCGGTGCATGTGCAGGTTGTGTCGCTCGACTGGAACTGGCTGTTCATTTACCCCGACGAGCAAGTGGCCTCGCTCAACAAGCTGGTCATTCCCGCCGGAGCGCCGGTGACCTTTGACCTGACTTCGGCCACCGTCATGTCGTCCATGTTCATTCCCGAATTGGGGACTCAGATGTACGTCATGGCTGGCATGGTCACACACCTGAACCTGCTTTCCGACAAGCCGGGTCACTATGTCGGTCACAACATGGAGTTTACCGGTATCGGCTACTCCGCGATGAGCTTCGCGGCCGACGCGGTCACCAAGGGCGACTATGCCACGTGGTTGCAAGACGCCAAGAGCAAGGGCAATCCGCTCAGCACCGACGAGTTCAACAAGCTGAACAAGCCCCAGGCTGGTTTGGCGGCCACCACGTACGGTTCTGTGGAGCCCAACCTGTTTGGCCATATTGTGGGTGAGTTCTTGAAACCGATGGCCGACGCGACGAAGACCGACGGGAAAATGTAGCCACCCGTCGAAATGCCGCATATGTACACCATAGAGGAGTGTCACTGAGATGTTTGGAAGACTAACCTGGGATTCTTTCGCGTTGAGCGATCCCTTCCTTGCGACCGCCACGATCGGTATGCCGGTCGCCGTTATCGCCCTGATCGCCATCGTTGCCTATTTCAAGAAGTGGAAGTACATCTGGCGCGAGTGGTTGACCACCGTCGACCACAAGAAGATTGGTGTCATGTACGTGATTCTTGGTCTGCTGATGTTCGTGCGCGGCGGTGTCGATGCCGTCATGATGCGCGCGCAGCAGTCGGTCGCCGAAGGGGCCAATCTAGGGTACCTCGACCCCGACCACTTTGCCCAGATTTTCTCGGCGCACGGCACCATCATGATCATCTTCGCCGCCATGCCCATCCTGTTCGGGTTGATGAATATCGCGGTGCCGCTGCAGATTGGTGCCCGCGACGTGGCATTCCCGGTGCTGAACTCAATCAGCTTCTGGCTCACGTTCGCTGCCTCGATCCTGGTGATGCTGTCACTCTCGATCGGACAGTTCTCGACGGCAGGTTGGACGGGCATCGCGCCCTTCTTTGAAAAGCAGTACAGTCCCGGCACCGGCGTCGACTACTGGCTATGGGCACTGCAGATATCAGGGGTAGGAACGACACTCACGGGTGTCAACTTCTTCGTGACCATTATTCGCATGCGGGCCCCGGGCCTCAAGTTCATGCGCATGCCAATGTTCACCTGGACGGTGCTGCCCACCACGGCCATCATCATCCTGTCGTTCCCGGCCCTGACCGTGGCCCTGTTCCTTCTGTCGCTCGACCGTTACCTGGGGATGCACTTCTTCACCAATGACATGGGTGGCATCTCGATGCTCTACAACAACATCTTCTGGATGTGGGGGCACCCCGAGGTCTACATCGTCATCCTGCCCGCGTTTGGCGTGTTCTCCGAGGTGGTGGCTACTTTTTCGCGAAAAACCCTGTTCGGCTACCCGACGCTGGTGTGGGCCACGGTGGTCATCACCTTCCTTTCGTTCACAGTCTGGCTGCACCACTTCTTCACCATGGGCAACACGGTGGATGTGAATATCGCGTTCGGCATCGCCACCATGCTCATCGGAATCCCCACGGGTGTGAAGATCCTCGACTGGCTGTTCACCATGTACCGGGGGCGCATCCACTTCTCGACCCCCATGTACTGGACGATGGGCTTCATGGTCCTGTTTGCCATCGGTGGGGCCACCGGCATCATGCTGGCTGTTCCCCCCATCGACTACGTGGTCCACAACTCTGTCTTCCTGGTAGCGCACTTCCACAACGTGCTCATCCCAGGGGCGCTGTTCGGGTACTTCGCCGGACTCATCTACTGGTTCCCCAAGATCATGGGCTTCAAGCTCGACGAAAAGTGGGGCAAGCTGATGTTCTGGGGCTGGGCCATCGGCTTCCCGCTCGCCTTCTTCCCCCTCTACATTTTGGGCCTGATGGGCATGCCGCGCCGGCTGGAACACTACGATAACCCCGCCTGGCAGCCTTTGCTGATTGTGGCGGCCATCGGTACGGCCATTATCACCTTGGGCATCGTCGCCATGGCCGTGCAGGTGATCACGACCGTCAGGGACCGCAAGAAGAATGCCGACCAGACCGGAGACGCTTGGAACGGGCGCACCTTGGAGTGGTCCATCGATTCTCCGGCCCCCGTGTACAACTTCGCCGTCATTCCTGAGGTTTCCCAGCTCGACGACTTCGCCGCCAAGAAAGAGGCCGGCACAGCCTACCAGAGGCCCGAAACCTACGAAGACATCCACATGCCCAAGAACGCGCCCTATGGCCCGTGGCTCGGCATCGCGTCGTTCTTCTTCGGCTTCGGCATGATCTGGTACATCTGGTGGATGGCTATCTTGGGCTTTGCGGGCTTCATCGTGACGCTGATCGCCGCCGCCAACCGAGACGAGAATGAATACGTGATTCCGGCCGAAGAGGTGAAGCGAATCGAGGACGCACGCTACGCCAAGCTTTCGGCGGCGTTCGGACCAGACTGGAAACCAACAACCGTGAAGGCAGAGGGGAAGGCTCATGAGTAGTGCAGTGACTTCGCACGGAGAGGAACACACCTCCGGCAACAGACTCTTCGGGTTCTGGATTTACCTGATGAGCGACTTGATCATCTTTGCCCTCCTGTTCGCCACCTACGCGGTGATCCGCAACAACGTAGCTGGCGGGCCAGGCGCCAAAGAACTCTTCGACCTTCCTTACGTGTTTGTCGAGACAATGTTCCTGCTCATCAGTAGCTTCACCTACGGACTGGCCGTCGTCGCCATGCACCAAGGCAAAAAGAACCTCGTGTTCGGCTGGTTGCTGGTGACGTTCGCGCTAGGCGTCGCGTTCATCTCCATGGAAGTTTCGGAGTTCGTGCACCTGATCGCGGAAGGTGCCGGACCGGACCGCAGCGGCTTCTTGTCTGGCTTCTTTACACTGGTAGGAACGCACGGCTTTCACGTCAGTTGCGGCCTAATCTGGATGATCGTCCTGATGACGCAGGTGCTGACCAAGGGTCTGACCCCTGGGGTAATGGGACGCCTGTCCCGGTTGAGCCTGTTCTGGCACTTCCTGGACATTGTCTGGGTCGGCGTGTTCACGTTCGTGTACCTGCTGAGCGTGGTCTAGCGGAAAGAGGGGAGCAAAACAAATGTCGCATGAACAAGTTAGCCACGCAACCGGCCACTCGAGCGCCGGCAAGTACATGGTCGGGTTCGCCCTGGCGATTGTCTTGACCTTGGTTTCGTTCGGATTGGTTATGTTCGGCGGTCTTCCGCCGGTAGCCGCCATCCTGGGCATCGTGATCGCCGCCGTGGCGCAAATCGTGGTCCACCTGTACTACTTCCTGCACTTGGACCTTTCGAAGGACAAGCAGTGGGACTTTATCTCGATCACATTCACCGCGATCATCCTGCTGATCTTCATCTTCGGCACGGTGTGGGTCATCTTCACGCTCAACACACGCATGATGTAGGTGCCGACAAGACCACCAGGCTCAAGACCACCGACAATTGGGCCGCAGCCCCCGCTAGCGTCAAAGCTAAGTTAGGGCTGTGGCCTGATCCAGGGTCTGCAAGGCCTGCAGGGCGGCCGGTAACTCGGGTTGCAACGCCGACAAGGTTCTCAGCACGAGCCGGTCAGCTTGTGCCGGCACCAAATGCTCCAACAGCTTCCAAGTCACGTAGGGACTCCAGTTGAGGCTCTTCTTCGACACGGCTTCGCGCAGGGTGTTGAGCAGCGAGAGCCTCCCGCTTCCCTCCACCTGCGCTAGTTCGGCGACTTGGGCGTCTTCGGCGGTTCGCCGGTCCACGACGGCCCGCGCCAGTTCTTCGTAGGTTGTGCGCCGAACCCGGGGAACGCCAAACACGAGGGCAGAGCATTCGAGCAATTGCAACCAAACCAGTCGATCCAACTTTCGTTCGTCGGGAAGGACCTCCCGCGCGGTCGCAATCCTGGTGGGCTCGCGCGCGAAGGCAACCTCGGCTTCGGGGTTGGGCTCAACCGCGTAGTCGCGTCCGTGGAGCACCCCGAACGTCCGCAGCGTATCGAGATAGCCCAGCAGCGTGAAGTCGTCGAGGAACTCCCGACGAAAGTCGAGCACGCTGCCCATTTTGATGGAACTTTTGATGAAGACGGTCACCGAACCTTCCACGTCGGGCGCCTTCTTGAAACCGAAACCCGAGATGTCGCTGACAATCACTTTCGTATAGCCGCGCTTGCGGGCCACCGCGTGCGGAATGTTGTCGTGAAGTCCCCCATCGACGTACCGCTTTCCCTCGATCACGGGCGTGGAAAACCCCGGGAAGGCCGAACTGGCCATCAGGTAGTCGATCAGGCTCCCTTCGGGGATGCTGTCGAGGAACAGTTCCTCGGCCTTGAGCGAACTCAGGTTGACCGTGACAATGCCCAGATCGACTCCGCTGCGACGCAGAGCAGGTTCCTGAATGTGCTGTTCCAACAGGGCCCGGAGTGGAGCCGTGTCCAAACCGCGGTGTTCGACCAAGCCACCGAGCAACTCGGGAGGCAGAGCAAGGATGGCGTCGAGGGTGATGGTCTTGCCGATGGTTTCGAGCTCAGCGTCGGAACCTTGGGCCAAAAGAGCGGCCATGATGGCGCCGATGGAGGTGCCGACAAACGCCTGCACGCCGATTCCCAGTTCCTTGAGGGCCCTCCACACCCCGATGTGGTACACGCCCTTGGCACCACCGCCCGAAAGGACGAGGCAGTAACCGTCTTGCAGTCGCTCCATGTGGGGCCCCCAGCGCATAGTAGCACGGATTCTCCGCCTTCGAGAAAGGCGCCTATTTGAACCCCAGCGTGATGGCGCCGTCCCAACTCACAGGAGGTGCCTTCAAGAACTCGCGGCAGCGCTGCGAGTACAGGCCGCACAGGAAGTCGCTGGGATCCAGTTCGAGGCCTTTTTCGAAAAACTCGAGCGCCGTGGTCCAGTTGCCGAGGCGGAACATGGTGAGGCCTTTGCGGTAGCAGCGGTCAAACTCGAGGTCAAACTCGGCGGGGTACACGGTATGGAATACCGTCGGCACCAGCTTTCCCTTGACGCGTGCCCGGTCGACCTGCCGCAGCGGGTGCGGATCTTCCTGCGACTCCAAGGCCTGCCGGAAATCCTGGGACAGCAGCAGCTCGACCTGGTAGTGCTTGCACAGCGATTCCAGACGGGCCGCGAGATTGATGGTGTCGCCGATGGCCGTGTAGTCAAAGGAGTCCCGGCTGCCGATGTTGCCGACGATGGACTCGCCCTCGTTGAGGCCCAGGCCGACCCGGTAGCCACTGGGGGGATAGTGCAGGTCCAGCAACGGCAATTGGGCCAGTTCCTGCTGGATCTCGAGGGCAGCGGCAAGCGCCCGGCGGGCGTTGTCGATGTGGCTGACCGGCGCTCCAAAAATCGCAAACACGGCGTCGCCGATGTATTTGTTGATGAACCCTCCGTGCTTGCGGATGACCTTGGCGTAAAGGCTGAAATGGCGGTTCAAGAACCGCACCAGTTCTTTCGGGTCATTTTCCTCGACGTAGAACGAAAAGTCGCGCACGTGGGAAAACAGCGCGACGATGCGTCGCTTTTCGCCGGTGAGCAGGGCGGCGGCCGAACGTTTTCGCAGCAGATCCTCGATCACCACCGAGGGCACAAAGCGCGAAAAGACCCGAAACACGCGCCGCTCGGAGTTTGCCAGAGCCAGGCCTTGGGTCAGGACCGTCAAAGCCCGGTCGAAATCGTCGAGCGCACGCCCAAAGTAATCGAGAATCAGGTCGTCGTCGGTACCGAATACGGCGACAAGCCGGCCACCGCAGCGAGGCAACGTGAAACTCCGCTCGAACTGCCCCCCGGTTGCCTGCCCGCCGGTTGCCCGCCACCCCGGAAAATCAGCCGAAAGTTCGCGCAGTTCGGGCTCGGACGGTTCCGGGGACCAACCCAAGGTCTCGCGGACTGCCGTGGCCGCCCGCCTGGCCTCGGGGTTCGCACAACAGGCCAACAGACGGGAACCATTCACTTCCAGGCCCGCGGCGAGCAACGGAAAATGATCCAACAGCGACTGGACGCCCAATTCGAGGGCCCTGGCCAGGTGATCGGCCTCGGAAATCGCGTGAAGCAACGAGCCGCTGATCAGCGGGTGCAAAAACGGCCGGGAGTCGACCTGGAGCGACTTGGCCAGAGCCTCTTCGACCAGGCGGCCAAACTCTCCGGCCCAGGCCTGCTGCCCCAAGTGGCGGCCGACGTAGCGGCCCAGAGACTCGGCCTTCAGCCGACCTTTCACCGTCCAGGGGAACTGCAGGCCCTGAAGAAAGGCCCTCGACTGGCTGCTCGTCGAGGCCAGCAGAACCACGACAGGAAGCGTTGTGCGGGGGGCAAGCTCGCGCAGCGCCGCCAGCAGCAGGTAGCCCGAATCGGAATGCCACGTGGGATCGATCAGCAACGCGCCGGCCAGTTCCGGGCGCGTGGTGACAGCGTAGCCCGAAGCTTCGAGAATGGGCTCAAGGAACGCCGAGAAGAACTCCGAGTCATCGAGCACCAGCAGGGTTTTCGGTGGGGTGCTCATACCGTATACACCCTGAGGGTGTCTCCTTCGGCGTCTTCCAGCTTGCCGAGGTCGATGAACGCCAGGTCTTCGGCCTGAATCTGGTCGCGCAGTTCCCCGGAAGCCAAAATATCGACGTGGTAAAGCTTGGTGGACGACTCCAGGAGTTCGGCGGTTTCCACGGCCTTTCCGATGACGGTGAACGAGGTCTTTTCGTCTGAGCCCAGGTAGCCGAGAACGACTTCGCCGAAGTGCAGGCCGATGCCGATGCGGTAGGCGTTGCCTTCGAGTGCAAGACCCGAAAGGTCCACGGTGTTCAGGGTTGCCATCATGGCCCGCGCGGCCCGGGCAGCGGCCTCGGCCGCCGAAGTCGGCAGCGGGTTGATGCCAAACACCGCGACGATGGCATCGCCGATGAACTTGTCGACAACGCCGCCGTGGGCCACAATGGCCGTCACCATGGCGTCGAAATGCCGGTTCAGGAAGCCGACCACCGCCTCGGCACCGTTTCGCTCGGTGATCGACGTGAAGCCCCGGATGTCGGAAAACAAAATGGCCAGCTCCTGCTTCCGGCCCTCTTCCAACGGTCCATCCTGCTCGGCGGCCAGAAGTTTTTCCACCACCGGGTCGGGGAGGAACTTTCCGAACAGGGCCCTCAGCGACACGAAACGTCGGCTCAGTTGCTGGCCGCGCTGCATCATGCCGACCAGGGGCCCCACCAGAACCGCCAGGTACGACAGACGCCGCTCGACCAGGGGGGTAAAATACTGGTTGCTGAAACTGCCGCTGTGAACCGTCCCGAGGCTCGTTCCCTGCGGGTCCTTCAGCTCGTGGAACCAATACGAGCTCAGCGCTCCCCGGCCCCGCCCCGTCAAGAGCCGCTGGTCCTTTTCGAGGTACTCGACTTCCATCGACTCGAGGTCGACAAACCGGTCGGTCCCCAAAAAATCCTGCTGGCAGAAACGTAAAAAATAATCGCACTCGGTGGTGGCGAGGCCGGGCCCAGAGAAGATTGTCGCCTTGATTTGCGGGCGGTCCTTCAGGATGAATACCAGGATGTCCGGATTCGAAACCAGGGAAAAGGCATTTCGCAGGTGCCAAAACAGCGCCGTCGGGTTCTGGCTTTCCAAAAACGACTGGGTCAGGTTTTGGTGCAGGCTCAGCGCGAACCCGAGATTTTCGAGGTTCAGCGCCTCCGGCCTCGGCGAACCAGGAAGAACGGGCCTGGGTAGAGCCTCCAGCGAAGGAAGTTCCTCGACCAGGCCGGGGTGCAAAAGGAGTAGCCCCGCGTTGTGGCACACAAACACTTCGCGCGGGCTCGGGGTTCCCGACCAGGCGACGAGTCGGGTCCGGTTCTCGGAAAACTGGAACTTGAGGTGGTTCAGAAGGGCGAGAAACCCTGGGGCGCCCGGTTGGTCGAGCACGACAAGGTCGGGAACCGTGTCCAGCGAGCCCCCGTCGAAATCGGCGAACCCGTCGTCGCTGGCAAGGCACAGGAACTGCAACGGCGGGGCACGCCACACCTCGGGCCACAACGCCGCGTCGCCCAGCAGCACGACGAACATCGCTAGCCCCGCGCCAAGAGCCGACGGATGTCGCGCAGCAAGGCGTGGCGGTCGAAGTCGGACTTGAGGGAAAAGTCGCGGATGCCAGCGTTGCGGAACCGGCCTTCGGCCTCACCGTCGCGTTCGGCGACCAGGACGATGACGGGCACTTCGACGTACTCGGGTTCTTTGCGCAGATTCTCGACCAGAGTCAGGCCATCCATCCGTGGCATTTCGTCGTCGGTGATCACCAGATGGAAGTATTTGTGGTGCAGCAATTCGAGCGCCGCGATACCGTCTTCGGCCACCTCGACGGTGAAACCTCCGTCGGTCAGGATGCGCCCCAAGGTCTGGCGGGAGACCAGGCTGTCATCCACCAAGAGGATATTGCGCCCCGAAACGTCGGCTCTTTGGTAGCGCTGGCGAAACTCGATCGAGCGCAGGCGTCGGATCTGGATGATGATCGCCGGGATGCTCAGGATGGGCACCAGGTTGAACTTTTCGTCGTAGACGAGGCCCTGCACCTCCTTGAGCGACGAAAGGTTGTCGGGAAGCGGTTTGTAGCCCAGGGTCGCGTGGCGCACAATCGTGTCGAGAATGAGGCCCCAGGTTTCGCCTAGCAGCGAAATGACGGCCATCTGCTCGACCTCTTTGCGCAGGGCCTCCTTGCCTTCGAACACGTTCGCCAGGGGAACAACGGGCACCATTTCCTGCCGCAGCGGGTAGACGGGTCCTCCCGGCAAACTGACCAGTTGGCTGCGCTGAAAAATGACCACTTCGCGCACGTACACGGCGGGAATGAAGAACCTCTCGCCCCCGGCCCGGACAAAAAAACCGCTCACCAGCGACACGGAAGCCGGGATTTGCAGCACGACCGTCGTACCGGCTCCCGTTGGCGATTCCACGGTGATTTTGCCCTGCATGGCGTCGAGAGCTTCTTTGACAGCGGCGAGCCCGGTTCGGTTTCCCAGGCCCGGCTCGAACAGGAACCTCGTCAACTGCTCGGCGCCCATGGCCAGGATTTCGGCACGCTCCAACGGGAAAGCCGCCAAAGCCGCCGTGCGGAGCGCTTCGAAGTCAACCCCGGGACCGTGATCGACCACGGCGATGCGGATCGAGGTGCCGTCGCTCGAGCACTCGAGTTTCACCTGTCCGTCGCCACCGGGCCCGATTCCGTGGGCCACCGCGTTCGAAAGCAGTTCCGACAGCGGGACCAAAACCAGCTCGAGAATCGATTTGTCGAGCAGGGTGTCTTGGCCCTGAACGCCTAACTCAACGGTTTTGCCAGCCCCCTGGGCCTGCTTGCGGGCGTGCGCCGACAATCGCTCGCAGATCACCTGGAAGGGCAACATGCGCAGCCGGGCAATCTCTTCCTGCAGTCCAAACGACGAGCGGTCCACCGCCAGCAGGTCTTCCTTGAGGCCGGTTCCCAGAGTCTGCAGGTCCTTCAAAACGGTTTCGGCCCGCTGCCGCGTTTTGGGCCCCGCTTCTCCGGCGGCCAACCCCCCGAGGAGGTCACGCACGGCTTCTTCGACCAGCGAGAGGCCGTCGCCGTTCTTTTTGAGCTGGAACTGGTGCACGATCACCGAATTAAGCCTCTCACCCAGGCGTTCCACCGTCTCGAGGCTCACTTGGACCGACTCCTCACCCTTGGCCTCGAGCTTGGCGGCCTCCGGCGCCAGCTTTTGCTGCAGCATTTCGGCCAGCGAGAACCCCTTGAGCGAAAACGACTCGCGGTTGTAGGCCCGGTTGCACAGGTCGCACAGGGTGACGAGCCTTTCGGTGGTGGTTTGCGACACGGCACCCAGAAGGTCTTCGAGGTGCTCGGCGAGCAGCATCAAAAGCTTGACGTAGAGCGGGCCGAACGAATACCGCCCCTCGAGGAGTCCGGTAGGAATCTGGTTCATCGCGGTTGCCAACGTGGCCAAACCGGTGTTTTCGGCAGCCTGGGCGTCGGCAGCCAGCGCTTCGAGCAGGCGCCGCAGCCGTATCCAGAGGATCTCGTCGTCGGCGTTGCGAAGGGCCTGCACCAGAAGTGCGCGAAGCGTTACAAGGGTAGCGCGGGTTTGGGTCTGGAACAAACTCAGAAGTTCCGTCGAGATCACGGCAGGCTCCTTGCCTCGAAGGACGAGGTCTTGGCGACAAAGAAGAACAGTCCTCCGTGTTCCAGGAGTTTCAGCCCGGGATCCTCGAAAAAGGGGACTTCGGACTTCCCGAGTATCAAGAACCCCTCCGGCGAGAGCTTTTCGCTCACCTTGCGGTAAATGGCCTTTCGACGTTCCAGCGGGAAGTAAATCAGCATGTTCTTCAGAAACAGAATATCAACGCGGCCAGGGATGCTCTCGAAGCTGTCGGTCATCAGGTTGATATGCCGAGCTTGGACTTGACTGTTGAGGCGCGAATCGACCTGGAGATGGTCTGTGCCGCGAGTAAGCCAGGGTTCCAAGAGCGGGTGAAACCGGCTTCCGTCGTCGCGAAGGGACCGGAAGGAATACGAGCCCGACACGAGGGATTCGAGCGCGAGGTTGTTGATGTCGGAGGCCCAGATTTTGCCCCCCAAAGGCAGGGTACTGCCGAAAAAGTCGGCGTAAAGGGCGGCGAGCGACAAAGCCTCTTCACCGGTGGAGGCGGCGGCGCTCCAAGCGAGGGGGGTATGCCCCTGGGAGGCAAAGAAAGGCAGGATTTGCTGTTGCAACAAGGTGAAGTGGTCTTCGTCACGGAAGAAGTAGGTCTCGCCAATGGTGGAGACCTGGATGAGCAGGTCCATTTCGGCCGCGTCGATCGCCAGGTACTCCAGGTACTCGGCGAACGAACAAACCCGGGCGGCCAGGCGCTCGCCGACGAACTCGGCCAACCGCGAAAAGTTGGTCTCGGGGACCACCAGCGACAGCCGGTGCTCGAGGTAGTGGCGCAGTTCTTCGAGCCGCTGCTCGCCGATCACAATGGTTGCCGCTTGGCGATCAGCTCCAGGACCGCCGGGCCGATGGCGTCGAGGCCCAAGACGTAGGTGGCGGCCCCCAACTCGGCGGCGGCCCGGGGCATGCCGTACACGGTCGAAGTGGCTTCGTCCTGGGCGATCGTGACGCCCCCGGCTTTCACGATGTCGAGGCAACCGTTGGCTCCATCCGAGCCGATTCCGGTGAGAAGCACCGCGAGAACCCCCGCCCCATGGTAGCGGGCCACGCTGGAAAACAACCGGTCCACAGCGGGCTTCTGGCTAAGGACCTTGGGGCCATCGTCGAGGCCAAAGGTTTCGCCTTGGCAAACCAGGTGCACGTCGTTGGGCCCGACGATCACCTCGCCAGGCAACGGTCTGTCGTTTTCGTGCGCCAAACGCACCTTCAGCCGGGTGTTTTGTGCCAGCCACGCGGCGTAGCCCTCGTCGTAGCCGGTATCGATGTGCTGCACCAACGCTATCGGGTAAGGAAAATCGGGGCCGAAATGGGACAAGACCGTCCGGACAGCAGCCGGTCCGCCGGTGGAAGCCCCGATCACGAGCAGGGAAAACGCCCCCGTCGAGCCCCCGTTGCGCGGGTTGGCCCCTCGCTGACGCTTTTCGTCGGCAGCCACCACCAGCTCGCTCAGGAGGGGCAGAAAGGTCTTTTTCAGGTCGGTTTGGCTCGCGCTGGCAAAATCGGGTTTGGCCAACGCCCGCGCTCGCGACGGCGTTGAGGGACCTTGAAGGAGGATCACGACCGGCGCGGTGCCAGATACTCCGCCAACCTGCGCCAGGTTGAGGTTCAGCGCTTCGTCGACGAGAACTAGGGCGGGGTCGTATTGGCCGAGAGTCGATTCCAACTGGAGCTCGGAGCCCAACTCCCTCACCGCATCGACCCCTGCCACCTGGCCCAGAAGTTCTTTAAGCGTGGAGCGTAGCAGAGCCGACGGGGAAACTACCAGAACGGTCATCGTTATCTCCTTTGTACTGATGAAAGGCCAGACACCCGGGAATAAAGACTCCGGCGTCGCAGAAGAACTGAATCAGGCTCCCTTCAAAGCGAAGGGCCCGCAGGCCGTGACGGTCGAGGCAAGGGCGCAGGTGAAACGGGAGGGGCCGGAACTCCGACAGTTCCAAGGCCCGCACTTCCGAATCCGAAGGAATGGCCAACGAAAAAAGCTCCTCGCCCTCGAGTTGGTCGCTCCCACCCGCCAGATCGGCGGCCTTGCAGACGGCACCCAGGTGGGGCGGGCTCGCGCTGGCCGAAGGAAACAGGTGCCGCACGTAGGAATCAAGGTCAATATCGAGGATGGCCTTCTGCCCAAACGACACGCGGGCTCGGCCCGTCACTCCCTCGCAAGGCTTTCGAAAGGTCGAAGCGTAGAGCGTGTCCCGGGCAAAGAGGAGGTCGAAAGTCCCGTAATGCAGCACCAAAAAGTCAGCTCGCAGCATCGACGGCCTTCCGAACCGCAGCAATGATGTGGGGCAGCGACAGAAGGGTCACATCGCCGTCCTTGCGGCTGAAGACGCCATCGACAAACGCGTCCTGGCCCTGGCTGCCTTCCGAAACGGTGCGGATAGACAGCGAGGGAACCCGACTGATGTCCTGCACCGCATCGATGAGCAGGGCCATCTTCGAAAGGTGGGGCTTGAGGATGATGAACGCCTTGCCCTGCAACGGTTGTCCCTGGAGAAGGCACTCGAGATCCAGCACGGTGAGCGGTTCTCCGAGGCGGTTGATCAAACCACGGACAAACCTTGGCAAAAAGGGCAGGTAGTGGATCTCGGAACCCAGCATGATTTCCTGAACGTCGTCAGCGAGCAAGGCGTAGAGCTTGGCCCCTGCCGTGAAGATGATGTACTTGGTGTCGCTTGAGGCCACGACTGTGCCCTGCCCTCCGAGGTCTTGAGACCGCTCGATCCCTTCGAGAATCTCGGTGGAGTCCATGGCCGTCAGCCTTGCCCCATGTCGAACTTGCCGAGCATGGCCGACAGCTTGTTGGCCATCTTGCGCAGGTTTTCGGTGGTGCCCGAAGTCGATTTGGTGGCCACGACGAAGTTGTCGACCCCCTGCGAAATCTGCTTGATGGCGATGAGAATCTGCTCAAAACTGCTCACCTGCTGCCGGATCGACACGGCGATCTGCTGGGTCGAACTGCTGCTGACTTCGGAACTCAGGGCGATGTCGCCGAAAAGTTTGTTCATGCGCTGCGAAAGGTCCTTGCCTTGAACAATTTGCAGGGTCCCCTGCTCGCTCGACAGCAACAGGGCGTCGCTGCTGCGTTCAATTTCCTGAATGCGGATCTTGATCTCGTTGGTCGAGGTGACGGTGCTGTCGGCCAAACGGCGGATCTCGGAGGCGACGATCTGGAAGTTTTTACCCGCTTCGCCGGCGCTCGAGGCTTCGAGTTCGGCGTTGAAGGCGATGATCTTGGTCTGGTCGGCGATGCTGTTGATGATGTTCACGATGTCCCAGATGTTCTTGATCTTGTCGCTGAGGTAGTTGATACCCGAAATGGTCTTGCCGTTGGCGTCGTGGATCTCGTTCATCTTGGAGATGTTGTCGCGCACAGCGGTGAAGCCTTCTTCGACATTGCCCTTGGTGTCGGTGGCGATGCGGCTCACTTCCTCGACCCGGGTCGAGATGTTCTTGGCCAGATGATTGGTATCTTCAATGGTGGAAACAATTTCCTTGACGGCCGCTGCCTGCTCGTTGGCGGTGGCGCTGATCTCCTGGGTCGAGGCCGACAGACCCTGCACCATGTCGGTGATCTCGGTGGAGTTGGACTGGATTTGCTGGATGAGGTCCGACAACATGGCCAGCAATTCGTTGAAGTGCTGACCCATCTGGCCCACCTCATCGGCGCTCTCGATCTGGATTCTCTTGGCCAGATCGCCGGCCAGGGCCTTCGAAAGCAGCGCCTGCGTGTTGGTGATGGGCAGCGTCAGGCTGCGGGTCACCCGGTTGGTAATCAGAACGAACAGCACAAAAAGCACCACCGAGGCGATGATGATGATCAGGAGCGAGGTCGTGGCCGCCTCCGAAATGGTCACCGAGGGCACAGCGACGACGATGACCCAGGGGAGCAGGTCGAGCTTCGCGGATTGGGCCGTCCGTTGGCCCAGGGGTTTGCCCGCCGGATCAAGCGGCTCAAAAAGGCTCACTCCCGCAGGGTTTTCGAGCAGGTGCCGAACCCACGGTACACCTTGGGCATCGACGGCTTCGAGCATCTGAGGCTTGCTCTGGTAGGGGTTCAGGATCGCCTTGCCATCCTTGGTCACGACGAAGATTTCGACCTTCTGCTCCTTGGCCACCTCAGAAAGCATTTTTGTCAGCGAGGGAACGTCGAGAAGGTTGGTGAACTCCGACTGGTACGACGAGGCCCAGATAATCATGTCCCAAGGCTCAAAATAGGCCATGCCGCCTACCTTTTGGCGTTCCTCGGTGTCGTTGGCCCCCTTGAGCATGTACGAAATGATTCCGTTCTTCTGCTTGAGGGCCCTTTGCATGAACTCGTAGGTGCTGAAGTCCTTGCCCGGGCTCGTCGGATGAACCACCGCGATGCCGTTGCTGTTGATCGCCGCCAAATACCCGGTGTCGCCGATCTTCGACATGTTGGACTTCAGAATGAACTGGGTGAACAATTCGCGGGCTGCGGGCTCTTTGAGGGTTCCATCCAGCGCCTTTTGGTACAGAAACTGGGCAACCGCCGCCGCGTCCTGGGCGTGTTTTGTCAGGCCCTGTTCAATTGACTTGTTGATCTGGTGTTCGGTCATCGCCGCGATGATCTGGGTATTCACCCCCAGTTCCCAACTACCGCGAGCCGCCAGGTTGGCCGAAAGAAAGCTGAACACCACGGCACCGAGAGCGACGAGGGCCAAAAGAATCAGCCCCCCGAAAATCAACTGCAACTTGGTGGAAATGTGCTTGAACCCCGCAAGAACTGAACGCGCCATGGGTGGCCTCCGCACTCCTAAGGATCGATCAGAAGTTTATGCCAGTCAATATTGTTTAGTTCCGTCACCGGAGCCGGGATTCATCAACCTTTTTTCCAAAATCTCTAGACTATTCGTTTTCATAGGCCTAAACTTCAAACTACAGCCTTCGCTGTGGAGGAGAACTCATGTCCATTCGTGTGAAACTCATTTCAGGCTTTGTGGGGGTCGCCCTGGTCGGTCTGTTGATGGGGGCCCTGGGGATCATCAGCCTTCAAAAGGCCCTCAAGGCGGTCGACGACTCGTACAACAACGGGACCCAAAGCCTGTTGATGGTCCTGAAGTACACCGATGGCCTCAGCGAGGTCAACCAGCAGGTCCGCGACATGGCCCTCACTTCGGTGTTGGCCGAAGACGAGGCCTTGAAGCGAAGCTATGACGATTCCTCGGCGATCTGCGTGGAAGTGCTCAAGAACTACAGCACGGGTTTCAGCAGCCCGCAAGACCAGAAGAACTTCGAAGCCTGGCAAAAGGCGTCGGTAGCGTGGTTTCAGGCTTGCGACAAAGCCATGAGTCTGGGGCTGGTGGGCAAGACTCCGGCTTTTGTCGCGTTTCTCAAGTCGCCGGAGTTGCTGGCGGCCAAAACCGACTTGCTCGCGAGTCTCGGTACGATGACCACCTCGACGGTGAGCGAGGTGGAAGGCCTTTTCAAACAAAGCGAGCTCGACGTTCAGGGCTCGGTCGTCTTGCTGACGGTGATCATGGTGGTGGGTGTGGTGCTTTCGCTGCTCTTGGCTTTCCTGCTCGCCTTCTCGATTTCTGGTCCGCTGCGAAGCTCGGTGGACCTCGCCGCCAAGGTCGCGGCAGGAGACCTGGACCACACCTTGCGCCCGAAAGACCTCAAACGCAAGGACGAACTGGGCCAGTTGGCCACCGCGATGGACCAGATGATGGTGACGCTGCGCGACCGGGCCGAATCGCTGGAAACGATTTCCAAAGGCTCGTTGCTGCTCGAAATCAAACCGCTCAACGACCGCGACGTGCTGGGGATGTCCTTGGCCCGGATGAAGGAGTCGCTGACCCGCATCATCGGCGAGTTGGGCACGGCTGTCGACAGCATCTCGACCGGAGCGCGGCAAATGACCACCTCTGCGCAGGAAATGTCGCTGAGCACCAGTTCGCAGGCGGCTTCGCTCGAAGAAGTGGCTGCCGCAATGGAAGAGATCTCGGTCAGCATTCAACAAAACGCCGACAACGCCATCAGCACCGAAAGAATTGCCATTCAAGCCACCATGGACACCAAAGACTCCGGCGAGTCGGTGAGCAATACGGTGAAGGCGATGAAAGAAATCGCCGCCAAGATCTCGGTCATCCAGGACATCGCCGGCCAGACGAACTTGTTGGCCATCAACGCGGCGATCGAAGCGGCACGAGCCGGCGAACAGGGCCGGGGTTTTGCAGTGGTCGCCTCCGAAGTGCAAAAGCTGGCCGAGCGCAGCGAGGCTGCGGCGGTCGAAATCACCAACCTCACGGCGTCGTGCATGCAGATTTCCGAACTTGCCGGGCAAAAACTGATCAAGTTGACCCCCGATATTCAACGCACCGCCGACCTGGTGCAGCAAATCTCGGAAGCCTCGGCCGAACAGAGCACGGGAGTGCACCAGATCAACTCAGCCATCCAGCAACTGGATGAAGGCGTGCAGAGCAACGCCGGTGTCGGTGTCGAGTTGGCCGCCATCGCCAAAGACTCCTTGGCCCAGCTTCAGTTGCTCCAAGAAACGTTGAGCTTCTTCCGGGTGCACAAGGAAGACCGACCGCTGCAACTTTCCTCGGCCTCGCATCGGCAGACGGAGCGGTTGTCGTCACCGCCCTCCCGGCGCAAGTCGCTGAGCTCGGCTGGCAGCAAAGGCGAGGCCGCGGACGAAGACTTTTGAACCGTCGGTAAAAGAGGCCCCCCATGGATACCGGTAGCCACTATTCCGTTTTCACCAAGGACGAGTTTCACTATTGCGTCCAGATCGACCACGTCCGCGAGGTGATTCGGACGCCCACACTGGTACTGGCTCCGGTCCTCACGTCGGGGTTCCTGGGGTATCTGGACTTTCGCCAGACCCTATGCCCGGTGATTGATATTCACGCGGCCGGCGGAAGTCGGCCTCCGAGCGAAGCCGCCGGACCGCATACTTTGATGGTGCTGGAGTGCGAGTCGCGGCTCTTTGCCGTCCTGATCGACCGTTTTGTCGAATCCTTGGTCCTGGAGACTGCAGAGGGGGCCGAAGAAACTCCTCCGTTGCCCGAAGTCTCGGGGCAACTGGTCGACCAGGTGTTCCGTTACCGGGGGAAGGCCCTGAACCGCCTCAATTTGCACTACCTGAAGTCGTTCGTCGAAAACAACATCCACGTTCAGCTGCAGGGGCAAGACACCCAACTCCATCCGGAAGAAGAACATGTGGACCCCAAGGACGAAATCGAGATGGTCTGTTTTGGCATCGACCACCACCGGTTCGGGATCCCGATCACCGATCTGATCGAGGTGGTTTCGGGCTACAGCGTCGAGCCACTGTTTCAAACCAACAGCTTTCTGCGCGGGCTCATCAACCTGCGTGGCCAGATCATCGCCTGCGTGGATATCTCGGAGGCGATCGGGCTTTCGAGCCGCAAGATGGAAGAAAAGAACCAGTACATTTTGCTGCAGCACGAGGAGCAGGACCTGGCCCTTTGCATCGACTCGATTTCGAAGAAGCAGAAGTTCCTGCGCAGCCAGATCCAGAATGTGGACCATATCTTTTCGGGCGAACTTGCCGACTACCTTTTGGGCATCATCGAGGCGGGAACCGAGCGAATCTTCGTCATCTCGGGGCCCAAGATCTTTGCCAGCCGACACCTCTTGCCCTATCAGGAGTGACCATGAAGTACCAGGACAGCGTGCTCGCCAACCTTTCGTCGGACCACCAGAGCGCAGCACCCGACGGACTTTCGCCTGCGGCCCTGAGTTTTGCCCAAAGCTTGCCGGCCTCGGTGCGAGCGCAACTCGACCTGCTCGACGAACTGAGCCTGACTCCCGAAAGCGAGGAGCTTCTCGACCATTTGTACCGCAATAACCACATCATGGCGGGGATGGCCAAGCTGCACGGTTTGGACAAGCTCGCTCACTTGTTTCAGATTTTGGATTTCGCCCTTGACTGGGCCCGCTACCGCAAGACGGTTCGCGAGCACTCCATCGATTACCTGATCAAACTGCTCTATACCAAGGGCAGCGAACTGGCGGAGACCCTGGGGTCCGCCGCAACCCAGGACCCGGACATCACCGACCTCGTGGACGAGAGCCGCAATTACCTGCAGAATCCGCTGCGCGAGTGGAACCTGCGGATCGACGAGGCGAGCAAGGCCTATCAAAGCCAACCGGTGCACGACCTTCCGGTCGAAGAGGCCGTTGTGGAAGGCCCCGTCGCGGCCACGACCCTGCCAGCGCTCGAGATTCCCTTTGATGACGAGCCGGAGCCGCTCAACGTGCCGCTCGACAAAGTGGGGATGATCAGCGACTTCTACGAAGAAAACTCGGAAATCCTGGCCAACTTCGCGAACTTGCTCATCGACCTCGAAAATGCCACCGACACGCCTGCCCTCGTCGACGACCTGTTCCGGATGATTCACACCGTCAAGGGTGGCGCGCGCCTGCTCAACATCAAGAAGCTCGAATGCCTGGCCCACAACATGGAAAACCTGCTCGACCTGGTGCGCAAGGGCAAACTGAAGGCCAGCTCGCAGGTGGTAGACCTGCTGCTCGATGGCAAGGCCGTTTTGTCCGAAATGGTCGAGGAGACCGCCTCGCGGGGGCCTTTTGTCACCCGGATCCGGCCGTTGGTGGAACGTCTGCAGGCCCTGATCGCGGGTCAACCGGCACCGGCACCGGCCCCGACTCCCGCCGTTTCTGCGCCGGTGCTCGGGCCCGTGGCCCCGCCAGCCCCGCGGGCCGGGGGAACCGACAAAGACCGGGGCAAAAACACCGAGTCGCTGCGGGTGAGCTCCGAAAAACTCGACGAGGTTCTCAACACAGCTTCCGAGATTTTCATCGGCCGCATCCGGTTCCAGAACGAAATCACCGCCATTGAGGGGTTTCTCAAGTCGTTCAAGTCGACTTTGGAGCGCGCTTCCGAGCTGCAGCGCTCGAGAATGCTGGCCAAACTGAACCTCTACATTCCCGAGTTTGCCAAAGAACTCAAACACCTGAACGAACCCGGCCGCAGCTCCGGTCGAAGCTCAGGAAACCGACTTGGCGAACTGCTGTCGCAAATGGTCACGCGGCTCATTCCCGACAATTCGGGCGCCGAAATGTCGCTGCAGGAAGAGCTGAACCTCAACTATCTGACCATAGAAGAGATTCAGAAGCAGCTGCAAAAGAACCTGGAGACGCTGGAGCAGCTATCGACCCGCCTGCAAAACGGAGCGATGAGCTTCCGCATGGTGCCGATTTCCAACCTCTTTGAGCGCTTCCCGCTGCAACTGCGCGACCTGGCGCGAACGGTGGGCAAAAAGATCCGTGTCGACATCGTCGGCGGCGATACCGAACTCGACAAAGTGCTGATCAACAAACTGGCCGACCCCCTGCTGCACATGCTGCGCAACTCCATCGACCACGGCATCGAGTTCCCCGAAGAACGCCTGGCGCTCGGCAAACCCGAAGTCGGCACCATCACGCTCGAAACCTACTACCACGGTTCGTACGCCGTCATCGAAATTCGCGACGATGGGCGGGGCATCAACGTCGACCGGGTGCTCACCAAGGCCCTGGAAAAGGATCTGATCCCCGAAAACAAGAAGGGAAAGCTGACCGATGCCGAAATCCTCGAACTGATCTTCCTCCCCGGCTTTTCGACCAACGACAAGGTGACCGAGCTGTCGGGGCGCGGCGTCGGCATGGATGTGGTCAAAACCGCCATCAATCAACTGCACGGCACCATCGAAACCGAAAGCCAGGCCGGCCATGGTTCGTGCTTCAAGCTCAAGCTCCCGCTCACCCTGGCCATCGTGAAAATTCTGCTGGTGCAGGAATCCTCGTACCAGTTCGCCTTGCCCATCCTCAACATCGAGGCGCTGATCACCGTGCAGCGCCAAGAGATCCGCCCCGTCGAGAACCGCCTGATTTTCAACTACCAGGGTCAAACTATCCCCGTGGCCAGTCTTTCGGCGATTCTGAACTTCCCGCAGAGCCGTTTTCAGCTCGACAAGGTGCAGATGGTGGTGCTCAACGAAAACAACCGTCTGACCGGCATTTTGGTCGACTCGGTGCTCGGGCGGCAAGAAATCCTGATCAAGAACCTGGGGCGGTTCCTCAAGAAGGCTCCGTTTGTGATGGGTTGCACCATCCTCCGCGACAGTCGCTTGGTGCTGATCCTCGACCCCCGGCAAATTGTCGAGGCCGTCAAACAGGCCGGGACGATGAATCTGGTCGCCCAGGCGCCGACAACTCTGGGCGGGCAGACGCTCCACACGGTGCTGATTGTCGATGATTCGGCCATTCAGCGTGAAAACCTCAAGACCATTCTCAAAGACACCCAATACCGGGTCGACACCGCCGAAAACGGCTTTGAAGCCCTCAAGGCCTGCCGAAGCAAAACCTACTCCGCCTTTTGTGTCGACATCCTGATGCCGCTGATGGACGGCTACGAGTTTGTCGAGCGGTTGCGCAAGATCCCACTTTACGAGCAGACCCCGGTGGTACTGATCACCGGCAAGGACGTGGATCAAATGCGTATTGCCAGCCTGAAGATCGACCAGGTGTTCAAAAAGCCCGTGCAAAGTGAAGACCTCATCAACCTTCTCGACAGCCGGTTGCTTGAGAAGGTGGAAGCATGAAAACCGAACCGCTGGCCAACAAACTGCTCTTTTGCGTCGAGGACCGGTTCTTTCGAGACTACCTCGAGTCGCACTTTCAAACCAAGGATGACAGCTTCGTCGACTACGACCAATTCGTGTACCGGGTGGCCGAGGATCCCCGGGGGGTGCTGGTGCTCCAGTCCGAAACCCACGAGTACGACGTCATCGAAATGTGCAAAAAGCTCAAACGCCTGTTTGGGAGCACCATCAAGATCGTGTTGCTGTCGGCCGACTATCAGGTGCAGGAATACTCCAAGACGGTGGTTGACGCGTTCCTTCAGTTTCCGGTGTCGAAGGAAGAGCTGGTGATGGCCCTCGGTCAACTGGTCGAAACCCGGCGCAAAATCCTGTTGATTGACGATTCCAAGCTGGTCCACAAGCACCTTTGCCCGCCGCTGGCCGAAGAGGGCTACGAAACCTTCTCGGCCATGGATGGGCAGGAAGGGCTCGAAATGGCCCAGAAGATCCTTCCCGACCTGATCATCAGCGACATCGAGATGCCCCGGATGAACGGCTTTGAGGCCTGCAGCGCCATCCGGAAGATCCCTGCGCTGGCCGAGATTCCCATCATCATGTCGAGCACTCTCGGCTCGGTTTCTGACCAGCGGAAGGGGTTTGCGGCCGGGGTGGACGAGTACATCACCAAGCCCGTGCACATTCCCGAGTTGCTGGTGCGGCTCGAGCGGATTTTTCAGCACAGTCTGGTGGGCCGCGAGAGCATTCTGGTGGTCGAGCCCGACCTGAACATTGCCCGCAACATGAGCAAGACCCTGGCCAAGCAGGGCTTTTCACCTCGCGTCTGCACGTCCATCCAAGATGCCATCAAGGTGCTACGCCGCTTTACCCACGAACTGGTGATCAGCGAAGCCGACCTGGGCGATGGAAGCGCCATCGACCTGATCAAGGCCATGCGCATGCTCCCCAAGGCTCAAAACAGCGACCTGCTGGTGCTCACCGACCAGGACAACCAGGCCGAAGTCAAAATGGTGATGCAGGCCGGCGCCAAGGGTGTGGTTCTCAAGCCCTTCAACCAGGACAACCTGCTCGCCAACGTGGAGCGCACGATCGCCAATCAGCGGGCCGAGATTGAAAAGGCCCACATCGAAAAGTACGTCTCCAAAGCCTCGCGAAAAATGGCCGTCGAAAAGTCCATCCTCTCGGGGGCCGACAACACCAGCCGCGCCTACCGCAAAAACGCCACCATTTTCTTCAGCGACATCAAGAACTTCACCAACCGCTGCGAGCGCTACGCACCGCGCGAGGTTGTCGACCAGATCAACACGCTGTTTTCGGTGATCACGCGGGCCATTACGAGCGCCGGGGGCGATATCGACAAGTTCATCGGCGACGCGTGCATGGCCTTTTGGATGGACGAGGACCCGGCCCGCTCAGCCGCAGCGGCGCTGGGCTATATGTCACGCATCCGCGAAGAAATCGCGACAATGAACGCCAGCCATCCGCTGCTCAAAGACGACCCCATTTTCATCCGGATGGGCCTGAATACCGGCGAGGTGATTTTGTGCGACATCGGGGCCGCCGAGGCCCGCATCGACCTGACCCTGATCGGAGACGCGGTGAATCTGGCGGCCCGTCTGGAGTCGGGAGCCAAGCAGTACGGCCTGGATAACCTGGTGAGCGAGTTCACGTTGGCCGGCCTGCATGAAACTTTCGCGGTGAGGCCGATCGACCTGATCCGGGTCAAGGGCAAGGACAAGCCTGTGGCGGTTTTCGAGCTGTTCGGCACCCTGGCCCAGCTGGATGAGCGACAAGCGGCTCTTCGGACTGCTTTCGTACCAGCCACCCTCGCCTACCGCGAAGGGAAGTTTGCCAAGGCCCGCGAGCTGTTTGAGCCCTGCTTGGCGCTCGAGGCTCATCCGGAAGGAATCAACCCCACCGCGCTGATGCTCGGCCGCTGCGACGAACTGCTCAAGCGGCCGCCACCGAACTGGGATGGGGTGTGGACCCTCACCGACAAATAGCCCTGGCGCGAAGCGTGCACCCGTGTTGCCAGCCCGTCACTCCTGATGTTCGAAGGCGGGCAGACGAACCCGGAACGTGGTGCGTCCCGGAACGCTGTCAAACTCAATCAGGCCCTGGTTCTGCTCGACCACCTTGCGGGTGATGTCCAAACCCAACCCCATGCCGGTCGATTTGGTGGTAAAGAAGGGTTCAAAAATGCGCTCGCGCAGGCTAGGGGGAATGCCCGGACCGCTGTCGGTGACGTCGACGACCGCCCAAGTCCCTTCGCGGTGGATGCCGATTTCGAGCTTGCCAGTGCCACCAAGAGCCTGAACGGCGTTCAGGGTCAGGTTGAGCCAGACCTTACTGAGCTCGGTCGAATCGCCCAAGACCCAAACGGGGTCGGGAGAGCGCATTTCAACCTGCACCCCCTCCCTGAGTTTGTTCTGAAGCAGGGCCAACGCCTGATCGACCTCGCGGCGCAGTTCGAGGGGTTTGGGCTCCTGGGCATTTCCGGGCTGAACCTGAGTGCGCAGCGCGGCAACGACAGCCGCGCTCTTTTGTGAGGCCGACCCGATGATAGCCAAAGAGCGCACCCAGTCTGCCGTATAGGCCAGCACGCGGTGTAGCTCGGACCCCGAAGGAAAGGCGGCAAGCTCTTCGAGCCGCGACGACAACCCGGTACTGCTGACGATATCGAAAAACGGCGCGTCGGGATCCTGACCGAGTTCCGTCCAGCGTCTGCGCATCTCGCGCCGAACGCTGGCATCCGGAAAATCCTCCAGATTGGCTGCCAGCAAACTGAGCTCGCGCAAGTAGCCCGCCGACTCACGGCCAGGGGTCGAAAGCTGGCCGGCGAACAACGGCAGGAGAACCTCTTCCCACTCGGTTTGCAGCAGCCGGACCGACGAGGTGATGGCAGCCAGCGGGGTATTCAGTTCGTGGGCGATGCCGGCGGCCAACTGCCCCAACGTGGCCAGGGTTTCGGTCCGCACCAGCATCGCTTGCGCCTCTTCAAGCTCACGGGACCGCGCTCTCACCCTGGTCTCCAACTCGTTGACCTGCCGGGCCACAGCATCGTTGAGCTTGGCAAGGGCAAGTTCCAAGGTACGGACCTCGGTGATCCGGGAACTCGGCGGAGGGAGAAACGGGAACGGTTCGCCCTCCTTGTCCTGAACCAGCGCCAGCGCAAGCCGGTTGAAGGGCCGCAAGAGGGTCCGGTTCAACATCAACGGGGCAAGAAGGAGCAGCAGAATCAGCAGGCCGAGAAAAGCCTCAAGGGCCACGACCAGCACGGTGGCCCGCTGGAGTTCGAAGGCTCGGGCCGACATCGTCAGCGTCATCGTGCCCAGGTTGGCGAGCTGAAACGACAACGGGCTCGTGATTGTCAGGAAAGCTTGACCTGGTTTGGACTCGTTGTAGATTTCTTTGCCCTCGTCGGTGACGATCGACAACCCGAGCACGGCATCGCTTCGGGTCACCGAACCGGCAACGGCCTCGATCTCGGCCAGGTCGAAGTTCCACAGCATGCGCGAAAACGTCTCCTTCAGGTAGTCGGCCTGCCGACGAGCCTCGTTTTCTTGCCCGACTCGAAGTTGCGCTGAATACGCTTGGTCGAGGGCAAAGACAAGAAACGAGCCGGCAACGGCCAGAGTACCTACCAGCGCAACGGTCATCACAACAACCAGCGGGAGGGTTCGGACGGGTTTGTGCGTATCGGGCATGCCCCCATCTTAGAGCAAGCAAGGCTTGCCCGCCAACACTTGGCAAGGTATTCTAGGGCGCATGAAAGCCTCCACCCGACTTCTGCTTTGGGGTGTCGCCGCGTCGCTCGGCCTGACCGCCCTGATTGCTGCTCTCCAACCCCTGTTGGCCCCTTTCCAGGCGTTGCTCCTTCCCGACCAAGGACCCGCCTGGTACTACTGGAAACTTCCCCAGCCCGAACTGTGGGCGCGGGTGAGCGCGTGGAGCCTGTATGCGCTGCACCAGGTGGCGCTTTGGGGTGTGATCGGGTACGCGCTCAAGCACCCGCAAACCTTTGGCGAGAACCTGTCGAAGCCCGGTTGGTGGGCGCTGATCGTCAACATCGTGTTCTGGCTGCTTCACTTGGCACAGACGGCGCTGTTTTACGATGGTACGGCCCAGGATGTGCCGGTCTGGTCGAGCCAGTTTTCGGTTATTCTGATGCTCATCCTCATCTTGATCCTGCTCAACGACCGACGCGGTCTATTCTTTGGCAAAAAGGTGCCGATGCCGGCTAAGCCCGTTGCGTGGCTTAAGAAATACCACGGGTTCATCATCAGCTTTGGTCTGGTGTACACGTTCTGGTTCCACCCGATGGAAGGCACCTGGGGCCACCTGGCCGGCTTCTTCTACATGGCGCTGCTGTTCCTGCAATCGGTGTTCATCCAGAACCGCAACCACGTGAACCCGAAGTGGGTGTTCTTCCTCGAGGCGTCGGTGCTGGTGCACGGCACCACCATCGCACTCCAGGCGGGCCAAACGTTGTGGCCCATGTTTGCCTTTGGATTCGGGTTCATGGCCATTTTTACGCAGATGTACGGTTTCAAGTGGCCCAAGTGGGTCAATATCTCGTTGACGGTACTGTACTTCGCGGCCGTCGCCGCCGTGTACTCGGGCTTTTTGTGGAGCGGGGGCCAGTGGAAAAACATCCATCAAATCGTATGGATCCCGACCATCCTTTACCTGATGGTACCGGTGGTTTTGGCGCTGGCCGCCGGTGCGGCGTGGATCGGTGACCGCTTTGCCAGGAAGGAGAGCGCGTGAGCCACCTCGTTGTCACCGGCAGCACCCGGGGCATCGGGCTCGGCATGGCCCGGCGTTTTCTGGAAAAGGGTCACCTCGTCACGGTCAACGGAACCACGACCGGCGGGCTCGAAGCGGCGCTGAAAACCCTCCGCGGGGCCTACCCTGGCGCACCGGTTGAAGGGCTGGCGGCCAACTTGGCCGAGGCCGGCTCGGCACAACGCCTGTGGGACTTCGCCTCGGCCCGCGCGCCGGTCGATGTGTGGATCAACAACCATGGCGTCACGCAGTCTTCCGTCGCGACCGCCGACCTGCCGCGCGACGAGATCCGCCGCGTGCTCGACATCAATCTGCTGGGCATGATCGAGGCCAGCCAGGTGGCCGTGAACGGCTTTCGCAAACAGGGCAAGGGCACCTTGCTCAACATGGAAGGCTTCGGGTCGAACGACATGGTCAACGACACCATGGCCATCTACGGCACCAGCAAACGGGCTCTCACCTACTTCACGAAGGCGCTGGTGGCCGAGTACAAGGGCACGCCGCTCACCGTTTGTTGGCTGAGCCCGGGCATGGTGACCACCGACCTCCTGTTGCACGATCTGCCGGCCTCGGGTCCCGAACGCGACCGCATGGTTCGCCTGTACAACATCTTGGCCGACCGGGTCGAGACGGTGGCGCCCTGGCTCGCTGACCGGATCCTGGCGGGCCCCAAACACGGCGACCGGATCGCGTGGCTGACGGGAGGAAAGGCGGCCTGGCGCTTCGCCACCGCGGCGTTTGTAAAGCGAAATGTGATGCCTTAAACTAGCGATATGCCCGTCCTGAAGCCCATCAACCACAACAGTGCCTTCAAGATGGCTTGGGATCTGATCATCCTGCTGACGGTACTGGTGTTCACGCTGTTGATCACCTACCGGCTGGTGTTCCGCACCTTTCAAGCCGACCTGCTCTACTACTTTCTCAACACCCTGTTCTTCATCGACATCCTCTTGGGCTTTGCCACGAAGATCAAGGAAGGTCACATCAGGCAAGACTCGTTTGCGGACATTCGGCGCCACTACCTGAAGGGTTGGTTTGCCATCGATGTGATGGCATTCTTGCCCTTCGAGATGATTCCCATGGCGATTTATGGTCATGTGCCTACTGACGAACTGGGGTTGCAAGTCTACTTGGGACTGCAGGCGCTGACGCTGATCAAGGTGCTCAAGGCGGTGCGGCTGTTCAACGAGTTGCAGGAAGCCTTTGGCCTGAGCCCGGCGGTCAAGCGGCTGTTGAGCTTCGGCTACTGGTTCAGCCAAGCCATCCACCTGACGGCGCTGGGCTGGGTGCTGGTCGGCATGGGGACCATGGCCGCCGACACGGGGTTCAAGGACTACGACCACTTTGACCAGTACATCCGCTCGCTCTATTGGGTGACGACCACCATCGCGACCATCGGCTACGGCGACATCTTCCCTAGCCACGACAACAACGTGCAGATTCTTTTCACCATTTTCGTGCAGGTGATCGGCGTCGGCATGTACACCTACATCATCGCCAACGTGACCAGCCTGGTTCAGAACATCGACGTCGCCCGGGCCACCTACCAGAAACACCTCGAAGAGGTGAATGCCTTTCTCCGGGCCCAAAAAGTCCCCTTCAGTCTGCAGGAACGAGTCCGCGACTACTACAGCTACTTGTGGCAAGAAAGGAAGTCGATCACCGAGCGCAGCGTTATCGAGGACCTACCCTCAAGCTTGAGCATGGAAATCCTCATGCACCAGAACCGGGCCGTCCTCGAAAAGGTGCAGGTGTTTCAGGGGGCCGAAGAGCTGTTTATCCGCGAGGCCGTGCAAATGCTCAAGCCCAGGGTGTTCCTGCCCAAGGAATACATCATCCGGCAGGGTGAGTACGGCGACTCGATGTACTTTGTCACTTCGGGGAGTGTGGAGGTGTTGGTGGACGAGCACGAGGTGGCCAGTCTGGGCTCCGGAGCCGTTTTCGGCGAAACGGCGCTGCTCAAGGAAGAGCGGCGCAACGCCAGCATCCGCGCGGTCACCTACGGCACCGGCTACCAGTTGTCCAAGCACGATTTCACGCAACTGAGGACTCGCTACCGTGACTTCGACGACCGCGTCATGCAAATCATGGCCAGCCGCGAAGCCAAGAAATAGGCGCCTGCGGGTCAGGGTTTCAACGCGTTGACGACGTCCATCGGCGAAAGTTTCAGGACCTCGGTGATCCACTTGGTCAGCACGACCTTGGCTTGGTCCCACGTGATGCCGTTGTCGCGCATCATCTGAAGCACGGCGTTCATCACCAGAACCTTCTTTTCGTTCACTTGTTGCGACAGCGTCTTGAGGGCCTCGTTGATCACAGCATCGGTCTGACCGGCATTGATGCGGTCGTTGACGCTCTTGAGGTAGTCGCGCACGCTTTGGGTGGAGTTCCAGCCGGTCTGCAGCGAGTCTTGAATCTTTTTGAGTTCGTCGGCCGAGATTTTGCCGTCGAGTCCCGCGGCCCACACTTCAAGGGCGCCGAAAGCCTGCTGGTAGCTCAGGTTTCCGGTGACAGCGGGGACGGGCGCGGGTTTGACCACCGGTGTCACAACACTTGTCGAAGTCGTGGGAGTCGTGGTCGGAGTCAGCGCGGGGGCGGCGGGCGTCAGGGCGTTCGGCGGCAAGGTCGTGGAGCCTGTCGAGCTCGACCCCCCTTGGATGGTCGCGACGGCGGCGAACAGAGGCACGGCCAGGCCGCGTTCCTGCTCTCCGCGAGAGGCGAAGGTCACCCAAGCCACCCCAGCGAGCAGCAGCACATTCAGTATGAGCTCAAAGAACCACGCACCACTTTTGTCTGACATACCAGAATTATCGGCCGAGGCCCAAGAACCTGTAGACCTCTTGCCATTCCCCGGACCGGTTCACGTAGGCCTCGTCGCCCGCCTCGAGGGCTCGAGCCAGCTGGTCCGGGGCCTCAAAGCGCACAGCGATCACCTCGCTCTCCTGTAGAACCAGCGTGGCCAGATCGACGTCCAGGCGCACGGCAAACACCGCTTGGAACTCCCGGTCTTGAAAGGCCGGCTCGAGGTACTCCTTGCGCTTTTCGCCCAAAAAGGTCAGCGAGGCGGGGTCCAGCACCAGCCCGAGTTCTTCGTGCGCTTCACGGACGATAGCCTGCAGCGCCGTTTGGCCCCCGCTGAGGTGACCTGCCACGGCGATATCCCAACGGCCCGGGTCGGACTGCTTTTTTAAGTGCCGCTGTTGAAGCAGCACCTGGCCCGCCGGATTGACCAGCCAGAGGTGGGCACTGCGGTGCCAGAGTCCCGTTCGGTGGACCACCGAACGGGACTCTCGGAGGCCGGTAGGCCTCCCGAGTCCGTCGCAGACGTCGAATTGTTCTTCTTCCGGGGAATCCATGAGGCTACGCTACCTGAAGGGAGGCGGAAGGTGCTAGACTGGCCGGGTGGAAAACCTCGACCCCGCCGACGGCTACGACCGTTACGCTCCCTATTACAAGAAAGACCACCTCAACCTCGACAGCTTCGACTGGACCGTGGCCGGAGCCTGGTGGCGCGAGGCCCTGGTGGCGCTCGAAACCCGCGAACCGCTGGAGTCGCGCAAGGCACCGCTGGTGCTGCTCGATGCCGGGTGCGGCGACGGCCGCAGCCTGTCGCGTTTTGAAAAGTGGATTGCCGGCAAACCGGGCACGGACCTACAGGGTTGCGACATCAGCCGCGAGATGGTGAAGCTGGCCGCGCAGAAAGTGCACACCGCGACCGTCGGCCCCCTCGACGTCGAGGACGAGGACGAGCGCACGGCCTGGGTGGCCCAGCATGGCCGGGCCGACCTGCTGTCGGCGTTCTTCCTGCTGGTGCATATCGACCGCGAAGCAGACTTTTTTGAGGCGATGACGCAGCTCTTGGCGCCAAAAGGGATTCTGTTGATGAACACCATTCCCCAGCGCAAACCGCCGGTCCTCGTCGCCGGCACCAAGAAGTTCACCATCCTTTCGCATCACCACAAC
This sequence comes from Spirochaetales bacterium, assembly GCA_037142615.1. GTDB lineage: Bacteria > Spirochaetota > Spirochaetia > JABEVK01 > JABEVK01 > JAIFLN01. The sequence continues at coordinate 26,909 of JBAXAI010000004.1, read as the reverse complement.
CTCGACGCGGTGCGCGAAGCCGGCTACGACGCGGGTCTCGACCTGATCCGTGAGCACACCATCGAAGAGGACTTTCAGGTGGTGTCGACGGTGTTTTGGTGGCAGTCGAGGGCCCAGGCGGCTCGGTGAGCGTTTTCGACGTCCTTTCGCCACAACTGGTGTTTCAGGCTGTGGAAGCTTGGTCCGGCTGGCGTCTTGACGGCTCGCTGGTACCGTACAACAGCCACATCAACCGCGTGTACGGGGTCAAGGACGACGACGGCAAGGGCTGGGTGGTCAAGTTCTACCGTCCTGATCGCTGGAACCGCTCCGCGCTCGAAGAAGAGCACGCGTTGGTGAACGATGCCGCCGCCGCCGACCTGCCAGTCGCCCGGCCCGTGGTCAACGACGAGGGCGATTCGCTGGGCGAAATTGTGGTCGAAACCAGCGCGGGCGAGCTCCCTTACCATTTTGCGGTGTTCGAAAAAAAGGGCGGGCGCAACTTTGACGCCGAAGGTGACGACGACTGGCTGAGGCTGGGGCGCCTTTTGGGGCGCTTGCACCGGGTAGGCCGCGACCGGGTGTTTGCCCACCGTCCCATCTTCACCCCGGCGACAACGCTGCTGCCACAAATCGAGGCGTTGCTCGACTCGCGTGCCATCGTGCCCGACTTGCGGCGGGAGTTTGAAGACCTGCTGTTGCCAGCGGCCCAAGCGCTGGCGCCGTTGTTTGAGGGCCAAAGTCTGCAGCGCATCCACGGCGACTGCCACCGGGGCAACATTCTCGACCGGCCTGGTGAAGGCCTTCTGCTGATGGACTTTGACGACTGCGCGTGGGGACCGCCCATCCAGGACCTCTGGCTGTTGCTGCCCGGCTACCGCGAAGATTGCCCGCGGGAGGTCAACCTGCTGAGCGAGGGCTACAGCGAGTTTCAGCCGCTGGGCTGGGCCAGCTGGGATCTCGTGGAACCACTTCGCCTGATGCGCATGGTGCACTTTTTGGCGTGGTGCCACCACCAGCGCGGCGACCGGGGTTTTGAGGCCACGTTCCCAGGCTGGGGCAGCAAAGCGTTCTGGATCCGGGAGCTGGAAGACCTGACGATGCAGGTGGACCGGCTACCAGGCGAGGCGTCCGGCCGCCGCTAGCGACACATCGGTTCCCTCGGGACGGGCCTGCACGCCGTTTTCCAGGCTCCACGGACCATCGAACCAACCCACACCGAACGTCAGGGCGAAGTTGGCCGGGTTGGGTTGCACCGACACGGACCACGACACATGCTCGTTGACCACCTCGGTGAACCCGAGCACCAGCTCAGCCGGACCGGCGCGCGCGGGCCACAGAAGGTCGGCCGAAAGCACCACCGGGTCGACAATCCAACTGGCGCCAGTCGACCACAGCGGCGCGCCGGGAACCTGCCACTGCGTGCCCAACCGAAACCGGGTGTTGGCCCACGAAAGGCGTTCCTCGACTCCGAGGGTCATGCCCCCTGGCCCCCACCCAGCGCTGGCCCGCCAGCCCTCGCGGTACAGGTACGCCAGCGACACCGAGGGAACCTCGGGTGCCCACGCCAGTACGGGAGCCCAGGCGGTGACGACCGAGGCCGTCAGCGCGTGGTCGTTGCGCTCGTGGGCCGCAATCCTTTGGTGGTCTGACTGCGCTTCGAGACCGCCAGCCGGCCACGCCAAGGTCGCCAAGACCAAGGCGAGCGCCCTCATCGCGCAGCCTCATGTTCGAGCAACCCTGCGCGGGCCAAGGCCGAGTGGACGGCAGCTTCGACCCGGGCCTGCTGGCGTACCGCCAGCGTGTTGGCCACAAACAGAGCCACCCCCGACCACCGGGCCTCAAACTGCTGACGGTCGAGCACCTCGAGACCCCGCGAAGGATCGGCGGTCACGACCCGGGTGCCCTGGACGCCCAGCACCAGCGCAAAGTGCTTTTGGGGCCGGTCGTAGTGCACCAGCACCGGCGCGTGCAGAGGGACCACCTGCGACAAGTGTGCGTAATCCATCCGGTAGCCTCGCGCCTCGAACCCCGACGACTCAAGAGCCCGCTTTAGACTCGCGAGCGAAACCGACTCACCCTCGCCGCTGGCGCTCGGGGCCAAGGCCAGCAATTGGGCCTCCGAGGTGTCTTGGTCCCAATACAGGTCGAGCAAGGTCGCCACCGATGCGTAGCCGCAAGAGGTGTCTGTAGCCTGTTCGGCCACCCACTGGAACCTCAGTTCCTCCTGGCTGCGGACGCTGTCGTGCCAAGCCGCGAGGTCCATCACAACCCCAACTCGAGCAGGAACGGCAGGTAGATCGGATACGGGACAATTGTGCCGAGGATCTCCCAGTTGGCGGCGTTGATGGCCGGATTGGCCACCGCCAGAGACCGCCCTTCCAAGGTGGACTTGCCCATTTGCTGCCAACCGCCGTCGTCGGGTTCTTCCAAGCGTTTGACGTCAACCCGCGTTCCGGAGCGGGAAAAGCTCATTCGCGCATTGGTGAAGTCCCGGTAGTGTTCGGTCATCTCTTTGCCGGCAAACTCGTACACCGTCGTCCACCGGTTGGGGGTATCGGGGCGTACGGCCTTCTCGACGTAATGAAAACCGGGCAGAAGCGAGGCAACGCGGTCCTGGTCGGCGAAAACCAAGGTGCCCTTGCGCTGCCACGAGACAACCAGCGGCACCGAGGCGTTGTCCGAGGCCTTGTTATCGCTGGTGAAGGTTACTTGGCCCTTCCACGCGTCGGCGCCCCGGACGAGCGCGTAGTCGTTGCGGCCCAAACCCGGCTGATTCCAGCTCCACTGCAGGCGGTCGCCAACCAGCTTCACTTCGGCGCTTTGGGCCGGTAATCCGCTGCCGGAGGTGAACTCCACCTTGGAAATCAGGCCCTCGGACCCGGTATACACGCGGTACTCATTCACGGCAGTCCCCCAGTCTCCCCACGCGAGGTTCTCGTCTCGGATGGTCAGGGTGGGCTGGGCCGCGGCGAACAGGGGTGCGGCCAAACAAAACAGGGCAGAGAACAAAAGTCGTAGTTTCATAAGTTTCTCCTCAAAGACCCCGGGCCGTTTGGGCCCGGGGCGGGTTGTTATTTCTTGCCGAACAGGCTGAAGATCGAGACCGTCTTGGGTCCGACGGCGTTCTGGTACGTGGTCATGACCTTGGCCATGCTTCCGTTCTTGACGCCGACGCACCCATTGGTGTTGTCGTAGGGAATCCCGTGGACGAAGAAGTCAGTCGAGACGGCGACCTGACCCTTCTGGTTGACCGCGACCTGGGCGACATCAATCTTGATGCCCGGACCCATGCCGCCGACGTTGGCTTTGGTCGCCGACAGGTTGTAGGTCCCAGAAGTCAGTTGCTGGGGATTGTAGGAAACCCCGTTGCTCGCGACGATGGTCTTGTTGGTATTGACCATGGCGTTCTTGGGTAGGTTCTTGTCGGAGTTTCGGACCACTTCGGTGCTGACCGCCACGGTGTAGCACTCAATGTGACTGTAGTCGCCAGGAACGATCGAGGTGACCGTCATCGTCTTCCCCGTGCGATCCACGCCCAAATACAGCGCCTCTCCGTCAAGCTTTTCAAGGTCGGCCAGCGACAACTGAGGAAGGGTCTCCAAACCCTCAAACTCCGAAGCCACCGCCCCTGAAAGTACGAGGCAGGCCAAGCCCACCAATAGAACAATTCGTTTCATGCGTTCTCCTTTTTCTATCCGGCCGGACAGTCACTGCTCCAGACGCGAGCCCACGCGATTTTGCTTGCGCTTTTGCCCGCTTTTCGCAAAAAAAGGAGTAGAATAGAGATTATGAAGAGAACAATGATGGTTTTGACGCTAGCGTTGCTGGCTGCGTTTGCCACGGCTCAACTAGCCACAGCGCAAGAGGCAGCACCTCCCACCGGCGCCACGCAGTACTTCGGGATGGCGGCGGGTTTTGTCACCGGTTATGGCATTTCATACCGCAACTGGCCCGACGTGATGGGCATTCAGATCACGGGGACGCCTGTGATTTCTGGCGGTGTGACTGCCCTGGACTTGGGTCTCGTCGGGCTCTACCGGCTCAACGACGCACCTTGGACGAGGTTCTTCCTGTACTTTGGCGGGCAGGGTTACTACTCTAGCTCGAGTTACGCCAACGGCGACGGGACCAGTACCGCTACGACGACTTCCGGCGGGTTCGCGGGCGGTGGCATCGGGCTCGAGTTGATCTTCTTTGATCACATTGTGCTCGACATCCAGGGCGGGCTTCAGGCCAGCTTCGGCAGCAGCGGGTTCGGTCTGGGACCCTCGGGCGAAACCGGTCTGTTCTACCGCCTGTAGCGGCTACAAGTTGTAGCAGGCGTCGCCACGTGCAAAGGTGTGGCAGGCCAACTGCCATTCGCCGGCTTCGGTCTGCACGCGGCAGGTTCCGCAATCGCCCGAGCGGCACGAAAACGGCAGGGTAAGTCCGACACGTTCGGCCAGTTGCAGAACCGTTGTGCGCCCGTCGGAGGCGACCGTCTTGCCCGTGAGCGCAAAGGTCACCTGGCCGGGAACGGCGTCTTGGGGTACCTCGAGCGCGGCCTCGCCGTACACTTCTTCGTGGTAGCGCCGGTCGATCTTGACGCCGGCCCCGGCGAGCAGGCCCCGCACACTCGCCCGGTAGCCCGGCGGACCGCACACAAACACCCTGCGGTCGCGCAGGTCGGGGCAGAACCGTACCAGGCCGTTGTGGTCGAGGTGGCCCTCCTCGCTGGTGACGCGATGGCTCACGGTCAGGTTTCCCCGCCACTGCCCGCGCAGCCGCTCCAGTTCGTCGGCAAACAACAAATCCTCGCGGTTCCGGACCGTCTGGTGAAAGGCCACCGGTCGTGGCGACAAACTCCGCAGGATCGCCATCAGCGGAGTCACGCCCGAGCCGGCGCCCATCAACAACAGGGTGTTCCAAGGGTGATCTTCGAGCGTGAAGTGTCCGCGGATTCCTTCGCAGACGGCCGCCCCGCCCGGCACAAGGTTGTCGTGCAACCAACCGGAAGCGCGGCCGTCGGGCAGACGTTTCACGGTGATCTCGAGAGCACCACCGGGGGCCGATGAAATGCTATAGCTGCGCCTCAGTTCGCCGGGCAGTCGCAACGTGAGGTACTGCCCCGCCTTCCAGGCCAGCTCCATCCCGTCCTGGCGGGCCAGAGTGAACGTCTTGACGCCCGGTGCCTCGTCTCGCACCTTGAGGCAGACCAGTTCGGCCTCGGCGTCCTCCAGAAAAGGGCTCGCGGGCAGCAGTGTTCCGTTGGGAACAGGCGACCAAGCGGCCAGGGAACTTGGCACGAAGCTCAGGGGAACCCGGCGCTCGAGCACCGTCACCGAGTCGCCGACGCGGACCGTGCCGAGCGACAAAGGCATCACGTTCATGCCGAAGTAGATGCCGGTGTCGACCCGGCGGTAGGCTTCCAGGGTCTTGACGGGTTCGCCGGCCGGATGGCGTTCGCCGGTCTCGGGATCAAGGGTGGTGAACTCGCAGCGGCTGCAGCCATCGAGGTTCAGAAACTCCACCTCGCCGATGCGCAAACGCCGCCAAGTGTCTTCCTCAAAGGGTTCGGCCCCGCCCAAGACCAGGTTGGGCCGAAAGCGGCGCATCGAGAGAGCCTCGCCGACCCTCCGTGACAAGTCGTCCAGGCTCGCCTGGCTGACGACCAGCAGCGGCGCGGCGTCGGCAAACGTCACCCGGCGGTCGTTATCCCAGCGCAGCGGCCTTTGACTGTCGCCCAGCCACGCCAGGCGCACCGGTTCGCCCAAAAAGTTCGACAACCAGCGGGCGGCCTCGTCGCCCTGGTCCCAGGCGTCAAAGCGGTCTTTCCAAACGGCGACCATCGAGAGCCGCCCCGTGTGCGCCTTCAGCACGAGTGGTGGCAAGGGCTCCGAGGCACTCGGACTGCCCGCCGTGAGCGTCAGGGTTTCGCCGTCAAAGGCCACAACCACGGTAACCAACTTCGGGTGACTGCGGCCGCTGATGAAAGTTCCATCGGGGGTGTGCACAAGGAAACGCCGGTCGTGGGCCAGGCCTTCCGAACGGACCGTCGCCGAAGTTACAGCATTTCCGCGCATCGACTTCACCGGATGCTCAAATAGTCCTGCAAGGTACATGGGCGAAGTTTACTACCCCTGCGTCACGGTGCGGAAGGCCTCGAGCAACCGCAAGGTGACCGGGCCCGGTTTGCCGTTACCGATACGCCTACCGTCGAGTTCGGTGACGGGCATCACCTCAGCGCCGCTGCCGGTCAGAAAGGCCTCATCGGCGTTGTACACGTCGAAAAGCGCGAGGGCTGACTCGTCGGTGGCGACCTTAAGACCCTGAGCCAGCTCGAGCACCGTTTTGCGCGTGATGCCCTCGAGGGCACCATGGATAGCCGACGGAGTTCTCAGCACGCCGTTTTTGACGACAAAAATGTTGTCGGCCGTGCACTCGACGACGAGCCCATCGGTGTTGAGCATCAGCGCCTCGAGGCACCCGGCCCGCTGGGCCTCGATCTTGGCCAGAATGTTGTTCAGGTAGTTGAGCGACTTCACCCGAGCCTCGCCGCTGGAGCGGGGGGTGCGGCGGGTGCTGGCGGTGATCAGCGGTATGCCCGTCGCGTACAGTTCAGCAGGGTAGAGCTGGATGCCATCCACAATCAGGATGACGCTGGCCCGCGGGCAGCGGTTGGGGTCCAGGCCCAGCGTCCCGACGCCCCGGGTGACCACCAGCCGCAGGTAGCCTTCGCGGCGACCAGAGCGGGCCACGGCCTGGTCGATCACCTCTGTTAATTCCTGGCGGGAATAGGGAAGGGTCAGCAGGAGCGCCTTGGCGCTTTCTTCGAGGCGTACCAGATGGTCCTCGAGCCGGAACACCCGCCCGTTGTACAGGCGCATGCCCTCGAAAATGCCGTCGCCGTAGAGCAGGCCGTGGTCGTACACCGACACCGTCGCCGTCTCTTTGGTCTTCCATTGTCCGTCGATCCAGATCACGGGCTCGCTCATGGCTCCTCCTCAGAACGCTAACGTGATTGTAGCTTGGGCGCCGCCAAGCAGGACTGGATCGTGAAGATCGGTCTGCCTCGAACCGCTGCCGGGCAACGATCCAAGACTCACAACGGGCAGAGTGCCCGCGACTTCGACCTTGAGGAAAAGCAGTTTGGCGGTAGCCCCGGCGTAGAGTTGCCCCTTCTGGGGGTCGAACTGCGATGCCAAAGTAGCCAAGGGTCCCGGCAACGGTTGACGATAGCCTCCACGCACCACTGCCTGGAAGAAACCCCACGCGTCGATGCCGAGCTCGGCACCGGCGGCCAGATCGCGCTGAGTATCGCTGCCGAGCCCGTGAAGGTCTACGGCACCGACCAGACGGATCGGGAGCTGGAAACCTGAGTCGTTGGCTTCGTACGGCATCACCGACACACCAAAGTCAGTTCCCGCCATCAGGGCATCGAGGAACGGGGTCCCAGCTTGACTGGAATCAAGAAAAGGAAGCAGATTGCTGACCGACAGCCCCACGTTGAGGGGACCCAATGATGCCAGCGCGCCGACACCTACACCGAGGTCGTACCTCCCTTGGACGGAAAATGCGTCGCCAAGGGATCCGGCAAGAACCTGAAGTGGTGGCCCGTTCATTTGGCTGAGTGTCGTCGTCTTGGTGTCGAAAGTGCTGCGGTTAAGAGCTTTGAGGGTAGCACCCACCGCAAGGGGACCGAGGTTGAGCCCCAGCCCGGCAACGGCCCCCAGTTGTTTTGCCACCTGGTAGCTGACCACACTTGAGCCGCCGGTGAAGGTCGAAATGGCGGGAACGTACTTCAGCTGGTCAACCAACACGGCTCCCCAGCCTGGCCCACCAACCCATACACGGGGTGAGAGTTCAAGTCGGGTGTTGGAAATCTGCTTGTAGGCCTGCATGCGGTAGTAGCGGTCTTTGTAGGCGTTGTACTGGTCGTAATCCTTCAGGGAACCCCATGAGGCGGCATTGGCGTCGTCGGCAATCTGCTGCTTTTCGGCCGGTCCCAGGCCGTTTGCCTCGAGAATCGATACCATCTCGGCCCACGAACTGGCCTCAGGTAGCGAGCCGTCGGGGGTATTGGGAAGAGCATACCAATACGTCTGGGTCGGGCTGTAGGTCGAGTCGTACTGCTGCTCGATGTACACGAGCGGGTTGACCGCGAGAAACCCACGCGATAGGCCAGCACCGGCTGTGGCCGAGACATCAAAATGCCCTTCGCCAACAAAGGCCAGCCCGGCCGGGTTGAAGAAAAGCGAGTTCAGGTCACCTTTGACAGCGGTCATGGCTCCGGCCAGGCCGGCAGCGCGTGTGTCACCATCTTAGGCCGACAAACCGGCCATCCCAAGGCTTACGCTGATCAGCACCATAAAGAAGCGACGCATAACATCCTCCTTGACGCGACCCTCCTCCAACGGGGTGAGGGTTCACTTACGTAAGTATAAGCCTGTTCTCGGCCTCCAGCGAGAGTTTTCCCTGCGGTTGACCCCCACCCCCCTGCGGCCCCATAGTGAGCCATGGATGAAGCCCCCAAAGCCCTGCTCGTGACCCTCCAACCGCCCGGTCTTTCCGACAGCACCGCCCAGTCGCACCTCGACGAACTTGCCGGTTTGGTCAAGACGATGGGCATCGACGAGTCGAAGGGCTACGTGGTGAGGCACCGGGAGCCGCACCCTCGTCTGTTGGTCGGCTCGGGCAAGGCCGACGAGATCGTGGCGCTGGCCCTGGACTTTGGCGCCAGCCTGGTGATTTTTGACGACGACTTGTCGCCCAGCCAACAGCGCAACTGGGAAGAGTTTTCGGGCCTCACCGTGATCGACCGCCAGGAAGTCATCCTCGAAATCTTCAGCGAACGGGCCTTCACCCGCGAGGCCGTTCTGCAGGTGGGTTTGGCACGCATGCAGTACAGCCTTCCGCGCTTGGCCCGCAGCTACACCAACTTGAGCCGCCAGCGCGGCGGTGCCCGCGGCAACCGCGGCGGCGGGGAAATGCAGCTCGAGCTCGACCGGCGCGTCATCCTCGACAAGATCGATAAACTCAAAGACGAGCTCGACAAGGTGCGCCGTCACCGCGACCGCACCCGCAGCAAGCGCGAGGGCAATACGCTCCCGGTGGCGAGCATTGTGGGCTACACCAACGCCGGCAAGTCGACCCTGCTCAACACGCTCACCGACGCGGGGGTGCTGCAGGAAGACAAGCTGTTCGCCACCCTCGACCCCACCACGCGGCGGACCCAACTCGGCGGTGGCCTCGAAATCCTGCTCACCGACACGGTCGGCTTCATCCAAAAGCTGCCCCACCATCTGGTCGACGCGTTCCGCTCCACGCTCGAAGAAGCTCAGTTTTCGGACTTCTTGGTGCACGTGGTCGATGCCAGCCATCAGGATTGGGACGTGCAGAGGAGAACCACGCTCGAGGTGCTCGCCAGCCTGGGTTGCGGCGACAAGCCCCAACTGCTCGTGTTCAACAAGCTCGACGCCCTGAATGGCAATGAGGTGCTGCGGCGCGGCTTGGAGCTCCAGTTTCCCGACGCGGTGTTTGTCAGCCTTTTGACCGGCGACGGTGTGGACGAGCTGAAACTTCAGCTTTCGGAAACACTGAAGAGCCTTCGCCGCCCGGTGCTGTACCGGCTCCCCCTGCACCGTGGAGACCTGGTTGGCTACCTGTATAAGCATGCGCAGGTGCTGTCCGAGACCTACACCGACACGGCTATCGAAATCACCGCGCTCGCCCCCCCTTCGGCCGCAGCGGCTCTGGCCGAGTTTGCCGACGAGACGAGCCCACAGGAGTCCTTCCAATGACCTTTCTTCACCCTTCTTGGAACGCGCCGCAAGGCGTGCGCAGCCTGCAGACGACCCGTACCGGAGGAACCAGCACCGGTGATTTTGCAAGCCTCAACCTTGCCCTTCACGTCGGTGACGACCCGGAACTCGTGAGGCAAAACCGCAGGCTGGTCGTCTCCACGCAGGCCTGGCAGCACGAACCCGTGTGGCTCAACCAGGTGCACGGGACACTGGTCATTCACGCCGAGGGTGTCGGTGAGGGTGAGATTCCGACGGCCGACGGGTGCATCACGCGCCGCCGTGGGCTACCCTTGGTTGTTCAAACGGCCGACTGCCTGCCGGTGCTTGCTTGCGACCGCCATTCGACCGTCGTCGGCGCCTTCCACGTGGGTTGGCGGGGCCTGGCCGACGGCATTTTGGCAAAGGGGATCGAAGCCTTCGGGATTCCCGCCGAGGATCTTTGCTACTGGGTGGGCCCCGGCATCGGCGCGAAAGACTACCAGGTGGGCGACGAAGTGTGGAGTGTGTTCGTGCGTCACGACGATGGTCACCGCGAAGACTTTGCCCCCGATGGCCCAGGTCATTGGCACTTTGATCTTTCGGGGGCGGCCGCCCGCCAACTCCGGTCGCTGGGCGTCGGCGAAGTGCACCAGGCCCCGTGGGAAAGCTACCGCGACAAAGACCTGTTCTTCAGCCACCGCCGAGAGTCACCGACCGGGCGTTGCGGCAGTTTCATTTGGCTGGAATAAGGCAGAAGGAAAACAGGCGATGAAGCGAGCCCTTATCGTTGGTGCCGGTCTCGGTGGTTTGGCGGCGGCCGCTCGGCTGTCGAAGCAAGGCTGGCAGGTCCACGTGTTTGACCGTCGCAGCGGCCCGGGCGGCAAGGCCTTCACCGCCAACCGAGGCGGTTACCGGTTCGACACCGGCCCAAGCAACCTGACGCTGGTGCCCGTTTTCGAAGAACTGTTCCGCGATTGCGGTGCAGACTTCCGCCAGCGGGTGGCTCTGACCCCGCTCGAGACCATCTGCCACTACTGGTTTGAGGGCGGCGACACGCTCGCCATGCCCGGTTCGGTCGAAGGGGCCATTTCGGCCCTGGTCGGCCGGGGCTGGGCCGAGCGTCCCGCGCTCGAGAAGTACTTTCGCCACCTGAAGTTCCTCTACGAAACGGCGGGCACGCTGTTCCTGGAAAAGAGCCTGCAATCGGTGGCCACGTGGCTGGGTCCCGAGGGGCTGCGAGGCATTGTCCGCATGCCTTTCCTCGACGTGTTCACCACCCTCGACGCCATGAACCGGCGGTATTTTCGCGATCCCCGGATGCTGCAGCTCTTTGGCCGTTATGCTACCTACAACGGGTCGTCTCCCTACAAGACTCCGGGCACGCTGGGCATCATTCCGTGGCTGGAATACAGCTTGGGCGGCTCGGGCGTCAACGACGGCATCTACGCGCTGCCGACGGCTATCGAGCAGCTGGGCCGCGAGCTGGGAGCCACCTACCACTACAACGAAACCGTGACGCAAATCGTCAGCACAGGCGGCCGCGTCAGCGGCCTTGTCACCGACAAAGGCACCTACGAGGCCGACGTGGTGGTCTCCAATTCCGACGTGCTCAAAACCTACCAGATGCTGCGGGACGACGACGCACCCTGGGCCCGCCGCTACCGCAAGCTGCAACCCTCGTCGTCGGGGCTGGTGTACACCTGGGGCGTCACCCAGTCGTTTGCCGAACTGGGGTTGCACAACATCTTTTTTTCGGCCGACTACCAGCGCGAGTTCGCCCAACTGTTCGACGAGGGGGTTCCTGCCGACGACCCCACGATTTACCTCAACATCACCTCGAAGCTCACCCCCGGCGATGCGCCAGCCGGGCACGAAAACTGGTTTGTGCTGGTGAACGTGCCGCCCAACCGGGGCCAGGACTGGAAGGCTCTGGGCCAGCAGACCCGCGAAATCGTGCTCGACAAGATCGAAGGTCTGCTGGGTAAGGCCGTGCGCCCCTACCTCGTGGAGGAAGAGATACTCGACCCCACGGGCATCGAGCGCCTGACCGGCAGTTCGTTCGGCAGCATCTACGGCATGTCGTCGAACTCGACCATGGCCGCGTTCAACCGTCACCCCAACCGCAGCACCCGTCACAAGGGCCTCTGGTTTGTCAGCGGCGGCGGTCACCCCGGAGCAGGCATGCCTGTCGTGCTGCTCAGCGCCAAGATCGCGGCGGGGCAGATCGGGTTGGCTTGACCAAAATCTTCACTCAACTTAACTTGTTTTCGTCAACTTGGAAGAATTGAGAGGAAACGAGATGAAGTGTCGCGTGCTGCTCTTGGGAATCATGGTGCTTCTTGCGGAGGTCCTGGGGGCCTCAGAGGACGCAGCGCGGTTTGCGCTGGTCATTGGCAACGCGGCCTACGACGGCAATGCGGCGCTGGCAAACGCGGCCAATGACGCCGGCGATGTGGCCGATGCGCTCGAGAGCATCGGTTGGAAGGTGACCCGGCTCATCAACGGCGACAGAAAGGCCATGAACCGCTCGATCGTGAGTTTCCGCAACGACATGGCCGGTTCACGAAATCCCGTGGCGCTGTTCTACTACGCGGGTCACGGCATCCAAATCGGCGGCCAGAATTATCTGATCCCCGTCAAAGAGACGTTCGAGACTGCCGACGATATCGCCAACGAAGCGGTGGGCCTGCAGAGCGTCCTCGCGATGTTCAACGACGCCAAGGTCAGCACCAACATTGTCATTTTGGATGCCTGCCGCGACAATCCCTTTGCCAAAAAAGACTCCCGCTCGCTGGGAGGAACCCGTGGACTCTCGGTTGTCACCCAGGCCAACAACGTCGAAGGATCGGCGGTGCTGTTCGCCACCGCTCCGGGCGACACGGCGGCCGACGGCACCGGTCGCAACGGCGTCTTCACCCAAGCCCTCCTCAAGTACATCAAGTCGGATCTTTCACTTCAGGTGCTCGCAACCAAGATCACCGGCGAAGTGAAGCGCATCACGGGTGGCAAACAGTCACCCTACAGCAGCCTCAGCCTCAGCGATGAGTTCTTCCTCGTCCCGGCCTCGCTGCGCACCAAAGCGCCGGTTCCGGTGACTGCGCCTACCGTAACGCCGACGTCGGCCCCTGGGACGGTGCCAGCAACGGCCACGGCCGAAGATCCGGGTCTCGAAGTCAAGGCGTCGCTGATCCTGCAGCGAACCGCGCTCCAGTCCAAACGGAAGGTGGCCGCCTCGCAGGACGGCGGTTGGCTCAAATGGGCGGGGGGAATCCTGGGTGCCGTGGGAGCAGGCACCGCAGGCTACGGCTTCTTCGCCGCCAACCAGGCTGCTGCCGACTACCTGACGGTGGGCGCCCAGAGCTGGTCGGCGCCAACCAACTCCTGCTCGACGCTGATCGGACTCAAATCACTTTGATGAACACCGTGTATTCGGCGGGTTTGGCAGCAGCCGGTGTCGGGTTGGCCGCCTTTGCCGCGTCGTTCTTCGTGGTTCCCGACACCACGTCGTTTGACCAGCAGATCGCCGACCTGGACAAGTCCATCACCCTGTTGGGAGGTTCCTGATGAGGTTTCTACCCTTCCTGGGACTTCTCGCCACGCTCGCGGGTTGCGAGGCTGTTGGCTTGGCGACACTCAATAGTCCCAACGACGTGCACGCCGCGATCAACAGCGCCAAGTCGTTGACGATTACGTTTGATGCCAATGGGGGTACGGGTGCCAAACAAACTCAGGTAACGACACCCGGAAAGCTCGTGTCCTTGAAGCCTAACGTCTACAAGAAGGCAGGCTCGACGTTCCTCGGTTGGTCGGTCGCGAAAGACGGAAACAAAGACTATGATGGCCTTGCCGACTTCGTGACCGGAACCGACGACGTGACGCTCTGGGCGGTCTGGGCGAGCACCTCGGCCATCGAGTCCTTCAAGTTGCAACCAGGTGCAGGTAACCCGTCGGCCGAGGTGCTCGGAATCATTGACGGGGCCAATGTCCTGCTGACGGTACCCAAGGGCACAACCATCACTGGCTTGGTGGCAACCTTCGGTCTTTCTGCCGGCGCGAGTTCCAAGGTGGGAGTCGTGCCTCAGGTCAGTGGGATCACACCCAATGACTTTGCCCAGACGGTCACCTATATCGTCACGGGCAGCAACGGCGAGGTGCAAGAGTACAAAGTCAGCGTTGGATTTGAGGGCTTCATTCTGACGCCGGCCACCGCAACCGGGGGCTCTATGGCGCCCTCGGCTGCCACGGGGTCAGCGAACCCCATTGCGCTGACGGCGACGGCGACTTCCGGCTATGTGTTCACTGGCTGGACGGCTAGTCCGGCAGGAAACGCGACCTTCACCGATGCCACCAGCGCCTCCACCACGGTGACGCTGACCGGTGACGCAACCATCACGCCGCACTTCTCGAGAACCTACGTTTACAGTACCCAAGGGTTAGCGAACATCCCCCTGATCGCAGATGCGACCGTGACAGCGAAGGCGTGGGGTGCGGGTGGCGCTGGAACCAGCTACGGAAGTGGTGGGGCGGTCGGTGGAGGCGGAGGCTTCGCCCAATCGACTTTCACCGCTCTCAGCAGCCAAGTGATCCACGTCGCTGTCGGCGCGGGTGGAAAGCGCACTGTCACCTATACGGGACCTGCCATGGGCGGAACCAACAATGGAAGTGGCACTGGTACGCTCGCTGCGGGCTCCGGAGGTGGTGGCTCGGTCGTAGCCCTGCTGGTTGGCGCAACGTTTAACCTAAAGGCCGTCGGTGGCGGTGGCGGCGGCGGGGCTGGGACAGGACTCCATGGCGGAGCGGGCGGTGGAGTGAGTGGCGGGATCGGCGATACATATGGTACCACACCGAGTGCAGGGTCGGGGGGATTTGGCGGCGTCTGCGTAGCAGACACAAACGGTTACAAAGGTAACGACGGTGCCAACATGTCGTTGACGGCTGCCAGTTTCGTTGGACTCGGCGGGAAGGGTGCAAACGCCTCTGCCGGCTCAGCGTCCGGTGGCCCCGGCGGCGGTGGCGGCGGCTACGGCGGTGGTGCAGCATCAGGCTTCAACTCTGTCTACTACGCGGGTTCTGGCGGCGGTGGGTACGCAGTCGGCTCAGGTAGCCAGTCGGTGAAAGGAGGACCTTGGGATAGTGTCGCCAATCCGACCGACCCGGCCTACACGGCGAGTGCTGGGGCTGGTGGTCTGCAGGCAGGAACGCCCGGCAACGACGGTCTAGTGGTGATCACGGTCACCTACTAGCGTCTGGCCTCCGGGCGGCCTTCGACACCCAGCACCTTGCGGGCCTCGTCCAAATCAACAAGACGACCGGTGGTGAACTTGTGCAGAACGCTGGTCACCAGCGACTGGTAGGGTAGCCCTTCACGCTCGGCAGCGGCTTTGAGCGCCTCCATGTCGGCCAGAGTCATGCGGATGTTCATCCGTTCCGACTTGGTGCCGATCTCGGCGAGCGTGTTGCGTGCGGCTTCGTGAGCCCTGGCTTCGTGGAACTCGAGCTCATCGGCAGGAAGGCTCGTCCATTGTGAACCCTCGATCTCGTCAATCAGTTGCTTCTCTTCATCATCCAAGTACTGAAAACCCCTGTCTCCAGGGTAGAGTGGTTTCTTTGACATGTCCGTCAGCCACCTTTCTTGTTCAATCTTCGGCTCGGGTAGACCGTCTTGAGAAAGTAACCTTCGGTGGTCGGTACGGCAGGACAAACGCACACGTAACCGTTGATTCTTACCACGAGGAGCACTTGGTTTGGACGTGTCGGATGTGGTCGAACTCCCAACTCGTCCCCCGAGGCGTACGCGTCAACAACGTCTTCAAAACTCAGCCCGCGCTGAGCTTTGAGCAGGGCTTCTTGTCTACTCCGGCAGCTTGTACTACTCCGGCAGCTTGCCACCGGCGGCTTTGAGCAGGCGGTTGGCCAAGGCGGTTCCCAGGCCCACAGACTCGGGAAGGGGGGCCCAGATTTCGGTGCACCCCACGCGGTCGAGCTCAAAAAACGACGAATAG
Source organism: Spirochaetales bacterium (assembly GCA_037142615.1). Lineage (GTDB taxonomy): Bacteria > Spirochaetota > Spirochaetia > JABEVK01 > JABEVK01 > JAIFLN01. The sequence goes on along the minus strand of JBAXAI010000004.1, from coordinate 11,164 downwards.
AGACCCTTGGCGTAGGCCTTGAGGTCGTCAAACCGGATCACAGTCCAACTGGCGGGGCACGGCAGGTCGGCAGAACCCAGCACGAGCACGCCGACTTTTTCGCCAGCTTCGGCAACTTCGCCCAGCGCGCCCACCGTGCGGTACAGCCGGACCTCGGCGGCAGGTTTGTAGTGCGCGTACTTGAGACCGGGCGACAGAGGACGACCTTCGGCAGACGGCACGTAAGTCAGCGAGTCGGCACTGACGCCCAGCACGCGGGACAGGTCTTCGGCGGTGATGCTGCCGGGGCGGAAAATGCGGGCTTCTTCGCCCACAAAACCGACGATGGTCGACTCCAAGCCTTCGTCGGCGTCGTCACCCATCAAAATGCCATCCACCCGGCCCAGCATGGCGCCTTTGGCCATCTCGAAGGTGGTGGGGCTGGGAGCGCCGCTCACGTTGGCAGAAGGAGCCGCAATCGCAACTCCTGTTTCGAGAAGGAATTGAAGGGCTTGCGCGTGCCGAGGCCACCGCACTGCCACCGTCGGCAGACCGGCCGTGACGATGTCGGGCAAGTCGCTGGAACGAGGTAAAATCAGCGACAGTGGACCGGGCCAGAAGGCCTCGATCAACGAACGCGCCTTGGGGGGAACCGAGCTGACCACGGCGTTCAACTGCTCTTCGGAAGCCACGTGGACAATGAGGGGGTTGTCGGACGGTCGTCCCTTGGCCGAGTAGATGCGGGCGCAGGCGGTGGGGTTGAACGCAGAGGCCCCCAAACCGTAAACTGTCTCGGTAGGGAACACGACAAGCCCCCCCTTCCGAATCAAGGTTGCGGCTTCTTTGGTCTGTTCCGGCAAAAGGATTTGAGTCTTCATGGCACTCCAATAGCTCCAGCATCTTACCGATATTCCCATAAAAGGCAACCGCTTTTTCTTGCTTCCCGGAGGTTCTCGATGAGTCTTGTCGCTGTTCTCAATTCCCGCCCTGACGTAAAGGCCTTGCTCGAGAAAGCCTTGGTACAGGATCGCAACGACGAGTTCCTGCTGCATCAGGCGTCGAACGTCGAAGAGGCCCTCGAGATCCTCAGCTTTGACCTGCCCGAAATCGTCATCTGGAACGCCACCGACCCGGAGCTGGATTCGGCGCCGGTGCTCGAAAGCCTGCTCAGCGACTCGTGGATGCACAACTTCGGCATCATCGCCATCTACGATTCCCGGGAGGCCCGCGATACCGAGGTGAGCCGCCAGTTGGCGGCCATCAACGTGCTCACGGTGCTCAGCTACGACAAACTCAAAGACTCGCTGTACAAACACCTGCGCATCATCGATGCCAACCGTCAGATTCTGGTTCACTTGGAAGTCGGCGAGGAAGACGGCGCAAGGACCACCGGCAGTTTCAACATCGACAACGATCCGATGGTTGTGCCGGTCTATACCGGTCTGGCGGCCCAGCTCTTGGTTCAGCGGGGGCGACTGCTACCAAACTCGAAGCGCGACCTGCAGATCGCGCTGAGCGAACTGGTGCAGAACGGCATCGAACACGGCAACTGTGGGCTGACTGCCACCGAAAAAGCCGAGTTCTTGTCCAATGGGGGCAACATTTCCGACCTCATCAGTGAGAAGATCGCCCTGGACCCGGCACTTGGCTCCAAGAAGGTGACTCTCGAGTGGGAGATCAGGCCCGAGGACACCCGGTTCTTCGTCCGCGACCAAGGAAATGGCTTCGACGTGGCTGCCTTCCAGCAACGGATCAAGTCGCTAGGTACTGAGGCGCTTTCGGGACGAGGCATCAAGCTGGCAAAGAGCCTGGGCGGCAAGCTCAGCTATAACCGCACCGGCAACGTGGCCTGCCTAACCGTGATCCACAGCCAGTCTTCCGAAAGGAAGACGCCCAGGGGCTTTGAGGGCGAGCAGGTGCTCATCGCCAAAAAGGGTGACATCGTGTTCCGACAGGGCGAACTGAGCGACCACATCTTCTACATCACCAGCGGGCAGTTCGGGGTGTACCACGATGGGGTCGAGGTGGGCCGCCTTTCCCCGGCCGATGTGTTTATGGGCGAGATGTCGTTTTTGATGAACAACATGCGCACTGCCACCGTGATCTGCGAAAACCCCGGACGCATCATCAAAATCGCGCGGCGAAGTTTCGTCAAAACGCTGAGGCTCTACCCGCAGTATGGCTTGTTCCTTGCCAAGCTGATGGCCCGCAAGCTGAGCGCCGGCAACCAGGTGCGCGCCCGTCAGGTGCTCGACGAGTCCATGACCTGACCGAGGGTCTGGTCGACCACGGGGCCCCACGCGGGCGTAAACCACTTGCGTACCTGCGGCCACGCGGCTCGGGCCGCCTTGGGGCTGTAACCCACCAGAGGGTGGGCCAGAACCAGGGGTCCCGGCAACACATAGACGCCGCTGGCGGCCGCGAGGGTTCGGGGCGTCATCAAGCGGAGGGTGCTCGACGCGCACCAGTGCAGCGGTATCAGGGGCTGAACTCGGTGAACAAGCGGGGCCAGGAAGCGGCCATACCACGGGAAGTCCTTGCTGTTCATCGATTTGGTGAGCGGTGTCTCGCCCATGCCAGGGTCAGCGAAGTGCAGTCCAACCCCCCGTTTCGCCCAGGCCAAGCCCACGAGCTCGCCGACTTGCACCGACAGCAGTTTGGCCCTTCCGTACACGTTCATGGCACAATCCCACCGGCGACCGGCCAGATCGGCCCGGGTAAGGCGCACCAGATGGTGGTAGCCTGTGCTCATTTGCACCACCCTCCCCCCAGCCGCCTCGAGCTTGGGAAGCAGCAAACAAGCCAGCAGCAAGGGGTGCGCGAAGTTGAAGGCGTAGGTCTTTTCGACCCCATCGGGAGTGAGAATCTTGTGCGGAAAAACACCCCCGAGGTTGTTGACCAAACCCGCCAACGGACGGCCATCGAGCAGATGATCCACCCTCGCCGCCAAGGCCCCGATCTGGTCTTGCGACTCCAGGTGGGCCTGAATGAAGGTGCCGCGAAGGCCCTCGCTGCGCAGTCGGCCTTCCATGGCTTGGCCACGCGCTGCCGATCGTCCGGCAAACCAGACCTCAAAGCCGGCCCGGGCGAGCTCAAGCGTCACTTGCCCGCCGATTCCGGCGGTACCACCGGTGACAAGCACCACGGGCAGAACAGGCGTGTTCATGGGGCTAACATACCGCCTGTTAACCGAGGTCGGCCAGCCCCTCGAGAATGCTCTTGACCACGTAAACGCGCAGGGGCTCCTCTTTGCCGCGAGGGGTGACACTGGCCATGGGCAAGTGGGCCAGGTCAGCCCCAGCCAGCGCTGCCACACGGGAGCTGAGGATCAACTGGCTGCCCATCTTCTTGTTTAGCGACTCGAGGCGGCTGGCGGTGTTCACTGTGTCGCCGATGATGGTGAGCTGACGCCTTTCGTCAAAGCCGATCTCGCCCAAAATGAGGTCTCCAAAGTGGATGCTGATGCCGATCTGCAGGTCGCTGGTAAGCACGTGCGACAGGCGAAGGTTCAGGTCGTGCAGGCTGCGGGCCATTTCGCGGCTGGCCAGCAGCGCGTTGCGGCACCCCTCACGCGGGTCGGTGTCGAGCCCGAAGTACGCCAAAATACCATCGCCGAGGAACTTGTCGACGACCCCACCCGCTGCCTGAATGGCGTTGCCCATGGTTTGAAAGTAGTTGTTGAGAATGAACACCACGTCGTAGGGGAACTTCTGTTCCGAGAGGCTGGTGAAGCCCCGCAGATCGACGAACATCACGGCCAACTCGACGTCGCGGCCCAGGGTGTTCGGGGTCTCGCGGCGGGCGGTACGGGGGTGGACACTTTGCGGCAGCAGGATGGCAATTTCCAGCGGGCCTTCCTGACATTGGGCTTGGCAGGCCAGTCGGATGCCTTCGGCGGCCCCGATGCGGGTGAGGGCCTTGTGCTCGCGCTCGCCGACGGGGGACAGACCTCCTTGGCCGGCGTTCACTTTGATGCGGCAAGTGGTGCAGCGGCCCCGACCTCCGCAGATCGACGCGTGGGGAATGCCGTGGATGCGACTGGCTTCGAGCACGGTGGTGCCCGGCGCGACCCGGACGACCCGCCCGCCGGCGTACAGAACTTCGATGGTGTTGAAGCTTTCGCGGCGTTTGAGCCGCAGTTCGCGGGCCAGGAACAGCAAAGCGTACAGAGCAATGACGACTACTGAGGCTTCCAGATCGACCAGGCGCAGAAAGTCCAACTGCTCGGCCGTGAGTTGTTTCTGCGGTGCAAAAGCGCCGAGCGACTGGGTGAGAAACGTGGCACTGACGGCGGCAAGCGGCAAAGCAACGAGTACAGTGAACAGAAACCAGCGCACCTGCGGGTACCAGCGGCGCATACGAAGGATAGTATGGACACCGATCTGGGCGTGGATGACGACGATGAGGGTCATGGCCGCGGTTCGCCAGGCGATCTCGGGGTAGCCGACCAGAAGCGCTTCGGTGGTCATTCCGCCGGTGCCGTACTTGAGGTCCATCAGCGTCAAAGCCAGGCTGGGCGTGACCATCAAAAGGGGGATGAGCAGGCCCAGGCCCAGTTGAAAAGCTTCCCACACGGCCATCTTGAGCGTGTTGCGCTGAAAAAACTTCCACAGGGCCAAGCCCATGTGCGTGTACAGGGCCACCGAAAACAGCGGGAACAGCAGCAGCAGAGGTTCTTCCCAGGCCAACACCTGCTGCATGGCCTCGCCCGAGATCCAGCCGGCGGCGTAGACGAGGATAGAAAGCAGTTCAAAGAAGCAAATGACAAGGGCGGCCCAAAGCCGGATCCGGGCCTGCCAGTCGCGCGCGGTGGAATGGGGTTCCATAGGGTCTAGACTGAGGGAAGGAAGGGCCTTTGTCAAACCCAGCGGTTTTGTGATTGACTGAGACATGTACCCACTGAAGTTTCAGAAGGTTCTGAAGGAAAAAATCTGGGGAGGACGCGAGTTTGAGTCCTTTCTCGGCATCGACCTGCCTACCGAGGCCCCTTACGGCGAAAGTTGGGAGGTCTCGGCTCACCCCAACGGACCCTCGGTGGTCGCCGAGGGGGACTGGCAAGGACAAACCCTGCCCGATCTCGTTGCACGCGAAGGGGCGCGCCTGGTGGGAAAGGCCAATGCGCAGCGGTTTGGGTCCAACTTCCCTCTGCTGATCAAGTACCTGGATATCCACGACAAGCTGTCGATCCAGGTGCACCCCGACAACGCCTACGCGCTGGCCAACGAGGGCGAGTTCGGCAAGTCCGAGTGCTGGTACGTGCTGCAAGCCAGCCCCGATGCCAAACTGATCTTGGGCATGGCTGAAGGAGTCGATGCCGAGTTGTTTGCGCTGCGTTCGCGTGCCGGGCAGTGGAAAGGACTGTTCCGTGAGGTGGCGGTCCAAGCCGGTGACTTTGTGCACGTCACGCCGGGAACCGTCCACGCGTCGCTCACCGGCTCGGTGCTGCTTTGCGAGATCCAACAAAACAGCGACACGACCTACCGCATTTACGACTTCGACCGGCTCGACAACGGCAAGAGGCGCGAGTTGCACCTCGACAAGGCGTTGCAGGTGATCCGTTTTGACCGCCCGCCCGTACTGACCCACGCGGGCCAGCGCCCCACCGAGGTAGTGCCCGGAGCGGTACTGGAGCCTCTGGTGCACGACGAGCAGTACAGTGTCGACCGGGTCGCGGTGAATGGAACCTGGGCCCTTGCGGCGACCGACAACTACCAGATTCTCAGCATCGTCGATGGAGGCGGAGCCCTGGTCCACGCGGGAAAGGCCTACCTGGTGCAGGGGGGCGAAACCTGGTTCTTGCCGGCGAACCTCCACGTCGTTGTTCAGGGCGAGTTAACCGTCCTAAAGAGCTGGACATAGCGTATACTGGTCGTGTGGAGGCGGTACCATGCCCTTGAAACGCCCTTGGCAATCCCTCAAGACGCGCTTGACCCTTGTCACGACGTTGGTTTGGCTGGTCAGCCTGTGGGCTTTGGCGCTGTCGGTGGGCTGGTCGCAACGTTCCGAACTCGAAGCGAACTTCGGGAACAGTCAGCACGTGGCCGCTGCGGTGATCGCCGACTTGGTGGGCCACCAATTGAACGACCGCATCGAATCGCTGAAGGCGATCGCGCGGATGGTTACGCCCGAGTTACTGAAAGACAAGTTGGCCTTGCAGCAGTTCCTCGACACCCGGCCGAGCCTCATGGTGCTTTTCAACGGTGGCGGTTACATCACCGGCCTCGAGGGCGTTGCCTTGGCGTCGATTCCCGCAGCGGCCGGCCGCGTCGGCATCCGCTATCTCGAAAGGCCGCACGTTCTAAAGGCCCTGACCGAAAACTCGGTCGCCCTGAGCGATATCGTCGTGGGGGCTGCCCTCAAGACTCCGGTGTTTTCGATCGCCGTCCCGGTGGACGACGAAACGGGCAACGTGAAAGGCTGCCTGGTCGGCGTGATCGATCTCAGCAAGCCGAACTTCCTCAATTATCTGGACCAAAGCTCGTTGGGGGGAGCCACCGGCTACCTGTTGATCACGCGTTCGCAGCGCCTGATCATCACCTCGTCGGACCGTTCCCGCACCATGGAGCAATTGCCGCCGAAGGGTGTGAATCCGGGCATCGATGCCTTCCTGGAAGGCGCCAACGGGTCTCGGGTTCTTGTCACGCCCAAGGGCGTCGAGGTTCTGGCTTCGGTAGAACACATTCCGATTGCCAACTGGTACGTTGCCCTCAACACCCCGACGCACGAAGTGTTTGCGCCCATTCGGGTGCTGCAAGACCGCATGCTCGTCTTTGTCTTTGTGCTGACGCTGCTCACCGGCGCGGCAAACTGGATCTTGCTTCGGCGTCAGCTGTTGCCCGTGGTCACAACCATCGACAAGCTGGCCCAAATGGCAGAGCCTGGCCGGAAGTTCGAGCCCCTGCCGGTGCCGCGCACCAACGAGATCGGCAACCTGATCGAGGCCCTGAACCTCCTGTTGCAGGAGCGGGAACGTCGTGACGCCGAACGGATCCAGCTCGAGGCGCTGATCAGTCAAAACCAACGGATGGAGGCCCTGGGGCTGTTGGCCGGCGGCATCGCCCACGACTTCAATAATTTGCTGGCGGCGATTTTCGGCAACATGGAACTGGCGTTGGTAAAAGACAAGAACGGACCGGCCTCGCCGTATCTGGTCAAGACCCTGGAGACCCTGGGCCGTGCCCGTAACCTGACCCAGCAACTGATGACCTTTTCGAAAGGAGGGCATCCCGAACTTCGAAGCGGCCCCCTGTTTCCGTTTGTGGAAGAAACGGCGCGGTTCGCGCTCAGCGGCTCCACCGTGCGGCTCGAGATCCACGCTGCGGCCGATCTTTGGCCCTGCCGGTACGACCACAACCAGATAGGCCAGGTCATCGACAACTTGGTCATCAACGCCGTTCAGGCCATGCCACAGGGCGGGAAGATCCGAATCACGGCCGCCAACCGCGTCGATGCTGAACAGCGCCGCTGGATCGACCTCAGCGTGACCGACAGCGGAAGCGGCATGACGGCCGAGACCCGCGACCGGCTCTTTGAGCCCTTCTACACGACCAAGGAACTTGGCCACGGCCTGGGCCTGACCACCTGCTACTCCATTGTCACCAAACACGGGGGAAGCATCCGGGTCGAGTCCGAGCTCGGACAAGGAACGACCTTTCACGTCTCGCTGCCGGCCGCCGAAGAGGTGGTTGCCGCCAAGCCCGCCCACGCATCGGAAGGCCACCGTGGACACGGAAGCCTGCTGGTGCTCGAGGATGATGCCGCCATAGGTCAGATTCTCGAAGAAATGTTGGTTTCGCTCGGCTACGGGGTGGTGCGCGTTGCAACGGGACAGGAGGCTTTGAACGCCTTCGAAGCCGACCGCAAAGGCCCCCAGTCTCTGGTGGGAGCCATCCTCGACCTGACCATCCGCGGAGGTCTCGGGGGACAGGAAGTCCTGGCGGGCGTGCGAACCCTCGACGACAAGTTCCCCGTGATGGTCGCCAGCGGTTATTCGGAGGCCCCGGTACTGGCCAACCCGAGCGCCCACGGCTTCCGGGCGGCGATCAAAAAGCCCTACCTGAGGGAAGAGCTCGTAGCGGCTCTGAACCTTCTTTGGTGAGACGACCGCGCTACAGCGGGACTCACCCGCGGCAATTTGCCCACAAGTACAAAGAACTCAACCCCGAACAGTACCCCGATGACGTGGCCAAGGTGCAGGGCCGCGGGCAAACTCCGGCGGGGAGCCACCGGCCCATCCTGCTGACCGAGATTCTGGAACGGTTGCACCCCTCCCCCGGTGAAACCGGGCTCGATTGCACGCTGGGCTGGGGAGGCCACAGCGCCGAGCTGCTGAAAGCGGTGCAGCCAACGGGACTATTGGTCGCTACCGACATCGATCCCCACGAGCTGCCCAAGGCCGAAGCCCGCTTGAAGGCCCTCGGTTTTCCCGAGTCGACTTTGGCGGTTCGCAGGCAGAGTTTCTCGCGGCTGCTCGAGCTTTTGCCGCTGACCCGTGGCGGCTTCGACTTCGTGCTGGCCGACCTGGGGATCAGCTCGATGCAGATCGACAACCCCGAGCGGGGGTTCACGTTCAAAGCGACCGGGCCGCTCGACCTGCGGCTCGATCCCGAACAGGGTCAGAGCGCCGCCGAGTTCCTGCTAACGGTTACGCAGGCTGAACTGGAGCGCCTGCTGACCAGCCACGCCGACGAACCGCAGGCCGCCAGAATCGCGGGCGCGCTGTGCGCGCGGCGTGGCGCGGTGCGCACCACCACCGACTTGGTGAACATCGTCCGCAAGGCCGTCAGCGGCCGAGTTAGCAACGACGAGGCGCTGAACAAGACTTTCCAGCGGACCTTTCAGGCGCTGCGGATCGCGGTCAACGACGAGTTCGCGTCGCTCGACGCTCTTTTGCTCGCTTTGCCCCGAGCTCTGACCCCCGGCGGCCGGGTCGCCGTGCTCACTTTTCATTCCGGCGAGGAAACCCGGGTCCGGGCGGCCTTCCGGCGGGGCAAAGACGTGGGCGACTACGCTGAGATTTCCGACGAACCGCTGCGGCCTTCGGCTCAAGAAAAGTACGACAACCCGCGTTCCAAGGCTGCCAGGCTCCATTGGGCCCGATTTAAGGGCTAATGCGCCCGGATTCCTTGTCTTTCCCTCCAAAGCGTCGGACTTTCGAAGGTGAATTAACAAGGAGCACACATGGACGGCAAAATTGTCACGGTGGTGGGAGCCACAGGAGCCCTCGGGCTTGAGATTGCGAAGGCCCTGCTGGCCAAAGGCGCCCAGGTGCGGGCTCTGGTCCGGGCCACCAGCGACCGGACAGCTCTTTCGGCTGCGGGAGTCACGGATTTTGTCGTCGCTGATTTGCTGGACCCGGGGACCCTGCAAAAGGCGCTGAGTTCCGAACCCCGCGCCGTTGCTGTCGTGGCGAGCGCCGCCGGCTACACCGCCCACACCAAGGGCGACACGGCTAAGGTCGACACCGAGGGGTACCACAACCTGATCGATGCCTGCAAGAACGCCGGTCTGGGCCGTTTCGTGCTCATTTCGATCCTGGAATGCGACAAGGCCACCACGGTGCCGCACTTCTACAACAAGTTTGTCGCCGAGAGCTACCTGCAAAAGCGCAAGCAAACCTACCTCGCCCTGCGGGCCGGAGCCTTCCTCGATCAGTCCAAGGACCTGGTCGCGGCGGGACTCAAGAACGGCGTGTATCCGGAGTTTGTGCCGGGTGCGACGCTGGGCATGATCTACACCCCCGACCTGGCCAAGTATGCCGCCCAAGCTGCGCTCGAGTTGCCCGATACGGCGATGAACCAAAGTGTCGACGTCGGCTGGAACGTGCCCGCAACCGGCACGGTGCTCGCGGCCGCCTTTGCCAAGGTTTTGGGAAAGCCCGTGGTGAGCAAACCCGCCTTTTCACCAGTGATGATGGCGCTGATGCCGCTGTTGGCCGCCTTCAACCCTGCCCTCAAGGACACGCTGGCCATGGTGCAATGGATCAAGAAGGGTGACTACGTCAGCAAGAACACCCAGAAGCAAAAGGACCTGTTCGGCGAGTTGCCCACCGTCGATGACGTAGCGGCGCGCTATTGCAGCAACAACTCCATGGCCACCACCGTCTGAAAGCGTCCGTAGCGGTGCACCGCGTACTTGCGCTCACCGCAGGGGCGGAAGCCGAAGCGGCGGTAGAGGCGGATGGCCGCGCGGTTGCGCTTCCACACGGTCAGGTTGACCGAGGTGATCAGATCGTTCGACCGGGCCCAGGCGAGCATCTGTTCCAACAACCGGGTGCCGAGTCCTTGGCCGCGGTAGTCGCGGGCCACCGTCAGGCCAAATGACACATCGTGCTGGTTGGCCCGCCGTTGGTTGGCAACCACGTTGAGAACACCCACGACCTTGGCTCCGTCGACGGCCACCAGGAACAACTCGCGCGGGTTGGCCGCTGCTTTTGCCAGAACCTCGTTCTCGTCCGCAAGCGACACGCTGAACTCGTCAGGCTCGACAGGAAGGCTCAAGTCGGGCTCTGAGAAGATGGCCTTCATGTAGGCGAGCAAGGCCCGCGCGTCGTCGGGTTGCGCGGGGCGGATGACCGGGCTCACCAGCCGTGCCAGTGCCAGTCTTGGTAGGCGTTGTCGAACAGTTGCTCCAGCTCGGGGCGGGCCGCCGACTTACCAGCCAGGTGCTTTGCCCAGCTCAGAATGCGGTCGAGCTTGCGCGTGGCGTCGCGGTCGGCGGCAAACAGCAAGCCGCCCCACCCCATCAGGGCCTGCACCGCTTCCAAGATGGTGGCCTCGGCCTCCGGGGGCAGAGTTCCTTGGGAACGCAGCTTCGAAATAGGTGTGACTGCCGCCTCAAAGAACTCCTCGGCGACGGTGAAGGGGGCTTGTCCTGCGGCGAGGGCTGCACGGCTGGCGGACAACAAGGTTTTCAGTTCTTCCATGGGAACTCAGGATAGCACGGTTGAAGTCAGCGGGAGGATTCAGTTCGGTCGGGCTTCGGCAAGCGCCTCTACCGTCGCCACAGGCAGCCCAGTCAGCTCGGCAACTTTGGCAACGCTCATGCCCTCAGCGAGGAGTGCGACCGCAACCCTGACCCTTTCCTGGGTGAGGCGTTCCTCGCCACGGGCTTCTCCTTTCACTAGACCTGCGGCCTCGCCCTCGCGGTAGCCCTCGCCCCTGACGCTGACATAGTCATGGTGCTC
>JBAXAI010000003.1:0-193027 GCA_037142615.1 Spirochaetales bacterium | reverse complement strand
AACTCTCGGTGCACCTGAAGCACGCCGGGCTTGCTGCTTGGTTGGAGGCGCTGTCGTGAGTCTCGAAACCCGCCTGGCCGAGTTGGGGCGCGATCTCACCGGTCCCGGTGGACCGGCCATTAGCACCAACCGCAACTACCCCTTCGCCATCTTTCAGTACGAGCCGACCGAGGAGTTCCTCGCCCGCGGCAAAGTGGGCGACCTCGTCGACTCTCTCCGGCTCCAGGGCTGGACGGTTCGCTCGGTGGACCTGTTTGGCGTGCTCCTCGACTTCCTCAAGTCCGAAGAAGAGGGCGAACTGATTGCCGCTTTGGTCGAGGAAGAGAAACTTCAGTTTCGCGCCCACGGAGGCGACTTCACCAAGCCGCTCGAGTCGCTGGCGAACTCGCTGGCCGGGTACTTCAACAAGCCGACCGGCTACCCCCAGCGTGTGCTCGCCGAAATCCGAAAGGTGGCGGCTGAAGGTGATCCCAACCGGTCAGTGATCTTCCTTTCGCGCATCGGCGCCCTGTACCCGTTCTATCGCACCTCGGCGTTGCTGCGCTTTCTCGACTCGGGCGTCACGGTGCCGACCATCGTGCTGTACCCCGGTTCACGATTGCCCGGGAACGCCCTGTCGTTCATGGGCGAAATGGACGCCGACCGCGACTACCGACCTCGAATCTACTGATGGAAAAGGACTGGAAATGAGCACTGTCAAAGACGTCTTGGCCCGCAACATCGAAGAGAACATCGCCCCGGTGATCTACTTTCACCAGATTGATCCCGACGTCGCCTTGCAGGAAGTACGCGAGTACGTATTCACCACACGGCCCACGACCGCAGTGAATCAGGTCGGGGGCATTCACGAGCAGATGGTCACTCTTCTGAACCGCATCGCCGAGGCCATCGACAAGGGGCACCAGCTGCCGGCGTCGTGGATTTCGGGGTACTTCGGCTCGGGTAAGTCGTCCTTTGCCAAATTGTTGGGACTGGCCCTCGACGGCATGGTGCTACCGAACGGTCAGACCATGGACCAGGCCTTGCTGGAGCGCGACGACACCCCCAACGCCCACGAACTGAAGGCGGCGCTGGAGCGGCTAAAGAGCAAGGTGCAAAGCCGCGCGGTGATCTTCGACATCGGCACGCACGCCAAAAACAACGAAAGCATTCCCCACACCGTATACCGCGAGGTGCTCAAGAAGCTCGGTTACTCCGAACACGACGGAGTGGCGCACTACGAATTGGCCCTGGAAGACGAAGGTCGTTACGACGAGTTCCTGGCCGCCTACGAGAGTCAGAACCCCAGCAAGCCGTGGGTCGCGCAGAAAGATTCGGGGCTGGCCGTGCAGAAATTCCGCGCCGCGTACAAAGTGCTCTACCCCGACCATGGCGACCTGCTCGAAGTGGGCAACTTCAACCTTCACAGTCTGACCATCAGCCAGATGGTCGCCAACCAGCTGCGCGCCCTGAATCGGCGTGCCGCAGGACACACCCTGTTCATCGTGGTCGACGAAGTGAGCCAGTACATCAGCAAAGACCACAACAAGATGCTCGACCTGCAGTCGTTCGTTTCCGACGTCGGCGGCAAGGCCAAGCCGGGGAAGAGTCCTCTTTGGCTGTTGGTGACGGGCCAGGAAAAGTTGGAGGAAGAGGCGCGTGACTCGGTGCTGTTCAAACTCCAGGACCGCTTCCCCCGCGAACTTCGCGTGCACCTCGACCGCGCCAACGTGCGCGACGTGGTCGGCCGCCGACTGCTCAAGAAGAAGGCTGGCTCGGAGCTCCACGCCGTGCTCACCGACGCCCAACTCGATCTGCTCAAGCTGCACGCCTTCGAGTGCCGCGCGGTCACCCGCGCTGAGGTGCTCGACAACTACCCGCTGTTGCCGGCACACATCCCGCTATTCATGTCCATCACGCAGAGTATCCGCGACAACTCGGTGCGCACGCAAAGCGACGCGGGTGGTGTTCGGTCGGTGCTCAACAACATCTGGGACCTGTTCAACCGGCCGGCTGTCGCCCTTAAGAACCGTCCGTTGGGCACACTGGTCACGCTCGACATGCTCTACGACGTGATCGGCAGTAGCGTCGACAGCGATGTTCAGCTCACGCTGGCCAAGATCTTCGAAAAGCACCTTACCGAGAGCTGGCCCACCCGCGTGGTCAAGGCCATTGCGCTCCTGGAAATGGGGGCAGGAGAGCGGCCCGTGTTCCCCGAGTTGCTGGCGCAAATGCTGTACCCAACCCTTGGTGCCTCTTCTGTGTTCGGCGAGGTCGAGAAAGCCATCGAGACGCTTAAGCTCGAAAACTGGATTTCGTTCCACGAAAAGACGGGTTGGTCGGTGCAGAACAACGCCGCACAAGACTGGAACCGGGTCAAGGGCGACCTCAACGTGTCGCCGAGCGACATCGACGACCAGCTGCAAAAAGAGCAAGTCAAAATCATGGCCACGGTAGCCCAGCCCGACTACCTGGACACCAAGTTCCCACTCACCAGTTACTGGGGGTTCGACACCAAGCTCCCGGGGAGCGGTGGTCCCACTCAAGTGGGCCTGTGCTTCCATTGGGCCACCAACGCCGCCAAGCGCAAGGCCACCGACGAATGGCTGGCGCGCAGCCGCGAGAACGCCCAGCGCTTCCACTGGGTGTCGGGCGACACAACCGGGCTCGAGGGCTTGGTCCGCGACTTGCTCCGGTCGCAGAAGATGGCCAACAAGGTGCGTGCCCAGGGCAATCTGCTACCCATGCAAACTCAACTGCTCTTTCGCGAACAAGCCGAGTACGAACGGCTGCTGGGCGAGCTGGGCAAGGAGCTCAAGCAAGTCTGGTTGCGCGGCACGGTCTACTTCAACGGTGCCGCCAGCGACCCTGGCCAACACGGAGCGTCGTTCGAAGCCGCGCTCAAGGCCGAGGTTGAGGGCAAGCTCCCGCTGTTGTTCCACAAGTTCTCGCAGGGCAAGCTGAAGATCGCCGAAGGAGACTTCAAGCAGCTCCTCAAGTCCGACGTCGGTGGCCTTTCAAAGGTGTACTTCGACGGCCCCGGAGCTCTAGGCATTGCCGTCAACGACGGCGGCCGGGTGATCTTCCGCAGCACCGGTCCCATTCCCCTCGAGATTCTGCAAGCCATCGAGGAGAACACCTACCGCACCGGCGAGCAGCTGGTCGACACCTTTGCCGCCGCTCCCTATGGCTATTCGCGCCTGCTGATCAAATCCGCCGTGGTTGGCCTGCTCCGCGAGGAAAAAGTCCGACTTTTCGACGCCGGCAAGACCAAGATTGGCTCCATTCAGGACCCCGGCGCCGTCAATGTGTTCGAGCAGGACAAGGAGTTCAACCGCGCCGAGGTGGAGTTCCGCCAACCCGGTGGCCTGACCGGCCGCGACAAGTCGAGCATCCGCCAGTTCTTCGAGCGCGTGCTGGGATTGGCCGGCGTGGGGTCAGAGGCCGACGAGCTGGCCAACCTGGTGTTCAACCACTTTGTGCCCCAGAATCAACTGTTGGCAGAAGTCGGCCGGAAGTTGAACCAACTGGGATTGGAACTGCCAGCCGAGCTGACCGACTTTGGCCGCGCCCTCACCGAGTGCACCAGCGACCGCACCGTCGAGAACGCCTTGCTACGCGTCAAAGCCAAGTTACCCGCTCTCGAAGCTGGCTTTGCAAGGCTCAAGGAGCTGCAGCAGTCGCTCACGGAGTCGACCCGCGCGGAACTTCGACACATGAAAGAGCTGCTGGACTACCATGTGAAGCAACTGCGCGAGGTGGGCCGCGACGCCGAAGTGGCCGCGCCCATTGCCGAGCTGGAAGCGCACTGGAAGCAGGCCGAACCCTGGCGCGCCTATGCCGACGTCAAGCCCGCCGCCAAGCAAATCGAAGACCACTACCGCGACGTGCGACACCAATTGCACCAGCTTGCCGAGTCGGCCCTGCAAACGGCCGAGGGCCAACTCAAGCTGCGCCCCGACTTCAGCAAGCTGAACGACGACCAGACTCACGCCGTGCTCAAGGTGGTGCGCGAGTCGTTTGCCGCCATCGACCCCGACGCCCTGCAACCGGGCCTTCTCGTGATCAGCCAGGCACCCAGCCGCATCGTCGACGCCGGCGCCAAGGCTCACGCCCTGGTCGACAAGTTCTTGAACGAAGCCGGCAAGGAGGCCGGCGTGCGCACCGTGAGCCTCGACCTGCGTAACCGCATCGTGGCCAGTGAAGCCGAGCTCGACCAGGTGCTGGCCCGCGTGAAGGAAAAAGCCATGACCGAGCTGAGCACGGGCGCCAAGGTGCGGTTCGAAGAATGAGCGGCCTGACCGACGCCACCAAATCCGCATTCCGCAAGCTGGTCACCGACCTTCGCACCCAGTTGCTGGCCGACTTGGGCCAAGCCCTCGACCAGCACTACTCGCTGAGTGCCAAGGACCGCAGCAAGGTGCGCCTGGGGCCCACCGACCGCGCCAATTTCGCTCTGCTCGAAACGTGGCAGCAAACCCACACCTTGCAAGACCTCGTCAAGGAACGCGCGTACACACTGCTCAACCGGTTGGTCATTTTGATGCAGCTCGAGGCCCGGGGACTGCGGGCCGTGAAGCTCATCAGCCCCGGCCTCGACAACTCAGCCTTCAAAGACGTGCGTGAGTTCTTTGCCGCCCTGACGCAGACCGACGACCGGGGTTTTGGGTACCTACTGCAGCAGGTTTGGGACGAGCTGGCGCTCGAACTGCCGGCGCTGTTTGCCTATAGCGAGGTTCAGGAGGCGGTGCCCATCCCCGGGCCCACGCTCATTGCCGTGGTGACCGCGCTGGCCGACCCCGAGTTGGCGCCCGCCTGGCTCGACGACACCACGCTGGGCTGGCTGTACCAGTACTGGAACGACCCCGACCGCAAGGCCGTCGATGAAAAGCTCAACACTACCACCGGCAAGGTCGAGGCCCACGAGCTGAGCGACAAGACCCAACTGTTCACCGAGCGCTACATGGTGGAATGGCTGGTGCAGAACAGCCTCGGTGCCCAGTGGTTGGCCCTTTGCGCCAAAAACGGGTGGACCACCCAGACCCGCGACAACACCGACTTCTGGAAGTTCTACGTGGACCAGCCGCTGTCGCCCGAAACCGTGGCGGCGTCGCCCACGCGGCTTGAGGATGTCAAGATTCTCGACCCGGCCATGGGGAGCGGGCACTTCTTGGTGTGCGTGTTCGACTTCTTGTGGCCGCTGTACCTGGAGCAGGCGCAGTTCACAGGGCAGCCACTGACCAACGAGCAGATTCTGGACCGGATTCTGGCGTTCAACCTGCACGGCATCGACATTGACAATCGCGCGGTGCAGATTGCCGCCGCGTCCCTGTACCTCAAAACTCAGCAACACCACCGGGGTTATCGCATTAGGGCGCTTAACCTGGTGGCCACTGACCTAGGGCTGGGCAAGGTGAAAAAGGACGACCCGGCGCTGCGCACCTTTGTGGCTACCCTTCAGACCGAGGTAGGCCTTCCGCAGGCTGACAGCCTGAAGCTCATCGACAGTCTTCGCAACGCCGACTTCATGGGCTCGCTGCTCACCCTCGACCGCGACATTGCCCGTATCACGGGCGATAACGCGTTGTTCGGCAAAAAGGGGAATGCGGCCGACGCTCAGTCGGTGGTTCTGGCGGCCTTGCGCCGGTTCATCCACGACCACGATGGCGGCGAAGACCTGGGCGTGCGCTCGCTGGCCGAGCAGTTGGGCAAGGGGTTACGGCTGATTGAGATGCTGGGGAGGAAGTACGACCTCATTGTCGCCAACCCCCCGTACCTTGGCCTGGCCAAGGCCGACGAAGGGTTGGCCGAACTACTCCAAGCCAACTTTGTGGAAGGCAAGACCGATATGTTTTCGGTGTTCATGGTTCGGTCGCTGGTGTTGCTGCGCCCCCACGGGCGCACGGCCATGATTACCCCGCGAGGGTGGATGTTCCTGTCGTCGTTCGAGGAACTACGCCTCAAGCTACTCAGCGACACGTCGCTCGTTGCTTTTGGCGATCTCGACCAAGGCGCCTTTTCCGATATGAAAGACGTCTCGGTGACCATGTTTATCGTCGAGAATGCCAAGGCGAAAGTTCAGTCGGTCCAGTTCCGCCGGCCCGTCAAGAAGCAGGAAATCCGGCGCGACCAATACCAGATTGGTCGCAACATCGAAGGCCTCCAGGACACTTCCCGCACCTATTCCTTCCCGCAGGAACGCTTTGCCGAGATTCCCGGTTCACCCATGATCTACTGGTGGCCCGAGGAGTTCCGGTCGGCGTACCTGAAGGCGAAGAAGTTGGGTGAGGTGGGTGAGGTTCGGCAGGGGATGGCATCCTCAATAAACAGTCGATTTCTTCGCCTTCCCTTTGAAGTTAGTCGTCCAAAAATCGAGATCAACGGAGACTTCCTAAAGACACAACCCCAAGAAGACCCAATCTGGCAACCATACCTAAAGGGCGCAGCCGGCGGGCGATGGTTTGATGGCCTCTCGGATGTGATTAGGTGGAAGTCAAGGGGCAAAGAGGTCAGAGTCTACGCAGGATTCCTGTACGGATCCGAGACGCGGTCAATCAAGTCTCAAGACAGGTACTTCGGGCAGGGAGTTGCCTATAGTGACATTCTGACGGACGGCTATCTATGCAGACTAAGAAAATACAGATCAGTATTCGATGTTACCGCTTCCACCATTTTTGGTGGTGACCCGGCGAAACTCCAGGTCATCCTAAGTTCAAACCTCACTGGGTTTGTCGCGCAAGCACTCAATCCCACGATCCACAATCAAGTAGGCGATACGGTTCGCCTCCCCGTCCTCGACCTCCTCCAAGACCACCGCCCCTACCTCGCGCGTGCCGAAGCCCTCTACGAGCAGCTGTTCGCCAGCACCGAGAGCAACCTCGAGTACCGCTACGAGCACCTGTCGCCCGAAACCTTCGAGGTCGAAGAGGCCCGCATCCGCCACGAAATCGATACCGAAATCTTCGCCCACTTTTCGCCCGCCACCGTGGCTGCCATCTACGAGGAAATCGGCCCCTCGCCCTACCTGTTGCCCGCTTGGGACGGCGTGGCGATCCCCCCCAACTTCGCCGAGGCCTACCAAGCCAGCGACTCCATCCTGGCCTTGGCGCAACAGTTCGGCCTGCACCCTGACGGCGTTTTGGCGATCAAAGACAAGCTCAAGCTGGTGCACCCCGAGCGCCGCCGCGAAGAGGCCTTCAAGCACCTGTCGTGGGCTCTGGGGGTGCTTCTGGGCCGCTTCGACGCCGGCCCCGACTCTCCGCCGCAGCCCCACGGCTTCGTGTACCTGAGTACCCTCGACGACCTCGATGGCGTCGACCGTCCTGCCGGTACCAACCTCGGGCCCTCTGCTTTGGGCAGTCTGCAATCCATTCTTCGCACCAAGTGGGGCGAGCCCCAAGCCGGCGACCTACTGCGTGAAATCGACGCCGCGCTGGTGACGGCCGACAAGAAGCGTACCCTGAACGAGTGGCTGCGCCAAGAAGCCTTCGACCGCCACAAGAAGCTCTACGAGAACCGGCCCATCTACTTCCCGCTCGTGTCGGCCAAGAAGAACTTCTGGGTGTACGCCAGCATCCACCGCTGGACCGACGGCACGCTCAACGCCATCTTGGCCAACGCCCTTCGCCCCGACCTGCAAACCCTCGTCGCCCGTCTGGCGCGCCTGCGCGAAGAAGCCCAGCGGGAAACCAACAAAGCCCGCCGCAACGACCTCGAAAACGAAGTCGACAAGCTCGACAAACTGCGCGAGGAACTCGCCGCCTTCACCGCCCTCGTCACCCGCCTGGCCGAAAAAGGGCCCGACCCCGCCAAGCAGGAAGTCGAAGCCCCCTACGCCATGGACCTCGATGACGGCGTCATGGTCAGCTCCGCCGCCCTGTGGGAACTCGTCGCCCCGTTGTGGAAGGAACCCAAAAAATGGTGGGACATCCTCAGCGCCCCCGCCGGCAAAAAGGACTACGACTGGAGCCACCTGGCCATGCGCTACTGGCCCTCGCGCGTCTGGGAAAAGCTGAAGAAGGACCCGTCGCTCGCCGTGGCGCACTCGGACTATGGGGCGCACAAGGGCCGCGACCTGTTCGAAGAACTGCACCCCGCCGCCGCGAAGAAGTGGAAGGAACAGCAAGAAAAGAGCAAGCAGATGGAATTGGAATAAGGGAAGGGGAGAAAAATGGCAACGGACGTCGCACCGAACAATCAGAATATCTCGGAGGTGTTTTCGAACACCCCATATTATATAGATTTCTACCAACGCCAATACAAGTGGAACGAGGAACCCGTCAGCCGACTGCTGGAAGACGTGTTCTACAAATTTAACATCGAGTACCTGAAGCATCAGTCCAGTCCATTGGAACTAGATGAGCTCTGCGAAAAGTACTCTTGGTATTACTTAAACACTTACGTGACAAATGTGATTAGCGGTAAGAAATTCATCGTCGACGGGCAACAACGCTTGACGACTCTCATGCTTATTCTCATGAAACTTCGGCACCTCTCTCTCTTCCACCACTCTACGCTGGAGGGCTGGATCTCTGAGAAGATCGCCGGGCAGACAGGATTCAAGAAAGAATTCTGGATGAATCATGAGGCCCACAAAGCGACCATGAAGGCACTCTTTGACAAGGATAGCAACGGTGATCAGATCGATGTGAGTTCTGGCATTACCGCCAGAAACATGGTTACCAACTACAAAGTAATCTCAAAATCGCTTGAACTCGAGCTCGTTGACAAACGAAAGTTCGAGAGTTTTGTCTTCTACTTTCTTCGTCGACTAGTCCTGATCAATCTCAATGTTGAGCAGACCGAAGTTCCGATGGTCTTTGAAGTGATCAATGATCGAGGAGTTCGGCTTCGTCCTCATGAAATCCTGAAGGGAAAACTCCTAGGGATTATTGACAAGGACGAACTCGAGCAACTAAAACTCAATGAGCTTTGGGAGTCCCGTATTGCCGAGATCAACCGGTTCGGCGAGGACGAAATCGATACATTCTTTGGCTACTATCTTCGGGCGCTCTTTGCAAACACTGCCGGCGAGTCCAAGAAGTTCGACAAGGACTATCACCGAACCATGTTTCTTCCCGAAGTCAACGGCGTTCTCAATCTGCTTCATGATCCGATTGCGGTTCGGCGTTTTCTTCAAAAGGACTTCACCTACTACACTGAGCTTTTTGTCCGCATTTCTGAATATGCGCGAAATCAATCGGCTGGCTTTCAGCATGTTTACTTCAATCGACTCAACGAAATGAATAGTCAATTCCTTCTCATAATCTCGGCCTGTAGTCTCAACGATCCGGATGAGGCTCGCAAAATTCAGGTGGTTTCGAGCAACGTTGACAAAATGTTCTCATTACTTTCGCTTCAGCGGAGCAATGACAGCAATGAGTTCAATCTGGCAATCTACTTGATTAGTGCAGAGATTCGAAAGCAAGACGTCGATACAATACAGCTGGTTTTCGATAAATACCTTCTTGCTTTGTTCGCCGATATCAGGGGCGTTCAGTCAAACGACGTCTTTTCCTATGGTCTCTTTAAAGAGACGGGAATCGAGCTTCCAAAGCGATTCAAGCGCTACTTCTTCTCGCGTGTGGAGTCTTTTCTTGCGGAACAAACAGCAATGAACATGAAGCACTCCTTTAGTGACTTGGTTGCAAACACTGGTGCCGTGAATGGCTTCCACATTGAGCACATTCTTGCTGAGAACGACGAGAACCGCTCGCTCTTTGGAAATGACCTCGAGCTGTTCGAGCGCGAAAGGAATCGGCTTGGCGGTCTCTTGCTTCTCAAGGGAAAAGACAACATCGCCAGCAGCAACGAAGTCTACAGCGAGAAGCTGAAGTCGTACGCGAACTCACTGTACTGGAATGAGACTCTGCGCGCCGACAGCTACAACAACAAACTGGACTTTACAAGGATGATTCAACAGTTTGCCTTGAACTTCAGGCCTATGGATCAATTTGGCCCCAGTGAGCTCGAAGAGCGGCACCGCCTCTTGTTCGACATCGCAAGAGCAATTTGGTTGTAAAATGAGACGAAGAAATCTCATACCACTGGGTATCGGTAAAAGAGCTCGACATTTCCCTACGTCCACTGTGAGGATACGATGGTCACCCAGCAGCCCGAAGGAACCAAAATGAGTGATTTTATTCAGACTTCCTGGGTAGTGCAATTGTCAGAAACGCTATTCTGGGACGCCGATCAGTCGAATGTCGATGCCTCCTTCTTGCGTGACTACCTCGGAGGGCCCGATGCACTTTGACAGCGTCGAACCGAACCTACTGACAGACCTCCGCAAGCTCATCGTTGCCTCCCGACAACGAGTTGCCGTCGCGGTCAATGCAGAACTCACCCAACTCTACTGGCAAGTCGGCAAGCGGATATCCGTGGAAGTCCTCAAAGGGGAGCGAGCTACCTACGGCAAGCAGGTCTTGGCCGAACTCGCTGCGCAATTGACCATCGAGTTTGGTAAGGGTTGGGGTGAAAAGCACCTTGGTCATTGTGTGCAGGTAGCGACCAGCTTCCCGGCACAAGAGATTCTCTACACACTGTGTAGAGAATTGAGCTGGAGTCATTTGAGGAACCTTTCGTACGTCGAAGACTCTCTGAAGAGGGACTTTTACGTCGAACTGTGCCGCTTGGAACTCTGGAGCGTGCGACAGCTGCAGGAACGCATGAATTCCATGCTTTTTGAGCGCACCGCGCTGTCCAAAAAGCCCGACGAAACGATCCGCCACGATTTGGATCAGTTACGACTTGAGGGCACGGTCACGTCGGAACTGCTTCTCAAGGACCCCTATCTGCTCGACTTTCTAGGGCTAAATGACCGGTACCTGGAACGCGATCTTGAGGACGCCATTCTGCGCGAGTTGGAACACTTTCTCCTTGAGCTTGGCTCGGGCTTCACGTTCGTCGCACGGCAGAAACGAATCCAGATCGACGACGATGACTTCTACATCGACCTCCTGTTCTACAACCGCAAGCTCCGTCGACTGGTTGCCATCGATCTCAAACTGGGGGTTTTCAAGGCAGAGTATAAGGGGCAAATGGAGCTGTACCTGCGCTGGCTCGCGAAGCACGAACTGGAGTCAGATGAAGAGACTCCGCTGGGCATCATCTTGTGTGCGGGCAAAAAGAACGAACAAATCGAGCTTCTCGAACTCGACCATGGCAGCATTCATGTTGCTGAATACCTCACGGTATTGCCGCCCCGAGCGACCCTCGAGGCGCGACTTCATGAGTCCATCGAGGTTGCCCGCCAACGGTTCCTTGCCAAGGAAGAGCCATGACCCCCCAAACCCTCGCGAACCTGATCGCCCTCGGCGAAGGCCAACATCTCGAGTTCAAACAGGCCTTGCCCGACGATCTGGGCCGCGAACTCTGTGCCATGGCCAACGGTTCGGGTGGGCAAGTCCTGATTGGTGTCGCCGACGATGGCACGTTTCATCCCGTGGTCAACGCGAACCGGGTGGTCAGTCAGGTTCAGGACCACGCCCGCAATTGTGACCCGCCTATCGCCATTACGGTTGAAGTGGTCGGTGGGGTCATTGTCATTGGCATCGAATCGAGCCGCGACAAGCCGCACTCCACCAAAGGCGTGTTCTATCTGCGCGAAGGTGCCAATTGCCAAAAGATGAACCGCAACCAGCTGCGGGATTTCTTTTTCAACGAGGGGCTCATCTACTTCGATTCGGCCATCAACCCTGAGTTCCGCTTGGAGCGGGACCTCTCGGACGCGGCATGGAGCTCGTTCACCCGACTGGCGCGTATTCCAGCTGGCCTCGACCGCAACGACACCCTGCGCAACCTCAAACTTACCACCGAAGCTGGCATGACCAATGCCGGCGCTTTGGTGTTCGGTCGGCCCGCAACCCACTTTCTGGTCAGCGCCAAGGTGTTCTGCGTGGTGTTCCAGGGCACCGAAAAGGTCACCATCCTCGACCAGAAACTGTACGAAAGCGACATGGCCAGCAACGTCGAGAGCGTCATGGTCTACCTTAAAGCGCACCTGAACACTCGTTACGAGATCGGCGGCGGGCCGCGCAAAGAAATCCTCGAGCTTCCCGAAGTCGCCCTGCGCGAAGCCGTGGTGAACGCCCTTGTGCACCGTGACTACCGCAGCCCCGCCAACGTGCAGGTGCACATCTTTCAGAACCGCGTCGAGATCAGCACCAACTGGTTCTCGGTCACTTTCTTCCGAACCGGCGAAGAAAGTACCCAAGAAAGTTCCCAAGAAAGTTCCCAAGAAATCAGCGAAGTGGACAAGAAAATACTTCAGCTCCTTGAAGGTAGGCCAAAACTGACGGCTGCGCTGTTGGCTGTTGAACTGGGCCTCACCGATCGAGCCATCAAAAAACACTTCGCCGTGCTTCAAGCCAAGGGCAAACTCAAGCGTATAGGCTCCACCAAAGCCGGCCACTGGGAGGTGACACCATGACACCAGACTTGCCGACGCCTTGGGTTATGCAATTGTCAGAAACGCTGTTCTGGGACGTCGATCAGACCAAGGTCGATGCCAACGAGCATCGCAAGTGGCTTTTGGAGCGCGTTCTGGAGCGAGGTTTCTGGAACGACTGGATTCTCGTGAGCACGTTTATTTCGAGGGAACAGATGGTGGCACTGTTGCCCAAGCTTCGGCTGCAACCGCGCGAGGCGGCCTTTTTGCGCGCCTACTTGGGAGGGCCCGATGCACAATGACAGCGTTGAACCAAACCTGCTGACACTCCTCGAAAAGCTCATGAAGTGGTCGGAGCTCTCGAATGTACCCTTCGAATCAACCGTCCTCCGGCAGGAGCTTGAGGCCGCGTTTGAACGTGTCGTTGTCAACTCAGTAAGTAGGGCTGGCGTTTTCGCCTTTGTTGATGGAGTGAAGCTCGACCTCGTTCGACACGACCAGAAATGGATCAAACCCTACGACCAACTCCAAACTTTCCGACTTGCCTCTTTGGCCGACGTTTCGGCCATGAAAGTCTACGCCGTCATGGGGCGTGGATCCAAAAAAGACTTTTCCGACCTGCTCTACCTCCACGAGAACGGACTTTCACTCAGATCGTCGCTCGACAACTTCCTTGTCAAATATGGCCATGACCAGCAATTCTCGGCGGTTCGAAGCCTGAACTATTTTGATGACACTGCCATGGAACCAGACCCGGTGTACCGGAACGGATGGACGTGGCAATACGTCAAGGATCAAATGCAAGGACTTTCGAGTGCACTGGCGCAGCAATTGACTGCCGAAAATACGCGGAAAGACCCGGGAGACTGGGAGGTAACACCATGACCCCGTTGCGGATTTTCATCAGCAGCGTCCAGAAGGAATTGTCCTCGGAGCGTGCGGCCCTTCGCGACTATCTGACCGGCGATGCGTTGCTGCGGCGTTTCTTCACCGTGTTCCTGTTCGAAGACGTTCCCGCTGCCGACCAACGTGCCAATTCCCTTTACCTGAACGAGGTGGAGCGCTGCGACCTCTACTTGGGCATTTTGGGTGACGACTACGGCTTTCAAGACTCGCAGGGAATCTCGCCAACGGAACGTGAGTTCGACAAAGCCACCGAACTGTACAAGACGCGGCTTATCTACGTCAAAGGACAGTCCGACGGGAGTAAGCACCCTCAGATGCAAGCGCTGATTCGCCGTGCGGGTGCCGACCTGATTAGGCGACGATTCACGACAAACTCGGAACTGATCGCCTCGGTGTACGCTTCGCTGGTTCAGTTTCTTGTCGATCGCGACCTGATCCGCCAAGGGCCTTTCGACGCCGCGCCCAGCCTCAAGGCGACCGTTGCCGACTTGGACCCCGAGCGGATGCAGCGCTTTGTGCGGGCCGCCCGCTACGCCCGGAACTTCCCATTGCCCGAGGGCGTGGCCGAGTTGGAACTGCTGACCCACCTGGATCTGCTCGACCATGGTCGCCCGGTGAACGCGGCCGTGCTGCTCTTTGCTCAGAAGCCGCAGCGATTCTTCCTCACGTCCGAAGTCAAATGTGCCCATTTTCACGGCACCGAGGTGGCCAAACCCATTCCTTCGTACCAAGTCTACAAAGGGACCCTTTTCGAGCTTGTCGACCAGGCTGTCGATTTTGTGATGTCGAAGCTCAACTTGAGCGTGGGAACCAGGGCAGAAAGCGTTCAGGCCCCGGTGCACTACGAGATTCCGCAAGAGGTGGTCGTCGAAGCCATCGTCAACGCTGTCGCGCACCGCGATTACACCAGCAACGCCAGCGTGCAGGTAATGCTTTTCGCCGATAGGCTCGAAGTCTGGAATCCCGGTGAGCTTCCGCCGTCGTTGACTTTGGCCAAGCTGCGTTTGCCGCATGCTTCGGTACCAGCGAACCCGCTGATCGCCGAGCCCCTCTACTTGGCCCGCTACATCGAGCGCATGGGTACCGGCACCGGCGACATGATCCGCCGGTGTCGCGAAGCGGGTCTCCGCGAGCCGGAATTCACCCTCACTGACAGTTTTGTCACCACCATTTGGCGCCCCACCGCACAAGCTACCGGGCAAGTCACAGGTGAAGTCACAGGTGAAGTCACAGGTGAAGTCACAGGTGAAGTCACAGGTGAAGTCAAAAAGCTCCTTGTGGTCTGCAACGGGCCAATGTCGCGGAATGAACTTCGAAACGCTCTTCAACTACGTGGCGACGACAATTTCCGCAATCTCTACCTCCAGCCCGCAATTGATGAGGGCCTTGTCGAAATGACGATTCCCGACAAGCCCAACAGTTCCAAACAGAAGTACCGCCTCACTGCCCGAGGTCTGTCCCTGCGCGAAGCACTCACCCGGCGAGGACTCTCCTAATGGGACTGCTCACCGACTTTACCCAACAGAAGGTCACCGAAGAGGTCAACTCCAAGCGCCTGGTGATCTGGCTCGACAAAGAGGGCGAGTTCACGCCCGTCGTCGACGCCTGGGTAGAGCGCTACCAGCGTGGCGACTTCCCGTTCCCCGTGTTTGCCTTTCGCGGGTCGTTCCTCGAACTGATGATGGCCAGCCGCGCCATCTTGGCCCAGAAGGACACTCCTCGGTGCCTGATCCACATGCCCGGCTTCAACGAGTCGACCATCAAAGCTACCCCCCTTTACGAGGCCTACCAAGCCGGCAAGCGCCTGCGGCAGTCGCTGACCACCTGGGTACGTGAAATGGCGCAAGGCAAGCTCACGCCCGACCAAGTAGACTACCTGCTCGACCAGAAACTGACCTTTGCCGAGCTGGAACGCGAGCTTCAGGGCAAGCAGGAATCGCCGCCCGAGGTGCAGAGTTTGCTCGTGCGCTACGGCGAGGACGGTCTGGTCCGTGAGTTTCTGACCAATCCCGGCCGCATCTACGATCAGCTCAAGGTGGCTTCGTCCGCACGATTCGGGCTGGTCCACCAGTTCCTGGAGCGGTTGCTGGGGCTCGATTTGTCGTGGCTGAAGGCGTGGAATCTTCTCGACCCCGCCGGGACCGCCGAAGACCAGGCCGAAGCTCTGGCGGCCTATTTGCTGTGCCTGGAGTTTGCCGAGGATTTGTCAGCCGAGGCCCCCTCGGTGCGCCTGCGGGACCTCAAGGCCAAGCCCAAAAACTACAAGTTGCGTTGCGAGCGCATTCTGAACAAGCTGCGCAGCGACACACCACAGATCTACTCGCGCTGGGCCGAGTTGGTGGAAGCCGGACTAACGCCCGAGGAAACCTCGGTCAGCCTGAGTGCCTTGGGTGAAATCGACACCTTCCGTTTCGAAGCCGACTTGTTCCTCCGCGAAGCCATGGTGCTGCTCTCACACGGCAAGTGGAATGAAGCGCTCCTGCTGGCCAGACTCCGGCTCCCCAAGGGCAACAAGGCCGACATCGCCCACAGCTTTTGGATCACCCGCGACCCCCAGCGGAGTTGGCTGTGGCAATGGATTGAGGCGGCCGGCGAATTGGGCCACCAGATTCTCCACTATCAGTCGTTGCCCTCCGTTCACGCCAACGTGGCCGACTTGATGAAGGCCTATGCCGACAGCGGTTGGTCCCTCGACCGCCTGCACCGGCAGTTCGCGGTGCTCACCGAGCGCTCGGGGTTGGCCAGCGCCAACTATGCCCACGAGTTCATCTCGGTCCGTCAGGTTTTGGCACGGCTGTACCGCGACTGGATCGACACTCAAGCCCGCCACTGGAACCAGGTGTGCGAGGCTTCCGGGTTTTTGGGGCCCAGCGATACTCGTCAACGGCAGTTCTTTCGGCAGCACGTCAAACCATTGGCGGCCCGCAAGGTACGCACGGCGGTGCTGTTTGTTGATGCGTTGCGCTACGAGCTCGGCATGGAACTGGTGGATCTTCTCAAGGGTGAGAGTTTGGGAACCGTCGAAGCGATGTCGATGCTCGCCGAACTCCCCACCATCACAGCCGTTGGCATGAGCGCCTTGGTTCCCACCGCGAACGCCGAGTCTCTCCAGCCACTTTTCGACAGCGTGGGCGGAGCCGTGACCGGGTTCCAGACCGGGGAACGCAAAGTCACGTCGCCCGATACCCGCCACAAGACCTTGCAGGAAGTGGCAGGTGTCAGTACTTCATGGACGTCGCTCGAGGACTTTCTGGCAGCGGACGCGAAAACGACCAAACAGCTCACATCGGCCGAACTGGTTGTGGTCACGACCCAAGAGATCGATGCCATGGGCGAAACCGGAGCGCTCGGCTTTGGCTTCGACTACTTCGACAAAGGCATTGCGCGGGTCAAACTCGCTGTGCGCAAGCTGCGCGATGCCGGTTGCCTGGCCATCGTGATCACGGCCGACCATGGGTTCTTGCTGGGCGATTCGACCCTGCAGAACAATCGGGCACCCAAGCTCTCTCACCCCGACCGCCGTTACGCCATCGATACACCCCGGACCTCCGAGAATCTGCTTTCGGCCAGCTTCGGTGCTTTGGACTACGCTGGGGCGCACGCCGATCAGGCTCTCGTGTTCGAACGCTCGTCGCACCTCCTGAGCTCGAAACCGGCAGGCGGATTTTATCACGGCGGTAATACCCCACAAGAACGCATCATTCCCGTCATTACGGTCACCTCGCCACGGGCTTTGACGGCCGACAAAGGCCACTTCCGGGTTGCCATCGAGAAATGTCCGCCATTGGGCGACTATCAGCGTCTCAAGGTGAAGGTTGATGTGGCCGGGGTGCCGGAGCTCTTTGCCAAGTCGACGTTGGAACTGCGCCTGGTGGCTGAGGCTGGTGCAATTACCTCGATTTTCGACGTGGTGGGCGGCAAATTCACCGGCGACTTGATGACCGTGGATGTCGAAACAACGTACGAGGTGGGGTTCACTCTGAAAGGAACCGTGGCCAAGTGCAAGATCCGTTTCGAGGCGACCCAGGCGGGCAACACCCTCGAGAACGCCGTGAGCGCAGACTATTTCGATGTCCAGCGAGCGGCTGGGGCTGGGCCGGCGACCGAAGCGGGCGAGGTCACCTTTTCGGCTCTGATTCCCTCGGAGTTTCACACGGCGCTCAAGCACCTGGCCAAGCACGGCCAGTTGACGGAGAGCTTCCTGGTGAACTCCCTTGGCCGGGAGTCGGGCCCGCGCAAGTCGAGGGTGTTCGCCAACAAGATTGGCGAGTGGATGACGCACCTGCCGTTCAATGTCAAAATCGAGAATACGGCGGAAGGCAAGACCTACCGCAAAGACGCCTGAGGACCAACCATGAAAGACGCCGAGATCATTTTTGAACGCCTTCGCAGCGGCACCGTTCCCGACCGTGGGCTCGACCAGTTTGCCGTGGGAATCGACCGCCCTCTGACCGAGATCAGCCGCCAGCTTGACTTGGCGGCAGCTGGCGAAGGAGCCTTCAAGTTCCTTCGCGGTGGTTACGGGTGCGGTAAAACCTTCATGAGCCAATACACCATTCTCGAGGCCCTCAAACGCAACTTCGCGGTGAGCTTTGTGGTGGTGTCCCCCAACGACACGCAGTTCCACAAGTTCGACGAGGTGTACCACAAAATCGTATCACAGTTGCGCACCAACATGGCCGTCAGCGGCGCGCTCGAGGACGCTCTGGACCGCTGGATCGGCGGCATCGAGGACAGCATTGCCGCAGAGTTCGGCGACGACGCTTCTGACTTCGACAAGCGCGTCAAAACGCGCTTTGAATCCGACTTGGTCGACCTGACGAAACAGTCCACCGGCAACGAGTTCATCAACGTGCTCAAGGCTTACTTTGAGGCGAAACAAGAAGGCGACTACCAAACCGCCAGTTCGCTCGTGGCTTGGATCACCGGTTCCAAGAACATTGCTGCCAAGGCCAAGAACAAAGCCGGCATCAAGGGTGAGATTTCCAGCAGTTCGGCGCTGCTGTACCTCAAGGGGATTCTCAGCATCATCAAAAAAGCGGGCTACAAGGGACTGGTGGTGGTCATCGACGAACTCGAGACCATTTTGCGAACGCGCACCGATGTGCGGGGTAAGTCACTCAACGGCCTGCGGCAAATCATCGACGCCTCCAAGGACTTCCCCGGTCTGTTGTGGGTGTTCACCGGCACCCCCGAGTTCTTTGACAGCCGCAAGGGTGTTGCCGGGCTGGAACCCCTCCACGAACGCATCCGCTTCGAGACTTCGGGAGGCTTCGTGAGCTCCAAACAGTCCCAGCTGGAACTCAAGCCCTTCGATAAAGAGCGGCTCAAGCAGGTGGCGTTCAAGCTTCGCGAGTTCTACCCGGCCAGTCAGCCCGAACGCCTGTTCCGGCTGGTCGATGACGAGTTCATTACCCGGCTCACCGACATGGTCACCTCGGGGTTGCGCGGCGACGTGGGCGTCATTCCCCGGCAATTCCTCAAGCAACTTGTCACCGTCTTTGACCTGGTGGAAGAGCACGATGGCAGCGAGGGCACGGAGTACATACCGAAGACAGCCTATCAGTTCCCGCTAGGTGAACTCAGCCCCGAGGACGCCCGCTTGGCCGCCGGTGCCCCCGACGACACCGAGCCGGCACCGGCCGAGGGTTACGCAGTAGAAGCCTTGGAGTGGTGAGGTGAGCGCTTTCGCCCGGCTGGCACCGCTGCTGCAAGACAAGATCGTCAGCAACTTGGGCTGGACGAGCCTGCGACCCGTGCAGAACCTAGCGGCGCAAGTCATTCTGGACGGCAAAAACTGCGTGGTGCTGGCGCCCACAGCCGGGGGTAAAACCGAAGCGGCCTTCTTTCCCGTGCTGTCTGGGTGCCTGAGCGAGCCTGCCGATGGGCTGCGCGCCTTGTACGTGTGCCCCACACGGGCCCTGATCAACAATCAGGAGGAACGGTTGGGGCGCTACGCCTCGATGGTTGGTCTGTCGGCGTTTAAGTGGCACGGTGACGTCACCGCGTCGGAAAAGAAGCAGTTCCTCAAGGAACCGGGCGACCTCATTCTCACCACGCCCGAGTCGCTCGAGGTCCTGCTGATCTCGCAGAACGTGCCGACCGCCAAGCTGCTGCACAACTTGCGTTACGTGGTGGTCGACGAGATTCACGCGCTGGCCGCGTGCGACCGGGGCAATCACCTGATCAGCGTCTTGGAACGTTTGCAGCAATATTCTCAGTTTGACATCCAGCGCATTGGCCTTTCGGCTACGGTTGGCAATCCGGACCACATCCGCACGTGGCTTCAGGGCAGCTCGAAGCGCGAGTCGGCGCTGGTGGATCCGCCTCGACCGGTCGCCAGGCGGCAGATCACCATCTCGCTGACCACCGAACCACGCGAGCTCGAGGTGCAGGTGGTCAAAGCGTCGCAACACCTGAAGAGTTTGCTGTTTTGCGAAAGCCGCCGCCTTGCCGAGCGCATCGCCGGAACGCTCAAGGGGACGGGCGAGCCCGTGTTCGTGCACCACTCCTCGTTGAGCAAGGAAGAGCGTGAGGAGTCGGAACTTCAGTTCAACCGGGGAAAAGAGGCCTGCATCGTTTGCACTTCAACGATGGAGCTGGGCATCGACGTGGGCGATCTCGACCGCGTGCTGCAGATCAATGCCCCCAACACCGTGTCGAGCTTTTTGCAGCGCATGGGGCGCACGGGACGGCGCGAAGGAGCCACCGCCAACACCGCGTTTTTCATCGAAGACCCCAAGTTTCTCGGCCAAGCCATTTCCATCGTCGAACTGGCCAGATCGGGCTGGGTCGAGAACGTGCGCACCAACCCGCAGTGCTGGCATATCCTCCTCCACCAGTTGATGGCCCTGTGCCTGGAACGCGGCGGCATCACCAAAGACCAGCCGTGGGACATTCTGCACCCGGCCCGGTGTTTTGAGCAGATCACCCGCGAAGCGTACGACGAGTTTTTCGACTTTCTGGTGGGCCGGGAGTTTCTGCACAGCGATGGCGGCAACCGCTACTCGCTGGGGCTCCAAGCCGAGAAGACTTTCGGTCGCCGGAACTTCATGGAGATGTATTCCGTGTTCACCTCGCCGGCGGAGTTCGAAGTGATTGGCCTCGGTGGCGACGTGATTGGCACGGTGGAGTGGAAGTTTCTGGAACGGTTATTGGAGGACCACTCGTCGTTCTACCTTTCCGGCAGCGCGTGGGCCGTGGAGCGCATCGAGTGGAAGCGAAAAGTGGTGTTTGTGTCGCGCGCCACGAGTGGGCAAATCCCCAAATGGGGCGGCATCAGCCCTGTCTTCTTGAGTTACGAGCTGTGCCGAAAGAAGCGGGATCTTCTGGTCTCCAAGGTGACCGTACCTTACCTGGACGAGCCAACGCAGCAAGACTGGGAGCTCGTTTGCCAAGACAAGCGCACACTCCTCGCCTCGTCCTTCGCGCCCGTCGAGCAGGACGACAAGGGCTTGGTGTGGCACACCTACGCCGGGGGCAACGTCAACAACACGCTCCGCTTCGCCCTCAAAATCGAGCTGGATGTCGACGTCCAGGCCACCAACGAGCTCGTCCGGATCATCGACCCGGATTTGACGGATGCGCGATTTTCCGCCGTCACCCAGCGTTTTTCCGACCCGGAATATTGGCAGCAGCCAGACTTTGCCCAAGCCCTCATCGAGCTCATGCCCGACTACCGCCTCAGCAAGTTCCAAGACTATCTGCCACCTGAGCGCCAGCGCCAGTTGGTGGCCGACACAATTTTGGACGTCGGTGGGGTGCTGCGGTTCATGGCTCAGTTGAAGCAGCGCCCCTGACGCGAATCAGTTACAGTTTTCTATCACCCGCACCAGCAGCACCCCTTCGATGGCAGACAGTTCTTCTTTGAGCGTCGCCGGAATGTCGCCGCTGACGTCGATGATGTTGTACGCCACCTCGCCCTTGTTCTTGTTCAGCATGTCGTCGATGTTCAGCTTGTGCTTGGCGAGAATCGTGGTCACCTGACCGATCATGTTGGGCACGTTTTTGTTGGCCAGGGTGATGCGGGTCTTGCCGGTGGGAGCCATTTCGGCAGCGGGGAAGTTGACGCTGTTTTTGATGTTGCCGCGTTCCAGGTATTCCCGCAGCTGGTCGGCGGCCATGATGGCGCAGTTGTCCTCGGCTTCGGGGGTCGACGCGCCCAGGTGGGGAATGGCCAGGATGTTGTCGACGCCCAACAGGTCTTCTTCGGGGAAGTCGGTGACGTAGCCGCCCAAACGTCCGCTGGCGAGTTCGGCCTTCAGCGCGGTGTTGTCGACTAGGCCCGAGCGGCTGAGGTTGATGATGCGCGCGCCCTTTTTGGTGCGGGCCAGGCGTTCCTTGTTGAACAGGCCCTTGGTTTCGGGGGTCAGCGGCACGTGAATGGTGATGAAGTCGCTTTCGGCCACGAGGGCGTCGAGGCTGGTGGCCTTGCGCACGCTGGTGTTCATCTTCCATGCGGCTTCGACGCTGATGTAGGGGTCAAAGCCGATGACCTTGACGCCCAGCGCGGTGGCGGCGTTGGCCACCATGACGCCGATGGCGCCCAGGCCGATCACGCCGAGCGTTTTGCCCTCGATTTCGGGGCCGATAAACTGAGCCTTGCCCTTTTCGACCAAATCCGGAACCTCGTCTCCCTTGCCTTTCAGACTCTGGCTCCAGTTCAGACCCTGCACGATCCGGCGGCTGGAGAGCAGCATGGCGGCCAGCACGAGTTCCTTGACGGCGTTGGCGTTGGCGCCGGGGGTGTTGAACACCACGATGCCCTTGTCGGTGGCGGCGGGAATCGGAATGTTGTTGGTACCGGCACCGGCACGGGCGATGGCCAGCAGGGTCGCCGGCAGTTCCAGGGCATGCATGTCCTGGCTGCGCACCAAGATGCCGTCGGGGTGTCCGATTTCGGTGGCGGTTTCGTAGTACTCGCGGGGAAGGCGGTCGAGGCCGCAAGCGGCGATTTTGTTCAGGGTTTGGATTTTATACATTTCAGGTCTCCTTCGTGTTTGTGGGTGCTGGTGGGTGCCGGCGGGAAGATAGGCTGAACAGCCTATCACCCCCGCGGCAGACGCCTATCGCGTCACGGGCCTAGTTCGAGTTCTTCGCTTCGAAATCTTTCATGAACTGGACGAGTTTTTCGACACCGGCCAGAGGCATGGCGTTGTAGATGCTGGCGCGCATGCCGCCGACCGAGCGGTGACCGGCCAGGTTGACCAGGTCGAGAGCTTCGGCTTCCTTGACGAACTTCTTGTTCATGGCCTCGTTGGCCTCGGGGTCGGCGACGCGCACCAAGAACGGCACATTCATCAGCGAGCGGTCGGCCTTGGTGACGGGACTGTAAAAGAACTTCGAGGTGTCGAGAAAGTTGTACAGCACCTCGGCCTTCTTTTTGTTGGCCGCGAACAGCGCCTTGGTGCCACCGTTCTCCTTGATCCATTCCAGCACCAGCTTGACCATGTAGATGGAGTAGCAGGGGGGAGTGTTGAACATCGAGCCGTTGTCGACGTGGGTCTGGAAGCTCAGCATTGCGGGCAAGCCGGCGGGGATGCGGGCCATCAGGTCTTTCTTGATGATCACCAGCGTCACTCCGGCCGGCCCGAGGTTCTTCTGCGCTCCGGCGTACACGAGCGCAAACTTGCTGATGTCCAGCGGTTCGCTCAAAATGCCCGACGAGATGTCGGCAATCAACGGCACCTTCGTGTCGGGGAGGGTGTGGTACTGCGTGCCCTCGATGGTATTGTTATACGTGATATGCAGATAGTCGGCCTCGGGGTCGGCGCCGGCGAGGGTGGGCAGGTAGCTCCATTTCTTGTCTTTCGACGAGCCGACGGTGTTGGCCTTGCCCAGTTTGGCGGCTTCTTCGATGGCCTTGGTGGCCCAGGCTCCCGTGAGCGTGAAGTCGGCCTTCTTGTTCACCGTCATGAAGTTGAGCGGGATCATGTGGAACATGAGGCTGGCGCCACCCTGAAGAAACAGCACGTGGTAGTCCTCGGGGACGTTCAGCACCTCGCGCACCAACCGTTCGGCGTCGCCGATGATGCTCTCGTAGGCCTTCGACCGGTGGCTCATTTCCATGACCGACTGACCGGTGCCGTTCCAGTCGAGCATTTCGGCGGCGGCTTTGCCGAGCACGGGTTCGGGCAGCATGGAGGGCCCGGCAGAAAAGTTGAACACACGCTTCATGGAAAATCTCCTCACCGGGTTTTGCGCCGGTGAGGAGGAGTATAGAAACGGGGAGGAGCTTCGTCGAGCCAACCTGTGAAAAAAATCACAGGTTGGTGTGGTCATCCTATTGGATGGCTCCGACCTTGAAGCGGGAAACCTGCTGCTCCACCGCTTCGACGTCGCGCGCCATGGCCTCGACCCGGGAGGCTGCGTCGTTCACAGCGTGCGAGATCGAATCCGACAGGTCGCTGATTTGGGTCACCTTGTCGCGCACGTGGCCGGCAAGTTGCTGGAGGCTCTGGTTGCGCTCGACCAGTTGCAGCCCTCCCTGGGTCATCTCGCGGGAACCGCTGCGAACGCTTTGGGTCACCTCGTTGATCTCGGACAACGCTTCGAGAATCTGCTGCGAACCCGAAGTCTGCTCCGTGAGGGCATTCTTGATTTCGACCTGGAGCTGGTTGACGCTTTGCACGTCTTCCTGGATCCGGGTGAACGACGACTTGGCGTCTTCGGAACCGGTAACGACCCCGCGGATGGACTCCTGAATGCCCTTGAGTTGCAGGCTGCTGTGCCGGGATTGCTGGGCCGAGCGTTCGGCTAGTTGCCGGATCTCGTCGGCAACCACCGAAAAGCCCGCTCCAGAATCGCCGGCGTGAGCGGCCTCGATAGCGGCGTTCATGGCCAGGAGGTTGGTTTGGGCAGCGATCTGTGCGATGGCTTTGTTCGTCTCGAGCAAAGTTCCCGACGCCTCAGCGATGCCGTGAACCCGCGCGGTCAGGTTGGTCAGCACCGACTGCCCCGATTCCGTCGCCTGCACCAGACCCTCGTAACGGGAGGCAAGCAGGTCGATGTTACGGGCGATGGAGTCGATGTTGCCAATCATCTGCTCGATCGAGGCCGACGACTCGGTGACGGCCGCCGCCTGGTTCTCGATCAGCCTGTCCTGACCTTCCAAGCCCTTCTGGATCTGCTGCAGTTCACGGAAGGACGCGTCGGTTTCGGAGGCTTGCGTCGCCGAATCCTGGTCCACCTGCTCCAGTTGCTGGGAAATTTCGGTGGACTTGGCGCGCACGTCTTCCATTTGGCGCGCGACGACCTGGCTGGAAGGACCCAGCTCGGCCGTTTTGCCCCGAATAAGGCTGAGCATGGCATCGAGGTGCCCCACGAAGCCGTTGAAGTAGCCTGCTAGCTTCGCCACCTCGTCTTTGCCGGTCACTTGGAGTCGCCGGGTGAGGTCGCCTTCGCCTTCGGAGATATCTTTCAGAAGGTTGGCGGTGCGACGAAGTGGGCCGACGATATTCCGCGCCATCCACAGGCCCACCGCCACGAGGGCTACCAGCAGTCCCAAGACCACCACGATGCCCACGATCAGGCTGGTGTTGGCACTCTGTTTGGCGGCAGCGGTGACGACTTCGCCGGCTTGGGCCTTGAGAGCCCTCAAGTTGTCGAGTTCGCTGATGAAGCTTTGAAAGCCGGGCATGGCCTCCATCACCAGCTTCTCGGTAGCCGACGAAAGGTCGCCGATCAGCACCGGTTGCTCCACCATGTCGGACAATTTGGTGAGTTCACCCACGCCGGAGGCCAGTTTGTCATCGGTCAGGTCGGGCCTTTCGGTGAGAGTCTTGAGCGCAGCGAGGTGGCCCTTCAGGTCGGCGTCGAGCTTTTCAAGCGCGTCGGCATCGCTGGTACGCACGAGAGTCTCGAGCGCGCCCTGAGCCCCGACGGCCTCTTTCATGAGAGCGCCCAGGCCGTCGGCCGTCAGGACGACTCCGGCAAGGGTCTGGTCGCTACGCATTTGGCCTGTGATGAGAAGCGTCAGCAACACGCCACCCTGGACGAACACCAGAACGACGGTCATGCCCAGAAGCGCGAGGATTTTTTGAAAGACCGACATAAGCTAGAGCTTCGTGAGCGACAGACCGACCACGATGGAGCCGATCACCTTGCCGCCGTCCAGCACCGGGAACGAAACCTGCACCTGCTTGAGTCCCGTCGAGGCGTCGGCCTCTATGGCACCGACCCAAGTTTTACCTGTCATGGGCACATCGTGCTTGGGTTTGCCCTTGTGGTTCCAGCTTGTGGTCTTGG
The DNA here is from genome assembly GCA_037142615.1 of Spirochaetales bacterium. GTDB lineage: Bacteria > Spirochaetota > Spirochaetia > JABEVK01 > JABEVK01 > JAIFLN01. The sequence continues at coordinate 167,508 of JBAXAI010000003.1, read as the reverse complement.
CGAGGAAAGCGATCTTGATGCCGGTATTGGACGACACAAAGATTTCGGTCACGAGGTCTTCTTTCTTGGCCCGCAGCCACACCGCCAGGTCGTTTTTGGTCATGTCCTTGATTTCGGGGCTCAAGACCGACAGGGCCGTCCACTTGTCTTGAGTCATGTCGGCGGCCCAGGCCGGGGGCGTGGCCTCGGCGGCCTTGACCAACTTGACGACGGCGGGGTCAGTGCCCCAAGCGGCGTACTGCGCGAGCTTAGCATCGACCTTGGCCTTCTGGTCGGAAGTCAGGTCTTCAGCACCCAGGGTTGCAGCGAGTCCGTAAAGTACCAGTGAGATGAGCAGCACATTTTTCATCGGGAAATCCTCCACTTAAAAACGAATACTAATTCACACCGGGAATGATATCCAATGAACCGGTGAGAATTCGCCATTCCTTCACAGAGACGGGGGTGATCGACAGGCGGTTACCACGCTGCAGCACCACCATCTGCTCGAGCCCGGCGGTCTGCCTCAGCACCGAGAGTGGCACCAGCGGGAACTTACGGACCAGCGTCACCTCGACCTGGAACCAGCGCGGTGCCGCCCTGGTCGCCTTGGGGTCGAAGTACTCGCTTTCGGGGTCAAACTGCGTCGGGTCGGCGTAGCTTTCGCGGCTCACGCGCACCACGCCCGCGATGCCGGGTTCGGGGCAGCTCGAATGGTAGTAGAAGGCCAGGTCGCCGAGGCGCATTTGGTCACGCATGTAATTGCGGGCCAAGTAGTTGCGCACGCCGTACCAACCGACCGTCTGGCCGGGGAGCGCGGCCAGGTCGTCGATCGAAGTGATCGAAGGTTCGATTTTCATCAGCCAAGTGTTCATGACGCCTTCATTCCGCCAGAAGCTTTTGGATGAGTGCCTTGTCGTCCACAAGCGTGTCGCTGGCACGGATGATGCCCTTTTTGTCGATGAGGAAGCCGTGCGGAATGCCGGTGACGCCGTACTCGGCGATTTGCACCGTGCCCCAGTTGGCTCCCTCGGGGCCGTTCTTCGCCATGAGGCTGGGGAAGGTGAGCCCCAAGGTCTTAGCGTTCTGGACCGCCTTGGCAGCGTCGCCCTCGATGTTGATGCCCAGCACTTGCAACCCCTTGCCTTGAAACTGTTTATACAGCGCCTCGGTGCCCGGAAGGGCGTTCTGGCAGGGGCCGCACCAGCTGGCCCAAAAGTCGAGGAACACCACCTTGCCCCGAAGCGAGCTCAGCTTGACCGCTGACTTGCCGTCGAGGGTGGGCAGGTCAAAGTCGGGCGCGGGGTCGCCATTGCCCACGTTCCACGACCTGGTGCCCTTGACCGGGTCGGTGGTGATGGTGCGTCCATCGGGAAACTGGTAGCTGTACTCGTTGGCTGCGAAGCGGTAGATCTGCGTGCCGTCAGTTTCGATCACGGCGAAGTAGCCCTTTCCGACGTTTTCCCACAAGCTACGCCCGTCGGTGAACTCGTACTGCGACCAGCCGTTGGCCTGCGTCGTGAGTTTTTTCAGGCCCTGCGTGCTGAACGTTTTGCCGTCGTACTTTTTGACGACCGTCCACTGGCTGGCATTGGGCTCGGCGAAGAGTGGCGGACTGACGATCAGGAGCGCAAGGGCGAGGCTGGCGGGCGCAAGGGGCCAAAAAGTGGACGGACGCATGGAATCTCCTCGGTGGTCGTCAACAAGGTACTGCCAAAGGCGCGGGTTTTCACGCCTGCACGGGGGGGATCGGTTCCTGGCGATAAAACAGCGTCAGAAGCCGGTACACCTCGGGGTATTCCTTGGCCAGCGCTTTGGGCGTCTCGAAAAACGTCTCGCTGCAGACGGCGAAAAACTCCCCGGGGTCGGTGGCGGCGTAGGGGTCGATGGCCAGCTCTTTCTCAGCGCGGCGCCCAAGACGGCGGGCCTTGCGCTCCAGGTCGGTAAAGGCTTGGGTGAACACCGTTTTCCACTCGTCGAAATCCATGCCGCGGTGCAGAGGGGGGCAGCCGTCGACGCCACCGCTGCGGCCGTCGAGCTTGTGCGCCATCTCGTGGATGACGACGTTGTAGCCGTCGCCCCACCCCGAATCTTCGATGTCGCGCCAACTGAGGATCACCGGCCCCAGAGGCATCACTTCGCCGCCAAGCTCCTCGTTGGTCTCGTGCACCAGGTGGCCGTCTGGGGTCTCCATCTTCTCTTTAAACTCTTTGGGGACAAGGATCAGCGTGCTCCAGTCGTTGTACCAGTCGATGCCCAGGTTCAGCACCGGCAAACAGGCCTGCAGCGCGAGGCTGGCCTTTTGAAGCTCATCGAGGGTCAGACCTCGAACGGTTTCGAACTGCTTTTCGGCCAGAAAGATGGTCGAAAGGTCGCGAAGCCGATTCAAGTCGTCGACGGCCAACCGAGTCACGATGGGGTGCTGCTCCACCAACTCGGTCCACAGGTCGTCTGCCAGGCGGGAGGTGGCGAGAAGTTTGCGGCGGCGAGCCGCGCGCGAAAAGGGATAGGGTAGCCAATCGAAGAGCAACATGCTGCCATTGTCCACCGAAACTTGAAAAAAGTCCTTTACAGATTTCCAGGACGGGTCTATCGTTGGCCTAGTCGTGCAAGCGGTTGCATGAACGGGGAGTCGGATGCCGGTCACGTTGAAGGACATTGCCAGGTTAGCGGGAGTCAGCACCTCCACCGTGTCGCGAAGCCTCAACGACAGCCCCCTCATCCCCGATGAGACCCGGCGGGTCATCCAGAGAATTGCCCGCGAACAGGGTTTTTCGTTCAATGCCAGCGCACGTGGCCTGAGCTTGGGGCAAACCGGCACCATCGCGCTCATCTTTCCCGATTACTTTGAGCGTTTTTCGATCAATCTCTTTTTCAGTTCGCTGCAAAGCCACATCCGGAACGTGCTCGAACGAGCGCAGGTTGATGTGTTGGTGGCGTTTCCTCGGAGCCGGACGACGGGCGAAAGCAACGTACAAAAGTTGGTGATGGCCCGGAAAATCGACGGCATGCTCGTGGTGAACAACGAGATGGACCGGGCCGACCAAGACTGCCTGCGGGCGGCCGGAATCCCCTTCGTGTTCTTGCACAAACACCCCGAAGACACCCTGGCTCCCGATGCCGACTACTTTTGCACCGACCATGTGGCGGGAGGGAGGTTGGCAGCCCAGGCGCTGCTGTCCAGCGGGGCGGGGCGCGTCCTGCTGGTTTCGGCCATCGGCGAAGAGTTTGACGCCCGCAGCGAGGGGTTCTTCAGCGCCTGGGCCGAGGCTGGACGCAGCAAGACCGACATCGACGTCGTCTTCGGCGACTGTAGCTTTGAGTACGGTTCGGGCGAGGTGGCTCGCCGCGTGGTCCAGGCTCGTTCCTTTGGAAGTCCCTACCGCGGCGTATTCTGCCAAACGGACTTGATGGCGCTGGGAACCCTGCAGGCGTTGGGGTTGGCTGGAGTCGAGGTTCCCAGCGAAGTGCGCGTGGTTGGCTATGACGACATCGAACTAGGCAAGGGCTTCATGCCGGCCCTCACCACAGTGCGCCAACCCCTGCAGGAGATTACCGAACTGGCCTGCCATCGTTTGCTCGAGTTGCTCGGCGGCGCGCGGCCCGCGCCCGAGCACCGGCTCATTCGCCCGGAGTTGATGCTCCGAGCGACCTGATTTGTTTTTGAACGTGAAATGCAAGCGATTGCATAAACGGAAAGAAGTGCTTTGAGAAAAAGGACCCCCCGTTGTTGGGGAGCCTGAAGACAACCAAGGAGGTTTCCAATGAAAGGAAACTTGTTCAAGATGCTTATGACGGCGCTGGTCGTGCTATCGCTGTCGGGAGTGGCGGGTGCTCAGACCATCAGCTACTTCAATTTTTCGGGCTCGGGCGACACGGCGGTAACGCTGAACGCCATGAAGGCGGCCTTCGAGAAGGCCAACCCCACCATCAAGGTGAACATCGAGTCGGTGGCCTATGCCGACTACTTTACCCAGTTGCAGACCCGCGCTGCCGCCGGCACGTTGCCCGATGCGTTCGAGCTCAACTACGACAACTTCGTCAGCTATGCCAAGCGCAACCTGCTCCTCGAACTCGGGCCGTTGTTTGCCGACACGAAGTTTGATACGAAGGTTTTGGCTCCCAAGGCTGCTGCTGCGTTCACCTACAACGGAAAGACCTATGGCCTGCCCGAAAGCTTCTCGACGGTTTTGCTGTTCTACAACAAGGACCTCTTTGATAAGGCCAAAGTGGCCTACCCGACCGAAAGCTGGACCTGGAAGGACATGGATGCCGCCGCCGTCAAGATCCGCGCGCTCGACAAGAACACTTACGGCCTGTTCCAACCTATCCAGTTCTGGGAGTTCTACAAGGTGGTTCGTCAGAATGGCGGCTCGCTCATGAGCGCCGATGGGAAGCGTTTCACGGTGAGCTCGGCAGCCAACATCGCAACCCTGCAAGTCATGGTGGACCGCTACAACAAGACCAACGTGATTCCCACCACCGCGCAGATGGGCGGCATGGGTGACTGGGACTTATTCAAGAGCGGTCGCCTGGGTATGATCGTCACGGGCATTTGGGCCTTTGGCGACTTCATCCGCGACAATACCTTCGATTGGGACGTGCAGGTCGAGCCCGGCAACACGGCCAAGGCCACCCACTTCTTCGCCAATGGTCTGGTGATCAACAAGGCTACCAAGAACGCCAAGGCCGCGTTGGCCTGGGCCCAGTTTATGGCCAGCAGCAAAGAAGCCGCCAACCTTCGCCTCGACGCCGCCTGGGAACTGCCGGCGATCAGTTCGACCGAGATTGTGGCCAAGTACAACTCCGCGACGCCTCCAGCCAACCGGGCTGCCGTGTTCAAGTCGCTCGACTACCTTGTTACACCCCCCGTGGTCGACCAGAGCCAGGAAATGACAGATATTCTGGGTAATGAACTTTCGGCGGCCAAGGACGGCAAGAAGACGCCTCAGCAAGCGCTTCAGGACGCCCAGAAAGCCCTCGACGCCAAGATCAAGTTGTGAGGCACGCATGAAAAACACGATGGGTGGAAGGGGCTGGCCGACGGCAATCCTCTTCCTGCTTCCTTCGGCAGTGGGGCTGTTGGTGTTCAGCCTTCTGCCCATCGTGGCCTCGTTCGGGCTCAGCCTGACCACTTGGGACGGGCTGGTGACCCTGAGTTGGGAAGGACTTCTGTCGTCTTGGGTCGGGCTTGGCAACTACTCCGAAGTTCTCGGCGGTGAAGAGTTCTGGAAGGTGCTCGGCAACACGGTCTACTTCATCGTTTTGTACGTGCCAATGATTTTGGGGGCGGCGTTGGCTGTGTCGCTGTTGCTGAACGCCCGCCGACGCGGAGCTTCCTTCTACCGAGTCTTGTACTACATTCCGGTGCTCACCTCGTGGGTGGCTGGTGCGCTGATCTGGAAGTGGATCCTGAGCCCTCAGTACGGCTTGCTCAACCTGCTGTTGGGTCTGGTAGGCATTACCGGCCCGGGTTGGCTGAGCGACACCGCCTGGGCCATGCCCGGCATTGTGCTCACCAGCTTGTGGAAAGACGTGGGCTTTTTCTCCCTCATTGTGTTGGGAGGGCTAGCGAACATCAGCCCCACCTACTACGAGGCTGCCGACCTCGACGGCGCCAGCACCAGCCAGAAGTTCTTCCGGGTGACTCTTCCCTTGCTGACTCCGGTGCTGTTCTTGGTCATGGTGATCACGCTCATCAACTCATTTCAGCTGTTCCCGCAGATCATGGTGATGACTACGATCGATGGCATGCCTCCCGGGCAGCCTCAGGGAGCGACGCAGGTGATGGTGGAGCGCATTTATACCTACGCGTTCAAGTACTACAAGATGGGCCTCGCCACGGCCTGGTCGTGGCTGCTGTTCGTCATCATTTTCGGGTTCACGTGGGCGCAACTGCGCATTCAGAGCCGCTGGGTGAACTACGATGCGTAAACCCTTGCGGTCGTTCTTCTGGTACCTGACGGCCTCGTTGGTGGCGGCTTTTGTTCTGCTGCCGTTCTTTTGGATGCTGAGCACCTCGTTCAAGGCCCGCGGCGCGTTGATGGCGCTGCCGGTGCAATGGCTGCCCGAAAAACCCAGCTGGGACGGCTACCTCAAGGTGTTCGAGCTCATTCCGTTCACCCGGGCGCTACTCAACACGCTCTTCGTGGCGATCTGCACGATGACCCTCACCGTGTTTTCGTCGGCGATGGCGGCCTTCGGCTTTGCCAAGCTCAAGTTCCGTGGCCGCGAGGCGGTGTTTGCACTCTACCTCGCAGCCCTGATGATTCCGATGCAGGTGACAACCATCCCGTTGTTCATCCTTCTGAGCAAACTTTCGCTCATCGGCACCTGGCAGGGGCTGTTGCTGCCCTCGCTGTTCAACGCGTTCGGGATCTTTTTGCTGCGCCAGCAGTTTGCCACGATACCCGAGGACTACCTCGACGCCGCGCGGCTCGACGGGGCCAGCACCTGGCGCACGTTCACCCGCGTCATCCTTCCGCTGGGGCAGGTCACGCTGGTTTCGCTCGCGGTCATTGTCTTCCTTGGAGCTTGGAACGACTACTTTTGGCCCTTGGTCATCCTCACCGACCCCGAAAAGATGACCCTCAGCCTTGCCCTCAACCAACTCAACGGACAGTACTCCACCCGTTTTAACGTGCTGATGGCGGGCAGCCTGTTGTCGATGCTACCCATTTTGGGCGTCTACGCCTTCGCTCAGAAATACTTTCAGTCCGGTCTTCAGACCGGCGGCCTCAAAGGATAGTCCCATGAACAACCAACCCTTCGACCCCTGGACTCGGGGGTTTGAAGTCCTGTACGAACTCCGCGCCGGGCGCTTTCAGTCGGCCTCGCTGGCCGAGTTTGAGGGGCGCGACACAAACACAACTGTGGACCTTGTGGCCCAGACTTGGCTGCTGTGGCTCGCCAGCGAAGTGGGGTCGGCGGCGGTCTCGGCTCGGCGCTCTGCTCTCGACGCCATCGTCGCCCGGGTGGGCCGCGAATACACCTTGGCGCGGCCCAACTGGCTCGACGTTGGGCTGGACGGTTTGTATGCGCCGTTTCTGGCGCTGGCCTACGGCGCCTTGTCTTCGTACCGCAACGTGACCAATTCCGCCGAGGCCGTCAGGCTGCTGCCCGAGCTCAAGGGGCTGTTCTTCCGCGAGTTCCTTCAAGGAGGAATGCTGAAATCCCGGCTAGGCGGGGAACAGCTGTTCAGCGACATCGTGTTGTGTTCGGTGCCCTTCGGCTTGATGGACGCCGGCAACCAAATCATGGTCGAAACGGTGTCGCGCCTGGAGCAGAAAAACTACCGCGGCGGGTTCGCCTTTTCGGCCGACACCGCGCTGCTCGGGGGTACCCCGCGCGGTGACCTGAATGCCCTGCTGGCGTGGTATTTTTCAGAACGGGGTGAGACCTCGCGCTCCCGCCAATTGCTGGCGCTGGCTCCTGATAGTGCGTTGCGCCGCTTGGCCGTTCAGAACTTGGAGCGCCTTGAAGCGGGCAATAACGTGGGGACACACCGCCAGGGACCCCAGATTCTCCACGTCCCCGAGGGCCACGGCAACCGCTACCTGACGAACGACCGAGCGCGGCTGCCGTTCCAACCGGTCGAGGGGGAACTGGTCACCATCCGCGCCGTGGTTAGGCCGTTCGTGGCCGATGAAGCGGTCGTGGCACGGGTCACCGTAGAGCAAAGCTCGTTTGAGGTACCCCTGGTGCACGTGGGGAGCGATGGGGCCGAAGGCTATTGGGAGGCCCAACTGGGGCCCTTTGCGGCCGGTCAGAACGTGGCCTATCAGCTTGGCGAGGCCCAGTGGTCCTTCGGTGTCGGGAAGCGTGTCGCGGCCTGGCTCAAGCCAGTCGGCAAGGGGTGGTCGGTGGTTGCTTCCGACAGCCTGACGTTCCCGGTCGTTTTTGCCTCCGGTGGCGAAGCGCGACTTCAACCCGGCGCTGAGGGCGGGTTTGTTCTTGTGGAAAACGGCCTCACGCTGGCTCAAAGTTGGTCTGGCGCCGGTCTTCCTGCGGTCTCTCTCGACCTGGGTCCTGATGGAACTCTGCTGCGGGTCACTTGGCGCCTGCGGGTGCAGCCCGGCGAGGAGTTCTACGGCATGGGTGAGCGCTTCGCTTCGCTCGGGTACCGGGGACGCCGCCTCGACTCGTGGGTCTTCAATCAATATCGCGACCAGGGCGACCGAGCCTACATCCCCATGCCATTTTTCCAGAGTCTGGGTGGGGCCGGTGGCTACGGCGTCTGCATCGAGTCCGACGCCTTGGTTGAGGTCGGTTTTTGCGACAGGCTCGGAGGGCTGGTCGAAATCATTGCCGAGCCGGCCGAGGTGGGCACGGTCCCGGGACTGACCTTTCTCACCGGGACACCCAAGCAGGTGACGGGCGCCTGGCAGGCCCGCAGTGGCACCGCCGAGTTGCCGCCCCGGTGGGCGTTTGGGCCGTGGATGAGCAGCAACAACTGGGACAACCAGGCTCTGACGCTTCGCGAGGCCCAAAAAACGGTCGATCTTGACCTCCCCGCGACGGTTCTGGTGTTGGAACAGTGGAGCGACGAGGCCACGTTCTATGCGTTCAACGATGCGGTCTACGAACCCAAGACCGGCGGCGAGAGCTTCATGCTCGGTGATTTTCAGTTCCCTGAGCAGGGGCGCTGGCCCGACCCCAAGGCCATGATCCAGAAACTTCACGACCAGGGCCTCAAAGTCTTGCTGTGGCAGGCTCCGGTGATGAAGTACATGGACGGCCTGCCCCATACCCAGCGTGACAACGACGAAGCCTACATGCTCGAAAAGGGCTTTGCCGTCAAGAAGCCGGATGGAACCCCCTATCGGATTCCCGACTTCGAATGGTTCAAACGCAGTCTGGTGCCTGACTTTGACAACGCTGCCGCCGCCGAATGGTGGTTTGCCAAGCGCCGTTATTGGTTCACCGAGTTAGGGATCGATGGCGTCAAGTCCGACGGGGGCGAAGGCGTGTACGGCGACAACGCGCAGCGCAACCGCTACCCTGCCGTCTACGTGGGAGCCTTCCACCGGTTCGTTCAGCAGGAAACAGGGGGGAACGGGCTGACCTTCTCGCGCGCTGGTTTTGTTGGCGCGCACACCGTGCCCGCCCACTGGGCCGGCGACGAGAGGTCCACGTTTGAAGCGTTCCGTGCCTCCATCAGGGCGGGGCTCAGTGCCGGCTTTTCTGGTTTGCCCTTCTGGGGCTTCGACCTGGGAGGTTTCAACGGCGATATTCCCACGGCAGAACTTTTCTTGCGCAGCGCGGCGATGGCGGCCTTCTGCCCCATCATGCAATACCACGCCGAGTCAAAAGGCGAAAAGAACCGCGATCGCACGCCGTGGAACCTCGCCGAGCGGACGGGTGACCCCCGAGTTTTGCCCCTGTACCGCTTCTTCGCCCACGCCCGTATGAACTTGCTCCCCTATTTGTGGGACGAAGCACGGGCCTGCGTGGTCGACGGGACGCCGCTCATGCGCGCGCTGGCCTTCGAGTTCCCTGGTGACGAGAACGTCAGGCACGTCGACGACGAGTACCTGCTCGGCCGAGCCCTGCTGGTGGCTCCCGTGGTCCACGAAGGGGTGGCTTCCCGCTCTGTGGTGTTCCCAGCAGGAACTTGGATCGGCCTTTTTGACCGCAGCAGGGTTGAGGGACCGACCGTGCGCGATGTGGTTGCGCCGCTCGAAGTGCTTCCCGTTTGGGTTCGCGCAGGGAGCCTCGTTGCGCTCAACCTGGGCGACAGCGGGCGGTTTCCCAGTTCGGTCGGCCATCAAACGGACGCCTACAGTCGGCTGACCCTTCTGGTCGTTCTCGATGAACCTGTCGTGGCGCTCTACGAAAGCTGGGACGGCCGCGAAATCGGCGTCAACCTGCGTTTGGCAAGCGGGAACCTCCGTGGGAGTGTGAACAACGCCACCCGTCTGCCGGTCACTTTGTGGCTCGATTGCCCCGGTAAAGACCGCGAAGTCGTCGAACTGCTTCCCGGGACGCGCCAATGGTAGACCAAACTCGCTGGGACCTTCTTGAGTCGATCGGCCACGGCGTCGCCGCCGATGGTCGTTTTCTGGCGGTTCTCGGAACCGGCTCCTGCGGCCCCGAGTATGCCCGGCTCGACCAATGGTCCGACTTGGACTTCTTTGTCGTCGTGAAGCCGGAGTTCGCGACCGAGGCTCAAAGCTCCCTCAGTTGGCTGGAGGCGGCGGCTGTTCCGCTTTGGCGCTTTCGGTATCTTCCTGATGCTTGGAAGGTTCTCTTCGACGGCGATGTGTTTGCGGAGTTTGGGATCGTCACGACCGAGCATCTGGCCACCATTCTGTACGCACCCGCCAGGATCGTTTGGGCCGCTACCGAGTTCGATCGGTCGCTGGCGACAAGCCGAGTCAGCTTCCCCGCGGCCCCTGCAAAGAGCACGGAATACTGGCTGAACGAGGCTGCCTGCCAACTGTTCGTGGCGCTGGGGCGCTACCTGCGTGGCGAGATTCTGGCGGCGTGGGAACGACTTCATGTTGAGGTTCTTGGCGCCGTCGTGGAGTTGTTGCGCCGTGACTCGACTTCGACGCGGGGCGACCCCTTTTCGCCTCGCCGTCGGTTCGAGTTCCTGTACCCAGGGGTGGGTCCGGTGGTGTCGGCGGCCTTCGGTAGCTGGAACGACTTTGTCGCGGTAGCGATGCAGGTTCTTTCGGCGCTGGAAACCTTGGGCGAGATCGACCCGGCTGTTTCTGCGGCCATTCGACGCCTGGCGGTGGTCGAACCAATCACGCCCCGGTGAACACCCCGCACTCGCGCACCCACACCTGCCGTCGGTTGAGGCGCAGCACCGCCGAAGAGTAGTTGACCAGTCGCCGTACGCCGCCTTGCACGAAGCGCTCGGCTACCCGCTGGGCGTCGCCGGCAGGCACCATCAGGATGGCCGCTTCGAGCCCCAACTTCAGGCTCACGGCCGTGATGTCGGTCGTTGGCCAAAGCGGAAACGTCACTTCGAGTTGTTCCAGCCGGTTGGCCCGGGAGTCGAAACCCGCGAGCAGGCGGTAAGGACCTTCTGGCTCGCGCTGCAAGTCGCTGGCGAAGGCAAGCCCGGCGTCGCTCAGTCCCGCCAAGCCCGTCTTGAGCGGCACCCTCGGCTCCGGGTGCAAATAGGCTTGGATTCGCAGGGCCAACTCGGCGACAGGATAGGCTGTTCCGCCTAAGCTGCCGGCGGGTGGGCCCTCGCCGGGGTGATAGGCTGAACGGCCTATCACGCCACTTGGGCCGCCACGGGTCCAGCCAATGTCCTTGCGCACCGTTGCCGCGGTCGTCCCCAGCCAGCGCGCGAGGTCGTTGCTGGTCACTTTGTCGCGGTAAGCGGCGGCAAGATCAGCCAGCATGGCCGCCATCAGCGCCAGCCGCTCGAGCGTCGCCGGCGAGGGGCGTGGCGGCAACTCGGCCTCTGGGCCTTCGGTCACTTATCCTTCCAGATCAGTTTGAGCGCATCTTGGATGCGGCGGATTTTGCCCGGTTCGGGGACGACCACGCGGTCGAAACCCAGGTCGTTGGCGGCCTTGACCCGGCGGCGCAGGTGGGTGGTGGGGCGCACCTCGCCAGCCAAGCTGAGCTCGCCGGCGCTGGCGACGCCGGGGGGCAGGGGCTGACCGGTGCGTGCGCTGTACAAGGCCAGCGCCAACGGCAGATCGGCCCCGGGGTCGCTGATGCGCATTCCCCCTGCCACGTTCACGTAAATGTCTTGTTCGCTGAACTTGAGGCCCGTGTGTTTTTCCAGGATGGCGGCAATGCGGCTCACCCGGCCCGAGTCGATGCGGTCGCTGAATACCCGGCTCATGCCGCCCTTGGCCGGTACCGTGAGTGCCTGAAGCTCCACCAACAGCGCCCGGCTTCCTTCGAAAATCGGCGCCACGCTGATGCCCGGCGGAAGCTCACCCTCGCGCTGGATAAGAAAGATCGACGCCGGGTTGGTCACCTCGTTCAGGCCCTTTTCGTCCATCGTGAACAGCCCCACCTCGTCGACGCTGCCGAAGCGGTTCTTGGTGGCACGCAGGATGCGAATGTCGCCTGCGGCCTGCTCGAAGTGCAGCACCGTGTCGACCATGTGCTCGATCACCTTGGGGCCCGCGATCTGGCCCCCCTTGGTCACATGCGCGATGAGGAAGCTCGAAGTCTCGTGTTCCTTGCACCAGCTGAGGATCTCGTGGCAGCCGTACTTGAGCTGGTTGACCGTGCCCGGCACTTCACCGGCCTCGGGGTTGTAAAGCGTCTGGATGCTGTCGACGATGACCAGCACCGGCTTGATCTTTTCGAGCACGTTGTTGATGACAGGAACGTGAGTCTCAACGAGGATCTCCAGACCCTGCCGCGAGATACCGAGCCGATCGGCCCGCATCTTGATCTGCGCGGCCGACTCCTCGCCAGTGATGTAGAGCACGCGGCCGGCGGTTTTTACCTTGGCGGCCAATTGCAGCAAGAGCGTCGACTTGCCGATGCCGGGTTCGCCACCGATGAGCACCGACGCGCCTCGGATGATGCCACCGCCGAGCACCTGGTTCACCTCGCCGATGCCCGCGTCGATGCGCAGATCGCTTTGGGCCTCGAGCGCTGCCAACGGAATGCTGTGCCCACCCGAGGTGGCGCGCGGGGCGCCGGGGAGCGGGGCGGCCTTGGGCGTGTTGGCCACGACCTCTTCGCTGAAGCTGTTCCAGGTGCCACATTGCGGGCACCTTCCCAGCCAACGCGATTCTTCGTGCTGGCAGGCGTTGCAGATGTACGCGGTCTTTTTTTTGGCCATGGCTAACTCCCCCGTTTCCAAGTCTGGTCGAGTTCATGGCGGACCAGCAAGTCGTCGGCAGCCGAAAGTCGCCCCAGCGGGAGTGCTTCCTGCGCCTCGATGGTCGCAATCTTGGCTGTCCGGACAACCGACGGAACGGGCAGCCCGGCCCCCGACAGATCGCTCACTGCGACGTCACCCGGCCAGCGTCGATGGGCTGCCGAGGTCACCATGAGTACCCACAACAGCCCCGGCTCCTTCAGCGCACCACCGTTTGCCACGACCAGCGCGGGTCGTCGTTCGCGGACAGGTCGGTCGGTGTACGGGAACGGCACCTTGATCACCTCGCCAACGTCAAAGCTCGCCATAGGCCCTCCTGTCTTCCTCGGAGTCCCACTCGCCGAAGGTGGCGAAGGGATCGTCTGTAGGCTCGGACTTGGCCCGCGTAAGAATGACCCGGCCCTTTTCGATGGCGTAGGCCAAGTCGTCGCCTTCCTTGAGATGCAACGCAGCCCGAATCGGCTGTGGTATGGTCGTCTGGGCTTTGCTGGTCAGGCGGCTGGTGATCATGGCTTCAGTGTAAGGGATTTCCTTACATCGGGGCAAGTCAAGTTGAGCCCGCCAGAGCCTCCAGCTCTTCCCACCGCGCGTAGGCGACGCTCAGTTCGGCCTCCGCAGCGCTCAGGCGTGCCGTCACTTCGGCCACGCCGGCACCCGCCGATTTGTAAAAGCCGGGGTCGGCCATGCGGTCGTGCAGGCCGGTGATTTCGGCATCGAGGGCTTCGATCTTGGCGGGCAGGGTTTCGAGCTCACGCTCTTCTTTGAAGCTCCGTTTGCGGACTTTTGCGCCACCCGAGGCACTCGCCCCCGACTCGGAACCCGCGTCGACTTTGGCGCCTCGGGCCACTTCCAGGAGCGCGGCTTTTTTGCGCACCTGCCACGCGGCCCAATCGGTCCAGCCGCCCGGGGTTTCGTCGAGCGTGGCATCGTCGTTGAAGCTCCAGGTGCTGGTCACCACGTTGTCGAGAAACTCGCGGTCGTGACTGACGAGGAAGATGGTGCCTCGGTATTCCAACAGGAGCTCTTCGAGCAGATCGAGGGTTTCGGCGTCGAGGTCATTCGTCGGTTCGTCGAGCACCAACACGTTGCTGGGACGGGTGAACAGCTTGGCCAGCAACAACCGGTTGCGCTCACCCCCCGACAGAATGCTGGCGCTAGCCCGGGCCCGCTCGGCGCTAAACAAAAAGCGGTCCAGGTACCCCAGGATATGCTGGTGTTTGCCGCCGATCTCCACCGTATCGTACCCGCCGCCCACATTGTCCTGTACGGACTTCGTGAGGTCGAGCTGGCTGCGAAGCTGATCGAAGTACAGCACCTGCAGGTTGGTGCCCCGGTGCAAATGCCCATGGGAGGCGTGCAGGTCGCCGAAAAGTAGACGCAGCAGCGTCGTCTTGCCCGTTCCGTTGCGGCCAATGATGCCGATGCGTTCGCGGCGCATCACGGTGCGGGTAAAGTCGCGCAGCACCTGTCGCCCCGGGTAGGTGAAGCCCAAGTGCCGCGCCTCGAACACCAGGTCGCCCGAGCGCTCAGCCTCTTGCAGCGTCATGCGGGCGTCAGCGGTCTTGTGGCGTCGGTCGTCCATCTCTTGGCGCATTTTGAGCAGGGCCTTCACGCGGCCTTCGTTGCGCTTGAGGCGGGCCTTGACGCCGCGTCGCACCCAGACTTCCTCGGCGGCCAGCTTTTTTTCGAACTCGGCCCAGCGCTTGTCCTCGGCCTCGAGCACGGCCTCGCGGCGTTCCAAAAAGGCGTCCCAACCGCAGGCGAAGGCGATCAGGCGGCCTCGGTCCACTTCGGCCACACGGGTAGCGACGCGGCGGGCAAACTGCCGGTCGTGGGTGACGAACACCACCGCGCCTCGGAAGACGACCAGAGCATCCTCGAGCCAGGCGATGGTTTCGATGTCGAGGTGGTTGGTGGGCTCATCCAGGAGCAACAGGTCGGGTTCGCAGGCCAAGGCCCCGGCGAGGGCGGCGCGGCGCTTATTGCCGCCCGACAGAGCGCCAAAGTCGGCTTCAGGCTCCACTCCCAGCTTGCTCAGGTATTGGCGGGCCTTGCGTTCCTGTTCCCAGGGCTCGGCGCTGACAGGGAAGGCTTCCAGCGCCGCTTCGAGGGCCGACTTTCCCGGAGCGGAAGGCAGTTCTTGATCCAGCGTGGCGATTCGCAGGCCCTGTTGGCGGCTCACTTCGCCCTTGTCGAGGGCGAGCTTGCCCTGCATCAGGTTGAGCAAGGTCGACTTGCCGGCCCCATTGCGGCCTACCAGGCACAGCCTGTCACCGGTCTCAATCTGAATTGAGGCCCCGGCAAAGAGTTGGAGGCCCCCGATGGTGTAGTGAATCTCCTGCAGACCGATCAGCGCCATGGACCCTCCGGAACGGGGCCCAGTATAGCCGACCTGACCGAGTTGGTCAGGGAATCAACTGGTTGTGTTGACAGCGAGCTCGCGGATTCGCCCCTCGAGCCCGGCATTCACGGGCGCGCGCGCCTTGGTCCAGTCCAGGAGCGCCAGCGCCGCCTTCGGGGTGCCCTCGTAGCCGGTGAGGATCGACGCCAGCTGCGCCGCCTCGGCTGGGTAGCGCACCTCGAAGCGCCGGTCGCGCACGTACAGGTCGCCAAACCCAGGCTGGGGCTGCGACGTCAGGTCCACGATTTCCAAAAACCGATCGAGGCAATAGGTTTGCACAAAGCGCCACGCCGAGAGCTTTTCGCCTCGCTGGAACCGACACAGACCGACGAACAGGCAACTCAGCAGTTCGCCCACCACGTAGTCGAGGTTGTCGGGCCGTCGCAAATGTCCCGAAGGATTGCGCGGCTCGAGCAGCGAAGTGTCAAAGCCCGAGGTCGACCAGACCACGCGTCCAGGAGCGAAGGGGATGGCGGCGAGCTCCTGCGGTTCGAACACCGCCATTTCGCCAAAGATACCGTCGCTCCACAGCAGCTTGAAGCCGTCGACTGTGTTGCGGAATTGCCAGTCCAGCGTGCACGGCACAGCCAACCAACTGGTATCGGCCAAGAAGCCAGGCTTGGTTCCGGGGCGGTCAAATCACCCAAACCTCGAACCGGTCTCCCTTGGCGTGGTCGAGGTACTCGAACACCTTGCCGGTTTCGCCCGATTCCAGGCTGCGGAACAAGGCCTCGTAGTCAATCTGCTGGATGGGGTGGACAATCATGGGCGGTGTGGAGGTTAGTAGAGGCTTGAGGGCCGTGAAAATCTTGAGCGGGATGGTGACTTGGTAGCGTTCCTTGCCACCCTCGAGGTCGAGCACCTTGAGCACCACATTCTGCGGACCGAGGCCCAAGCCATCCTTGACGGTTTGGCTGGCGAAACCGAACAGTTGTTCAAAGCCCTTGGCGAAGGTCTTGCCGGCATCTTCGACCATGCGGAACAACTCCGAACTCGGGTCGGCGTGTTCCTCTTTGGGCAACTCGCGCGCCGGGTCATCGCTCTTCGGTGGAACTTCGGACTTCGATGAGTTCTGCAACTCCTGAATGAGCCGCTGGCCCTGTTCAGCAGTCAAAAAGCCTTCCTGAACCATTTTGAGGATTTTGAGGGTAGGGTCAGTTTCCATGGGGAGCTCCTAGGCAGGCAGTGAACTATTCGCCGAGGCCGTTGCGGATCACCTGAAAGAACAGGTTTTCGATTTCAACCCCGATGTTGATGTTATGAATAATACAATTCGAGGTGGTTTTCAATTCAACGGGGGTGAAGTTCAGGATTCCCCGGATCCCCGCTTCCTTGAGGAGTTTGTGGCTTTCGGTGGCCACGTCTTCGGGAACCGCGAGGATGGCGACCTGGATGTTGTTCTTTTCGCAGAACGACGGCAACTCTTCTATCCGGTAGACTTTGGTGGCCAGGGTATCAGGCAAGGCGACAGGGCGGACGTCAAAGCCGGCCGCGACTTCGAAGTCGCCCTGCAGGAAGCCCTTGTACTGGGCGATGGCCGTTCCGATCTTGCCCATGCCGAGAATGACGATCTTCTGTTCGCTCGTTTTGCCCAAAATGAGGCCGAGCTGCTCAGTCAGGTAGTCGATGTTGTAGCCGCCGCGTTTGTTTCCACCCAGCACCAGCAGCGAGAAGTCCTTGCGCACCAAGGCCGGGGCGACACCAATGGCATCGCCGAGATTGTTCGAGAACACTTTCTCAAAGCCGAGGCTTTTCAGCTGCGTGAGAATGCGCCTGTATTTCAACAGACGAATAACCAGTTCTTTATTTAGTGTTCCATTCATTTTGTTGTACTGCTGTTCACAAAAACTAAGTTCAATATAGGCCACATCTCGGCCTTTGACAAGAGCTATTTGTCAAGGTGAGTAAACCCTGATACCATCGGCGGCACGATGCGTAAGTCGTCCGTCCGGTTGCTTGTGTTGCTTCTCCCGGTCGTCGCTTTTGCCACCTCGCCTACTTTGGCCATCAACCCTTTCATTATGGCGCCGCCTTCGCTTTCGGCGCAGCAGAGGGCGACTTTCCTCACGTCACAGAATCCCAGCCTTGGCCAAGGTTTTGCGCTCAACCTGGCCCTGCTTTACGAGGAAGAGGCGGCGTCCGAGGGTGTGAATACCGATCTGGCCTTTGCCCAGATGTGTCTCGAGACGTCGTACCTTCGCTTTGGTAACCAGGTCCGACTGGGGCAGTACAATTTCGCCGGCCTCGGAGCCGTGGATGGCGGTTCGGCGTCGCTCAGCTTTGCTTCGCCCCGCGAGGGGGTGCGGGCCCAGATTCAGCATCTCAAGTACTACGCCTCGACCCTGCCCCTGGCTAACCCGCCCGTGAACCCGAGGTTGGACCTCGTCAGCCGCGGGCGTGCCCCCTCGCTTTGGCAGCTGGCAGGAACCTGGGCCAGCGACCCCGCCTACGGCCAGAAACTGCTCGCGCTGTTGCAAAGGATGCACGGTCATTCGCCCACGCCTTGAAGGCCTCTACGATCGCTGGCACTCACCTGTGCATCTGGGGACCGATCCTTTGGTTCTGGTTCGCGATCTACCT
Organism: Spirochaetales bacterium; assembly: GCA_037142615.1. GTDB lineage: Bacteria > Spirochaetota > Spirochaetia > JABEVK01 > JABEVK01 > JAIFLN01. The sequence continues at coordinate 149,737 of JBAXAI010000003.1, read as the reverse complement.
CTTTTGGCCGACCGCGAGGTGGCGGGTCTGGTTGCTTCGTGCTTGGCAATAGGTCGTGCCTCGCTCATTATTCCAGCGGCACGAACCGTGCTCGGACTTGTCGGCTCCCCCTTGGCCGAACGAGTCCGCGAGGCCCCGCCGGGTTCGTGGGACGCAAGTCTTGACGGCTTCCGCTACCGTTTCTTTTCGGGAGCCCAGGTGGCGGGGTTGCTCGATGGCCTCGGCGAAGCGTTGCGCCGGTTTGGCAGTCTCGAAGCGGCTTACCGAGAAGGGGTTAGTCGCGAGGGTTCAGTCGGCAGCCCTACCGCTGAGGCAACGCGCTGGTTGGCCCTGGCCACATTTGCTCAGCGCCTAAGCTTGCCCGGGCGCGATCTGGGAATCCTCCTTCCCGTGGCCGACTCCAAGGGGGCGTTCAAGCGCCTCAATCTCTTCTTTCGTTGGATGGTACGCCACGACGCCATCGACCCCGGTGGTTGGTCTGTGCTCACCCCTGCCGACTTGTTCATGCCGGTCGATACCCACGTGCTCCAGTGGGCCCGCCGGGAGGGCCTGACGAGGCGCAACCTTGCCGATGCCCGCGCTTGCCGCGAAATCACGGCCGCCCTGCGAGGCCTGGAACCCGAGGACCCGCTGCGTTGGGATTTCGCGATCACGCGCCAGGGCATGGACGACAAGAACACACTCGCCCACTTTTGACTGGACGGCCGGGGACCGAACTCCTATAATCAGAAACAGACGCCAATTTGGAGGAACCATGCAGAAGTACGTGTGCGATGTATGCGGCTATATTTACGATCCAGAAGTGGGAGACACCGACAACGATATCTCGGCCGGCACCTCGTTCGAAGCCTTGCCGGACGACTGGGTATGCCCCATGTGCGGCGCTTCCAAAGACGACTTTTCTCCCAGCGACGAATAAGTCGGTCTTTCGACCGTATCAGGAGGCCCCTCGGGGCCTCTTTTTTTTGCTCACACTCCCAGAATCTCGTTGAGGCCCTCAAGAACCTGATTCAAAACTTCGGGCTCGACAAGGGCGAGTTTTGCCCCGATCCGTTCAACCGACAAAGTGCGGATCTGGCTGATTTTGACCCAGGACTGTTTGGGCAGACTCGGCTGGGCCAACGCCAAGGTGAGTGGAAAACCCGCCGTTGTCGAGACCGACGTCAGCCTCGGCCTGTTCGCTGGTTGGGTCGAGTTTGGCGCACTCACGTGCCAGACGGTTCGCGTCGTACCGGACCAGCGGAGTCAGGCCTTTCCAAAGCTCGCCGACGTCGATGGTCAGCCCCGGTAGCGTGGGGCAGGTGAGCGTGCCGGCCTCAAAAGTCGCCTCGACGCCGAACTTAAGGTCGGAACCAAGCAGGTACTGCTGCAACCAGCACCCATTGGGATCGACCACCCAGTATTCCTTCACGCCGATGCGCTGATACAGGTCGAACTTTTCGCGCTGGTCTTTGCGACTGGTCCACGGCGACAGGATTTCGACCACCAGCTCGGGAGCACCCCAAATGCCGCGCAGGCGGATCTTCTTGGGGTCACAGACCACCAGAACGTCGGGTTGCACCACGGTGTCCACGTCGTCCTCATCCTGCTCGTTGACGCGCGGAATGAGCACATCGCAGGGTGCGACGAAGACTTTGCAGGGTTTGCCGTCCAGGAAATTTCCGATCCAACGGACAAGCGTGACGTTCAGTCCTTGGTGCCGGGCTCATGTTGTAGGCCACGCCATCGCTGAGTTCCCAGCGCTCGTCGTCGGGCCACTGGCGGTAGTCCTTGTAGGTGAAATGTTGTTCGGTCTTGCGTACGGGAAGTCCCGTGTTCCTCATGCCTCCATTTTACCATACAGACAAGGAGGAGAGGCGTTTTGCTTGCGCTTTGGGCCCGAAATCAACTCAGCTGAACAGCGCCGCCTGCCTTTTGTAGTGGTCCTCGAGCACGATGGCGGCCATGGCCTCGACCACGGGCACGATGCGCGGGCAAATGCAGGGGTCGTGGCGGCCGATGGTGCGGATTTCCATTTCGGTGCCGTGGGTATCAACGGTGTGCTGCAACTTGCTGATCGAACTGGTGGGTTTGACGGCGATGCGGAACACGATCTCTTCGCCCGTGCTGATGCCGCCGATGATACCGCCGGCGTTGTTGGTCTTGAAGCCGCTGGCATCCATGGCGTCGTTGTGCTGGCTGCCGTTGAGATCGACGCAGCCGAAGCCGAGCCCGATTTCGAAGCCCTTGACCGCGCCCAGGCTCATCATGGCCTTAGCGAGGTCGGCCTCGAGCTTGTCGAACACCGGCTCACCCAACCCGGGAGCCACGCCGGTGATGCGGCATTCCACGATGCCCCCCACGCTGTCGCCGTCTTTGGCGAGCTGCTCGATGATCGGCACCATCTTTGCGGCGGCAGCCAAGTCGGCGGCTCGCATGGGGTTTTTTTCGATCACTGCGTAGTCGACGGTGTCGCAATTGATTCCGGCACAACGCTGCGTCCAAGCGGTGATGGTGACGCCGCGCCCAGCCAGGATTTTTTTGGCCACAGCACCGGCGGCGACGCGCGCGGCAGTCTCGCGGCCCGAGGCACGGCCGGAACCCCGGTAGTCGCGTAGGCCGTACTTTTTCAGATAAGTGAAGTCGGCGTGGCCGGGGCGGAACTTGTCTTTGATGTCGTCGTAGGCACTCGACTGGGCATCTTTGTTGTACAGGATCATCAGGATGGGAGTGCCGGTGGTCTTGCCCTCGAACACACCGCTCATGAGGTGGATGGTGTCGGGCTCCTGGCGGGGCGTGGTCACCGAGCTCTGGCCGGGCTTGCGGCGGTCGAGCTCCTTTTGGATGTCGGCCTCGGCGAGTTCCAGCCCTGGGGGCGCCCCATCGAGAACGACGCCGACAGCGCCACCGTGGCTTTCGCCAAAGGTGCTGAGTTTGTACAGGTGGCCGAAACTGCTACCGGGCATGAAGAACTCCTTGCAAAATCTCGAGTAACTGTGTCAGGGCGCGGTCGATTCCTGCGCCTCCCAGGATGAGGCGGTGGGGCGTGAGCGCCGACATCAGGGCCATCCGCTCGTCGTAAAGGCGCAGAAAATCTTCCCACGGATGGTCCTTGGAAAGGAAGGCCGGCAACCCGCCGCGCAAAATTCGTTCGTAGAGCACCTCGGCCTTTTCGTCGAGCAGGACCAGAACTCCCTGTCTGCCAAGGGCTTCGACTGCAGTGGGGTTCGTCGCGGTACCACCACCCCAGGCAAGAACGACGCTTTCAGAGGCCAGGCGCAGCGCCACCCTCGTCGCCGCCTGAGCCTCGTAGTGCTGAAAGGTGGCCTGACCCAGCTCGCGGTAGATCTCGCGACTGGTCTTGCGGTGGGCTCCGGGATGCTCGGCTTCGAGCAGGGTATCGAGGTCCAGAAAGGTCCACCCCAGTTTGCGGGCGGCGAGGCTGCCGAGGGTGCTCTTCCCGCTGTGCTTCATTCCCAGAAGTTGCAGCACTGCCATTGTCGCGCCCTAAAGTTCCGGAGTAGGAAGGTGAAGGTGAATCTTGGTTCCGACGTCAACTTCGCTTTCGGCAGTCAGGTGGCCGCCGAGCACGGTAATCAGGTCCATGCACAAACCCAACCCAATCCCCTGACCGCGTTCTTTGCCGGTGCCGTAGGTGGAAACCCGCTCGCGCTTGCGGAAGATTTTGGCGACAACGTCGCTTTCCATTCCGATTCCTGTGTCTTCGACCGAAATGAACAGCTCGTCCTCAGACTCGCCCGCGCGGACCGTCACGGTTCCGCCTTGCTTGGTAAACTTGACCGCGTTGTTGACCAAGTTGCGGATAATGGTGCTCAGGGTTTGCTTGTCACTGAGCACGGGTCCGGTCAGGTGCAGGTCGTGAACCAACTGGATCTTCTTGTCGTTGGCGATCAGTTTTTGCAGGCTAAAGACATCGTTCACCAGAGGTTCGAGGGCAAACAGCTCAAAAACCACGTCGGTTTCGCCCCGCTGCGAACGCACCCAGCTGAGCAGATTCTCGAGTAGCTGGAACAGGCTGTCGCTCGATTTGCGCATGTCCTGAAACACCTGGTCCCAGGTGGCCCTGTCAAAGATCCCCTGATCGTCGACGTAGATGTCGAGCAGTTGCTTGATTTTGCCGACAGGTCCGCGCAAGTCGTGGCTGATGATGCTGAACAACTGGTCCTTGGTGTCGTTGAGCTGGACCAGTTTCTGCTCCTTTTGCTTGCGCTCGGTGATGTCGATGAGCACACCGATGTACCCCTGCATGGACTGCTCGTTGTCGACAAACGGCATCATGTAGACGATGAAGTCGTGCAAACGCCCATCGGCATGGACGAGCTGAGTCTCTTCGACCGCCATCGAGTCCCGGGCCAGAACGTCGAGTTCGATCTTGGCCAAGCTTCGGGCATTGTGCTCGGCCAGCAGGGTGTTATTGAGCTTTCCCGCCACCTCGGTTGGGTTGACATCGAACACGACCCCGAAGGAGGCGTTGACGTTGAGAAACTCGCCCTCCATGTTTTTCGAAAACAGAGGGAAAGGAATGAGGTCGATGAGAGTTTCGAGGAAGCGCTTTTGGTTGGCAAAACGCGTTTCGCTGGTGTAGGTGCTCTCGAGCAGGTCAATCATCGCCTTTTGCTGCATCTGGTAGAGCTCAAAGGTTACTTCGACGAGGTGCAACACGATGGCTGCAATTCCCAGGAAGGCCGCCGATCCCAGGACAGCCACGACTACCCACAGCCACACCGCCGAAAAGGCCGGCAAAAACAAAAGCGCGGTACCGGCGCCTATCACCACACCGAGCGAGACCACCCCCGCCCAACGCCCGCCAACCATCATCACGCCGGCCGGACCCAAAAAGGACCAGACGATCAGCGATGGCGACAGGTCGATCAGCCCGACGCCTGCCGAAGCGACAACGCCCAAGGCCAACAAGATGGGCATGCGCTTCGACTCCGCGCGGCGCGGCAAGAAGACGAGCATGGCCGCAAAAACCAACGCCATGGCGGCCTGAAGCCCGAGGCTCAGGAACGCTTGGGTCTGATACGCCCACACGACGCCAAGCAACTGGACAGCCACAGCCACCAGCAGAACCAGCACCCGCAGAACGCGCAGGAACCGGAGTTCCGGATCCTCGGCTTCCGATGCGAGAAAGAGCTTGTGTTCCAACCAAACCTGAATATTCTTGCGGATTCCCATACTTTTGAGAAACTGTAGCCCATTCTTGCACCCCATGCCAACCTGTCCTATCATCATGGGCATGAAAAACCGGACCGAAACCGATTCCATGGGACCGATCGAGGTCGATTCTGAACGCTATTGGGGGGCACAAACCGAGCGGGCCCGCCGAAACTTTCAGGTTTCGCCCCACCGCATCCCGACGCCTTTTTTGCGGGCACTATGCCTGATCAAAGGCGAGGCGGCGCGCACGAACGCCGGTCTGGGCCTGCTCGAGGCCCGAATCGCGTTGGCAATTGAACAGGCAGCCCACGAGGCTTTCGAGGGCCGGTTCGACGGCGAGTTTCCGCTGGACGTGTTTCAGACCGGCAGCGGCACCAGTTGGAACATGAACGCCAACGAGGTCTTGGCTGGCCGCGCCAACGAGCTCCTGGGTTCGTCCCGGGGGGGCAAGTCGCCGGTCCACCCTAATGACCATGTCAATCTGGGGCAGAGTTCCAACGATGTGATCCCGGCCACGCTCAACGTCAGTTGTCGGCTCGAAGCGGCGCGCTTCGCCACCTCGCTCGACCGGTTAGCCGCCGCATTGGAGGCCAAAGCCAGTGAGTTTGCGAGCATCGTCAAGATTGGCCGAACGCACCTGCAAGACGCCGTGCCCATGACGCTGGGCAACGAGTTCGGCGCGTTTGCGCGTCAGGTGCGCCTCGGGGCCGAACGGGTGCGGGCGACGTTCGGACGGCTGGAAGAATTGGCGCTGGGCGGAACCGCGCTCGGCACCGGCCTGAACACCCACCCCGAGTTTGGGGCCCGCACGGCAGCGGCGCTGGCCACAAAGCTGGGCGTTGGGTTTCACCAGGCCGAGAACCTGTACGAGGCCATTGCGGCCCGCGACAGCCAGGTCGAGCTCATGGGAGCGTTGAACACCGTGGCAACCAGTCTGCTCAAAATCGGCAACGACCTGCGGTTGCTCTCGTCGGGGCCGCGCACGGGTTTTGGCGAAATCCTGCTGCCGAGCTTGCAGCCCGGGAGTTCCATCATGCCAGGCAAGGTGAACCCGGTCATCCTCGAAATGCTGAATCAGGCCTGCGCCCACGTGATGGGCAAGCACCTGAGCGTGACGATTGCGGGCCAAAACGCGCCGTTGCAGCTCAACATCATGATGCCACTCTTAGCCCACGAGACGCTCAGTTCGCTGGAGCTCCTGACGCGGTGCGTCGACACGTTTTCCGAGAGTTGCGTGCTGGGCATCGTGGCCGACGAGAGGCGCGCCAGCGAGCAGGTCGAGCGTTCCCTGGCACTGGTGACGCCGCTGGCGCTGGTTATCGGCTACGACCGCGCTGCCGCGCTGAGCAAGCAGGCGCTGGCCGAAGACAAGACTATCCGTCAGCTTGTCTTGGAGCAGAAACTGTTGTCGGAAAAGGACTTGAACTCGGTGCTTGATCCGCGCAAGCTCGCCGGGCTGTAATTATTTGACGGCCGGGCAAGACTCGAGGCCCGAAGGCAGCCCACGCCACACCGGGTCGTTGACGCCCGTGCCATAACCACGGAACAGGGTGAGGCGGTCACCCGAGGGGAACTGGAACAGTTCGTCGAGCACCAGCAGGGCCGCACCCAAGCTGACCTCGTCGATTCCGGCTGGCAGCGGGTGAAGCAGGGCCTTGCCCGCCGGCCAGGCTACCAGATCGCAGGCTTCTTTGACGTCGTCAAAACGGTCTTTCAGGTCGCCGCCCAGGTGAATGGTATGGGGGTCGAGCAGTTCGGTGGCAAAACGCAGGTTGCGGAGAACCTCGCCGACCGTGGCAAGAAAGGCCTCCTTGTCGATTCGGCTGCGTCCGAAGGTGTAGTCGTCCAGACCGTAGGCCGAACTACAACCCGGTTTCCACAGCGCTGAGATAAACTCGCCGGCCGCGTGCCGCCAGCCCCGGTGGAGTTGGCCGTTGACGATCAGCCCAAAGCCTACCGAAAGTTCGCTCGGCAGCCCGAGCGGACCGTTTTCCAAAAAGCGCGCGATCACATAGAGCTCGTCGTCGGTGGGGGCACCTCGGCCCAACCCGCTCCAGGCACCGCAGTTGGCGTCGTTTTCCCACAAGACCGGCAGATGCTCGGGCCACTGGACGGGGCAGGTCACCTGACGCAGACCAAACTCATCCGAACGGACGACCATCGACAATTCCGAGTCGACCCAGCCAGGCATGCCCAGGCCAATGCCCATCAGGGGGCGGGGCACACCGGCCTGGGCGGCAGCCGTTCGGGCCGACAACTGGACTGCCAAGTGCACAGCCCGCTGCAGGTAGGCCTTCCAGTCGCCGTCGTAGGGCTGAAGAGGAAACTCTTGCGTGGCGAGACTTTGTCCCTGCATGTTAATCACAGTCACCCGGACACGGTCACGCCAGAGGGCCAAGCCCCAGACTTGCCCAAAGTCTTCGCGAACCTTGAGGGCGATGCGTCGTCGGCCACCGGGCGCAGGTCCTGGAGTCGAGGAGCCTTCCACCGTTCCCGAGCTTTCGACCAATCCCATTTGGATGAGCTGCGAAACCAGGCGCGACACGCTCGACTCGTCGATTTCAAAGTGATCGACGAGCTCACGTCGGCTGATGCCGGGGGTCTTCCAGATGGCCCTGGCCAGCACGGCCAAATTGTTGCGCCGCTGGCCGATGGGGTTAGTGGTCTGCACCGTACACCCTTACCCAGTCGATGTGGAAGTTCCACGGGAGCGAGGCATTGTCGACCCCTTCCTGACCACCCCAGTCGCCCCCAGCGGCGGTGTTCAGGATGAGGTAGAACGGGCGGTCGAAGGGCCACTCCTGACGGGTCTTGTGCATATTGGCAAAAGTATAGACCACCTCGCCGTCCAACAGGAAGTCCGCCTTCTCGGGGGTCCAGTCGACCCCGTACACGTGAAAGGCCGTTTCGGCATCAGGAGCGGTGAGCCGTATTCCCTTTTGGGTGTTGATTTTAAAATTGAACGCTCCCGTGTGGAAGGTCTGAGCGATGAGCGTCGTGTCGAAGCCCACGTGCTCCATAATGTCGATCTCGCCCGTGGTCGGCCAGCTCAGTTCCGCAGGGCTGAGGCTCGGATCGCTGATGGGCGCGGGGAGCATCCAGATGGCCGGCCAGCTGCCCACGCCCTTTGGCACTTGGGCTCGTACCTCAACGCGGCCGTAAGTCCAGGTCGCTTTCGTCTGCAGTTTAGCGCTGGTGTAGGGCCAACCCGCCATCTTCTGCTTGAGGGTGGTGATGACCAATTGCCCCCCTTCGATGCGGGAGTTTTCGGGCTTGTTGGAGTACCATTGCATCTCGTTGTTGCCAAAGCCTCCGCCGCCGACCGAAAAAGACCACTTGGACTTGTCGATGTCGGGACCGTCGAACTCATCGCTCCAGACCAAGTGATAGCCTGGGGGGGCTTGCTGCGACGCTAGCGGAATGAGGCACGCAAACATGAAGAGGAGGCTGGTGAAGATCACTTGAGGTCGTGTCATGGATTCGCTTTACCCCGGTTTCTTGATCCCGTCAATCGGATTCGTTGAGATTCTTGCAATAAGAAAGTTTTTTCATTTTCTGGGTTGACAGGTTCTGAAAGTGGGTTGAAACTCCGGTAACTTGCGGGGTGCAAGTAATTGCCCCGCTCAAACGTGTTCCATGGAGGAATCATGAAAAGAATGAGTTTTCTGATGGTCCTGGGTCTGGTTTCGGCCACCCTGCTGACCGGCCAGGTCATCGACCCGGCCAAGAGCTACACCGTCACCATTGGTGCTTACGGTGACCTGGAAAAGGCCTATCAGGCCGTCATTGCTACCGACGACTTCAAAAAGAAGTTTCCCAACGTCGCCATCAAGTTCCAAACCTCTGACTTTGGTGGGCACCACAACCGCCTGACCACCGTCATCGCCGCCGGCGAGCAGACCAACGACATCGAGGCCCTCGAAGTCGGTTACATCGCTCAGTTCGTTCAGGCTGGTGGCCTCACCGACCTCAACGCCGCTCCTTTCAACGCCAAGAAGCTGAGCAAGGACCTGGTCAAGTTCTCCGTGGCCAACGCCACGACCGACAACGGCGCCCTGATTGCCATGCCCGTCGACATCGCTCCCGCCGTCATGTTCTACCGCGACGACCTGGCCAAGGCCGCCAAGGTCGACATGGCCAACCTCGCCAACTGGGACGCCTACATCGCCGCCATGAAGAAGCTCGCCGACAAGTCGAAGGGCATTTTCGGGATTGAACACCCCGCCGCTGTGGCCGCTATTCCTCTGAACGGTGGCAAGGGTGGCTGGTTCGCCAACGGCAAGCCCCTCGAGCCCAAGGCCAAGTTCATGGACGCCCTGACTCTGGTCCAGAAGGTCAAGGCCGCCGGCGTGGACGGAGACCTCGGCGCTTGGTCCGGTCCCTGGAGCCAGGCCTACCTCGATGGCAAGATTGCCAGCATTGTGAACGGCGCCTGGTTCGGCGGCACGCTCCGCACCTGGTTGTCGCCTGCCGCAGCCGATGGCACCAGCCAGTGGCGCGTGGCCTACCTGCCCGGCAAGATGATGGCTTCGCTCGGTGGTACCTACCTGTCGATTCCCCAGACCGTCCCCGGTCCCCGCAAGCTCGTTGCCTGGGAAGTCTTGAAGTACCTGACCAACAGCCCCGTCGCCCAGTTGACCACCTTCAAGGCCATTGACGCCTTCCCGGCCCTCACCACCGTGTACAAGGACCCCGTGATGGACGAACCGGTTCCCTACTACGGCGGCCAGAAGGTCCGCAAGATTTACGCTGACGTCGCCCTGAACATCCCCGAAAACAAGGTGTCGGAATACGACGCCGTGATCGGCGGAATCTGGAACGGCGCTGTGACCGATGTTGTGAACGGAAAGGCTACTCCTGCCGCCGCCTACGACGCAGCTCTGAAGAAAGTGATCGCCACCATTCAATAACGAATGGGAGGGGGAGGGGAGCGCGCTCCCTTCCCCCCTTTTTTTGTCCTGGAGGCCCCTATGTTCTCGATGAAGAAACTTCCGAGCTACCTGACCACGTTCCTGCTGGGCCTGCTGGCTCTTGTATTCGCCTTCCCCTTCTACTACGTGTTCGTGCTCGCCACCTGGCCCTCGCGCGAAGTGCTCGCGTTTCCGCCGCACTTCTGGTTCGGCAACGGCCTGATGGAGAACTGGACCTCCCTTTTTGGACGCGTACCCTTCGCCACCAATTTTCTCAACAGCCTGGGAATCGCCACCCTTTCCACGGTGAGTGTCCTGTTTTTCTGCACGCTGGCTGGCTTTGCCTTTTCGAAATACAACTTCAAGTTCAAGAAGATCCTCTTTTCATTCGTGATCGCCACCATGGCGATACCCGGGTTTCTCAACATCATCCCCTTCTACAAAATGATGGTCATGTTCGGGTGGATCAACACCTGGCTGCCGCTGATCGTTCCCGGCATGGCCGGAGCCTTCGGCATCTTTTTGATGACGCAATTCCTTGAGAACGCGTTGCCGCACGAACTGCTCGAGGCAGCCCGGATTGACGGCGTCGGCGAGTTTGCCATGCTGTGGCGCATCGTGTTTCCGCTGGCCCGCGCGGGTATGGCCGTTCTGGGCGTCGTGACCTTTGTCGGCTCGTGGAACAACTTCACCGGCCCGCTGATCCTGCTGCCCGACGTGGACGCGACGACGCTTCCTGTTGCCCTTTCGGTGCTCAACAGCCGCGTCGACAACAACATGGGGGCCCTGTTCCTTGGCAATGCCATGACACTTTTGCCCCTGCTCATCGTGTTCATGCTCTTCTCTCGTCAAATCATCTCGGGTCTCACCGCCGGTGCGGTGAAGGGCTAAGGAGTCAAATATGTCGACCACCGTACTCGCCCAGCGAAAAAAACGCATGAAGGCCCAACAATGGGCACCCTACGTGTTCATCAGCCCTTTCTTCATCCTCTTCCTGGTTTTTGGTGTGTACCCCATCGGGTATTCCATCGTCAGCTCGTTCTTCGACTGGAAGCTCATCGGCACCAAGCCGCCCGTGTTCATCGGGTTCAATAACTACGTCAACATTCTCACGATCGACCCGTTCTTCAACTCGGCCGTCATCAATACCGTCATTCTTCTGATCACCGGTTCGTTGTTGCAGCACATCATCGCTTTGCCTTTGGCCATCTTGCTCAACAGCAAGCTCGTCAAGGCGAAAGAACTGTTCAAGACGGCGTACTTTTTGCCCTACATCACGAGCACCGTTTCGGTGGTCATTATTTTCGGCAACCTGTTCGACACCAACTTCGGGCTCGTCAACTGGATCCTGGGTTGGTTCGGCATTGAGCACATCCGCTGGGGATCCGAGGACTACGGCGTCAAAGTCATCCTGAGCACCATCCTCAACTGGAAGTTCATCGGTTGGAACACGGTGATTTACCTGGCTGGCTTGCAGGCGATCCCGCAGGAGATGTACGAGGCTGCCGAGATGGATGGGGCCCGCACCTTCACCAAACACCTCAAGATCACCATTCCCCAGTTGTACCCCATCATCTTCTTGGCGGTGTCGCTGAGCATCATCGGTGGCATGCAGATTTTCGAAGAACCGTTTGTGCTCACCGGCGGCTACGACAACATGGGCGGGCCCAGCAACTCCGGGCTGACGGCAGCCTACTACCTGATGTTCACGGCCTTCAAGGCGTACAAGATCGGCAAGGGCAGTGCCATCGCGTGGCTCATCTTCGTCACCATCTTGGGGTTGAACGCCATCAACCGGGCGGCCACCAGGAAGTACAACGATTGAGCCAGCCCCTTCCCGTCGGCTCCTTTGTGAACGAGGCGTCGACAGCCGGTGACACGGAGCGCTGGTATCGCATCGAGCACGCTGAAGCGATGGACCCGTTCTTTGTGGCCCTTACTGGCGACAGCGATCTGTGGGCCTTCATCTCGACCAACGGCTCGCTGGCCGGCGGACGAAGGGACCAGGAACAGTCGTTTTTTCCTTACGAGACGGTCGACAAGATCCACACGCGCTGGGAGAACACCGGTCCCCGCACGTGGCTGAGGTTTGAAGAAGGGGGGCAAGCGGTTCTGTGGGAACCCTTTGCCAACCGGCCCGGCCATGCGGTGGGTACCCGCAACCTGTTCAAGAACCTTGCCGGCACCAAGCTGATGTTCGAAGAGCTTCACGGCGGTGGCAACTTGGCCTTCCGGCAGACCTGGAGCTCGGCAGGGTCGCTGGGGTTGGTGCGTCGAGTCGACCTCTGGTGCCGCAAGAGCCCGGTCACCGTCGACGTGCTCGACGGTCTGCTTAACCTGATTCCCTCCGGTGAGTCGAATGCGACCTACAACTGGTCGTCGGCGCTGGCCGATGCCTACAAGTGGAACGAGGCCCATGCGGGCGGAAGGCTCGGCGTGTTCACCATGTACGCCAAGTTATGGGACCGGGCCGAACCCAAGGAGTCGCTCGAGGCGCTGGTGGCCTGGAGGGCTGGCCTGCCCGGCGCCAAGACTCTGCTGTCGGCCAAGCAGGTTAAGGCCTTTTGCAACGGCGACCCCGTTGCCGCCGAAACCCTGACCCGCGGCCGGTCGGGGGCCTTTCTGGTAAACGCGCGGGTCGAAGCCACACCCTCGACAACGAGTTGGTATCAAGTGTTCGACGGTCCGTTGTCGCAGACGCGTACCAACGACCTTTCGGAGCGCTTGGCCGCCGGTTGGGGCACCGCCACCGAAATCGAGGCGGCCCTGGCCGACAACACCCGAGGCTTGAACGAACTGCTGCGCAGCGCCGACGGTTTTCAAAACTCCGGCTCCGAAATGGCGGCGGCCCATCACACCGCAAATGTGCTGTTCAACATCATGCGCGGCGGCGTGTTTCCCTCGGGCACCCGTTGGGACACCGACGACCTGAAGGCCTTTGTCGGCCAGCGCAACCCGACGTTGTTGCCCCTGCTCCAGCAAGTCTTGTCGCAACTCGCCGAACCCTTGGAGCGCGAAAAGGTGCTGCTCGCGGCCAGTTCGCGCAGCCCGCAGCTGGAACGTCTGGTCCGTGAATACCTTCCGCTGACCTTCAGCCGACGGCACGGCGACCCGAGCCGACCCTGGAACCGCTTCAGCATCCGTGTGCGCGATGCTCAGGGAAAACGAGTGACGGGCCACCAGGGAAACTGGCGCGATATTTTCCAAAACTGGGAAGCGCTGGCCTGGAGTGAGCCCGACTACCTCGGCTCGATGATCAGCACCTTCTTGAGCTCGATGACGCTCGACGGCTACAACCCTTACCGGATTGGCCGCGACGGCCTCGACTGGGAAGTCATCGAACCCGACGACCCGTGGAGCTTCATTGGCTACTGGGGCGACCACCAGATCGTCTACCTGCTGAAGTTCCTCGAGGCGGCCGACGCGATGGAGCCCGGACTGCTAAAGGGCCTTTGGAACCGGCCCGTGTTCGCGTTTGCCGATGTACCCTACCGCATTCGGCCGTACGCCGACATCGCCGCCAACCCCAAGCTCACCATCGACTTTGACCACGAGGCCCACCACGCCGCGCTCGAGCGGACAAAGCTCCTCGGTGCCGATGGGCGGCTGGTTTCTGCGGCCGATGGTCAGCCCGTGCTGGCCACGCTGGCCGAAAAACTGCTCACCATTGTCATCTCGAAGCTCGGGAATCTGGTGCCCGGCGGCGGCGTGTGGCTCAACACCCAGCGCCCTGAGTGGAACGACGCCAACAACGCGCTGGTCGGCAACGGCCTTTCGATTGTGACGCTCGCTTCGCTGAGGCGGTTCTTGGTCCTTCTCGACCAGTGGGACTTCCTCGACGAAGCCTTGGAACTGCCCGCAGCTACGGCGACCGCTCTGGCCGAGCTCACCAAGCTGGCCCGAGGTACACCGATCCAGGCCTGCCGCAACCCGAAACTTCGCCGCCTTTGGATGGACGAAGCCGGCACGTTGCTCGAGCACTGGCGCGCCGCGTTGTACGCCCGCCCGGTGCAGCGCACTCCGGTGAAGGTGGCCACCGGGGCTTTCCGCTCGCTGATTCGCGATGTGCTCCCGCTGGTCGAAGAAACCCTGCGCGACAACTTGCGCGACGACGGCTTGTACCACAGCTACAACCTACTGACGCTCACCCCCGACCACGCCGAGGTGGGGCATTTGTACCCCATGCTCGAGGGTCAGGTTTCGCTGCTTTCCAGCGGGTTGCTCGGTCCCGGGGCCGCTGTCGCCCTGGGGAAGGCCCTTCGCGAAAGCCGCATGTACGACTCGGCGCGCCGCAGTTACCTGCTGTACCCCGACCGCCCCTTGCCCGGGTTCCTCGAAAAGAACCAGCTCGACAATGAGGCGCTGGCCTTGGCCCCGGTAAGGGCGCTGCTTGCCGACGGACGCGCCGATATTTTGCAGTCGCAGGCCGATGGAACGGTTCGTTTTGCTCCCTCGCTTTCCAATCGTTACGATGTCGAGGCGGCGCTGAAGCCGCTGGGAGCGGACGCCAAAGTCGTGGCCGACGCCTACGAACGACTGCTCGGTCACAAAGCCTTCACAGGCCGCTCGGGGACCATGTTCGGCTACGAGGGCTTGGGTTGCATTTACTGGCACATGGTGGCCAAGTTGCTGCTGGCGGTGCAGGAGTTGGTGTGGAAGGCTCATGACGAAGCCTCGCCCCAGCTCGACGACCTTAAGGCGCTCTACCGAGACATCCGTTCCGGCTTGGGCTACCACAAGACCCCCGCTGAGTACGGCGCCTTCCCCTTCGACCCGTATTCGCACACCGCCGGTGAGGGCGGAGCGCAGCAGCCGGGCATGACCGGTCAAGTGAAAGAAGAGGTTCTGACCCGCTGGGGTGAGCTGGGATTGCGCTGGAGGAGTGGCCGGTTGCACTTTGATCCCATCTTGCTGGATCTCGACGAGATTCCGTCCGGTGGTGCGCTCGAGTTCACCTACCAACGGATTCCCTTTACGCTTCGCCGGGCGCGTCCCGCTACTTTGCGTGTTCAGACCTCGAAAGGCTGGACGGAAGTGAAGGGCGGGGTCCTCGATCTGACCGGGGCTCTGGCGGTGGAAGCCACGCTATGAGGCGGTCTGTTAAGGCTCTCCTGGTAGCCGCCTGCTTGGTTTTTGGTTTGCTGTTGGCGGCACCCGTTGCGGGAGAATCGACCACCCTGACGCTTCACACCGACGGGGTGGTGCCGGTGCACACTTCGATCGGTGGCTTCAACGTGTCGAACGCCATGCTGCTGATCAAGATCAAGGACCGGATGGCCAACCTGGTGGCACCAACGTACACTTGGCCCGCCGGCAACGTGGGCGATGAGTTTGCGATGGACCGTTCGGTGCTCGACTACCTTCGCTTGCAACAGAAGTTCGTACCGGCCGGGGTGTGGTTCAACCAATTCAACCTTTTTCAAGGAACCCTGGAACAAGCGGTGGAGCAAGTACGGCTGGCCAAGGAATTGGGGGTTCGCACCGACGTGTGGACGGTGGGAAACGAGGCCGACTTGTACGGCCCCAACCGTGGCGACCGCAGCTGGACGCCGCAGAAGTACGCGTCGGTGTTCCGCCAGTGGGCCACGGCCCTCAAGGCCACCTATCCCGGCCTTGTGATCTCGGGCCCGGCGATTTCGCAACCCAACGATGAATGGATGCGGGTGTTTATTGCCGAGTGCGGCGACCTGGTCGATGTGCTGAGTTGGCACTGGTACCCCACCAACGGCAAGGCCAACGACGCCGACGCGCTGCGCACCTCGCAAGACGCTGCGGCAATGGTGAACAAGTACCAGTCGTGGCTCACCGACCCGGCACGCAACCCCAAGGGCTACACCCGCACCATTCCCACGGCCGTCACCGAGTTTGCCCTCCACTGGGATTCGACCAACGGAAACCAGCTCGACGACCTCGTGGGCGCCACTTGGACGGCCGACGTGCTCGAGTTGGATTGGGCCGGGCTGTACCCGGCTCCGGCGTTCCAGTGCAGAGTCTCGTAGGCCTTTGAGTCGCTCTTGGGGCTCACGGTGCCGCCGATCATCTCGAGGATGTCACCTGGGGTGACTCCGACGAGCCTTCGGAGCCGCTGGCACCGTTGCACGAGGGTCGTCAGATCGATGGCGTGCTGTACTTCCCTACCTTGCACCCCGTGGACGAGCAGGCGATCAACGAACTGCGCTCGTGGGGACGACCGTTCGTGGTACTCGACCGTCCTTTGCTGCACGCCGAGGTGCCCCAAGTCTACATTGACAACTACGCGGCTGGTCGGCGCGCCGCCACAGAGATGTTGAACTTGGGCCACCGCGAGTTTCTTTTTCTATGGGGGCGGCAGGAGTTTCCGTCGGCACAGACTCGGTTCCAGGGCTTCCGCGACGAACTCAAAAAGGCCGGTGTCCCGTTGCCCCTGGACCGCCAATTGGAGGGTGAGTTCTTCAGCCTCACCTCGTACGAAGTGACCAAGCGGCGTTGGAGCACCCTGCCCAAGTTCACCGCTGTATTTGCCAGCAACGACAGCAGCGCCCTGGGGTTCCTCAAGGCCGCCCGCGAGCACGGTTGCGAGTCTCCGCGAGACTTCTCGTTGGTGGGTTTTGACGACAACTTTGAGTTTACCCTGCTCTACGAGCCGCCGCTGGCTACGTTCCGCCAGCCGTCGACCGAGCTCGGGCGCCAGGGGGCCCACCTTCTGCTGAGCCTGCTGCGGGGCACCAAACCACCGCGCGAACAGATTGCTCTCGACGCGGAGTTCATTCCACGCGCGTCCTTGGGTCCCTCACCATAAACTTGACTTCCCCGGTCAACTAACCAATGCTTAAGAGATTATGACAATACGCGCCAAGATCTTTTGGATCCTGCTGCTGCCGTTTGCAGGGTTGGTCTACTTCGCCCTTTATCAGGTGTCCACCGAGTACGCTGCCTGGCAAGGCGCAACCCTTGCCCAACGCCAGACCGCCCTGGCTGGCAAGACGAGTCTGCTGGTCCATAACCTCCAGTTGGAGCGTGGCATGTCGGCCGGCTTCTTGAGTTCCAAAGGGGTGAAGTTTGCCAAGGAACTTCCTGCCCAGCGACCCAAAACGGACACCGCCTTCCAGGCCTTGGTAAGTGCCGAACCTTCGCTTGCTTCGGCGTTGGCCGGCGTGGCCGACCTGCGCAAAAAGATCGATTCGTTCAACCTCCCCGGAGCCCAGTCGTTTGCCTTCTACACCGCCGCCATTGCGACTTATCTCGACTTTGTCGCCAAGCTCGCTACCCAAGCTCAACAGGCGGTGACCGGGCGCGCGGCCACCGCGTACTTTTCGTTCCTTAACGTCAAGGAGCACCTGGGCCAGGAACGCGCTACGCTCAACGAAGTGCTCAGCGCCGGTCATTTCACCGACGAGTCGTTTCAGCGCTGGCTGACCGTGCTCTCGGCCCAGGCGGAATACCAGCTGACGTTCGAGTTGTTTTCGCAGCCCGAGCAGATCGCCCTGGCAAAGACGACCCTGAACGACCCCGCCACGACCCGGGTCGCTTCGATGGAAGCCGAAGTGATGGGTTCGCCCCGCGAAGGGCCCTTCCCGGTGACGGCCGAAGACTGGTTTGCCACCATCACCAGCAAGATCAACCTGATGAAAAAGGTCGATGACGCGCTAGCTGCTCACCTCATTGATGAAGCCCGGTTGCAGGCCGATGCCTCGTTGCTGAGCCTGTTGGTTTCCTTGGCGCTCTTCGTGCTGCTCCTGTTGGTTTCGGCCGTGCTCGCGCTTCGCCTCACCTCGTCGATTCACAGACAACTCGGTTGCGAGCCACGGGAAGTGGCCGAAATTGCGCGCAACATCAGTCAGGGTGTGCTCGAAATCCAGCAGCGGAAAGGGGTGGCGCTGGGCGCGTATCAGGACCTTCTGATCATGGTCGAGACTCTCAAAGCCAAGGCCGATACCCTGGGCCGCATCGCCGAAGGTGACCTGAGGGTTGAGGTGGAATTGGCTTCCGAAAAGGACCGCCTGGGCCTGTCGATGCAAACGATGGTCGGATCCCTCAATGAGGTTCTTGGGCAGATCAATGCGGCGGTAGACCAAATGAGCTCAGGCTCGACCGAAGTTGCTTCCGCTAGCCAGAGCCTCGCTCAGGGCGCCACCGAACAGGCCAGCAGCCTGGAGGAAATCAACGCCTCGGCTGTCCAAATTACCGGCCAGGCCAAGACCAACGCCGAGACCGCGCTGAGTTCGAGCAAGATCGCCCGTCAGGCGAAAGCCGAGGCCACCCTGGGCAACGAAGAGATGAAGCAGCTCCTTGCGCTGCTACAAGACATGACCAAGAGCTCCGAGGAGACCAAAAAGATCGTCAAAACCATCGACGACATCGCCTTCCAGGTCAATTTGCTCGCGCTCAACGCCAACGTCGAGGCTGCGCGGGCGGGCAAGTACGGTAAGGGTTTTGCAGTAGTTGCCCAGGAAGTGCGTAGCTTGGCCGTTCGTTCCGCCACGGCCGTCAACGAGACCAACGGGATGGTCGAGCAGAACCTGAAGACGATTCTCGAGGTCAACAAGACAGCCCGGAAGACCAACGAACAGTTTGAGGCTATCGCTTCGGGCTCCAGCAAGATTGCTGGGATTCTCGAAGAGATCGCGGCTTCCAGTCAGGAACAGTCGCGCTCCTTGGCACAAATCGGCACGGGGTTGAGCCAGATTGACAGCGTGACGCAGGCCAACACCGCCAGTGCTGAACAAAGCGCCGCTGCCGCCGAAGAACTGTCAGGACAGGCCCAGCAGCTGCGCCACCTGGTGGGCCGTTTTCAGCTTAAAGCCTAAGGGCGGGGCAAAAAAAAGGCGAAAGCCCGTAGTCCCGAAGAACTCCCGTGCTTTCGCCTCAAGGGTTGCCTTTCCGCCGAGGCGGATCAGCTTACCGAATTACAGACCGGTGAAGTCGGCGGCGGGGTAGTAGCCGCTGTCAACAATGGCGGCCTTCACGTTGTCCTTGGTGACCGACACGACGTCGGAAGGAGCAGCGGGAACGTCAAACTTGCCGTTGTTGTAAGTCTTGGTCTGGGCAGGAGTTTCGCCCTTGGTGAAGGTGATGGCAGCCTTGATGGCGTCAGCAACCAGGGTGCGGGTATCCTTCAGAACGGTCATGGACTGCTTGCCGTCGATGATGTACTGGATCGAAGCCTTGTCGGCGTCCTGTCCGGTGATCTTGTAGCTCTTCACGTCCTTGTCGGAAGCGAAGGTGTCGGCGATGGCGCGAGCGGTCTGGTCATTGGGCCCGAGGATGAATACGTCGCCCTTCTGAGCAGGCTTGGCGGCGGTCAGGTGAGCTTCGGCCTTGGCCTTGGCATCAGCAGGATTCCAGTTGGTGGTGACCTGACCAATGATCTTGGCCATTTCGTCACGGGTCAGCTGAGCTGTGTCCTTGAGAGCCACGGCTTCGCTGCTGTTGGCAACAACGAAGGTACCGTCAGCGATCTTGGGCTGCAACTTGCTCCAAGCGCCTTCAAAGAAGATGAAAGCGTTGTTGTCGGAAGCGGCACCGGCGTACAGGTACAGGTTCTGGTTCTTGCCAGTGGCCTGCGAAACGAGGTATTCACCCCAAGCGGCACCAACGTTGAACGAGTCGAAGGTCACGTAGAAGTCGACCGCATCGGTGTTGGTGATCAGGCGGTCATAAGCGACAACCTTGACACCGGCCTTGCGGGCAGCTTCGGCGGCGGCGGCGGCGGAAGCCGAGTCAACGGGGCAAAGCACGAGAACCTTGATGCCCTTGGTGATCAGGGTCTCAACGTTGGCCTTTTCCTTGGCGGAATCTTTTTCGCTGAACAGGACTTCGGCGCTGATACCGGATTTCTTCAGAGCATCGGCGAAGCGGGTCTGATCCTGAATCCAGCGTTCTTCATCCTTGGTGGGGAGAACGATACCGACCTGGGTGGTGGCGGTGTTACAGCTGACGAGGGCCAGCAGAAGGGCAAAAGCGGTGGCAAGAAGAGCAATGGTTTTCTTCATTGACAATCCTCCAATAAAGTTCTTTACAGCCGATGGCTGCAGTCACGCCGGAGCGCAACTGCTCAACAATAGTGTTCCCGTAGGCTCCCTGTCACCCCAGTTTGAGCCCTAATGCGGTTAAATCTTGTTCATGTTGTGCCCGTTTTCGGGTCTTTGTGAACCGCAGTCGACCAAAGCGGCCAGCGCACGCCGAAGCTGGCGTTCCACCTCGGGGGCGAGCTCGTCGTGGCCAGGCTTGGCCTTGTACAGAAGGTAGTGGTCTTCGCCCACTACGGGGAACTCGACGAGCCCCGGGAACCGCGCGCGCAGCCAGGCCAGGTTATACGGCGCGTCAACGACCACGTCGTGGTCGCCCTGCACTACGGCCAACCGGGTTGCAAAGGGGCCGTACGACGCATTCTGGCGGTTCCAGGCCCAGAGGGCCCGCACCCAACCCGTAGGAAAGTCGTTTTGGTCGAGGGGATCGTGGTCGCCGTCTTGGCCCCCGACCGAGATGACCTTGTCGCTGCCCGTGGCGTCGGGCAGTCGGGGGAGCAGGCCGCCGAACAGGTACAGACCCAGTTGCGAAACGTCCCAGGCGTAGCTGTGCACCAAGGGAGCCACAAACAGCGCGCCGTCCACCACGGGGCCGTTCTGCTGCAACCACTCCACAAACGCCGCGCACGCCGTCGAATGGCCGACGGCGAGCAGGGGTCGCTCTTGGGCGAACCCCGCCGCATGTACGGCCGTCAGCACCGCCTGGGCGGCCCGACCGTAGGCGGCGAACTCAGCGATGTTGCCCCGGTCGCCCGACGACAAACCATGGCCCGGCAGGTCGAACGCCACCACAGTGTACCCCTCGTCGAGGAGCACGCGGAACAGCCGGGCGTGCATGCCCGCGTGGTCAAGAAAACCATGGGTGAACAGCACCGTGCCCTTGGGTTGTGCTGGGCGAAGGCAAAACGTCCACAGGTCGAACTCGGGCGTGCGAACGTAGCCCGAGTTGAACTCGACACCCGGGAAGTTGAGGTCGTAGCGGTCGCGATAGGCCTGCACGTCGGCCGTCGACACAGCCGGGAACACCGCCAGTGCCAACACCAGCGGCAGAACCGTCACGGTTGGCTCCTCAAAAAGCGAAAGAGCGCCTTCAACCCCGATCGGTACACGATGGTCCGTGGTACGGCCCAATGGTCCAGCGCGGGGTTGCTGGGGTCGACGAGAACCAGCTTGCCGGTGGCCAAGAACGCCCACTGGTAGCCGGCCGCCTTGACGGCCTCTTCGGCCTCGGGCGCAGCGACCCCAAAGGGATAGGCGAACAGCGACGGTAGCCGCCCGGTCATCCGTTTGAGCACGTCGGCGGGTTTGCCCGCCTCGCGAAGAACGGCTTGCGGATCACGCTTCCACGCCGACGCGGTCATGTACAGGTGGTTGTAGCCGTGGGCTCCCATCGAGTACCCATCGGCGAGGAGTTTCTTCAGCCGGCTCACCTTGAGGTAGTGCGGCGACCGGTCAAGCGGACCGGGGAAAATGAACAGTTCGGCCGGCACCTCGCGGGGAAGAAGCACGTTCTCGACGGCCGCAAACACCGATTGATGACCGTCGTCGATGGTGATGGCGACGTTCTTGTCGCCGGTCAGATGGCCGGCCAAAGCCTCGTCGAGCGAAACCAGCTGCCAGCCCGCCTGGCGCATTTGATCCAACTGATCGCCCAGCTCGGCCAACGAGTAGTCCATCGACGAGTTCCCTTTTCCGAGAAAGGTGTGGTAGTCGAGGATGAGGACCTTGCCGGTGGCAGACCCGGGTGTGGAGCAAAGCAACAGCACGACGATGGGGAAAAAGGAGAGGAACGACTTGTGCATCAGGAAGCAATGTACCCAACCAAACCGCGGTTGTCTGCGAGCTGTCAGAAGAGTCGGGTGAAATGTTGTTCATTCGACGCGCCGCCCCAACAAAAAGGCCCACCCCGCGAAGGAGTGGGCCTTTTCTTTTGTTGAAGCTGGAAGCTACGCGGTGACGGCCGACTTGCGGAGCACCACCGGAGCGGTGACATTGACGATCGTGTTTGTCGGGCAGGACTTCACGCACTCGCCGCAGTTGGTGCACAGCAGCGGGTCGATCTTGGCCAGATTGTTCGCGAAGCTGATAGCGCTGACCGGGCAAACCTTGACGCACTTGGTACAGCCGATGCAGCCGGTGTCGCAGTTCTTTTTGACCACGGGGCCCTTTTGCGTGCTCTTACAGGCTACGAGGTAATTCTTGCCTCGGGGCACCATGCTGATCAGCTTCTTCGGGCAGGCAACAACGCACTTTTCGCAGCTCTTGCAGTTGTCCTCGTAGATCTTCGCCACGCCGTCGATGATGACGATGGCGTTGAAGGGGCAGGCCGTAACGCAGTCGCCGAAGCCCAAACAACCGAAGCTGCAAGCCTTGGGCCCGTTGTGCAGGGCAGCGGCTGCGGTGCAGCTCTTGATCCCCTCGTAGCTGAACTTCTGCCGGGTGCAGCCGTTCAGGCCGCCACAGGCCACGCGGGCGACGAAGCTGGCCGTGTTGGTGACTTCCTGCCCCAGGACCGAGGCCACCTTGCGGGCGACCTTCTCGCCGCCCACAGGGCAACCGTCAACCTTGACGCGACCGGCAACAACCGCTTCGGCGAAGGCCTCGCAACCGGTCTGGCCACAGGCACCGCAGTTGACGCCCGGAAGTGCCGCCTTAACTTTGACGATGCGCTCGTCGACCTTGACGGCAAACGCCTTGGACGAGTAGGCGAGGATGATACCGAAGGCCAAGCCAACGCCGCCGACGATGAGCGCCGGCACAATGATGGTTTGAAAGATGTCATTCATGATGCAAACAACCCCTGGAATCCGAAGAAGCTCATCGAGACGAGTGTGGCGGCAAACAGCGCGCTGGGTATGCCCTTGAGGGTGGCCGGAATATCAGCCTGGTCCATCCGTTCGCGCACGCCCGAGAACAAAATGAGCGCCAGGGTGAAACCAGCCCCCGCACCGAAGCTGTACACCAGACTCATGAAGAGGTCGTAGTTCTTCGCGGTGTTGAGCAGCGGCACGCCGAGGACGGCGCAGTTGGTGGTGATCAGCGGCAGGTAGATGCCCAGCGCCTTGTACAGCGGAGGGATGAACTTGCGCACGACGGTTTCGACGAACTGCACCAGCGCGGCGATGATGAGGATGTAGGTCATCGTCTGCAGGTATTCCATGTGGTTGGGAACCAGCAGCGTGTAGTTGAGAATCCACGCCAGGCCGGCCGTGACGACGACCACGAAGGTGACCGCCACGCCCATGCCGGCGGCGGTGCTGGTCTTCTGGGTGACGCCCAGAAAGGGGCACATGCCGAGGAACTTTGACAGCACGAGGTTTTCGACCAATATGGCCGTCAGGATGGTGATGACCACCTGTTGGATAATCGAGGCAATCACTTGGTACCTCCCGCGGGGGCGATGTCGGCGCAGGTCCCGTCTTCGGGGCTGCAGGTGGCGCACAACGGCGTATCGATCTTGCCGTTGGTGAGCTTGTTCATGCCGGTGATCACCAACCCAAAGGCGAGGAAGCCACCGGGGGGCAGAATCATCAGCACGGCCGGGGCCCAGAGGTCCTTGGTCAACGTGAGACCGAACCAGGTGCCGTTACCCAGAATCTCGCGCACCGTACTGATGGCGAACAGCGCCAGCGTGAACCCGAGGCCCATGAACAGTCCGTCGAGAAAACTGGGGAAGGGCTGGTACTTGGCGGCGAACATTTCCGCGCGGGCCAGCAAGATGCAGTTGGCCACAATCAGCGGAATGTAGATGCCCAGCGCCTTGTCGAGCTCGGGCAGCCAAGCCTTGAGCACGTACATCACCACGGTCACAAAGCCCGCGATGATGATGATGTAGCTCGGGATGCGCACCTTTTCGGGGATGACATTGCGCAGCATCGAGATGGCCATGTTGCTGAACATGAGTACGGCCGTGGTGGCCAGTCCCATGCCCAGACCGTTGCCTGCGGCCGTGGTCACCGCGAGGGTGGGGCAGCAGCCCAAGATCATCTTGAGCGTCGGGTTTTCTTTGATCAGCCCGGCGATGGCGATGTCCCAGGCCTTGGGCTTGTCGCCCAGGTCGGCGGCCGGAGCTCCACCGTGCATTTCTGCGTGTGAACTCATTTGAGGGCTCCTTCGGGGGTCAGTTTGCGGCTGAACTCGAGCGCACCCTGCACGGCACGCCACACCGAGCGGCTGGTGATGGTGGCGCCGGTCACTGCATCGATGTCGCTGGCGGGCCCGCTCGCCGGCTTGTTTTTCACCAGCTTGAGGTCGCCTTCGGGCTTCAGGTTGTTGTACTGCGGCATGTAGGCCTCCGCCTTGTCGAGCACCTTGGTGCCCAGACCGGGGGTTTCCTTTTGGTCACCGACGTGAATGCCAGTGATGACGCCGTCCTTGGTGATGCCCACGGTGAGCACCACGCCAGCCGCGTCGTAGCCCCGGCTGAGCGCCGACACCACGATGCCTTCGTAGGTACCGCCCTTGGTTCCCACGTACACTGCCTTGATGGTCTGAAGCGGTTCGTCGGTGGCAAAGCCTTCGGGAAGCTTGAGGTCGGCAAAGGTGTCGGCGGTGGCCAGCACCTCTTTCTTGGCCGCGGCCAGGTCGGCGGCAGCGCGCTCGGCAATGATGGGCTTGGTGCCGTTGAACACCAGCGCCAGGATGATGGTGACTCCCGCGCAGATGGCGAGAAGCACGAGCGCGGGTTTGAGAATATCACGCACGCTTGGCCCCCTCAGAAATGGCCCCAAACGCCTTGGGTACCGTGTAGCGGTCAATCATGGGCACGAGGCAGTTCATCAGGATGACCGCGAAGCTCACACCCTCGGGATAGTTGGTGTACAGGCGGATAACCGCCGTCACCAGACCCAGGCCCAAGGCGTAGATCACCTTGCCCATCCGGCTGACCGGCTGGGTGGCGTAGTCGGTGGCCATGAAGAACGCGCCGAGAATCAAGCCGCCCGACAGCAGGTGCACGGGGAAGTTGCCCGCGAACAGGGCATTCTTGTCGCCGAACACCCAGGTGATGAGCCCGACGGTGCCAATGTAGATCAGCGGCACATCGAGCTTGATGACGCGCCGCACGACCAGGTAGGCCGCACCGATGAGCAGGGCCAGCACCGACGTTTCGCCCAGGCAGCCGGCGCGGTCGCCGACAAACAGGTGCATCAGGTCGGGGAGCGTCTGGCCGGCGGCCTCGGTACCCTTCAAAATGGCCAGCGGGGTGGCACCAGCCACGCCATCCACGGTAGGAGTCCAGGCCGTCATCATCGACGGCCACGCCAGGAACAGGAACACGCGGGCGCCCATGGCCGGGTTCATGAAGTTCATGCCCAGGCCGCCGAACAGTTCCTTGACGAAGGCTGTGGCGATGGCGCCGCCGAGGAAGGCTAGCGGCAGAGGAATCGAAGGCGGCAGGTTCATGCCCAGCAGGATGCCGGTGACAATGGCCGACAGGTCGCCGAGGCGGTTGTCGCGCTTGAGGACGAGCACGCGCATGACGTACTCGCCGACCAAGGCCCCCAAGATGGTGACGAGGACCGGCAGAAGCACTGGCAAGCCGAAGAAGTACGCGGCCGCGCCGAGGGCGGGCAGCAGCGCCAGGATGACGTCGAGCATGATGCGCCGCGACGAACTGTTGGCCCGCAGGTGGGGCGACGAAGTGACGAGCAAGGTTTGGCTCACTTGGCGGCTCCTTCGGCGGCTTTCGCCTGGGCTTGCGCGGCCGCCCGGGCGGCCGCGGTACGAACTTGGGTCTTGCCCAAGCGGATGGCCTGGACGAGGTGGATCTTCGAGGGACAGACAAAGCTGCAACTGCCGCATTCGATGCAGGCGTTGACGCCGTACTTGTTCAGGTCGTCGACGTTGTTGCGCAGAGCGGCGCGGTTGAGCTCGAGCGGCAGCAGCGCCATGGGGCACGCCACCGTGCAGCGGCCGCAGCGGATACACGCGGTGGGCTCGGGCAACTCGCCTTCTTCGGGACCAAAGGCCAGGAGCGCGTTGGTGTGCTTCACCACGGCGGTCTCAAGGCTGTGCTGGGCAACACCCATCATCGGGCCGCCCATGATCACCTTGCGGGGTTCGCGGCTGAGGCCACCGGCAAACTCGAACACGTCCTTGAGCGGCGTGCCGATGCGCACCTCGACGTTTTGCGGGTTGGCGACGCAGGGCCCGGCGACCGTGACCTTTTTCTTGACCAGCGGCATGCCGGTCTTCACGAACTCGGCCAGGAAAGACACCGAGGCGACATTCATCACGATGACGTTGACATCGCTGGGCAGCTTGCCGGCCGGAACGGCCCGCTTGGTGGTGGCCCAGATGAGCATCTTCTCGGCGCCCTGCGGGTAGCGGGTGGGCAGGGGCATCACGGTAACTCCCGGGGCCTGGCCGCAGATCTTCTTCAGTTCGGCGATGGCGTCGGGCTTGTTGTCTTCGATACCGATGATGCACTTGCTGATCTCGAGCTGTTTCATGACCAGTTGGATGCCGTTCAGCACGTTCCAGCTGTTCTCGAGGATTTCGCGATAGTCGCTGGTGATGTAGGGTTCGCACTCGGCAGCGTTGATCACCAGCGTGTCGATCTTGGCGCCAGGGGGAGGGCTGAGCTTGATGTGCGCCGGGAAGCCCGCGCCTCCAAGGCCGACGAGGCCGCTGGCCCGCACGGCCGCGAGGAACTCAGCCTTGTTGCTGAACCGGGGCGGCTCCAGGGTCTCGAGCGGGGTCTGCAGGCCGTCGGTCTGGATTTCGACGGTCATGACCTGCACACCGCCGGCCCACAGCTGGAAGTCGACGCTGGTCACGGTGCCCGAGACGCTGGAGTGCACCGGAGCCGACATGGCCTTGGTGGAGTCACCGATGATTTGGCCGACTTTGACGGGATCGCCTTTTTGGACGGTGGGCTCGCAGATCACGCCGATGTGCTGCAACAACGGGATGATGACCTTGGCGGGGGGCGGCATGACAACCGTGGGGTTGTCGGCCGTTGTCTTGCGGTGCGGCACGTGGGCCCCACCTCGAAACAGACTCATACGAAACATGGATAACCTCATGTAAATGATCGTTAACCCATGTTAGCATGTTATTGTGAAAGATGGAATATTAACCCAGCATTTTCACAATACTTTTCCAAGGATGCGCAGATCGAGCCCGCCGTTGGGGAACCGCGCGCTTTCGCGCCACGCTTCGCCGGTCGCGTTTTTCCACGAAGAATCGGAGCACAGCCAGCCGACCTGGGTCTGCGGTGCCTCGCGAACCTTGCGGCCGAACACCGCGTACAAGTCGCGGAGGTCTGTCCCCTCGCTCACCCTGACGCCGAACGGAGGATTGGTAACCACGAAGCCGGGCTGTGGAAAGTCCGCGTCGCTGAGGGCGTGGCGCTCAAAAAGCGCGTCGTCGGCGACCCCGGCTCGGCGCGCGTTGGCCCGGGCGGCCTTGATGGCGCCCTCGTCGCGGTCGCTTCCCCGAAGTTCCACCGGGGAGCGCTCCAAAATATGGCTCCGGAAGCTGTTGACCGTCTTGGCGAACTCGTCGGGTTCGTAGCTGTCCCAGCGCTGAAAGGCAAACGGGCGCGGCTCCTGCTTCGGGTTGGCCAGGGCCGGCGGAATCTTGCGCGCAATGAGGGCCGCTTCGGTGACGATGGTGCCCGAGCCGCAAAACGGGTCGAGCAGCGGGAGGGTAGGCGCCTTGAGCCTTACCGCCGCGCCGCGACCCAAACCTTCCTCGACGGCGGCCACCCAGCCCGAGGCAAACAAGAGGCTGGCGGCGATGGTCTCGCGCAGCGGGGCCTTGCTGATCTCTTGCCGGTAGCCGCGGCGGTGCAAATGGTCGCCGGTGCTGTCGGCGCTGATGATGAACTTGTCGTGAAAGCCCCGCACCACAAAAATCTGCGCGTCGCTGTCGCTGGCCCCGGGGAACCACTGGGCTCCGGTTGCTTCGGTGATCCAGCGCGCCAAGCGTTCGGCCAGCGCGTCTTCGTGGTAGAGCTTGCTCTTGGTGCAGGTGATTTTGAACTTGAACGCACGCGGCAGGCTGGTGCCCTTGGCCCCGACAAACCAATGCCACGGCAACGCGGTCGCCTCGGCCTCAAACTCCGCGAACGTGAGGGCCGTGAACTGCTTCATGCGTACCAAAATGCGCCCCGCGGAACGCAGCATCAGGCTGGCCCGGTGCAGGTCACGCCACGTGCCCCTCCAAAAGAAGCCACCGTCCTCGGCAAACGGCTTGATGCCCAGCGTGTTGAGCTCGTACTTCAGCCACGGCTCAAGCCCGGGAACGCAGGGGGTGAAAAACGGAAAGGTTTCGCCGGGTCGCATGCGGCATTGTACCACAGGGCGATTTTTTCTATCTTGGTGCCATGGCAAAACGCCCCGCTTCGCCGCTGACCGACATCGTGCGGAACCATCTTCACGCCGAGTTCCTTGCTCTGGATCAAAGCTGGACCACCG
This sequence comes from Spirochaetales bacterium, assembly GCA_037142615.1. Lineage (GTDB taxonomy): Bacteria > Spirochaetota > Spirochaetia > JABEVK01 > JABEVK01 > JAIFLN01. The sequence goes on along the minus strand of JBAXAI010000003.1, from coordinate 121,237 downwards.
GGTTCGCCCTGGAGCACATCCGCCGCTTGGGCGACGATCGCCAGGTGTCCTATTACTACACGGTCGATGACGAGGGCCGACTCGTCGGAGTGATTCCTGTGCGGCGGTTGCTCCACGCCGCGCCGCAAAAGTTGCTGGCCGACCTGGCGATCGGCAACCTGGTGACCGTTCGCGACGATGCCACCATGGAAGCTGCGGCCCGGGCCTTTGCGAACCACAAGTTCCTCGCCCTGCCGGCGGTCAACGACGACGGCACCATCGCCGGCGTGCTCGATCTTCAGGCCTTGGCCGGCGAGTCGCTCGACCACGGCGACAAGACGCTGGTGGAAGAAATGTTCCAAACCATCGGTGTGCGCCTTGAGTCCCTTCGTTCGGGCACGCTGATCGACATCTTTCGCACGCGCTTCCCGTGGCTTTTGCCCACGGTGGCCAGCGGGTTTCTGTGCGCCTGGTTGTCGAGCCGTTTTGCCGGCACCCTCGAGAGGAACCTTATCCTTTCTTTTTTCATCGCGCTGGTTCTGGCCTTGGGTGAAAGTATCAGCATCCAGAGCATGACCTTCAGTTTTCAGGAACTTCACAAGCCGCCCCGGGAACGCAAACGCTATGCCCTGCTTTTCGGGCGCGAGCTTGTCACCGCCCTCCTGCTGGGCTTGCCCATCGGGCTGGCGGTTGGTGCCTTGAGCTACCTCCTTGAGCCCCGTTTCGCCGTTTCGCTGGTGATTTTCGGGGCCATTTCGACGTCGATTGTCAGCGCCTGCCTCATCGGGCTTGTCTTGCCGTGGGTGCTGAAAGCGCTCCACGTGGAGCCCAAGATCGCGGCAGGGCCCCTCGTGCTGGCGTTGACCGACATCAGCACGATTCTGGTGTACTTCAGTTTGGCGACGGTCTTTCTTTCCTGAGGCTTCTGAATCATACTCAGGGCAGGGGGTCACACGATGATCGACCAAACCGTCCACGATCTGGAAGCCCGCATCCGCGCTGCCACTTCCCTGAGCCCCGAGCAACAAGGCGAACTGGAAGCCCTTCTCGCCCACCTGAAGAACGAGGTTGCCGAGCTTTCGGTGCACCACACGCCGGGAATCCGGGAAGCCGTTGAGACCTTTGAAACCCGGCACCCTCAACTGACCCTCACCGTCAACACCTTCAGCAACTACCTCGCGAACATGGGCATCTAGAGACCGTTCAATTATGAGGCTCAGTTCGGGGTCTGCAGGCGGACTTCTCGCAGCTATTTTGATGTTGGCCTCGTGCACTCCGGCAGTTTCGCTTCTCGAGAAGGACGCCCAGGCTTCTCTTGGGGCCACTGCTGTCCGTTTGGACGGCCTCTGGCGCTATTTCCCCGGTCAGCAGTTTGAGCCCGTGGGGTCTGGAATCAAGGACCCCGAACTGCTGTGGAACTCTCCCGGGTCGATGGCCCTGCAGGTGCCGGGCATTTGGGACAGCATTGCCCCGACCCTGGGCCGCGGTGTGTATCAGGTGCGACTGACCGGGTTGACCCCGGGCCAGCTGTACGCGGTGCAGTTCAAGGGCATCAACTCACACGCCCAACTCTGGGCCGACAAGCTCGAATTAGGCTCTTGGGGCGCGACTGGCCTCAACTTCGTCCCCCAAGTGTACACGTGGACGCCCCAGAGCTCCGAAACCCTCCTGACGGTATCGGTCGACAATCACATCCTCGCGTCGGGTGGGCTGTGGCTCCCGGTCCTTGCCGGGCCCCACACCGCAGTGGAAGACGCCGCCGCCACCGGACGGCTTGGCGAAACCCTGCTGATCGGCGCGGTCGTCATGATGGGGCTCTACCACCTGGCGTTGTTCTTTTTTCGCACCAGGGACCGGGCACCCCTGTATTTTGGGATCTTCTGTCTGCTTTCGAGCCTGAAAGCCAGCCTGTCGGGTGAGCAATTGCTGGCCGCCGAGTGGCCGGGCTTTGACCAGGTGTTAGGCCTTCGCTTGGCCTACCTCGATACGATCTTGCTGCCCATTGTGTTTTCGTCCTACATGCAGGCGATGTTTCCCGTGGCACGGTATCGCGTGCTGATGACGCTTTTGGGAACCATGGCTTTTGTGCAGGGAATTGTGTGCCTCGTGACGTCGCCGTACTACCTGCAGGCCTGGTTCTGGCCGTATCAGATCGTCATTCTCGTTTGCTGCACGTACTTCCTGGGTATCCTGATTCTTGCGCTCCGGAACCGAAAACTCGGCGCTGGCCTCATGTTGCTCGGGTTTCTGGTGATTTTCGCCTCGGCGGCCAACGATGTTCTGCACGACAACAAGCTGATTGTCACCTTCTACTCGCTCAACCTCGGGTTGTTCATCTTCCTGTTTACCCAGACTCTGGTGATGGGCGGCGTGCTTTCGCGAAGCTTCCGCCGGGTCGAAGAGTTGAACGACACGCTCGAACTGCGGGTGGTAGAGCGCACGCGGGACCTCGAGATCCAGTCGCGCAGCGATTCGCTGACGGGTTTGATGAACCGCCGGTATTTTTGGACTCTGCTAACGCAGGAATGGGAACGCTGGCTTCGCTACACCCAAGACTTCAGCCTGGCCATGGTCGACATTGACCACTTCAAGGCCGTGAACGACCGGTTTGGCCACTCCGCTGGTGACGAGGCCCTGTTGATGGTGTCGGAACTGTTGCAAAAAAGCGTGCGGAAATCAGACTCTGTCAGTCGCTACGGTGGGGAAGAGTTCTGCCTTCTGTTGCCAGGGATCTCGGCCACCGAGGCGGGGATCGTGCTCGAAAAGATCCGCCTGACGTTGCAGGCTACCCCGGTGAAGTTCGGCAGTGGAGAGCCGCCGCTCACCTTCAGCTACGGCGTCGCCCAGGCTTCGCTGCACGAAAATGCACAGGATGTGCTCAACGCCGCCGACCGGCTCATGTACCAGGCCAAGCAGGCAGGGCGCAATCAAGGTCAGTTGGAGCGTGGTGCCACCCGTGGTTAAACCGGTATAAATTCTCCTTGCCAACCCTGTTGTGGCTTGTATAATGAGAGCCGTCTTCGGGAGGAGCTCAGTTTGGAAAAATGTCCGTGTGGTTCGGGTTTGGCCTATAGCGCCTGTTGCGAGCCGTTCATCAAGGGAACCAAGGATGCTCCCACCGCCGAGACGCTCATGCGCGCCCGGTACACCTCGTACGTCAAGGGCGAAATCGACTTCATCGAAAAGACCCACGAGCGCGACGACCGCGATGAGGTGTCGATCGAAGAAACCCGCAAGTGGAGCCTGGAATCGACCTGGCTCGGTCTCAAGATTCTCGGCAAGGAAAAGGGCGGCCCGAACGACGATTGGGGCAAGGTCGACTTCGTTGCCAACTACTCGAGCAAGGGCCTGAAAGAGGAGTACCACGAGCTCGCGGAGTTCAAGAAGACCAACGGTCAGTGGTTCTACGACAAGGGCACCGTCGTACCGACGCGCATCGTGCGCGACACCCCCAAGGTGGGCCGCAACGAGCCCTGCCCCTGCGGAAGCGGAAAAAAGTACAAAGTCTGCCACGGCAAGTAACAAGGAGACTCTCATGAGCAAGAAACGACGCGAAGCCGGGGTACTGCTGCACCCCACCTCGTTGCCCGGACCCCACGGCATCGGCGACTTGGGCAAGAACGCTTTCGCCTTTGTCGACTTTTTGGCGCAGGCGCGGCAAAAGCTCTGGCAAGTGTTGCCCCTTGGGCCCACCGGCTACGGCGACTCGCCCTACGCCTCGTTTTCCACCTTTGCCGGCAACCCCCTGCTGATCAGCCTGGAAACCCTGCTCGCCGACGGTTGGCTGTCGAAGGCCGAGCTGGGCGAGGTTCCCGCTTTTGACCCCGTGAAGATCGACTACGGCTGGGTGGTGTATTGGAAGCTGCCGCTCCTCGACAAGGCGGCCCACAACTTCCTCAAGAACGCCAAGGGCGAGCAGATGACCGCTTTCGACACCTTTTGCCGCACCGAAGGCAGTTGGCTCGAAGATTTCACCCTCTTCATGGCCATCAAGGAAGAGTATCAAAAGAAGGCCGACGCCGACGGGCTGATGGGCAAAATGTGGAGCAACTACTGGGACCTCGACATCCGCCTGCGCGAGCCCGAGGCCTTGGCCCGGTGGCGCACCAAACTCAGCGAGGCGATCGCTGTCAAGAAAGTGTTGCAGTTCTGGTTCTTCCGCCAGTGGCTCGCGCTCAAGGCCTACGCCAACGGCAAGGGCATCCAGATCATCGGTGACATTCCCATTTTTGTGGCCGCCGACTCGGTGGACGTTTGGGCCAACCGGCGGTTCTTCCAACTCGACGACCACGGCCAGCCCTTGGTGGTGGCAGGTGTGCCTCCGGACTACTTTTCGGCCACGGGCCAGCTGTGGGGCAACCCGCTCTACAACTGGGACGAGATGAAGAAAGACGACTTCAATTGGTGGCTGGCCCGCATTCAGGCTACGCTCAAGCTCGTCGACATCATCCGTATCGACCATTTCCGCGGGTTCGAAGCCTACTGGGAAGTCCCCGGCAGGGCCGAAAACGCCATCGGCGGCCGTTGGGTCAAAGCTCCCGGCACCGAACTCTTCGAAACCATCCGCGCCAAACTGGGCCGACTTCCTATTTTGGCCGAAGACCTAGGCGTCATCACCCCCGAAGTGGAGAAGTTGCGCGATGACTTCGAGTTCCCTGGCATGAAGATTTTGCAGTTCGCCTTCGACTCGGCCGAAGCCGGCGCCAACGGGGAAAACGGCTTTCTCCCCCACAACTACCATTCCAACTGCGTGGTCTACACCGGCAGCCACGACAACGACACCGCGCGTGGTTGGTACGAGTCGGCCACCCCTGTCGACCAGGCCTACTCGCTCGAATACGTCGATGGACACCTGGAAGACGTGGCCTGGGGTTTCATCCGCGCGGCCATCAGTTCGACCGCCGTTTACGCCATCATTCCGATGCAGGATCTGCTGAATCTGCCGAGTTGGGCGCGCATGAACACGCCTTCCACTTTGGGCGGTAACTGGTGCTGGCGCTTGGCCGACAACGAATTGAAGCCCGAACTGGCCGAAAAATACGGCAGTATGACCCAACTCTACGGCCGCTGATGCAATTGCTGATAGTCCGCCACGGAAAGGCCGTCGAAAGCCATCCTGACGGCGACCGGTTCCGCGCGCTTTCGCCCCTGGGCCGTGAGCGCATTCTGACTCTGTTACCGCGGGTGCAGGCCAAAGGGTTTTCGGCAGGGGTAGCGATGAGTTCACCGTACCTGCGTGCCAGGCAGACTGCCGAGCTCTTTGCTGCCGCGATCCCGGCTTCGGTGAGCCTTGAGTCGCAGTCCCTGACGCCCGACGCGTACCCCGCAGACCTGGTAAAAGAGTTGCGGGAGTGGGAGGCGCAGGGCGTCACCTCGGCCGTTGTGTATTCGCACAACCCGTTTGTCAGCGAGCTGACCCGGTGGCTGCTTGCCGAGGCGTTCAAGGACACCGTTGAGTTCCACACACCCAGCCTGTGGGCGCTCGACTTTGCCACCGGACTGGGGCCGCACCAAGGGCGTCCGTTGTGGGTGCTGCACCCCTGAATCCTACCCCCCTGACCTCCGAGCCGTTGGGCGCGGCGCGGGCTTGGTTTCGGGCTCATGCCCGGGTGTTCCCGTGGACGGCCACACACGACCCTTACGCCATCTGGATCAGCGAGATCATGCTCCAGCAAACCGTTGTCAGCGCAGGAATTGCCCCTTATGAGCGCTGGATGGCCCGCTGGCCTGACTTGCCTTCGCTGGCTGCCGCCGACGAAAGTGACGTGCTTGCAGCTTGGGAGGGCCTGGGCTACGCCAGCCGCGCCCGCAACTTGCACCGGGCTGCCAGGCAGGTGGTGGCCGGCGGTGGAACCACGCTCCCTTCGACCTACGACCAACTGCGCGAGCTCCCCGGGATTGGCGACTACACGGCGTCGGCGCTACTTGCCTTCGCCTTTGGCCAGCCCGCCCTGACGCTCGACGCCAACTTGAAGCGGATTTTTCAGCGGCTTGGCGCAACCCACCGGTGGACCAAGGAAGCCGAGGCCGCCTGGCGTGCAAGTTGGGCGGCCTTGGTGGAGGGCCCGTCGAGCCGCGAGGCCAATCAGGCGCTGATGCAGTTGGGTCAACTGGTCTGCACCTCCCGAAAGCCCTCGTGCGAGGTCTGTCCCCTTTCTTTTGTTTGCGTAGCGAACCGCCGGGGCTTGCAAGCCGAGATTCCTGAGCCCGTCGTCCGAACAACCACGGAGCTGCAGACCAACGTGGCGGTGGTGCGGCGAGGGGCTGGCGTCGGGTTGCAGTTCTGGCTGGCACGGCCTCTGACGGGGCGTTTTTCGACGCTCTGGCTTTTTCCGCCGCTGGGATCGGTAGAAGTGCGTGGGTTGGTTCCCGTTGGTCCGCTGACCGCCCGGGTACACACCTACACCCGCTACAAGGACCTTTTGAGTCCTACGCTGTTCCAGCTTCCGGGTGCTGCCGCCCCAACCTTGCCGACCTCGGGCCCCCTGCCAGCTGGCTGGGCAGGTCAGTGGATGACGCCCGCCGAAGCCAAGTTGGTCGGCCTGGTGAGCGTGTACCGAAAGATCCTCGACGAAGCTCTGAGCCTCACCTAGACTGAGGGCATGACAAAAAACCCGCGTCGCCTGCTCGACCTCGTCGTGCCGTTCCGCTTTCTGTCTTCCACCGAAAAAGACCGCCTGACGGCCGAGCTCGACTGCATCGAGGCCATCCCGTTGGAGGATCTCTTTTCTCAGGGTGACGATTCGACCGGAATCTACCTGCTCGAAGAAGGGCAAGTGGAGCTGATCTACCAAGACAGCCCGTTCGTAAAGCCGAGCAACCTGGTACGTGCTGGGCACTACTTCGGCGAGCGCGCCGCCCTGCTCCAACAGCGTAGGGTCAACGGAGCGCGGGCTGTGACGAAGGTGCGTTGCTGGGTTCTCGCTGGCGAGCGTCTGTTGGAGCTTATCCGGGCCAACGCCGTGTTCGCGCAGGCTTTTGGCACCATCTTGCGCGACAAACACGGCATCTTTTTGCCTCTGGAAGACTTCTCGGCCGAGGTGGCCCGCTCGTTGGCGCAAGGCGGGTTCAACTTGCCTCGCTTGATCGAGTTGTACCGCACGCTCGAGCCGGCCTTACACCCCGGGCTGGCCAACCTCGACGCTCTCGACGTCGAGGCCTTCAGCTACGCCATCCGGCGCCTACCCGACAACCTGACCACAACCTTCGCATGGTACTTCACCGACGACATCCCGGCCCTGTATGCCTCACCGTCGGAGCTTTTTCCCGAGATCGCTACCGTGGCACGGCGCCGCGACGTTTGGGAAATGCTCCCGGGCAAGAACATGGTTTTGCTCCGCAATGGTCTTTCCGACATCCTCGACTTTCTGACCAACCTCTGCCTGTACTCTATCGAGGCGCAGAAGATCCGCCGTCGGCTCCACGATCCGCTTCTGTTGCTCAAACTGGTGCAGCAGCGCGATGCTGGGCAAGTCGCCGGCGACCTGCCGTTCAGCGACGCCGAGTGCAACGGCCTGAAGACCTTGTGGGGCAACAAGATGCTCGAACGGCTCGTGCAGATCGTGTTCCACCACGAGGACTTGGCCATTCAGGTGGAACGGCAGCTCAACAACTACAACAGCCGCCGCAGCGAAAAGTGGGCCAACCAAGTCAGCCGCGCTATCAAGGACCTGACCGACGTGGACCCGTGGGAGTTCCCGGACGACTGGGAAGTGCACATCGTGTCGAGCAACACCCATTCGGTGACCAACTGCCTTTCGCCCTGGCCGCGGCGGCTCGAAGCCGAAGTGCTCGCTTGGGCCGAGGCCACCCGGCATCCGTTTTTGGCGGCGGTGTGGGAGAACCCGCGCGACAAGCTCTACGCCCTGCTGGCTGATTTCTTTGTGGCCCACCCCGAGAGGGTGGCCAAGCCGGAAGACGAGCGCGACTGGGGAATCTTGCGGCTCGACGACCAGTCGACCACGGGCATCGCGGTGCAACTGATCGATACCGCAGCCTTGGGCTACGACAAGGGAACACGCAAGTTCCTGGTCAACATCGACTATGCGTTTGGTGAGCAGGCCGAGGAGATCATTTACAACCTCATCACCTTGTTCCACAAGCACATCCGCAGCGTCAATGTGCTCGGCAAGGCCGGTTCGCTGGTGGGCAAGCGCGGCGACATTTTGGTGCCGACGGCCTTTGTACTGCAGTCGGACGACGCGTTCCATCCTTTGCCCGCTCCCCCGCCGCTCGATGGTTTGGCCGCAAGGCTGAGACGCAGCGAAATTCACGTGGGGCCGCTGCTGACCGTCGAAGGAACATTGCTGCAAAACCGCCCGCTGCTGCACTTTTACCGCAACCTGTGGAAGTGCATTGGGCTCGAGATGGAAGGGGTGTACTATTCGCGCAAAGTGACCGACTGCATCCAGCTCGGCGTGCTCGATCCGGCGGTCGTCCAGCGGTACTTCTACTACGTCAGCGATGTGCCGCTGCAGGCCGGCGAAAGGCTTTCGGCCCCCCTGTTGCCCGCAGAGGGCATTCCGCCGCTGTACGCCATCACCCGCGAGATCCTGGGGGCAATTCTGCCGAATTTTCGGGATTAGGGCGCAAAAGCTCAAGCAAAGCCAAGGTTGTCGCTGTTAGGGAGATTGAGTATCCTGACCAACAACGGATACCGGAGGACGCGATGACATCAGTAGAGATTTGCGCCGGGGCCGGGGGTCAGGCCTTGGGGCTGGAGCGCGCGGGCTTCGAGCACTTGGCCTTGGTTGAGATTGACGCCGACGCCTGCCGCACCCTGCAATACAACCGGCCCGACTGGAACGTGATCGAAGGCGACGTCAAGGGTTTTCGGGCCCACCGCTACGAAGGAATCGACTTGTTCGCCGGCGGCGTTCCTTGTCCTCCTTTTTCGATGGCTGGGAAACAGCTCGGTGTCGATGACGAACGTGACTTGTTCCCCGAGGCCCTGCGCTTGGTTTCAGAGTGCCAACCACGCGCCGTCATGCTCGAGAATGTCAAAGGGTTGCTCGACCCGAAGTTCAAGAGTTATCGTGAGCATATTTCATTACGCCTCAAAGAGATGGGGTACGAATCGGAGTGGAAGCTGCACTACGCCGCCGACTTCGGTGTCTCCCAGTTGCGTCCTCGGGTGATCTTGGTGGCTATGCGGCCCGCGGACTTTGCGCACTTTCGATGGCCCGACAAACTCTCGCAGCAACCGCCCTCCGTGGGTGAATTGCTGTTTGATTTGATGGAGTCGCGGGGGTGGAAGAGCGCAACAGACTGGAAGCTTGGAGCCAAAACCATTGCCCCAACTCTTGTTGGCGGCAGCAAAAAGCATGGTGGGCCAGATCTTGGGCCCACCCGCGCTCGGAAGGCGTGGCTGGAGCTTGGCGTCAACGGTAGCAGTCTTGCCGAGACCGCGCCTGATGCAGATTTTGAAGGCAATCCGAGACTCACCGTGAGGATGGCGGCCCGAGTGCAAGGCTTCCCCGACGAGTGGAAGTTCACTGGCGGCAAGACCACTGCCTATCGACAAGTGGGCAACGCGTTCCCGCCACCCGTTGCCGCCGCAGTCGCTCAATCCATCCGGGAGGCTCTCGAACATGCCGACGACCAAAGAATCGATCATCGCCCAAGCCAGAAGAAACTTTCACTTATCCCTGTGTGAATCGGTCCTGAGCATTGCCGACGGCATCGCCACCAACGCCGATGCGAGCCAAAACTCCTCCCGCTTTCTTGCACTCGAAGTCGCCCGTTCACTTGGTGCGAAGGAAAAGGCGAAACCTGCGGGACAGAACATGGGCAACAACTTCGAGAAGGTTGTGGAAGCCTTCCTTAAGGAGTCTTTCACGGCACTTTCCGAGTTTCGGCCCGGCTGCTGGCGGATCTTTCAGGTGGGAAGCCGTAATGGCAACGAGATCTCCCAGTTCGGTCAGTATAGCCACCTCCGCGAGATCGCCGACGTCCTCTCGAAGAACAAGGCCCTCGCGGCCTCGTTGGGGAACGAGTACTCGATCTCACCCGACATCATCGTCGCCCGCGAACTGGTCACGGATGATCAGTTCAACCGCTCAACTTTTTTGGTCGATGGCGATGTCGCCAAGGCGGCTGACCTGCGCGACGGCCCCGGCAAACTCCCGCTCCTCCATGCGAGCGTCTCCACCAAGTGGACGCTCCGAAGCGATCGTGCCCAGAACGCCCGTTCTGAGGCGCTGAACCTGATTCGCAACCGAAAGGGCCGGACACCGCACATCGTGCTGGTGACGGGAGAACCGACGCCCAGTCGTTTGTCCTCGATTGCCCTGGGCACTGGCGACATGGACTGCGTGTATCACTTCGCCCTGTACGAACTCGTCGCAGCGGCCCAGAAGCTCAACAATGACGAAGCCTTGTCGATGCTCGATATCCTGATCGGTGGAAAGCGACTGAAGGACATTTCAGATTTGCCGCTGGATTTGGCAACCTAGCCTCCGAGCTCAATTTCCCAGTTCGCCGGCCAAGAACACCTCGTCCATATCGAGTTCGAACCCCGGCAGCACGGTGCTGGCCGGTCTGCCGGTCTTTTCGAAGGTGACCTCGACGCCAAACTTACCGCTCGCTTCTCGGATGTACTGCTGTAGCCACATGCCGTTGGGATCAACGATCCAGTACTCGCGCACACCACCGCGCTCGTACAGGTCGAACTTTTCGTGCTGGTCCTTTCGGCTGGTCGACTTGCTCAAAATCTCGACCACGAGGTCGGGTGCTCCCCAGATGCCGTTGTTGCGGATCTTGGTCTTGTCGCAGACCACCAGCACATCGGGCTGCACTACGGTGTCCACGTCATCTTCGTCCATTTCGCGCAACGGCGGAAAGAACACGTCCACCGCCGCCAGAAAGGCCGTGCACGGTTTGCCTTTGAGGAAGTTTGCCAGTTGACGATGAATCTCGCCCGAGATCCCCTGATGCGGGATCCTCGGTGCCGGACTCATGTTGTAGGCCACGCCGTGGATAAGCTCCCACCGCTCGTCCTCGTCCCATTGGCGGTAGTCGCGGTAGGTGTAATGCTGGTCGGTCTTTCGTACGGGGATTCCCATGTTCCTCATGCCTCCATTGTACCTTCCCTAACAGAGATTGACGAGGTTTTGCTTGCGCGAGTGGCCCTTTACTTGCCGAGCTTGCGGCGAACCATCACTTGACCTGGACTGTAGGAATTCCTACCATGAATGTATGAAAACCGTCGTTTCCGAAAAAGGGCAGATCACACTTCCAAAAGCGCTTCGTGTTAGCTTGGGCATCAAGGCCGGTGCGGAGCTGGAAGTGACCGAGGTGGATGGGCGCCTGATGCTCGAAAAACGCTCCGCATCGGACCCAGCGGCCCGGTGGCGCGGTCGGGGCAAGTTACCCGAAGGCTTTGCCTCGGGAGCCGACTATCTGGCGAGCACCCGGGAATGACCACTGCCGTCGATACTTCGGTGTTGCTCGACATCCTTCTCGACGACCCAGTTTTTGGGAAGGCGTCGGAGGAGGCCCTGCGCCAAGCCCGTTTGCGTGGGCGATTGGTGGTTGGCGAAACCGTGGTCGCCGAACTGGGCCCGATTCTGGCCAGCGCCGACGAAGTGGCGGAGTTCCTGGCTGACAACGGCTTGGAGTTTGTCGCCTCGTCACAACAGGCCGCACACCTTGCCGGAACGACCTACAAAGCCTACCTCAGGAACCGTGGCACTTCAAAACGGGTTGTCCCTGACTTCCTCGTGGCCGCCCATGCAAGGTTCTGCGCAGACTGTTTGCTAGCGCGCGACCGAGGTTACTACCGGGAGTACTTCCGTGACCTTCAGGTGCAAGAACCCTGACACCCTTCTCAACAGGAATGTCTCTTCAGCGGCCCGTCTCATCCACAAACAGGTCCACAGCAGGCTTGATTCCCTCCTCTACTCGCTCAATCTCAAACCTGTCGCAGAACCCGATTCTTTGCGAGCGCATCAGGTGGTAGAGCAGTTCCTCCCTCATCGCGAGCCAGGGGGGCTTCCCCCCGCTGCCTCGTTTTCGCTACACTCGCGCCCATGAGTCTTAACTGCGGTATTGTCGGGCTGCCCAACGTGGGCAAGTCCACCCTGTTTTCGGCGCTGACGCGGGCCGAGGCGCTGATCGCCAACTACGCGTTTGCCACCATCGACCCCAACATCGGCATCGTCGACGTGCCCGACGTGCGCATGAAAAAGATCGCCGAGTACATTCCGCCGCAAAAGCTGGTGCCCGCCACGGTTGAGATTGTGGATATCGCCGGTTTGGTGAAAGGTGCCAGCCAGGGCAAGGGCCGCGGCAACCAGTTCTTGGCCAACATCCGCAACGTCGACGCGATTTTGCATGTGGTGCGCTGTTTTGAGAACGCCGACATCGAACACGTCGAAAACCGCGTGAATCCCCTCGACGACCGCGAGATCATCAACCTGGAGCTGGCTCTGGCCGACCTGGAGTCGGTGAGCAAGCGCATTCCCAAGGTCGAAAAGCTCGCCCGCGCGCAAGACAAAGAAGCCAGTCACCAGTTGCCCGTGCTCGAAAAACTCAAGGCCTGGCTCGACCAAGGCAAGCCGGCGCGGGGTCTGGGCCTCGACGCCGACGAAAAGGCCGCCGTGCGCGACCTGTTTTTGATCACCCTCAAACCCATGATTTACGTGGCCAATGTCGACGAAGACGGCCTGAAAACCGAGCCCGCCTACGTGGCCGACCTGCGCAAGGTGGCTACCGCCGAAGGGGCCGAACTGTTGGTGCTGTGCGGCAAGCTCGAAGCCGACATCGCCGCCCTCGACACCGAGGAAGACCGCGAAATGTTCCTCGCCGAAGCCGGCATGGACGAATCCGGGCTGGCCAAACTCATCCACACCGCCTACCGCACCCTGGGCCTGCGCACCTACTTCACCGCTGGCGAAACCGAAGTGCGCGCCTGGACCTTCCACAACGGCGACCGCGCGCCCCAAGCCGCCGGTGTCATCCACAGCGACTTCGAAAAGGGCTTCATCAAGGCCGAGGTGTACCACTTCGACGACCTGATGGCGCACCACTCCGAGGCCGAAATCCGCCTCAAGGGCAAGCTGCGGATTGAGGGCAAGGAATACTTGGTGCAAGACGGCGACATCATGCATTTCAGATTCAATGTATAGCCCAGTGGCTGACCGGTTGACTGGAGTTTTCGGGAACCGAAAACTCCGGGCGTAAGGTGCGTCGGCACCGTCGCCCTGATCTCACCGTTGAAGGGGTTCGGTTTTGGGAGCGGGTTCGGGAGGGACAGACCTCGGCTGTTCTTCGCTGACGAAGTTCTACCAAGTTCCCCGGGCCAAAGCTTCGGGACAACTGGTTGGGCTCCTACGCTACTCGGGGCTGGGAAAAGTGTTCTCGCTCGATGGCAAAGTGAGCCAGCGCTAGCCCGCGAACCCTAACCAAAGCGCCACAGCGCGGGTAACTGATACCATTGTGGTGTCGTCGAGCTTGCCGATCACTAGGCCCACTTTGTCAGCGGAAACGGTTTGGAGCTTGTCGATCATGATCTGGGATGGAAGCAGCAAACCATTGGCGGGGCCCGGAACCACAGCGATCCGGAACAAGGGGGTGTCGCGCAACTCGCTGGTGATCGGCAAAATGCTCACCGAAGGGTGCCCGGCAAAGTAGTTTGACTGCACCACCAACGCCGGGCGTGGCTTGCCGTATTCCCCAGGAACCACCACCGTGACCAGATTTCCCCGTGTCACTTCCAATCGTCATGCTCGGCGACCAATTCGCCCCACGCGAGTTCACCGGCTTCGGCCGTGTCGCCCAGCAATGACTGAGACTGTCGCTCGCACTCGTCGCGGAAGCCGGGGGTACGGACATCGGGAACCCAAAGCTGGATAGGCCGAAGACCGCGCTCCCGCAGGGAATCGCGATGGCGCTGAACTCGCTCAACCGTTGATTTGCCCATGGTTACTCCGTTACATGTAACGTAGCACCTGACGCCAATGCAGTCAAGAGGCGACGTCGTCACGCTCCCAGTATCCTCAACCTGATCGGCACAATGTCCCCCGCCACGGGAATGCAACCCCAGCCGTAGGTGACGGTAGCCGCCATCGATTTCAGCTGGCGGCTGGCCTCCTCGGGCATGGCCACGAACAGATAGGGCGCCGGTCCGCGCCAGCCAAAGGCCTCGCCTTCAAACTCCAGTGTCATGCCACTACCATAGCACTCGCACCCGGTTGCCGACAAAGGTCGGGGCGAGTAAACCCCCATGGACATCTTTTTCATTGTTGCTGCCCTGCTGGGGCGCCTGCTGTATTTTCGCCGGGGGGTGGTGTTCCTTTTTCTGGCCAACCGCGCTTTTGCCCGCAAAGACGAAGTCAAAACCCTCGCTTGGTTTGAAGAAGCCTGGAAAATCCGCCAGCTCGATCCCGGCATGGTGACCGCCTACGCCTACCAGCTGCTCGAGAAAGGGGATCTGGAACTGGCCGAAAAGGTCTGGGTCGAAGCCCGTGACTGGGCTCCTACCGGCAAGGTGATTCTTGGCAACCTGGGGGCGCCGGGGTTAGCCCGGGAACCCCAACCGAAGCGCCACAGCGCGGTTGACCGCTGCCATCGTGGTGTCGGCAGAGACGGTCTGGATATTGTCGACCATAAGCCGGGATCGCTGAAGCAAACCCTTGGCGGGGCCCTCGTGCAGCAGCTGCGACTGCTGGTATTCCTCGCGAAAGCCCGGGGTGCGGACCTCAGGAACCCCTAGCTTGACTCAGCCACCTTATGACCATGAGATATAGTCACAAGGAAACTATATGGTCATACCTTATGGCTCCGCTGACTTCAAGGCACGTTGCCTCCAAACTCTTGACGAGGTTGCGGCGAGCGGTCAGTCGGTGGTCGTCACCAAACGGGGCAAACCAGTTGCCCGCCTACGGTTACTTGGCCGGGACGGTCCGCTGGGAGGATGAGCTTCTCGGTACTGGCGAGGCGTGGAATGCCGACCGCTGACACTGCTAGGCTGTGGGTACTCGACACGCACATCTGGGTGAGGCTCTTGGGGCAGGACTCCGAACTCTCACGGCCGAGTTTTCTGCGGGGGCTCGCTGACGCGCAAAAAACACAGGGCCTGCGGTTGGCTGCGATCACTCTTTGGGAGACCGCTATGCTGGTGAGCAAGGAGCGGCTCAAGCTCGAAAAGCCTGTGCTGGAATGGACACCAGCGGCCCTGACTCTTCCCGGCCTTGAGGTGGTACTGTTGGGGCCCAAGGCTGGGTCTCGACGGTCGACCCGCGAAAGATCTGGAAGGGGTTCCCATCGCCAAGGCGATTCATCTCAGAGCCTCCTGCAACTGTGCGACGGAATAGGGCTTGGGAAGCAGGCCCACTTGCGTCATCGACGAGGCGAGAGCCAACACCGAAGGGTCCTGTTGACCCGTCGATAGCACCACTGGGACCGTCGGCAGCAACTCTCGCAGGAGGGGCAAGGTGCCTCGGCCACCGAGCCCGGGCATGTTCAGGTCGAGGATCACACGGTCGGGTCGGGCTCCGGCGCGAACTCTCGCCAGGGCGGCCTCGCCACTCTCGACGTCTTCGGTTTCGTGCCCCAATAAGCGCAGGCTTTCGCACAGAGCTTCCCGCACGAGCTCGTCGTCATCAACTACCAGAATCTTCCACGACCGGGCGGACTGTTCCAACTCCGCCTCGCTAGGACGACCGGCACGAACCGCTGGGCCGGACGGAAACGTCATGAGAATGCGCGTGCCTTGCCCTTGCGTGCTCTCGATTTTCAAATGGCCTCGATGGGCCTTCACCGTCGAGTAAGCCAGTGCGAGCCCCATGCCCGTGCCCTTTCCTTCGGGCTTGGTGGTGAAGAACAGGTCGAGCGCACGCGCGCGAATCTCGGGCGACATACCGATGCCGGTGTCGGCGACCACCACCTCTACGCGGTTGTCGGGAAGCTTTTTCGCGCTGAGCGTCAGCGTGCCTCCTTCGGGCATGGCATCAAGGGCGTTCACGCACAGGTTCATCAGGGCGGTCTGTCGAAAGCGTGGCTGGTTCCCCAAAAATGGGAGGTACGCCTGGAAGAAGTACGACCCTGAGCTCAATATTTGCTGGAATAATTCCTTGCAAAAGCTGTATTTGACCTTGAATCAGGTTCTCTAGGTCGATCGCTACGAGCTCGAGCGGTGTCTGCCTGGCAAAGCCGAGTAGGCTCTTTACCGTCTTGGCCCCGCGTTCGACTGCGCGCATGATGGTGTTTAGGTGCCGGGCTGCGGGCGACCCCTCACCAACAAGGGTCAGCGACACCGAGGACAGATTCAGAATGGCCGCCAAGGTGTTGTTGATGTTGTGGGCGATCCCACCGGCCAAGCTGCCCAGGCTCTCCATCTTCTGTGCTTGCACCCGGTGTTCCTGAAGCTGGGCCTCGCGGTCGGCGGCGAGCTTTTCGGTGGTGAGATCCTGGATGAACGATAGGACCGCGACCTCTCCCGGCAACTCCACGAGGGCTGCATGGATGAGCACAGGGAAGACAGAACCATCTTGCCGTTGTCCCTGAGTCTCGAACCTGACCGCGTGCGCTTCGCCCGACTCGAAGCTCTTCAGTATTTGCCTGGCGGCGTCGTGTGCGGACTCTGCCAAGAACTCGAAGATGGAACGACCTGTCAGTGACTCGTCGCAAGGAAGCCCAAGCACAGCAGAAAAAACTCGGTTGGCATGCCGGATGGTGCTCCCTTGGGTGATGCTCACTGCGAGGGGAGCCTGGTAGATGAGCGCCTGAAACCACGCTTCGCTCGCTTTTAGAGCCTGCTCGGACCGCAGGCGCTCGGTCATGTCTCGGCCGAAACCGAGAACCCCCAGCAATTGCCCGTCGGGAGATCTCACCGGCGCCTTGATGATCTCGTGGATTTCTGTGTGTTGGTCGTTCAGGAATAGGACCTCGACTTCCCGTTTGACCAACTTTCCCGACGCGATCGCGCTTGCGTCCAACTCGGCAGCCCCCACGGCTCGCTCGTGTCCAATCAACTCAAAGTCGGTTTTGCCGAGGATCTGCTCAGCCTTGCGGCCCATGCTTTCTTCGAGTCGACGGTTGAAAACAACGTAGGCTCCCTGCGGATCCTTCATCCAGACCAGGTCGGGTACTGTATCGAGCAACGAAGTCAGAAGGGTGGATTTTGTCTGCTCCCGCAGGAGCGACTGGCTGTAAAGGAGGAGGAACTCTGACAAAGTAAGGCCGGTAAGGATCAGCGTTGCCGACAGACCATAGGCCGAGTTGTGTAGGCCAATCACGGCGCGGAGATCGGTGGTTGGGCCGCTCCAGAGCGGCAAGCTACTCCAAATGAGGTAGAGGAGGCCCGACAACGCATAAAAAAGAACCGTGGGAAAGAGATTTGGTGCCAAGGAGCCCTTGCGAGAGCGCCATATCGCGGCGAATGCAAGAGCGATGAGGCCCAGCATCGCCAGCGAAAAAAGCATGGCCCGCAACTACTGATAGCCCCAGACAAAGGTGAAATAGGCGATTCCCAAGGTGGCTACCGCAACAATAGCAGCCGAGGCAACCGACGACGTCTTTTGGTCCAGCAGGCGCACCAGTCCGGTCACGTGCATTCGAAAGCCCAGCAGGAGCATCAGGTTGGAGACCAAAACGAAGGGCGCCGGGTCGAGAAAGGACAACAGCCTCAGGCCGTTGACCACCGTTCCACCCAACATGAACAGGTTGGCCGCATGCCAAGCCCCGGTGACGTTTCGCGCCTGACCCCGTGCCGCGTGGAGGAACCCCGACACGGTAACGATCACTGCCAGATAGAGTGCAATGAAGATCGTTGCCACTCCAAGTCCCAGTTCTTGACTCATTTTATAAATCTAGTATCTCCACCTCTCGAAAACCAGAGCAAACCTACCGAAGGTGGCCACTGGCTCGCCCCCTACTTCTTCGTCACGCTGAGCGTCCAGGCTCCGCTCGGCCAATTGCCGTCGCACTTGATCTGCGCCGTCAAAAAGTCGGTGACCGGACTGGTGACGATGAGCGTGGTCTTGTTCCCCGAAGCCGACTTGCGCGATTTGACGACGGTACCCGTGCTGTCGACGACGACCAAGTCGGTGTTGAAGTCCTTCGAGTCGGCCACCAACGTGTAGGTCGCATTCTCGCTGGCGTCAAAGTCAACGGTGTCGATGTGGTTGCCAAACACGGCCGGGTCGGCGGTGTCGAAAATGTCGAGCGTGCCTTCAAACAGTTGCGTGTTGGCCAGGACGGCTGGCACCGGGGTTGTTGGAGCGACCGGGGCCGCTACGGGGGCCGGGGTCCGGTTGCCGCCAGCACCAGGCAGGAACGAGAAGTCCTGCGTCAGGTTGCTGCTCACCCACGGCGTCTGGGCACCGGCCGTGGCCTTTTGCACGCTGGCTGCCACCCGGCGAATCATGATCGAAACATCCTGTTCTGGCACCTCAAGTTGCTGCAAGAAGGCCGCAGTGAACGGGCTGTTGCGCCCGTCGCCGTCGGCGGCCACCGCTCCCGGATCGGTCGAGTAAATGATCAGCGCTTCGGGAACCTTGATCTTGACGGCGGTGAGTCCCCGCGCGGCGGCTCGGCTGGCCCCGGGGAAGGGGTTGTTGCGGCAGGCGTCGAGCACGACGATGTTGAGTTTGTTGTTGGCAGAGCGCATCTTGGCCAAAATGGACTCCGAGTCGACTGCCTTGTAGGCCAGTTCGTCTTCGGCTTGAATGTCGGAGTCCACGGGCAACAGGTAGTTCTGCCCTTCTGACTGGGCGCCGTGACCGCTGTAGTACAGCATTCCGATTGTCTCTTCGCCCTTGAGCGAGGCGCCGAAGTCGCGCACGGCCTTTTCCATTGAGGCCCGGGTTCCGTCGATGAGCAAGGTAACGCTGAAGCCCACCTTCTGGAGCGAAGCCGCCATGTCGGAAGCATCGTTGGCGGGGTTTTTGAGGACGGGGTTAAACTGGTAGTTGCTGTTGCCGATCACCAGCGCAACGCGCTTTTCAGCGGCTAGACCCAGATGGGGCACCAGGCCCAGAAGTGCAAAAAGCACAAGTCTGCCGAACGCCCAAGATAGGTTGTGCACGATTTTCATGGCAACTTCCTTATTTCTGACTAATCTTGTCAGCATGATAAACTCAAAAACGTTTTTTGTGACGGCGCTTTTTGTTTTGGTCTCGATGGGCGGAGTTTCAGCCCAGGATTGGGTTGGGGCCAACACCAAGTCAGCTGCGGGCGGCGCGCTCCAGGCCGGCAACGAGGCCGACGGCAGCCCCGTCTACATCATCCGTGCCCCCTTCGAGGGAGGTCTGACCCCAGGCAAGTTCATCCCCAAATCCAAAGGCGCCTACGTACCTTGGGGGGGCGTCGAGAACCCGGTGGTCAACTTTGAGCTCTACGTCGGCAAGGGTCGCTGGGTTGCCCTTTCGGCGGGTCAACGGGCCCCGGACAACGCCGTGGTTGGCGGACAGGAGGCCGATGGGACGCCCCTGCTGCTCATCCGCGCACCGCAAGGCAAAGCGTTGGTCCCCGGCAAGTACAATTCGGCCACCGGTCAGGCCTATATTCCGTGGGGCGGCAACGAGCTCGAGGTGAAGAAGTACGAGATTCTGGTGGTCGACCGCACACCGCCGGCACCCGCGCCTGCCCCTGCTCCCACCTCTCCCGAGTGGGTGCCCGTCGATACGAGCAACAATGCCGCCGCCGCCGTCGCCGCAGGAACCTCACCCGACGGCACGCCCAGTTTCCTCATCCGCGCGCTGTTTCAGGGCGATATCATTCCTGGAAAGTTCAACCCCAAGGCCAAGTCAGCCTACGTTCCCTGGGGCGGCAAGGAAAACCCCGTGAAGTCGTTCGAGCTCTATGTGGGTCGCGGCGTGTGGCTTCCCTACGATGCCCGCCAGCCAATTCCTCCCAACGCCGTTCCGGCCGGCCAGCAGTCTGACGGCACCACGCTGTTTGCCATCCGGTCCAAGGTCGATAAGGCTCTGGTGCCCGGCAAACTGCACGGTGGCACGCACGACGCCTTCGTTTCGATTGGCGGCAAGGAAGTGAAGGTCACCTCGCTCGAGATTCTTGTGAGGCAACCGAGCCCTTCACAGGCCCGCACACCAGACCCCGTTCCCGACGAGCCCGAGTTTGTGGGAACCGGCGCTGAGGACGACGCCTTGATCACCAGCCTCTGGCGGGCGGCCAGTTCCTCGAAGGCCCTCGCTCCCGTGCTGCAGCGGCCCAAGGGTGGCGTGATCTCGCTCACCGGCGCCCTCGACGACAAGGACTTTGCCTTGAACAGCAAGGCCGTGGACGCGTACCGCTTCGAACTCGATATCAACGCCACGTTCAATCTGAGCGTTTCGGGGGTGGCCAAGCCCTCGGAGTACCGTCTGTTCCTGCTGGATTCCAGGGGTGCTCCCGTGGGGATGGCCGAAACGGTGGGCAACTTCCAGCGGTTCTGGGTCGAGCAGCCGGTGCGGGGTCCCCTGTTCCTGTTCGTGCTCCAGGCAGGGGCAAAGGCGCCCGGTCGCTACGGCTTTGACCTTCAGGAGACCTCGTTCTCGCTCGAAGGTGACCTGGAAGGCGACGCGTTCAACCAGGAGTCCCTCATCCCGATGGCGTTCGACCCGAGTTATGGTCAGTGGAGCTTTTCGGGCAACGGGGCCTTCGGACCGTTCTTTGACGTGCGCGACAGCCAAGGGAAAGTTCTGGCCCGCTCCGAGATCGTGGACGACAACGACCACGTCGCCCAGCTGAACTTCAGCCCCAAGGCGCGCGGTATGGGTGACCTGCGGATGTACACGATGGTCCCCACCGAGCGCACGCACTGGAGCCTGTTCGTGAGCATTGGCAGCGGTCGCTAAGTCAATTGGGGGGAGCGGGGCCTTTGTGCTAAACTCCCCCCATGGATCCGATCACCGTTGTTTTGCTTGCCGTCGTGGCTTTGGTGCTGTACCTGCGCCGCGGTCTCATCTTCCTTTTTCTGGCCAACCGCGCCTTCGTCCGCAAAGACGAAGCCAAGACTCTGGTCTGGTTCGGCCGCACTTGGAAAATTCGCCAACTGAACCCGGGCATGGTGGCCAGCTACGCCTACCAGTTGCTCAAGGCCGGCGAAACCGCGCAGGCCGACGAACTGCTGGCCACGTACGAACGCGAGGGGCTGGCCCGCAGCCGAAAGCCGCTTAAACCGGCCGACCACAACCTGCTCAAAACCTACCAGTCGCTGGTACTTTGGAAGCAGGGCCACCTTCCCGAGGCGCTGGCCTTGCTCCAAGGCCTCCACGCCTCCGGCTACAAGACCGCCTCGCTGTACGGCAACCTCGGCTGGTTCCTGCTCGAGGCCGGTGACCTGGCTGCGGCCGAGGTCGTGTGCCTGGAAGCCCACGCGTGGTCGCCCAGCGGCAAAGTGATCCTCGACAATCTGGCGTCGCTCTATCTGCGCCAGGACAATCTCGAAAAGGCCCAGGAGTCGTACGAGGCCCTGCTCGCGCTCGAGCCCAAGTTCCCCGAGGCGTGGTACGGCGCGGCCCAGGTAGCCCTGCGACTCGAAAACCCCGAAACCGCCGTGGAACTCCTCGAGCATGCGCTGACTCTGCCCTTCAACTCACTGACCACGGTGCCGCGCGAAAAGGTGGAGCAAAGCTTGGAGCTGGCCCGGTCCCAAATCGCCTAAGTCTTGACCCGGAGGGACGATCCCCGCATCATGGCGGCATGGAACACAAGGACTACCGCCTCGCGGCCATCATGTTTACCGACATCGTTGGCTTCAGCCGGATGATGGAAGAAGACGAACCGGGAACCCTCAAAACCCTCGACTTCCACAACAAACTGGTGCGCGAACAGGTCGAAAAGTACCGGGGCAGTGTCATCAAGACCATCGGCGACGCCTTCCTCGCGCAGTTCAGCACCACTCTCGACGCGGTCCATTGTTCCCTCGCTGTCCAAAACGCCATCCAGGAATATAACGAGGCCAAGATCGGCAAGCCGCTGACCCTGCGCATCGGCGTGCATCTGGGCGACATCTACTTTTACGAAAACGATGCTCTGGGCGAGGGCATCAACATCGCCAGCCGCCTGCAGTCGGCCACCAAGCCCGGCCACATCACCATCAGCCGCGAAGTGTACAGTCAGGTGTCGGGCAAGATTCCCATGAAGGTCGAGAGCATGGGGCAGGTGCACCTCAAGAACATCACCCGCGAAGTGCACGCCTACGAGATCATCCCAGGTGGCGAAGACAATAATTCCAGCCAGTTTCTTCGGTCCAAAAAGGCGGCCGAGGTTCCGGAGTCGGTGCCGGAGTCGGAACCTGAAACCGAGACCGACAGCGCGCCTCAGCCGGAGCCTCGGGCCGCCCCGACCGGGGGACCACCGCCGAACTTCCGTGATCTGCGCGAAGAGTGGAAGAACCTGCGAAGCCACATTCGAGTGCAAGTGGAAGAGCAGGTGGAACGCCAGCTTGGCGACTCCGACCGTTCGGGGCGCGACGCGTGGCGCGACAACCGCCGGCAGCTTCGCCATCAGTTCGAAGGCAACCCCGGTGAGTTCCTCGAGAGCTTCTTCCAAGACCCGCTGTCCAAGCTCAAAAACGAAGACGGCACGCCCGCCTCGGCCTTTCAAATCTACCGGCAGAAGAAACTCCGCAAGATCGAGAAGGAGAAGCGTGGCTGGCAAGGCCATCTGCGTTCGTTTGTCCTGGTCAACGCCTTCCTGATCTTCTTGTGCTATTTGACCCAGGGCTCCGGACTTGCCGCTTACCCGTGGTTCGTGTACCCGTTGTTCGGGTGGGGTATCGGCCTCGCCAGCCACCGCGCCGCCTACAAGAACGACAAACGCAACGCCTGGGAACTGGAACAGATCGACGAGCTCGGCGATGAGGACTACAGGGCCCTGCGGAAGTTTCAGGAAACCCGGGGTTCGTTTCAGACCCACCTGGTCAGCAACGCGGCGGTGTCGGTCCTGCTTGGCGTCATTTGGTTCGTGAACGGCGGTTCCGACTTCCCCTGGCCGCTGATCCCGATCGCCGCGATGGGTCTGGGCGTGATGGGCCGCTTGGGCAGCTACGGCGAGGCCAAAAAGTCCTTCAAGGCCGTCTGGGCGCGTATTTCGGGCAAGGGAGTGCGTCCTGCGGGCCACAAGTCTGCTCCTGTTGTGCCGACCGGAGAGCCGGAAGACCCGGTTGTTGCCAAGGCCCGGTCTCTGCGCGATTCCATCCTGGCTCAGGCTCAGGGCATCAAGGGCGGCAACCCGTTTGGCGAAGATATGACCCTCACCCTCGACAACTACGTCAAGCAGATCTCCGAGCTTTCTTCCATCGAGCGCGAGATTGGCCGGGTGGTCAGTTCGTTCGGTGTTACGGACCTCGCGGCCGAAGAAGTCGTTTTGCGCCGCAAGATCGAGGCTTCGACCTCGGCTACGCTCAAGGTGGAGTACGAGAAGTCGCTCTCCGAGATCGACAAGCAAAAGAAGTCGTTCGACGACCTGTCCGAACAGCAGGAAATCCTGGGTTTGCGCATCACCAGCAGCGTGAAGAACCTGCAACAGATGCAAATTGATCTGGCGCGCATCAAGGGCCTTTCCGACGGCCAGAAGGAAGGCTACTTCCTCACGATCAAGGACCGAAGCGAGGAACTGTCTCGCTACCTCGAAGACTATCGGGAAGGGCTCAAAGAGTCCTCGGATTGAAAAAATCCCCCTAAAACGCTAGAATACCAACGAACCCCCGAGGAGTTTCCATGCCCGTCTGGAACAAGATTGCTGAGATTCTGGTGCCAAAACCCGAGCACCTGGCCCAGGCCGAGGGCCTTTTGGCCGAGTACTTCAAGAAGGGTCAACTGGCCCGCACCCAGAAGGACTTGCTGGCCCTGCCCGATGAGGTCATCGTCGCTTTCTACCAGAAGCTCATGGACAACAAAGTGCCGGTCAGCCCGGTGGCCGACAAGGCCGATTCGGGGTGGCTGGCACACTCTTCGGCGTGCTTTATCAACATCCGGGCCACCGGTTTGGGCGACGAGTTTGGCACCTTTCTGCAGGCCTCAAAACTCCTTCCCGGGTTACGCGTGAAGGCGCTGCACCTCGCACCCTTCACCGAATATGAGTTTGGCACGGTGTACGCCATTCGTAGCCTCAAGACCATCGCTCCCCAGGTCGTCGATCCCCGCCTTCTCGAGGCCGGGCTCAAAGCGCCGGTTCAACTCGACGCGTTCATCCAGGCTGCCCACGCGCTCGACAAGCGGGTTGGGTTCGATCTGGAGCCGCATACCGCGCAATACTCCATCCCCGTGCTCGAGGTTCCCGAGGCCTTCCGGTGGATCAAGCTTTTTCCCGAAGACAAGAACTGGCTCGATGCGATGCAGACTCCCGACGCCATCTACACCCGCGAGGTTCAGGAGCGTCTGGCCGCCGAGGTTCGCGCGTTGGTCACCGGCTTTCTCAAGGAGCGCTCGTTCCACACCTTCGATGAGGAAGAAAATGACTCGGCCGAGATTCTCGCCAAAAAGCGGGAAGCCTTTCAGGACGCGATCAAACTGCTTATTCTGGCCGGGTATTGGACGGTTCCCGCGAACGCCTGGGACTCGACGGGGCTCCCTCGCTTTGCTGGCTACAACAGCCAGGACAACTACCCGCTGTTTCAATATACCAACCGCCACGGCCAAGACTCTTCCAGCCACGCGTACCACATCGTGACCCCCTACGCCTTCTATCACAACCTTCCGCTGCAAGGTACGGCCTTTACCCAGAAGCCCGAGCCCAATCCGGTGGCCCTCGACCTGTTCTGCAACGCTTTTCTTCACTGGCGCGACCGCCACCACTTCGACTTTGTGCGCCACGACAGCGTTGACCACGTGTTCGACTCGCTGTTCGACGCCGACGGCAACTGGCCCCTGTCGGACCGTCCCACCCCGGCCGTACTGTCGGAGTTTATCCGGCGCTCGAAGAGCCCCGGCAAGCCGTTCATTGCCCACCTGGCCGAGCGCATGGGCAACGAGGCCGAAGACTACGCCGGTATCGGCTACGACCTGCTGCTGGGCAGCGACATGCTCGAAGTTGTTGGTCAGCCCCACCTCGAAAAGTCGTTCCGGCTGCAGGGTACCTTGGAAGATCTCAACCGCCGTCGCAAGAGCCCGTTCTCGATTGCGTACGCCATTGATACGCACGACACAGGCAATCCATTCTTCTGGGGGCAGTCGCTTTCGGAAAAACTGGGGCCCGAGGGGATGAAGATGCGGCATTTCCTCAGCCGGTTTCTCGGTTGGGGCGACGGCTGGCGGCCCAAGTACGAAGTCATGGGTCTGACCGACCTTTCGACCGGACTTTTTGCGGCCAATGTCACCGAAAAGAACCTCAACTGGGTGGGAGATCAGGACTTCAGCGAAGCCTATCACCACCTGGAAGACCTCTTTAAGGAGCTGCGTCCGTCGCTGGAAGCGGGTCAACTTGTCGAAAGCTACGCCGGAATGAGCTACGGTTGGTGGATGGTCTCGAGCGCCACCCAATTGCTGGTGTTCGCCTTGTGGTACGAAAGCATCTCGGCATTCTCCGAGACAGGTCTGGAGCATTCCGAAATCCGCGAAAAGTACCACGCCAAGCCCGGTGAGTTTCCCTTTGCGCAGAAGGACCTGCCGTCCAAGGCGGGTAACCACTGGAACTTCCGCGCCTTGCGCACCGTCGAGATTTCGCCCAACCTGAAGGTTTGGGTGTACCCGGTCAAGGGATGACGGTTCTGATTACCGGCGCGACCGCCGGGATTGGAGAAGCCTGCGCGCGGGCCTTTGCTGCACGTGGTGCCGATTTGGTCTTGGCTGGGCGCCGGGAAGACCGTCTGCACGCTTTGGCCGCCGAACTCAGCGGCCTCCACGGCATTCTGGTTACCACCGTGCCAACCGATGTGCGCCAGCGAAGCGAGGCCGAGTCGCTTTTGGCCCGGGCGGGCGACCCTGCGATCGATGTGCTGGTGAACAACGCCGGGTTGGCGCTGGGGTTGGAAGCCCTGACCGACAACGATCCCGACGACTGGGACGCGATGCTTGACACCAATGTCAAAGGACTTCTGTGGGTGACGCGCCCCGTGCTGAAACAAATGGTGGCGAGGCTGACGGCTCACCCCGACCAAACCGGTCACATCATCAACCTCGGGTCACTGGCCGGTGTCGCAGCCTACCCCAACGGGGCGGTCTACTGCGCGACCAAGGCGGCCGTGAAGGCAATCACCGACGGCCTGCGCCTTGAAACCGTGAAACATCCCCTGCGGGTCACGCTGATTCAGCCGGGAATGGTCGAAACCGAGTTCAGCGAGGTGCGCTTCCACGGTGACAAGGCGCGCGCCAAGGGCGTCTACACGGGTATTGAACCCCTCAAAGCCGCTGACATCGCCGAGCTCGTGGTCTACGCAGCCTTTGCGCCTGCCCACGTCCAGATTACCGAGATTTCGGTCAACGCGACGCACCAAGCGAACGCGACGACCGTTTTCCGCAAGTCCTAAAGCTGGAACTACGTTACAGCTGAAACTTTGAGACGATTTCGGCCAGAACTGCGATTTGGGCCGCATTTTTCCGTTCCGCTGCCTCCAAGGTCTCGGTTGCCGCTTGGATTCGTGCCGTACCGTCTTCGATCTGATGCATGCTCCCCGCAAGCTCCTCGCTCACGCCGGCCAGATTATGCATTTCGCCGCTGATGTTGCGGCTGCCTTCGGAAATCTCGTAGGAGCTGTCTTTCACGTGGGTCGTGATGGTGTTGATCTGGCCCAAGGCTTCGAGAATCTGCTTCGAACCCGCGTTCTGTTCCTGCATGGCGTTGGTGATCTCGTGCTCGTAGCGCACCAACACTTCGATGTTGGCCAAAATCTGGCCGAAGGAATTTTCGGCCGACGTCGAGGCTTCCACCACCAGAAGGATTTCTTTGAGGATGCTTCCCACATCGCGGCTGATATCGCCGGACTGCTTGCTCGATTGTTCGGCCAGCTTGCGGATTTCATCGGCGACCACCGCAAACCCCCGGCCGGCGTCGCCCGCGTGGGCGGCCTCGATGGCGGCGTTCATCGCCAACAAGTTGGTCTGCGCGGCGATGCTTTTGATCGTATTGTTGGCGGCCAGTAGTTTCTGGCTCTGAGTCGAGACGGACTTGATCTTCTGGCTGACGACCACCAAACGGGCTTTGCCGTCGTCACTGGCGGCCGTTAGCTTTACAAACTCGCCACCCATCTGCTCGATGTTCCTGGTGACCGACTGGATGTTTGAGAGCATCTGCTCGATCGACGCCGAAGACTGGGTGACCGCCGCAGCCTGCTCGTTGATGTCGCGCTCCAGCCCTTCGATGCTTTTCACAATCTGCTGGATGGTTGCGCTGGTTTCGGTCACGCTGGCGCTTTGCCCCACAACCTTGTCGTTGACCTCGCGCACGCTGGTGCCGATGGCCTCTACCGATTCGGAAGCGTTCTCAAGGGTTTGACCAAGCTCCCTGCCAACCTCGCTGAGATTGTCAGAACTGGCATCGATGCGGCGCAGGTTTTCCGCCAGATCATCCTGCATGGCTTTGAGCGCGGCGAGAAGCTGGCCAAACTCGTCTTTCGAAGCCAGTAGCTTGGTGTCGAACTGCCCGGTGAGGTTGCCCTGGCTGATCGCGGTAGCGATTTGAAGTGAGAGCTTCAGCGGGGCCCGAATCGTGCGGATAAGAACCAGCGCCAAGAGGAGAGCCACGACGACCGCAACGACCGACACTCCGGCCAGCGCCAACTCACTGACGACCGCAGATTGTTCACTCGAGGCTCGCATGGCGGCCGCTTCCTCGCGCTGGCTGGTCAACTGACCCTCGAAATCGCCGACCAGTTCGTCGTACACGGGGTCGATCGTCGCGTAGACAAGCTTCATCGCCTCGTCGTTCTTGTTGGCACGAGACAGCACCAAGATGGGTTCCGTCTTGGCGAAGTAGGCCTTGAGCTCCGTCTGGACTGTGGTGATCTTGGCATTCTGCGTGGCATCGGCGTTGTTCTTGAGGAACTCCGCGATCATCAGCTCGATCAGACCCTGCTCTTTCTTGAGCTCGACTTCGAGGGACGCAGCCAACTTGTCGTCCGACTGCCCGATGTGTTCAAAAACAAGGCGAGAGTACGCCACCAAAGACTTCTCCGCGAGGGACAAACGGATTGACCCTTCGAGCGAGTCGGCGACCAGGACCTTCTCCGTGGCGGACATCCCTTGCATCCCGAGAACTCCGACAAGCGAAACGCCCACCAGAAGTGCAGCCAGGACTGCAAAAGAAAGTCCCAGTTTTGTGGCAACCGACATGGTTCTGTTCATTTCAAACTCCCTCTTCTTCACTCAGTAATCGTTCTGCCTCAAGCGCACCCATGCAGCCCGAGCCTGCGGCGGTAATGGCTTGTCGCCACACTTTGTCTTGCACATCACCGACGGCAAACACACCCTTGACTGAGGTCTGCGTGGTGCCCGGGGTGGTGACAATATAGCCGGTACTGTCGAGCTGCAACTGCCCGCCGAGGAAGGTCGTGTTGGGTTCGTGGCCGATGGCATAAAACAGGCCGCTGACCGACAGGAGGGCCTCGACGCCGGTCTTGTTGTTCTTGACCCGCACGCCCTCGAGGGCCTTGCCCGCTCCTGTGGCTTCCAGAGCCTCGGTGTTCCAATGGACTGTGATCTTGGGATTGCCCAAAATACGGGCCTGCATGGCTTTGCTGGCCCGCAAAACGTCGCGCCGCACCAGCAGGTGAACCATCGAGCCAAACTTGGTGAGGTAGGTGGCCTCCTCGCACGCGGTATCGCCACCGCCAATAACAACCAGCGGCTTGTCGCGAAACGCGGGGAGCGCCCCGTCACACACCGCGCAGGCCGAGATTCCCCGCTGCCAGAACTTGTCCTCGCCCGGAATTGCCATGCGCTTGGCGGTGGCTCCCGTGGCGATGATCAGCGTGTGGGCCAGATAGTCGCCGCTGTCGGCGGTGACCCGGAACGGCCGCTTGGAAAGATCGACGGCGCTCACGGTTTCGGTCTCGATGCGGGCGCCGCAATGCAGGGCCTGGGCACGCATGCGTTCCATCAACTCCGGACCTCCCAGGCCCTCGGGAAACCCGGGGAAGTTTTCGATTTCGGTGGTTGTCGTCAACTGCCCACCGGCGGCGACGCCACCCGCCATGAAGCCCTCAAAAAGGAGCGGGGTCAGGTTGGCCCGAGCGGAATAAATGGCGGCGGTGTGCCCTGCGGGGCCGGAACCGATGATGATGACAGGATGCGTAGTACTCATGGCAATTAATATAGGACAAACGGGGGGGCGAAGCAAAGGGAGCCGAGCAGACAAAGTGCTTTACTTCGGGTACTTGGGAAGCTAGAATAATCGCCTATGAGAGGTGCGACATGGCATTTTCGCTGAGCATTTACCCTTGGGTGTTCAAGGCGCAGTTCGACGGCAGCGGTTGGACCGAGTCCTACGACGAAAAGCCCCACAAGACGCCCGCCGAGGAAGCCGCACTCTCGGCTGCCGACCTCCAGAGGCTCCTGGCCCAGCGAAACTCGTTTCCCGAACTCCCCTTGGTCAACTATACCACGCAGTACGGCATGGGTTGTTTTGAAGGCCTCAAGGCTTTTCCTCAGCCGAACGGCACACTCAAGCTGTTCCGTCCCGACCGGAATGCAGCCCGAATGAAGATGTCGATGGAAGGTCTCAAGATGCCTGGCTTCCCGGCGGGCCAATTCGTGAAGGCTGCCCAAGGAATCGTGGCCCGCAACGCGGCTCTCGGTTTTCGCCCCGACTACGACGACGAGTGGATAAAGGACAACTTCCTGAATGCGTCGGCCATCTACCTGCGACCGTTCACGTACTCCGAGCCAGCCATCGGCCTGGGGCTTTCCACGACGCCGTGGGTCGTCATTATCTCCACGCCCGTGAGCAGTTACTTCAAGGAAGGCTCGAGCGCAGCCGTCACCACCGAGGCCGTCCGGGCGACGCGCCAAGGCACCGGCTGGATCAAATGCGACGCCAACTACGTCATCCCGACGCTGGCCAAGAAGACAGCAGAAGCCGCAGGCTACATGGAAGCCATCTTCCTCGACGCGATGGAGCAGAAGTACGTCGAAGAAGGGTCGAGCTGCAACTTCTTTGTTGTCATGAAGAATGGAACGCTCGTCACTCCCGCTCTGGGCGATACCATCCTGCCCGGAATCACGCGCGACAGCATTATCACTTTGGCCGGCGATCTCGGCTTGAAAGTGGAACAACGCCGACTCCCCATTAGAGAAGTGCTCGAAAAAGGTCGCGAAGCTTTCGTGACGGGTACGGCCGCCGGCGTGTCGTACCTCGAGTCCGTAACCCACAAAAACAAGACGGCCCTCTTCAGCGGGGGCAAGATCGGCGAGGTGACCCTGGAACTGCAGAAGACGCTCAAAGGGATACAGTATGGCCACCTCCCCGACACCCACTCCTGGATGTTGGACGTCTAGCGTCTCGCCGTTTTGGCGTCGTCTCGGTCGGTTCCGGTCCTCACCGTACTTTCCAGTACGGCTCCGGTCCTCATCCTCCCTCGACTTAGCCAAAACGACGATCCGCGTCGACGTCGCGGCTTCGGTCGGCCGGTGGGCAATTTGTGGGGGTTGGGGGCAACTTCGCTTCGCTTGTTGAGAAGGGTCAACCGGTGGATAGCCACGCAACTTCGCTTCGCTTGTTGAGGAGGGTAACCGCTGGGTAAACACTCAACTTCGCTTCGCTTGTTGCGGTTGGTGCGCAACTTCGCTTCGCTTGTTGAGAAGGGTCAACTGGTGGATAGCCACGCAACTTCGCTTCGCTTGTTGTTAGGGTTTTCTTCGTTGGCTTATGAAGAGTCCAACGAGAACGAGTGTGGCACCGACGAGGGGTAGCGGCTTCGCGCTTCCGGTGCGGGCGACGTCGAGGGCGAGGCCGGTGGCGAGCTGGCCCAGTGTGACCAGCACAACCGCGAGCACTACCGGGATGAGGGGGAACACGAGGTTGGAACCAGCAACGACGGCGACGCCCAGCACTCCGCCTGTCCAGGCCCACCAAGGGACAGTGGCCAGCTTGTCAAAGTCGCCGCCACCGAGCACCAGCAACAGGCTCAGCGCTCCCACCAGACCCACGATGTAGTTCACGGCGGCGGCGCGCAGAACTCCGATTCGCTCACCCAGCGCCGAGTTGAGGGTCATCGAAAGTACGACCAAGCCCCCCGCCAAGGTGGCTAGCACGTAGTCGATCACAGGGTTGCCCCCCAGGTCATCAGGAAGACTCCGGCGCTGGCGACCAGCAAACCCGCCACTTGGGCCAACCCGACGGCTCGGCGGGGTAGGCCGAATAAACCAAAGTGGTCGACTGCCGCCGAGGCGGTCAGCTGGCCGACGACTCCGAGCGCCACGGTGAGGCCGGCTCCGAGCACCGGGAAGGTGTGATTGTTGATGGAAACCAGTACCACACCCACCAGTCCGCCCAGAACGAGCGGCCAGGTGACCTTTCCTGGGTTCCTCGCGGGCCATCGAACCAACAGCGCCAGCGGGATGACGACCACGAGGCCGATCAGGTGAACGGCCACCAGGGCGGGTGCTGGTCCCAAGAGTTGCTGCAGTGCCGAGTTGGCAACGAGCATGAAAGCAACGAAGGCTCCGGTGGCGATGGCAAGGACTTGCATGGCGTGCGCCCAGCTTAGACGATCGCCGGTTGTTTGTCGCGGGTTGCCGATCGCGGACGTGGTGCCTATCTTGGGACGCATGGCAACTGACGGACGAACGATTTTGATCACAGGCGCAACCTCGGGCATTGGCTTTGCGGGGGCGCTGGAACTCGGAAGGCGGGGCTGGCGCGTGCTGGTGCACGGCCGCTCTCCCGACAAGGCCGGCTTGGCTGTTGCCCGGCTTCAGGCGGAAGTCCCCAGCGGCTCGTTCGAAGCGGTGGCGGCGGATTTGTCGTCACGCGCTGCTGTCACGTCGCTGGCCAGCACCGTACTGGCTTTGGCCCCGCGACTCGACGTGCTGTGGAACAATGCAGGGGGACAGACCTCCAAGCGAACGCTGATCGACGGCGCCGAATGGCAAATGGCCGTGAACCATCTGGCGGGCTTTCAGTTGGCCCATCTGCTGTTGCCCGCTCTCGAAGCGGCACCCCGCGGTCGGGTGCTCTGCACCAGTTCGTCGATCCACTCAGCTGCGCCCCGGGGCATCACGAACTGGCTCGATTCTCCTGCGGGCAAGGGCTACCCGACGGTGGGCATGTACGGCCAGTCGAAACTCGCCAACATCCTTTTTGTGCAGGAATGGTCCCGGCGGCATCCGGAATCAAAAGTGACCGCCCACGCCTTCCACCCTGGCTACGTCAAGACGAACTTCGGGTCTGGTGCCGACGCCCTGTATCACAACGCCTTCTTGCTGGCGGTTGCCTTCGGAGTGACACCGGCCAAGGGTGCCCAGACGGCCGTATACTTGGCAGAGACCGAACACGAGCTACCCAGCGGGGGCTACTGGTACCGCAACCAGCTCAAGAAGCCTTCTCGGACGACGCCCGAATTGGCCCGGCAGCTTTGGGATCAGTCTGCGGTCTGTCTCCATTCCCCGGTCGACCAGTCCAGAATCTGACGCGGCAGGAACTTGCCTTTGTAGGCCATCGTGGCATTGCCGCGCACGTAGTAGCCCAGGTAGTACCACTTCAGATCCCTTTCGCGGGCGAGTTCGCATTCTCGCAGCACGCTGTAGATGCCCAGACTCCGCGAGGCAAACTTTTCGCGGAAAACGAAATACACCGAGCTGATGCCCTCGCTCGACTGATCACAGAAGCCCAGCGCGGCGAGCTCGCCCCCCACCCGGTACTCGGTGACAAACGATGGCACCGCCGGGGTGAAGAACGTGTGTTGAAAGTCTTCCTCGTCGCTGTCTTTGCCGAACCGCAACCGGCTGTGCTCCTCGTAGACTTCGTAATACTCCGGCTTGTATTCGAGGGGGACGACGGAAAACTCCACATCGGCGTTTTTGCGAACGATGCGGGTCTGGCTGGCGCTCGGGCTCAGAGCCGCCACATCGATGCGCAGGGGCTCGCACGCCCGGCAATCGCCGCAATGGGGCCGAAAGAAGAAGGCGCCAAAATGCCTCCAGCCACCGTCGAGCAGTGAACCGAACTCCGGCCCGTTCACCTGGTCGCCGAAAAAATACTCCTGCACGAACTGTCGGTCTTCGAGGTAGGGGCACGCGACAGGCGTCGCATTGCGAGGCGGACCGTCGATTCGCAAGCTACACGCCCGAGATGTTCTTCTCGTAGTTGGCTTTCACCTGCTGGTGCTCGGCCTGGAGCTTGTCGAGGTTGGTCAGGCCCAGCGCGCGGATGACGCCCGCGTTGATCTGGGGGTAGGTCATCAGATCCTGTTCGACCGACAGGAGGCTGCCTGCCAAATGAATAACGCAGATGATAGCTTGAAGCCCCGGTTCGGCTGCCTGGGGTTGGTTCTGGTAGCGAATAATCTGCACCAGTTCTTCGGGGAAATCCCACTTTTCGGCGATGCGGTAACCGATCTCGGTCGGGTTGATGGCGTTGGTCAGGTCGTCGAACATTTCGATGCTGAAGCTCTTGGACCGGCAGAAGTCCATGATGTTTTTGCTCTGCTCGGGGTGGATGAAGCTCAGGATGATCTGACCGAGGTTGTACAGGATGCCGCCGATCTGGGCCTGGCTCTGGTCGTCTTTGTCGAGCTTGTGAAGTCGCGCGAGATCGGACGCGTAGGCCGACACCTTGGCGGCGTTTTGCCACAGGAACTTCTGCTTGGCCATGTATTTGTCGAGCAGTTTGTGCGCGCCGTACGGGTACACGAGATCCTTGATGCCGCGGATGCCCACAATCTTGATCGCGTCCTGGATGGTTTCGATCTTTTTGCGCATGCCGTACTTGGCAGAGTTGACGTACCTCAGCAGGTCTGACGTCATCGCCGGGTCGTTCGAAAGCTGAATGGCCAGCTGTTCGAACTTGACGTCGGGATCGCCAAGGAGGCGTTGCAGGCGTTGCAGGTTGTCGGGGAAGGGTGGCAACGATTCGATCTCGCCGACGATTTCCTCGGCTACCATGGTGACATGCTCGAGCTTCACCTTGTTCATCGGAATCGCCAGCGAAGCGACGGTTTCGTTGTTCTGCGAGTTGAGGTCGAACGACTTTTCCGTCAGGCCCATCTTGCGGAGCATGAGGATCATGATGACGATGCCCAGACCGGCACCCTCGGTGTCGTCGAGAACCTCCGAAAAGGCCTCTTCCATGCTTTCAAAGGCGCGCGACCGGGCTACACGGTCGTACACCCGGGTGAGTTCCTTGGGCTTGATGGGCACGTTGTTGCGCACACTGAAGTGCAGCACGTTGTTTCGGATCAGGTAGGTGACCTTGATGTACAGGTCCTGTTGTTCCTGCAATTCCAGGTAGTGGTTGATGTTGCCCAGCGTGTCGCCCTTGAAGGACTTCATGCCCTTTTCGTAGTCGGCGGGCGCGTCGAGGTTGAGGCCTTTTTCTTTGAAGTAGACCCGTTTGGTGTTTGCCTTCTTGGCGTTCACCGTCAGCTCTTTCAGGCAGTAGGCCAAATGGTCCTTCACGGCGGCCTGCCCGAGTTCTTCCAGGTAGATCAGCAAGATCTCTTCGAGATCGGCCTCAGTTTGTGGAGGAAGAGCGTGGGTCTTGATGACCAGTGGGATGCCATTTCGGGCTGCATGGAGAACTTTGGTCCGATCGATGTTCATCCCTCAGTCCTCCTTCGGATGAGTGAGCTCGCGCATACGTTCCAACGCGGCGACAATGATATGCCCCAGCGTCCGGTCCGGGTACTTTCCGGACTCTTTCATTTTGCCCATTTCGAGGCCCGAAAGCAAGAACATCCCTTCATCAATTGTCTTCACAGGATAGATATGGAACCGTTTTTCTCGCACGGCCGCTTGGACTTCCTTCGACAGCACGAGATTTTGGATATTTGACCAGGGTACGATGACACCTTGGGTCCCGGTCATGCCCTGCTTCTTGCAGGTGTAGTAAAAACCCTCGACCTTTTCGGTGATGCCGCCGACCGGCTGAATCTCGCCTTTTTGGTTCACCGAGCCCGAGACTGCCAGGTCCTGACGCAGGGGAACACCGCTGATGGCCGACAGGAGTGCGTACGCTTCGGTGGAACTGGCGCTGTCGCCGTCAACGCCGCCGTAGCTCTGTTCAAAACCGACGCTGGCCGACAGGTTGAGGGGAAAGTCCCGGGCGAACCAACCGCGGATGAGGCCCCGAAGAATGAGCACCCCCTTGTCGTGGATCTCGCCCGAAAGGCCCGCCTCGCCTTCGATGTTCATGATTCCGTCTTCGCCTGGACCAGCGACCGCGGTGATGCGCATGGGTCGCCCAAACGACGTCGAGCCGCGGTCGAGGATGGCCAAGCCGTTCACCTGGCCCACCGCGCTACCGGTTACGCTCAGCAAGATCTGGCCCTCGTGCACCTGCTCGTCCATTTTTTCTTCGGGGAGCGAGAACAGGTACTTTCTCTCGGCCACGGCCCTGGCGACCGACAGCCGGGTAATGGCCGTTTCTCCCTCTTGCCTGGCCCAGTAGTTGCTTTCGGTGAGCAGGTCGGCGATGCGGCTGAACTCCGTGCTCAGCTTGCGGCGGTGACCGGCCAAACGGACCCCAAACTCGAGAATCTCCTGTCGGCCGGAATTGTCGATGGGCAGAAGCCGGTGCCTCTCGAGGTGACTGTCCATAAACCGGAAGTATTCTTTCACCGTGTCGGGTGTGAGGGCCATCACTGAATCGAACTCGGCGCTGATTTTGAACAGCCGACCGAACTCGGGGTCTTCCTGAATCAGAAAATCGTACACGCCCTCGTTGCCCATGATGATGACTTTGACATCGATGTCGGCGGGCTGGGGTTTCAGGAGGCTGGTGGCGCCGAACGGCCCCGTTGCCGCCTGGATTTCGACCTGGCGGGTCTGCAACGCCTGCTTGAGCAGGGGCCACGATTCCTCCTGGTGAAGGATATCTTCTGCCCGCAGAACCAGATACCCCCCCGAGGCCTGGTGAATGCTCCCGGGCTTGATCTGCAGAAAGTTGGACCGGTTTTCGCCTGTGGGGTCGGGCCTCGATTCGACGGTACCAAACAGGTTGGCCGGAGTGGAGCGCTTTTCGAACACCAGGGGCAACTTGGGCGAGGTGCCATGGTCGACGAGCACATTGACAGCGTAGCGGGCGAGGGCCGGGTTGCCCTGACCGTCTTCGAGCGCCTTGTCGCTGGTAAACAGAAACAAATTGGCTTCGATGTCTTTTTCGAGGCTGACCAGCCATTCTTTGGTCGCCGGGTCGGCAAAACTGCGCGAGACCGACGAGATTTGCCGGTGGACTTGCCGTTTCACCGAGGTCACCTGCAACTTCTGCAGGTCTTTTTCCATCTGAGTGCGGGCCTCACGCAGGCGGTCGAACAGCGTCTTCATTTCGTCGATGAAGCGGTAATAGGCCTCACGGGTCCGGTTCCAATCTTCTTCACGGATCTGGCCCGCCGTCACCTTTTCCTGCAGCGTGTCAAAGCTCACCGGCAGGCCCTCAAACAGCGGCATGATGTCCATCGAGCCCGGATCGGTGCCTTCCTCTTCGACCGGGGTCATCTTGAAGCCTTCGGTGGCCAACCGACCCTCGAACTCCGAAACGTGATGGGTTTCGGCAAACTCAGTTTTCTTGAGCAGATGGTCGCGCTGATTTTTATAGACTTCGCTAGCTAACTCGTGGCGTATCGTCAACTTGAGCGACTCGACCAGTTCGTGCAGACGCTGCTTGAACACCGGGGCTTTACCTTGGGCCAAGCTAAGCACCACCGGATTGTCCGGCTTGGGAAAATTGTTGACGTAGGCAAGGTCTCGAAGGGTCTTCGATGGCGGCAACAACGCCAGAATCTTCTTGACCGCGGTCTGACGTCCCGTTCCTGGAGGCCCCGAAACAAAGATGTTGTAGCCCGGTGCCTGAATGGCCGTGCCGAGCGTCAGGGCCCGGATGGCGCGCGGCTGGCCGATCACGTCTTTCGAGACTTTGTCGTTCCAAGGCTCTTGGGGAAAAGGAAACTCGAAGCGGAGATCTTCATCGGTGAGTTCATACGGCGCACGGTTCATGGAGACCTCGGGAGTCAGGATACGAAGGCCCCGGTTGTCTGTCAAGAAAACCGGAACTATACTGCCGGAATGACGCTCACCGAACTCGAAAACTGGCTCAACAACACCTTGCAACCTGAGCTTTGGAAAGGGGCCGACGCCGCCCTGAACGGCCTTCAGGTGGCCCGCCGCGAGGCCCGGGTGGGTCGGGTCGCTTTCGCCGTCGACGCCAGTCTGCAGAGCTTCGAGCGGGCCGCCGACGCCGGGGCCGACGCCCTGGTGGTGCACCACGGCCTGTGGTGGGGGCAGCCACTCGCACTCACCGGCGATCACTATCGTCGGGTCCGGTCGCTGCTCGACCACGATTTGGCGTTGTTTGCCTACCACCTTCCGCTCGACGCGCACCCGACGCTGGGCAACAATGCCGGCATGGCCACCGCGCTCGGGCTCGGCGACCTACAACCCTTCGGGGAGTACAAGGGCCGTCTGGTGGGAGTCCGTGGCACTTTGCCCGAGCCGCGCAGTTTGGAAGAGCTGTGCGACACCCTTTTTCACGGTCGCGAGAATGTCTTGCAACTGCTTCCCTTTGGCAAGAATCCCGTACGGACGGTGGGTCTGGTCTCGGGCGGAGCTACCCGCGAGGTGGCCGACGCCATTCGGTCCAGTCTTGACGTGTTTATCACCGGCGACGCCGACCACACCGTGTACCACACTTGCCTCGAAGCCGGTATCAACCTGATCAGCGGCGGGCACTACGCCACCGAGACCTGGGGAGTTCGCCTCTTGGCTCAGCACCTGCAAAAGGAAACCGGAGTCCCCACCGTGTTTCTGGATTTGCCCACGGGATTATGATACGATGCCCGCCATGAAACGCATCGTGCCGCTGATCATCGCGGCCCTTTTGATCGTGGCCGACCAAGCCAGCAAGTTGGCCGTGGTCGCACTGATTCCCCTCAACACCGTTGGTTGGGCCTCGGGGGGCGACTTCTTGTGGCTGGTGCACGTGCGCAACACGGGCGTCGCGTTCTCGATGGGCAATAACCTGCCCGATTGGCTGCGCGTCGGTCTGTTCATCCTGATCCCGCTGGGGGTCATGATTGCGTTCTTGGTCTACTACTGGCGCGACGCCACGATGACTCAGTTGCAGCGCTGGTCGTTGGCCCTCATCGTCGCCGGCGGGCTGGGCAACCAGGTCGACCGAATCTTCCGGCCCGAGGGCGTCGTGGACTTTCTGAGCTTCCGGCTTTATGGACTGTTCGGCATGGAACGGTTCGCGATCTTTAATGTGGCCGATGTCTGTATCAACGTAGGAGGAGCGCTGTTCGTGCTCTCACTTCTGTTCGGAATGCGAAAGCGGTGAACCGTCGTCTGAACACCATTGCCTTTCTGGCGGGTGCAACCGTGCTCAACCTCGTGTTGCTGTTCTTCTTCTTTCTGGGCTTTTCGGGAATCGCCGGGATCTTCGTACCCGTGCGGACCGGCTTTGTCGCGGTCGGCTTCTGGATCGGCCTTTTTTTGCTTTCGCTCATGGCCACGTGGTTTACCTACCGTTGGGCGCTGGCGTTGCTTCGCGAACGCTTCCCCATCGACCGGTACCTCGACTCCCGCATCTTCAAGGGCAAGCTTTAGGGATCACGGGCTCCTAGTATCCATCACTCATGGCGCGGTTAAGGTCCTTCTTGTACAGTTCGCTGTAGACAAACCCACGGTTGCGAAGGATTTCGCGGATCTCGGGCGGGAAGGGCATGTTGCGCCAAAAGATGCCACGCACTTCCTTGTCGAGCTTCTGCGTGCCTTCACTTTCCTTGGTGATCCACAGAATGTAGTCCTGAATGAAGTACTCGCGCACGTCGCCACGGCCACCGGAATCGGTGAATTGCTGATAGTACCACCCTGTAAGGCCTTCTTCCATCCAACGGTAGCCGGCCTTTTCTTTGACCACCTGCCAGCGGAAGTCTGCAAGGCCTGTGAGCACCGCGTTCTTGACGCTCTTGGAGTACATGGGAATCCCGATGCGGCCGCGGCTGGTCGAACGGTTGAACTTCTCGAACGGCTCCCAGCAGACCCCGAGCTCGCCAAATGACGGAAAAAGGATGAGGTGCGGAACGATCCGGTTGCTGGTTCCCTTGAACATCCGGATGAAAATACCCGGGTCGAGCCTCTCCACCTCACTCATGATCGAAAGGACATTTTCGCGGGTGGCGATGTCGTCGATGCGACCTGGCATGTACTGCTTCATCAGCACCGGAAAGTGGTTGCCCTGGCGCCCTACCGAAAGCTTGGCCATCTGACGGATCGAGTTCAGTTCGCGAACCACGGCCTTGGTATCGACGGTGACACCACCGGATTCGTTGACGGCGGCCTCGGCTCGGGTCAGGTCGCCCTTCATCTTCTCGAGGTCACGGAAGTAGAGCGCGATTTCCTTGTCGAGCGCCGACAGACTCTTCATGGCCTCTTGGATGCCGAACAGCGCGCTCTTTTGGGTGCTGTTGAACACGTCGGCCAGATTGGTGAACATCGGGTGAGCGTCGTGACGGCCGATCTCCAGCGAGTTTTTGGCGATGAGGGCCTCAAGCTCCTTCACTTCCTGAAACTTGACGTTGATGAGGTTGGTCTGAGCCTGGTACTGTCCCTGAACCTTTTCCAGACGCTGGATGTTGGCCGTGTTGTCGGCCGAGCCCTTCTTGACCACCTTGATTTCTTCGTCGGTAGCCAGAGGGGCCACTTCGCCGCTGCCGACTTTGCGCATCCACTCGTCAATATAATGGACAGCTTCGCCGGTCCGGTTGTCGTAGATGATCGAGGCCAGAATGTCGCGCTGTTCCGGGGCCAGCAGGGAAGGCAACAGGACGCCATAACGCACGGCAAGCCGCTTCGGTTCGGGCGCCGCCGACGAAATGTCGCGAACCAGTGCCTCGAGCAGCGTCCACCACGCCGGCGTAAAGCGCAGACGGGCCTGACCCCGGGTCTCGGGGTCGGGGGCATTCATCAGGTCGGTGAGGATCTGGTGCACGCGGGCTGCCGGATCACCGAGATCGGCCAACACCACATTGTAGAACTTGGGATTCGTAAAGTAGGGCTTGGGCGACTCAAAAAACTCTTTGACCGGGGGGAAACCTTTCTTGGAGAAGTCGGCCGGCTCGCCGCCGAACGAATTGCCACCGCCCCCCGCCGAAAACAGGTCGTCAAAGTTCGGAGCGCCACCAGGAGGTCCATCGGCGTTGAGGAGGGCCGCAATTTCGGGATCAATGTCGCCAGAATACTTGTCGCTCATCGCCGTTCATTCTGACTCATGCGGAGCAAGCTGTCTAGGGACAAAAAAAGACCGCACAGGTCTGCTACTGCTACCAAAACAGCGCGGTCTGCCCCCGCAACCGGTAGATCGCCTCGGCGAAGTAGTAGTCGCCGTAGATGATGGGCGAGTGGTTGTTAGGGTACAGCTTGACCTTGGAGTCGTGGTAGGCGTGCGTTCCCTCCAGCAGCAGGCCTTCCTCGGCGGCTTGCCACGCGCCGCAGGTGGTGTCGAGCGCCTGCAGCATCTGGACGGCGGCGTTGTGGTAGAGTGCCTTTTCCAGCTCGGGCACGTGACTGGCGATTTCCAGCAGGCCGGCGGCGGTGATGGCCCCGGCGGTGCTGTCGATCTGTGCGGGTTCGGGCGGGGCGCGGAAATCCACGGCGGGAACGCCCTTGCCGCCCGCTCCGAGGGCGAGATTCGCCAGCACGTAGTGGGCCGTCCGTTTGGCGGCGTCGAGGTAGCGCACGTCGCCCGAGTGGCGGTAGCTGAGGGCAAACCCATAGACGGCCCAAGCCTGGCCGCGCGACCACGAGGATCCCACCCCGTACCCCTGCCCGCCCAAGGTTTCGCGAACCTCGCCGGTGTCGGGGTCGAAGTGCACAATGTGGTTCACCGAGCCGTCGGGCCGCTGCACGGCGCGGATAGCGGTGTCGGCGTGGGCGCGCGCCACGTGGGCAAAACGCGGGTCG
This sequence comes from Spirochaetales bacterium, assembly GCA_037142615.1. GTDB lineage: Bacteria > Spirochaetota > Spirochaetia > JABEVK01 > JABEVK01 > JAIFLN01. The sequence goes on along the minus strand of JBAXAI010000003.1, from coordinate 80,264 downwards.
TTGGTCTGTTCGGAGGCCCAGTATAACAACGGCAGGTTCATCAGGCAGTCGACGATGGCCCAACCCTGGTTGTCGCCGTTCCACGCGCGGATGTAGCCGCCTTTGAGGTTGAACCGGCTGGCCAGGGTGCTGGCAGCCAACAGCGCGCGCCGCCGCGAAGCGTCGTTCCCCGTCAGTTTGAAGTTGGCCACGCTGCTCAGCGACCACATGAACCCCACGTCGTGGTGCAGGCCGTCAAAGCCGTACAGCGCGCCGTCGAGCTGTTTTTCGCACGATTCGGCCGTGGTGCGGTAAAACTCGTCGCCAGTTTCCCGGTAGGCCAGCCACAGCAACCCCGGCCAAAAGCCGTTGGTCCACCAAGCCAGCGCGTTCTCGCGCCCGTCAAAGTTCTGATAACGGCCGTTCACCGAAACAAACGGCAGGCTGTCGCCAATGCGGCGGCTGGTGCGGGCAAGCTTGGCGGTGAGGCGCCCGGCCACGTCGTCGAGCCAAAGCTGGTCTTGCGGGGTCATGGTTACTCCTTGATAGCGCCCGAAAGCGCCCCTTTCACGAAATAGCGCTGCAGGAACGGGTAGAAGAAGAGCACCGGCAGCGTGCCGATCACGATGCCCGCGTAGCGGATCGACTGCGACAGCATCATCAAGTCGGCGTTGTCGTTGCCGGCCATGGTGGCCCCGTTGTCGCCGTCGATCAGCAGTTCCCGCAAAATGACCTGGATGGGGAACAATTCCTTGTCCTTGAGGAAGATGGAGGCGAAGAACCAGCCGTTCCAGCGGTCGAGCGCGTAGTACAGGATGATGACGGCGATCATGGGCATCACCAGCGGCATGGTGATCTTGAACAGGATGGTGAAGTGCCCCGCCCCGTCGATGCGGGCCGACTCGTCGAGGCTGACCGGAACGCCCTCGAACGCGGTGCGCAGTATGATGAGGTTGAAGGTGCTGATGGCAAACGGGATGATGAGCGAAGTGTACGAGTTGTACATGCCAAAACCCCGGATGGTCAGGTACAACGGCACCAAACCGCCCGAAAACAGCATGGTGAAGATGATGAACATGGTGAAAAACTTGGTCAGCTTGGCGTAGCGCTTGGAAAGCACGTAGGCCGCGATGGCCGTCATCACGATGTTCACGCTCACACCGCCCAGGATGTACAGCGCCGAGTTCGACAGACCACTCAGAATGTACTGGTTGCGGAACAGGTACTCAAACGGCTGCAAGCTGAAACCCAGAGGCGCGAGGATCAGCCCCCGGTGGGCAACCAGTTGCGAGGGCTCGCTGATCGACGCGAACAGAACGTGCAGCAGCGGGTACAGCGTGACCACCAGGAAGGCGATCATGAACAGGTTGATGAAGCCTTGGCCCAGATGCTCGGCAAGGGATTGTCTTTTTTTCATGGCGGGCTCCTACCACAGACTCGACTGGGTAACTTTTTTGCTCAGGCGGTTGGCCACCAGCAGCAGGCCGAGGTTGATCACCGAGTTGAACAGACCGACGGCGGCGGCGTAACTCCACTGGAAGTCGATCAGCCCCTTGCGGTACACGAACGACGAGATGACATCGGCGGTCTCGTAGTTGATCGGGTTGTACAGCAAAATGATCTTTTCAAACCCGACGTTCATGATGTTGCCGACGCGAAGGATGAACATCACGACGATGGTGGGCAAAATGCAGGGTATGGTGACTTTCCACAGTTGCTGCCACCGGCCGGCTCCGTCGATTTCGGCGGCCTCGTACAGCGTCTGGTCGATGGCCATGAGGGCGGCGATGTAGATGATGGAGTCCCAGCCGATATTCTGCCAAATGCCAGAGATGATGTAGATGGGCCGGAACAGCTCGGGCTTTTGCAGCATGGAGAGCCCGTCGTACCCAAACAATTTGAAGATCTCGTTGAAGATGCCGTTCATGCTGGTGAAGTCTTTGACCATGCCGCACACGATGACCAGCGAGATGAAGTGCGGAAACACCGAGACCGTCTTGACCACGCTCGAAAGCTTCTGCGACCGCAGTTCGTTGATCATCAGAGCCAGAAGGATGGGTGTGGTGAACTCAAAGGCCAGCGAAAGGAAGCTGATGATCAGGGTATTCCCGAAAATCCGCCAAAAATAGTAGCTGTCGAAAAAGTCGAAAAAGTTCTGGAGTCCGATAAAATCGCTCCCAAAAAGTCCCTTCATGGGGCTGTAGTCCTGAAAAGCCATCACCGCGCCGTACATGGGCAGGTAATGGAACAAAAGGTAGTACGCCAGCACAGGAATCATCAGCAAGTAGAGAGATTTGTTCTGGACAAGGTCCCAGCCGAGCGAGTTCTTGTTGAGCAGTCTCTTGGGTTTACCAGGCATAGGGTTGCTTCCTTGAGGCCCCGGACGGAAGTGTCCGGGGCGGGTTTGTAGAAAAGGGGGTCAGACCTCGGATCAGCGCTTGAGGAAGTCGTCGTACGACTTCTGGTAAATCGCGATGGCGCGGTCGATCTTGAGCTGCTTGAGCGTGGCGAGGTACTTGTCGAAGTTTTCCACCGGCTCGGCGCCGATGACGAACTTGATGAACGCCTCGTCGACGTAGGTGTTCACTTCCGACATGATCTTCGACATTTCGGCGATGTCGGCCTTGTCGGGCGACAGGTTGGGGAACAGGTGCTTGGCAGCGTTGGTGCTGCTCCAGAGGGTCGCCGCAGCTTTCTGTTCGGGGAGCAGGAAGTACTGCTCGGCGTAACGCTTGTCCTGCAGGAAGGGACCATCGCTGGAACCGCGGATGTGTTCTCCCATGGCTTCCTGGAGCGAAAGCTTGGCGTTTTTCATGATGAAGTCGGTATAGGTCGGGTAACCACCCACCATGTTGTAGCTGACGCCGGGGGTGCCGAAGTTGTAGAACATGGCGCCGTCGGGCGAGTAGCCGTAGTCCAAGTAACGGACGGCGGTTTCGAGGTTCTTGGTCTTGGCCGAAATGGCGATGGCCACGCCGGTAAAGGGCAGGTCCATCTGGCCGAACTCAGGCTTGTCACTCTTCTTGAGCACAGGGTAAGGGGCGGCGACGAACCGGGCCTTGGGGTCGACCTTTTCCATCAGCTTGACGAGGTAGCCGATGCCGCCGCCGATGTTGGCCACCGTGGCGCCCGACATGCCGGCCACATAGATGGCGTCGCGCTGCTTGGCGTCGGAAAGGGCAAAGTTGGGGTCGATCAGGCCGGCCTTGTACCAACCCGCGAACAGCTTGAGGAACTCCTTGTACTGGGTGTCGCTGGGACCGAACTTCACCTTGCCGTTGTCGATGTACCAGTTCTTGAGCGTACCGTAGGCACCGACAAAGGCCGGGCTCTGCCAGGCGGCGTTCGTCGGTCCCCAGTAGGGAGCCATGGCGAAGGGAGCAGTGGCGCCTTTCTTTTCCTTGAAGGCCTTGAGCATCACAGTCCAGTCGTCAATGGTCACCGGCACGGGCAACTTCAGCTCATCCAGCCAATCCTGGCGAACGATGGGGCCCTGATAGGTCATCAGGTAAGGGTCGGTGCGGATGAACGGAAAGGCGTAGTAATTGCCTTCGTCGGACTTCACCAGCTTATCGACTTCGGGGTGGGCCTTCAGGTAGGCCGTCAGGTTGGGAGCCCATTTGGCGATGGCTTCGTTGAGGCGCAGCAGGTAGCCATCCTTGATGGCCTTGTCGGGTCCGCCGGGAATCTTGGTCAGGAAGTTGTTCTGAATCAGGTCGGGCAGGTCGCCCGAAGCGAGCATCAGGTTGAAGCTCTGGTCGAACTGAGCGGGAACCGGGTGCGTATACACCACGTTCACGCCGGTACGCTTGGCCAGTTCCAAGCCAAAGGTGGTGTCGCCCAAAGTCTTGAAGCGGTTGGACCACGCGGTGTTCACGTTCATCCAATAGGTCAACGTCGGGGCATTCTTGAGCGGGTAAACCTGCGCTGTGGTGGGCAAAACCACCGACAGAAGCAGGACAACCGCGATCAACAGAGAACTAATTCGCAATCTCATCATGAGATCCTCCTGAAGTGAAACTTGGCTCATGATGGAGTCAGTTTGCCCGCCCGTGAAGGGTCAATAAGGTGAACGCCATGGGCAAGTTCGGGGGGTTGCGAGGGTCAAAAACGCGAATAGAAGGGCCAAAAACGGGGAAAATGGCCTACTTGGTGGTCTCGCGGTACTTGCCCGGGGTCACGCCCGTGAACCGTCGGAACGAGCGGATGAACGTCTTTACGTCGACGTAGCCGCTGGCCAGACCGACTTCCTGAAGGTTGCCATTGCCGGTGCGCAGCAGGGTCTTGGCATTTTCGATACGGATCCTGTTGAGGAAGTCGAAAATCCCTTCCTCGGTGTTTTCGCGGAACAGGCGCGAAAGGTAGGCCGGGGTGAGCGAGTGGGCGTCGGCGATCTTGGTCAGGTTGAGGCTGGGGTCCCGGAACTGGGCCTGAAGGTAGGCGCAGACCTGCTGGATAAACTGGCGGTTGGCCGTGGTTTTCAGCTGGGCGACATGGTGGCTGTTGAGCTCGCGCGCGTGCTGGCAGGCGTCGCGGACGATGTTCTGCATGCCCTGACGGACCAGGTCCCACTGGGTGCTTTGGGCCAGCGACGAAACGGGCTCGAACAAGCGGGTGAAACTCTCATCGCCCTCCGAAATCTCGGCTAGAGCCTTCATCAGCGTGGCCACGAGGTCCCACACCAGACATTGGGCCGCTAACGGCGAAAGGATCTGCGTTCCCGGTTGCGAGTTCTCGGCGAAAATCTCGGACAAAATGTCGGCGGCTGCCTCGGCGTCGCCAGCTTTCACCACGGTCATGAGCTTGGTTTCCCGCTCCTGGTCGTAATGGTAAAGAGCGGCAGGTTTTTCCAGCTTGAGATCGTCCCAAGCGAAAGGGAGCGCCCCCCCGACCACGAACCGATATTCCAGCGCGGTCTTGGCCTGCCGCCAGGCCGTGGGAATGGCCGCCACTTCGTGCACCACCGAACTGAAGGCGCTGGCATACATCAGCTCAGGTTGCCCGTGCTGTTCCCGCAAGGCTTGTCCGCAAGCGACTACCGCCTCCTGAAGGTTGTGTAGGGTCTGTTCGCTGGCCAGGGCGTGCAGGTTGATCAGGAACACGAGGGGGTTCTCGTCCGATCCCCGGAGCACCAGACCCAACGCCTCGAGGCTCACGGCCAGTTGCCGATGAAACAGGTGGGAGATCTCCTGCTCGGGGTCCTCGGGATGGATGACCTGCACCAGATAAACGACGAACTCCTGCGTGGCAAACGCGAGGTCGAGTGCCGACAGGCTGTCTTCAAGCGAGATCCCCGTTTCCCGGCGGCCCCGCAACAAACGGCTCGCCAGGTTCTGCCGCAAGGGCTCTTTGTTGCGTTCAAACCTGTCCTGGACCTGAAAAACGGCCTTGCCGATGTAGCTGAACTCATCCCCGTCCTTCTCCCACGTCCCATCCTTGCCAGCGGGAAGGGTTTCGAGCAGCCGGCTGACCGGGCCGTAGTTGCGCCGGAGCAGAAAGATGATCAACCCGGTTCCCAGCACGAGGCTGGCCAGAAGCCCCAGCACGATCAGGGCCTGGTTGATCAGCAGACGGCCCCGGATAATCGACTCAGGGACCAAAACCTGGACGTTCCAGCCAAAGGTCCGGGTTTCTTTTTCCAGAAGAGTGTAGTCCTCGTTGCCGATGCGCACCGACCCCGGGGGCTGGTCGGTGGGAAACACCGTCGGAAGCGACGAAACGAGCACCGCACCCTGCTGATTGACAATGCGGATTTCCGACCTCGAGGCCTTGATGGTCGAATGAAGGGTCCTGATCACCGCATCGGCGCGGACGATGGCTCCCAAAGTGGCCGAAACGGGGCTGGAAGGCGAGGGCGGGATGGATTTGAGAAGCAGCACGGCCTTGGCGGCATTCCCTTGGACGTCGCGGTACACAATGGGCAGCGAGGCGTCGTCGTTGCGGCGTTCCAAGGCCTGTTGGAGGTCGAAAATACCAGGCACAGAGGGCGGGAAGTAGGTATCGCGGAAGAGGCCGAATTGCTAGTACGAGCCAGGAATCAGCACCCCGTTCAAGTTGGGAAAGTGAATGAAGAAGAACTCCCCGAACCGGTTGTACCCCGAATAGAGCGCCAGATCGTTGGCCAACCGAACCATATCGTACATTCTGGCGCCGTCGTTCAGTTCGGTTTGATTGAACAGCGACTGGGTCAGGGGGTTCCAGGTGGCGTCGTTGACCATGCGGTTCACGTCGTCCAGCTTGCCGTCGATTTCCTTGACCATCAGGTCGACCAAAGTGGCGCTGGACTCGGCCAACTGTTCCTCGAGAATCCGCGAACTGCTCCACGACACCAGCAGAAACACCACAATGGGAACCATAAACAGGGCGACATACGACAGGATCCACGTGAATCGGATAGAGAACGAACGTCGACCGCCGAAGTGGACCTGGGGAAGCATGGCGTCGAGGGTAGATCGCCCCCCCCGATCTGTCAAGTTTTCCGGGTCTTCCATGGCGTCCTCTGAGGAATGCGGGTAAACTCGAGGGAGTCTTTTCGCAGCGACAAGGACGGTGCCATGACTTCCAAACAACGTGTGCAGGCGGCGCTCAACCACCAGATTCCCGACAGAATCCCGTTTGGCGAGTTCGCCATCGACTTCGACACGGCCGAGAAAATCCTGGGCCACGAGACTTACTTGAGGGCCAAAGCCAAGAGCCAAATCGCCTTTTGGGAAGGCCGCCGCGACGAGGTGGTGCAAAGCTGGAAAGAAGACACCGTCGAGCTGTATACCAAGCTCGACTGCATCGATCTGGTGAATATTGGGGCCATGGCTTCGAGCCTGGTTCCCCCGAAGGACTACCAGCCGAACCCACCCCGGAGAATCGACGAAAAAACCTGGGAAGACGCCGAGGGCCGCATTTTCAAGCTTTCGGAGACCACCTGGGACATCACCATGGTGCATGACCCCCTGCTGTGGGACAGGGAGTACCGCCTCGAGGACTACCTGGCGGAGCCGGTGGCCAGCCCGCCTGACCCTTCGGTGTTCGAGGTGGTCGATCACGTGATCGCGCACCTGGGCAAGGAAAAATACCTGGTTGGTGGTTCGGGCACCGGGGTCGAGATGACCATGCTGGGCGAAATGGAACGGGCGCTGTCGGAGTTTCTGCTCAACCCCGACGTGGTCCATGCGGCGGCAAAGTACAACCTGAAAAAAGGCCACCTCGATGACCATTACTATATTCGGCCCGGGCAGGACGCCGTGCTGTGGGGGCAAGATTTCGCCTACAAGACCGGACCCATGATCTCACCCGAACTGTTCGCCGAGTTTGTGGTTCCCTACACCAAAGAGCGCGTCCAGCGCATCCACGAGGCGTACCAACTACCGGTGCTCAAGCACGCCTGCGGCAACAACTGGAAGCTGATGGACATGTTTGTCGACATCGGTTGGGATTGTTACCAGTCCATTCAGCCCACCGCGGAGATGGACATCGCCGAGGTGAAAAAGCGCTACGGCGACAAACTCTGCCTGTGGGGCGGCGTGCCCGTCGAGCACCTGATGCGGGGCACCAGGGATGACATCAAACGGTCGGTGGCCTACGCCGTGACCAACGCCCGGCCAGGGGGTGGCTACATCTTCGGCACCAGCCACTCCATCGCCGTCGGCAGCAGTTACGGCAACTTTATGACCATGCTCGACGAGTTCGAGAAGGTCAGGGACTACCGCTAACCAGCTGTCGGGCCCGGGTTGACGAGCGCCTCGGGGCGGTGGATGCCCCGGGGCCGGTACCCCAAGGGTCCCGCCGACGCGGCGTAGTCGGCCAGCAAATACACGATGGCCAGCCCCATTTCGGTGCCCTGCAGCGAGGTGGTGGCAGCGGGCTCGAAGGTGAAGGCAAAACCCCGGCCCGGAACCCACGCCTGCAGGAGGCGCTTCAGCTGGCCCAAGGCCCACCGCTGGCCGTCCTCATACCGGTAGGCGGTCTGCTTGCGGCACAGCCAAAGCGGGTGGATCACGTCGAGCACGTTGCAGGCGTTGCCCCGCGCGGGCCCAAAAAAGGCGGGGTCGGCCGAGTGGGCCAACACGCTGTCAAGGGTCCGCTCCGGGTACGGGACCGGCAAGCCAAACTGGGCGAAAGTGCCTCGGGTAAGGCGGTAGAACCCGTTCACGGGTTGCAGCAGGCGCTCTTGGCGGGTGGGTCGGCCCCACAAGCCGGTGGCGGGGTCGCAGTGGGCGAGCAGCCAGCCGAACAGGGCGTCGGGGCGCCGGCTGGCGGGCGAGCGGCGGCGGTTGAAGGCGAACCCCGTGCCCACAGCGTCGATCCAGTCACCGGCGCTCCAGGCGTTGGTTTCCCACGGCTGGGTTTGCAACAGAGCGGTCAGGGTTTCCGCGTCGAGGTCTTCGACCACGTGCACGGCATTCGGCAACGACGACCCCAGAAGCTCCAGGCAGTACCCAGCCGCCATCATCAGGTAACGCGACAGATGATCTTCGAGGGCCTCGGGCCGCGAGGTGACCGAGGGCGGGTTGAACGGATCGGGCACCAGGCCCGTAACGGGATTCTGCTCAACCTGCAGGCGCCGGACCAACTCCGCGCGCGGGACGCCGGGCGGGAGCGCCCCGAACAGATCGGCGATTTCCACAGCGTCGGTGAGCGCGCGGAAAGTCCGTGGGCCGCCCACCTCGTTCACCCAGGCCGGGCCTTCCTCCCCCACAATGGAATGCGCGCTCAGCACGCTCTTCCACTCCCCGGCCACGCGACCGGAAAACTCTTTCAAACTGCGGTCCAAGGGGCTGGCAGCGGAGGCGCCCCGGGTTTTGATGACGATGGCAGGGTTTCCGGCGACCACTGAACCTGGCAGCACGTCCTTGACCACCACCGCGCCGGCGGCAAGCACCGAGCCCCGGCCGACCCTCACCCCGTCGACGACCACCGCGTGCGAGCCAATCCACACATCGTCCTCGATGACCACGCCTTTGCAGACGACGCCCTGCTGGTGGATCGGGACGTCGGTACGGTCGAACATGTGGTTGAACCCGTACACCGAAGCCAGCGACGACATGCGCACGCCATTGCCGAAGGTGACGTTGCCGGCCACCACCGCGTGGGCGTTTACTGAGCAGTCATCACCCAGCTCGACGCGGCCACTGCGGATCACCGCGCCGGCGGTGATGTAGCTGCGGTCGCCGAGAACCAACTCGTCCAGACCTCCCAGCAGGGCTTCGGGCGACACGAAGCTATCGTCCCCAAAACTGCAGGGGAACTGGAGCGCCAAGGTCTGCTGATGCTCGCGCTGCGCGGCCTTTTCGGCGTCGGTCCGAGCCACCCAGGGCATGAAGTCGCCGGGGTTCACCAGTATGCCTTCCAGCTCTTCTTCAGGCGGACCAGCGCCTCGAGGTAGAAGTAGTCGCCCCACGCCTGGCACTCATCGACGCCAGCCTTGCCGGGTTTGCTGTACACCCCGTGAAGCAGAAGGCCGTTGGAGGCCGGCAGGTCGGCGGTGTAGTTTTTGGCCAGCGACCCTACGATTTTGAGCGCGGCGTCCTCGTAAGTGCGGCGCCACGGGTCGGTCGCGGGCAGGGCCTTGGCGAGTTCCAGCAGGCCGCAGGCGGCGATGGCTGCACCCGACGAGTCACGTTCTTCGGGCCCAGAGGTGAAACACAGGTCCCAGTAACAGACAAAGTCCTCGGGCAGGCGGTTCAGAAAGTAGTGGGCCAGCTTCCGGGCGGTTTCGAGGTAGGCGGGGTCGTCGTGGTAGCGGAAGCTCAAAGGCAGACCCAGGATTCCCCAAGCCTGTCCCCGGGCCCAGCAGGAGTCGTCGGCGTAGCCCTGAGCCGTTTTGCCCCGCAGGGGTTCGCCGGATTCCGTGTTGAAAAAGTAGGTGTGGAAGCTCGACGCGTCGGGGCGGATCAAGTAGCGGTTGGCCTGCGCCAGGTGCGCGGCGGCAGCCTCGCGGTAGTAGAGGTTCCCCGTTTGTTCGCTGGCCCAGAACAGCAGGGGCATGTTCATGGCGCAGTCGATGATGATCCGCCCCTTGTTCACCGGGTCGTTCAAATCGCCCCAGGCCTGGATGACCCCGGCCTTCTCAAAATAGCGGACCATCAGCAGGTCGGCGGCCTTGAGAGCCGTGGCGCGCGCTTCGGGGTTGCCGGTCAGTTTGAACTCGGCGACGGCCGACAGGCTGTACAGAAACCCCAGGTCTTGGGTATCGATGGCCGTCCGGGTGTCGAGCCGCCTCCGGTAATCGGGAAGGTGGGACTGGGCTGCGGTCAGGTAGCGTTTTTCGCCGGTGAGTTCGTAAGCAAGCCACAATTGGCCGGTCCAGAAGCTGGAAGTCCACTCGGTGTTGGCGATGGGCGTGTACACCTGGCCTGTGCTGGCCGGCGGAGGATAGGACCCTGCCGGGAATCGGGCGATGTTGGCTTTCACGGTCTTCAAAGCTTTGGAAATCGCCCGGTCGAGCGCGCTGGAGGTGAGGCCGGGACCCCGCGAAAAGCGGGTGGGGTTGGTGAGAGGCTCGAGGACGAATTCGGTGGGTAAATTTTTCATGGCTATTCTCCTTGGTTTTTGGTGTGGGGCCCTGTGGACTCCCTTTCGATGAGTTGGTGCTTCAGAACCCACTGGATAGACTTCCGACCGGGGTCGGCCATCAGGGCGTTCAAAACTTCGACGGCATCGGTGCCAAACCGCCGGAAAGGGACGTGCACGGTCGACAGCGACGGGGAGGCATACAGGCCCGACTCGAGGTCGTTGAACCCAAGAACGGCCAGATCCTGCGGAACCCTCAAACCGGCGTTCTGCGCGTCGCGGATGATTTGGATGGCCGCCTCGTCGTCGAAGGCGAACCAAGCGGTTGGACGTTCGGGGCCGCCCAGCCCGCCGAACTCGCCCGGCACCGGCAGGTTTCGCGCGGTGAAAGCGTCCTGGAACCCCAGCACTTTGTCGGCGACGTTCCGGTTCACTTCCGAGCCCTCGGCCGACAGCCCAATGCGCCGGTGTCCCCGATCGAGCAGCAGTCCGACGACTTCGGCAGCGGCGCGGCGGTTGTCGATGCCCACCGAACTCCAGCGGGAATGCGGCAACAGGCGGTTGATGAGCACAAAGGGGATTCCCGCCGCCTCGAGTTGAGTTGCCTCGGCCTCCTCTTCTGCCAGGTTCTTCCCCAGGATGACGACACCCGCCCCGGAGGTTCGTTCCGTGGGGAGGTCTGTCCCCGAAACTAACCGGACCTTGCCGCCGACTTCGGCCAGCCGTTCCATCAGCCCATCGACCACCTGCGCGAACCCGGCAAACTTGGCCCCTCCCGGCGCCATCGAGACCAAGACTTCCTGCACCAGTTTCTGGCCCAGCCCGGACCGGGGCCCAGCGCCTTCCAAATGGGAAATCGCAGTTTCCAGGGCCTCTTTCAGAGCCGGTTTCAGGGGTTTACCCTGAAAGTACCGGAACACGGAACTCCGCGAGACTCCGGAATGTCGCACCAGATCGTCCACCGTGATTTTTTTCTTGCGCCCGTCTGACATGCCCCAAGGATGGCCGCTGAAAGCGAAGGGTGTCAAGAATAAGCACTTTTGCACCTTCATTTTGAAACTTTAAGTCTCACGAATGATGCCCAAAACCTGCCAGCCGCAGTTACCTTGCAACTGGCTACCATAGGCGGTTCCGTCGCCAGGGCACCCCCAAGGTCCCGTGCGCCAATAGTGAGACAATCCGAATCGAGTGTGAAGCAAAGAAAGCCAGACTAAGCAGGCTAGCTTTTCAGCTAAATCCTTGCTCTATCTGGCTTTCGTTGTATTGGGAAACCTTGAAAATATGGAGATAAGGAGATTCGAACTCCTGACCCCTACAATGCCATTGTAGTGCTCTACCAACTGAGCTATATCCCCAGAACGAACAGGAATATATCCAGTGGATTTTTTTTTGTCAACCGCTTAAGATGGCGCCGTCCAAACCGGAGGGAACATGCCGCGAATACTATCCACGGGACTCTACGTTCCCCAGCGAATCATGGAAAACGAAGAGCTGTCTCGATTGGTCGACACCTCAGATGAGTGGATCTACAGCCACACAGGCATCCGACGTCGGCGTATTGCTGCCGACCACGAAGCCACTTCCGACCTCGCGCTCGCTGCGGGGCGGCAGGCACTCGAACGGGCCGCTTTCGATCCCGCCCAACTTGATCTGGTCCTTGTTGCCACCAGTACGCCCGACTACCTGGGCTTTCCCGCCACGGCCAGCCTTGTGCAGCATGGCCTTGGTGCGACGAACGCGGGGGCTTTCGACATCGCCGCAGCCTGCACCGGGTTTGTGTACGCCCTCGAAACGGCCCGGGCTTTCATTGTCGCCGGCACCGCAAAGCACGTTTTGGTGATTGGCGCCGAAACCTTCAGCCGCATCATCAACTGGAGCGACCGCAACACGTGCATTTTGTTTGGCGACGGCGCGGGCGCCGTGCTGCTCGGTCCGGATTCCAGCGTGTCGTTTTACCCTTCGTTCCTCCGCTCCGAAGGCGAAGGCGCCACCGCGCTGACCAGGCCCACCGGTGGAACCCGAAGTCCCGTGACCGACCAGCTCAGTTCCTGTGTGGCCATGGACGGCCGGGCGGTTTACGCCTTTGCCATCCGTGTCGTCAAGGACAGTATCCTCGAAATCCTGGCGCGCAACGGCCGCAGCCTCGACGAAGTGAAGTGGATCGTTCCCCACCAGGCCAACGTGCGCATCGTTGACTCCGCAGCCAAGCGACTCGGCGTGCCACTCGAGCGCTTCTACCTGAACATGGAAAACTACGCGAACACGTCCGGAGCCACGATTCCGCTGGCTTTGGCCGAAATGGACGCCAAAGGGCTCCTGGTTCGAGGAGACCTCCTGCTCACGGTCGGATTCGGTGCCGGACTTTCTTATGGGGCCAACCTCTTTGTCTGGTAGGCGCCCCACTGTCAATTAACTTGCCATTTGGGTAGGGCCGGCCTATGATCATTGTTACCCCAAGGAATTGCGGGCAAAAGGACGGCGACCATGGCAACACCCGACGGCTATATTGAGATCCGTTTTGGACCCCGGTGGAAGTACATTTCACCGGCCCGAGTCTTCATTCAGAACTTCATCGCCATTGCGCTATCGGACCAAGGCAAGGCCGACGGCATCGCCATGGCCGCGAGCGAACTGCTCGAGAACGCCGTCAAGTACGGCGCCAGCGAAGATACCCATTGCATCGTCAAGGCCTTCCCCGAAACCGGTGTGATCGAGTGCTCGGTGACCAATCAGGCCACCGAAAAGGGCGCCACCGAAGTGCGGGCCTTGTACAAAAAGATCATGACCGGTGATCCGCTGGAGGCCTACATCGTGCAGATGCGCGAAGCCGCCACACGGACCGACGGCAAGAGCCAACTCGGCTTGGCACGCATCCGCTACGAAATCGGAGCCGATATCAAGCTGGTGGTTACCCCCGAACACAAGATCACCTTCACCATCATCGTTAAATAAAAAAGAGGAATGCCATGAACAGACTGAACGTTGATTCGATTTCGCAAGACAAGATCAAGATCGAGGTGCTCGACAAGGACGACGGCCTGCTGGTGAAGCTCATCGGTGACATCGACATGGAAGACCCGAGCATCATCCTTGACCCGCTTTTTGAGAAGATCCACAGCGGCATGGTGGCCCAGAAGGTCCCCTTCGTTGTCGCCGACTTCAACGGTCTGACGTTCCTGAACTCCTCGGGCATCAAGGCTGTCGCTAAGTGGATCATGAAACTGGCCATGCTCCCGGCCGACAAGAAGTACCAGATCCGCATCGCGCACAACAAGGCCATCACCTGGCAGGTGACCAGCCTTCCCACGCTCACGTTCTTGGTTCCCGGAGCCGTCAAAGTCGAATGAGCCCCTTCAACCGCCGGATCGCCTTTGCCGTCTTTCTGGCGTTGGGAGCCGCGGGTTTTGGCGCGTTTTCGCTGATTCCCCTGCCCTGGGGCGTTTTGTGCGATATCGCACTGGCCGTGGGCTTGTTTTTTGCGGGCGAGCGCTTGTTTTGGCCCGAAAAGGGCCGCGTCGCCGTGGCACCCGCAGGCCTTGTTCTGACCCCGGCACTCGAGGTACCCGTCGCTTTTCAAAGCGATCCCGTCGCCTTTCAGGACGACTTGGCCGAAGAAGAGGAACCTGCTGGCGACGTTGGACCGGAGGTCGGACCCTTGCCTCCCGAGAACGCTGACGTGCAAACCCAGACTGCAGCCGTCGAGGCCCTTGCCGAGGCTCAGGCGCTGATCCGCGAGCTGCTGCCCTTCTTGAGCGAGTTGCCGAAGGTGCTCGACCAACCGTCACCCCTGTCTGGAAAACTGGTCGAAATTCAGGAAGGCGTTGATTTCGTCCGCGAGAATGTGGTTCGCGGGTACGAGATTTCGGACAACTTGGCCAATTCGGCCAAGCAGGCCTTTGACCTTTCCGAAAAGGTGCAGGGTGGCCTCAGGATTGTCACGGGGGCCCTGTCGGAGTCGCTGGGGCAGACCAAGGTGCTTTACGAACACTCGCTGCGGATCGCCAAGATTCTCGGCCTGATGAGCGAGGTGTCCGACAAGATTCACATTCTTTCGATCAATGCGTCGATTGTTTCGGCCCGCGCCGGAGTTTCGGGTCGCGGCTTCGAGGTTGTGGCCAAGGAGATTCGCGCTCTGGCCAAAGAAACGGAGTTGTCCCTCGGCGAAATCGAAGAGGTCATCGGCCTGCTGCAGACCACCATCGCGACCGTGATGCGCGTGGTGACCGACGCCGACAAAGAGACCGAAGAGGAAACCAGCAGCCTGATCTCGGTGGCCGGGTCCCTTCAGGGGGTCATTCTGGGAGTCGAAATCGTCAGGGCCGTCAGTTCGTTCGCCAAGGAAAAGTCCGAGGAAAACTCCGCCTTCATCGCCCGCCTCATCCAAGAACCCGCGCCCGGCAACGGGGTCCAAGCCCAGGTGGCTGGTTGGGCAAAACGCCTGCAAGACTACCTACCCAAGGAGTAGACCATGGACCTGTTAATCGACTTCCATCTCTTCAGCTTCATTCCCGTGATCGCCATCGGCGGCATCTTCTGGGCCGAACGCATGTTCCGGCACGGGCCCCAGAAGCGAACCAACTATCTTTTTCTGGCGCTCTTGGCGATCGCGGCCGTCGGAATCGCGCAAACCGCCAGTTGGGTGATGAAGGACTCCTGGTTGCTGATCTGGCCCCAGCTTCTCGTTGCCTCGGGGGTGCTGTACTTCCTGGCGTTCATGTTCCTTGAGTATGCCATTCACGTGAAGCGCATCGAAGAGTCCTTTCTGGCTGTCGACTTCCGCAAAGGACTGAAGTCTCTGGCCCTCTGGTTCGGGCTGTTTGGCGGGTTCGGGCTGGTGATGTTGCTTTATGTCGGCGGCTTCAACTGGGACCATTCCAGCGGCTTCTTGAGCCTGCTCCTTTCTGACGACGCCAAGGCGAACCCCGTGCTCGGGTACTCGTCGCACATGAAGATCCTTACCATTCTCTTCACGTTGTCGCTGATCATTGTGGCGTTTTTTGCGGCTCGCAAAGTCTTCAACCTGCAGGAAGGCGTGATCCGCAAGCGGGGTTACCCGTTCTACACGATGATGGCCCTCGCCTTCGTCATGCTGATCGATATCTTGTCGATCGCGCCGCCCACCGAAGTGCACCAGCAGGTCAATCTGCCGCTGTACTGGTACACCATCCTCAACATCATGTTCGTCGTCCGACTGGTGGAAGAGTTCTTTTTCTGGTCGAACTACCAGCTCCGAAGCGACCGCAACAAGATCGAAGCGCGCCAGCACACGCAGGCGTTGTTGATCCGCCGAGTCATCGCTTCATCGGACAAGGAAGACCTGGTGATGATCCGCGAGGCCATGGAAAGTTCCCTCGACAAGGTGAAGGAACGTATGGTGGTGCCCGAATACCGGATGACCGGAATGACGGTTCGGCGCGCGGTAGGGAATATCCTCCGGGTCGAGGATGTGGGCCACATCTCGGGCTATTGCACGCCGCTGTCAGAAAACAAGAACATCAAGAGCCTCGACAAGGCCAAGCTCAATGATTTGATCCTGCGCACCACCTACGATGTTCCCGAACTGCAGAACACGCCCCTCGAGGACCTGAAGGACTTCGGCAAACGTTTGCTCAAGCAGGCCATGACCGCGAATGACATTGCGATTTCCACCGAGATGCCCGAGGGCATCAAAGGGCTTCAACGGCTGGTCGCGGTGGTGCCCATTTTTGACGGAACCAACTTTGTCGGCTCGATCACCGTGTTCAAGGACTCGTTCGACAAGCTCTACCCGGCCGAGCGTGGTGTTCTGTTCGAACTTGCCGAAAACCTGGCGACGATTTTTGCCTTGATCAGCGGCAAGGAAGTGCAGCGGGAGCGCAACCGCCTGCAGGGCGAAATGAACATTGCCAAGGACCTTCAAACGGCCATCCTTCCCAAGAACATCGTCATGGACGGCTACGAAGTCGGCTCGTTCATGGAAACAGCCTCGGAAGTCGGCGGCGACGTGTTCGACTTTCTGCCCACGCCGTTTGGCAACTACTTCGGCATCGGCGACGTTTCGGGCCACGGGCTGCCCGCCGGCATGATGGCCGTGATTTCGATTGCGGCCTTGCACGGTGCCCTCGACGCGAGCAAGGTGTTGGGCAAGCCCCTACCGCTCGACCAGGTGTTCGATTCGGTGAACCGCGTGCTTTGTACGCTCAACCGTGACCGCATCGGCAGCGACAAGTTTATGACCCAGAACTACTTCTTCGAAAAGAACGGAAAGATTCAGGGGGTGGGTTCGCACCTGGTAACGGTGATTTTCCGCCGCGAAAAGGGCGAGTTTGAAGAGATTCCCGGGCTTTCGGGGCGCGCCGGGTACATGGGCCTGTCGGAGTTCGCCGTCTCGGCGCAGTCGCTGGTCGAGTTCAGCCTGAAGCCCGGCGATCTGTTCATTTTGTACTCCGACGGGGTCAGCGAGGCCAAGAACGCCAACGGGACCATGTTCGGGCTCGACGGCATCAAGAACTCGATGGCCGAGCACGCCGACAAGGCGCCTGCCGACATCATCGCGGGCCTGCTCGACAACCTGCGACGCCACGCCGCCGGGGGTGACCTCAAGAAACACGGCGGGTTCTTCACCGATGATATTTCGCTGGTGGTGCTCAAGAAGTCGTAGGCCGCGTTCCGGCGAGTGTCGCTCAGTCCGAAGTGTGAACTTGCAGGAGGATGGAGGCGAGAGCCTCCATTTTCGTTTGGGGGTCATACTCGACACGGCCCGATTTTTTCGGGGCCCCTGTCGCATCGCGGAGCGTCCAAAACAGTTGGCGGGAATCTTTCGAAAACACCTGGATGTCGAGGTCGTACACCACACCCGGACGGCTGGCGCCACTGATGTCCCAGTGACTCTGGCTGGCGTAGTCGGACTCGGCCCGGCGCCATTGTTCGAGTTGGGTCGCGTCGGCCCCAAACCAAAGCGAGCGAACCGGAAGTGCCAGACCCTGAGCGGGCATGAGGCCGGCTCCGATGGCAAACAGGTCGGAAAGCGCCTGCCGTGCGGCGACTTCAGCGCCCCGACCCCGGCGGAGTTCGACAAGTTTCGCCAGTCCTCGGGCCCGATCGGCGTTTTCGCCCGGCGTTTGAAGTTGTTTCAGCGCTCGTTCGAGCAGTTTTTCGTCGCCCGCGAGCAGACCCTCTTCGAGCTGATAGCTCGGCTGTGACAGCGGGTTGCGCGGCAGTTCGTGCTGGCGGCTCAGCGACAGGTACTTGAGGCCGAGCCCTGGCAGGTCGCGGTGTGCCAGGGTAAGGTTGACCCAGGCCTCGGGCGAATTGCGCACTTGGAGCGAGGTATTTCCGGTCTTCACCAGCAGGTTCTTCCAATTCTGGTCGTGGTAGTACCACTGCAGGCCTTCCGAGGTCTTGTTCCAAGCCCAGACGAACCAGTCCCACACGGTGGTGCGGGCCTGAAAATCCAGCAGCAACCACGCCGCGTGATGAATGTCGGCCGCAAGCTCTTCCTGGTCGCGCAGAAACTTCTCTTTGGTGACGCCGAAATTGAAGATCCACGTTTCGTCGCGGAAGTTGGCGACCTCGGTGGCCCTCGACTTCGCGTCGTTCAAATGGCCAAAAAGCTGCTCCAGCTTGGCCAGATCGAACAGGCTCAGGGGCGTGTCGTCAGTCTCGAGAGCCTTGGTGTACGACTGGCGTGCGGCCTTTTCCTGGAGCGCCTCCTGTTCGAGCTCGCCCATCGCGAGGTGGTTCGAGGCGCGTTCCTGTTGGAGAATCGACTGCTTCAGGTCGTCCCGCGAGGCCTCAAAGTGGTAAAAGTCCTTGTCGAGAAGGCTGAGGTTGTACCAGGCGATAGAACGGAAAACCTTCTCGGTCAACGAGTTGCCCGTGGTCAGCGCGATGGACTGCAGGTAGTGCACCCGGGCCTGGGCCTCGCTGAATTGGCTCGAGTAGAGCGTGCCGAGAATCATTTCGACGCCGGCGGTGGTCGCCTGGGACTTCAACATCGACTCGAGCAACGTGATGCCCCGCTGAAAGTCCTCGGTCTTGAACAACATCCACGCCAAAGCCTGCGCCAAGTCCAGGTCGGCCGGGAAACGACGCAGCGCCTCCTCGTAGACCACCACCGCCTCGTGGTCTTCGTTCAGGTAGCCGTGAGTCTGGGCCACTTCGATCCAGGAATCACGATCGTCGGGGGTTTTCGCCAGCACAGCCTCCCAGGCCGGAAGCGCCAAGCGCTGAAGGTTCTGCGACGCATACAGCAGGGCCAAGGCCCGGGGCGGTTCTGGCGACTTCGGGTCGAGCTCGGCCGCCCGCTGGTAGTCGGCGATGGCCTGCTGGTAGTTTTCGGCCCTTTCGGCCTGTTGCCCCAGTAACAAGAGGTCGGCCGAGGTCTGGGGCCCCGGGGTCTGCTCCCCGAGTGAGGTCTGTCCCCCAACTGAGGTCGCGCTGAGCAGCAGGCAAGCGAGCGCCCAACCCAGCCACTTCAACGTGGCCTCCGATGCGGCCACCACGGGAACACGACCATCGCGACCAACCGCGCGCGGCCCCAACGAAGATTCCTTCCGCGGAGGGCCAACTCCCTCGTGATCGCCGGAAGCTCCGACCAAGCGAGTTTCGCCTCGGCTGGTGAAAACTCGGCAGAGTAGCGTGCGCGTTCGAGCCCTTGCACCCAACCCTGAGCCAAGTCGACACGGTCGGCCCACTGGCCTGGGGTCTCGGCGGCCTGTGGGCCCAACCCGACCTGCAGGGCCTTCCAGCGCAGGTGGCGCCACGCGAGTTCGGCTTTTTGCCGGGGTGGCGCGAACCAAGCCTTGGCGCGGAAGCGCTGCCGGTAGAACTCCTGAGCCAGCAGCAGGAGCGTCAACAGCAGCAGGCCTCCAAAACGACGCCCCCAATCCATTGCCGCCCCCACGCTCCACTCGGGTTGGGCCGAAACCGCTTCCGAAGGAGTTTCCGTGAGCGGCACCGGCTGGGCCTTGAGAATCTCGGCGATCATGCGGGTCATTTCGTCGGGATCCATCCCCTTGGGCGAGGTCAGTCCTTCCCCCGGCGCTAAGTTTTCGCTGGTGGGGTCAAAGTCGACCCAGCCGTAGGTGCCAAACGGTACCTCGACCCAGGCGTGAGCCTGGAAGGCCCTCACAGGGTAAAAGTCGAGCACTTTTTCGTCGGGATTGGTCAAAAACCCAACGCTCACCCGGGCCGGGACCCCCACGCTTCGCAAGAGCAGCGCCATCGAAAACGCAAAGTAGGAGCAATAGCCCTTCTTCGACTGGAACAAGAAGTGCTTCAGCGCCCCCTCGGGTCCCGGCTCGCCTGGCTTGAGCGAATACAGGAAATTGTCCTTGAGGTAGTTCTGCACCGCCAGCGCTTTTTCGTAGGGCGTTTCGGCGTGGGCGGTAATGCTGAGGGCCAGCTCCCGGAGTTCGGCATCGTCGCCCCAGCGCAAGTCGTGCTGCCTCTCGGCGTCGTTCAAGCCGTCGCCGGGTTCGTCGCCGAGTTCCCAGTACAGGTCGCCAGCCACGCGAGACTCGACCTTGTAGGCATTCACGAACGACGACTTGTTCCAGCGGGCGTACGGTTGCAACCGCACCGGCGCGTTGAGCGCAAGCAGCGACGCAGGGTCCAGGTTCACCAGAAAGTATTCCTGCGTAACGAGTTGTCGCCCCGGCAAGCTTTCATTGTTCGGGAAAGTGAGAGCTTTGTGCCCCACAGGAGGAAGCGCGGTTTCGCCACCCCCGGCCGGTGGGTCGACAAAGAACCCCTTGGCCGGGTCGTAGCCCGACAAGACGAAACGGCGCAAATACCGCTTGGTGCCTGGCCCGGGTTCGCGGTAAAGTAGCACCAAGTGGTCGCTCAGCGAGATCTGCGTTTCGAGCCGTATCAACGGTGAAAAGTCAAACTGGAACAGGTCGGGCTTCATCAGGCCCCCTCCCGACGCTGTCGAGAGCTCCTCGTACTTGCCGAACAGGCTCCACAGCACCGCGACGACGGCCAGCACGAGCAGCAGCACGCCCGCGACCGAGGCCAAGGTTCGCCGAGCCACGAGCCTGGCTTCAGGAATCAGCAAGTAGGCCTCGACGGCCAAATACGGCAAAAGGACCAGCCCGAACAGGAACGGTGACGAGTACAGCGTGAGGTGGAAAGGCCCCTGGGCCCAGAACAACGCCACCAGCACGAGGGCGTGAACCAACCGTTCCCTGGCCGGCGAGGAGCGGCCGGGTCGGAACCACCAGCCCTCAAACCAACCCAGCGCCACCACCGGCAAGGCGAACACGAGATGGCGGTCGGCCGCCAGGGGCCAAGTATCCCAAGGCAAGGGCGTTGCCGAAAACGACGAAAGCGCTTGCGGCACACCGACCAAGAGCAAGCGGAGCCCCAGCCACACGGCAACGGACGCCAACGCCGCCACCCACGCTCGGGTCCGCGACGTAAAAAGGCCCCCCGCCAGCGCCGCTGCGGCGATCGCGACCAGGGCTACCGGATTGACCAACCCGGGAAAGTAGAGGCCGTAGTTCCACGCCAGAAAGCCCAGCGAAGCCAGACGCAGAAGGGTTGTCATCGGCGCTCCCACCAGCGAGGCCGGGCCAGCACGATCGGCGAAGGCAGGGGAACCAGCACCGGCCGAACCCGCGTGCGGGGCTCGAGCAGCCTCCGCAACGCTTCTAGACCCGGACTGCCCTCTCCTGTCACCACAAGCACTTCCGGCGGCAGGCTCCCAAGCCAGCGCTCGCCCGGGTCAGGTGCGTCCTGACTCGGCGTCAGCGCCGCCAGGAAGTTGCCCAACTCGCCGGGATTGCTGCAAGCCAAGCCCAGCGCTGGCACTTGCAGAGTCCACGCCTCGCCAGGCTGAAGCCAGAACGCCAGGCTCCCAGCCCGAAGGTCGAGCACCGCCTCGGGATCCGGTGTCGAAGCCGGGACGCTGAGATCGACCAGCCACACGCTCAGGCCTGTCGGGGGTGGAGTCAGGTCGGGGATTCGCAGCCACGTTTGCCCCGAGTGCGCCCACAAGGGCCAGTGAAGGCGGCGCAAGTCGTCACCCGGCTGATACGGCCGCACGTCGAAGGCCTCACCCGAGCGGCGCACCGCTTGGCGCGGACCGGTCAGGTCGGTGGGACGCGCGGTCGGCAGGGGCACCGCCGACGCAAACTTCGCGGGGAGCACCTTGATCGTCAGGTCGAAGCGGGCGCGGGGACGCCAGAGGGTCAGCCCCCACAGGTCGCGAAGTTCCAGGCGGGCCGTCGTCTGGTAGGTCCCCCGCAAAAGTTCCCACGAGCAGGCCCCCGCAGCCAGGTCAAACCGGCCGACGGCCTTGCGGTGCGCCCCATGGCGGGCCACCACGCTCACCGACCAAACGAACAAAGGCGGCGTCACCGGCAAGCCCGAGCGCCACGAAAGTCTCGTCGGTTCACCCGAATGGGCGGCCGGCAACACCTGTTCGACCACCAAATCAGGAACGCGGAGACGGAGCAGCAGCGAAACACTGGCGGTGTAAACGACCAGAAAGGCGAACAACGCGCCCCACAGCAGGGTGGCGAGCTCCCCGTGGACAAAGCCGACGGTCAGCAGGACCGACGAGGCAAAAAAAAACCGGCGCCGGTGAGGGTCAGCGGGAACCGCTTGGCCCCCGGATCACGCTTCATGGCGTGCCAACTCCTCGTCGAGCACGGTTTGCAGCACGGCTTGAGCGCTCAGGCCCAAGTCGCGAAGCTGCAACCGATGCGCCAGCACGTCTACGGCGATCTCGGCGACATCGCGCGCGGTGGCAAAGTCGCGTCCCGCTAGCCAGGCCCAGGCGCGCACGGCCTTCACCAGGTGCACACCGGCGCGGGGGCTCAGGCCCAGCAGCACCGACGGATGGTTGCGGGTCCGGCCAATCACCGCTTCGATCAGGTTCAGCAGTTTTTCAGACACGTGCACCGTATCCAAGCCCTGCCGCAGTTCCAGCAATTCGTCCACACTGACCGACGGTTGAACCAGCGTCGAAAGGTGGTGGCCCGGGTCTTGCAACCACACCGCCCGTTCGGACGCCGAATCGGGGTAGCCCACCGACAGGCGCAAAAAGAAGCGGTCGAGCTGGGCCGACGGCAGAGGGTAGGTGCCCTCGGTGCCAAACGGGTTCTGCGTGGCCAGCACCAAAAAGAACGGTTCCATCGGCCGGGTCACCGAACCGCTGGTCACCTGGTGTTCTTCCATCACCTCGAGCAGGGCCGCCTGAACCTTGGGCGTGGCGCGGTTGATTTCGTCGGCCAGCACCACCTGCGCGAAGATCGGCCCTGGGTGGAACTCAAACTGCCGGGTTTCGGGGTGGAACACATCAAACCCCGTGATGTCGTACGGAAGCAGGTCGGGGGTAAATTGAATGCGGCGGAACTTGGCGCCCAACACCGCAGCGAGGCCTTTCGCCAGTGTGGTTTTGCCCACCCCGGGAACGTCCTCGATGAGCACATGGCCGCCGACCAAAACGGCCAGGGCCACGCGCCGCAGAAGCTCGTCCTTGCCCAGAAGGATCCGGGACAGCTCGCGGACGAGACGATGCGCTGGGTTTAGGCCTTCGCCTTGGCCTTGCACTGCTTGCAGACCTTGGTCTTGGCACCTGCGACTTCAAGCTCGTACACGACCTTGATGGCGGTGCGGCTGCAACTGGGGCAAGTACCCCGGCTGCTGTTGGGGGTTTCACGAAGGGGTTTTCCCCGGTGGGCTTTCGACATGGCGACTCCTTGGATGCGGAAGCCCATTGTACCGAAGGGCGTGTCCCCGGTCAAGGTTGGTCGCGGCGACACCAGGAACGCATCATCGGGGTCAGGGGTCCTGTCAGGTAGTCCGACCGCGCTGAGCATGCGAAGAGAATGCTCAGCGCAGCCGGTCTACCTGCCACCCCAAGGCCAGACCCGCGTTCCTGTTGTCGCCGGGCCGCATTGTTGGCATATGACAGGTCTCGGCCAGCGGCCGAGACCTGTGGGCGTAAGGCGGCCGCAGGCCGACGTCGCCGGGGCCGGTCCCTTCCGGGGTTCCGTTCTGGGGTAAGCCGCAGGGCGGCGTCCCCCAGGAACCGGACGTTCGCCTCTGGCGAGCGCCTCGCCCTCCAGGCACCTTACGCGTGGGGACACTTTTCGGGCTTGCCCGGAAAGTGTGGGGCTAAGCGCCGAAGGCGCGTGCCCGGGCCTAAGCGCCGCAGGCGCGTGGCCGGGCCGCTCATGCGGGAAGTTGCCCCGCGGCGAAGACTTCGTCGACGTCTAGTTCGAAGCCGGGTAGTACGGCGCTGGCCACGCGACCGGTCTTTTCGAAGGTCACCTCGACACCGAACTTGCCGTTCCCCTCGCGGACGTACTGCTGGATCCACTGGCCGTTCGGGTCGACGATCCAGTACTCGCGCACGCCACCGCGCTCGTACAGGTCGAACTTTTCGTGCTGGTCTTTGCGGCTGGTCGACTTGCTCAGAATCTCGACCACGAGGTCCGGCGCACCCCAAATGCCGTTGTTGCGGATCTTGGTTTTGTCGCAGACCACCAGGACGTCGGGTTGCACCACGGTGTCCACGTCGTCCTCCTCCATTTCGCGCAGCGGAGGGAAAAACACATCGACGGACGCGTGGAAAGGCGTGCAGTGTTGCCCTTTGAGAAAATCCCGCAGCTGCCCAAAGATCTCGCCCGACACCCCTTGATGCGGAATCCTTGGTGCCGGGCTCATGTTGTAGGCCACGCCGTGGATGAGTTCCCATCGCTCGCCGGTCCATTGGCGGTAGTCGCGGTAGGTGTAGTGCTGGTCAAACTTTCGTACGGGGATTCCCATGTTCCTCATGCCTCCATTGTACCTGAGCTAACGGAGGTTGACGAGGTTTTGCTTGCGGGATTGGCCCAAGTTCAACAGCTTGGGCGCGGTCAGGTACCAGTCGACTTGGGGGTTTTCTGGCGCAGGCTCTCAAGCTCTCGACGCAGGAGTTCGTTCACGGTTTCTTCCAGTCCCATTTCGAACGTAGGGAGCAACTCCCTCAGACCTTGGCTAACTTCGGGGTCAAGATACACGGGAATCCTGAGTTGGTCGCGGGGCACTGTGAACTTGCCACGCTCTGCACCTCGAAAGTCATAGTGTTCTCTCATTCGGCGTCCTTCCCTTCATAGTAAGCTGCTTGCTCACCCTTGTCAGCCTTTCGCGCACTGATGATTCTGGTCACCTCGACCCCAGCGCGGTTGCGAATCGTGTGGCAGACAACGAGCGTGATTCCACTTGGCAATTGACCAAGCGAGATGAAACGTTCTTCCCCATCGGAATGATCCCAGTCAAATTTTGTCATCAAATCAACGTCCGAAAACACTTCTGCCGCTTCGGCGAAGGCTAGACCGTGCTTCTTCCGATTTGCCAGGTCTTTGTCTATGTCCCAGTCGAAGTCCAGCGCCACGCTGCCCTCCCATGGTGGTAACGGGGACTTCGTCCGTTTTGCTTGTGTGTTTCGGAACAAATCTTCGAAGTGTTGGTGTGCGAAGCAACGCCTCCATTTGCAATGGCCCGTTGACGCAGAGCGCTCCATCGCCTAGGTTTTGTGCATGAACACTCTCAGCCGCCCGATTGCGTTGTTTGCGCTCGCCCTGATCTTCGCCGTGGTGGCCGTTCCTGTGGCCGCTCAAAACACCCGCGCTGCCTTGGTGATTGGCAACAGCGCCTACGCCAGCAACGCGCTCACCAACCCTGTGAACGACGCCACCGACATCGCGGCCGCGCTCCGCGAGCAAGGCTTCGACGTGTTGTTGCGCACCGACGCCGACTACGCAGGCATGGACGCGGCCTTGGCCGACTTTCAGAAGGCCCTCAAGGGCAAAGACACCGCTTTGTTCTACTACGCAGGCCACGGTGTGCAAGCCGATGGCGAGAACTATCTGATTCCAGTCAAAGAAGATATCACCAGCCTCGCCAAGGCCAAGAGCCGGGGCGTGCCATTGGCCGACGTGTTGGGTCGCATCAAAGACGCAGGGGTGGCCACGGCGCTCATCTTCCTTGACGCCTGCCGTGACAACCCGTTCCCAGGTTCCAGCCGGTCGGGCACCCGGGGCCTCGCCGCGATCGCCGCCCCGCGCGACGTCGAAACGCTGATTGCCTACGCCACGCAGCCCGGCGACGTGGCGCAAGACGGTGCGGGCCGCAACGGCGTGTTCACGGCTGCGGTGCTCAAAAACCTCGCCGCGCCGGGCAAAACGGTGGCCGAGGTGATGACGCAGGTGAAGGCCGATGTGAAAGCGGCTACCAGCGGCAAACAGCAACCCCGTGTGGACGACGGGCTCTCGAAGGCCTTTTACTTCAATGACCCCGCTTTGGCCGCCGCCAAGGCGCAGTCGGCCAGCGCCAAGAGCACCGCCGAACTGGCCGCGCTCGATGCCCAGGTGGCGGCACTGCAAGCCAAGATCAACACCACCAAAGACGCCAGCGCCAAACAGAAGCTCGAGGTGGAACAGCAACGCCAACAGGCCCTGCAGGCGGCCAAAAGACTCGAAGCCGACAACCTGGCCGCCGAGGCCTCCCGTCAGGCGCAATTGGCGGCGCAGGCCCAGCAGGTGAGCCTGCAACGGCAAACAGCGGCCAACGAAGCCGCCGCCAAGCAGAACGAACTGGGAAACCTCGCTGCCACCCGCCGCGCCGAGCTCGACAAGCTGGCTACCGCCGCCGCCAGCGACAACCCCGACGTGCTCATCGACACCGTGGAACGCCTCGACGCCGTGCTCAAGGAGGTCGACGGCCAGTACGCCGCCGCGCTGGCCAAGAGCGTGGCCAGCACCAACGCGACGTGGGATGTACAAGTCAAGGCCATCGACAAAGAAGAGGCCGACATCGTGGAAAGCGACGCCGAGTTTGCTACCCGTCAAAATCAGGAACGCGCCACGCTCGAAGGCAAACGACAGGCCGACCTGAGCCAGCTCAAAGCCAGCGCCGAGGCGCAGCGCGTGGCGCAGACCGCGAGCATCCGGGCGCAGTTCGATAGCACCTTGCGCACCTTGCAGACGAAAACCTGGACGCTGACCGGCAGCGCCGCCACGCTCACGGTGGGCACCTACGACCGCAACGCCAAAACCTGGCCGTTCACCGTGGGCAGTGCCGACGCCACCGTACCTCTCACGCCCGTACCGTTGGTGGCCGAACTGGGCCTGGCCAACGACCCCGCGACCGCCATCCGCGCCCTCGACGCCGCCGTGAAAGCCAACGCGCTCACCGCCGAAGTGGACTGGGGCCTGGTGCGCCAAGCCGACCAGAAGCGCTACGCCGTCGAGGTGCGCGGAGTGCGGGTACGCAACCTGACCAGCAACGCGGTGGTGGTGCAAAACACCGCCGTCAAACGGGCCGCGTACTTTGCGCTGGGCCAGTGGGCCAAGCCCATCTTGGCCGTGGGAACGCTTGTCGTGAACACCAAAAAGGGCGACGGCGTGGCGCAGGTGTACGTGGACGGGCAGGTGATGGGAAGCACGCCGCTGACGGTGAAGCTGGCCGAGGGGAGCGTGAAACTTGAGGTCAGATGGACCGACAACTACGGCATCCCCTACAAGGGCAGTGCCACGCTCGCCGCCGGGCAAACAACCAACGTGGTGGCCGACAAACCCGGGATTAAGCTGGGTGACCTGGGCCCCGCTGGTGGCATTGTGTTTTACGACAAGGGCAACAACTCGGGTGGATGGCGCTACCTCGAGGCCGCCCCCAGCGACGCCAGCGCCGGCATCCAGTGGTACAACGGCAGCCACATCGACGTGAAAACCGACACCAAGATCGGCAGCGGCAAAGCCAACACCGAGGCCATTATCGCGGCCCAAGGCAGCGGTAGCTACGCCGCCCAACTGTGCTACGACCTGAGCACCGGCGGCTTCAACGACTGGTTCTTGCCCAGCAAAGACGAGCTGAACCTGCTCTACACCGTGCTCGCGAAGAACGGGCAGGGAGGCTTCGCCAAGCAGTGGTACTGGTCTTCTTCGCAGCGCGACAACTACTACGCCTGGCTACAGCTCTTCGCCATTGGCTATCAGAACGTCAACGCCGAGGGCAACGAAAGCTGTGTCCGGGCGGTGCGGGCTTTTTGACTTTTGTCCTTTGACTTTTTGGAATGGGGGTTGAGGGGGGTGG
Organism: Spirochaetales bacterium; assembly: GCA_037142615.1. Lineage (GTDB taxonomy): Bacteria > Spirochaetota > Spirochaetia > JABEVK01 > JABEVK01 > JAIFLN01. Next base: position 52,712 of record JBAXAI010000003.1, on the reverse strand, counting down.
TCGCCCCCCTCAGGAGTTCACTCTGGCGCTCTATTACGACTTGCCGGTGTTCAAAGATGTGTACAAACTCACCCTGCGGGTGTTCGAGCTCACCCAGCACTTTGCCCGCGAGTACAAGTTCACCCTGGGCCAAGATATGAAGCGCGATTGTTTGTCGCTGGTGCGCAGCATTTACCGCGCGCACAAGACCCAACACAAGGAGGTGCCCCTCGAAACCTTCCTCGACGACTTCGAGGTCCTCAAGCTCGAAATCCGTCTGTGCACCGACCTCAAACTGCTGCCCATCCGCAACCAGGCCGAGCTGGCCGAGTTGATGGAAGGCATCAGCAAACAGGTCACCGGATGGCGCAATGCCCACCGGTAAGGCCCGAACCGGCAGTGTCACGGTGTTGCCGGGCGAGCCAGGCTTCGTTCAAAAGCGGTGCGGGGCCTGCCAGCAGATCCCCATGGTGCCCCCAGTGGCACGGGTGATGGCAGGAACACGACATGGACGGCAGACGCCTGCCGGGCATACTGACTCCCGCACTCATGGTCTTCTTCGCAGAACAACAACAACAACGCCTGGAAACAGAACTTCGACAATGGCAATCAGAACAACAACAACAAGAACAACAAAAACTATGTCCGGGCGGTGCGGGCTCTTGAACAGGCCGGTTGCGGTGTGACTGCCACACCGCAACCTCTTTCTCCACCTGCGTTTTCGTTGGCCGAAGTCTTTGAGGCCTACCATGAGTGCCGTCGCCACAAGCGCAATAAACCCAGCGCCGTCGCCTTTGAGCTCGATCTGGAACACTCGTTGATTGAGCTTTGTGCCGAGCTCAACGCAGGTAGCTGGGTTCCTGCACCCACGAACGTTTTCATTGTGGAAACCCCCGTCAAGCGCGAGGTGTTTGCCGCCGGCTTCCGAGACCGCGTGGTGCACCATGTGCTGATCCGTCGGCTCAATCCGCTTTTTGAGCGCGAGTTCATTTACGACAGCTATTCGTGCCGCGTCGGCAAAGGAACTCACTTGGGCATAGCGCGGCTTCAGCGCTTCTTGCGCCGCGAATCGTCAAACCCACCTTGCGACCCCTGGGTGCTACGTCTCGACATCCAGGGGTTCTTCATGAACATTCAGCGAACCAAACTGCTGAACTTGCTGGAAGATTTCCTCAACCGGACTTACCGCGGCGACGACTTGAAACTGATTCTCCAGTTGCTCCGAAACCTGATTCTGGCCGACCCGACCCGCGATTGCCGCCGACAAAGCCCGCTTTCGAGCTGGGACAACCTTCCGGCCGACAAGAGCCTCTTCAAAGTTCCTTCGGGCTGCGGCTTGCCGATTGGCAACCTGACCTCGCAGGTGCTGGCGAACTTTTACCTGAGCGGACTGGATCACTACGTGAAGCACACCCTAGGCATCGCCAGCTATGGCCGCTACGTGGACGACCTGTTCCTGGTGCACCGCGACCATGAGGTGCTCGTCACCGCCACTGCGGCTATCCGCAACTTCCTTCACGACCGACTCGCCCTCACTTTGCACCCTCGAAAGATTCGCCTGGCTCGGGCCAGTGTCGGTGTGGCGTTTCTCGGGGCTTTCGTGCGTCCCGACCGGCTGTACCCGAGCCGACGGCTTCGTAGCAACTTCCGGCAGGCCATCGACCGGCATAATCTCGTTGTCGCCCGTAGGCCACCCAAACGCGAGCAGAAAGCGGCCTTCCTCGCGAGCATGAACTCTTATTTGGGTATTCTGCGCCATTCGCGGAGTTGGCGGTTTCGAACCGAGGAAGTGGCCAGTCGAATATCGCCACACTGGAAGCGCCGGTTCGTTTTGGTTCCGGACGCTACCAAAGTTAGGAAAGTGTAACCCCACCCCTGGTCAGGCCTCTACAGTAGACCCAGAGGGGGTAGCGGAAGACCCCGGAGGCTGGCGATCCGAAGGTCGCCCGCCGAGGAGGCTGAAGCGAGGGGCAGGCGCCCCTCTAACCGGTCTCGAAATCACAGGGGTCCACCGGGGGCCTCACCTCCACTGATTCCACGGTACTTGCATTGACAGTGTCACTACAACTCACTAGGCTTCCTCCATGACGTTCGACTGGGATGCAGGGAAGGACGCCTCAAACCAAGCGAAGCACGGTGTGTCGTTCGACGAGGCCAAGTTGGTGTTTGCCGACCCTCTGCACGTTTCGCTTCTGGATCATCGTTTTTCGTATTTCGAGGAGCGCTGGATCACCATCGGCGAAACCCCGTACGGCCGGCTTCTCGTTGTCGCCAACCTGTATTTCGATTCCAACGGTCAAGAAGTGATCCGGATTATTTCGGCAAGGGAGGCCAGCCAGAATGAACGAAAGCACTATGAGAGAATCTGAGGACTTGTTTGAACTTGCCGACGAGTACGACTTCTCCAAGGGAATCCGCGGTCGGTTCTATCAGCCGAAGAAAATCTCCACTTCCATTCGACTCGACGACGATGTGCTCCTGTACTTTCGAAAAAAAGCCGGTGAAGAAAAGATCGGTTACCAGACCCTGATGAACTCAGCGCTGCGGGAGTTTATTCTCAGCCACTCGCGGTAGACTTCGGAGGGACTGACCTCTCCAGAGGTGATCCCATCGTGAATCCACCGGGGGGCACCGGGGGTCAGACCTCAAAACCGATTTCTTCGTCATTCGTAGAAGCAGAACCGCCTCGATCGCAGTCATGCAGGTATGAGAAAACCCCGAATCATCCAGGACGGCGCCAAATACCATGTCACGGCCCGGGCCAACCACCAAAAACTCCTGATGGAACACGACACGGTCAAACAGATGTTCCTCGACGTGCTCGCCAGGGCACACGAGAAGTTCGACTTCCACCTCGACAACTTCGTGATCATGGGCAACCATTTTCACCTGATCCTCCAGCCCAAAGGGGCTTCAACTCTCGCCAATATCATGAAATGGATTCTCCAGACGTTCGCCATCCGTTATAACAAGGCCAACGGCCTCTGGGGGCACTTTTGGGGTGGCCGGTTCTTCTCGTGGATTATCCCCAACTTTGTCGAGTTTCTTCGTGTGTTCGCGTACGTCGACAACAATCCCGTCAGGGCCGAACTGGTTTCCACCCCGGAGCAGTGGAAATGGGGCGGCGTCGGGCTTCGACGGACTGGCCCACCAAGCTGGCTCGCTCCTCTGCCGGCCTGGCTGCAAGGGCTGTTTCCGTCGCACAGGTTGTTGACCCTCCAATAACAGGGCATGTTCCCACCTGGGGACAGACCTCCGCCAAATTCCGCAAAGTAACCTTCCAGCAGGCCGAGGGTGTTTTCCAGAATCCGTTTGCCATGATCATCGTTGGCAAGAGGTACTATCCTCGCTCAGACAACCGATTGGCTGTTTTCCTCGAAGCCGATCTCGCCGCTCTCTTGCAGCAACAAGCCCAAAAGGCCGGAAAAGACCCCTCGCAGTTACTGAACGAGCTGCTTCGGAGTAATCTGACACCGCCAGTGGAATGAATCCACCGCGGGAATTCAGGCGCAAACGAAGCGTCGCCCAAGCGTAAACGAAGTGTCGCCCAGGCCTCCAACTAGATTCGCGTAAAGCAGCCTGCGTCCCCAAGAACGAAACCCCGATTCCTTCGATTTCGTTACCAACGTAGAAGCAAGACGCCCCTTTTTCCTGTCTGGTACCTCGAGGTACCAAATGCCCTATTCCCCGCTCACTCACGACTCCGTTTTCTTGCACGTCTTTGGCGAGCCCGAAGGCTTACCGCTCCTTGAAAGTCTCGTCAACGCCCATTTCGAGGCCGTCGGGCTGCCGCTGGTCCACAAGCTGCAGCTCCAGCCCCGAGAATTGACTCCAGGACACAATGGCGAGAAGCTGGCAATTCTCGATCTGTTGGCCGAAGACGACAACGGCCGCATCATCAATGTCGAAGTGCAAACTACCCGCAAACCCGCCTATTTCGAGCGGACCTTGTTCTACTGGGCGCGCCTTTTTGCCCGCCAACTCCCCAAAGGCGAAAACTACGCCACGTTGAAACCGGTCATTTCTCTCAATTTTCTCGAGTATGAGATCTCAAAGAAAGGACCTTGGTTGCACCACTTTCGGTTACCACATACGGCACATCTGGGCTTCATCTTCGTGGAACTTCCCAAACTCCTGAGGTCGCCGAGCCGCCGAACGCTGTTGAAAAAAGCGGCCATTTGGGACACATTCTTGGAGAAGCCCGAGACGAGGCCAGCCAACGGCCCGGCCGATTTGGTTGCCTTGCTCGGATCAGCGAAGCAACGGATGGAGGCGTACCTCATGTTTGAACCTGAAGTTTACAGAGAGATACACGAGTCAATGGAGCGGCATGACTACTTCAGCGTAAAAGCAGAAGGAAAGGCCGAGGGAAAGGCCGAGGGAAAGGCCGAAGTCGCAGCGGCCTTGTTGGAAGATGGCATGAGTGTTGCCAAAGTCGCAGCGCTGACTGGACTCCCTTCGGCGACCGTCGAGGCGCTTTTGAAATCCTGAATCCACCGGGGGTCAGACGTCTCTCGCGGACCCTAGCGGTTTTCTTTGGTGTGCCAGATCCGCGAGATGAAGATGGTAGTCTCCTGAAGCTCGTACCGCAGTTCGTATTCCACCACCAGAACTCGGCGCACTTCGCGGGGAGCAAACTCTTCGAGTCTCTCGCCTAGTTGAGGGTTCGAGAGCAACACCTCGGGGGCCTTCGTAAAGGCCAAGACCCGGCGTGCCGCCGAGGGCTTATTCACCCGCGCGAGAAACTCGTGGACTCGGACCAGGCCGGAAAGCGCTTTGCTGGTCCAGACGATCTTCAAGCGGGAGTACCGGGGACGGGAATCGGTTCGCTGGACGCCAAGCTTTCTGCCCAGGCGAGGACGTCTGCGTGCTCGACGACTCTTCCTTCGTCAACATCCTTGAGGGCTTCCAACGTCAGTCGTGTTTTTTCTTCCTCGAGGTCGACCCAAGCGGCCAGGGCTTGATCCATAGACCCTCCAATCAGATTCAATCAGGATGATTCATTTTCGTGGGCACGGCTAGCTTGTACTGGACTGGGGGACACGAAAGGGACGCTGGTCGCGAAGTCGTCAAAGCCCTTCGCCTCCGCTTTACAACTCGCAGTTGTGTCGGTATCTTTCGGGGCATGGCAAGATCCAAGTCAGGACTCGAGCGCATCGTCGCCGGGCTTACCTCCGGAGCGGCAATCTACGGTCTGTTCTTCTTTCAGATTCTCAACCCCGCTTGGGCTCTGGGTCTCGGCCTGGTTTTTGGCGTGCTCCCCGTGATCACGGGACTGCGCCGGGGCGCCACCGCGATTGCCGACCGCAGCCACGAAAAGCGCCGGGCCCTCGAAAAACGCATCGAGAAGGACACCAAGCGCCGCGACTCCCTCGAAAAGACGGTCCTGAAGGTGGCCCGCAATCGAAGCGGAGTCGTGACGCCCGCGCTGGTGGTGCTCGAGTCCGACCTGAAGCTCGAAGAGGCCGAGACCGTGCTGACCGACTTGTCGAAACGGGGCTACGCCGAACTGCGCGTCAAAGACAACGGCACGCTGGACTACTACTTTCCCGAACTGGTCGAACTGCCGCCCAAGTGACCGGACACGCCCACGCGGTGCCTCGGTACCCTTTGACAATTTTTCATTGCAAGCCGAGACTGTCGCGGTGAACAAACTTCCCCAACCGGCGGCCGACGTGATGATTTCGGCCCACAATCTGACCAAAACCTACGGCGACTTCAAGGCCGTCGATTCCATCCATTTTGAAGTGAAAAAGGGCGAGGCCTTCGGGTTGCTCGGGCCCAATGGCGCCGGAAAGTCGACGACCATGCGCATGGTAGCCAGCGTGTCCAAGCGCACCTCGGGCGAACTGACGATTCTCGGGCTCGACCCCAACACGCGCGGCCCCGACATCCGCGCCCACCTCGGCGTGGTGCCGCAGCAAGACAACCTCGACACCGAGCTCAAGGTGCGCGAAAACCTCATCATTTACGGTCGCTACTTCGGCCTGCCGCACAAGTTCCTCAAAAAAAAGGCCGACGAGCTCATCGAGTTTGCCCAACTGACCGAAAAGGCCAAGACCAAGGTCGATGACCTGTCGGGCGGCATGAAACGCCGACTTACCATTGCCCGCGCCTTGGTGAACGAACCCGACATTCTGCTGCTCGACGAGCCGACGACCGGCCTTGACCCTCAGGCCCGCCACATCTTGTGGGACAGGCTGTTCCGGCTCAAAGAAGAGGGCGTGACGCTGGTGATCACCACCCACTACATGGACGAGGCCGAACAACTTTGCGACCGGCTCATTGTGATGGACAAGGGCAAAATCATGGCCGAAGGCACCCCGGCCGACCTGATTGCCCGCTATTCGAGCCGTGAAGTGGTCGAGGTGCGCTTCGGCAGCGACAAGAACGCCGACGTTGCCAAACAGCTCGAAGGCCTCGGCGACCGCCTGGAAGTGCTCCCCGACCGCATTTTGATCTACTCGGGTGACGGCGAGGCGGTGCTCGAAGCCATCGCCGCCAAGGGCCTGCACCCGCTGACGTCGCTGGTTCGCCGTTCGAGCCTCGAGGACGTCTTTTTGCGCCTGACCGGCCGGAGTCTGGTCGAGTGAACGGGGCTCGTCCCCTGAGCACCGCGAACCCCCGCATCGAGCGGGCAGCCCTCGTGGGAGCACGAGCCCACTTGGGCAACGACCGGGCCGCCAGCGCGCGCACGTTGGGCTGGTGGTTCGTTGCCGAACACAGGCTGCGCACCATGCGGGCCTACCTGTGGTCCATCCTGATGGGCAGCATTGGCTCGCCGTTCTTCTACCTCTTTTCGCTGGGAGTGGGGCTTGGGGCCCTGATTGACAGCAACTCCGGCGCCAAGGGCGTCGATGGCGTCAATTACATCACCTTTGTCGGGCCGGCCTTGCTCGCCTCAGCCGCTATCACCTCGGCCTACGAAGAACTGTCGTTTCCCGTCATGGGAGGCTTCAAGTGGACCCGCGAGTTCTGGGCCATGAACGCCACGTCGATTACCCCCGGCCAGATCGTGGTGGGGGTCATACTCGCGGCCTTCGCTCGCGTCATCCTGACCGTCACGGTGTTCTGGGCCATTCTGGCAGCCTTCGGCGCTGCCCCTTCGGCGCTGTCGCTGCTCGCTGTTCCCGCCACGATGCTGGCCGGTTTGGCTTTCGGGGCTCCGATGATGGCGTTCGCGGCCACGCTCGAAAACGACGATGGCTATTTCGCCATGATCGGCCGGTTCGTGATCGCGCCGATGTTCTTGTTTTCGGGAACGTTCTATCCGCTGACCCAACTCCCCACCTTCCTGCAGGCCATCGGCTGGGTCTCGCCGCTGTGGCACGCCACCGAGCTCGGCCGCATGCTCACCTACGGGCGTGCCGAGGAACCGTGGCTGGTGGTAGTCCACCTGGGCTATCTCCTGGTGCTGTCGGTGGTTGGGTTGTACTTGGCCTTCCGCGTGTTCGCGAGGAGGCTGTCCAAATGATCCGAAACCTGCTGCGCGGTCTGTACGCCGGTCGCGCCCATACGGTGGTGCAACGCTCGCTTTGGGCCGTCAAGAGTTCGTCGTGGGGCGTGGTCCTCTCGGGGTTTTTTGAGCCGGTGTTTTACCTGATGAGCTTCGGCCTGGGCCTGGGTGGCATGATCGGCACCGTCAATGGGCCCGCCGGGAACGCGGTGCCTTACGCCGCCTTTTTGGCCCCCGCCCTCTTGGCCACCTCGGCTATGAACGGGGCGATTTACGACTCCACCTGGAATGTTTTCTTCAAGCTCAAGTTCGCGCGGCTGTATGAGGGCATGGTTGCCACCTCGCTGGGCACCTTCGACATCGCGCTGGGCGAGATCAGCTATGCGCTGCTGCGAGGCCTGGTCTACTCGCTCGGCTTCATGATCGTGATGTACGCCCTGGGTTTGGTGTTGTCGCCGTGGGGCTTTCTGGCGGTGGGCGGGGCAACCCTGATCGCGTTTGCCTTTTCGGCCTGCGGCATGGCCATCACCAGCTACATGAAGACCTTTCAGCAGATGGACTGGATCAACTTCCTGATGCTGCCCATGTTCCTGTTTTCGGCCACCTTCTACCCGCTGTCGGTGTACCCCACGTTCATCCAGAACATCATCATGGTCCTGCCGTTGTGGCACGGCGTGGAACTCATGCGCGGGCTGACCCTCGCTGCCCCAACCTGGGGACTGCTCACGCACGTGGCCTACTTCGCGGTGATGATTGTCGCGGGGCTGGCTCTCACCACCCGGCGGCTCACCGCCCTGTTCATGAAGTGACCGGGCAAGCACTCCACCCGGGCGCATAAAAAAAACCGCCCTTTGGGGGGCGGCTTTTGCGGGGCTGGGTGGCCCCTGGCTTCGCTCGAGCGAATTATGGTGCGACTTCGGGAACGACGGGCTTGCCGATCGTGGTGTTCGGACTGCCGCCGTCGACCAGGAAGTTCAATTCCACCAAGGGGCTGACGTTGCCCAAGTTGTCGGTGGAGCGCGCGCGGATGGAGTATTCGCCGGCTTCGGTCAGCAGGATGGGCTCGTTGTACGTGAAGTACTCGTGGCGGTTGATCGAAACCTCGGTGAACTTGACGCCCGAAACCTCGTCGACGGCATTGATGATGAAGCTGTTGCCAGGCTTGGCGTAGCGGTCGCCTCGAACGGCCTGCAAAGGATCCAGGGGAACGATGGACACGGCGGGTGCGGAGTTGTCGACGACGAGTTGGATTTCGATGGGCTCACTCTTGTTTCCCACGCGGTCGACGGCGTAGGCCCAAGCACTGCGCTCACCCTCTTCCGACACGAAAGCTTCTTCGTTGAACTTGATGTAGTTTTCTTTGTCGAGGCTGAAGTAGGTCGCCTCGACACCGGCGCCGGCGTCGTTGGCCGCGAGCAGAATGCCCGTGATCGACTTGAGGTACACGACGCCGTCCTTGACGAGCGACACGCCGCGAGTGGCCGACTTGAGGGTCGGGGCGGTCGTATCAACGGTGAACGTGAACATCTGGGGCGCCGACACGTTGCCCAACAGGTCTTCCGACCAATAGGTGACGGTGAAGCGGCCTTCGTCGTTGAACACCAGGGGTTCCGAATATTCCAAGGCCTCACCGCCGTTGATGGTGTACTGGGTCTTGGCGACCCCAATCAGTTGGTCGTTAGCGGTCAGCTCAAAAGTGGTTCCTGGCGGAACAAACTCGGTGGTCCCATTGTTGTACGCCTTGACCTGTGCCGAAAGCGAAGGCACCGCGAGGCAAGTGGCCAGAAGCAGGGCGATCATTGTGTTCTTCATGAAAAACATCCTTATACGAGTTTGACTTGTAGGCTAGCATTTGCACCCGGGGATTTCAAGAGACAACCACCGCGACTATTTGTGGGTCATCTGTATCGTCCCGTTCCAGTCCTTGGGGGGAGGGTTGGCCTCAAAGTCGTGGCAGCGCTGCACAAAAAGTTCGACCAGGTAGTCGCCCGGCAGCACCCGGCCCACTTTCTCGAAGGCCGCCCGGGCCTCGGCGAACTTGCGCGCGTAGAACAGGTCGGTGGCCGCGTTGTGGGACTCCCAGGCGGCTTTGGTCGCAGCGTCCAGCGCCAGGCTTGAGGTGTAGATCCGCACTCCTTCGGTTTTGCCCTTCACGATGACGGTGTCGACCAGACGGTACGGGAACGAGGGCCCGGCCTTTTCGGTCAAGCTTTGCGAAATCAGGATCGCCTGGTGGTATTCCTTGGTGAGGCCCTCGAGGCGGCTGGCCAGGTTCACGTTGTCGCCGATGACGGTGTAGTCCATCTTTTTCTCGGTACCGATGTTGCCCACCGTCACCGCCCCGTAATTGATGCCGATTCCGGTGAGAAACTGCTGTTTGCCCTCGGCCTTCTGCTTGCCGTTGAACACCGCCAAGGCGTCGGCGATGCCCAGTCCGGCGCGGAGCGCGTCCTCGGCGTCGTTTTCGAAGCGGGCAGGGGCACCAAAAAAGGCCATCACCGCATCGCCGATGTATTTGTCGACCACGCCGTGCTTTTCCATGATGATCTCGACCAGGATCGAAAAGTAGTAGTTGAGGATGGTCACCAGCTCGTCGGGCTTGAAGGCCTCGGAAATCGTGGTGAAGCTGCGGATGTCGGTGAACAGGATGGCGATTTCGCGCACATCGCCTACCAGCATCTGTTCCGGGTGCGCGAAAATCTGGTTGATGACTTCACTCGGAACGTACTTTTGGAAGATCTGGCGGATCTTCTGCTCGTTGCGCTTGGCGATCACGGCGTCCATGGCGTAGGTCTTCACCTGCCGGTAGGCCGCATCGAGCTGCTCCATCATGGCGTTGAACGTGTGCGCCAGGCGCCCGATTTCGTCGTGAAAACGCACCTCGACCCGCTCGGTCATCTCGCCGCTGGCAATGATTCGCTCCATGGCGCTCACCACCTTGCCCAGGGGTCGGGTCAAAATGCCCGAAAAGATGATCAGGAACAGCACCGATAGCAGCACTGTCACCAAAAGGACCACGGCGGTTTGCACCACGATTTGGTTCACCGGAGCGTAGAACTCGGTGGACTCCTCGGCGACGAGCACCAGCCAATGGAAGGACTCCAAATAAAAGGAGAACCCGACCAGCTCGCGACCGGCCAAGTAGACGGTCGTCCAGCCCTTGGCCTTGGTCCGGATCATCGTGCGCAGCGTGGACTTTTCGCTCTCCGAAAGGGAGGCCAGATCCAGGGGTCGGTTGGCGAACGCCTTGGTCCCGTCTTCCTCCAGCGCGAGGGTGAGTTCGGTCTTGCTCCGCGTCATCTGAATGGCATGTGCCGCGATGGACTGTTTGGTGATGCCCACCAAGTCGGCGCGGGTTTCGAGGTGGTTGTTGACCAGCAAGCTCCACTGGTTGTTCGAAAACAGCTCCAGCTCCTCGGCCTTGAACCCCAGGAACTCGACCGCAATCGAAGTAAGCCCGTTGCGGGCCGACAGGGCCGAAGTCAGGCCCGCCACTGCCAGAGAGAAAATGAGGAGGGGCAAAACGATCAGGATGATCTTGAATCGGACGTTCACTGGGGCACTCTGGTTCCAGATTACGGGAAGGTTGCTTGCAAATCCACCTCAAAATCCCTAAAGTTCGTTTGGCATGTCTGACACGTCGCTCGAAAAAATCGCTTCTCTCGACGACGAAGCCCTCGTCCTGAACGAAATCTCTGGGCTCATTGCCAAAGAACGCGAGGCCCTCCGCGCCGGCGGCGCCAAGTTTGCGCCCAAATCGTCGGGCCGAACGTTTCCTTTGCTGCTCAACGCGGGGGCCGTGCTTTTTCTGCTCGCCGTCGGCAGCGGGCTGTGGTTCTGGTATTCGGCGGCGCAGGAAGCTTACGTGCTTCAGGCCGCGACGGCCGCTACCAGCGGTGCTGACATCATTTCGGCCCTGCTGAAAGAGGCGGAAAACTCGTTGGCCGCCAAGAACAAAGAAATCGCCGGCATTGAAAGCGAGCTCACCGACATTGAGTCCCAACTCTCCAAGCTCGGCCTCGACAAAGTGGTGGAGCGCAAAACGCTGACTGACCGCCGCACCCAACTGCAGTCCAACCTCGCCAAGGCCCTTCAGGACCGCGAAGCGCTCACCGCCCAGGTCAAAACCCAGACCCAGAACTTGGAGCAAGCTCAGGGCTCGGCACCCTCGGCAGCCGACAACGCGCTCCAGGACCTGATGAACCAGCAGGAACTCCGCAAGATCTACGACCAGAACCTGCATTCGTCGCTGGGCACCATCAGCGATCAGCTGAGCAAAAAGAAGTGGGATACCGCGCAAAGCGAAATCGCCCGCCTGAAACAGTTTGTCGGCGAATACGCCCTCAAGGTCACCGACACCGACAAGACGGGCGCACAAGCCCAGGCGTCGCTGCTGACAAGCCTCGAAACCCTGGTCGCGGCGGCCAAGTCGGGTTGGCCCGTCGACGCCGGGCTCCCGGTAGCAGCCAATACCGACGACACGAAGAAGCTGCAGGACCTGATTCGTCAGCAAGTCGTCCAGTTGCAGGAATCCAACGCCCAGCTGAAAACCCAGGGCGACCGGTTGGCCAGCCTCGAGACGCTCAACCAACAGGCGGCCTCACAGCTCGACGCCCTGCTCAAGTCGTTCAACGCCACGTTGGGGACTCCGATGGCCGGGGTGTCGCCGGGGTCGTCGGGCAACCTCACGGCTGCCACGCTCGAGAGCATCCCGATACGAATCCAGCAATTGCAGGCTGTCGCGGCCAAGGTTCAGGACTTCCAGGTGCTGGTGCAAAAACAGACCGCCGAAATTGAGACCCTCAAGGCCTCGGGGCAGTCGGGCAGCGCGCAATCGGCGGCGCAGATCAGCAGCGTCATCAATTCTTTCGACGCGCTGTACCGGACCTTCGACCCGCAGCTGAGCACTTCGAGCACGGTCGACACCTTGCCGGGGCGCATGGCCGACCTGCAGAAGCTCATTTTGCAGGGCCAAGACTCGCAGGGCTTGCTCCAAAAGGCCACCGACCGTATCGCGCAGATGCAGCTCGACCACGACAAGCTCGTCGCTCAGCTCGACAAGGTGGCGCAGATAGGCAAGGACTACCAGGTGCAGGCCACGGCCCTGCGAAAAGCTCCGGCCAGCGCCGACCGGCAGCAACTGCGGGCCAACATTCAGTCGCTCGTGGGAGTGCTGAAGAACGGCGACACGGCCTCATCGCTGTTCCCGGACTACGCGGTGTACATGAACTCGCTGATCGAAAGTCTGATCGAGGTCGAGACCGCTCGCGTCAAGGCGATGGCCCAGGACGAGTTGCTGGCCTTCATGACCACCACCCAAGGAAAGATCGCCGACGAACAGGTGCGGCTGCTCGCGCGGGCCAGCAACGCCAAGGAAGATACCACCGCGCTGATGACCTCGCTGATCAAAGAGATCGACCAGGTGACCAGCAGCACCCTCAAGGACCGAAACGGAAAGGTGATCCCCAAAGCGCTGGGCTCGGTGATCAGCGTCGCCACCCCGAACGTCACGGTGCGAAAAGCGAGCCGCTTCGAGACCTTCAAGGTGAAGCGCGTGTTCATCAGCCGTATTTTGGCCACCGGCGACCGCATCCCCATCGCCGAAGCCGAGATCGTCGCCACCTCGGGTGAAGACATCATTCTACGGATCACCAGCACCATCGCGCCGACGATTTACCCCGAGCGCAATGACTTGGTCTTTGTAGAAATGTAAGCCCCGTCATGTCCTCTCATGGCCGAAGAACTCGGCGTGGATGAGGGCGAGGGCTTTCTTGCGGTCGTCGCGGTGCACCAGCAGGTAGCAGGCCACTTCGCTGGCCCCCGCAGCCGACAGCGTGACGCGGACTCCGCCCGCAAGCACGGCCGACAGCGCGCGGCTGGGCACGCCTCCTCCCACGACTGAGCCACCGACGAGGCCGTCACCCACCACTGCCAGAATCGACACTTCGGCGTTCGAGGTCACTTCCACCACGCCCGCCAGATGATGCTCCTGCAACGCCTGCAGGGCCGGGCCCAGATCATCGCGGGCCAGCAGCAGGTTGATCGCCGTTTGGGCTGTCAGAACACTTTTGATGTTGATGCCCAACCGGTCGAGTGTTCCTGTCACGCGGGCCAAGATTCCCGCCTGGAAGCCGACGCCGGGCCCATGAAGCTTCACGATGGCCACATCATCGCTCGAAGCCACGCTCTTGACGACCTCCTGGGTCACCCGGCGGGTGCCATCGATCACGGTGTAGGGTTCCAGGCCGCGCTCGGGCCGCGTGATGTTGAAGATTCGGATGGGAATGTTCTGGTCGAAAAGCGGCTCGACCGTGCGCGGGTGGAGTATCTTGGCGCCGAAGTACGACAATTCGGCGGCCTCGAGGTAGTGCAGGTGCGCCAGAGAATGCGGTTTGGCCACCGCTCCCGGGTCGGCACTCAAAAAGCCATCCACGTCCTTCCACACATCGAGCGACGAGGCCGCGATACAACGCGCGATCGAGGCGGCCGAGTAGTCCGACCCACCCCGGCCGAACAGTGTCACCTTGCCGGCGGCGTCGACGCCGTAAAAGCCCGGCACCACCAGCAGGCCGGGGCCTTCCAAGCCGGCGCGGACCGACTCCCGGCTGGCGGCAAAATCGCACGCCGCCCTGCCGAACACCCCGTCGGTGCGAAGGCCCAGCGCCTCTGGCAGAACCTCGCGCGCTTCGAGACTCCGCGAGCGAAGCACCTCGGTCAGCAACAGGCTCGAAAGGCGCTCACCAAAGCTGAGGATGGCGTCGTTGACAAAGTCGGGCACGTCGCCGATGTAGTGAACGCCGGTCAGGTAGCGTTCCAGCTGGTCTTGGCGCTCTGCGAGCGCCCTCGAGACCCGCTCACGGGTCTCGGGCGGGGCCTTTTCCGGGCCCAAGTTCGCGTCTAGGATCTCCTCGTGGAGGGCGCGCAGGCGGGTGGTGAACTGGCGCGTCTCGGCCAGCGCGGAGGCTTGGCCGGCTCCCTGGCGGGCTGCGGCCACGCAGGCGACGAGTTCGTTGGTGATACCGTAGAACGCTGACACGACCAGAACAACGGGTTGGTCGTAGAGTCGCACCACCTGCACAATGCGGTCGATGTCTTCGGGGCGCCGGAGGTTGGAACCCCCGAACTTGAGAACGGCCTTTTGCATGACTCCTCCTTCGCCCCGTATCCTAGCAAGTCTTGACTAAACAGGGAACAACCCGGGACACTGGGGGCCATGAATCGACTTCTGGGTCTTACCTTGCTCATTTCGCTGGCCTTCCGACTGGGCGCCAACGTGCTGGATTCGTTCCGATGAGCCGCCAGATCTACCGGGTGACTCCGGCGGATCTGGTCGGGTCGGCCTGGCGGTCCCTGGTCGCCGATTCCGGGCAGACCCACTATTGGAGCCACGACTGGAGTCCAGCCTGGTACCGCAAGCTGGCTCTCGCTGGCTTCATCAGCACGGCAGTGGAGTACTCCGACCCCCCCTTCCTGCTGCTACCGGAACTTCAAACGGACTACGCCGTGCTCGACTGGGCCAACCTTGTCGTGGATCGCGGCTCCAAAAAGTTCCTCTCCGGACCCGTGGACGAATGCCCCCGCCTGACCACCTCGACCCGTCTGGAGCCCTTGCTCGACGCCATCGCGGCCTACCACCAACGGTCGTGGCTTTGCCCCGAATACCGGCGCGTCTTGCTGCAGCTTGCCGCCGACCCCCAGCCGGAGTTCCAAGTGCTGAGCGTGGAACTGCGCAGCGCCGAGGGCCAACTCGTCGCCGGCGAGGTAGGCTACGTTGCCGGAGCCACCTACACCAGCTTGACCGGCTTTTTTGACCGGGCCGACCGCCGGTGGAACAACGCCGGCAAGTTCCAGCTCGTGCTCTGGGCCCAGCACCTGCGCGACGCCGGCTATGCGTTCTGGAACTTGGGGCACCCCTACATGAAGTACAAACTCGACCTCGGCGCCAAAGTTCTTCCCCGCCAGGCGTTCCTGGTTCGCTGGGAAGACGCCATCGGGCGTCAGCCACTCAAAGCATAGGTTCGGGTTTGGCCAGGGCGTAACCTTGGCCGTAGTCAACGCCGATCGCGATCAGAGTGTCGAGAATGGCCTGCGAGGCGGCAAACTCGCCGATGGTGTGCAGGCCCATCACGCGGCTGATTTTCTGAATGCCTTCGACAAAGGCGTAGTTCACCTCGTCGGTGTCGACCGTCTTCACGAAGGCCCCGTCGATCTTCAGATCGTCCACAGGAAGGCTGCGCAGGTAGCCAAACGACGAGAAGCCGCTGCCAAAGTCGTCGAGGGCAAACCGGCAACCGATGGCCTTGAGGTCGGTGATCAGTTCCACGGCCTGCGAAAGCGTGGCGATGGCGGCCGTCTCGGTAATCTCAAAACAAAAATCGGCCGGGTCGAGGTGGTTCTTCTTCAGCTCGTTCTTGATGAAGCTCACCAAGTTGGGGTCGGCGATCGATTCACCACTCAAATTGAGGCACATCAAGGGCTTATCGGTCTGGGTTGCTTGGAACCGTTCCCACTGCGCCATCGCATGGCTCACCACCCAGCGGTCGATCTGCGGCATCAGGTTGTACCGTTCCGCGGCAGGAATGAACTCCGACGGCGGAATGATGCGCCCGTCTTCGCCGCGAAGACGCAACAGCACCTCGGTCTTGGGGCGCAACCCCGAAGTAGGCGAAAGCGGCCGGATGGGCTGGTGGTACAACACAAACCGATCGTTTTCGAGGCTGTGCTGAAGGCGCGAAATCCACGCCATCTCGCCCCGGCGCTTCTGGAACACGTCTTCCTCGCTCGAATAGAGGCGGATCCGGTTTCCGCCTTCTTCCTTGGCCAGGTAGCACGCGTCGTCGGCCGCCGCCAAAAGGCTTTTCACGTCGTCGTAGGGCCCCGACAGCGGGATCAGGCCCATGCTGGCCTTGATTTTGAAGCGCGTCTGCTTCCAGACGAACTCGTGGCTGCCCATGGCGTGTTTGATCACCCAGGCCTTTTCGAGGGCTTGTTCCTGGTTGCAGTCCTCGAACACGAGCGCGAACTCGTCGCCGCCCAGTCTCGAAAGGGCGGTCAATTGCTGGTCGCGCTGCGCCTTGAGCAGCTCGGCCACCTGCCGCAGCAACTCGTCGCCCGCCAGATGCCCGCTGGTATCGTTGACCAACTTGAACTGGTCGAGATCGAGGTAAAGCATGTAGCAGCTTGTTCCGGCCTTGACCTTGTTCAGGTACACGTCGGCCAAGAGCGCGGTGAACTCCTTGCGTCCCGTCAGGCCGGTGAGGGCGTCGTGTTTGGACTGAAACTCCAGCTTTTCGCTCAATTTGCGCAGTGGCGACACGTCACGGAGTGTGAGCACGAGTCCCACCGGCATTTTGGCAAAGTGCACCTTCGAGAGGCTGCCTTCCACGTGGTACGACGACCCGTCGGACGCTTGGAGCAGACAGCGGCGGAAAAACAAACTCTCCTCGCGGTCCTGCGTCTGTTCCAGCAGTTGCAGCGGAATCAGGGTCTCTTCATCGAGCAGCGAAAAGACCTCGGCTTGCGGTCGGCCCACGAGCTCCTCGGGAGAAATTCCGAGCAGGGCTGCTGCCGAGGGGTTCGCATAGTGGATCTCGAGTTGTGGCGTGAACGCGATCAGCGCATCGCTCACGCTGTTCAAAATGGCCGACAGCCACCGTTCCTGGTCGCGGATCTTGGCGTCGGCGCGGGTTTTGAACAGGGCGATGTTGATCGTGGTGAACAGCTCGCGTTCTTTGTACGGTTTTATCAGGTAGGCCAGCGGATCGGCCGTCTTGGCCCTTTCAAAGGTCTTGTCGTCGGAATAGGCCGTCAGGAAGATCGACGGGATACGGAACTGTTCCAGTATGCGGCGGCCTGTCTCGATGCCGTCCATGGGGCCCTCGATGCTGATGTCCATCAGTACCAGTTCGGGCTTGTCTGCTTCGCAAACGGCGAGGGCTTCGGCTCCACTGGAGCACGGTCCCAACACGGTGTAACCAAAGCTCTTGAGCCGTCGCTGGAGGTCAAAAACAATCACGGCTTCGTCTTCCACGATCAGTATGCGTTCGCCAGCCATGCAGGACCTCTTAATCTCATTCTAGGGTCCACGGGATTCGCTTGCAAACGGTAAACCTCTCCCTTAGACTTTTTTTTGCCCAACTTGGATCGCACCGGTCCCGGCGGGCAGTTATTCGTGACTTTTTTTATCATATTCCGGTTGCACACAAAGTAGTCGCTGGGCTAAAATCGGCGGCAGCGTTGTTCGAGGCACAAGGAGGGAAGAGTGTTCACCAAACAGGATCCCATGAGACGGGTCCTTTACTCCCTGGTACCGATCTTCATCTGGTCGGTCTACCTCTACGGCTGGCGCGTTGTCGCCATGACCGGTTTCATTTATTTACTTGGCATTTTGGCCGAGTACGTGTTCGAAAAGGGAAAGAACAAGAAAGTCAGCGAGGCCGTGCTGGTTTCCTGTGCTTTGTACGCCCTTTCGATGCCGCCTGGAGTGCCCTTTTGGGCCGCCGGCGTCGGCATTCTGTTCGCTGTGATCTTTGGTAAGGAAGTCTACGGTGGCTTTGGCCGCAACGTGTACAACCCTGCCATCACAGGTCGCACGTTCGCCTACATCTCGTTCCCGCTGATGCTTCAGACGACTTGGATGCTTCCTGGCAACTTTGGCCTGGGAAGTGGGATGAACCGGCTGATTCAGGGCAGCACCTGGCTCGAGGCTGTCGTCATGCTCGTGCTCGTCGCTGTCCTGTTCTGGTACATCACGAGCAAACAGCGCAAGTCGAACGCGCTGCTCATCTCGGTCGCTCTGACGGTCGCGATCACGGTGGCGTTCTACGTCACGATTGCCTACGCGTTCCCGTTTTTGAACCACAAGGCCAACGGCCTGACCGAACTCGACGCCGTGGCCATGGCTACCCCCATCGAAGTGATGCGAGGTATTGCCCAGCAAAACCACTGGCAACAAACCGTGTCGATTTTCGGCTGGAATGTCGCCCTGGAACAAAATAACCCGCTGGCCCTGTTGTTCGGCATCCGCGTCGGGTCGATGGGCGAAGGCGCCATCTTCCTGATTATCCTCGCAGGCATCTACCTGCTGTGGACCAAGACCGCCAACTGGCGCCCCATGTTGGTGACGATTGTCAGCGCTTTGGGCTTTACCGTGGCGTTCTATTACAGCGGCATCATGGACCACCGGTTCCCGATCTTTGCCGACCACCGTCTGCACGGAACGTCGATGGACCAATGGATGGACATCCTGTCGTTCATGATGGCGGGATCCCTGCTGTTTGCGGCCGTGTTCATGTCCACCGACCCCGTGTCGGCTCCGAAGAAGTTCTGGAGTCAGTGGCTTTACGGCATCATCATCGGCGGCTTGACGATCACCATCCGCGTGTTCGCCGGCTTCCCCGAAGGCGTGAGTTTTGCCATTCTGACGGCCAACACCTTCGCTTCGCTGATTGACGAAGTGATGCCCTCCAACAAGAAGAAGGCCGGTGCCAAGAAGCCTGCCGTGCCCGCCAAAGCAGGGGGCACAGTCGCCTCCGCCGGAGGTGAAGAATGAAAATCAACAAAGACGGACACGTCTTCACGATCGCGTTCACCTTCATCTGTACGATTGTCTTGGTCTTTCCGCTGACATTGGCCTACGTGGGGACCAAGCCCATCGCCGACGCGTACTGGCTCGACCAGCACATTCTCAAGACGCTGACCTCGATGGCTCTGCCCGCTGATGCCAAGAACATCGATCAGGCCCGACAGGACTACGCCAAGCTTGAAAAGTTCACTGTGGGCAAGTACGTCAAAGACACCAACAACAAGGATATTGTCGAATACGCGGGCTTGGACTACGCGAGCATCGCTACCGACCCTTCCAAATTGCCGACCGTCCTCAAGGTGACCGACGCCGACGTGAGCAAGGCGCTGCAAGACAACAGTTACACCGGTAACTACCCCGCCTTCTTCTACATCTACACCGATGCTCAAGGTGCGCAGCACTATGGCGGCGATTTCACCGGTCCCGGCCTGTGGGGCAACGTGGCCTTGGCTATCGGCATCAGTCCCGACCAGACGCAGTTGACCGGCATGCAGGTCCTGTTCAACGTCGAAACCCCTGGCTTGGGCGGACGCATCGCGGAACCTTGGTTCACCGGCCAGTTTGCGGGGCTCAAGCCCGTCGCAGGAACCGGCCTGATCTTCAACCAGAGCGGCCAAAAGGCCGAAAACGGGTTTGACGCCATCGCCGGCGCGACCATCTCGTCGACGGCAGTCAAAGACACCGTCAACCAAAGGGCCCTGGTCCTGCTCAAGGCCTTCATCCAGCAAAAGGGAGGCAGCAAGTGAGCACCCCCACTTTCAAGCAGGTCACCCGCGAAAACCTGAACATCAACAACCCAGTGTTGGTTCAGGTTCTGGGCATCTGCTCGACCCTCGCGGTCACCAACAAGGTGACCAACACCCTGATCATGACCATCGGCGTATCGCTGGTGACCGGGTTTGCCAGCTACACGCTGAGCTGGATCCGCACCCTGATCGCGCGTCGCGTGCGCATGATCTTCCAGGTGTTGGCCATCACGTTCTACGTCGTGTTGCTGCAGTTGATTTTGAACGCCTTCGTGCCGGAAGTGGCACGATCGCTGGGGCCGTACGTCGGGCTGATCATCACCAACTGCATCGTCATGGGCCGCACTGAGACCTTCGCGCCGGCCAATCCCCCGCTCATCAGTTGGTGGGACGGCTTTACCAGCGGCTTGGGCTACATGCTTGTGCTCGGCCTGATGTCGCTCATCCGTGAACCGCTGGCCTTCGGAACCATCGCCGATATCCCGATCTTCCCGCCGGAATACGTGTCGTCGGGTAACAACTGGACCATCGCCATCATGGCCCCGAGCGCCTTCTTCCTCGTCGCGATCATCTTGTGGGTGTTCAAGACCCGGGCTCTGAAAATCGAAGCCGCGGCCAAACCTGCCACCGCCGGAGGGACAAAATGAGTTACGTTGACCCCATTACCCTGCTGTTCGCGTCGATCTTCACGTCGAACATCCTGCTGGCAAACTTCTTGGGCACCTGTTCGTTCATCGCCATCTCGAAAGACATCGGCTCGGCCAACGGCCTGGGCATCGCGGTCATCGTGGTGCTGGTGCTCAGCTCGGCCATCAGTTGGCCCATCCTGCACTACGTGTTGATCCCGTTCAACATGATCTACCTGGACCTATTCGTGTACATCATCATTGTCGCGGCGGTCGTTCAGGCGCTCGAAATGATCATAGAACGCGTCAGTCCGGCGTTGTACATGAGTTTGGGCATCTACCTGCCTCTCATCGTGGCCAACTGTGCCATCCTCGGCGTGGTGCTGTTCATGGAGATCCGCAACTACGACTTTGGTCAGGCCATCGTGTTTGGCGCTGGCTCGGGCATCGGTTGGTGGCTCGCCATCGTGGCCGCTGCCGCCATGCGCAAAAAGATCGACAAGAACCCGGTTCCGGCCGGCCTTCAGGGCCCCGGTATCACCTTGATTACCATGGGCTTTATGGCCATGGCGTTCGTGGGATTCTCCGGAATCCTGCGGGTGCAGTAAGGAGACGCCAGAATGACCATTGAAACACTGATTCTGCAGACCCTGATGGTGGGTGGTGTGAGCGTGCTGATGGCCGTGATGATTTCAATCATCGACGGCATCGTCAACAACTACGGCGAAGTCGTCGTCGATGTGAACGGCAAAAAACAAATGACGGTCAAGGGCGGCACCAAACTGCTCGGCACCCTCGCCGACCAAGGCATCTTCTTGCCTTCGGCCTGCGGCGGTCGCGGCAGTTGCGGCGCGTGCAAGTGCCAGGTTGATAGTGACGTTGGCCCTCATCTGCCCACGGAAACGCCCTACATGACCGATAAGGAACTTAAGGATAACGTGCGCCTCGCCTGTCAGGTGAAGGTCAAGGCCGACATCAAGGTGCACATTCCTGAAGAGCTGTTCAACATCCGCAAGATGGAATGCGTGGTCGAGAAAATCACCGAACTGACCTACGACATCAAGGAAGTTCTGGTGCGCATGCCGGCCGGGACAGAACTGAATTACACTTCGGGCCAGTACGGACAGTTTGAGGTGCCCAAGTACGGTGACATCAAGGAACCGACGGCCCGTGCCTACTCGTTCAGTTCGAACCCGCAAATGAAGGAACACATGGAGTTCCTGATTCGCCTGGTTCCCGGCGGCGCGGTCACGACCTACGTGCACAAGCATCTGAAGGAAGGCCAGAAGATCAACGTCATCGCCCCCGTGGGTGACTTTAACGTCAAAGACACCGACGCGGCGATGATCTGCGTGGCCGGTGGTTCGGGCATGGCGCCGTTCAAAAGCATCTTCAACGACTTCATCGCCAAGGGAACCATGGGCCAGCGCGACATCTGGTACTTCTTTGGTGCCCGCACGACCAAGGACATGTACTACCTCGACTGGCTGTGGGGCCTCGACAAGAAGTACGAGAAGTTCCACTTTGTGCCTGCGCTCTCGGAGCCCGGTCCGGGTGAAAAGTGGGACGGCCCCGTCGGCCTGATCACCAACGTGCTCGACGACTACCTGCAAAACAAGATTCCCAACGAGCAGACCAAGGAAGGCTACCTCTGCGGTTCGCCCGGTATGCTCGACGCCTGTATGGTCGTCATGAAGAAGAACAAGATGGCCGAAGATAAGATCTTCTTCGACAAGTTCGCATAAGGGGGCCGGCTATGAAAATGAACGAAGACTTGAAAAAGGCGCAGGCCCAGATGAAGGCCGGCGTCATCACGGTGGAAGGGTTTCTCGGCTTTGATGACCGCGACATTGCCACCATCATCCAGCACGACGAGGAAGAAATGGCCCGGCTCAAGCTGAACTGGGACGAAGTCGCCGCCAAGATGCACGAACTGCTCAAGAAGGGTTCCGACGGCCTGGGCGAACCCACCACCGTCGACAAGCTGTGGCTCATCCGCGTCGATGAAACCCGTGGCACGCTTCCCTCACCTTGGGTGGGTGAGGGCATCTTCCACAAGGTGAACTGCGAGGTCCGCCGCCTGAACAAGGAAGGCAAGCCTGAAGGCAAGATCCTTCTGTACAACGAATTGAGTCTGCATATGTTCGAAAAGCACCATTTTCTGCAGGGTCGTGGCAGTCATTTCCGCCTCGAACCGGCCGACATCAAAACCGTTCTGGGGATGTGGGACTGAGCCTCTGAGCAACAAAAAAGCCACCCGGCGAAGGGTGGCTTTTTTTTACTTCTGCTGTTCGAGCAACAGCCCCAGCTTTTTGGCCAACGGCCCTGTGGTCGGTGCCTGGATCAGAATCGTCCCAAGGATGAAGATGAAGGTGATCGAACCCACCACGTCCATTCCGGGAACTTTCATGCCTACGAGAATTCCCACCAGAGCGGCAGGAATAACTCCCGTTTCACGGGTCCAACTCATGAAGATCAGCTCGTTCAGGCTCCATTTGGCGTTGCGGTCGGGGCCGGCACACAAGAAGACGGCGGCCGGGCGCGCGACGAACATGAACAGCACCAGCATTATCAGGCCTTGCCACCAGTACTGAGCAAGAACAGCGAAGCTGACCTGGCTGCCCAAGAGTATGAAGATCATCATGCGCATCAGGAAGGTGATGTTGCCGAGGTCTCGCTCGAAGTTTTCCTGGTGTTCGTGGGGCAACTCGTGCTTGAAGAAGTTCTTGTTGCCAACCATGACCCCGACCGTGAAGACGGCCATAAAGCCGGAGGCCGCAACGGAGTCGTTCCCTGGTAGCTTGGAGATGTCGGAGAGTATGTAGGCGGTGATGATGGACAGCAAGACCACGAACGATTCATAACCCTGGAACACTCCCCACTTCTTGTGCCCCAGCAGGAAGTTGGCAACGTAGCCGACCACAGCGCCAATAAGCAGTCCACCACCTGCCTCCCAGCCCAAATGAATCAGGTTGGTTCCCAGATTGAAGCCCTCACCACCGTTCTGAGCAGCGAGGACGACACCGACCACGGCAAACGTGGCAATGGCGCCCATGGCGTCGTTCAGGGCCGATTCGCTCATCACGGTCTGCGCAACGCGATCCTTAATGGGGATCTGTTTGAAGATGGGAACCAAGGTCGCCGGGTCGGTGGAGGCCGTTACGGCTCCGAGGAGTACGGCGGTCATAACAGGAATGCCTAGCCAGACGCCAAACGTGGCCATGATGGCCCCGGTGATCAACACGCCGAGGGTGGCGATGACGAGCAGGGTGATCCAGATTTCTTTGAGTACGGAAAAGCGCAACGACGCCCCGCCATCAAACAGCAGAAAACAGGCCCCGATCGTGAGAATGAGTTGGTTCATCGTAGACTCAGCGGGAACATTGAGAACGCCCGGGAGACCAAACAGTCCCCAGAGCGATGGTCCGATCGCAATTCCGAAGACGAGGAAGAGGACGATGTCGGGTACCTTGATCTTCTTGGCGATGACGCCCCCGACCAACCCGACCACAACAATGACTGCAATGGACGTCAGGTCCAGCTTGGCGATGTCTATTGAGGACATGAAAACTCCTTATTGAAACTTCGGAAGTACTCTAGATGATGTGCTCGAGTGAATCAAGGAACCCTGAGGATCTCGGGCTCACGGATGCTGACACCGCCGCCGTTCTCGGGATCGAGCACCGTCGTCCCGATGATGACTTTGCCGTCGAAGGCAGCGCCCCGACCGACGCGCACCCGGCTGAGAACCAGCGTGCGCCTGAGGCGGCCTTCCTTGTCCACGCGGGTTCCAGCAGCCAGGATGCACTCCGGACCCACCTGCGCATGGGCGGCAACCCTCACCCCGGCGCCCAGCAGCAACGGGGCCTCGAGCACGGCCCGGGGATGAACGCCCTTGAGCGAGGCCCCGGCCGGTGAAACCGTCGCCAGAAGGCGCATTTGAGTGCGGTAATAGTCCTTGAGGCTGGCCAGCGAGGCAAAGGTGCCGAGCTCGGCTTGCGCCAGTAGCCCGCCCCCCGAAAGCAGGCGCGGTGCCAGCAGCCGCGATTCGCTCACTGGGAATAGAGGGGGAATCTTCGGGCCCGTCAGGGGTTCCAGCGGGAGAAGGGGGGCCGACAGCACCAGAAGGTCCTCGCCGTCCTGAAAAAGTCTCTGCTGGGCGAGCACCTCGGGCAGCGTGAGCCCCTGCGGGTGTGCACCCAGCGCCCAGCCTCGCAGCGACCAGTCCAGTCCCCCGGACTGCCGCACCCACTGGGGTTCGAGGGCAAGGTCGCGAGGCTCCAAGAGCCCGTTGCCACCACGAAGCACCCTTACCTCGAACACACCGAGTGCCTTGAGGTAGGCGGCCAGATGCAAGTAAACCGGCAAGTTGAGCACGGGAAGCAGCAGCGGATGCGCGGGCCAGTGGTCTTCGAGCACTCCGAAGTCACCGGGGCGGCTCAAAATGAGGGCCTTCATGGTAGAGTGCCATTCTACCACACGGGGAGGAGACGATGGTCTACACCGAGTTTCTGGAGGGTGACGACCCTTGGGTTCATCTGGCCGTCGAAGAGACGCGCTTCGAAGCCCTGCAACCCGGGGACCGAGCCCTGCTGTTCTACGTGAACCGGCCGTGCGTGGTCCTGGGCAAGCACCAGAACCCACTTCGCGAAGTGCGCTTTGGCGAGCTCGCCACAAGGAAGCTTCCCCTGCTGCGCCGCTCGTCGGGCGGGGGCACGGTCTACCAAGACCTCGGCAACCTGAACTACTCGTTCCTTTGGGCCGGCGAAGGTTTCGACAAGCAGGCCTTGCTCGGTCTTGTGGCCGAGGCCCTGAACGGTCTTGGTCGGCCGGTGCAGCTCACGGCGCAGGGAGACCTTGTGGTACCTGCGGGCACTGGCTTTGCCAAGGTGTCGGGAACCGCCTCTCAGCTGCGCCGCGACCGGGCGCTGGTGCACGGAACGTTGTTGTGCAGCGCCGACCTTGAGCACTTGCACGGGGTGCTCGGACCCACCGGCGAACTGGTCGAGTGGGTGGGAGTCTCGTCGCGACCACAACCCGTGACGAACTTGGGGCTCGAGCTCCGCGAGGCGGCGACAGCCATTACGCGCCAGTGGGAACTCCACCTCGCCCCCGTGGCGCCCGTTGCGGGGGCCGTCGCTGCGCCCGCAACGGGCGCCGACGCGGTCTTGCGCCACGAAACCAGCCTGCGAAGCCACGCTTGGACCTTCGACCGCACACCGCCGTTCACTTGGCGTGGAGACACACGCCAGGGCGACCTGACCGCGAGAGTCGAGGACGGCAGGATTGTCGAAGCGGCGAATCTGAGTAGAATGGTAGGGAAGAGTTTCTTTTCGTCCGAGTTCTTCGACGTGTTTGACTGAGGAGTCCCCATGACAGCAGACGACCTGCTTGGCAAGTTCGCCACCATTTTGGAAGAAAGCCCCATGGCCATTCTGGCCACCGTTACCCCCGAGGGGTTTCCCGCGATGCGCTACATGACGCCGGCCATGATCAAGGGCCGCAAGAAGCACCTGTACGCGGTGACGGCCGCCGCCTTCCCCAAAGTGGCCGACCTGACCGGGCACCCCCAGGTGTCGTGGCTCTTGACTTCTCCCAAGACGCGAGAGATTTTCTCGTTCCGGGGGCGCATCACGCTGGTGCAGGATCCCCGGTTCAAGTCCGAGCTTCTCGAGGAGCTCGGCCGCGGGCTCGAAACGTTCTGGAAGTTGAACGACGATCCGTCCGACCTGATTGTCCTCGAAACCGAATTGCTTTCTGGGGAATACTTTAACCCCAAGACAGCAGAGAAATTTCAGACGGTCCTTTAGGACCGTCCCGACCTGTAACCGGAGGCTTCCTTGCGACCCATCAAAGGCTACGAGAAAACGTTCCTGCACGACCTGCTCAAAGAGATGCTGCTGATCCGTCGCTTCGAGGAAAAAGCGGGTCAAATGTACGGACTCAAGAAGATCGGCGGCTTCTGTCATCTTTACAACGGGCAAGAGGCCGTGTGTTCGGGCGCGGCGGCGGGCATGAAACGCGGGCTCGACCGCCTGCTCACCGGCTACCGCGACCACGGCCACGCCATCAGCCTGGGCCTCGACCCGCAAAAACTCATGGCGGAGCTGTACGGTAAGGCCACCGGGGTTTCCAAGGGCAAGGGCGGCTCGATGCACATGTTCGACTACGCCAAGGGCATGTGGGGCGGTAACGGCATCGTCGGCGGGCAGATTCCGCTGGCCACCGGCTCGGCCTTTGCGCAAAAGAGTCAAAAGGACGGCGGTGCCACCATCGTGTTCTTTGGCGACGGCGCCATCCACCAGGGGGCCTTTCACGAAGCGATGAACCTCGCCGCCATCTGGAAGCTTCCGGTCGTCTTCGTGTGCGAGAACAACCAGTATGGCATGGGTACAGCCGTCGAACGCGTCAGTTCGGTCACCGATCTGTACATCAAGGGTCAGGCCTACAATATTCCCAGCAAAATGGTCGATGGCATGGATGTGATTGCCGTGATGGAAGAAGTGAAGGCCGCCATGGACACAGCGCGCACCAAGTTCGAGCCCAGCTTCCTCGAGATCAAAACCTACCGCTACAAGGGCCATTCGATGAGCGACCCGGCCAAGTACCGCACCAAGGAAGAGACCGAGGCCTTCTTGGCCCAGGACCCGATTTTGCTGCTCAAGAGCCGCATGGAAGCCGCCAAGCTGATCACCGAGGACGAATACAAGGAGCTCGACAAGCAGCTCAAGGAAGTCGTCATGCAGTGCGTCGAGTTCGCCGAAGCGAGCCCGGAACCCGGCTACGAAGAAATCTACACCGACATCTACGCCTGAGGAGACACATATGGCCATCATTACCATGCGGGAGGCGCTGAGGCAGGCGCTCGACGAAGAAATGACCCGCGAAGCCGGAGTTGTCATCATGGGCGAGGAAGTTGCCCAATACGACGGCGCCTACAAGGTCACCAAAGGACTGCTCGACAAGTACGGCGCCGACCGCGTGCTCGATACCCCCATCACCGAATTGGGTTTCACCGGCCTGGCGGTAGGTGCCGCGTTCGCCGGCATGCGCCCCGTCGTCGAATGGATGACGTTTCAGTTCGGCCTTTTGGCCATCGATCAGCTCATCCACAACGCCGTGAAGTACCGCTCGATGTCGGGCGGCCAGTTCAAGTGCCCCATGGTGGTGCGCGGGCCCAATGGGCCCGCAGAGTACTTAGGGGGGCAGCACAGCCAGAGTTTTGCCAGCTATTTTGTTCACGTGCCTGGCTTTAAGGTCGTCGCTCCGGCCACGCCCTACGACGCTAAAGGCCTGCTCAAGGCGGCCATCCGCGACGACAATCCGGTCATCTTCCTCGAAAGCGAAATGAGCTATGGGCACAAGGGCGAAGTGCCCGAGGGCGACTATGTGGTTGAGATCGGCAAGGGCGATATCAAGCGAGAAGGCACCGACGTGTCGCTCGTGAGCTTCAGCAAACCCGTGTTGATGTGCCTGCGGGCGGCCGAAGAGCTCGCCAAGGAAGGCATCAACGCCGAAGTGGTTGACCTGCGTTCGCTGGTGCCGCTCGACGAGGAACTGCTGTACTCGTCAGTGCGCAAGACCAACCGCGCGGTGGTCGTCGATGAAGCGTGGCCCAAGGCCTCGGTGGGCAGCTGGATCCAAGCCAAGATCATGCTGGACTGCTTCGACGACCTCGACGCCCCGGTGGAGTTTGTGTCGAGTGAAGACGTGCCCATGCCGTATAACCATACGCTGGAGCTCGAAGTTCAGCCGACGGTGGCCAAGATCGTGGCCGCCGCCAAGAAAGCCCTCTACCGGTCCTAAGCGAAACGAAAAAGGAATAGAACATGGCCGAGAAGATTTTCATGATCGCGTTGAGCCCCACCATGGAAGAGGGCAGTATTCTCAAGTGGAAGAAGAAGGTCGGTGACACCGTCAAGATGGACGACCCGCTGTGCGAGGTCGAAACCGACAAAGCCAGCATGGACTACTTGTCGAGCCAGGAAGGCACCCTGCTTGCCATTGTGAAAGAAGTCGGCACCGGAGCCAAGGTCGGCGACACCATCGCCATCATCGGAAATCCCGGCGAGGACTTTGCCGCGCTGGTGGCCGAGGCCGCGCCGGTGGCGAAGGCCGCCGCGGCACCCCCCACAGCCGCCGCCGTTGCTGCCGCCAAGTCGGCCGCTGCCGCTCCTGCCACCGGTCACGCTGCGCCGGCAGACGGTGGGCGCATCAAGTCGAGTCCGCTGGCCCGCAAGCTCGCCGCCGACAAGGGCATCGACCTGGCCCAGGTTTCTGGCACCGGTCCCGACGGGCGTGTGGTCAAGGCCGATATCGATTCCTACACACCGAGCGCCAAGGCGAGTGCGGGCAGTTCGGCGGGCTCGTTTGCTGCGGTCAGCGTCGGTTCTTCCGCGCTCAACGACGATCAGGTCCCTGTGAGCCGCAAACGCCAGACCATCGCCAAGCGCCTGGGCGAAAGCCTGTTCACCGCGCCGCACTTCTTTCTGACGCTGAGCATCGAGATGGACAATCTGCTCGAGGCCCGCGACCGCATCAACGCCAAGCGCAAAGAGAAGGTAGGCCTCAACCCGTTCATCCTCAAGTTCCTCGCCGAGGCGCTCAAGCGTCACCAGGCGCTCAATTCCAGCTGGGAAGGCGAGTACATCCAGAACCATTCCAGCGTCGACCTGGGCATCGCGGTGGCCCAGCCCGACGGCCTGATCACCCCCATCGTGAAGAACGCCGGCAGCAAGGGCATTTTGCAGATCGAGGCCGAGCTCAAGGACCTCATCGACCGCGCCCGCAATGGTGGCCTGAAGCCCGAGGAGTTCACCGGCGCCACGTTCACCATCAGCAACCTGGGCAGCTTTGGCATCGAGGAGTTCACCGCCATCATCAACCCCCCCGGCGTGGCCATTCTGGCGCTCGGCGCTACCATCAAGACCCCCGTGGTGGCCGACGACGACAGCATTGTCGTCAGGCGTATCATGAAGGTGACCCTCAGCTGCGACCACCGCGTGGTCGATGGGGCCGTCGGGGCAGCCTTTCTCACCGAGTTCAAACGAATGGTCGAAGACCCGTATCAGGTGCTGCTGTAGTGATTTACCTGGTTATCGTGCCCATCGTGGTCCAGTTTTACATTTTCGTGCTCGAGAGCCTGCAGTGGGGGCAACCGCGGGTCAACAAGACCTTTGGAGTCATGCCTGAGCAGGTGGAACCATTGCGGCCGTGGGCCTTCAACCAGGGCTTCTACAACCTGTTCCTTTCGGTGGCCATGGCGGCCGGCTGGGTGATCTACACCGGCGTGGGCCCCGAAATCATCGACGGTGGGACCATCGGTCTTGTGCTCATGGTGTACGGCCTGCTCTCGATGGGCGCGGCCGGGGTGGTGCTCGTCGTTTCGAACCGGCGCAGGCTTCGTGGCGCGCTCGTCCAGTTGGTGCCGAGTCTGTTGGGCCTAGGAGCCCTGGGAGGGATCACTTTTGTTCGTTGATATGCCCTTGGAGCAGCTTCGCTCCTACAATCCGCCGCTGAACGAACCCACTGACTTCGACGCGTTCTGGGCCGCGACCCTGGCTGCCGCGCGCGTGTTCCCGCTCGAAGCCAGTTTTGTGCCCTACGACGCCTCGCTCAGCCAACTCGAAGTCTTCGACCTGACGTTTGGCGGGTACGGAGGCCAACCTATCCGTGGCTGGTTCCTCCTGCCCAAACACCGTACTGGCAAGGTCCCCTGCGTGGTCGAGTACATCGGCTACGGGGGAGGCCGAGGCCTGCCCTACGATTGGTTGACCTACCCAAGCGCCGGTTACGCCCTGCTGGTGATGGACACCCGCGGCCAGGGTTCTACCTGGAGGACAGGAGATACGCCTGACCCCGAGCTGGAAGGCGGTAACCCGCAGATACCCGGCTTCATGACCCGTGGCATCCTCAAGAAAGAAACCTACTACTACCGACGCCTGTTTACCGATGCCGCCAGGGCCATCGAGGCCGCACGCAGCCATCCCGCCGTCGACGCCTCGCGCATCGCGGTCACGGGAGGCAGTCAGGGTGGGGGCCTGGCCATCGCGGCAGCAGGCCTGGACGGCAAGGTGCAAGCCGCACTACCCGATGTGCCCTTCCTGTGTCACTTCGATCATGCCGTGGTGGCCACCGATGCCTACCCCTACGCCGAGATCCGCGACTTTCTCAAGCGGCACCGCAATCACGAGGCAGCGGTGTGGAACACCCTCGGGTATTTCGATGGTCGCAGTTTCGCGGCGCGGGCCACCATGCCGACGCTGTTTTCGGTCGGTCTGATGGACGACATCTGCCCCCCTCGAACGGTCTTCGCCGCCTACAACCGTTGGGCGGGCGCCAAGGAAATCCAGGTGTGGACCTACAACCACCACGAAGGCGGCGAGAGCTTTCAGACGGCGCTCAAACTCAAACGGCTTGCCGCCTGGCTCTGAGGCCCGGCGTCAGTCGTTCTGAAAGAGCAGCGTGGAAAGGTAGCGCTCGCCCGTGTCGCACAAGAGGGTGACAAGGGTTTTGCCCGCGAACTCGGGGCGGGCCGCCAACCGACGCGCGGCGAGGGCATTGGCGCCCGACGAGATGCCCACCAGCAAGCCCTCTTTGAGGCCCAGCTCTTTGGCGGCGGCGATGGCCTCGTGGCTTTCGACGGTGAGCACTTCGTCGACCACCGAGGCGTCGTAGTTTTTGGGCACGAAGTTGGCGCCGATGCCTTGGATCAGGTGCGGGCCTGTGGTGCCCTTCGAGAGCAGGGGCGACGTCGAGGGTTCCACCGCCACGATGCGGATCCTGGGGTTCTTTTCCTTGAGGTAGCGCCCGGTTCCCGAGATGGTTCCGCCGGTACCAACCCCGGCCACGAACACATCGACCCTGCCGTCGGTGGCTTCCCAGATTTCCGGGCCGGTCGTCCGGTAGTGAACCGAAGGGTTGGAGGGGTTCTCAAACTGACCCGCGATCCAACTTCCAGCGATGTCGGCCTGCAACAGGCTGGCCCGCGCGACGG
Source organism: Spirochaetales bacterium (assembly GCA_037142615.1). Classification (GTDB taxonomy): domain Bacteria; phylum Spirochaetota; class Spirochaetia; order JABEVK01; family JABEVK01; genus JAIFLN01. The sequence goes on along the minus strand of JBAXAI010000003.1, from coordinate 21,325 downwards.
CGCCTGCCATGCCTTCCTGGGCGGGGGTGAGCACCAGCGTCGCACCGAGGGCCTGCAGCAGTTTGCGTCGTTCGATGCTCATCGATTCCGGCATGGTCAGGATCATTTTGTAGCCCTTGACGGCCGCTACCCACGCCAAACCGATGCCGGTGTTGCCCGAAGTCGGTTCGATGATGGTGGCGCCCGGTTTGAGGGTTCCGTTTCGCTCGGCATCCTCGATCATGGCCAAAGCGATGCGATCCTTCACGGACGAGCCGGGGTTGAACAGTTCGAGTTTGGCCAGCACAGTGGCTCCGCCCTGTCCCGCTTGGAACCGACTGAGCTTGAGCAGCGGGGTCTTCCCGACGAATGCGGTGAGGTCTTCGGCGATGGTCATGTAAACTCCTCATACTCGACAGGTCTTTTGGGTTGCCCGTGTGCGGCGCAGGTCGCTCACCAGCAACACGGCGGGCTGCGTCAGCGGGCGCGACACGTCGAGCGGTGTCCGTTCGTCCAGTCGTGCACTGTGATCGATGAGGATCATACTCTGTCCGCGCGCCTTGAGCGACAGCAGAACCCTGGGACCGGCGATGAACTTTTGGGCGGTAGCCACGGTCTGCGCCGGCAGGTTCTGCGTGTCTTCAAGGTCGATCAACAACTTGTCCTTCCAGAGTTCCCGGTCCGGAGCTTTGCCATCAGGCCCAAAAAGCGTACTTTGTTGTCCGGAGGACTCTGTATGGCAAACTTTCCCTATGACGTCGCGATTCTGGGCGGAGGACCCGGCGGATACGTGGCTGCCGTCCGCGCCAGTCAGCTCGGCCTCAAGGCCGTGGTCATCGAAAAAGACAAGCTCGGCGGCGTGTGCGGAAACTGGGGCTGTATTCCGTCCAAGGCGCTGATCAACCAGGCCGAGGCCTACCACGCCATCGAGGCGCTGGCCCACATGGGCGTCAAAATCGACGTCAGCGGGCTCGACTACAGCAAGGTGCAGGCCAAGAGCCGTGGCGCCGCCGAACGCTCGGGCAAGGGCGTTCAGTTCCTCATGAAGAAGAACAAGGTCGAGGTGGTCAGCGGCACCGGCACCCTTACCGGCGCCAACGAAATCACCGTGAAGGCCGCCGACGGCGCCACCAGCAAAATCAGCGCAGCTTACATCGTTGTCGCCACCGGCTCGCGCCCCCGGGAGTTGCCCGGCATGGAGTTCGACGAAAAGCAGGTGCTCAGCAGCACGGGCATCCTCGCTCTCACGAGCCTTCCCAAGAGCCTGCTCATCCTCGGTTCGGGTGCCATCGGCATGGAGTTCGCCTTCGTGATGCGCACCTTTGGCGTCGAGGTCACCGTGATCGAAATGCTGCCGCGCATCCTTCCTGTCGAAGACCACGAAACCGCCGCCGTCGTCGAAAAAGCGTTTGTGAAAAACGGCGTCAAGTTTCTGGTGAACACCAAGGCCAGCACGCTCAAGAAGACCGCCACCGGTGTCGAGCTGACCATCGAAAAGGACGGCAAGACCGAGGTGCTCAAGGCCGAAAAAATCCTCGTCGCCGTGGGCCGCGTGCCCAACACCGCCGACCTGGGCCTCGAAAAGGCCGGGGTCAAACTCGACCGCGGCTTTGTGCTCACCAAGGACTACTACCAGACCGACGCTGCCAGCATTTTTGCCATTGGCGACATCATCCCCAGCCCTCTGTTGGCCCACGTTGCCAGCAAGGAAGGCGAGATCGCCGTGGAGTTCCTGGCCAGCAAACTCAAGGGGACCCACGCGCCGCACGAGAAGAAGCTCGATCCGATGGCCATTCCCGGCGCCACCTACTGCGAGCCGCAAATCGCCAGTTTTGGCCTCACCGAAGAAAAGGCCAAGGAAAAGAAGATCGACTACAAGGCCTACAGCTTCCCCTTCACAGGCAACGGCAAGGCCAACGCCATCGAGCGGCCCGAAGGCTTGGTGAAGATTCTGTACAACCCGAAGACCCACGAGATTCTGGGCGGGCATACCGTCGGGGCCAACGCCACCGAGCTCATCCACGAACTGTTGTTGGCCAAAAAGGCCGAGCTTCTGCCCGAGGACCTCGCGACCATGGTTCACGCTCACCCCACCTTGGGCGAAAGCGTGATGGAAGCCGCCCGTGGGGTTGAGGGCTGGGCCATCCATATCTAGGAGGATTTCATGAACCGATCCGCGTTGGACCAAAAAATCCGAGCCCTCAAGTTGTATCCCCGCCTTCCGGCGGCCGAAGTCGACAAGCTGGGGGCGCTCCTGCCGACGCTCGGCGCCTGGGACCTCGTGCGCATCAACCCGCTGGTCTTTGCCCAGCGGTTCGGGTTTGACCCCGACGTGCTGCTCGACCTGTTCATCCATGGCGCCAAGATTGGTTTGCTCGACTTCCACTTCGGGCAGATCTGCGCCTCGTGCGGCGGGGTGGAGCACCAGCACACCCGCCTCGATGCCATCCACAGCGACCAGATTCACTGCACCGTCTGCTCCATGACCAGGGAGGCGGCGATGGACGACTTCATCGAGGTGTCGTTCGAACTCAGCGAGTCGCTCGGGGTAGGTCGCCCTGACCCGTTGTCGGGACTCGAGGCCTACATCCGGTCGTACCGGTCGGCGAACCTCAAGTCTCCCAACCTGGACGAACTCGGCGCCGGCCAAACCATGATGGGCTTCCTCGCCATCCAGCCCGACGAGAAGGGCAAGCTTAATGCCAACCTCGAGGCAGGCCTGTACCGGTTGATGAACTTCGAAAGCCACAGTCAGTTGGAAATCACGGTCGAGGGGGCGCCGGTCGGGCTGGAGCAGCTTGTCGATGTCGACCTGCTCACCGGCGGCTTTTCTCCGGCGGCCATCACCCTGAGACCGGGCCGGGTCGTGTTCCACGTGAGCAACCGTTTCCGTGCCGCCACCGGAGTGGTCTTGCAGAACGGCTCGATGTTCTGGGCCATCGCCATGCCCCACCGGGGCGCCGAGCGCCGCTGGCATCCCTTCCTCACCGGCAAAGCTTTTTTGAACAACCAGAGCTTCCGTGAGCTGTTCCGCATTCAAGCGTGGGCTCCCGACATGAAGCTCAAGATCAAGAACCTGACCATTCTGTTCACCGACCTCAAAGGCTCGACAGACATGTACGGCCGGGTGGGCGATATCAACGCCTACGACGTGGTGCAGAAGCACTTCGACCTGCTCACCGAAGTGGTGCGGGCGCATCACGGAGCGATGGTGAAGACCATGGGCGACGCCATCATGGCCACGTTCTCGAACAGCCAGGAGGGCGTGCTGGCCGCCTTGGCCATGGTGGAGCGTGTGCACGAACTCAACCGCAGCCAGAGCAACGAGTTGGGCCTCAAAGTGGGCGTGCACGAAGGTGCTGCGCTCGCGGTGAACGCTGATGAGCGGCTGGACTACTTCGGGCAGAACATCAACCTGGCGGCGCGCGTTCAGGGACTCGCCGAAGCCGGCGAAGTGTGGGTCACCGAGGCCGTGTTCGACAGCCCTGGAGTCGCCGAGGTGATCACGGCCTCGCGGCTACGCTCCGAGACCAAGATGGCCACGCTCAAGGGAATCTCGGCGCCAACCACGGTGTATCGGCTCTATGCCTAAGTCTTGCCTCTAGAACACCTTGCCGTGCTGGAGCCGGTGTGCTTCAATCGTAATGCCGAACTTCTTGGCAATCTCGGCCAGCCGGCCCAACTCGTATTCGGTGGCCAGCGACACGCTGACACCCGGCGCGATCTTCGACCCTGTCGTCGGCGACCCAGCGGTCAACCGTCCTGTACGTCCGCAGCGGTGCTGGTAGTCCAGAGGGTTCTCAGGAATGTCGAAGTGGAACACGTGGGTCACACCCCCGATGTCGAGCCCGCGCGCGGCCAGGTCGCTGGCCACCAGCACGGTCACCTCGCCGCTGGCAAACCCCTTCATGGCTTTTTGGCGGTCTTCCTTGAAGCGGGTTCCGTGCAGGCTTTCGGCCGCGACGCTATGGTGGCGAAGTTTGGAGGCCACGAGCTCGATTTGGTCCGGCTTGTTGAGGAACACGAGCGCCCGCCCAGGTTTGAGCGCGTGCAGGAGCTGCCGCAACAGGTCGTTTTTCGCCTGCAGTTCGGTCTCGAAGCTCCAATGCGCGATGCCTGGCGGTATTGGCGTTTCGGCGTCGAGGGTCAGCACGACAAGCTCTTGTGCCGGGGTGGTGGGGGCCAGCAACGAGGTCGCCACGGCCAGGGTGGCGGCGGGCAGGCTCGCCGAAAACAGGCACAGCTGGCGGCTCTTGAGCGTGGTCTTGAGAATGGCCCGCAGCGCGACGATCGAGGAGTCGTCGAGCAGGCGATCGGCTTCGTCGAGAACAACCGTGGCCATAAAATGCCCGGTGATCTTCTTCTTTTCGAGAAGTTCGAGCACGCGTCCCGGGGTACCGACGGCTACGTGGGGCTTGGACTTGAGCTGGTCTAGCTGGCGTTGCAGGTTCACTCCGCCCATCAGTGACACGGTGCGCAGCCGCAGTTCTGGCGGTTGAGCTGCCGTCAGCAGGTCCATCTGCCTCAAAATTTGCACCGCGAGTTCCTGTGTCGGCACCAGAATGAGGGCCTGCAACTCTTTGCGGGCCGGGTCGAGGCGGGTGAACAGCGGTAGCAGGTAGGCCAGCGTTTTGCCCGTGCCCGTCGCCGACTGCACCGCGAGATGGGCTCCGGCAAGAAAAGGCGCCCACACGGCGGTCTGGACGTCGGTAGGTTCGGTGAGGCCTCGCTGGGCGAGGTGGGAGGACCACGGGTCGGGGAAGGGCATGGCGGGAGTATACTCAAAAACCTCGACGAAGGTAGGCCCATGAACGATGCTTGAGGCATGAAGCTCCTTCGGTTCCTGCTTCTTGTCGGTTTGGTGGCCGCGATGCTGGTCCCTGCGCTGATGGCCCAAGAAAAGGTGATCACCTGGGCGACCAATCCCCAGTATCCTCCGTACGACTGGGTGAACGCCGACGGAACCTACGATGGAGCCGCCGCCGAACTGGTCACCTTGCTGACGCCCAAGGGCTATACGCTTGAGCCCGTGCTGGTTCCCTGGAAGCGCGCCCAGGAACTCGCCAAGGTGGGCAAGTTGGACCTGCTGGTCAATTTCCGCATCACCCCCGAGCGGGAAGAATGGTTGCAGTTCTCGACCAACCCCACCTTCCCCAACCCCGTTGCCGTCTTTGTGCGCGACGACAAAAAGCTCTCGCTGATCAGTTGGGACGTTCTGAAGCCGCTGACGGGCGGCGTCAGCTTGGGCGACACCTTCGGCAATGGCTTCGACGCCTACCTCAAGCAGAATCTGAGCTATAGCGTGGCGCCGTCGATGATCGAGAACTTCAAAATGCTCGACGCGGGCCGTATCGACTGGTTCGTCAGCGGGGCCAACATGGGCTTGGCGTGGCTCTCTATCTCGAAGCTGGCCCACCCCATCGTGGCCCTGACCCCCTACATTTCCAACGACTCCATCCACCTGGGCATGAGCCGGCTTTCGCCACACCTCGGGGTTCTCGCCGAGATCGACAAAAAGCTGGCTCAACTCAAGGCCGACGGGACACTGGACCGTTTGCTGCAGAAGTACCAGAAGAGGTTCACCTCGGCCCCCGGAACCGTGTTTCCGTGAGCCTCGCGCTCTCGACCGACGAAGCCCGCCGCCTGGCTCTGGCCGCCGCCTCAGGCTGGCAGGGTCTTCCGGCCAAGCTGGCCGCCAAACAAGTGCCTGCCGCCGTCACCGCCTTGGTCGAACGCCTGGGTTTTGTGCAGATCGACACCATCAGTGTGGTCGAGCGGGCTCACCACCACATTCTCGGCGCTCGTCTGCCAGGCTATCGGCCCGAATGGCTCGACCAAGCCGAGGTCTTTGAGTATTGGGGCCACGCTGCCTCGTACCTGCCGTGGAGTGATTTTCGCTACACCCTGCCGCGAAAGGCCCGCGTGAAGGAAAACGGTCACGACTGGTACAAACTGGAGCGCGCCGACGCCGACCGGGTACTCGAACGGATCAAGGCCGAAGGCCCCCTGCGCAGCCAGGACTTTGAAGACGCCCAGGGCCGCGCCGGCTGGTGGGACTGGAAGCCGGCCAAACGGGCCCTCGAGTACCTGTTCATGAGTGGCCAGCTGATGATTCTGCCCCGCCAGGGCTTTCAAAAGGTGTTCGACCTCACCGAGCGCGTACTACCGCTGGGCGTCGATACCCGCGAGCCCAGCGCCGCCGAAACGGCCCACCACTACCTCGACAGGGCGCTCGACCTGTGGGGCCTCGTGGCGCGCGACGAAGTGGCCTACCAGCGCCGGGAACACACCGACCTCGTGGGTCCGCTCCTGGCCGAACGCACCGCCGCCGGAGACCTCGTCAAGCTGACCGTCGAAGGCTCCGACCGACCCTATTGGGCCCGACCCAAGTCGCTCGAGGCCCTCGATACGCTACCCGGCCCCGAGAATACCCTTCGTATTCTCAGCCCCTTTGACCCGTTCGTGATCCACCGCAAGCGGCTGCTCCGGCTCTTCGGCTACGACCTCAAGCTCGAGTGCTATGTACCGGCTCCCAAGCGCACGTTCGGCTACTTTGGTTTGCCGCTCCTGTGGCGGGGCCAGATCGCCGGCCTGCTCGACGCCAAGCTCGACCGCAAAGCGGGCACGCTGACCGTGCGCAACTTGCGCTACGACGGCCCTGCAAAGCAAAAAAAGGCCTTCGACACCGCAATGTCGAAGGCCCTCGAAATCTACCGGAAACGCCTGCTTTCTTAGTGCGCGGCCGCTGGCGGGGGGCCTTCGGTCGGTGTGGGGTCCTGCTTGTTCTTGAGCGGAATGCTCGGAATAAACAGGTTAAACACGAACAGCAGCACAAACACGATGATGTTGAACAGCCAGATGGGTTGCAACGCCTCGACAACGGCCGGCTTCATGCCCGCCACCACGCTGTCGGCCACTTCCTTCTTCTTGGCGTCGAGGGCGGCCTTGGTTTTGGCCTTCACCATTTCGCTCGTGGCGCTGATAGCGATGTCCATACCTTGCTGCATTTTGTCGCGTACGCGCGGCACCGCGTCCTGACGGGCCTTGGCGGGCAGGTTCATCAGAGCGTCAATGCCCGCGCGCGACTCAGCGGGCAACATCCGGGCGGCGGCTGGCGAGGCGTACAGCGCGGCCAAAGCCTTCTTGTCACCGCTGAGCACAATGCCTTCCAGACCAGCCTCAAACTCGGCAAACTGGGCTTCCATGGCCATGGCTGGGGTGCCGCTCTTCAGGTTGTCTTTCAACTGCGCCGAAGTGGTCGGGTCGGCCATCAGCTTGTCGTAGGCAGCCTTGGCCTCGGCACCGCGCAGGTCCATCAGATCGCTCACCTGCGTGATTGATTTGTCGAACCCGAGCTCGATGAACTTCTTCACCTCGGTGGGCCCAGCTCGCAAAATGCCCTGGTTGAGGTCCATTCCGGTGGGCATGTGCGCCGCCGAAGCGGTCAACACGGCCGCCGAGAACAGCGAACCCGCGATGGCTGAACCCATGGCCGAACCAATCTGGCGGATGAACTGGCTGAAGCTGGTCGCCTGACCCATTTCTTCGCGGGGGGTTACGTTTTGCACCGCCAGCGAATACAGGCCCATGCCCGGACCAAAGCCCAAGCCGGCGACCACCATGGTCACGATCACTTGCCAGTAAGGAGTGTCGAGACCGAACAGCGCCATCAAGCCGCCGGCGGCCATGGCGACAATGGTGCCAATCACCAAAACGGCCTTGTACTTGCCGATCTTGCTCACCAGCGGCCCACCGAGGCCCGAGCCGAGCACGATGCCCATCGTCATCGGAATCAGGCTGGCACCGGCCTGCGTGGCCGAAACGCCCTGCACGTTCACCATGTAAAAGGGCAGGTACTGGATGATGACGAAAAAGCCAGCGCCGAAAAAGAACGACGCGACGTTGGCCGTCGTGAACACGTTGTTGCGGAACAGGTGCAGGTCGACAATCGGATGCTTCGACACCTTGAGCGAATGCCAAACCCAGATCAGGCCCACCACCAACGAGCCGATCAGCTCGTACAGCACTTCGGGACTCGTCCACGCGTGCTCGTTCTTGTCGAGCTGCAACGCGAACACCAGCGGGAAGAACGTCGCCATCATCAACCCGGCCGACACAAAGTCGACCTCGTGGCTGTTGTCGGGCGGTTGCAGGCGGGGCATGCGGGTGATGATGAACCATAGCGCGACCAGGCCCAACGGGAGGTTGACGTAGAACACCCAGCGCCAGCCCTCGATCGGAGGCAGCCAGGCCCCGGCGTTGTCGGTCAAAAAGCCGCCGATCAGCGGCCCGAGCACGCTCGAAAGGCCAAACACCGCGCCGAACAGGCCGTTGATTTTGCCGCGTTCGCGGGGTGGGTACAGGTCGCTGACGATGATAAAGGCCAGCGAGAACAGCCCGGCGCCACCGACGGCCTGAAGGCCCCGGAACACGATCAGCTGGGTCATGCCGTCGCCTAGGAAAGGCAGAACACCGAACTCGCCGGCGATGCCACAGAGGGCCGAACCCAGAATGAAGGTCGTCACCGCGAAGATTTCCAGCACCTTGCGGCTGACAATGTCGGCCAGCTTGCCGTAGAGCGGAATCAGAAGTGTCGAGATAAGGACGTAGACCGTGAAGACCCAGGAGATGCGGTCGAGGCCGCCCAGTTCTTCAACGACCTTGGGCATGGCCGTTGACACAATGGTCTGGTCCAGGGCCCCGAGGAACATCGCGAGAGCGATGCCCAGAACCGTGTAGGTCCTGTTGCGTTTTTCGTGCTGTAGTTGATCCATGGCGAGGAATATAGTCAGGAAATGCGGGGAAGTGAAGCACCGTTCAGAAAAAAAGTTGCGAACAATGGAAATCCCCGAAGCTTGACCATTGCCAGCCTCGAACCTAGACTGAGGCATGGGTTTGTTCTTTCCGCAGCACTTGGAAGCTCAACAGGTCTCGGACATTGTACAAAGTAAGCTGGCCTGGATCCTTGCGGCCAGCCAACCCCTCGCGGTCGTTCTGTTCGGGTCGGCGGCACGGGGTGCCATGACCGACCGGTCGGATGTGGACTTTGCGTTGATCTTCAGCGACGAAGAGGAACTGCTCCGCAGTCGCGCCGCCATTTTCCGCCGTCCTCCGCCCGACGACCGATCGCAGGATCTCGTGTTTCTGACAGCCTCGGCCTTCGCCCAAAAGGCCACCACCGGGGGCTTGTGCCAGCTCATCCGGGCTGAGGGTACCGTGCTCCACGGAGTGATGCCATGAGCCCTTCGCAGCAGGAACGGGTGTTTCATGCTGGCTTGGACCAAGGAAGAGGCCGACGAAGCTCTCCAGCTGGGAAAGGTGGCGCTCACTTGGGCCCGAAGCGTTGTCGGCACGGTGGCATAGCCAGCCGCAAACCTTGACACCAGCCCGCGTCAGGCGCTACTTTTGGGGGCGTTTCGCGCCCATAGCTCAGTGGTTAGAGCAGGGGTCTCATAATCCCTTGGTCCTTGGTTCAAATCCAAGTGGGCGCAGTTGAGTTCCCAGGGCGACTTGTAACCATGTAATTTGCAAGTTATAGTTGCGATATGCATGGTATACAAAGAACCCTTCACTCTGTCATTCTCGAGCGCCTCAGCTGGAATCCGGCTGTGGCAATGTTGGGACCCCGGCAGTGCGGCAAGACCACCCTAGCCAAACAGATCGCCTCCACCTACCCGGCAAGCATCTACCTTGACTTGGAAGACCCTGCCGACTTCCGCCGGCTCGATGAGCCTCAGCTGTTTCTTGACAGTAACCGCGGGTCGCTCATCATCCTGGATGAAATCCAGCTCAAGCCTGACCTGTTCCCGTTTCTTCGTTCGTGGATCGACCGCAATGAGCGCCAATGCAACCTTCTGCTCTTGGGATCGGCCTCACCTCCGCTTCTGCGCCAGAGTTCCCAGTCGCTGGCCGGTCGGCTCAGTTACCTCGACCTGACGCCCTTTCTTGTCGGCGAGCTCAACCAAACGCCGGTTCAGAGTTTCTGGGAGAGGGGAGGTTTTCCTCTCAGCCTGTTGCCTGTGAGCCTTGAGCAGAGCCGCGCCTGGCGAGCCGATTATCTGCGCGCCCTCGTCGAGCGCGACTTGCCGCAGCTGGGGCTGTCGTTGCCACCCGTGAAACTTTGGAGGCTGCTGAATCTGGTCGCGCACTCCCACGGCGAACTGCTCAATGCCAGCAAGCTCGGCGAGGTCCTCGGAGCCAGCCACACCACCTTTCGAAGCTGGCTCGACTGGCTGGAAGGTGCCTACTTGGTCCGTAGCCTTGCACCCTGGGCAGGCAACGACAAGAAACGGCTCGTGAAGTCACCCAAGGTCTACCTGCGTGACGTCGGACTTCTCCAAAGTCTGCTGGGAATACCCGACTACAACGCACTTCTCGGCCATCCAAAGGTGGGTGACTCCTGGGAAGGTTTGGTTGTCGATCAGATCCTCGGCGCGCTGGGGCCGGACTGGAGTGCCTCCTTCTACCGGACGTCGAACGGGGCCGAGCTGGATCTTGTTCTGGAACGGGGTTCAACCCGGGTGGGTATTGAGTGCAAAGCCTCCCTGGCCCCCACCGTGACAAAGGGCTTCTGGACCGCCCGTGAAGATCTGGAACTCACCCATCTGTGGATCGTTTGTCCGCTCGAAACGTCCTACCCTTGGAAAGACGGCGTCACCGTGGGAGGCCTGCGACCCTGCTTGGACTGGCTGCGAACGCTGGCCTCTCACTCCGCCAGCCGGTAGCCCAGACCCCAAACGGTGAGAATCAGCTGCGGGTCGGCAGGGTCGGCCTCGATCTTCTCGCGCAGGCGGCGGATGTGCGTGGCCACGGTACTCTGGTCACCGGCGTTGTTTTCGCCCCACACGCGCTCGTAGAGCTCCTCTTTCGAGAACAGACGACCGGGATTCTGCAGCAGCAGCGTGAGCATTTCGTGTTCCTTGGCCGTCAGAGCCAGCGTCTCGCCGCGCAACCGGATCAAGCGCCGTTCGGCGTCGAGGCTCAGCGGACCCACCGTGACTTCGCGCAGCGAGGCGGCGTCTTCGGTGCCGGTGAGGCGGCGGTAGCGCGACAGGTGGGCTTTGACCCTCGCCACCAGTTCGGCCGGGCTGAAAGGCTTCGACAGGTAGTCGTCGGCGCCCATGCCCAGACCCCGGATCTTGTTGGAGTCGTCGCCCCGGGCCGAAACAACCAACACAGGATGGGGCCACTGCGGCCGGTAAGCCCGCAAAATGTCGAAGCCGCTGGCCCCCGGCAGCATCAGGTCGAGCAGGATCAGCGCGTGCCGACCGGTCATCGCGGCCGCGAGGCCAGCGGTGCCATCGGCGCAGTGCTCCACCACGAAGCCTTCGGCCTCGAGGTAGTCGCGCACGAGTTCGGCCAGCGCCGGGTCGTCCTCGATCAGGAGGATAGGGTCAGCGTGAATCGGGCGCCTCCTTCGGGGGCGTTGTCGGCGGTCAAGGTGCCTCCCAAAGCCTCGGCCAGCGAGCGGGCGATGGTCAAGCCCAGGCCGCCGCCGCCCCAAGCCGGGTCGCGCGCCGGGTCGCCACGGAAAAAGCGCTCAAAAACCTTGGGCAGAAGGTCGGTGGCGATGCCGGGGCCTTGGTCGCGGAAGGTCAGGAGCCAGCCACCCGCCGCTCCGGGGGTCAGCGTGACGTGCAGATGGGGCGCCTCGCCGGAGTGCTGGACGGCGTTGCGGGCCAAGTTGTCGAAGATGCGCCTCAGAGCCGTGGTGTCAGTAGACACCACGTCAGTAGACACCACGTCAGTAGACACCACGTCAGTAGACACCACGTCAGTTTGGTCGATTTGGGGCGGACTCCAGTGAACCGTCAGCGTGGGCCAATCGACGGCCCAGTCGGCCACCGCGCGCGACACTTCGGCGCTCAGCGACAGCGTTTGGCGTTGCAGTTCAGGATGGCCCCAGTCCCACCGGGCCCATTGGAACAAGTCATCGACCAGACGCTCCATCTGCTGGGCTCGTTCGAGCAGAACACCCACGTAACGCTCGTGCTTTTCGGGGGTGTTGGCGATACCGTCGCGCAGGCCTTCGGCGTAGCCCCGCACCACCGCCAGCGGCGTGCGCAGATCGTGTGACACGCTGGCCACCCAGACGCGCCGCTCTTCCTCGTTTTGTTCGCGCTCGGTGAGCGAGGCCTTGAGCCGCTGGCGCATTTCGTCGAACGCGGTGCCCACGCGACGGAACTCGGGCGGTGTGGTCGGCAAGCCCGACGGGCTCAGATCGCCTTCGCCCAGCCGGCGGGCGGCGACTTCCAACTGGCGCAAGGGGCGCAGGATGGTTCGGCTCACCAGCCACGTGAGGGTTCCGTTGGTCAACACGAGGATCAGCATGGCCAACAGTGGCAAAATCAAGTAATGCCAGCCGCCCCGGGTCATCAGTTGATGTGGGTAGAAGCGGGCTTCGAGCCGCGCCATTGTGCCGTCAGCGAGCCGGAAACGCCATTCGAACAGCGATCGTTGGTGGGTTCTGGTTCCCTGGGTGACAAAGCCCTCGCTGGTCTGCTTCCATGCGCCGTTCACCTCGAGCCCGGCGATCACAAACGGCGGCAAAAGGTCGGCCACCGCGTGGAAGCCCTCGCGCGTCAGCAACCCGTCGGGGTTGTCGAGCAAGGCGGCGTTGAGGGCTCCCACCGCCGCCATGTCGTCTTCGGGCATCCAAAAACCCTGCACGACGCCGCCCAAGAGCACCATCAGCAGCAGAGGCACCAGGAGCATCGTGCTGAAAGCCCAAAACAGGCGGGCGCGCAGGGTCATGTCAGAGCGTTTCCTTCAAATCGTCGCGGATTTGGCGGTACTCGTCGGCGGTAATCTCGCCCTTGGCGTAGCGGCTTCCCGCCAGGTTCACCGCCCGGCGGCGCCCAAAGTGGCCGTGACCGAACTGGGAACCCATCCGCCGAAAGAAGCCAACGACCAACAGCAGCACAAACAGCCCGGCCAGAAGTTTGGCCCCGAAGAAGGCCAACAGTTGCCACGTCATCGGTTTTCCTCCAGCACAGCCTTGCGCTCCAAGTACTGCTCGCGGGTGATTTTACCCTCGGCGTACGCTTCGGCCAGATCACTCAACGGATCAGCAAACATCGGATGACCATGACCTTCGGGCCCGTGGTGACCGTGATGCCAGCCGTGATGGCCGTGGCGACCGCGTCGAACCAGCATCGAGATCACGAAGACCACGAACAGGAACCCGAGAATCATCGGGAGCGGGTTCATGTGACCCATCCCAAAACCACCGGCGCCGGCGCCTCGGCCCCAGCCGCGGGCCATCCAAGCATAGCCTTGTTCCGGCGGCAGAAACCAGACCAGCAACCCCAAAGCGAGGCTGCCCAGCCCGGTCACCGCCAAGGCCACCCAAAACAGAGGCGAGGGCTTTTTGGCGGGCTTCACCTAGTACCTCATCTTCATGCCAAAGCCGTTGGCCATGTCGTAGGGCTCAAAGGTCACCTTGCCCGACTGGATGTTGTCGATAGCGGCGGCGCGGGCGTCTTTGGCCGACCAGATCGAGTAGACCAGCCGGATCGCCATGCCACCGGCCAAAACTCCCGCAGCGGGAGCGATCTTTTCGGGGGCCGTGGCCCAGTAGTTCTCGATCAGCGCGTGGCGAGCTTTCATGGTCAATCCTGTTGCCACCACGTCAGCGGGAGCCAAGGTGTAGGCTCCGTACATCGTGCCGGCCATGAGCGCCAGGTCGCCAACGAGGAACAGGCCGCCGCCCACGGCGTTACCGGTCTTGAACTGTCCCCAGCCGGGTGCCAGATACGACGCAATGCTCGCCGAGGCCACATAATGGTTCTTTTGCATCTGCACCGACTGCTGGTCGGCCAGGGCCTTGAGGTCGCCAATAGTCAGGTCGGCAAGCTTCGTGGAGCTGTGCGATTCGACCCAGTCGTTGGCCGTGGCCTGCTGGGCGGGAAGGGCCAGGGCAAGGCCCAGGACCAGCGCGCCCGTGATAAAGATCTTTTTCATCGTCACCTCCTTGGTGATGACTCCAAGGTACCCCTCAGAAATGACAAGGCAAGGGCGCAATTCTGAAGAATTGCTGAAAGTGAAACGTCTTGAGCCTTGGGGGGAATAAGGGTATCCTGAGCAGATGACCGAAGTGATCATCGTTGGGGCCGGACCCGTGGGGTTGATGCTCGCCGCTCTGCTGGGCAAACGCGGCCGGCAGGTTCTGGTTCTCGAAAAGCGGCCTTCCCGGGCCTCGGGCAGCAACGCCATCGGCGTCTCACCTCCTAGCCTTGCGCTTTTGGACAAGCTCGGCCTGGCCGGCGACCTCAAACTGTGGGGCGCTTCGATCGAGAAGGTCTATGTGCACGGTCAGGACTCCCGGCTTCTGGGTGAAGTCAACTTCGACAACCCCATCCTTTCCGTCCCTCAGGGCGTCACCGAGATGCTGCTGGAGCAAAAACTCCGCGAGTTTCAAAATGTCACGGTCGAATACGGCTGGGAGTTTCAGTCCTTCGATCAAGGGCCCGGCTTCTTGATGGCCATGTTCCAGGACGCCGCCGGGAATCCGCGAGCCGAACGGGGCAGCTTCTTGGTCGGTTGCGATGGCGTCAAGAGCGTGGTCCGCAACTCAATCGAGGTCCACTGGCGCCCGCAGCACTTCGATTCCACCTTTTTGATGGGCGACTACGAAGACTCCACTGGCTGGAAGCACGACGCCCACCTTTTTTTCACCTCGTTTGGCGCCGTCGAGTCGTTTCCCCTCGGGCAGGGCAAACGCCGCTGGATCGTCCAGACGCCGACCTATATGGACGACCCCGGCTCGTACCTCGAAGACCAGGTGCGGCTGCGCACGGGCATTGAGCTCGATCCGGCCACCCGTACTTGGCAGAGCCCTTTCGGCATCCACCGCTGGATCAGTTCTCACTACGCGTGGGGGCGGGTGTACCTGGCCGGTGACAGCGCCCACCAGATGTCGCCCATCGGCGGGCAGGGCATGAACACCGGCTTCGCCGACGCCGAGTTTCTGGCTGCGCTCCTCGATGCCCGGTTGGACAAACCCGACGCCCCTTTGGCCGAAAAGTGGAATCAGCTGTACAGTCGCATCCGCCGCAAGGCCGGCCGCACCGCCGCCGCTCGTTCGGAGCTCTCGATGAGCGTAGGCACCGTTCGCGGTTGGGCGTCGCAGTGGCGAAATGCCGTGCTGGCGTGGGGTCTGAAAGCCCTGAAAAAGCAAATTCCGCCGCACTACGCCATGCTGACCATCCCGTTCCGTGATCTAGCGCAAGCCAAGGCCCGCCACCCTGAACTAAGCTCCCTGAAGGAAACTTTGTGAACTCCACCCCCGTGTACCTCAACTCTTTGGTGACCGTTGTTCCCGATACGGCCATCCCCCAGCGAAAAATCCGTGACTTCATGCTCGAGACCTTGGGTGACACCCCCCGGCATCGCAGCTTCATCGAAAAGATCTACGAAGGCTCAGCCATCGAGACCCGCCATTCGGTGATCGCTGACTACGGTCTGCCTAAGGCTGAGCGTACGTTCTTCACCGCCGCCGAGGGCGAACCCGAGCCCAGCACCGCCAAACGCAACGCCCTGTTCGTGGTCGAGGCCGACAAGCTGGCCTTTCGAGCTGTGCGCAAACTGTTCGACTCGCTGCCCGGGTTTGAACCCTCGCAGGTGACGCACCTGATCACGGTAAGCTGCACCGGCTTTTCTGCGCCGGGGTTCGACTACCACCTGTTCCGTGAGTTCGGTCTGGCCCCCGGCATCCACCGGTTCCATTTGGGGTTCATGGGGTGTTTCGCCGCCTTCCCGGCCCTCAAACTCGCCCAGAGCCTCGTCAAGTCCAACCCCGGTGCCCAAGTGCTCATCGTCGATGTCGAATTGTGCACTCTGCACTTTCAGAAGACCTTCGAGCTCGACGTGGTGGTGGCCAACGCCCTGTTTGCCGACGGGGCTTCGGCAGCGCTGTTGTCGGCAAACCCCGGGCCGTTGCAGCTGCACGACTTCCGCAGTCACATCATTCCCGGCAGCGAGAACGACATGGCGTGGATCATCGGCGAAACCGGCTTTGACATGAAGCTGTCGAGTTACGTTCCGCGGCTCATCGAAGGCAATATCCAGGCCGTGCTCGACCGGTTGTTTGCTGACTCCGGCTGGGCGCGCAACGAGCTCGAACTGTTTGCTGTGCATCCCGGTGGCCGGGCCATCCTCGACAAGACCGCCGCCGTGCTCGGCCTGACCCACGGTGAGCTCGACGTCAGCTACAACGTGCTGCGAAACTACGGCAACATGAGCTCGGTCACGGTGTTTTTTGTGCTGCGCGAACTGCTCGACCAGGGACGCAAGGGCAAACTGTTCAGCTGCGCCTTCGGCCCCGGCCTCACCGTCGAATCGGCCTTTTTGGAAATCCTGTGAAAGCGCCGTGGTTCTTCCCCGACCTGTCCGAGCGCCTCTACGAAGAAGAACTGATGGACAGCCCCGACGCAGACCCCAAAAAGCTGGAACGGACCATCCGCCAGTTCGACCTCATCAACCGCCTGTTTTCGCGGGGAGTCGGGCTGTTTCGGCGCCACCTGCTGCCCCACATGCTCAAAGACAAAACCCGCGTTTGGACCCTCCTTGATTTTGGCAGCGGTGGCGGCGACATCGACCGGTCTCTCATCCGCCTCTGCCGCCGCAAGGGCCTCAAACTGCGCATCACCGCCCTCGACGTCGATGCGCGCCTGCTGCCGTGGGCGCGCGAACTGTGCCGAAAGTACCCCGAAATCACCCCGGTGCACGGCTCCGTATTTGCCTTGCCCGAAGGCGAAACCTGGGACTTCGTGATGTCGAACCACACGCTGCACCACTTTGACTGGGACCAGGTGAAGGCCGCCGTCACCGAGGCACTGCACCGTTCGAGAGTTGCGATTCTGCTCAACGATCTGGCGCGTTCACCCTGGGGCTATGTCGGCTACACGATCTTCACCGGGCTGTTCCTGCACGGGTCGCTCGCCTTCTACGATGGTCGCCTTTCGATCCGCCGCGGTTTCAGGCTAAGCGAGTTTCAAGAGATGCTTGGTCCGGTTTCCGACCGGTTGGTGTTTGGCACCGCGCACCCTTCCCGGGTCTGGCTTGCCAGCCGTCCCTTGTTGCCCTGAGCCCCTGTTTGGCGGTATGTTACCCGCATGAAACAACATGCCCTGATTATCGGTGCGGGCTACGCCGGCCTGTCCAGCGCCTTGCTTCTGCTGCGCGACGGCTGGGAAGTCACCGTCCTCGACAACAACGAGGGGCCCGGTGGGCGCGCACGCCTCTGGTCCGAAAAGGGCTACCATTTTGACATGGGCCCTTCGTGGTATCTCATGCCCGAAGTTTTTGATAAGTTCTTTTCGAGCATAGGGATAGCCACGGCCGACGCCCTCACGCTCACCAAGCTCAAAACGCACTACAAGGTGTTCTTCGAAGGGCACGACGCCGTGCGCATCACCGACGACCTCGACGCCACCAAAAAGCTGTTCGACACGTTCCAGCCGGGGGGCGGCCAACTGCTCACCGACTACATGACCGGAGCCCAGGAAAAATACGACATCGCCGTTGGCTCGTTCCTGTACAAGGAATACAAGTCGGTGTTCGACTTTTTCAACTGGCAGGTGATGACGCAGGGCCTCAAGATCGGCATTTTCCAAAGCCTCGACAAGTTCGTGGCCCGGTTCTTCACCGACCGCCGCGCCAAACAGATTCTCGAATACGCCATGGTGTTCTTGGGCACGAGCCCGCAGGACGCCCCGTCGATGTACTCGCTGATGAGCCATGTGGACCTCAAGCTCGGCGTGTTCTTTCCCAAGGGCGGCATGAACGGCGTCGCCGTGGCGATGGCCGACCTGGTGAAAAAGCGTGGCGGGGTGATCCACTACAAACACGATGTGAAGCATCTTCGTGTCGAAGGCGGTCAGGTGACCGAGGTGCAGACCGAAAAGGGTACTTTCCGTGGCGATGTGGTGCTCAACACCGGCGACTACGCCTACGGTGAGACGCAGTTGCTCGACCCCGCGTGGCAGACCTACAAGCAACCTTACTGGGACAGCCGTGTCGTGGCCCCGTCGATGTTCATCGTGTACCTGGGCGTCAAGAAGGCTCTTCCGGGTCTCGAACACCACAACCTCTACTTCAGCGCCGACTGGAACAAACACTTCGATACCATTTTCAAGACTCCCAGTTGGCCCGAGAACCCCTGCTACTACCTGAGCGCCATCACCAAGACCGACACGACCATGGCTCCCGAAGGGTGTGAGAACCTGTTCCTGCTGGTTCCCGCCGCGCCCGGACTTTCGGACCCCGAAGAGTTCCGAGCCAAGTACCTCGACGGCCTGTTGGCGCATGTCGAAAAGACCACCGGCGAGAGCTTCCGCGACGCCATCGAGGTGTGCCGGGTGTTCAGCCAGCAAGACTTCGCCCGCGACTACCACGCCTTCCAGGGAACCGCACTCGGCCTGAGCCACACCTTGTTCCAAACGGCGGTGTTCCGCCCCGCGCTTCGCAGCAAAAAGGTGAAGAATCTGTACTACTCGGGCCAGTACACGCACCCCGGTGTCGGCGTTCCCATGACCCTTATCGCCAGCGACGTCGTGGCCGCCAAGATCACCGGGGCACGACGTGCCTGACGTTGCGCCTGGTAGCGCAACGTCTGCAGAAGCGTCGTCCACAGACGTCGCTTCTCTCCATGAGCAGATTTTCGCCGGTGGGAGCAAGACGTACTACAACTCCAGCCGGATCTTTCCGCCAGCGATCCGCAAGGATGTGTTTACGCTCTATGCCTTTGTACGCGTCGCCGACAATCTGGTCGATGACGTTCCCCAGCAGCCCGGGGAGTTTCGGGCGTTCCGCCAGCGTTGGCGGAACGCGATGGTCGGCAAGCCGGCCGGCGATATGGTGATCGATCCGTTTGTGGCGCTGAGCAAGCGGGTCGGGTTCGACCCGCAGTGGACCGAGGACTTTTTGGCGGCCATGGAAAGCGATCTGGGCACCGTGGCCATCAACACGCTCGACGAGGTGCTGCGCTACACGTGGGGCTCTGCCGAGGTGATCGGCCTGTACATGATGCGCATTTTGAACCTGCCCGAGGCCGCCCGCGAGACCGCCTGCCTGATGGGCCGCAGCATGCAGTTCATCAACTTTCTGCGCGACGTGGCCGAGGATCACGCCTTGGGCCGTCGTTATCTGCCCTTGGGCGAGAGCGGTTCAACGGCCAGCGGTCTGACCGACCTGACCCCCGAAAGTGTTGCCGCCAACCCCGAAGCCTTCTGCACCTACATGCGGGGCCAAACCTCCCTGTACACCGGCTGGCAGAAGGCCGCCCAGCAGGGCTACGGCTACCTGCCGTGGCGCTTGCGCCTTGCCGTCAAAACCGCCAGCGACCTGTACAACTGGACCGCCCAGGTGATCATGCGCGACCCGATGGAAGTGTGGCGCCGCAAGATCAAGCCCGGCAAGCTCCGCATTCTGGGCACGGCCCTGCGCAATCTGTTCTATATCCCTCCCGCACTCCCCCGAGGTGACGTATGAAAAAGCAGCTGTACTCCATCATCGCGCTCGTGTCGGTCGCCGGTCCCGTCGCGCTGAGTTTTGACGACAAGGTGCACTTTTACACCCATGCTCCCGCCGTCGGCCTGGCCATTTTGACCGTGGGCCTGTTGTACCTCCTGTGGGACGCGTACGTGACCGCCCGAGGCGACTGGCAGTTCAACCCGGTCTACACCGGCGACTTCCGGATTTTTGGCCTTCCGCTGGGCGAGATTCTGTTCTTTATCGCCATCCCCTACGCCTGCTTGTTTGTGTACGAGTGTGTGCTGGCGTATTTCGGCAACACCTTCTGGTTCGACGTGAACCCCGTGACGCTGTACTGCGGCGCCTTGGCTTTCGTGTTGGCCGCCTGGTTGTTCCGCAATTTGGGCTACACCTTCATCGCCATGCTGTCGGTGACGGTCTTTTTGTCGACACTGGCCATCGGAGCTCCGGGCTTGGCAGGAACCAGCGCGTTCTGGATCTGGACGGGCATCAGCTTTGTGCTGTTTGTCATCGTCGACGGGCTCTACACGGCTCTGCCGACGATCTTTTACAACCCCAAGGCGCTTTGGGGCCTGCGCATCGGCAGCATTCCGCTCGAAGACTTCTTCTACAACCTGAGCTACCTCGGGCTGACGCTGGCCTTCTACCTGTTCTACGAAAAGTGGCTGGGGCTGACGCTGTGACCTTGAGAGAAGACCTGCGGGACCTCAAGCCTTACGTGGCAGGCAAGTTGCTTCCCGGGGCCGTGAAGCTCAGTTCGAACGAGAATCCGCTGGGACCTTCTCCCCGCGCGCTCGAAGCCATCGCCGCTTCGGCACGAGAGCTCAACATTTACCCCGACGGCGCCGCCACAGCCTTGCGCGAAGCCCTGGCCAACGCCTATGGGCTCAAGCCCGGCAACTTCTTGGTTGGCAACGGCAGCGACGAAGTGTTCACCTTGATCGCCGGTGCGTTTATCCGTCCCGGCGACCACGGCCTGACCGCCAAGGAAACCTTTTCTGAGTATACCTTTGCGGTGAGGCTCTTCGGTGGATTCATGGACACGGTGCCGCTCAAGGAAGGGTTCTTCGACCTCGACGGGTTGGTGGCCGCGATCACCCCGCGCACCCGGATCGTGTTCCTGTGCAATCCCAACAACCCCACTGGCACCGCGTTTACGCAGGCCCAACTGGAGGCCTTTCTGACCCGGGTTCCCGCCAGTGTGCTCGTGGTGCTCGACGAAGCCTACGGCCACTATGCCGACGCCGCCGACTTTCCCGACTCGTTCCCCCTGCTCGCGCGCTGGCCCAACCTGGCCGTCAGCCGCACGTTCAGCAAAATCTACGGGCTCGCCAGCTTGCGTATCGGCTTTGTGGCCGCCAGCGAGAGTGTGATCCGCGATATTTCGGTGGTCAAACAACCGTTCAATGTTGGCAACATGACACAAAAGGCCGCGATTGCCGCGTTGCACGACACCGACTTCGTCAGCCAGAGCCGCGCCCTCAACCACGACGGCCTGAAGTTCTGGACCGAGAAACTGGCCACCCGCAGCCTCAAGCCGTACCCCACACAGGCCAACTTCTTCTGCCTCGAACTCGGCCGCGACGCCCAAGCCGTAGCCGCCGCCATGGTGCAGGGCGGGGTGACCATCCGCCCGCTCACCAGCTTCGGCCTGCCCACTGCCATCCGCATCACCACCGGCACCCGCGAGCAGAACGAACTTTGTTGGAATGCCCTGTGCCAAGCGCTTGACACTGTCCCCCGTCTCGGGTAACTTCTTTCCACACACGACGCAGGGTGGAGCAGTTGGCAGCTCGTCGGGCTCATAACCCGAAGGTCACAGGTTCGAGTCCTGTCCCTGCTAAATCGAGGC
>JBAXAI010000002.1:0-232435 GCA_037142615.1 Spirochaetales bacterium | reverse complement strand
GCGTTGTTCGCTAGCGGCGAGAGTGAACATAGCAGACCCGCCCAAGCGCGTCAACTGGCCGCCGAACGAAACTTGGGGATTTTTGTGAACGGTTGCACGATACTTGAGGCAATGGAAACTGATGGGAAGCTGACTAGAGCCTGCCTGACTTGCGGACGCTGGATGACTTTGCAAGAAGGTTCAGCCCAAGTATACTGCTCTCCGGAGTGCTCACGCGAGAACCTGTGTTGCACGGTGTGCTCGCGATTCTTCGAGCGAGGAACCGGTTACGGCGAAGCCGGAGGCCCCGTACTTTGCAGCCCGGAATGTGCCGAGGTTCATCTGAAGTACCAAAGTTTGTTCAAGGAGACACCATGAAGCTTGTCTTTCTCGGCCCACCGGGTGCAGGTAAAGGAACTTTGGCGTCGTTGGCCAAAGCAACCTTCGGCGTCGTTCACGTGTCGACCGGTGATATCTTCCGCGCCAATATTCGAAATCAAACCCCCCTCGGCGTTCGAGTCAAGGCAATCTTGGATTCAGGGGCCCTCGTCCCCGATGACGTGACCATTGAAATCGTGAAAGACCGGCTGGAACAGCCCGACGTCCGCCCGGGGTACCTGCTCGACGGATTTCCACGGACCATTGCTCAGGCCGAAGCCTTGGCACAGGTGGAGTCGCTCAACGCGGTAGTTAACTTTGTTCTCGAAGACGAGGAGATCGTCCGGCGCCTCTCGGGCCGGCGTGTCTGCAAGTCGTGTGGTGCCGGGTTCCATACCGAGAGCCGCAAGCCCGAGAAGGAAGGAATCTGTGATTCCTGCGGCGGCTCGCTCATACAGCGCGCCGATGACGAGCCGGCGGCGATTGAAGAGCGTCTTCGGGTCTACAAGAGCCAGACAGCCCCCCTCATTGAGTGGTACCGCCAACGAGGGCTTCTCCATGACATCGACGCCTCGCCGCCACCCGAGGCAGTGCTCAGCGAACTGAAGCGGTTGTTGACAAAGTAGAAACTCCGGACTAGAGGCTTTCGCCGGCGTAGTCGATGAGAGTCTCGACTTTGCGGTCACCCAAGACTCGCTCGGGATGCAGGAAGGGAAGCCCCACGACGCAGAAAAGGTCGGTCACAACGCCACCTGCAGCCTCAAGGAGTTCGGCAGCGGCCCGCAGGGTTCCCCCGGTCGCCAACAAATCATCGACCAGGAGCAATCTGCCTCCGGGGGGGACATCTTGCGGCTGGACTTCTATAATGGCCTCGCCGTACTCGAGCGCATACGAACGCGCGAGTGTCTTGCCTGGTAGTTTGCCTTTTTTGCGAACCAAGATCAGAGGAACTCCCAAACTGTCTGCCAAGGGTGCACCAAAAACAAACCCGCGTGACTCGACAACGGCGATTCCCGCCAGACCCTTGCCGGCGTAGAGCTTGGCCAGCGCCTGGTTGACGTGTCGGAAGGCTTCCGGGTTTCCGAGAATGCCGGTGATGTCGTAGAACAGAACTCCCTCATGGGGAAAATTGGGCACCTTGCGGATTGCCTTGTCGAGAAGCGCATCGTACTTCATCCTATATCTATAATCGAAGTTGAGGAGCTTGTCATGGTTCTCCATTCCAAGGTGCAAGGAAGCGGCACTCCGATGGTCTTTTTGCACGGACTGTTCGGCTCGGGCGACAATTGGTGGGGCCTGGCTGCGCGAATGGTAGGGATGCAGGTGTATTTGCCCGACCTGCGGGGCCACGGCCTGTCGCCACGTGGAGAGCTGACGAGGGGAGCGATGGCCGAGGATGTGGCCGACACTGTCCGACAGTTGGGGCTTGCGCCGTGCGTGGTCGCTGGTCATTCGTTGGGAGGGAAAATCGCGCTGGAAGTTGCGCTGAAATACCCTGGTTTGGTGACGGGAGTAGCCGCCCTCGACATGGGGGTGCGCGACTACGAGCCCCAGTACTTGCCCTACCTAACGGCGATGCGGGGCCTGGATCTGGCGCGCGTGAGTTCGCGCGATGATGCACGAAAACGGCTGGAAGGCCTCATCGACGCGGCGACACTGGCGTTTCTGCTCAAGAGCCTCGTGCCGGATGAGCGAGAGGCGGGACGCTGGAAGTGGCTGCTCGATCTGGGGGGTCTAGACGAAGCGTACGACACAATCTGGCAAGGGGTGACGAACGAACTCGCCCCGTCGGAGGTTCCGGCCTTGTTCCTGTACGGTGGAGCCTCGGACTATGTCCGCCCGGGCGACGAGGTTGCCATCCGCGAGCGCTTTCCACGTGCGACGATGGTGGAGGCGGAAGGGGCTGGACACTGGTTGCACGTCGAGAAGCCCGCTGTTGTGCTGGAAGCGATGAGTCGCTGGCTCGGGAGCGAGCACCTGGCCGAGGTGCCTTCGTGGGCCTAGCTTCGCGCCCTTGGGAAGACGTACGCGCTGTGATCCGGGCCATTCCCCTGGGTGAGGTGATGAGCTACGGCGAGGTGGGTGAAGCCGCGGGCTACCCCCGGGCTGCCCGCACGGTGGCCTGGGTTCTGAAGACCAGCACGCCTGCGGATGCGCTGCCCTGGCACCGCGTGGTACGTAAAGACCGGCGCATCGCCATCACCAATCCCGATGGGCATTTGCTGCAGAAACGACTGCTCGAGGCGGAAGGCTGGACGGTGGGTCCAGACGGGGTGTTGAAAAAGCAGGCAAGACCTCAGTAGTTGAGCGGCCCCCCAAGGTTGGGCATCGGCCTGACGACGAACTCCCTCTTGACCAGGTACTTGATCCCTTCGACCGTGGCTTTGGCTGCCGAAACGGTGGTGGTGTAGGGAATCTTCTTGCGCACGGCTTCGATGCGGATCGAGGCATCGTCGGAATGGCTGTAGCGACCCTTGGGGGTGTTGATCAGCATGTTCACCTTGCCGGAACGAAGGTGGTCGATGATGTTGGGGTGTCCCTTCTGGATCTTCTGCACCGTTTCGGCCGCAATCCCGTTTTCACGCAGGAAGTCGGCGGTACCGGCGGTGGCCGTGAATGAGAAGCCCAGCGCTGCGAGATCTTGGACAATGGGAAGCACGGAGGCCTTGTCGAGGTCATGCACCGAAACAAAGACATTGCCGGTGGTAGGAAGCTGCGTGCCGACTCCCGCCTGCGCTTTGGCGTAGGCCTCTCCGAAACTGGCACCGGTGCCCATGCTTTCCCCGGTTGACTTCATTTCGGGCCCGAGCACCGGGTCGAGGTCGTGGAAGCGATCAAAGCTGAAGACAGCCTCTTTGACGGCCCAGCCGGTGAGACACTTGCCCACGCCAAGGCCGGATACAGCATCGACGAGGCCCTGCTGCTTCAGGTCTTCGCCCATCCAGACGCGAACGCCCGTTTCGATCAAGCTCACGCCGCTGGCCTTGGACAAAAAGGGCACCGTGCGACTGGCCCGGGGATTTACTTCGAGGATGTACAGCAGCCCGTCTTTTTCGGCGAACTGGATGTTCAAAAAGCCTACAACGGGCAGTTCGCGCGCAATCAGGGCTGTGGCCTGAATCATCTCTTCGAGAATATGCGGCTTGGTCATGAAGGCCGGGAACACGCAGGCTGAGTCGCCGGAGTGGATGCCGGCCGCCTCGATGTGCTCCATGATGCCGCCGATGTAGATGTTCTTGCCGTCGCTCACGGCGTCGAGATCGTACTCAAAGGCGTCTTCGAGGAACTGGTCGACGAGAACTGGGCGCTTTTCGCTCATCTCGACACCCTTGGCAACAAAAACTTCGAGGTCCTCGGGCGTGCTGGCGATGAACATGGACCGCCCTCCGAGAACAAAACTCGGCCTCAGCAGCACGGGGAACCCCACTTCCTTGGCGAGTCGGCGAACCTCGGTGGCGTTGGAGGCCTTGCGGTTGGCGGGCTGTCGGAGGCCCAGCCGCGTCATGAACGCCGAAAAGAGCCCGCGGTCCTCGGCCGTGTCGATGCCGTTCAGGCTCGTGCCGATGATGTTGGCACCCCAGTCGCGCAGTTCTTCGGCCATATTGAGGGGAGTCTGGCCTCCCAACTGAACGACCACGTCGTGAACGCCCTCTTTGCGCAGGATTTCCTTGACGTGTTCGGCGGTCAGCGGCTCGATGTACAAACGGTCGGACACGTTGTAGTCGGTCGAGACGGTTTCGGGATTCGAGTTGATGATGATGGTTTTTCGGCCGTACTTGCGGTAGGCCAGCGACGCCAGCGTGCAGCCGGTGTCAAACTCGAGGCCTTGGCCGATGCGGTTGGGGCCCGATCCCAGGATGACCACAGCGCCAGGCCCCGTGGAGCCCCCCTCGTCGATTTCGCCGTAGGTGGAGTAGAAGAACGGCGTCGCCGCCTCGAACTCGCCGGCGCAGGTGTCGACGAAGTGGAAGGCGGCGACGATGCCGTGCCGCTGACGCAGTTCTTCGATTTCGCTGCGGGCGAGGCCGGAGACCACGCTGATGTGTTGGTCGGACAGTCCGGCCTGTTTGGACTCCAGCAGAAGCTCAGCCGTCAAAGGGCCGACCGCCAGCTTCTCTTCGAGAAGGACTTGCTGCCCAAGAAGGTGCAGAAACCACGGATCGAAACCCGTGATCGCGTGGAGTTCCTTGGCACGTTCTTCGACTCCCTGAGAGCCCGCTCTCTTGAGGTCGGTGAACGCCGCCAACAGGCGCTTCGGGTGGAGGGTGGTCAGCATCACTTCGAGTTCGGCATCGCTGACGTTCTTGATCACCTGAAGGCCCTGGAGCCCGGTTTCGGTGGCCCGGATGGCCTTGTTGAGCGCCTCGAGGGCGGTACGTCCCAAAGCCAAACTCTCGCCGACCGACTTCATCTGGGTGCCCAGCGTGCGGTAGCCGTTGGGGAACTTCTCGAGCTCGAAGCGAGGCACCTTGACCGCACAGTAGTCGAGCGCGGGCTCAAAACAGCTGACGGTTTTGCCAGTGATCTCGTTGATCACTTCGTCGAGGGTGTAGCCGACAGCCAGGCGCGCCGAACACTTGGCGATGGGGAAGCCCGTGGCCTTCGACGCCAGAGCCGAAGACCGGGAAACACGGGGGTTCATTTCGATGACGATCATGCGGCCGTTGGTGGGATGAACGGCGAACTGCACGTTGGACCCGCCGCAGTCGATGCCCACCGCCCGAAGAACAAGAATGGAAGCGTCGCGCATGCGCTGGTATTCCTGGTCGCTGAGGGTTTGGATGGGGGCAATGGTGATCGAGTCGCCCGTGTGGACCCCCATGGGGTCGATGTTTTCGATGGAACAGACCACGATCGCGTTGTCGGCCTTGTCGCGCATGACCTCCATTTCGAACTCTTTCCAACCGATCAGCGATTCTTCCACGAGACAGGTGTGCACGGGTGATTCCGCTAAAGCATGTTCGAGCATGAACTTAAACTCGTCGCGACTGCGGGCGATACCCCCACCCATGCCGCCCAAAGTGAAGCTGGGCCGAAGAATGAGAGGAAAGCCGGGATCGAGTTCGAGAGCTTGGGCCTCTTCGTAACTGTGAACGAGCTTGGACAGCGGACTTTCGAGGCCAATCTCCTGCATTTTGGCTTTGAAGAGACCCCGGTCTTCGGCCAAACGGATGGCGTCGATGTTGGCGCCGATCACCTCGACGCCGTACTTCTGCAGGATGCCGCGGTCGCTCAAAGTGAGCGCCAAGTTGAGCGCTGTCTGACCGCCCATGGTCGAGATGACGGCATCGGGCCTTTCGAGCTTGAGGATCTGTTCCATGTATTCGGGCGTGAGCGGTTCCATGTACACGGTGTCGGCCAACCCGGGGGTGGTCATCATCGTCGCGGGGTTCGGGTTCACCAGCACGACGGTGTAGCCTTCTTCCTTGAGCGCTTTGACGGCCTGGCTTCCGGAGTAGTCAAACTCGCAGGCCTGACCAATCACGATAGGGCCAGAGCCGATGAGCAGAATCTTCTTCAAGTCTTTTCGGGCGGGCATCAGGCTCTCCTCGGGGTGGCTTTGGCGGGAATCGCATCGAGAAACGACTGGAAGATCCAGGTGGAGTCGTGGGGACCGGGGGCTGCTTCGGGATGAAACTGGGCGCACTTGATGTTGCGGGTCTTATGGTAGATTCCCTCGACGGTTTGGTCGTTGGCATTGCGGAACCAAACCCCGATTTCGGGAGGCAGGGTGGCTTCGTCGACGGCAAAGCCGTGATTCTGGCTGGTGACAAACACCCTGTGGGTCAATTCGTCGCGGACCGGGTGGTTGACGCCGTGGTGGCCGAACTTCATCTTGTAGGTCTTGGCCCCCAGGGCCAAGCTGATCAACTGATGACCCAGGCAAATGCCGAAAACTGGCACCACGTCGAACAGGCTCCGAATCAGCGAGATCTGCTGCGCCAGCACGGCGGGGTCACCCGGTCCCGAAGAATACAGCACCGCGTCGGGCGTTTGGGCCAAGATGAGTTCACGGGTCGTGTTGTCCGGCAGCACCGTAACCTGGGCGCCGAGTTTCACGATTTCGCGGATGATGTTCATCTTGATGCCGGAGTCGACCATCACGAGGTGGCGATGACCACCGGCCCCAAACACGGCAGCGGAACCGGTTCCCACTTCCGCGGTGAGGTTGCAGCCTTCCATCGAGGGGAACCGCGCCAGGTAGGCCTCCACCGTGGCAAGTTCGCTTGCCGACGGGACAGCCGCCTCGGTGCGCACCAAGACACCGTTTTGGGCCCCGTGATCGCGCAGGTGCAAGGTGAGTCGGCGGGTATCGACCCCGGTGAGGCCGGGGGTTTCGTGGCGCGCGAGAAACTCCTCGAGCCTGAGCCGACCCTCGGGTACCGGACCGGAATGCAGCGACCTGACAACGAGTGCCGCGCATTTGATCTTGAGCCTGTCGACGCCAACTTCGGGGCCGATTTCTGACCAGGCATCATCGGCACCATAGTTTCCGATGTGGGGGTAGGTCATCACCACCACCTGGGCCGTATACGAGGGATCGGTGAGGATCTCGTGGTAACCACTCATGCCGGTGTTGAACACGACCTCCCCCGAGGCCTTGCGGTCGGCCCGACCGGGTGCCAGCTCATCAGGTCGCGGTGCCTGTGCACCGAAGCCCGTGCCTGGAAAGGAAGTTCCGTCGGCAAGGATCAGGCTGCAGAAATTGTTCATGGGACCTCTTTATTCAAAAAAAAAACCGGCCAAAGCCGGTTTTCAGAAGGAAATAGGAAAAAGTACTTCCGGGGAAGGATTTGAACCCTCACAAACAGATTCAGAGTCTGTAGTGCTACCATTACACCACCCGGAATTGATCATACGACCGCCAACTTATCAAAAACAAAACTACCTGTCAAGGCAGATTTCAGGCTAGTCCAACCAAAAAGAAAGGGAGCCGCGCCGGTCGCCCAGCACCACGCTCCCTCCCATCGAACAAAGCCTCAGTCTAGCGGATGCGCTTCTTGTGGCGGTTCTTGCGCAGCTTCTTCTTGCGCTTGTGGGTGGCGATTTTCTTCTTTTTTCGTTTACGACCGCAGGGCACTCTGGACTCCTTACCAAGGATGGTCCGGGTACTATAGGCCCGAATCGACGGGAAAGTCAATGCCTCTTCAGGGCGTTCAGAAGATCCCTGTGCTGGTCGGGATGGTACCACTCAACCCCGGGCAGCGACCGGAAGAACGTGAGCTGGCGTTTGGCGTAGTTGCGGGAATGCTGGGCGATGGCGAAGGTCACCGAGGCCAGATCACCCTTGCCCTCGAGCAACCACGGGAGGAACTCGGCATAGCCGATACCTTTCATCCCCGGAGACTGCGCGCCGAAGCCCCGTGCCAGTAGTCCTCGTACTTCGTCTTCCAGACCAGCTCCCATCATGGCCCCGACTCGTTGGTCAATGCGCTGATACAGGTCCCCCCGCGGGCGATCGAGACCAAAAAGCCGCACCTGGAGCCCCTCGCGAGGAGTCCCAGAACGCTCAAACGACGAAAGAGGTCTTCCGGTTTGCAACCAGACTTCCCACGCCCGCTGCAGTCGATACGCATCGTGCGGTTTGATCCGGGCTTCGGCCACCGGGTCCACAGCCGCCAGGCGTCGTCGGAACTCCGGCTCGCCGAGCTGTTCCCACTCGGTCTTGCTTTGAACTCGAACCTGAGGCTGGGCAGCGGGAGTCGTGGGAAGGCCAAAAAGGAAGTTGACGAAGTAGTAGGCGCTGCCACCGGAAAGAACAGGTACCTTGCCTCTCGCCAGAATTTCATCGACGGCGCGGTCGGCTGCACTGACAAAGTCGCCCACGTCGAAGGGCTCGGAAGGGTCACGGATATCGATCAGATGATGGGGAGGATTCAGGCGCTCCCGTTGGTCGGGTTTGGCGGAACCAATATCAAGGCCGCGATACACCTGAATGGAGTCGGCGACCACAACTTCGTAGCCCTCGCCGAACGCCTCGCTCAGTAGCTGGGTCTTTCCGACGCCGGTGGGGCCGAAAAGGAAAACGACAGGCCTATTCTTCGAGGCGGTATTCAATCTTCTTCGAGAAGATCTGGTGAAGTGAGGTGGAAACGACTTTGCCGCTGTGGAGGTTCAGGTCGTCGTCGCCGATTTCAGTAATCTGTCGCGCACGGCGGATCACCGCATTCGTCACTTCGTAGATGTTCCCTTCAAAGTTGACGATTTTATCGAGATTGATGGCCATGAGTTCCTCCGGAAAGCTCTTAATACACGATCAGGGAGACTTTGTAAAGGAGTCCAGCCGTGCCGAAACCCTCGCAAGATCCTCTTCCTTGCCTGCCGACTTCCACAAGTCGCGGGCCTCCTGCAGGGCTGCCACCCGAAACTCCTGAGGAACTCCGGGTCCGGCACTCCTCTCCGCCGTCTCCTTTTGGCGGGCGGCATCGCTTGGTCGACCTTCTTTCTCGGCGACCTGGGCCAGCCCCAACCGAGCCCGGAACACCGAGAGGTCGTCACCCAAGGCCTGCGCGGCCTCGAAGTACGCCCTCGCATCGTCGGTCCGGCCCCGTGATAGCGACCATTGGCCTGCGATGTACAGCGCCTGCGAACGCTGGCTTGTCCACGGAGCGTTCCGGCTCAGGTTCTGCAACTCGGTCAGGGCGTTGGCCGCGTCAATATCAAGCTGACTTTTCCACCAGGCCAGATCGAACTCGGTCTTCACTTCGGGAGCCAAGGACCAGCTTCTCGACGAACCGACGAGCTTTTCGAGAAGGTCGGGATACAGGGCACTGGCGGCGGTGGCAGACCGGGCTACCGCCACGGAACTGGTCTGCTGACCGAACCGTGAAAAGAAGTCAGCGTAGCGCGCGAGGGCCAGCGAGGGGTCACCCGTGGAAAGCAGGGCGCCAGCGGCTCGCGGAAGGGCCTTTTCGACGAGCGAAGAGTTGGGATGGAGACGGATGAGGGTCTCGAAGGCGGCTGTCGCCTCGGTCCCCTGCCCCAGAGCTGTGGCGCTTTGGCCCAGTTGGAACCAGGCGTTAGCGGCGAACTCGCCGTCGGAGCTTTCGGACTCGAGCTTTTCCAGCGACGCCCTTGCCGCGGCCGTGTCGCCGGTTGAGGCCAGGGCGAGTGCCATCCCGACCCGGATCTCGTCGCGTGGTTTGCCCTTTTGAGCTGGCAGAGCTTTGGTCCAGAGCTCCAGCGCGCTTCGGGCGTCTTTGGCCTGAAAAAGGACAGCGCCTGCCCGGTAGACCGCTTCCCCCGCCAGCTCGTCGCTCGCGAAGCGCGAGGCGAACTCGAGGTAGGCTGATGAGGCTTTGGACGCATCGGGTGCAAGCGCCAGGGCCGCCAAACCTTCCCACATCACGGCGGGTTGCGCCGACAGGGGGTACTTGCCCGCAGCCTGGGAGTAGGCCTCCCACGCCGCTGGGAAGTTCCGGTCCTGAAGCTGCGTCCTGGCCACAGCGAACCAAGCATCGGCGGCCCAAGGACCACCGGGACTCTCGCGCAGCAAGCGCTCCAGCGTGCCACGTGCGAGGTCATTCTTCCCGGCGTTGGCGTAACATTGACCCCGAGCCAAAAGAGCCCGTTGATACAGTTCTCCAGAGCCCAGTTCGGTGATCAGCCCATAGAACCACGCTTCTGCCCGCAGAGGTTCATTTCGTTGGAGGTAGACGAGGCCCATCTGGTAACGAACCTCGAACACACGGGCATAGCGGGGAAAATCCTTGAGAATACGGTCCAGGTCTCTCAGAGCCCCGGCAGAATCACCGGCTGGAAGAAGAAGGCCGGCTCTGGCATCGAGCCAGTTCGCAAGATTCACCGAGGAAGGGTAGCGTTTGATCAACTGGCCCAGCGTGTCCAGAAACGCTGCCGTGTCGCCCGCAGCCTGAAAGTCCTGCGAGGCCCGCGAAAGCCAGTCCTCCTGCTCGGGTCTCGAGGCCAAGAGCCGGGCGGCGGCGGTCCAACTTCCCGCCGCTTCGAGAAGCGCGGCCTGACGGCGGGTTGCCGTGGAAGAAAGGTCCGGGTCAGGACCTAGCGCCGCATCGGCCCAAAGCCTCACATCGGGGGTTCCCACCTCGTCGGCGAGAACTGCCAGGTTGACGGCCAGCTTTTGCTTGGCGAGCGGGTTCGTTTCGTGCCCCAACCTTGTCAGGAGAGCCAAGCGGAGGACTGTGATGTCTCCCGCCTTCCGTGCCGCCTCGATTCGGCGGGTCTCCCAGAAATCCCGGTCAGCAGGAAACGCAGCGGAGCCTTCGTTGACAAGCCCCAGAGCAGCCCCGCTGTTGCCGGAAGCAGACAAGATCAGATCGATGCGGGACTTTCTGGCTTGCAGGTCGGCCTCGCTGCCTGGAGCCTCTAGACTGGCTTTTCGGTACCATTCCAAAGCCTCCGGGGCAGCTTGCCTTTGGGCCGCCCGCCCTAGTTGGTAGCAAGCTCTGGCGCGGAGCTCGCCCTCGGTGCTCTTGCCCAAGAAAGTCGTGAAGGCCTCGACGGCTTGCACTTCCTGCTTGGCCTGAAGCCTGGTCAGGCCGAGATGGAACAAGGCCCGGGTTGCCCAAGGCTGCGCCTCGGTAAGGCGCGCCTGAGCAGTGAGTTCCCGCTCGGCGACACCTAGCAGGCCCGCCCCAAGCGCCGAGACACCCTTCCAGTACGGCAGCCGGTTGCGGAAGTCGTTCAAGGGCCAAGTTCGGTCGAGTTTCTGGAAACTGTCGAGGGCCGTCGAAGCCTGACCCGCCTGATACTGACTCACCCCGCGGAGAAAAGCGGCCGTTACCGCCAGCTTGTCATCGGGGTATTCCTTGAGCAAACGCGAATACCACAAAATCGCGCCCGTGTAGTCAAGTTTGGAAAAGGCCGTGTTTCCCTGATCCAAAAGCTCGGAGGCGGAAGTTCCGGCTGCCAGGGACCCAGCGGAGGCCGACCCGGCCGCCAGAGCCAAGACCAAGATCAGGAGTAGCCCGGCGGTTGCCGGCCGCCTCACGTCAAAGGACCCCGGCCAAAACGCTCAACGGCTGGAATTTTTTGATCTTGAGAGCCAACTTGTCGCGCCGAAGTTCAACCGTGATCTGGTCGCCGCTGGTCAACTGACCTTCAAGAATGCGGGTAGACAGCAGATCCTCCAGCTCTTTTTGCAAGGTTCGGCGCAAGGGCCGAGCGCCATACGTGACGTCATAGCCCTTGGCGATCAACCATTCCCTCGCCTTGGCGGTTACCTCGATGCGCAAATTGCGCGCCAGCAGGCGTTCGCGGATCTCGCCCAGCATGAGGTGGAAGATGCTCTCGACCTGCTTGCCAGAAAGGGCATGGAAGACCACGATCTCGTCGATTCGGTTGAGAAACTCCGGGCGGAACTGGCGCTTGAGTTCCCCGAGGGCCGAGGATTTGATCTCGGCATAGCTGAGCATACCCTCACCGTTGTTGAAACCAAGACTTCCCGTGCGGGTGATCTGGCGGGCGCCCACATTGCTCGTCATGATCACCAGACAGTTTCGGAAACTGACCGTGTGGCCCAGGTTGTCCTGCAATTCTCCTTCTTCGAGAATCTGAAGCAGCAGGTTGAACACATCCGGGTGGGCCTTTTCGATCTCGTCGAGCAGAACGACGCTGTAGGGTCGCCTACGGATCTTCTCGGTCAACAGCCCGCCCTCTTCGTAGCCGACATAGCCAGGAGGAGCTCCGACGAGCCTACTGACGTTGTGCTTCTCCATGAAGTCGCTCATGTCCAGCCGGATGACATTTTCGGCCGAACCAAAAAGGAACTCGGCCAGAGTCTTGGCCAAGAGGGTTTTGCCGACGCCTGTGGGCCCGAGGAATACAAACGAACCCAGGGGACGCTTGGGCGAATTAAGCCCGGTACGGGCCCGGCGAATCGACGAAGCGATGGCGGCAATGGCTTCGTGCTGGCCGATGACCGACTGATGGAGCACTACTTCAATCGCCAAGAGCTTGTCAGCCTCGGTTTGGGCGATACTTGAAAGCGGTATGCCGGTGATCTCGGCCAGGATATTCTGGATATCGAGGGCACTGACCACTCGCGGGTCCAAGTCACCATCAGTTTCCCAGCGGGCCTTGAGGTCCTCGATTTCCTGTTTGAGTTTTCGAACGTCGTCGCGGATCGAGGCGGCATGCTCGTAGCTCTGACTGTTGACCAGCTCGTTCTTTTCCCGGGTGAGGGTCTCGACCTGCGCTTCCAAGTCCTGAAGCTCGCGCGGACGAGCCGACGACGAAAGCTTCTTTTGCGATCCGGCCTCGTCGAGGAGGTCAATAGCCTTGTCGGGCAGCGAGCGGTCGGAAATGTAACGACTCGAGAGGACGGCGGCCGCCTCAATGGCCTCGGGAAGGTAGGTCACGTTGTGAAACTTCGCGTAACGCGGAGCAATACCGGTCAGGATTTCAATGGACTGATCTACGTTCGGTTCGCTCACCAGCACGCTTTGAAAGCGTCGTTCCAAGGCAGCGTCGCGTTCGACGTGCTTGCGGTACTCGGCCAACGTCGTGGCACCGATGCACTGGATCTCGCCACGGGAAAGGGCAGGCTTGAGCATGTTGCTCGCGTCGATGGCTCCCTCGGCCCCGCCGGCCCCAATGATGGTATGCAACTCATCGATGAACAAAATGACGTTGCCTACGGTGGAAATTTCCTTCATGACCCGCTTGAGCCGCTCTTCAAACTCGCCCCGGTACTTGGTACCGGCAACGAGGGCCGCCAAGTCGAGCACCATCACTCGCTTTCCTGCCAGGGCATCGGGGGCCAATCCCTGCGTGATTCGCTGGGCGAGAGCTTCGACGATAGCGGTCTTGCCGACTCCGGGCTCGCCGATCAGCACGGGGTTATTTTTGGTTCGTCGCGAAAGAATCTGAATCAGCCGACCGATTTCCTTTTCGCGGCCGATCACCGGATCGAGAATCTTCTTCTGAGCCAGAGCTGTCAGGTCGCGCGAGAACTCGTCGAGCGTTGGTGTTGTCTTCTTGACCGAGGTCGAGGGACGCTTCCAGCGAGAATCATCCGAACCGGAAGGCATGACGCGTTCTTCCTTGGGGCGCAAGGTATTCCCGCCCGAAAGCTCGCTGATCACGTCGCGAAGAATCTCCAGCGAAATGGACTTGCCGCCCAAGTACTGATTGATGATGCTACCTTGCTCGGCGACCGTCGCCAGGAGCAGATGCTCGGTGCCGATGTACTCGTGGCCCAGCGTGCGGGCCTCATTGGCGCTTTCCTCGAGGATCTTCTTTCCGCGCTTCGAGGGTGGCACATCGCCAAGAATAAAACCTGAAGGTTTGCGGGGAATTGTCTTTTCGATCTCGGCCTGAAGATCGCTCAGGTCGAGGTCCATCGACTTCAGAGCCTTGTACCCGATCCCCTCGCCGTCCTTGAGCAGGGCGAGAATCACGTGTTCGGGCAAAAGGAGGTCTGAGTGAAACCGGCGGGCTTCTTCCTGGGCCAGCACGGTGAGAATGCGCTGGGCACGTTGGGTGAGTCCTTTGAACATAGTCAGAGCCTCCGCTAAGTCACTGTTCCAATATACGGGCAAACGTCAGGAAAGTTCCAGCTTTTTCAGGGTCAGCGCCGGAGCGTCCGGCCCGGTCAGGATCCAGGACCGATGGGTGCCCTTGCGGAAGTCGCCGGGAACTGTAAACGACGAAACCTCCTCGCAACGGCAATCGAGATCGGCCGGCAAGTCCAGGCGAAACTTCTGGAAATTGTTGCTGAACAGCAAAATGCCCTCCGGACTCAGCAAGCGAAGGCACTTTTCCAGCATCCAACCGTGGTCCCGCTGCACGTCGAGGGTGCCGTCCATCTTTTTTGAGTTGGAAAACGTGGGCGGATCAAGAACGATGAGGTCGAAACGGGCCTTGGTCTCGGTGCGCAGGTAGTCCAGCGCGTCGCGCCTCACCAACCGATGCGAGGGCGACGACAAGCCATTGAGAGCCAGGTTCTCACCGGCCCAGTCCAGATAGCGCTGACTCAGGTCGAGCGTCACCGACGAAAACGCGCCACCGTGGGCCGCGTAGACCGTGAAGCTCCCCGTATAGGCAAACAGGTTCAGCACCTTCCGTCCGGCCGAGAGATCGCGGACATAGGCCCGGGTCCAGCGGTGGTCCAGGAAAAGCCCCGTGTCGAGGTAGTCTTCGAGGTTGACGAGGAACTTCAGGCCGCCTTCGCGGACGGTCGTCTTGTTGTCGGTGGCGCCCAGCTTGGTGTACTGGTCTTTTCCGGACTGTTTCTGCCGCGTCTTGAGGTGGACTTTGGCCCGGGGAACTCCACTGGCTTCGGCGGTCCTCGTCACCAACTCCTCGGGCACCTCATCCTCGGCGCGGTCGGTAAGAACCCACCAGACCAATTGGTCTTCGTAGAGGTCAATGTGAAAGGCAAAGCCATCCACTTCCCGGTCGTACACGCGAAAACACGAAACTTTGTTCTTGGACGCCCAATGTCGTCGAACCTTGAGCTGGTGAACAAACTTTTCGACGAAACTCTCGGCACGGTCTAGAGATAGCACTTGGTTTCCATACCGTCCAAGAGTGCATACAGCTCGACAAAACCCTTGACGGGACTGGCCTTGATCTTGGGAAACAGCACCTCTTCCACCTGGAAAAAGCCGACTGACTCTGTCATGTGAATCTCGATCTTGATCGGACATCGTTCGCCGGGAACGATTTTCACTTTGTCGATGGCGGTGGCGCTGTAACGGTGAATATCGCCGAGTTTCGCGTCGGTGGCCAGCATCATCGGAATGCGGGCACGGCCCTTTTCCATGTCACAGCCATCGGCCACGAGCAGGATACCGGCCTCCAACGAATGGATGGGAATGCTGGCCATGTGCCCCATGATGCTCTCCATCGCCACCGAACGAAGGATCACCCGCTTGGTGAGGTCGTCGGGAAAAAGCACGTGAAGGGCGCGGTCAAGAATGGGAATCGCCAGCCAAATGCCGGTATTTTCGTGGTGCGAACGGCTGAGGCTCATGCCAATGTCGTGAAGAAACGCAGCAAGGACGATCGCGGTCAAACTATCCTCAAAACTACCCTGCTCTTCCTTTTCCAGGCTAAGCGGAATGCCGGCATCGCGAAGAAACAGCGCCATCTTCACGGCGTTGTAGGTGACTTTGCGCATGTGCACCGGCCCATGGTCGTTGTAGCCCAGTCGCTTGATCGACACGATGTTGGAGTAGTCCTGCAAAGCGGCAACCTCGGCATCATCGCGCAGGTACTGGTAGGCAGCCAGCGGAGCGCCGCCCAGGCGGGCTTCGATCTTTTCGTTGATTTGGAGTTCTTTGGCAGAACGCATCACACCTCCCCGGCCTTGATCTGGTCGAGCATCTTCGGCGCTACGGGGTCCTCCGGGTCATACTCGAGCACGGCCTCAAAAAAGCTGGCCGCCTCGTCTTTCTTCCCGGCCTTCAACGCGAGAACCCCCAGGTTCGAAATAATCTTGGTGTTTTCGCTGTCTTCCCGGAGTGCCTTCTCCAGCAGACGCCGAGCCTCTTTCAGGTCGCCGGTCTCCATGCTGCAGATGGCCATTTCATTGTAAGTATCGACCCGGTCGCCACCATTTTCCAGACAGGTCTTGAACGCGGCCAGGGCTTCTGTCCACTTACCTTGCCGTCGGTAGCCCCAACCCATCAGGAACCAAGCGTTCCAGACCGTCGGATGTTCTTTGACAAACTCTTTCAGGCGCGAAAGCCCCTCGTCTTCCCGGCCCAGCAAAATGAAGTCGTAGGCTTCCTTGAACAGGACGTCGAGGCGTTCCTGTCGCTCCGCTTCGGCCAAAGCCTTTTTCGCGGCCGCAAGTTTCGCCTCGTCCTTGCCGAGCTCGAAATAGGTGTCAAGCAGGGCCCTTGCCCTCGCGACGTTCTTTTGTTTTAGGTGGAAAAACCCCGAATAGAAGAAGGCATCGGGCATGGGCGGCGTTGCGGTCAACGACTGCGAGAACTTCTTCTGCGCCAAACCCAGAAGTTCGTCGGCTTGGGCTGATTGGTCCCGCCGGGACAAGTCTTCCGCCTGTTCGTCGTAGAGCAGGGCCAAGTTCAGCAAAGTTCGCGGGTGCGTCGGGTCGAGCCCCTCCAAAGCCAGGAAAATCTCTTCGGCGAGGCGGAAGTCCTTGGCCTGGGCTTTCACGATCCCGGTTCCCGAAAGTTCCTGAAACACTTCCGGCCGGATCGCCAGAATGAATTGCCGGAAGTACTCGAAATCCTGGTGGTCCCGTTCCCAGGCCATGACCTTGAGCATTGCGGCCACGATCTGCTCCCAACTGAGTTCTTCCAGCCTCGGAGGCTCGACGCCACGACCCTCGACCGGCAGGGGAATCGATGGGTCAATCGCAAACCCGGCTACCTCCCGAGCCAGTTCCGGCGGAACCTGAAGGTAGTAGAGCTTGTGACGAGGTTCATGAAAAGACATGGGTTATCCTTGTTTGGTCTTTTGCAGGCGCAACGCCTCGTTGATCAGCACCTTGTACTGGTGCGGGACCGCGGCGTCTTCGAACTGGAGCGAGGACTGCGTGATGTCGCGCCGCCCGGCGAGGGTCTCGACGCGGAGAATCTTGCCCGCCAAGCTCAACACCTGGCCGGTTTCTTCGACTGTCAAGCGCAAGACAATGGCGCGGTTCTCGAGAAATTTCGCAACGCCGGGCAGCAACACTTGGGCGCCCCCAAACGAAAGGTCGCGGACCAAGCACTTGCGGTCGATCTTTTCGACGGCGACAATAGCGTTGCAGCTGGTAAAGCCGAGCTTCTTGATGCTGACCTCGTTGACCGTGATGCGCTCGTCGCGCCGCTTTTGCGAGTTGACGTTGGCCTCGAGAAAACGGCCGAGGATCTCGATCAGGTCTTCCGGCGGTCGTGTGGTGAACTCGAGGGTCATGAAGTACAAATCATTCTTGGCGCCATTGTTGTAGCGGTTCCAAGCTTTGATCTTCACGTTGGTGAAAAAGACCACCGGCTCGGGACTGTCGGGGTTACGGAAGCCGTAGCGCAACTGACAAGTGGGGCTGCCGGCCTCCAGGCGAGAAATCTGCTCGGGCTTGAGAGTGAGGACGATCTTGGCGCCCACCAACGAGCTCGAGTAGAGCAGGCACGGCCAATCCACCCCGGCAACTTTCAAAAAAACCTTTTCCTGCAGGAAGGAAAGCAGCTGGGTCACTTCCTTGTTGAAGGTGACCTCGACACTTCCGTATGCGTCAAAGTAGGACTGAAGCTGCTGACTGGTGGTGACACCCATAACTTATTGGAGAACCGAATCGATCTTGTCGATGAGCGCCCGCGTGATTCGCTCGGCTTCATCGGCTTCTGGGGCCGTTAACGTGCCCGGGTGCGTGCGACGCTCCTTGAGCAGTTCATCCGCCAAGACGATACCGGTCAAGAGCGCAATCTTGAGGGGATCCTGCAACGAGACCCCACTCTTGGTTTCCTCGATTCTCTCCTCAAAGTAAGTCAGGACCTCTTTCAGGTAGTCCAGATTCTCTGTGCTCTTGAGAGAGAACGAAGTTCCGAGCAACTGCACCGACAGGAGATTGTCAGCCATCGGTTTGCTCAGAAGATCCCTAAGCCAGGCTGCTGGGGTTCTTCTTCCTCGGCTTCGTCCTCCACCGGAGATTCTTCGGCAGGAACTTCCGCAGTGGCGTCATCGCTTTCACTCAGTTCGACGCTTTCGGGCACGGGTGCCTCAAAAGCTTCGATCGGCTCAAAAGAAGCGACTTCGGGCTCGGGCTCCGGGACAGGTTCAGACTCCGTTTCGATGGACACAGGTTCAGGATGAGCTTCTGCTACTGGAGGAGGCGTAGGCTCCGGAGAACCTTGATCCAAGTGATCGAGCTCCTGCAAAGCGCTGCGAATCCCAGACTCCATTTCGTTCTGGGTGGCCTTGAAGCTTTCCAGAAGAGCTTCCAGTTCCTGAAGTCGCACCTCGGTGTCCGAAAGGCGTCCACGCAACGAGTCGTTCTCGCGGCGCAGGTGGACAATGAGCTGAACGGTCTGCTTGACCTTCATTTCCAGGGTGCGTACCTGGTCCATGTTAATCATCGGTGTCTCCTACGCGGCGACCGAGGACTTGGCCTTGGCAACCAGCGCACTGAAGGCCTTCGGGTCTTCAATGGCCATGTTCGAAAGGGCCAACCGGTTGATCGCAATCTGGGCCTTGTTGAGTCCTTCGATGAAGCGCGAGTAGGTCAGGCCTTCGGCACGGACAGCCGCTGAGATTCGGGTGATCCACAAGCGGCGGAAGTCCCGTTTCTTGGCACGGCGGTCGCGGGTGGCGTACACCAACGCCTTGGCTGCGGCATCCTTGGCGGTGCGGAAGTTACTCTTGGCACGACCGCGGAAGCCCTTGGTGATTTCGGTATATTTGCGGCGTCGGTCGCTACGACGGGTGCCGTCTACTGCTCTTGGCATTTGCGTTCTCTCCTTTGATCCGTAATCGACTAAAGACTAGCCGTACGGCAACATCGTCCGCACACGGCGGGCTTCGGACTCAGCGAGAATACCGGGCTGACCAAGCTTTCGCTTTCGGTTCCGGCTTTTCTTCGTCAGAATATGGCGAAGGCCGAGCTTCTTGAACTTCACCTTACCGGTCGAGGTCAGGCTGTAGCGCTTCGCGGCGCTCTTTCGCGTCTTCATCTTGGGCATAATTCCCACCTCTCCTATTTCTTTACCTTGGGGTTGATCAGCATCGACATGAGCCTGCCCTCCATTTTCGGGAGGCTTTCCATGACATACTGCCCTTCCAGCATTTCCAGTACCTTGTCGAGCACCTTTCGCCCGAGCTCAGGGTGAGCCATCTCGCGGCCCCGGAAACGGACCGTGACTTTGATCTTGTCGCCTTCACCAAGGAACTCAAGGATATGCTTCACCTTGAACTCGATGTCATGCTTCTCGATCTTCGGCTGCATGCGCACTTCTTTCAGCTGAACCACTTTCTGGTTCTTTTTGGCATCCCGAAGTTTCTTTTCCTGCTCAAACTTGAACTTACCGAAGTCCATGATTTTGCAGACGGGGGGGACGGAATTCGGTGCAACTTCCACGAGGTCCAGGTTCTGTTCACGGGCCATTTGCAGAGCATCCATGATGGATACAACGCGCTGCTCCCCTTCACCTTCGATCAGGCGAACTTCCTTGACCCTGATTTTTTCATTGACCCGAAATTCTTTAGTCGACATATCCCTCCATTTCGCGTGAGCCGTGGTACAGTTTGTGAAACTACCACAAACGCCCTCTTGTGTCTAGGCACTTTTCGCCGGGTTTGGATGCCTTGAAACGTCCGGACAATCCTGTCATTCTGGGTGGATGAACCTCTTTCTGCTCGTCGCCGTGCCCGCGTCTGCTGTTCTCATCCATCGAGTTTGGTACCGGGACTTTCACTGGGATCGCACACTTTCCTCAGCGTTGTATTCGCTCGTCCTGAGCCTTTCGGCCCTGGTGGGTTTTATGCTTTTGTATCCTTTGACCGTGTTTGGCGGCAATCTTCTTTTCACAGCCCTGGGGCAGATCCTTGTGAATGCCCTGCTCGCCCCCGGCATTCTCGTGGCTTTGCATTTCATTCCCCTTACGGCCCCGCAGGCGCCCAGCGGTCCGAGGGAGTCCGGGTTTGCCCTCGGGCTGACGCTGACCCTCTTGTTCACCTACCTCGGGTTCACCGATTTTCTGACGACTGACCGCCAAAGCGACGCTTGGGATCTCTTTGGAATGCCGCTGACCAGAGTCGTGCAGTTGGCGGGCTTGGCCCTGGCCTCACAGAAGTGGCTCGAGACACCTGCGACGGGATCGCGCTGGGTTTGGGGCACGTTGGCGGCTTTGCTCATACTCCTCCAACCACTGCTTTCGTTGCTTTGGTATGCAGGCTGGGGGCCCGCAGCGTTTCTGATTCCGGTCTTGCTCCTCGCCGCCGGGATCTGGACACAAAAAAAGACCGCCTCCTGGCGAGGCGGTCTTTCTGGAAATATTGCTGCGACTACTTCGGAAGTCCCGCCAGAACAGCCTTGATGTCACGCTGAACCGCGGGCGTGTAGAGGAAGCTACCCACGGTCAGGGTGTTTCTGGCGGCGGCACTGTTGGCTGCTTTGAACGCCTGGAGAATCGTCCGAACCTGCTGGACGTCAAAATCCGTCATGAGACCGGGTGCATTGGCCCGGTCATTGAAGAAATCCATCTTCTCGATGAGCGCGTCAACAGCTTCCGGTGTGCCATTGACACCCATGGTCTGCAAGACCCGCAAAGTTTCGTTGGTTTCTTTTGCCAGCACCGAAGTCTGGTAGGCTTGCTTGTAGGTCGCCACGTATTCGGGGGTCTTGTCTCGTGTGGCGATGAGCATGTCGAGGGCCTTCTTGCGCAGTTCCGAGAGCTGGGTGCTATCGAGGATGGTGTTGGGAATCAGGCGCACGCCTTCTTCCAAGGCGGCTTCCGCCACCTTCGCTTTTTGGGCAGGCGACGCCTTGCTGTCGTCTTCGGCTTCCAAAGCCCGCAGCTTGAACACGTTGTTGCTCTGCGTCTTGACGATGTTCATCAGCGGTTCGCTCGGATCTTCCACCATGACCGTCATCATGGTCTTGGCGGTCTCCTTTACCTTTCGGGCCGGGCTGTACCAACCTATCGAAGCAAAGAAGGTCGGCTCGAAACCCCGGAGATCCTTCATCATGGCCAGCGACTGCACCAAACCATAGGCAACAATCTCCTGAGCGATCGCGCCGTCCCGTTCCGGGAAGAAGTTCAGGTTTTCAAGCGCCTTGGACAGTTGGGGGACATAGTCAACGGCACGGGCCTTACCCAAAGTCATGGCCGCTTCCGACCTCAGCAGCGGGTAGGTTTTTATCTCTTTGTACACTTGGTACACCTGATCGGCGCCGGTGGCGTCCTTCAAATCACCGAGTTCCTGGATGATCTGGGTCGCGAGTCTGACCTTGGCATCGACTTCATTGGTTGCGCCCAGCTCGATACGACGCGAAACTAGATCGGTCAAGGCAACGTTGAGCAAGTCCGTGAACGCCGGGTCGTGCAGTTCCCGGATATTGAGCATCACTTCGTAGCGCATTTCGTCGTTGAGCGCATTCTGGTAGATCCTCTGCCAAACTGCCGTCTTCTCGTCGGCCTGAAGAAGGGGCAATCCAGCCAAGAGCAACAACAGGCCGGCAAACAGTGTCTTGTTCATGGTCATTCCTTGTTGGGCACCCGGTGGGTGTACTTGATCCACGTGTAGATAAGGACTTGCTTTTCGGCGAGGCGTCCACGCACCGACGACGCGATTCCGGTGGGGGCCGTCGTATCATCGCTGTAGGTGTAATCCAAGGTGCGCAGCAACGGCTTGATCGTTTCTTCCTTCACCTTCTGGTTTCCCTTCCAGCTGAAGTTGGTCTGTTCGACCAGCACGCCGCTGTTGTCGAGACCTTTACGGACCTGGATCTGGCCCGCCGCATTGTAGGTGTTTTCATAGACCGTAACGAGTTTGTTGCCGGCATCGTAGACCTCGACGCGGGAATTATTTCCATTGGCGTCATAGAGATACAGGGTCTTGGCCTGGGTGTTGCCGTTGGCGCCGAGCTTGGCTGTCCATTGGGTCTTCTTGCCTTCTTTCCAAACATACTCGTTGGCTGACTGCTGGACTTCCTTCGCGTTCATGAAAGTCTGGCTTAGCAGGTCACCTTCGTCAGAGTACAAGCGATCTTCAAACGCGAGAACCTCGCCGGTCTGGGCATTGGTTATCGTTATGCGCCACAGGTCGCCTTTGGCCTTGCCCGTGCGGGTCTCGACCAAAACACCGTTCGGGTTTGTCGTTTCCTGAGTGAGCAACTGGCCCTTGGCGTTGTACGTGGTGGTGACCGAACTCGAGGAGTCTCCGTTCGGGTAATAGGTCTTGAGCGACACCGGCAAGGGCTCGCTCGTCACCACGTCCTTGAAGGCAGGAGCGACCGGGGCCAAGGGCTCCGGAGCGGGAACCGGGGCCGGCTCAGGAATTGCAACCGGAGTGGGTTCAGGTTTGGGTGCCACTGGCGGCGGCGGCGGGCTGGCACAGGACACGATGAACAGCAGGCCCGCGGCACTGAGGGCAGACGCTCGAATAATCTTCATAGGAATAAACCTCCGGATGGTTGCTTCTAGAATAGGAGAAAATGGAGGGAAGTGCAAGAATTCCCTGCGCTTGACCGCGAAGGAACCACTGAATAGACTGCGGCTATGCTCCGGGCTTGTGTTTTTCTGCTTGTGCTGACCTCTTGTTCCACCCCCGTGTTCTATCACGATGCGGTCCTTCGGCTCGCGGCGCCCGAGATTCTGCAGGCCTGGGACAGCCGGACGTGGCCCGTTGCCCAGGCTCGCGTTGAGGTCGCTTCCGGCGACCTGACGGCTGTTTCCAAGGATCTGGCCAGTCGACAACCGCCGCCTTCCGCTGTCCTCTTGGGGCTCAATGTCCCCGAGGTCGTGGTCAAACAATGGAAGGTCAAGTACCCCTCGCTTCGCGTGGCCCGCTTTGTCCCCCAGGGCCATTCTTCGACCGAGTCATCACTCTTGCGGGTCAACCGCCGGGCCAACTGGGAAGTTCTGGTCCGAGCCGCCGCCCAAGGGCAACACAAAACCAATGCCGTGGCGCTGGTGCCTTCCACCGCGGGCGTCGAGGAAATCACGACCCTGCGCGACGCCTGGAGGAGTGTCACGGGCGGAGGCTCGCTCGCTCTGCTGGCGGCGGGGGCCCCGGTTCCGGCGGATGTCAGCGACCTTTTTGTTCTCGATGGGTCGTCCGGTATTCCCAGTCTCTCCGGGTCGCCGCAACTGCGAGTTCATACGGGACTCGGTAT
The DNA here is from genome assembly GCA_037142615.1 of Spirochaetales bacterium. Lineage (GTDB taxonomy): Bacteria > Spirochaetota > Spirochaetia > JABEVK01 > JABEVK01 > JAIFLN01. The sequence continues at coordinate 209,316 of JBAXAI010000002.1, read as the reverse complement.
CACCGTGGCCGAGGCACGGACGCACGCCGGCTGGGGACTGAGGATCGACGCGTCTGCCGCAGGCAAAGCCATCGACAATGTGCTGGCCGCCGGCCCGGAAAAGATCGTCGACTTGCCGGTGCAAGCCGTGCCTAGAACTGTTGCATTGAGCTCCTGAATCAGCATCAACTTGCCGTTAATAGGTTTGACAAAGGGTCCGGCCCTCCATATAATTCGAGTTGCCCTAAAATATATGAACCCGCCCGAAGGAGTAGATCATGAAACGAGGCAGACTGTTTTTTAGTCTGACGCTGCTCGTGGCCCTCAATGCCGCGCCGACCTTCGCCGACGACGTGGCCCAACAATTGGAATCCATCGTTGTTGACACATTTGATGACGCCAACCAGAGAGTCTGGAACGAAGGACAAATCGAACAGAAAGAAGACCGACAATGGGTCGTGGTGGGTAGTAAGTTCGCTACCAAGGAAGGTAGCGTCCAGTATCCCCGCCTGGCGTACGTCGAGTCTTGGCCCGACGCGCTTTTCGGCACAAACCCGAATAAGCTTCCGCTGAAGTCCCTTGGTGTTCAAGCCAAGTACGACCGCAAGGGTTTCAACTACTACGAAATCTATCCGGTCAAGAAAGACGCCTCGGGCAACTTGGCTCCCTACGGCATGCCGCTTCCGGGAATCGCGAAGACCATCGATCTGTGGGTATGGGGCTCAAACTTCCGTACTTCACTCGAGATCCATGTGCGTGACTACCGGGGCATTCCCTTCGTCTTGGACGCTGGCAGCCTGAACTTTGCGGGCTGGAAAAACATTCGCGTCGAGATCCCATCGTCGATTCCCCAGACTCAGGTCTACCTGCCCCACTATCAGGGCCTCAAGTTGACGAAGTTTGTGGTTCGTACCGAACCGACCGAGCGCGTCGACGTGTTCTTCACCTACATTGACCACCTCAAGGTTCTGACCGACATGCATCAGAATCCGTTTGACGGCAAGCCGATGCAGGACAGCAGTTTCATCGACAAGTACTGGTCCACGAACCAGACCCAAGGAAAGTAAATCATGAAAAGAACCAGTCTGCTGATTTCAGCCCTTCTTCTCATCTCGGCTTTCGGCTTTGCACAGAACGCCGCTACCCCGGCAGCGACGGTACAAGGTACTACGGCGACGCCTGAGGTAGGTGCACCGGAAGCTAACCTGATTGGCGTCGACAAGGCCCAGCAAGAGCTCAAGGAGATTTCGGTCTCCAAGTTCGAAGACGACGGCTTTTGGGCCGGTGCAATGCCCCGTGACGACGGATTCATCAGCCTTCGCCGCTTTGAGGGCTCTCCTGCCGACAAGAAGCCTATCCCCGGTGAAACGGCTGCTTCGATTGCCGAAAGCGACAAGTATGTGCTCGGCGTGAAGATCCAGCACCTGCACCGCAGCCAAACTCAATTTGAGATTACGCCCATCCGTCCCCTTCCTATCCCGGGGATCACGAAGACGATTTCCGTGTGGGTGGTCGGCCGAAACGTCAAGCACGAGCTCTACGTGATGGTCGATGACCAGTTTGGAAACCATGCCAAAATTCCGCTGGGTGACTTGGCTTTCACGGGTTGGAAGAAACTGACTGCGGCGATTCCGCCGAACATCCGTCAAGCAGACCCTCGCTATAACAACAAACAGGGTATCATGGTCAAGTCCTTCCTGATCGAGACAGACCCGGCTGAGACTTACGGTAGCTACTACATCTATTTGGATGACCTCCGTGCCGTCACCGACTTGTTCTCGGAGAACAATCGGGATGCCGACGACATGGCCGACGCCTGGTAGAGTTTCGAGCGCCTCTCGCGTGAAACAGGATAGAGGCAGGGCACGCACCGTGAGGGTGCAGGCGCTGCCTCTTTTTTTATACGGAGGGGCCCATGAACGCGGAAGTTGAACGCCATTTCCAGCTGCTGGAACTCTTTCGGGAACTACCGGCCGACGACCTGGGCAAGTTCCTCTTGGAGTGCCGCGAAGAACGACTCGACTCGGGGACCATAATCTTCCGCGAAGGCGATCAGCCCGATCGCTTTTATGTGTTGCTGGAAGGACAGGTTGAAATCTGGAAGGACTATGGTAGTACCTTCGCCGATATTCTCGCCATCCGTGGTCCTGGAGCGAGTTTCGGAGAGATGTCACTGATTGATGAACTCCCCCGCAGCGCCACCGCGCGCACCGCTTCGTCAGCCCTGCTGCTCTCACTCGAAAAGCCCCGCTTCCGCCAGATCATCGAAGAAAACCCTCCGATCGCCCTTCTGATCATGAAAACCGTCTCAAAGATGGTTCGGGTGAGCAACGAGGCGTTTCAGTATGGCCTCAGGCAAAAGAATCTGATGCTGGAGCGTGCCTACGAGGACCTCAAGAAGGCCCAAGATGACCTGATCCGGAACGAGCGGCTTTCGACACTCGGTAAGTTCGCCTCGATGATCATCCACGACCTGCGCAACCCGATCAGCATCGTCAAGGGGTACTCTGAAATCCTTTCGCTCGGATCACAGTCGCCAGAAAAAACAGCGTCGATGGTCGGCAAGCTGCTCGGTGAAATCGATCGGCTCAACCGCATGGTTGGGGAACTGCTTGACTACTCCCGTGGAAATATCCGCCTCAACCTCAGCCCGGTTTCGCTTGAGGAGATCTTCCAACGATTGCAGGAGCAGTATCAAGTCAGTTTTCGGGCACGCAGTATCAACCTGGCTATTTCCAACAGTTTTCACGGGCAGTTGCTCCTCGATTACGATCGTATCTTGCGCGTTTTTGCCAACCTCATCGACAATGCACGCAAGGCCATGAGGCATGGCGGTGAACTTTCACTGACGGCGGCAGAAGAGGGTGACTACGTGAGGATTTCGGTAGCCGACACGGGGGAAGGAATGCCGGAAGAGGTCCAAAAGAACCTTTTTGAGCCGTTCTTTTCGGCGTCGAGTTCGGGAGGAACCGGTTTGGGGATGGTGGTAGTGGCCAACGTCGTAGAAGCCCACCAGGGTACCATCGAAGTGCACTCGGTTCTACACAAGGGCACGACGATTTCCTTTCGTGTGCCTTCGAACCCGAGGAGTTTTGGCTCGTGAGCCGTGTGGCAAGAACTCTGAGCGTCTTGTTGCTTACGTTTGTTGCCGTTTCGCTGGCCTGGAGCGACGAAACAGTGCGGATTCAGCATAACTTCTACTGGCGCAAGTATGTCGATTCGAAGTACCAGGGGGCCGTTTACGGCTACCAGAGTGGCGTGTGGAAGCTCAGGGCTGGTGACTCGGCTGGCACCCAAAACGTCGATGCGCACTATTGGATTGTTGCGCAGTCGGCACGCGATCTTTCAGCTTTTGAGAAACCTATTGATTCTGAACGGGCAGCGACTTTTGTCTTGGCGGCGGACGGCAGCGCCAGCCATTTTCAGGGGGCTGGGGTGCCTTACTACCGGAACTATCCAGCCGCGCCGCCCCCGGGAGCTGGACCCGGCAGCGTCTGGGTTGGGAATGGGGAGCTGGTTTCGGACTTCCTGGGAAGCGGCGTAAGCACCCGTATTCCCATTCTGATCGAGTATAAGTGGGACAAAGCGGGCGACTATTTCGGCGTACCGGTGGTCCAGGTGAAGGCGCAATACGCCGTGCGCTACCGCAAGGGACTGGATCCGGAGGGTGACCCCCTGCTCGAAAGGGCCGAGGGCAGTCACGTTGCCACCATCAGCTATGACTTGGAGACCAGAAAGCCGCTGTACGTCAGCGAGCTGATCAAGGAACAGTTCGTTTCTCGGGGCAAGACTACCTCGAATGAAGGTCGTATCTGGACCACGTTCGACGGGGTCCCGGCTCTGCAGACTGAGGCTGTGGCCCAGACGCTGTCGGAGAAGCTCCAGGGAGCCCAGGTCACGGGGGTCAAGGTGACGCCGGACAAGCAGGGAGTGAAGCTCACGCTCGAGAACCTCAGATTCGTGGCCGATAAGGCGGAGCTTCTGCCGGGCGAAGATCAGCGACTCAAGGCCATCGCCGAGCTGCTCAAATCCGTACCAGACCGCTCGTTCCTCGTGGTGGGCCATACGGCCGCCGTGGGGACCGTCGATACCCAAGTGAGCCTTTCTTGGGACCGGGCGCAAAGCATTGTCGAACGCTTGAAGACCGAGGGCATCGAAGCCCGAAAATTGCTGTACGAGGGACGTGGTGGTACCGAACCGCTAGCTGGGAACGATACCGAGGCAGGCAGAGCTCAAAACCGCCGCGTTGAGATTATAGTTCTGGATCAGTGAGTTTGGGTCCCAGCAAGCGGGCGAAGTTGCGGCCGGTTTGTTCCAGAAAGTCAGCCAGGTTCACGCCACGCAACTCGGCTATGAACGCAGCCGTGTGTCCGGCTAGCAGGGGTTCGTTGGGCTGGGAACGAAAGCCCTGAGGGCTCAAGTAGGGCGAGTCAGTTTCGACAAGAATCTGGTCCGATGGTACCCAACGGGCGACTTCCCGGAGCGCGGCGGCCGAAGGGTAAGTAACGTTCCCGGCAAAGCTCAGCAAAAAGCCACGGTCGAGGCCGCGCCGCGCCATCGACAGGTCCGAAGAAAAACAATGCAGAATGCCTTTTCCAGACCAGCGCTCGGCATCCAAGTCCTGAATCAGTTCCGTGTCCGCCTCTCGGTTGTGGATCACCAGCGGTAGGTTGGCCTTGAGCGCGAGGCCCACCTGCCGCCGAAACACCTCGCGTTGCACGCCAGCCGAGTCCCTTCCGCGGTACCAATCCAGACCCACCTCACCTAGGGCCAGAGTTTTAGGGTTAGCCAGTTGCCCCTGCAACGTCTCCCAGTCGCCCTCTGAGACCCCAGGAGCCTCCGACGGATGGAATCCCGCAGTCAGGTAAACCCCTTTGAAAGCCAGAGCAAGCTCCTGCCTCAGTTGCCAACCCGCGATACCCACGGCGACATCAAGGGCCCAACGCCCCCCTTGGCTGAAAAATCGTTCCAGGCACTCGTGCGGATCCAACCCTTTGGTGCGCATCGAGAGGCTGTGGAAATGGCTGTCGACGAGACCGGAGAACTCTGACATCTTGAAAGAACCCCTTGGTTTTGCTAAGGTCGTTCCCATCGCCGGGGTGGTGAAATAGGTAGACACATGGGACTTAAAATCCCCCGGATGGAAACGTCCGTGCCGGTTCGATTCCGGTCCTCGGCAGTATAGCGTATTCCGGTTTGAGATTCTTGAGAGCCTGCACTACAATGACCGCAGGAGACCCCATGCGCAACCTTTCGTTACTCCTGTGCTTCGCCTTGATAAGTATCCCTCTGGGAGCTCAATCGAACGCGGAACCGACGGTCGTTAAGAGCGACCACTATGTGGTGACCTCCTGGGCTGGCTCGGAAAAGGCGAACGAAACGTTAGCCCTGATGGAAGCGCTGCTCCAGCGTTACAACCAGCTTTTCCTGTTTGACCTCAGCAAACTGCCGGCCCCGCTGGCCGTGACTTTGTACAGCAGCAAGGAGGACTTCGTGAAGGCGCTCGAGGGCACGACAGCCTCGCCTCCCGAGGACTTCGTCTTCCTTCAATACACCGATCCGGCGCAAAGTGTTCTTGCAGGCTGGAACACCGCTGACCTCGCTCACCCCCTCGCATTTCAGGGTTTTTACCAGTACCTTTGGTCGTTTCTGCCGCGATCACCCTCGTGGATTGAAACCGGTCTGGCCTACCACTTTTGGAACGTCAGCTGGGATGGCACTTCCTTGGGGCCGGTAACCGAGGAACCGTTCCTGGACGCCCTTCAGGCCCGTTGGGCGACACAGCCGGTGACTGACCTCAGTGCACTCCTGACTGCCCCCGCAGCAAACGAACTCGACAGCTGGGCGCTTGTCACCTTTTTGCTTCAGTCAACCGATCCCGTGTATCCGCGCATTCTTGGTTCGATTCTGGGCAATCTAGCACCAGCGGCCACTTTGGAAGCCAATCGCCAGTCTGCTCTCCAGCGATTCCAAAGCGGGAAGAGCCTGAGCACCGGCTCCAAGGACCTCGCTGCGTACTGGGCAGTACAGACCAGCTTCAGCACCCTGCTGGCGCAAGGCGTGGCAAAGATGAAGGACAAGGATTACGCAGGGGCCCTCAAGCTTTTTCAGTCGGCCCTTGTTCAGCGTCCGGCCGACGACCAGGCTCGTTACTACGCCGGTTTAGCCTCGTATGAGCTCAAGGACTACCCTCAAGCCGAGGCAGCCTTTGCCCTGGTCTCTACCAAGACCTTGCCCGCAGGCCTGCTCGAGTATGCCAAAGGACTAACCGCCTACGCCCAGAAGAAATGGGACGACGCCAAAACGAACCTTGCCAAGGCCATTGAGAGAAACGAGACCGACTACAAGAAGGCGGCCCAAACGGTGCTGGATCTGATCAAGTAGACTTCGTGATCAGGTGAACCGGCCGACCGCGTCTGGAGTCGGGAACAGGGCGTCGATTCTTTTGATCTCTGCGGCCGGAAGTTTGACTCCGGCGGCCACGCAATTTTCTTCCAATTGCTTGACGGAGCTCGCCCCCACAATAACGCTCGAGATGGCGTGGTGTTGCAGCAGCCGGGCGATCGCCAACTGCCCCACACTCAGGTGACACCGCTCCGCAATGGGTCGGAGCTTTTCCACCTTTTCGAGCACTTTGGGGTTTCCCAAACTCTCCTTCATGAACATGTTGAGTTTGTCGTTCGCGCCGCGGCTTCCAACTGGCAAAGCGCCTGACGCATATTTCCCGGTCAAGATGCCTTGAGCGAGTGGCGAGAACGAGGCCGTTCCGATACCGAGCCGCTCGCAGGTGGGAAGAATCCGCAGTTCAATCTTTCTGCCCAAAAGCGAATAGTACGGCTGGTTGACCACGGGTTTGTGCCACCCTTTCGCTTCACACAGGGCCCACGCCTCTGCGATCTGATCGGCTTCCCACTCGCTGGTTCCCCAGTAGGTGATCTTTCCGAGCCGGATCTGGTCCTCAATCGCCTCCAAAGTCTCAACCAGAGGAGTCTCGGGATCGTAGCGATGGCAGTACCACAGATCAACGTACTTCAGCTTCAGACGCTCAAGGCTCGCCTCAACGCTGTCGATAATGTGCTTGCGCGACAAGCCGCGGTCATTCACGTTGTCGCTCATGGGCCAAAAGGCCTTGGTCGCCACGACGTAGTCACTGCGGCGCCAACCCGGCAGAATCTGTCCCAGCAGGGACTCGGCCTGACCCGCGTTGTAGACGTCGGCACAGTCGATGTAGTTGATGCCGAGTTCCCGGGCGCGCTGAAGGATGGCTTTCGCAGAGTCGAGTTCGACCTGATTCCCGAAAGTCAGCCAACTTCCATAGGCAATTTCACTGACCTTGAGACCGGTAGCACCGAGTTTGCGATAGTTCATGAAGACTCCTGAGGGCCCTGAAGGGCCTATTCCTGGCGTTTGGATTTGACAAAGCGGGTGAAGTCGTTGATGTTCTTGACGACAATTTTGCCTTGCTGAATTTCGACCCGGCGCTGGTTGGCAAACTGTTTGAGCACTTCGCTGACCTTGGCCACCGACAGCCCAGCCCAGTTGGCGATGTCTTCGGCGGAATTGGGGAACACGCGAACGACGTCAGTGGGGTCGGCGGGTCGAGGCTGATTCTCTTCGAGCATAAGGAACACATCGGCAACCCGGGCCTGATGATCGTCACCGAAGTTGAGAATCATGAACCTACGCTTCTGGTCGTAGATCCGTTTGCTGAAGAGCTTGAGCAGATTCAGGACGATCTGTGGGTTACCCTGCATGAGAACTTCGAAGTTCGCGCGGTTGAACTCCAGCAGTTTCACGTCGGTGAGAGCCATGGTGGTGGCGCTCCTCGGGGCCTCTTCCAGCAGGGCCATTTCGCCAAAAAACTCACCCGGATTGAGGATGTCGAGGGTCTTTTCAATCTCGCCCACAATTTTGACGATCTTCACCTGGCCGCTCTGGATAAGGTAGAAGGCGTCGCCAGGCTCGTACTCGCAAAAAATGATGTCTCCGGCCTTTTTTGTGATGGCGAAGCGGTTGAAAACCGACAAGTCGAGGGTCATGCCTTGGCCCCTTCGAGCTCTTTGAGGGCCTTGCGGGTCTTGATGGAAACGGGTTCGTCCTCAGCAGCGATTCCGAGGATCTTGTTGAAGAAGTTGCGAGCCCACGTAGCATCGCCTTTGCCTTGGTACGAGCGTCCTATGAAAAACAACGCGTCTTTGAGGTCGGGGTGCTTGGGGTACTTCGTGATCAGCGCAGTCAGGTGTTTGATTGCCTCGTCATACTTTGTCAGGAAAACCAGACAGCGCCCCATCTCGAACTCCGCCTTGGCGGCATGCTCGGGGTCGGCGTTGGTACTGACCAGCTTCTGGAAGATTTTGAAGGCTTCGAGGTACTTTTCCTGGTTCGCCAGCGCTACCGCTTCGAAAAATCCCTTGGCGGCCAAAGCATCGACAGAACCTGGCGCGGGTGTCGCTTTGGGAGGAGTGAAATCGGCTTCGGCGCCAGCGGCTGCGAAAATATCCGTGGAATCGGTCTTGCCTGCGCCCTGTCCCGCCTTTCGGGCCAACTCAGAGGCTTCGGCAGAATAGCGCCCTTCGGGATAGTGGCCTAGATACCGGGTCAGGGCGTGCTGGGCCTGTTTGTAGTGCCGGTTGTTGTAATAGTACTCGCCGATGCCAAAAAGACCAGTTTCGAGATCCTTGTTGTTGCCCTTGGAAATAAGGTTCTGGACCTTGCTCACCATGCGCCGCAGCTGGTTGGAGAAAACCTTCAGCATCTTCATGATGATGCGCGTATTCGACAGGACCAACTGCTCGAACTCGGGAACCGTGAACACGAGAACTTCTGCGTCGGAAAGAACTTGCGCCGTCTCATCCCGCGGGTAGCGCCCGAGCGCGGATTTTACCCCGAAGAACTCGCCGGAGGCTACCAGTTCCTTGATCTCTTCCTTGGTTTCGATGTCGTTGGATTTAAGAAGGACCTTGCCCGCTTTAAGGATAAAGATTTTGTCTCCCGCATCCCCCTGGAAGAAAATAACCGAGTTGGTTTTGTACTGGGTGGCTTTGGGCACGAAACCTCCCTCAAGGCAAAGGTACCAAACTCAGGATAATTCTCCCCTGCCCCCCTGTCAACCTCCGAAAAAACAATTACACTGGTGCGATGGTCGACTTCCATTCCCACTCGACGGCTTCTGATGGAATGCTGACCCCGGCGGCCTTGGCTACGTTAGCCCGGTCGCAGGGAGTAACGGCGCTGGCCTTGACCGATCACGATACCGTTGCCGGACTTGATGAGGCCCATCAGGCTTGTCGGGTGCTCGGAATCCGTTTTTTCGGCGGCATCGAACTGGAAATCGCTTTTGACGAGGGCGAGTTTCATTTGTTGGGACTCGGACTGCAGCAGTGGACCGATGGCTGGGTGGTCGGACTGAAGCACCTCCAGCAGTTGAGAGCCCGACGGAACCTGACGATGTTCCGTCGAATGCAGGAGGCGGGGATACAGGGCGAGTTTGAACAGATCGAGGCGCTGGCCCAGGGCGGACAGGTCGGAAGGCCACATTTCGCCCGATTTCTGGTGGAAAAGGGCAAGGTCGAGACCATTCAGGACGCGTTCAACCATTTTTTGGGGCGGGGAAGGCTGTTCTATGAACCCAAAGCGGGGCTTGAGCTCGGCGAGGCCATTTCGATGATCCATGAGGCAGGGGGCTTGGCCGTCGTCGCACACCCGAAGACCCTGAGACTGTCGGTGGCCAACTTGGCCGTACGGCTACCGGAGTGGAAACTGCTGGGTCTCGATGGCCTGGAAGCCTGGCACCCTGGGGTTGAGCCGAGGGTGGCAAGGAGGCTCGAGGCCTTGGCTCGCAGTTTCGGACTCAAGGTCTCTGGAGGGTCGGATTTTCACGGGGAAACGAGGCCCGACCGGCAATTGGGCCGCAGTTCGGGGGGACTCCCCCTTGGCGAGGCCATTCTTGAGGGTCTGTTTCCGGTGCCGGGGGAGACCAGCGCTTGAGACTCAGCTGCCTGGCCGCGTTGTTGGTCTTGGCTCTCAGTTCTGCCAGCGGGGCTGAAGTGCCACCGTATCCCGAGATCCGGGTTCTGACGGTGGCCAAGGATGGGCTTTTTCGCCAGCAGCAGGAATTGGTCGAGAGTGCTGGACAGGCGCTTGCGCGACACGAAAGCCCCGGCGACCTAGCGCTGTTCACCTACTACGTGAAAGTCGATGACAACCTGTTCTCGCTGGCAAGCCGGTTCAACCTCCCGTATGAAACCTTGACGACGCTCAATGGCCTCACCACGGCCGAGGGCGTGCAACCGGGTCGGCTGTTGTTGATTCCCAGTCAGCCGGGCGTCTTCCTGGACACTGAGTCTCCCGGCGAGCTTGACCGGCTCATGGCAGGATGGCGCGACAGCACGGCGGCCACCCAGTCGCTCGTCATTCAGCGGGGCGGCAAACCAGTCAGGGTGGCGTTCTTCCTTGGGGAACGCTTTCATCCTTTGGAAAGGGCTTTTTTTCTGGGGATTCTGTTCAGGTTTCCGTTGCCCAAGGGAAAACTCACCTCGTCGTTCGGGATGAGAATTAGCCCATTCACAGGGCACCCGCTCTTCCACAACGGTGTCGACCTTGCCGCCCCGGTTGGAACCGAAGTCTACGCTGCCCGCGATGGCACGGTGGTCGAGGTGGCGTACAACGCGGTGCTAGGCAACTTCATCCGGCTCGACCATGGAGACGGCTACGAAACCGTCTATGGCCACCTCAGCAGGACGGCGACTTCCTTGAATACCAGAGTGCTTTCGGGTACGATGATCGGGAGCGTTGGGAGCACAGGAATGTCGACCGGTCCGCACTTGCATTTCGAAATCCGTAGGCTCGGTCATCCTGAAGACCCCGTCTCCTTTCTGCCGGTCAAGCGATGAGCCAGCACACCTCGGCACGCCAGAAGCGGATCTTCGTCTTGTTGCTCGTGGCGTCCTGGCTGGCTACTGCTGCCCTTGTGGCTGAACCCGTTAAGGGGGCCTACCGCGGCGAAGTACTACCCGATGCGCCGGCAGTAACTTTCACTACCGAAGAGGTTGTGCAGGTGACGCTTCCCGCCACGACGCGTTTTACCCGAGGACTTGAGATCGAGGTGACGATTCCCCGGGAACTGTTGCCTTACCGATCCTTGCTCGCACTGTTTGTCTACCAGAACTACGTGGCACCCAAAGGGAAAGAGCCAGGACAGGGCGACAAACTGAGCGTGGAAGTGCTTCCCCCTAATGCCCGCTTCTACTTGTTGGCTCCGTTGGTGGCCAAGGCAGGACTCAGGGCTTCGGTTGACACGGCCGTACTCAAACTGACTCAACTCGACAAGGGCTTTCCCCTGGCCGTGGTGGTGCTTCCGATCGGTGAACTTCCCGCCGAGGCCCAGCACCTGGCTTTTCAATTACAGCTCAGGACACGCCCAATCAACAGCAATCTGGGAGCCCTGAGCGTGCTTACCCCCACTTTGGGGACCGAAGAACGAAAGCGCCTCAAACTGACCGCCAACGGTGTGCCCCAGTCTGCGGATGGGCTTCTGCTGCTCGAGCCCGGACTCTACACGCTCGAGGCTTCCCTTCCCGGCTACAGCGGTGCCACGGCCAACGTTGCGGTGAGTCAGGCCAAGGTCACAGAGGTCACGCTGGAGCTTCCCCTCGAATCGCCTTCGGTGGTTTTTGAAGCCCCCGAAGGAGCGCAGATTGTACTGGACGGCAAAAAACTCGCATGGACTCCGGTCACGCTCTACCCCGTCGAGCTCGGCACCCACCTTGTTCAGGTGTCGATCGGGAACACGCTGGTATCGCAGGCGTTTGAGATCCCCGACGGTGGCAAGTACCGGATTCGGCTCAATTTGCAGCTTCTGGTCGAAAAACAGTGATTTCCGTAGGTCCGGTATCAAGTTAGGGAGCCAGACAACCGACAAAGAGAATGCCGGGCAGATATAGTTCCCCTCCCAGTTTACTATATCCGACGGTACCCTTCGGGGTTGAGACCAGCTCCCCAGCTGGTCTCTTTTTTTGCCTCGCCTTGACTCGGCCGGCGCTTGTGGCCTAGTCTGGCGACATGACTTTTTCTGCCCGGCGTAACCGGGTCCTGACGTTCCTGGCCCTGTTCGGGCTGGGTTCCTCGGCTGTCATGGGCCTGCTTCTGGGCTTGGTGATGGCTGCCAACATCAACATCCGCAACCAGATTAGCTTCGGGGATTTCAGCCCTTCCCTTCCGTCGCAGGTGCTCGACATCAATGGAAACTTGATCACCGAGTTTTTCTCCGACGAGAAGCGGGAAATTGTCTCGTACAACGAGGTCCCCAAGTACCTCACCAACGCGTTATTGACCCGCGAAGACCAAGAGTTCTTTACACACAACGGATTTTCGCTGCGGGGCTTCAGCCGCGCCCTCTTTCAGATGCTCACCGGGCAATTGTTTTCTGGCGGTAGCACGGTGACCCAACAATTGGCGGGTAAGCTTTACTCCGACCGCTCGCAGATTACCCTGACCCGAAAGCTGGAGGAACTTTGGTGGGCATTCCAGCTTGAGAGCCGCTTCAGCAAGCAGGAGATCCTCGAGCAGTACCTCAACAACATGCCCTTTGGCCACACGACCTACGGCGTTGAGTCTGCCAGCCAGTACTTCTTCCGTCATTCGGTGCGCGAGATCACAGTGGCTGAGTCGGCCATTCTGGTCATCCAACTCGTCCGACCCGGCTTGTACTCTCCGATCCGCAACCCCAACAGCGCCCGCAAGATTCAGGAAGAGATCTTGGCCGACATGGTCACGCGGGGCTTTATCAGTCAGGCCCAGTCGGACGATTCGTTCAACAAGTACTGGTCGAACTACGACTACCGGCGTGACAGCCTCAGTACCGCCTTCTTTGACCGTAAAGACAAGGCTCCTTTCTTCTCGGAGTACATCCGCGGTCTTGTCGAAGAGAACTTGCTCGGGCCGCACGACATTTACCGAGACGGTCTGACCATTCACACGACGCTTGACCTCAGTATACAGAAGGTCGCCGACGAGGTGATGACCAAGGGCATCGCAGACACCAATTCCCGCTACCATTCCAATACGGAGACTCGCGGAAACGTGGTCGACACCGAAATCAGCCCGCTGCTCGACATGCTCGCGCTCGGCTTCAATTTGCCAGACTTCAAGGCCAGCAGCACCCAGTACCTGCGCGACGCCCGTGAGTACCTCAACGTTCAGGTTTCACCCACCATAGACGTCGCGGCGAAGCTGTTTGGTCTCGACTTGGTTCAGGACGCTGCCGTGACGGCCTACCAGAGCGTGATCGATCTTTCGGGCAAGACCCAGGTCGAAGGCGCGCTCGTGACCATCGATAATTCCACCGGCTACATCAAGGCCATGGTCGGCGGTTCGCAATTCGATCGCCTCAATCAGTTCAACCGGGCCGTACAAGCCAATATCCAACCGGGCTCGTCGTTCAAGCCCTTGTTCTATTCAGCTGCCATCGATTCGCACAAGTACACCCCGGCAACGATGATCATGGACGCCCCCACGGTGTTCACCTACGACGACGGCACGACTTACACGCCGCTCAACTTCAAGGGCGAATGGAAGGGGCCGGTGTTGCTTCGCCAGGCCCTCGCGCATTCCATGAACGTCCCCGCGATTCAGGTGCTAGCCGGAGTAGGCTTCGACGCCGCGATCGACCGGGCGGCACTGCTCCTGGGCATTTCGGACCCCGTTAAGATTGCCCAGACGTTCCCACGTAAGTACCCCCTGGCTCTGGGTATCATCTCGATCGCGCCGATCCAGATGGCCCGCGCCTACGCGGTCTTCGCGAATCAGGGCCGAGCCGTCGATCCTATCGCCCTACTCTACATTCAGGACCGCAAGGGTAATATCATCAACAACCCGGCCTTGGATGCTCTTGAGGTGCAGAAGTACAAGGGTAGCGCGTCTCAGCTCATCAGCCCACAGACGGCCTACATCATGACCGACCTGCTCAAGACCACCGTCTCTGAGGGCACCCTCGCTGGTGCAGTGTACGGAGTGAACGGCCTGCCCATGGAAATGGCAGGAAAAACAGGGACTACCCAAAACTGGTCAGACGCGTGGACGGTGGGCTATTCGCCCTATATGACCACGGCTATCTGGCTCGGGTTTGACAAGCCTGGCAACTCGTTGGGTTTGGAAAACTCCGGCGCTGTGGCAGCGGGTCCGCTCTGGGCCTCGTTCATGAAGCAGGTTCATGCCAACTTGGCCCCGCTCAAGTTCGCGCGCCCCTCAACCGGGCTTTACTCGATGAATGTGGACGCAGAGACGGGTCTGTTGCCGTCGGGCGAACCCGGCGAGAAGGTGATCGGGGAGATCTTCTTGAATGGAACCGGCCCCACCGAAGTTTCGAACATGGCCAACTTCCGCCGCCTGCGCAACGAAGCACTCGCGTCGAACATCCAAGGGGCCCTCCAGGAAATGTCAGGTTCGTCGGGCGATCTCAATACCGACCTGAACCTCGACCTCGGCCTCGATACCCCTGCACCAGAGTCCAACTCACCTCAAGACCTCAACCTCCTCGACTAGCCAAAGCGAAGCCGATGCACCAGTAGCCCCCTTGCCGAGGCGAAGCCGACGGCACCAGTGCGCCTACTGCGGCCCCAACCGGCCGAGGCGAAGCCGACGGCACCAGTAGGCCTTCTGCGGCCCCAACCGGCCAAGGCGAAGCCGATGGCACCAGTAGGCCTTCTGCGGGCCCACCGCGCGATAAATGCCGATTGCCGAATCTGTCGGCCGGTTCGGGCCAGCGAAATCGTGGGGCTGGCAAGCCGACGACGAAGCGAGGAAGGAGTGTAGCGGAAGCTACTCGACTGACACAGCAAGGAGGAGGCGCCGCCAGACCCGCGAGGTCGCGGCCCCAACCGGCCGACCTACCCTAATCTGTCCAGATGTCGTCGTAAGTGTGCAACCTCTCGCAATACTTGCACACAAACCCATCGCCCCGGCGCAGAAACTCCGCATTGATCCCTTCGTGCTGGTCGGGGTGGCTGATGCATTGGGGGTTGCGGCAACTGATCTCGGCAAAATTGTAGATGCGCGGTGGCATGTGAAGCCGATACTTGCGGATCACTTGACTGGCTCGCACGATGTTGAGGCTGCAACCGGGACTGAGCGCCGCAAGCTTCTTGATCTTCTTGAAGCCCAAGTCGGGAAGGTCCGGAATTGAGATGAGCCCCTTCACGACGTCAGACTTGTTGGACGAGAAGACACCTTGGCTCGAGAGGTAGTTGAGCTGAAGGTTGCGGCGAATCTTGTCGAGCAATTTCCAAACCTGCTCGACCGTTCGCCCGGTTCCGATGTGATCGATGACGATTCCGTTGTCGACGGGCTTGATTCCCGTCTTGGGTTCGCCAGCCTTCCTGTGCCCGCTCACCTCGACCTCGCGGACAAAGTCGTCGGTGGGTTCCTCAGGCCGGCTCAGCAAACCAGCGTAGTCCTGGCCCAGCGCTCCCGAGAGCAGGCCAATGAGGGTAATTCGCGTGAAGTACCCATTTCGGGACTGTTCGTCCCAACCGTTGAGCGCCAACGGCGTGACGAAGTCGGGAATCGTCGGCGCCGTGCGATTCTGAGGAAGAGGATGGTAGAACCGAGTGCCCGAAGGCAGCTTGTCGAGGTGGTCCGGGCGCACGGTGACCGCCTGCTTCAACTGCTCGACGCGATCACGCACATCCTCGCCCATGCGCTCCAACTGGAGCCGGGTGAAGTACCACAAGCCGGCGATGTCGGGCTGAGCCAGATAGGCGTCGATGCTGGGAAAAACCCGGATCTCGAACCCGGCTTCGGTCATCTTTTGCAGGTAGAACTCAGGCAGACCGAGTTCCTTTGGGGCGATCAGATCGACACGGACCTCGCGGAAGATCTTCAGTCCGTCTGCCTTGGAATGCACGGTGCGGCCGAAGTAGAGGTCGCCGGTGAGCGCAAGGTGGATTCGTTCGCGCGACCAGTTCAAGTGTTCGAGAAAGGTGAACTCGTCGAGAAACTCTTGGGAAGGATGCTCATGGCGTCCGTCGCCCGCGTTGATGAAGCTCGGAGCTTCGATACCTGACCGCCGGCAGTAGTCGCCGATGGTGGTCTCGAGGGCACGGCACACCCCTTCGACCGAGCTGCGGATGACAAAGATCGAACGGCGGCTGTAGCCCACCAGCATCTTCAGGGTGTCGGTCAGGCTTTCTTTCTTGTTCACCGACGAGTGGGCCGCGTCGAAATCACTGACGGTGGCCTGGTGGAACAGGGCCGCGTTGCGGAAGGATTCTTTGGTGCGTGTGCTGTCTTCCAGAAAGATCAGGTAGACCGAAAGGTCCTTGTCGCCCAGCCGGTACGCCGAAAGGTCCTTGCCCGCAAGCAGGGCCTTCTTGATCTCGGCCGTCTTGGAATAGAGGTAGAACTGTTCGTCGAGGGAGAGGTCCTCGACGACCGAGACGCTGCGGCCAAAGAACGGTCCTCTCGCCATTTATCCCTCCGTGTCGCTCTTCTTGATCAGGGTCTTCGCGTCCAGTAGCATCAGTTTGCCGCCCGTCCCCTGCACAAAGATACCGGAGGGGCCCACTGTGATGGCCGTGGAAGCCGCCAGGCCGTCGGTTCCCTTGGCGGTTGTTTTGAGTTTGGCGTCGAACAGGCCGAGCACCCACGAGCCCTTGTCTCCCTTGGTCAGCGTGAGGATCTGATTCCCATTGACCAAGACCGGCGCGTCGGGCGAGACGTCATCGGTTCCCGTCAGCACCACCGTGGCGTCATCCTTATTCAGCAAGACCAGACGGACGGCCCCGTTGACCCCCTTGGTGTCACCGGCTGTCACCAGCAGGCCATCCCCGAACACCTGCACCCTCGCCGCACGGACGGAGTTCAGGTCTGATTTCTTCCAGAGTTTGTTGGCCGCCGGGTCAACAAGCACCACCTGGCCGAGTTTGGTGGATTCGTTAACCAGCACGACCGGCGTCAGCACCAGCGGTTTCACGGGTGCTACAACCGCCACGGGCGTGTCAACTTTCTTTTGGTCGGCGGCAACAATGTCCTTTCGCTCGGCCTGCAGGGCCTGGTCGCGCTGGGCCACGGCAGCCTTGGCCGCGCCGAGATCGGTGGCCGCTGCCGTTGAAGCCGCCGCACCGCTGGTGACCGCGTTGGGGGGCGTGGTTCCGGCTGAGGTTCCAGTTCCGGAGGTCGCTGCACTTGTCTGAGGGTCAGAAGAGTTCGTCTTGGGAGTTTGGCCTCCCGTCGCAGCCGTCTGCGTGGCTTCTTTTTGGGCGATGGCCTTCTGCTCCTGCACAATTTCACCTTCCTTGAGGTCGGCGAGCTTTTTGCGGGCATCGATGGCGGCCTGATCAGTGCCCATATCGGTGACGATGGCCTTGTTGGAGATCTCCTCGGTGTTCACGCTGCCGGCAACTCCCTTGGAGAGGCTGCTGCGCAGCGGAATCAGCATGCGCGTTTTTCCCGGCCAGTCGCGGTAGTCCAGGGCCAGCCCGGCCGATTCCGGCGGGACCAAGGCGGCCGTGATCAAGGGCGAGTAGTACTGAGGAAAGTAATCGGTCTTGCCCCGGTAGAAGGCGTTGTAGCGGGTGATGAAGTCGGCCAGCAGGTCGGCATCCGCCAGGGCGTAGCCGAACGCCTGTTGCAAATAGGCCGAAAGGATCCAGTTGAGGTTGCGGATGTGATCCACACCCGCCGTCGCGTCCAGCACAAACAGATCAGCGCTCAGCAGAGCGGAAGCGGGATCGACCAACCGCGTGAGACGATACTTACCGCCATAGTCGGCCGCCGTGCCGCCCGCCTTGAGCTGCGTTCCCAACTCGGTGCCGATGCCCTGGATGGCGAGCCGACTTTCAATGACCTTGTGGGGTCCTACATAGCTCTTGAACTCGATGCCTTGGATTTCCTTGCCCTTGAGCACATCCTCGGCAAGGTTTTGGGCGCTCAGCGTTCCCGCGACAAACACAACAAACAGGGCGCAAACGGCCCTCACTTGGAATAGGGTCATGCGGCCTCCGCGATCACTTCGGCAGGTGGACCACCCGCTTCTGGGGGTCTGGTTGGTGACGGTAATAAATGGCAATGTTGCCCACAACCCGAACAAGGGTCGTTTCGAGAGTTTCGGCAAGGCCGCGGGCCATTTCCACGCGTTCGTCCTGAAACTGGACGAACTTCACCTTGATGAGCTCGTGGTCATCCAGTGCCTTGTCGATGGCCTTGGTGACTTCTGCGGTGAGGCCGTTCTTTCCGATCTGCACAACCGGTTGCAACGGGTGCGCTTTCCGGGTTAAATAGCCCCGCTGGTATCCTTTCAATGGCATGGGTACCCCCGACAGCGACAATACACTATCGCAAGGGAAAAATCCATGAACCTGGTGCTATTCGAACCCGGCGAACTGCCGGGAACCCTGGACCGCCGCGACCCACGAGCCCTGCATCTGCTCGAGATTCTGAAACTGGTTCCGGGAGACCGTTTTGTGGCCGGTGAGGTGGAAGGGCGCAAGGGGACCGCCGCCCTTTTGTCGGTGGGAGCCTCCGGCCTGGCAGTCGGCGAACAGGAGTTCACCCTTGAGCCGCCCGCCCTCCTGGAGATCCGGTTGCTCATCGGCACTCCGCGACCTCCTACCGCCCGGCGGCTTCTCAAAGACCTGACGACTCTAGGCGCCTGCGAACTGCACTTTGTCGCCACCGACCTGGGTGATAAGTCCTACCTTCAGAGTACCTTGTGGAAGGGCGAGTGGCGAAACGCGCTCAAGGAGGGTGCGGCCCAGAACCGGGGAACCCGCTTGCCGCAGGTTGAACGACACCAACGGCTGTCCACCGCCTTGAGCCTGATTTCTTCGGGCCGGCGGGTATGCTTCCGGGAACAGGCGGCCCCGTGGACCTCGCACCCGGTACTGACTCAGAACGGACCCCTGTGGTTGGCCATCGGGCCCGAGAGGGGCTGGAGCGACCGCGAGCAACTCAGCTTCGAGACTGCTGGCTGGAGTTCCGCCTCGCTGGGCACCTCGGTCTTGCGGACCGAAACCGCGTGCAGCCTGGCCCTGGGGATCGCTGCGCTCGGCTTCGGCGGCCTTACCGGCCCGTGAGACGGCCCGTAGGCTCCTCGAACGCTTCCAGGCCGAAGGCCTTCAGGTAGTCCAGCAGACGGGGCGCCGACCGCTCGCACATATGCCACACCATTTCGAAGTCGTCGAGCGACCCGTAGTAAGGATCAGGCACGTCGCCGGGACCGCTGGGGTCGAAATCTCTGAGCAGGCTGATCTTCCGCCGTTCCCGCTCACCCCGGGCCAGACGCTGCAGGTCTCTCAGGTTGTGGGAGTCCATGGCGATGATCCGGTCAAACTTGGTGAAATCTGTCGCTCGGATTTCCCGGGACCGGTGAGTAATTTCCAGGCCCCGGCTCCGCGCCGTGCGTCGCGACCTTTCGTCGGCCGGGTCTCCCTCGTGGTAGCCTTCCGTGCCCGCCGAGTCGACCAGGATTTCTGCTTCCAGCCCTTCGTTGCGCACCAGCTCGCGAAAGATCACTTCCGCGAGGGGGGACCGGCAGATGTTACCGGTACAGACAAACAGGATGTTCATGGATTACAGATAGCGCACAAACGCCGTGCTGGCCAAGCGGGAAAGTCCCGGCGTGGGAAATCGCACCCTTGCCGACTTCCAGACTGGAGCTTTTGGCTATTATTAACATTTTGGAGATAATTCTTGACAAGATTAGTGGGTGGGTGAACTCTCAGCTTAGGAGAGTATTATTATGAAATTAGTCACCTTTCTGAAGGCCTCTTCACTCGTTCTGTTAACGGCTCTGCTCCTCGGCTGTCAGTTTCTGGGTCTGGGACCCCAGACGGGCCTCTCGTCCATGAAACAGATCACCGCGTTCGGCTTCTCGGCTGCCCTCAACAGCGCCTTGACTGTCTCTGCAACCGGTACGGTTTCAGAGAGTACGACGACGATCGCCGTGAGCCTTCCTGCGGGAACCTCGGTGACCGCCCTCAGGGCACACAACCGGCCAGGCGGCCGACCTAGTCCTCGGGCAGGCGGATTTCGCGAGCACCGCAAGCGGCACCTCGTCCACGACCCTGAGCAGCGGCAGTGGGGGGGTGTACCTCGACGATACGAGGCTGGTTGTCGGTGATGAGCTCAATAACCGCGTCTTGAGTTTTGAATTGTAGCCTGAAGTTTCTGCCCAGCCGAGCATAAAAAAACGGTATGCCTCTGGACGTCGACGGCATACCGCTTTAGTGGCTTTTTGAGCTCCCTTTCATGATCGGACGGCCCCCGCAGGACTTGAACGGAAAATCTGACTTTCCAGCGTTTGCTCGAGGTCCCAGCTTTCCCGAAGCGCTCGAAGGCTCCGTGCTGACGGAAACAGCTTCCAGGTCCGAAGAGCAGGTCCGGCCACGAGTTCCCAGCCTTGTCCCCACAAGCGCTGCCCCCTGAGTTCCCAAGCCTCAACCCAGGCGCGCCCCATTTCGGCGGGGAACGCCAGCGGTAGTGGGAGGCTGGTCGCGTCGGGAACTTCGCTGCGGCTCACCAGACGAGGTCCCTCTGGCCAGCGGGGAACTGGTTGTTGAGGCCAATCTTCGCCAAGACGGGCTGGGGGTGTACTCAGGCCAGGCACTCGTGAACCGATGGGGCTCAGGTTCCAGGCGGTCACCTCGGGATGTTCTGCGACCGAGAGGGCCAACCAGGAGCGGTAGAGGTCCATCCTTGGGTCCGAAAGGATCTGCCCCCCGGTGGTGGCAAGACGCTGGACCAACCCGGGCTCGCCCAGCCACGAGTGGCCCCAGGTTTCGGCCGGTTGAAGTCGTCGGGCCAAACGGTGCTTTCGCTCTTCAAACTGACTGCCCTGAACGTGGCTGCCGCCCTTGGGATAACCAAGATCGAGGCCGCAAAAGACGACTTCCGTGGCGCCCAAGAGAAGCGCCAACGACCAGGCCGTGGTGGCTACCGAGCCTCCGGACCGGAGAGTTCCCAGTTCGCCCCACACACGTTCTTCGCGGGAGCGAAGCAGGGGGACGCTGGTAGCGGCGACGTAGGTCCGCTCCGGGGCCAGGCGGAGCGTTGACGGGTGACTGACGCCTTCGCACACAATGCGGGTCGGCGCCTCCACGGGCGGATCGACATGGCGGGCGTTCCAGTATTGGCCGTCCATAATCACAACAAAATCCGGGACAAGACCCGCCTGCTTCAAGGTGTTCCAGCTCGTATCTACTGCTATCAGAAGCACTTGGCTTCGGTGCCGCTTCAGCCAGTCCAAACTGCCACCCAGCGAGGGCCCGGCAGCGGCGATCACCACCCGTGAGCCGGGGGCCAGGCCGGCCAAGCGTCCGACGGCAATCGGTGCGCTGAGCGGGGAGTCCCACAGGGCCTCATTCCGGGCGAAGTTGCGCAACCACAGCCCGGCGAAACGGTCCAGCGTAGCCCGGTTGACCCGGCTGAGAGCCTGAAAATCGGCCAGCGCTGCTTCGAGTCCGTTCATCCACACCGAATGCAGGGCGAAGGTCGGGCGGTGGGGCAGCCAAGCAATGTTGCGGCACACGAAGCGCCCCAGGTAGTCACCAATTTGCTGCGGTGAACCACCGAGAACGAAACTGACGAACGGGTCTGCCAACAACGACCGCAGGTCGCGTTGCGCAAGAACCTGCCCCAACCACCATGGATCCGGCTCGGCAACAACGACTGGCAAGTCCGGATGCTCTTCGCGAAGGGCTTCGGCCCAGTAGCCCATGCCGAACCCACCGACCACGGCAAAGTCGGTTTCGGCCGTCAGGACAGGCAGGGTCTTGCGGGCTTCGGCCGCCGGATCAAAGGTGCTCGCCCACGTGAGCCCCTTCCAGCGTGCCGTCCGTGCGCCCGACTTCGCGTCGAGAAACTCAGGCCGTTCGATGGGTGCGATTTGACTCAGGATTTCCTTGCTTATGCCCGAAAAGCGGCCTTCCAGCACCGCAAGGTTCACCTCGAGCCAGTTCATTCCAGCTCGACCGTCACCACGAGCCCTGCCGTCAGCGGGGTACCCGCCGCAGGACTTTGCCGCACGACCCAGCCCTGGCCCTGAAGGCGAACCTGCAGATCCGGGCGGCTCAACAAGGGGAGCAAGGCGCGCTTGGAAAGCCCTGTCAGGTCGGGCAAGGAGTCGCCGATGACCAGCGGCTTGGGCACCTCGACCCTGACCGAACCGCTGTGGCTGACCACGTCCTCGCCGGTTCGGGGAAGCGCTTTGAGCTGAATCAGCTTTTCAGCGATCTGCTTGCCCACGGGCGCGGCAATTTGCCCTCCGAGGTAACTGGCCCCCAGTGGATGCTCTATCGTCAGGTAGATGATGTAGCGGGGAGCCTCGGCCGGCAGGTATAACAGGACAGACGCCAAATAGTTCAGGTCGGAATAGCGGCCGGTGGCCGGGTCGCGAACTTGAGCGGTTCCCGTCTTGCCTGCCAAGTCATAGCCTTCAATGCGAGCACGCTTGCCGGTACCGGTTTCCACCGTGCCCTTGAGCATGTCGAGCACGAGTGCCGCCGTCTTGGCCTGGATGACCTGGCGGACCTCGGTACGGGAGTTCTCGACCAGCACCTCTCCGGTGGCCGAAACCACCCGGCTGACCACCCAAGGCTTCACCATGACCCCCGCGTTTGCCAAGACCGACGCTGCCTGGACAATCTGCAGCGCCGAAACGCCGATTTCCTGGCCCATGGCAATGGTCGGCTTGGAGCGTCCCGACCACGTGGTCGAGGGCTGAAGGATTCCCGGGGTTTCGCCGTTGAGCGAGATCGCGGTCGACTGCCCGAACCCGTACCGGCGGAGGCCCGCCTCGAAAGGTGCCGCTTCGATGCGGTCCGACGCGTAGCCAGTGCCTGCGTTCGAAGAATGCAGCAGGATGCCCGCAACATCGATGCGTCCGTACGAGGCCAAGTCACGGATGCGAATCACCTCACCCGTGCTGGCAATGGTGTGTTCATAGAAGCCGTTGGCCTCAAAGGTGTCGGTGGGCTTGAGCACGCCAGCATCGAGCATGGTCGACAGCGAGAAGACTTTGAAAACCGAACCGGGCTCATAGGCTCGCGTTTGCAGGGCGTTGTTCCGCACCTCGTCGGGAACCCCCTGGACATGATTGAGGTCGAACCCGGGGCTGGTGGCCCACACCAGAATCTCTCCGCTCTTCGCGTCGCTGACCAGGATGTTGACCCGGGTTGCCTGGTTGGTCTCAAGGGTGGTGGCGGCGATCTTCTCGGCTTCGTACTGCAAAACAGAATCCAGCGTCAGGTATACCGAGGCGCCCGTCTTTTCGTCAGTTTTCCCAATGATGGCAGGGGCCAACACATTGTTGAACGTGTACTCGATGCCGGCAAGACCAATGTTATCGACACCGACGTAGCCCAGAAGCGAAGCGGCCAGCGCGCCTTCCGGGTAGCTTCGGCCAAACTCCTGCACAAGGTTGACTCCCGCCAGGTCACCCTTTGCTTTGAGCTCCCGCAGCGCCGTGCTCTCTTTTTGCGTCAGCTTTCGTTTGAGGTACTGAAACTGCGGTCCATTGGAAAGCTTCTCGGTGAGGTCGCTGGCGTCAATATTGAGAAGGCCGGCCAACTGCGCGGCCTCCTGCTGAGGGTTCTGGAGCTGAGGCCTCCAAACCGTGGCAGTATCGACCCGGTTGGTCACCGCCAGCAGGCGACCTTCCCGGTCGAGAATGGGTCCGCGCTCCACCTGGGTGAACGTGAGCCCGGGGGTCGCACCCACCGGAGGGAAGAGCATGATCCAGGCGTACTGCCCCAGCAAGAGCAACGCGACCAAGCCGGTCAGACCCAGGAAGATCCACGAACGACTGCCTAACTGTAGCGGTAATCGAGGCTTTATTGCCATGGAGCGCCTATGATGTTGTCAAGCGGAACAAAGCCCCAGTCGCGCGAATCCTCCGAGTCAACCGCGTTGTCGCCGACGACCAACAGGCTTTCTGCAGGCACTTTGCGAACAGAAGAAAGCCAGTATTCCTGGGCCTCGGAAAGTGAAACAAGCCTCGATGCAGTCTGGAGTTGATGCGAGTTCACAGACAGCTCCTGGCCTCCCGTCGCGACCACTCGCTTGACCACGAGCCGTGACGTGTCGGGTCGGCGAAGGACCACGACATCGCCGTCGCGGGGGGGGTTCCAGAAAAGAGCGGAATCTCCTATGATAGGCCACCGGATCCCGAAAGCCGCCCGGTTGACGAGCAGGACCTGCCCATCGTGGTAAGTGGGAACCATCGAGTTGCCCTTTACCTGGACGAAGGTCACCAACAACGATTGGACGGCGACGATGAGGACAGCGCAGACGGGGAATATCAGCAGGTAGACCCTGCCCTGCTTCTTCATACGAGGATTCATATTAATCAAGTGACCCGGGGTTGTCGATACTGAAACCACGGGAGAGCGCATGAAGGTTTCAATGCAGATTCAGAACGTTCAGAAACGCCCCAATGCCCCACGAGCTGACCGGCCCCAGGTTTGGGCAGTGGCTGTTCCCAACAACTTCCGTTTGCTTGACAGCACGCTCCGCGAACGACTCGAGGGAAATCCTTTCCAGGTTCTTCCGTTCGGCATGGCGGTGCTCACGTTTATCCTGCTGCTGGGCCTCCTGTCTCCGGTGCTGATGCCGGCTCGCGACTTCCGCCTCCCCGCGGGCATGGACTTTCCGCAGGACATCAAGCTCCCCCACCTTCTGCTCAACGCGCCCGATCTGGGAAGGCTGCTGGTAGACGACTCAGAGCCGATGACAATCGAGCAGGCCGTATCCAACGAGAAGGCCCCTCCCCTCGAACTGCAAAGCTACGTGCTTCAAAAGGGTGATATGCTCTCGGCCATCGCCAATAAGTACAACCTCAACCTCAGCACGCTGATCAGCTTCAATGGCATCAAGAATGTCCGGCGGGTCGGCATCGGAACGGACCTGAAGATCCCGAACTCGGTGGGAGTGTTGTATACCGTACAGAAAGGCGACAGCCTCTCGGGCTTGGCGCGCACCTGGAAGATCGCCTACGAGACAATTCTCGAGGCCAACCGGCTTACCACGCCCGTTCTTGCTCCCGGGCAAAAAGTCTTCCTTCCCGGCGCCAGTCTTTCGGCCCGAGACCTCCGGGAAGCCCTTGGGGAGCTGTTCATCCTGCCTACCAATGGTGTCATCACCAGCCGTTTTGGTACCCGCAAGGACCCCTTCACCGGAATCCGAACCTTCCACAATGGGGTGGACTTTGCGAACTCGATGGGAACCGCCGTCCGGGCAGCCATGGAAGGCCGCGTCACAGACACTGGGTTCAATTCGTCGTACGGCAACTACATACTTGTCAGTCACGAGGGCGGCTTCCAAACGTTGTACGGCCACCTCAAGAAGTTTGTGGTGTCAGCCGGCCAATACGTCAACCAGGGCCAACAGATCGGCCTGATGGGCAACACCGGCTACAGCACCGGTACACACCTGCACTTCTCGATCTTCAAATGGAACAACCCTTTGAATCCGCTGAATTACTTGTACTGAGTTTGCACGGGGCAGGCAGGATGCCGATAAATGCCCCGACGGCCACCAAGTTGGCCGTCATCACATGGAGGTGATATGCGTAAGTTCATGATTGGTCTGGTTTTGATGCTGGCCGTCTTTACCTTTGTCGGTGCCATCGACGATGGCGCGGGCCCTGCGGGAGCGACGGCCGAGGCTCCAGCGACCCTAGTCCGCTAGGAGCGTTTCCCGGGCCACACGCGTGGCCACCACTTCACCCAGCAGCAGGCTGATCAGTTTCAGCGAGAACTCGGTTGCCGTACCTACACCACGGCTGGTCAACACGTGACCATCGACGACGACCGGTGAGCTCTGGTAGAACCCACCGAAGGCCTGGTCGTCAGTTCCGGGGAAACCTGTCCATCGACGACCTTTCAGCAGGCCTTGGGAACCAAGCACCCGGGCAGGCGCCGCGCAGATAGCGGCAATCCACCGGCCTTCGGTTTCAAACCACGCCAAAAGCTCAGCTATTTTGGGGGAGGCTGCGAGATGGTCGGCCCCTGGAAGCCCGCCCGGGAGCACAAGGGCGTCCCAATGGCGCTTTTGGGGGTCCAGAAGCTCGTCGCAGGTGACGGTCAGCCCGCGCTTGCTGGTGACCGTCAAGGAATCGAGCCCGGCGATGGTAACGATCAGGCCGGCTCGGCGGCCCAGGTCAATCGGAGCCACGGCCTCGAGTTCCTCGAAGCCGGGTGCCAGAACGACCAGAACCTGTTTCACTTGTCTTTTTTGCCCAGCCCGAAAATCCCGGCTATGCGGCCCAGCAGGCCCGGACCTTTCTTCGACCCTTCCTGCGAGGCGGCAGGCTTGAAGTCCTCACCATACTTCGACTTGTAGTAATCCAAACGATCACCCTGAGGCTTTGCCGAACCCTTGGCACCTTGGGGCGCCCGGCGAGGATCCTTGCCCCGGTTGTCGCGACCGCGGTTGTCACGAGGTTGCCCATCGCGCACGTGGCCGTCACGGGGAGGCCGGTTGCCCGGAGCCCGATCGCCTGCGGGACGCTCGGCCCGGGGAGCTTGGCCTTCGCGGGCGACTGCGCCTTCGGGGGCCCTTCCGCGAGGCTCTCCGTTTCGACCATCGCGACGTTTGCCGCCTTCACCCGCCGGAGCCCCTTCTTTCCGGGGTCCTCGACCTCGTTTGGGCCCAACGGCGGCTGCCGCAGCCGCAATGCGGTCGGCTTGCGACGACTGTTTGCCCTTGGTTTCCATGCCGTCTTTCAGAAAACGCATGCCGGTGACTTCATTCACCAGCGGTGAGGAACGGATGGTCAAAGGCTTGTCGCGGTCACGACCACCTCGGTCGGGCCGACCATCACGGCGGCCACCATCGGGACGGGCACTTTCGGGCCTGGCCCCCTCGGGGCGTGGAGGCCGTTCTCCCGTATGCTCGCGGGGAGCGCCGCTGCGGGGAGGACCGCCGCGCGAACTGTCGCGACCCCGGCCCCCATCCCGGCCACGTCCGCGACCATCGCGATCGCGCGGACGGTCGTCTTCGTCGACCTGAATGTAGACGCCTTTGCTCTTGTCAGCTACGGCATCAGCGTCGGTGAACCAAGAGACGGGAATCTTGGTGTTGGCAAACTCCTCGATGGCCTTGAGTCCGTAGACGTACTTTTCGCAGGCCAACGACACGGCCTTTCCGGATTGACCGGCGCGTGCGGTGCGGCCGATGCGGTGCACGTAGTTTTCGGCTTCGGTAGGCAAGTCGTAGTTGACCACCAGGTCAAGACCGTTGATGTGAAGGCCCCGGGCCGCCACATCGGTGGCCACGAGCACGGGCGTCTTACCCGCCTTCATGTCCTCGATGATCTTCAGGCGCTTGGCTTGGGGCAGGTCACCCATGATGTACTCGGTCTCGTAACCATTGAGTTCCAGGCGCTTGGCCACCCTCACCGCGTTGTGTTTGGTGTTGGTGAAGATGATCACCGTCTTGGCGTTCTCTTTCTTCATCACGCCGAGCAGCACACCGAACTTTTCCTCGGTGCTGACGTGATAGAGCTCCTGGGTAATCTTCTCGACGGTGATGTGTTCGGGCTCGATGACGATCTGACCGGGGTCGCGCATGTACTCCCAGGCGAGGTTCATCACGTTGGGCGAAAGGGTGGCGCTGTAAAGCATGGTGCGGCGGTCTTCCGGTGGGCTCATGGTGCGCAGCATTTGGCGCAGGTCAGGGTAAAAGCCCATGTCAAACAGGCGGTCGGCTTCGTCAATGACAAGCACGCCAACTTCGGCGAAGTTCGCCTTGCCCTGCCCCACAAAATCGAGAAGGCGACCTGGAGTGCCGATCATCACATCGACGCCTTCGGACAGAAGTTTTTCCTGTTGGGCGTACCCGACGCCTCCATAGAAACTGCCAATGCGGAAGCCGAGGTACTTACCCACGGCTTGGGCCTCTTTTTCGATCTGGTCAGCGAGTTCGCGGGTAGGAGCAATGACCAACATCTTGCGACCCTGGTATTTGGGGTCCGTCATCATCAACTGGAAGCCCGAGATGAGAAAAGCGGCGGTTTTGCCGGTTCCCGTCTGCGACTGGGCTTCAATGTCCTTGTTCTGGGCAATCAGCTGGAAGGTTTCCGCCTGCACCGGCGTAGGTTCGACAAAGCCCATGTCCTTGATTCCCGCAAGGAGCTTGTCGTGAAAGGAATACTCGTCAAATGTCATAAAATCCTTTGAAAATAGCGGCGCATCGATGGCGCGTAGAGAGAAATTCACGTCATTATAATGTTAATGGCGGAACAAATCTAGCCGTCCGCGAACAATGAGGCCGCGCGGAAGCAACTCCCGGTCCCGAAGGAGGTCCCAGAGGGTGAGCAGACCCCAGAACAGAGCGACGAACAGGAACCAGGCCAACCGGAAGAACACCTCTGCCGGGGCCTCGGTTGCGCTCGGTAGAGCCAAGGTGAAGTCGGGTGCCTTGGTTGGCAGATGGAAACCCTGCCCCTCCATAACTTTGACGGGAATCTCGCCGGCCCGGAACCAACCCAGACGCCGGGCCTCGAGACGGACGGCCTCAGAACTGGACTGCAGCGCGTCAAACCTCGCCTGCAAGCGCGCGTTGTCCTCGGCCAAAGCCGAGAGGCGTTTGTCGAGACGCTGGGCGTCGTCCTGTAGCTTGGCTGTGACGAGGAACCCATTCGGTCCGGCGACAATTTGGAGGAGACAGAAGGCAGCAGTGGCCAACCACAGGGAAAGGAGGATTTTTTTCCCCTTCATAGGGGTGATTATCGGCGCCAACGTTGGAAAACTGGAAAAAAACATGGCGTAAAGCTTTCTTCTTCTGTATCATTAAGAATGGCTACGACCCACCGATAATGGATTGAAAGCCTGGGACAGGAGACCGTTATGCCCGAAGACAAGGATTTTGAACTCGACGATCTGGACACCTTCTCCTTTGACGAAGTCCCGCTGGAGGGCGAGTCTGAAGGCGCAGCGGCGTCGGGCGCCGGGGACGAGTTCGGCGTCTGGGTCAAGAGCGCTCCCGAGGACGTGACAGACGGTCTGCCGGGTCTGGAAGATCTGCCGGAAATGGACGAAATGTCCCTGCCCGACCTCGATGACCTGCCTTCCATGGATGACCTTCCCTCGATGGACGACCTGGATTCCAAGAGCGAGGCTGTGTCCGATCCCAGCGATATCCCCGAAATGGAAATGCCCGACTTCGACCTCCCTGACGAGATTGTCCCCGTTTCCGCGGCCTCCTCCGACGGCCTCCCCGAAGAAGATTTCCTTTCCAGCGAAGAGCTTGCCAGCTTGGATGACCAGTTTGACTTTGTCACGGTGAGCGATGAACCGTTGGAAGGCGAGCAGAATCCCCTCGATGACGAAATGGAAGTTCTGGACTCGCCAGAGGCCAAGACCACCGAGGCCCCGGCGGGCTCAGCCGAGTTCGACGAAATATCCCTTGACGATTTTGTGAGCTTTGATGACGTCGAGGCCGAGTTGCCCGAAAGCCCGGCCGAGGTCGGCACAGCCACCACGATGGCGGGCGCCGACGAAGAGTTCGGCGAGGAGTTCCTGGACATCGACATTGACATCGACGACGATATCGGCGACCAGGAACTGGAAATCCTCGAAGGTGCCCAGACCGTCCGCGAAGCCCCGGTACCGCAGCCCTTGGCCGGATCACAAGACGTAGACTTGGCGGAGTTTGGCGATTTCGAGGAGATCACCGACTTCGACGGCCCGGTTCAGCCGCGAGTAGACTCCGTGGCCTCCGAACCGATGGACTTCGACGTCGATCTCGACGCCAACGACTTGACCTTGGAAGCCTCCGGCGACTTTGAGGAAACCATTCTGGACGAGTCGCTGAATCCTGACGACCACACCGACATGGACCACCTGATGGCGCTCGAGGAAAACCTCACCAGCGGAATCCGTCCCCAGGCCGCCGGGGCTCCGTCGGGAACCACCGACACCGCCGCTGCCATTCTGAGCAAGATCGAACAGGAACTCTCTTCGATCAAGCGGGAGATCTCGGATCTGAAGAAGGATCTTTCGGGCTTCCGAGGCCTTCCCGCTGCGGTGGCCGCCGAGCCGGTTCCCCAAGCTCCTGCTGTAACGCCCGAATCGCTTGAAGCGGCCGACGAAGAGATCAAGGAGCACAAGGGGTTCTTTGATGAAGAGGACGATGAAACTATCGCGCTGACCGGCGACGAACTCGACAACATCCTTTCGACCGCAGAAATCAGCGAGGCCGAAGACACCGGCGAAAGCTTGGAAGAAGACCTGATCCTGACCGATGAGGAAGGCAACCTGCCTCCCTTGCCGAGCTCGGACGACTCCGACGCGAGTTCGCACGTTACCGATGAGGAGTTCTTTGCTGGCACGTCACTCGAAGACGACGAAAGCTCCATTTTCGACCCCGAGCCCGAAACGGAAAAGGGTGTTCCCGAGAGCATCGAGCTGGAAGAAGAGGCGTTCCCGGAATCCTTGGATGACGACTTGACGGTCGATCTCTTGCCCGGTGATTCCATCGAGGACAGCTTCGATACCAGCTTCGACGACCCCCTCCCCCCCTCCGACTCACGGCTCGAGATTCCCTTTGACGACGAACTTCCTGTTGTGGCAGCGGAAAAGCCTCAAGAACGCATGGTCGACGATGAACTCGAAGTGCCCCAACTGCCCAACGAGACCATTTATGAGACCGTTGACGAGTTTGACATGGAGCCAGAACCAGCCAAACCCGCCGAAAAGCGCCCCGAACCCTTGTTCGTCCCGCCCGCGCCCGCACCAGTGGCCGCTCGTTCGGAAGGAGGCATTCCAGAAAGCCTTCGCGACGAACTCAAGGCCGTTCTGGCGTACATGGACAAGCTACTGGTCTCACTGCCTGACGAAAAGATTCAGGAGTTCGCTGAGTCTGAGCATTTCGAAGTTTACAAGAAGTTGTTCGAGGAACTGGGGTTGAAAGAATAATGGGACTCCTTGACCGCGCTCAACGCCTCAAAGACACCGAAAAAAAAAACCTTTTTCCGGGCTGACCTGGAAAGACGTCTTGGTCTACCTGGAGCAACCCCAGGATAGGCAGGAGACCGCTGGTTTTGTTTCACCGTTGGTCAAGTCCCTGCCGCGGATTGCGGACTTCCTGTCGTTGGGAGTCGGTTTCTTCTTGGTCCATTCGGTGCTCGCCCCGCAGCTGATCCTCAAGGCTTGGACGCTCGACAAACCACTACCTGAGTTTCGCCTGGACCTTCCGCCTCCACTCAGACTGAGGTTGTCGGCCGGCGTTCCGCAGATCCTCGGCGGAGCGGAGAAGTCGGCACTCATCGCTTTTTCGTCCAAGTTCACGCCCCAACCCGGGCTTCCACTGGCGCTCCCCGTGGTTTCCGACACCCAGGTTCTTCTCGGGGTACTCGTGCTCGTGGATTCTCCTCCCTTCGATCTGGAAGACGAAAAGTTCGTGTTGGCCTGGACACAGCTGAAGTACACCTTCTTGCAGTGGTTGTTTCCCAAGCCCAGGGCCCGAACGACCCCCGTGGCAACAACGCTGAGCCAGACTTTGGCAAAGGGTCATCTTCTGCTGGCAGCCCGCATGGAGACTTCGGGGCTGATGCGCCACGCGGAACAGAAACTTCTGTTCCCCCATCGCGTCAGAATGCTGCTGGTTTCCGCGCTGTCAGAATTGGCCGGCGAGCAGGGAGCCGTGCTCGAAAATGGCCCTCTGCTGACTTCGTTCTTCGTGCTGCCAGGAAAAATGGACAAAGACCTTCTGTGGCACCAGATTCTCGGAGCACTCCAATGGCCAGAGGGTTACACTGCTCGGTGGGAACTCACGGTGTTGAGGTCCCCGGGTGAGCTGACCCGCTATCTGGGGGGCTGACCTTGGAGCTTCGAACCGAGAGCGGTCCGGGAGGATCGCGGCTCCTGGTGAACGGAAAAGCGTTGTTCTCGGCCTATGACCCGGAAAAGGAAGCCACCCGATGGATCGGGAGTCTCGAGCTCGCACCCACGGGAACGCTTTTCCTGCTTGGTGATGCCGGTGGGTACCTGGAGGCGGCTGTCGCGGTCCACTCCCCGTCGGTGAGGGTTGTGAGTCTTGTGCCCGAAAAAACGGGCAGTGCCTCCCAGGAGTGGTCGTGGTGGCCCGGAAAACAACCCCTCGCTACTTTCTTGGAAGCGGTTTTGGAAAAGACGGGCCCGGCAAGTTGCCGGTGGCAAGTCTGGCCGGCTTTTGAGCGGGCGGCCCCCAGCGAATGCCTGGAATGGACCTCGACCTTCCGCGACGTTTTCCGGACGGTTCAAGGTTCCTGGCTCACGTGGAAACACAGCGGAACCCGCTGGTGGCGCAATGCCCTGCGCAATGCCGCCGGCTGGGAGTCAGCCGTGACACCAGTGGCAGGAACAAGACCGATTGTGGTGGCCGCTTCGGGCCCGACGTTGCAGGACGGGCTGGAAGTGCTTCGACGCTGCCGCTCGTCGTTCGACTTGTGGGCGCTGCCGTCGAGCTTCGAGGCGCTGCGACTCAGAGGTCTGGAACCCGATGTCGGCATCACCACTGATGGGGGTTTCTACGCCCGAGAGCACCTGCGGCGTTTGGCGGGTGGAAAAGCCCAGGTGGTCTCAGCACTTTCCGGTGCTCCGGACTCACTGCTGGAGGCCCGTCCGACGGCCTTTTTTGGGCAGGGACTCCCGTGGGAAACGGAAATCCTTTCTCAGTTTCCGCTTCCACCGACGCAGGTTCCCAGCCAAGGAACCGTGGCCGTCACCGCCCTCCATTGGGCTCAGGCCCTCACGTCCGGTCCGGTGCTGGTCGCGGGCCTCGATCTGGCCTTCCGGGATTTTCGGGCGCACGTGTCGGGACACACGGTCGACCGGAGACTTGCCAGCGCCGTGGGTCGTCTGTCGCCGTGGGAGGCGCTTTGGGCGGAGCGCTACTTTTCGCAGGCGACCCTGGAAGTAGCGCCGGGAGTCCACACTTCGCCAGCCATGCGTACCTACGCCCTGTGGCTCGGTGCCCAACCCCGGTTCGCGCGGCCTCTGCTTCGCCTGGCGCCGACGCAGGTCACGTGGCCAGGAACCCAGCCGCTGGAGTGGAACGCCCTTGCCGAGTTGGCGGTGGAAGGTTCTGGGCAGCCGGTTACCTGGTCGGCTGTTCAAGGTTGGCCCTCAAGGACCGACCGTGTGACGCGCCTGCGGGCTATGCTTGTTCGCTGGAGGACCCGACTCCTGGCGGGGCAAATGACCAAGGAGACCTTGCGGCGCTGGTCCGAAACCGCCCAGCCTGACTTGCTGCAAGCGCACTTGACCGCAGC
The DNA here is from genome assembly GCA_037142615.1 of Spirochaetales bacterium. GTDB lineage: Bacteria > Spirochaetota > Spirochaetia > JABEVK01 > JABEVK01 > JAIFLN01. The sequence goes on along the minus strand of JBAXAI010000002.1, from coordinate 176,090 downwards.
CAGTTCACCCCGGCCCGCTGACCTCGACTTGGCAGGACCCCTGGCCGAGTTTCTGTCAACGTTGGAGGTCCGGTGAACTCGTTTTGGGAGGCGAACCTCGCGGCGCTGGCTCTGAGGCAGGAGGCACTTTCGAATGGCCTCTGGACGCGCCTGAGGGCTTTGGGACCTTGGAAGGGAGAATCTCCGCGCTCGCGTGCCGGGCAGGAGCTCCCTTCAGTGCTCGCGAATGGGCGCCGGCTCGCACTCGAGTCGGCCTACGACGCGCAAAAAGAAGCCGAGCGTTGGTCGAGCGACTTGGAACCCGACACAACTCTGGTGGTTTTCGGCGGTGCGCCTCCCACCCTTTGGAAACAGGCCAGCAAGGGACGGGCTTTGATTGTGGCGGTTGAACCCCGGCTGGAGGTTTGGCAAAACCTGTTCACGCTTTGCGATTTTGGGGCCCAGCTCGCCGATCCTTTGTGGTTTGCCACCTGCGAGGCGCCCGGCAGGTGGTTGGACTGGCTGGCGAGTCGCTACCACCCGTTGTGGGATGGAGGGGTGGTCATTCGTTGGTGGCGGCCGGCCACTTCAGGCGACGACACCCGGTGGGAAGCTCACGCCAGTGAGGCCCAGCGCCGCCTGGCCTCGTGGAGCGGCGACTTTTCGACCCAAGCCCGGTTCGGCGCGCGGTGGTACCACAACCTGCTGTTCAATCTGAGAACCCTTGAGCCGCTGAAGCCGGGTCGGGTTCTCGACCAGTTTCAGGAGCGCCCTGCGGGGGCCGTGATCGCGGGTGCCGGCCCCGGCCTGGAGGTGAGCTTGGCGTTGGACGCGAACCGGCGCCTGCTTGAGGGCCGGCCGACGAACGGCTGGAAGCTGTTGGCCACCGACACCGCCCTACCGGCCCTGCTGGCCCGGGGATGGAGACCCGATGTCGTCCTCTGCCTCGACGGCCAACTGCCGAGTGCCCACCATTTTCACCCTCCTTTGCCCGACGGTCTGCCGCTGTTGACCGACGTGGCCTCGTTGCCCCTTTTTCACCGGCTGGGGCTGACGGTGCTCCCGTTTCTGTCGGGCCACCCCATGGCGAGGGTCGTTCAAAGGCACTTTTCCGGCCTTCCGCGAATCGAGGTCCCAACGGCCAACGTCTCGGGGCTGGGTTTGGAGCTCGCCGCCGCGTGGGGTGCCCAGGAAACCCGGCTCTGGGGTGTCAACCTCGCCTACCCGTGGGCCAAAGGCTACGCCCGCGGCACGTACGTGTATCCCCTCCACCTGCGTGCGGCCCTTCGCACCAGCCCAGGGGAAACCAGGCTGCTGGCCGGTTGCTACGGTGCAGAAGATTTGCAACGCCACGAGAACACGGAAGGAGTGTGCTACACGACACCCCTGCTGAGGGAATACCGGGTCCGCATGGACCAGCGCCGGCTTGAGCTGGCAAGCAAACCCGCAGTCCCGTTTGTCCCCTACTCGAAAGCCGGGAATCTGGAAGCCTGGGAGGCCGATTGGCGCCGGCGGCTTCAAACCCTGCCGAAGTTGCCGGCAGGTCAACCCATGGCCGTGTGGCTGGCCTCGCTGCCAACCGACCGCCAGGAGGACTGGCTGGCGCTCTGGCCTCTCGCCCTCGCCCAACTCCGCCTGTGGGGTCGCAAAGAGGGCTGGCACGAGCGCCTGGTGGAACAAGCCCTGGCCCCGCTCCAAGATTGATTTTTGGTGCATCGTCCGTATAATGGGGGTATGAACACGGCCGTCACGCGCTTGTACTCCCTTTTGGTTGCCCTCACACTGACCGGTTTGCTCGCTTGGGCCGTTACCGACTGGTATCAGCTCCGAGCAAAAACGGAGACTCAAGCCTATGAGGCCCTCAGGGATGCCGCGGGTTCTGTGACCGACTGGTCGATTCACACACCGGCCGACTCCAAGGCGTTGTCTGGCGTGATTCGGGCTAAACTTCTGGGCGACACCCGCTGGAAGATGGTTCTGCTCACCTCGCCCGAGCGTGCCACCGAATACTACTACGGCCCCCGCAATACCGGTGACCTTTCCAAGGAGTCTCCCGCCTGGGCTCCCCGGTTCCCCCGCGAAATTCTGGCCGAGGTCAAGGTCTACACACCCTCAGGCCAGCCTTGGACCCTGCAGGGTGTGGTGGAGTTCTACTCGACGACCGAAGTGCTGGGCCTTCTGCGAGCCTCTGGAATCACCCTTTTTGTGTTGTTGTTGCTGACGACGCTGCTCGTCGCGTTCCAGCTCCGAAGGCGAACAGAGCCGACCGACAGCGCTCGCCCGGCCCCGTCGCCAGCGCCTTCCCAGGAAGAGCAGGAGGCGTGGGACCCGGGAGTGCCCGAGACCGAAGACGAAGACGAGTACTGGTTCGACGAGTCGCTGAGCATGGAGGACCTTCCGCCGCTGAACACCGACACGTTTGTTTCACCCGAAGGCCCGAGCCTGACGGCCGACAGCGGTTTGGGTTGGTCGCATTTTTTCGCCGACCGCTTGGGCGGCGAACTCGACCGCTGCGCAGCCGACAACCAAGACCTTACTGTATTGCTGTTTGGTGGAGCCGAGCTCGCCTCGGAGTCGACGTATGGCGCGGTGGCCCAGGAAGTTCGAGCCTACTTCCCGTCGGTCGACCTCGATTTTGAGACCCGCGAAAAGGCGCCTGGCATCGCCGTGGTGCTCCCAAACCGAAGTCTGGAAAAGGGTTTGTCGGAAGCCCAGGCCTTCTTGCAGCGCGTGGAGCGCACCTTGCCGCAGGTGAAACTCCGCGCTGGCGTGGCAGCAAGAACAGGCCGCCTCGTCAGCGCCAAAACGCTCACCGACGAGGCAACCTCGGCGCTAGGCCGGGCGATGACCGGGGCCACCCGCGTGGTCGGGCTCAAGACCGACCCGGACCGGTACCGCGAGCACTTGGCCCGCCAGTCACCCGAAGCCTAACGGGCTGTCGAACTAGGGCTGAAACAGGAGCTGACTCAGCGACCAGTCGTAAACCCAGAACTTGCGTTGGCCGTCGGTGGCCGGGTAGCGGTTCTGGGCGTCGCGAGCACCTAGCGTAACTTCGGTTCGCGTGTTGTCGCCCCATTCCAGCACCAGCTTGCCCCCTGAGCCGTCAATCGCCGTGGCCTCGCCCGGCGAAAAGAACACACCGAAACGGTAGCTGGCCACCTGATTGACCCAAGTGACGGCTTTGGCCGGTTTTGACTTGTCGAGCTGATTGGTCCATTCGGGCTTTTCAGGAGTTCCCCCCTTCACCAGGTCAAAGGCCGCATATTTCGTCTTGTCGGCGGCTTCGAGAGCGCCCGTGTAGGTGAGCCGAGTCAGGTCGGAAGGCTTCTTGCCAGGAGCCAACGTGAGGTCTGCCCACGTGTTGAAGTCCACCTGCAACGGTCGCACCAGAGCGGCGTCGGTTTCCCAGACCTCGGGCGAGCCCTTGAGCTGCACATACACTTTGGTCGCCGAGGCGTCGGACTTTCCGGCGAGGATTTCGAACAGCACGCGGCCGGTTTTGTCCTTCACCAGAACACTCTGGGGAGCGTCGAGCCCAAACTCGGCCAACGCCACAGAACGGCCCACCAGCCGCTCGCGTCGAAGGCCACCCAAGGCCTTGAGGTAGTCCGTGACCCGCTCGGGGGCGGCAGGATACGCCTGACCGCTCACTTTGAGTGCCCAGGCTTGCGTGGTGCCAGCGGGAGTCCGCGTCAGCACGGTTTCTTTGGGCAGTTCCAACGACGTCACCAAGTCGGCCTGAAAACCAGGCAACAAAGCCTCCTGCGCCTGACGCTGGGCCATCGACTGGCCCGAAAAGACGACACCGAGAACCGCGGTGAGGGTGAGCAGGCCCAACAAGGCAGACAGCACGGTGACTTTGGTTCGGTAATCCATGGATCGTTCTCCTGTTTTCATCAGTCTTGCTCCCGGCGGCGGCGGCGCAGGAACCGGAAGAGCCCCCAGCCGAGCACCAACAGCGGTACAAACGCCAAGTTGACGAACGACAGCGCGAAGGCGGCCTGGTTACGAACCTGCGGATCCTGCAACAGTGTGAGGTTCTTATCGCGATAAGTGCGGGTCTTGATCGACAGCAGGCCTTCGTCCTGAGCCAGCCAGCCCAGAGCGTTTTCGGCGAACGCGGCGTTGGCGTCGGTCTGGATCATCTGCATCAGGTCGGTGAGGAAGTTCGAAGAACCAGCAACGACGATGCGGGTAGCAGGGCTGCTCCCCCCGTTGGGGAACGACGAAGCAAAGGTCCCGGTGAGGGCCATCACCACAGTCTGCTTGCCCAGCACAACCCCCGGCAAGACTCCGGTGCGGGCCGACTGGTCGGGATCAATCGTGAGGTTGTCTTTCATGAGCCACGACTTCTCGCTTGTCCAGGCCAAGTTTTCGGCCTTGATTCCGGCGACGGGCGTTGCCGTGAGCGGACTCGCCCACATCAGGGACAGGCCCCCAAACCGGCTGGTCACTGGGTTTGTTGTCGAGGTGTTCTTGGGGAGAATCTGCACCCATTCCGGATAGCGGCGCAGCGCAACTCCCTGTGAGGACTGGAATTGCACGAGCTCGTTGTAGGCGTCGAGCACCAGGCTCTGGTCCACTTGCACACCCCAGCCTCTCAGCGCCCTGAGCAGCGCGTTGTCACCGGCGGGTACAGCGGCAGCTTGGGCGTTCGCGATGTCGACGAACACGCCATCGGCTGCGATCAGCAGCTTGCCGCCCTTCATCAGGTAGTCGTCGAGGGGTTTGAGCGCTGCCTCGGTGATGCCTTTGCTGCCTGCCACGATGACGGCGGTGACGTTTTCGCCGATGGCCTCGCCGGGCTGCAGCGCGACAAACGACGCGTTCTTGGTCAGGGTTTGCGCCAGGAGCCGGTAGGTATTCTCGAGAGTCTTGGCCGGGTCTGCCGACAGCAGGGCGTAGGTTTTGGTCTTCTGGGTGATCAGCTTGTCGATATGGCTTGTCAGGTCGTACTCCAACGTCTCGACCTGCTGCACCTGCGGAAGAACTTCTTGACGGTCGAGGTAGCGGATGAGGATGCCCGAGTACACCATGGCCTGCGTCTGCTGGCTCTGCTCGACGACGTTGATCTGGTTGCCCAGGATTCCCCAGCGGGCCATGTCGTTCAGTTCGCCGGTGTCGGCGGGATCAACCACGTGCACCTTGACCTTGCCACCCGAGGCGGCCGCGTACTCGGCGAGAAAGTCTGCCAGTCCCTGGGTGACGGGATAGTAGGTGGTGAGCTTCTTGCTGAGGTAGTAGGTGATGCTCAGCTCTTCCTTGGCCTGGGCCAGCGTTGCTACCGTCGCTTTCGAAATCGACCACGAGCCGGCCGAAGTCAGGTCGAGGCGGAATCCGAACACGCTCAGGTTGACCACGGCGGCGGCGAAGATGCCGAGCGACAGCCAAAGCAGGATCTTTTCGTGCGTTTGTTGGTGACTCATCTTACTTCCACTTCCTGAGGATGAGGATCTTGCTGTTCAAGTACAGGAACAACGCCGTGAACCAGACAAAGTACAGCGCGTCGCGGCTATCGAGAATGCCGCGCTGGAAGGTGGAGTACCGGCTGTCGAGACTGAAAAAGCGGATGCCTTCCACGACAGCGTTCGGCAGGTTGATGATGGCGGCGATGCTGCCCCCCACGGCAAACAGCAGCAGCCCGGCCACCGACAGCAGAAAGGCCGAAATGGTGTTGGTGGTCAGGCCCGAAAGAAACACGCCCAGCGCGGTGGCGGCGGCCGACAAGAACACGATGCCGAGGTACTCGCCGACAATCTCACCGATCTCGAAGTTGCCCAAGCCTGTCACCATAAAGGTCATCGGCAGCGTGAGCACCAGCATGGCCAGCACGATGGTCCAGGCTCCCAAAAACTTGCCCGCGACGAGGTAACCCGTCTTGACCGGCAAGGTGAGCAGAAGCTCCTGGCTGCCGAGCTTGCGTTCCTCGGCCCACGTGCGCATGGTGATGGCGGGAATCAGAATGGTGAACGCCACCGGAAAGGTGGCGAAGTAACCGCGCAAGCTGGCGGTGTTTTGCACCAGGAACTGGCTGATCCACAAAAACCAGATGCCGGTGAGAAGCAGAAAGAACAGAATGGCACCGACGGCGACGGGGCTGCCGGTGGCGGAGCGCAGTTCTTTGCGCCACACGCTAAGCAGGGACTGCATGGGTGTCCTCCTTGGTGAGTTGCACGAAGAGGTCTTCGAGGCGGATGGTTTGCGGAATCAGCGACACGAGCTTGAGCCCGTGGGCCACGGCGAAGTCGAACAGCACCTCGCCGCCGGAAATCTCGAGCGGGAAGGAGCACAAGAACCCGCCACCCTCGGCCGCCTCGGGGGCGCGCAGCAAACCGGGAAGCTGGGCCAGCAACGGCCCGGTCGCGGCAGCACCGCCGGTGAAGTGCACCACGTAGCGGTTTTCGCCCTGCAGGTTCCGCGCGATGTCGGCCGCCTTGCCCTCGGCGACGATTTTGCCGCGGTTCATGATGAGCACGCGTTCGCACAGCGCCTCGACTTCCTGCATGATGTGGGTGCTCAAGATGACGGTTTTTTCGCGGCCGATGGCCAGGATAAGTTGGCGGAACTCCAGAATCTGGTGCGGGTCGAGGCCGCTGGTGGGCTCGTCGAGGATCAGGATCTCGGGGTCGTGGAGGATGGCCTGAGCCAGGCCCACGCGCTGTTTTTGGCCCTTCGACAGGTGGCTGGCGACCTTGTTGCGGAAGGCCAGGGCATCGGTCTGCGTCAACGCCTTTTCGATGGCCGCGTTTTGCTCAGCCTTGGCGATGCCCCGCACACCCGCGACAAACTCGAGGTACTCGCCGACGGTCAGGTCGGGGTACACCGGCGAGCTTTCGGGCAGGTAGCCGATGAGCGCCTGCGCCTTTTGCGGATCCTGGAGGATATCGATGCCGCCGATGCGGATCTCCCCGCTCTTGGGGAAGTGAAACCCCGTCAGCATCTTCATCAGGGTGGTCTTGCCGGCACCGTTGGGACCCAAAAGTCCCACGATCTGCCCCTTCCCGACTTCGAAACTGACATCGTTCACGGCCGTGAACTTCCCGTAGAACCTCACGAGTTGGTGGACTTTGATCATGTTTTCCCTCTCGCCCCGCCGGAAGTTACTCCCGGTTGGGAATTTCTATCGTCTGGCCGTCTCTCGACAGAAAGGTCTGCGGGAAAACTTCCCGCGCCTCGGTCAACAGACGCTTGAGTTCCTTTTCGTTGCAGCGCGGCGAGTAGTGGAACAAGCCCATCTCGCGCACGCCGGCAGCCTTCGCAATCTCGCCCGCCTGGGTGCTGGTCAGGTGGCGTTTTTCGCGCGCGCTGGCCTCCAGATCCCGGGTGAACATACCCTCGCACAAAAGCAGGTCCGAGCCGGCCACTTCGCGGCTGATGCCCGGGTGAGGCGCCGTGTCGGTGACGTAGCTGAACTTGCACCCTTCGCGGGCACCGCCAAGCACTTCGGCGCTCGTCACCGTCCGGCCGTCGGGCGTCTGCACGCTTTCGCCGGCCTGAAGCTTGCTCCACAGCGGACCCATGGGCACCCCGAGTTCCTTCACCTTCTCGGGATGGAAAATCCCGGGGCGGATGTCTTCCTCGAGCGTGTAGCCAACGCAGACCCGGCTGTGGTTGAGCGGGAACGAACGGACCTTGTACCCGTCGCCGGTATAAACCACCTGAGGTTCCTCGGGGTTACGAATTTCCTGCACGATTATTTCGTAGTTGAGAAACATCTCGAGGGTGCGCCGGCTGGCGTCAAAAAACTCTTTGACTTTGGCCGGGCCGATGAGGTACAGCGGTTCGGTGCGGTCGACCTGGCTCGAAAGCATGAGCATGCCCGGCAGCCCCGTGATGTGGTCGGCGTGGGTGTGGCTGATGAAAATCGCGTTGATCTTCTTCCAGCGCAGGTTCATGCGCTTGAGCGACACCTGGGTGCCCTCGCCGCAGTCAAAAAGGAACAAATCGCCGTCGCGGCGCACCAGAGCCGAAGTGAGGTGTCGGTGAGGCAAAGGCATGGTACCGCCGGTACCCAGAACAAAAACTTCGAGGCTCATAGGGGTGTCAAAATAGCAGAAACCGGAGCCTCTGAAAAGGGCGTGACTGCCTAGCGTGCAAACACCGCTCGGGCAGCGAAGAGCGGGCCCCAGCTTCGGAGGGGAGGGGGCGCTCACTAGTCCTCGGCAGTAGCCTGCGGGATCGTTCGACCCCCTCCCCTCCGGCGTCCCACTCTTCGCTGCCCGAGAAGTTCCGCGACTAGGCGGCCGGCCTCCTTCGGGGTTCCGTTCTTTTGGCGGAGCCAAAAGGAACTGGCCTTCGGCCACCCTTCGTCCGCCTCACGCAATTATGGGACGATGGGGCCTAACCTACCCCGCCAACACCCCGTACATCAGCGTGATCACATGGCGAAGTTCCTCGGCTTTCTCGGGGGCGATGATCCCCAGGCTGTTGCCTAACCGCGAGCGGTCTATGGTGCGGATCTGGTCCACGGCAATCTCGCCGGGTTGACCGGCCACATCGGCTTGCACCCGACAGGGCCAGTGGGGATGCAGCCGCGAGGTGAGCGGGCACACCACCACCGTGGATAGCAGGCGGTTCATGGCGTCGTCGCTTACCACGACGGCTGGCCGCGTCTTGGCGATTTCATGACCCTGCACGGGGTCAAGATTCACCCAATAGACCCCGTAGCGCTCAATCGGCATGTCCATCTCCGGCCAAGGCATCCCATTCACTCCACTCGGCCCGTTCGGCCACTGCCTCGGCCATTTCTTCGTAGGCCTGGCTCCAACTCACCTTCGCTGCCGACACCACGAGACGAATCAAGATACCCTCCTGACGCTCCTCGAGCTCCAACTCGGCGCCCTCCGCCATGCCATAGAGTTGGAGCGTTTTCTGGGGAATCCGGACTCCACGGGAGTTACCGATGCGGACAAGGTGAGCTGTCATGTAAGTACAGTAAGCACACGAGGCTAACTTGTCAAGGTCGGCTGTGCTTATAAGGATCGACGGAAGTCCGGGCCGGTGTGCGTGGTGTAGACTCCGCAGACGAGAGGCAGGTGATCTCGGGAAGACTGGACAAAGAAATTATCCATTTTGAGGCTCCACCTCCGGAAGCCGTCCCCCTGGATCGACGGCTTCGAGGGTCACCTGACGACAAGCAAGTGGGCAAAGCTCTGCAACTGCTCCCACGACACGGCCGAAAGAGACCTGAACAGGCTTGTCAGCGGGGAATCTTCGTCCGGGTCCCTTCGGGGAGCCGAGGGTTCAACTAGAATCACGCGGCGCAGCTCTTCGGCTTTGTCGTTGGTAACCGTTCCCAAACTTTCGCCCAGGCGCGAGGTCAGCAGACAACCTAAACCTGCAGCTTGCCCAGCGACGTCTCGATGCCCTGTAGCGTCGAACGGACCTTGGCGGCACTGGTAGAGACCTCGTGCACCGAAGCAGAAAACTCGGCGACGCCATCGGCCGAGTCTCCGACTCCGGAGGCGATCGCCACCGTGTTCGACTGGACCCGTTCGATCTGCGCCCGCAAGGTCTGGTTCCCCTGAGTCAGAATCGTGGCCGCCTGCCGTACTGAGTCGGTGACGGTGTTGAGGCGTTCCAACACGTGAAGGATTTGTCGCGAACCGTCGTCCTGTTCTTTCATGGCATTCTTGACGGTGTTGACGATTTCACCGGTTTCGACAATGCGCGACTCCACCTGGTCAAAGGCGACCCCCAGCTCGTTCGACGAAGCCACCACGGCGCCGATGGACTTTTGCACCGAAGAAATGTCCTTGCGGATCACCTGCGATTGGGTCGAGGCGTTTTCGGCAAGTTTGCGGATTTCGTCAGCGACCACCGAGAAACCTCTCCCGGCCTCGCCGGCGTGTGCAGCTTCGATGGCTGCGTTCATGGCCAACAGATTTGTTTGACTGGCGATGGTAGCGATGGCCGTGTTGGCGTCCATCAGCGAATCGGAGTGCTGCGAAATGTCGGTGATCAGTTGGGCGGTCGCGTTTTGCACTTGCTTGCCGTGGGATGAAGCCCGCACGACCACCTCGAACTGGCCCGCCATCTTTTCGGTTAGGCCGGTGACCGAGGCAATGTTGCCCATCACCTGCTCGATCGAGGCACTGGCCTCCGAAACCAAGTTCGACTGACCACCGATGACTTCGTCCAGAGCCCCGATGCTTTGCGTCGAGTTCTCGACCGCAGCCGACGACTTGGCGGTGCTGTCCTCGAGCTCATGGGCCTGGCCCCGAAGTCCATCCAGGCCAGCCAGTAGCTCGCGGATCGACGACTCAGTGCGTACCGTGTGTTCACCAAGAGTCTGGGCGACGCTCGAGAGTTCGGCTTCGGAGGCCTTGATGCCCTGAACAAGGGTGGCAAACTTGTCGAGGAAGCCGTCAAAGGCCAGCGAAAGTTCGCCGATTTCGTCTTTTCGCCTCAGATTGAACCGGTAACGCAAGTCCTCCGAATCGGCCATGTCGCGCAGGCTGCTGCCGATCTGCTTCAAGGGCCTGACGATGGACCGCGAAACCGCGAGCGTGACCAGCAAACTGACCAGGAGCAACGCGACCGCGAGGAGGCTCGAACCGAGGAAGAAGCCAACCAGCGCGGCCTCGTCGTCTTTGAGGTTGAGGGTAAGTCCCATGGCAAAAGGAATGCCGACCTTCGAATGCAACGGGGCCGTCACATCGACGAGGAACTCGCCGTTCTCTCGGGAATACAGCACGACAGTCTGGTCCTTTTCGGCGGCCAGAAGATCTTCGGGATCGGCCTCTTTGCCGACATTGGCTCGGTCGCTTGAGGCAATGGCCTTGCCGCCCGCCGCAATCCGATAAATGTTCAGTTCGACGGCGTCGGGGATCACCCGTGTGAGAGCGTCGATCCTGGCCTGTACCGATGCATCGTCGATGTTGTCGTCCGCCACGAATAACTGGGACTCGAAGGACTTCAGGATGTAGCGGGCGTGTTCCTCACCCGCGCTGACCATGACGGTGTAGCTGTTGTACATCAGCAACGGGGCCAAAGTACCAACGACTCCCAACATCAAAATGCCAAAAATCAGGACCAGTCGCAACGTCATCTTCATGGTCGCACCTCGCCCCATAGCTTCGCGTACCTGAGTATTTATGTCAAGTTTATAGGCTGGGCCTGTGTGACCCAGGCCGACGAGGGCCAGCTTCAGCCAAGGTTCACAAGTAAACCGCCTTGCCGGACTTGGCCGACGTGTAGATGGCCTCGAGGATCTGTGTGGTCACCAGCGCCTGGCGGGGTTCGACGAGCACAGGCTTGTCTTCGATCAAGCTGGCCAGCCAACCCCGGGCCTCGACATCGGCGGGGCTCATCGACTTGCCCTCAAAGTAGGCGGGTCCGCTTCCCACTGAAATCGTCTCTTCGAGCAGGGCGCCGTGCGCCGCCCGGTTGAACACCAGCTTTTCGCCGGCAAACATTTCGGCCCCACCCTTGGTGCCGCAGAGCGTGGTCGCGGCCTCGCGGGGGTTGATGATGTTGAGGATCCAGGAGGCTTCGAGGTACACGGTGGCGCCGTTCTCCATCTGGATGAAGCCGAAAGCCGAGTCTTCCACCTCGTACTTCTGGGGGTCCCAGGGACCCCACGCGTTTCCTTCAGTGTGTTCGGTGAGCTTGGCGTACACCGAACCGGTCACCACCCGGGGTTTCCAGTTGTCCATGGTCCACAGCGTGAGGTCGAGCGCGTGGGTGCCGATGTCGATCAGCGGTCCCCCACCCTGCTGAGCCTTGTCTTGAAACACGCCCCAGGTGGGAACGGCCTTGCGGCGGATGGCGTGGGCCTTGGCAAAGTAAATGTCGCCCAGCTGGCCCGACAGGCAGGCAGCCTTGAGGGTCTGACTGTCGGCGCGCAGACGGTTCTGGTAGCCGACGGTGAGTTTTTTGCCGGCCTTTTCGGCGGCCTCAACCATGGCCAGAGCATCGGCCGAGGTGGCAGCCATGGGCTTTTCGACCAACACGTGTTTGCCGGCTTGCAGAGCTGCGATGGTGGTGGGCGCGTGGGAGTTGTTGGGCGTGAGCACGTGCACCGCGTCGATGGCACCGTCGGCCAGCAACTTTTTGAAGTCGGTGTACACCACGGCACCCGGGACTCCATACTGCTTGGCCGACTTCACGGCCCGCTCTTCGGTGGCGTCACAAAACGCGACCAGTTCGCACTTGTCGCTCAGGGCCGCAAGTGCGGGCAGATGCTTTTGCTGCGCGATGCCGCCGCAGCCTATGATGCCGATCTTGGGTTTGCGGATGCTCATTGGTTTTTTCCTCCATGCTGAACTACGCCTGCCTTGGCGATGTGTACGTTTTTTGGGGCGATGGGACTGAGGGGAACGGTGATGTTGGGGCTCGACTCCACGCCCAGAATGTTGACCCTCGGGGCGGCCCAGCGCACGCCGTTGCGGATCACCTTCTGGACATTCTCGTTGTGGTACGTGGGGTAGGTTTCGTGCCCGGGGCGGAAGTAGAAAATGCGCCCGTGACCACGCGTCCAGCAGCAACCCGAGCGGAACACCTCACCGCCTTCGAACCAACTGACGAGAACCAACTCGTCGGGAGCCGGAATATCGAAGCGCTCGCCGTACATCTCTTCGTAGGGGAGCTCGAAATACTGGTCGAGCCCGGCGGCGATGGGGTGCGACGGCTCAACCACCCACAGGCGCTCGAGCTCTTCGGCCTCGCGCCACTTGAGCGAGCAGGTGGTGCCCAGCATTCGCCGGAAGATTTTGGAATAGTGGGCGGAGTGGAGCACGATCAGCCCCATGCCCTCGAGCACGCGGCGCTGCACGCGGTCGACGATGGCATCGCTGACCTTGTCGTGGGCCATGTGGCCCCACCAGAGCAGCACGTCGGTGCGGGCCAGGCGTTCTTCGGTCAGGCCATGTTCCGGCTGGTCGAGGGTGGCGGTTTCGACGTTCAGCGTGGCGTCGGTCCTTAGGAAACCCGCAATGGCCTGATGGATGCCGTCGGGGTAAACCGCCCGAACCGCCTCGTGTTCCTTCTCGTGCACAAACTCGTTCCAAACCACGACATTGATCTTGTCTTTCATTCCGTGCTCCTGCAACTATTGTGAACGAAAGCACGGAGTTTGGGGAAGAATCCTCTACAGAAAATCTTCCTTCTCTCGCAATTTTCTTGGGCGGGGTCAGGGCTGAGTCAGATCCCTTCGAGGTCGTCCAGGTCTTCCTTGAGCATCCGGGCTTTGACCTCGAGCAGAACCAGCAGGACGTATAAATCGGCGCGTTGATCGTCGATTTCGTCTTCGGTGAGCCCGGGCTTTTTGAGGGCCTCGACCGTGTTCGCCGTCTTGACGCAGGCCTCGGCCAGCTCATCGAGAAGAACCTCGAGGGTTCCCGCTTCTAGAATCATTTTCGTAACCTCCTGAGTGCGATGGTCCGATTTCCGGTGAAGGCCCGGATTTCAGAACCCCAGTGATTGATACTTCCCCAGTCGGGCTCTTCCTTGAGCATTTCAAGCCGGATTTTATCTTCGTGTTCAGCAATCCTCAATACGAGACTGGAAATCCGTTTCTTGAGCGACTTGTTTCCCATGGCAAGGATACCTCCGCAACCCTTGCCTTACAAGACAGCGATAGAAGGTGGTTTGCTTGCGGTTTGGGTGAACTATTTTTGGGGCGAGTGCGAGGGCCAGGACGTAAGCACCAAAGCTCAAGGTCGACTGAGAGCCCGAAGAATGGAACGTGAAAGGAACTCACTTATCTCACGGTGACGTGGAACCGCTTGTTGGATTCCCGTCAAGGGATTGCGATACCAGTCGTGTTTGCCCCCATGCCGAACGAAAACCGCACCTTCCGGAGCATTCGCTTGATTAACTCGGCCCTTTTCAGACGGGAACCACCAGTGTATCGACTCGGCGAACGTTTTCGACAAGCCCACCGGCAATATCGGAGTAAATATCAAGAAGATTTTCTCGGAGCTCTTCTTCCGAAGTGCCTTGCGTCGGATAATCCGGATAGTCCTCCAAGTAGCCCAAAAAGAGCTCCTTTTCCTGCCAATGCACGTATTTCAGTGTCATATCATCCTCACGCAAATAATACCCCCCAACTGTGCAACTGACAAGACAGCGGTTGGAGTGGTCTTGCTTGCGATTTGGGAAGATTTCCAAGGAGTGGGACAGTTTTCGGGCTTTGCCCGGAAACTGAGGCCTAAGCCGCGCTGCGGCGTGGCCGGGCCCAAGCCGCGCCGCGGCGTGGCCGGGCTTGCTGCGGGGTACTGCTTTTTCTGCCCGTGGAGAATTGCCCCGCAATTCTCCAGGCGTAAGCACCGCAGGTGCGTCGCCAAGCCCTCTCGAGGGGGGGGCACCGGCCGACCGCCCCACCCTCTAGCTGCCATTTTCAGAAACTGGGGGAAAGGACACGAAAGCCCAGGTAGCCGTATCTGCCGTCGGGACTGTAGTAGCTGCGAAACGCCGAACGCTCGTTCCATGCGTCGAAGCCCCAACCACCGCCCCGAATCACCCGGGACGAGCCCGAGTAGGCGCCCGTCGGATCCTTTTTGCTGCCTACGGTATAGCTCCCGTACCAATCCCAAACCCATTCCCACACGTTGCCGCTCATGTCGAACAAACCCAACTCGTTGGCTTTTTTGGTGCCCACCGGCCAACTCTGGCTACCCGAGTTGGCGCTGTACCACGCGACGACGTCAAGATTGTCGCTCCCGGCCAAAGTGTACCCCGCGCTCTGCACGCCGCCCCGGGCGGCAAACTCCCACTCGGCCTCGGTGGGCAAGCGGTAGCCGTTGGCGCCGGAGTTGAGCGTCACGGTCGTCCCGTTGATGATGTAGGCCGGGGCCCGGTTTTCACGTTCACTGAGCTTGTTGCAGAAGGCCACCGCGTCAAACCAACTCACTTTCTCTACGGGTCGGTTGTCGCCCTTGAACTGGCTGGGGTTCGTGAACATCACCTTTTGGTACTGGGCCTGGGTGACTTCGGTAGCACTCATGCTGAAACTGCCCACTGTCACCGAATGCACGGGGATTTCGTCGTTTTCACCGCTGGTGCTGCCCATCTGGAAGGTGCCGCCTTGGATGCGGACCCAAGTGAGAAGCGGCTTTTCGCGCTGAACGAAGTTCGCTGGCAAGATCGCACCGGGAGACAGCACGACGCCCAAGGTTTCGGTGTCGCCGTTGGTGTAGCGGGCTTCCAGCGAAGCTCGCCCAAACGTACTGATTGACCATTCTGAGACAATTCCCGGACTGAGGTCTGCCAGTTTGTTGCCAGAAAGCCAAATGGACGCGGTTCTGGGCACCGTGATGAACACTCTCGCCGGCTCAGGAGCCTTTCCCACCCAGCTCAGCGGTACCCCTGCCGCGGCCGAGACAACCACCAGCGGTTTTTTGTCTTTGCCAGTCTTCGTGACATCGACCAGGTCGAGGCGGCTGACGCTGGCCAGAAAGTAGCCTGCGAGGCCTGGTGACGGCCGTACCGAGTAAACGGCCTGCGCCGCGAAGGCTCCGGCCTTCCACGCATTGTCGGCGGCCACGGCCAGGGTCTTCAATTCGTCGGAGGTGCTGTACACCAGTTTGTAGGTCAGTTTTTGGGTGAAGGCCGGTTGGGTGCAGGTGATCGTGAAGTCCCAGCTCTTGTTGTCTTTGTCGAAGTCACTGCGGGTCACGCTCAAATTGGCGGCCGCGATGGGCCAGTCGCGAGTGGTCAGGCTGCTGGCAAGGGCATCGCGCTGTTTTTGCAGGGGGCCGGTTTGCACAGTTGCCGCTTGCGCAAAGCTGGCCTTGAGACCCGCGATCTCGTTGTCGCGGTCGCGCGCGGCCAGCGCCTTGGCTTGGTTCTTGCGGTCGGTAAACTCGCGGTCGTTTTCCCAGAACTCCTCTTCGTAGGTGTCGATGAGGGTTGCACGAGCATCGGCAGCTTTGGTGGCTTCGGCCACCCGGCGGTCGAGGCTGGCGGCGAACTGCGCCCCAATGTCGTTCAAGCTGGCATCGAGGTCGGCCACACGGGCGATCACCGCCGCCGGGTCGTCGGTGGCGCTGGCGGCGCTGGCTTTCTGCTTTTGGGCTTCGGCTTGCTGGCGCAACGACACCAACTGCTTTTCGGCGTCGTTGGCTCGGGCGGTGGCGGCGGCCTTGTTTTTGGCCTCTTCGGCGGCTCGATTCTCGGCCAAGGCTTCGGCGCGTTCCAGGTCGGCCTGTTCCTGCTTCTGGGCCGCCGCGAGGGCCTGTGCCTTTTGCTGGGCCAGCTGCAGTTTGTCTTTTTCGGCCTGGGTTTTGGCCCCGGCGATGGCGGTGTCGCGGGCGGCCATGTCGGCGGTGAGCTTGTCTTGCTCGGCCTTGAGTGCTGCCAACCGGGTCTCGGCCTGTTTTTGCGCCTCGTCGGGCGATATCAGGTAGAGTTTGCCGTAGTAGCCCTTGTCGAGGCGAGGCTTTTGCGCGCCGCCGGTGGCCAAGCTGACCGCCTGCGCCGTCAGGTCGAAAATCTCGCCGAACTCGACGCCGGGGGTTTTGAGGTTTTTGAGCAGCGCCGAGGTGAACACACCGTTGCGGCCGGTGCCGTCCTGGCTCACGTCCCCCGGGCTTGTAGCGTAGACCACGACGGTTCCGCCGGTACTGGGAATTGGTGCCAGACCTCGGGTGCCGCCCGTGGCGGAGCGGGATTTCGCAAACGGATTGTCCCGACAAGCATCGAGGATGACGATTTTGACGGGGACACGGCTGTCGTCCATGGTGCGCAGCACCGTGTCGGCCGAGTACGTGACGTCGGGAATTTCAGCCTTGGTGCCAATGTCGGCGTCGGTAGGGACCAGGTAATTCGTTCCATCGACTTGAATTCCGTGTCCGGCGTAGTAGAAGAGCCCAGCCTTTTTGCCAGCCAGCTTGGCGCTGAAGTCGCGGACGGCCTGCTTCATGCCTGTCAGTTTGGCGTCTTTGACCAGGATGACGTCCCAGCCGAGGTCTTTGAGGGCTGTCGCCATGTCGGTGGCGTCGTTCACGGGGTTGGTCAGCACCGGCACATTGGCGTAGTTGGCATTGCCCACCACAAGGGCCACCCCACGGATGCTTTCAATGGTTGGAGCCGTCTGCGCGGCGAGGTCTGACCCCACTCCCGCAAGAACGATTCCCCAAAGGGCCGCCAAGAACACACCGCTCGCTCGAACTCTGCCCATAGAACTCCCCCAATCGCGAATTGCTGAGGATTATACAACGTTTCGAATAGGGTGTCATTTGTTGATCTGGCATTGAAGTTGCGCGAGGCGATGGCGACGTCGGCCTGAGGGCCGCCTTACGCCCACAGTTTTGGCCAAGCCAAAACTGTCCCCGGAACCCCGGAGGAGGCCGACCGAACAGCTTGGCACCTTTGCCAAGCTGGTCGGTCGCGCTACAATGCGGCATGGATGAAATCAAGCACCGCGAGCAAGTCGACCTGATCCGTGAGGTTTTTTACTACCAGAGCCGGTTCGACGGCAAAACCATCGTGCTCAAGATCGACGAGCCGATTTTGCAGGAGCCGCACTTTCCACAGTTCATGAAAGACCTCGCGATGCTGCGCGCCACGGGCATCGAGATCATCTTGGTGCCCGGCGCCAAGCAGTGGATTGACTCGGTGCTCAAGGAATACGACATCGTCACCGACTATCACGAGGGCAAGAGGGTCGCGACGGCCGAGGCCATCCCCTTCATCCGCATGGCGGCCTTCGACGTGGCCAACCGGCTGATGACGCTGCTGACGGCCTTCCAGGCCAACGCGGTGATCGGTAACTTCATCCGTGCCAGGGGTTTAGGCGTGGTCGATGGTCACGACTTCGAACACACGGGCCGTGTCGAGAAAATCCTCACCGAGCCGCTGCAAAAGGTGCTCGACCAGGGCATGATTCCGATTTTTCCGTGCATTGGCTGGAACGCGGCCGGCAAGCCGTACAACCTGTCGAGCGACGAGATCGCGTTGGCGGTGGCCGAGGCGCTGCAGGCCGAGAAGCTGTTTTTCGTCAACGATAGCGATGGTTTTATGGACACGCGGTTCAAACTGCCCGACGGTCTGGTGAAGAACAGCGACGGCCGGGTGGCGCGCCTGAGTTTGGAAGAAGCGCAAACGGTGCTCGACCTGAACGCCGGGAGCAGCGACCCCGACTTGAAGTACCTCGAGCTGGCGCTGCGGGCTTGCCGCCAGGGCACCGAACGCGCCCATGTGGTCGACGGCCGCCTCGAAGGGGCCATTTTGCGCGAGATTTTCAGCAACCTGGGCATCGGAACCATGGTGTACGGCAACGACTACGAGTCGATCCGCCCGATGCGTGCCACCGACATCAGCGATGTGCTACGGCTGATGCAACCTCTTATGGAGGAAGGAATTCTCATCCGCCGCAGCGAAGAAGAGCTTTTGGGCCAACAGGCCGACTACGTGGTGTACGAGATCGACGGGGTCGTGCACGCTTGCGGGGCCCTGCACGCCTACGAGGGCAACCAGGGCGAGGTGGCGGCCATCGCGACCAACCCCAACTACGCTCACCTGAGCATGGGGCGCAAGATTCTGTCGTTCCTGGTCGACAAGGCCCGACGCGCAGGTTGGGCACGGGTGTTCGTGCTCACCACGCGCACCGTGGACTGGTTCGAGCAGTTAGGCTTCGTCGAGGCGCCCCTGGAATCGCTGCCCGAAAAGAAGCGTGCCACCTACAACCACGCCCGCAAGAGCCGGATCTTCTCGCTGAACCTCGGCCCGGTTCCCGGAATCAAGAGCTAGGAGACGGTGGGCTCCAAGCCAAGCAAACTCGGTGGCGGCCCTGGGCTTTGGCCTCGTACAGGGCCTTGTCGGCGGCTTGGAGCAGGTCCTGAGGAAGCGAATCCGAGGAAGGCCGCATCGCCGCCACCCCTAAACTGACGGTAACCCAGGACTCCACCGAAGTTTCGTGCGGCACCCGAAGTTCATCGACCGCGTCGAGCAGGCGCTGGGCAACGATCACTCCCCCATCGAGTTCGGTGTCGTGCAGAATCACGACAAACTCCTCGCCCCCATAGCGGGCACAGAAGTCGGTGGTGCGGTGGAGGCTGTCGGCCAGAATCTTCGCGACGCTTCGCAAGCAGGCATCGCCGGCGAGATGACCCTTGTTGTCGTTGTAGCGTTTGAAGTAGTCGATATCGAGCATGATCAGCGCCACCGTCTGCTTTTGCCGCTGGGCGAGAGCCCACTCGTTGTCGAGCCAGGCGTCGAGGGCCCTCCGGTTGGGAATGTTGGTCAGCCCGTCGAGGCGCGACAACTGGTCGAGCTGACGGTTCACGTCAAGCAGTTGGCTCTTGAGATTTTCCAGCTCGAACGCTTTGTGCTTCCAGCGCCGGTCGGAGTAGATTTTGCCCGACAAAACCAGCGCCGACAGCAGAATTGCGACATAGCCCAGCCAAGCGTACCAAGTATTCCAGGGAGCCACTTCGACCCGGAGTCGGACGGGTTTTGCCGTCTCGATCCAGTCGGTGCCTCCACTATTGGCCTTGACCCGAAACAGATACTTCCCGGCGGGCAAGTCGGAGTAGATCGCCTCGTGGCGGTTGCCGGCGTCGATCCAAGTCTTGTCATGGCCCTCGAGCCGGTACTGATAGCGATGGTGGTTGGGCCTGGAAAACTCCATCAGCGAGAAGGAGAAGGACAGATCGTTTTCGTTCCAAGCGAGGTTCACCGTTTCGGTGACCGGACGTTCGTGGTTGACGATGGTGATTCCGGTGACGGTGACGGGCGTGGACGGAAGTGGTGGACCCAGGAGCGCGGGTGAAAAGACGGTGAGGAAGCCTACTCCTCCAAAGGCCAGGGTTCCGCCGGGCAGACTTTCGGCACCTCGGTAGAACTCGGAGCCGAGAGGACCTTCGGAGGCGTCGAACCGGGAAAACTGCCGGTCCGCCAAGCGCAGACGGTAGAGCCCATCGACCGTTGATACCCAAAGGTCACCCGCGTTGTCCTGCTGGATTCCCACAATGGTCAGGTTTTCCAGGCCTTCGGCCCGGCCGAAGGTCGTGAAGGTCTCGGTTTTGTCGTCGAAAAGTGACAGGCCACCGTTGGTGCCAAACCAGAGGCGTCCCGAGGAGTCTTGCAGCTGCACGCGAACGGAGTTTCCGGCCAACGAAGCTCGGTTGGTCGAGTCATGGACCCAACTCCGGGCGACGCCGGCCTTGACCCTCACCACACCGTCGTTGGTGCCGACCCAAAGGTGACCGCTGCGGTCGACCAGACTGTAGTTGACCAGACTGCCGGGGACCAGAGTCTCGACTGGCCCGTCGGCGCCAAAGGCAGGCCGGTGGAGCAGACCATTGCGGAAGGTGCCGATCCAGAAGCTGCCGTCCGCGTCGAGGCGGAGGCTGGTGAGGATCTCTTCGGGCAGACCGTCGGCCGTGGAGTAGCGCTTGAGCGACCGGCTGCGGGGGTCAAAGCGGACCAACCCGTTGTTGGTAGCCCACCATTGCAGCCCTTGGCGGTCTTCGGCGACAGCATTCACAATGTCGGTGCTCACGGGGGTACCCAGACCCTTCTGGGGGTCGAACGGCACGACTCCCCGGTTGTAAAGGCCAACCCAGAGGCGCTTCGCAGAATCCTGAAAAAGCACGGTCACCTTGGAATCGGTGGCGAAGGTGGGGAGAATGGGCCGCTGTGGGTTGCGGAAGCTGACCCCGCCCCCGTTGGTGGGCACCCAAAGCAGGCCACCCCGATCGAAAAAAGCCCCATAGACGACGTCATGAGCCAGACTTTCGGGCTCGCTGGCCTGGTGGCGGAACACGGTTTGCGCCGCCGTGGCGGGCTCAAACGACACCAGCCCTCCGCCCCAAGTGGCAACGAGAATCTCATCGCCCAGGCCACGGCTGAGGTGAAAAACCCGGTTATCAGAAAGGGAAACCAGCGACGACTCACCGGTCTGGAGATCCAGGCGAACCAAGCCCTGGCCCCACACACCCAGCCACAGCGTATCGCTGTCGGTATCGGCCAGCAGGCCCATCACGGCTCCCAGGGGTATCGAATGGCCCGGGAAAAGCTGGCCAAACCGCTCGACCGACTTCCCGTCGTCGGAAAGGCGATCCAGTCCACCGGCTGTTCCTACCCACAGGCGTCCACGGCGGTCCTCAGCCAGCGACCGAACTGTGGCCGCCGAAAGGGTTGTCGGGACCGAGGAGACGCTGGGAAAGCGCCGGAAGGTACCCTCCTTTTCGTCGAGCAAGGCCAAGCCACCAAGGGTGGCCACCCAGAGCCTTTGCCGGGAATCCCGCAGGATCGAGAGAACCACGTCGTCGGGCAAGCTGGTCGGATCCGCGTCGGAATGCCGGAAGTGGCGGAACGCGCCGGTCTGCCGGTCAAAACGGTCCAGCCCGCCGTAGGTGCCCAGCCACAAGACGCCACCGTCAGCGGTCATCGTCTGGACCAGGTTGTTGGCCAGCGTGTTTTCGACAAAAGGATCGTTCTGCCACACGTTCATGTGGTAGCCGTCCCACCGGTTGAGACCGTTCTGGGTGGCAAACCATAGAAAGCCGTCGTCGTCCTGGGTCACGGCGGTGACCGACGAACTGGCCAGCCCCTGATGCACCCCAAGGGTTTCCCAACCAACAGACTCAACTGCGCACGCCCCCGTGAATACCAGCAGGAGAACGAGAAACCTACCTTTCATGCCTCCACTGTACTACAAGTCGGTGGGATTTTCCTTGCCTGACTTGCCCCACCGGGACGAATTGACTACGCTGGGCGACATGCGTATCCGCTTGATCGAAGTTCCCATGGATTTTGGGGCAAACCGCCGGGGAGTGGACATGGGTCCTTCGGCCCTCCGGCAGGCCGGCCTCAAGAAGGCGATCCAGAAACTCGGCCACGAGGTCGAGGAAGAAAAACGGGCCGTGAGAGTGCCCATCCAGGAACACACCGAGGAAGGCGACCCGCGGATGAAGTTCCTGCTTCCTATCGCCGCCGGCTGCGAACAACTGGCGGGACTGGTTCAGGAGTCGCTCGCGGCCGGTCGATTCCCTCTGGTGATGGGCGGAGACCACTCGATCGCCGTCGGCACTTTGGCGGGGTATGGCAACTATTGCCGAGAGGCGGGCAAGACCGCAGGGGTGATCTGGATCGACGCCCACGGGGACTTCAACACCAAGGTCACCACGCCGTCGGGAAACATCCACGGCATGAGCCTGGCCGCGTCGGCCGGGCTGGGCGAACCCGAGCTCACAGCGCTGGCCGGCAACTGGCGCAAGATCGACCCCGCGAACATCGTGATCATCGGGTTACGCGACGTGGATGTCGGCGAAAAACGAAACCTGCGCGAGGCCGGGGTCAAAACCTTCACCATGGCCGACGTGGATCAGTTGGGGGTGGCCGCCGTGGCCCGCGAGGCGCTCGCCCATTTGAGTCCGCGGGTCGACGCCCTGCACGTGAGCTTCGACGTCGATAGCCTGGACCCCGAGGTAGCCCCCGGGGTGGGTACCCCCGTCAAGGGAGGCCTCACCTACCGGGAGCTCCACCTGCTGATGGAACTGCTGGCCGCCGACGGCCGGGTCACGAGCGCCGAGGTGGTCGAAGTGAACCCCATCCTCGACGTGCGCAACCAGACGGCTCTGGTGGCCGTCGAGATGCTCTGCAGCCTACTCGGCGCCACCATCCTCTAGCCCTTCGCCTGAAGCGGACTTGCGCAGGCGGCCGGTCTTTTTCGCGGCCTCGACCAGCAGGAACTCAATCTGGGCGTTGACGCTCCGCAGTTCGTTGGCCGACCAGGTTTCGAGTGCGGCGTAGAGGGCCGGATCGAGCCGCAGCAGGAACTTCTTCTTTTCTGCCATCAGTAAAGAGACCCGGTGTTGAGCACCGGCTGGGTGTCTTTGTCGGACACGAGCGCGACCAGCAAGTTGTTCACCATGACGGCTTTGCGCTCGTCGTCGAGGGTAACGATGTTGCGCTCGCTCAGGGCTTTCAGAGCCCCTTCCACCATGCCGACGGCCCCGTCAACGATGAGTTGTTTGGCCCCGATCACGGCTCGGGCCTGTTGGCGGCGCAGCATGGCGTGCGCGATTTCCTGGGCGTAGGCCAGGTGGGTGAGCCTCGCTTCGAGCACCGTCACGCCGGCGACATCGAGCCTGGCCTGCAACTGCGTCTGCAAGACGCCCGCCACCTCGGTCGGGTTGGCCCGCAGTGAGGACCGTTCTTCATCCTGCCCGTCGTAGGGATATTCCGAAGCCAACGCCCGCAGTGCCGTTTCGCTCTGTACCGTGACGAACTGCTCGTAGTTTTCGACGTCGTAGCTGGCCTTGGCGGTGTCGGTGACCTGCCAGACGACCACGGCAGCAATTTCGATGGGGTTGCCGTGCAGGTCGTTGACCTTGATCTGCTCGCTCGAGAAGTTGCGCAGCCTGAGCGAGATCCGCTTCTTCAAGGCAAAGGGGTTGGCCCACCAGAAACCGCCGAGCGTGACGGTCCCGGTGTAGGCGCCGAACACGGTCAGTACCTTGGCTTCGTTGGGTGCATTGACAAAGTAGCCGGGGACCGTGGCAGCGAAACCCAAAATGCTGCCAAACAGCAAGACCATCCACGGAGCCAGGTTGGCCCCTTCGACCCCGTCCAGCTGGATCACGTTGACCAGGGCCGTGGCAAAGCCTGCCGCCGCCAAAAGCGTGACGATCAGCACCAGCAGGCCGTTGATGGCCCAGGCCTTCTTCTCAAGTATGGAGTTCATGTTACACCTCTCTGGTATCAATATGATATCACATTGATAGACTGTCAAGCGGTGCGGCGTGAAGGCTATTCTTCGAGCGTGAAGCGCCCGGGCTCCTTGGCCACGGCCTCGTCGGCGATCTTGCGTCCCGTCAGGATGTAGGTCGTTCCACGGTCAAACCCTTCGAGCAGGCGCGCCGAGGCCCTGGTGACGTCTGTGGCCTTGAGGCCGAGCAGCGCCTCACGCTTGGTTTGGCGCATGGCGTCGGTAATGCCCAACTGACGGCGCTGCAACGCGAGGAATGCCTCTTCGGCGGGCGAGCGCGGGGTCAGGTCGTTGCTGACGGTGCCAATGATGGTGTTCTTCAGCTCGGCGCCGGGCAGTGGCGTGGTGAGCGACTCCAGGCCCGCGCGGAAAGCCGCAAGGCTGTTGAGCAGACCCGGATCGCGGTAGGTGGCAAAGGTCATCACGCCTTCCAGGCCGTTGGGGCTGGCAAAGGCCCCGTACGCGCCGCCCTTCATGCGGATCTCTTCCCACAGGAACCCTGTGCGCAGGTGGTGCGACAACACCAGGTCGGCCGCGTGCCACGGGTCGCTGCTCAGGCTCCCGGTCACGGTGTGGGCCACAAAACCCACGGTGGCGGGGATGACCTTGATGATGGGCGAGCTCCCCGACCCAGCGGCGGTCAGCAAGGCATCAGAAGTCGCGCCCGGTGACGCCACGAGCGGCTGCGCATCGAGGAAGGCGAGCAACCCCTGGGTTTCCACGACCAGCGGTTCGAGCGCACCGCCGTCGCCGGTGACCACCGCTTCGAGCGCGGGACTGCGGAACACGCGGCGGGCCAGGGCGGCCAAACGGCCGAGCACGAGCTTGAGCTCGTCGTCGCTGGCGTTGCCGAGTGCCACCAGGTGTTCCATCTGGGTCAGGCCGTTGGTGAGCTCCGACACCCGGCCGGCGGGGCTGAAACCCTGAGCGCTCCGCGTGGCGGCGTAGGCGTGGCCTCGGGGCACCAGAGCCCCCTGATAATCGTTGCGCATTTCTTCGACCAGCTCGCGGAACCGTGCCCCGTGACTCCAAGCGGTTTCGGTCAGCACCCGCCGCAGCAAGGCCAGCGCCTGGTCGCGGCGAGCTTCGAGCATGCGCAACCGCACGTAGAAGCGTGACACCAGTTGGCGAGTGCCCAACGCGGTGTCGGTGTTGCTGCGGAAGTACAGCCCGCCGGTGACCGAAGCCAGCTCGCGGGCCAGCAGGTCGTACGACAGATCCCGGAGGCCCAGACCCTCCAGTGACCGCTGGAACAACGGCAGGAGCAAGGTTTCGGACTCCGAAAGGCCGCCGAGATCAAAGGACAGATCGAGGTACAGCACGCCGTTGGTGAACGCCCGGTGAAGGCCCACCTGCGGAAGGCCAGCGCTTCCGGTGCCCAGACTGCGCCAGTCGAGGGCCACCCGGTCGACCTGCGACGGAATGTCCGACAATTTGAGCTCGGGAAGCTTGCGGATGGCCGAGGGGGCATCGGGCAGTTCCTGAAAGTCCTTCAGTTCCTGTTGTCGCCGTTTGAGGGCCTCGATGTCAGTGGCCGACAGCGCGATGCGCAACCGCCCGAGCTCTTCCTGGGCCTGTTCCTCGTCGCGGGTTTGCAGCTCGGCGTCGGGAACGCAGACCACCAGGGCCCGGTGCGGATTGTCGAGCAGGGCGGTGCGGATCAGGTTCTCGAGCACCGGCTCCCCGGCAGCCAGCCGAGCTTTGAGCGCATCCATGCGGAACTGGAACCGAAGGCTGTCGCCGATGTCCTGGCCGTGCAGCCAGCCCCGGGCCAGGCGCGACAAAAAGCGCAAGCCCATCCCGCTGCCCTTGATTTCGCGCATGCCAAACTCGTAGCTCGAAATTACGCTCTCGATGAGGTCCTTGGGGATCCCGGCGGCCAGAGCTTTCAGCTCGCGCCACACCAGCGCCTCGAAGGCCCCTGCGTTCGACTCCGGCGCGCCTCGCAGGGCCACCGTCAGCCCGATGTCTCGCAGTTCAGTCTGCAAGCCACTCACCGGCGACAGATCCTGGCCGAGCCCCGACTCAACGAGCGCCTTCTGCAACAGGCCCGCATCGCCCATCAGCACTTCCGACAGAATATCGAGCTCGAGGATGCGTTCGGGTTCGGTGGCGTCGGCGCACAGCCAAGTCAGCGCCAGAGTCCCGGGATCGGCCTCTTCTTCCTTCGCAGCCGGGTAGGTACCGCGCACCGATTTCGCCTCGGTCCAGCGGGGCTGGGGCAAAATCGGTGGGGCTGCCGGGGCTGCCGAAAAGGCCCGGAACCAATGCTTGTCGAGCAGGCGCAGCGAAGGCGCCGCAGGCTGGTCACCGTAGAGGAACACAAGCCCGCGCGACGGGTGGTAGTTGGTGCGGTGAAAGGCCAGAAACTGCTCGTAGGTAAGCTCGGGGATGTGTTTGGGGTTGCCACCCGAGTCGTGAGAATACGGGCCCTGGTCAAAAACGGCCTGTTGCACGAGGTCTCCAATCACGTTGTCGGAACTCGAGTAGTTGCCCTTCATCTCGTTGAAGACCACACCGCTGCGAACGAGGCCTCCCTCGTCGTTCCACTCGAGCCTGTGGCCCTCCTGGGCGAACACTTCGGGCTTCAGCAGCGGAAAGTACACCGCGTCGGCGTACACCTGCAGCAGGTTGGTGAAGTCCTTGGACACGGTGCTGGCCACGGGGTACACCGTCTTGTCGGGGTAGGTCATGGCGTTGAGAAAGGTGTTGAGACTGCTTTTGTACAGATAAAGGAAGGGATCCTTGGTGGGGTAACGTTTGCTCCCGCACAGCACCGAATGCTCCAGAATATGGGCCACGCCCGTGCTGTCGCCGGGGGGTGTGGGGAACACAAACGCCACCAGGTTTTCGCGGTCGGCGGCCGCCAAATGATACACCCGGGCCCCGGTCTTCTTGTGGCGGTACAACGTGCCCTGGCAGCGGAATTCCGGCAGGTCGTCGGTTTGGAGGAGTTCGTAGCTAGAGGGAAACTTCACTCGAGAGGTCCTTTCCAGAGAGAGATAGAGCCGAACGCAATCACGTTGGTGAACCCGTTGCTGAGCAGGATATCGACCGCCTTGCGGACGTCTGAGCTGGCCGGTTTGCCGTAGACCACCAGAACCGGCTGAATGCCGGCCTTGCCGGGGACTTTGTCCCACAGTTCGTCGAGAGGGAGGTTGATGGCTTTGGGAATGTGGCCCTGCTTGTACAGTTCCCGCGAGCGGATATCGACAACCAGCAGGTTCTTGACCGTGCCGTTCTTGAGCGCCAGCGCCAGGGTCTCGTAATCGCTCAGGGGGGCCGGCTTCACCTCTTGAGCCGCCAGTGGAAAAGCCACGAGCAGGCAACAGGCCGTATACAGGACGAGAGTCAGCGACAAGCGGTGGGTTCGATACATCCGGCACTCCTCACATTTTCTACATAGTATCGACCGAAAGGCGGCGGAAACGGGAAAAAAAAAGGCCGTCCTGGTGGACGACCCGTTTCTTAACCCCTGGTGCTGGTTTGCACCTTGCGAAGCTTCTTCAACTGCTTGCGCTGAAGGGCCTTCTTTTTACGGTTGTTGATGGTAGAAGGCTTTTCGAAGAACTCACGTTTCTTCCATTCGCGGATAATGCCTTCTTTTTCGACGATGCGTTTGAAGCGCTTGATGGCTTTTTCCAAGGCTTCGTTGTCGTCCAACTGGATGACGGCGATAGTAATCACCCCCTTTTTCGTTCGATGGAAGAAATTAGCCCGGCGATGCGATCCGTGTCAAGCAGACCGTCGTTCACCAGATCGAGCGCATCGACGGGAATCCCGTTGTAACGCACCTCCCAGTGCAGGTGGGGACCCGTCACCAGCCCGGTCTTGCCGCTGAGGGCGATGCGTTGGCCCGGGGTCACCTGGTCGCCGGTCTTGACCAGCCGCTGGCTGAGGTGAAAGTACACCGAGTAGAGTCCGGGGGCGTGTTCCACCACGAGGGTGCC
Source organism: Spirochaetales bacterium (assembly GCA_037142615.1). Taxonomy (GTDB): domain Bacteria; phylum Spirochaetota; class Spirochaetia; order JABEVK01; family JABEVK01; genus JAIFLN01. Next base: position 148,502 of record JBAXAI010000002.1, on the reverse strand, counting down.
GCCGGTGAGCATCCGATCGGCCGACAGCGCGACCTTTCCACCGGCCGGGGCCTGCACGGGTGTGCCCACCGGGGCCGCGAAATCGGTGCCCCGGTGGTAGTCCGAGGCCGAGGTGCCGTCGGTGTACTCATAGGTGCGCACGTCGCCAAAAGCCGCCGAAAACGGGATTTCGCGAACCGGCAGCAAAAAACGGCCACTTGTCCACAGGTTGCCGGGGACGATGGTCAGGTACACGCCCCAGATCTGCTGCGCCTCGCGGTCTTTGCGCGGATCGGGGACCGAGCGGAGTTCCGACATCGACTTGGTGAGCGGAATCTTTTCTTCGGGCAACCTCCGGGCCGCGATTTCGACGCTTTGCCGCGAGGTCTCACGGCCTTTGGCGTCCAGAATGCGCACGAGCGCCGTTCCGGGCTTGGTGAGCACGTCGAAGGCCACGAACGCGGCTGCCACCCGGAGGGGCAGACCTGCTGGCGAAAGTACGTCGTGAGGCCAGGCGAAGGACTTTGCCGAGGCGAGCACCTTGCCGGAGCGCGAAAGCTCGACCTGGAACGAGGGCAAGGCGGAGTCCCAGCCGTACACCTCGTTGAGAGCACCCGGCTTGAGGCTGACCGGTACAAAGGTGCGGATCACGGCCGACAGCGGCGAACTCAGCAGCAGCAAGACGACCAGCAACCCAAGGGGGCGCGGGCCCGGGACTGGCCCTAAGGTCAAGCCTTGCTCCGCTGCAGGTCGAGCAAGGTGAGCTGAAGCTTCTCCTGGCCCTGAAACAGGTTGCGGTTCAGGTGAAAGGCCGCGTCGACCTTGTCGCCCAAGTGAAACTCGCCCGCTTCCAGCCGGTCGAGCGCGTGGAAGAAGATGGCCGGCCACTTGGTGGCGCCGGCGTCGAGGGTCATCTTGACGTGCTGCGCCCCCAGCTTACCCACCAGGTCGAGCGCGATGATGCCCAGGCCGCGGGCCACAAACACCAGGGGTCGATGCCCCTCGCCATAGGGCTCGAGCTTGTCGACGGTCTGGATGAGGTCGGGAGTGAAGAAGGCCAGCGGCAATTCCGCGTCGATGTCGAGGGTTTGTTCGCTCACGCCGCTCACGGAAAAGCCGGGCAAGATTTCCTTGACCCGCTTTTCGAAGGCCGGGAACTTTTCGAGGGGCAGGTTGAAGCCGGCCGCCTGGTCGTGGCCGCCGTAGTCGGTGAAAATGTCCGAAAAACTGTCGAGGAACCGGCGTGTCTCGAACCCGCTTTTGGCGCGCAGCGAACCGATGTACCGGTCGTCCTGCCGGCTGATCACCACCGACGTGACGCCAAAACCGCTCACCAGACGCGAGGCCACGAGGCCGGTGATGCCCCGGGGAATCTCGGGCGACATGACCAGCACCAGCGAACCGCCGAGGGCTTCGAGCGAGGTGCGCGCCAGGGGCAACACGAGCTCCCAGGCGTCCTGGCTCATCTGCTTTCGCTGCTGGTTGAGGGAATCGAGCTCGTCGGCCAACACCCGGCGGCGGGCGGCATCGGTGGTCAGCAGCAGTTCGACGGCCTTTTCGGGGGCTCCCAGCCGACCGGCCGCGTTGAGGGTCGGAATGAACTGCCAACTGACATCGGTGGTCGTCAGCGGCTTGCCCAGCAGTTTGAGCTTGAGCAGGAGCACCCGCAACCCTTCGCGGCGCGTGGTGTGCAGCGCCTGCATGCCCAACTTGACCAAAATCCGGTTTTCGCCAGCCAGCGGCATCAGGTCGGCCAGCGTGCCGAGCGCCACCAGATCGAGCAGCGGCGTGAAGTCGGCCCCCAGACTGGGGTAGGCCTTGTACACGCTGCTGGTGAACAGGCTCACCAGGATATCGAGGTCGCCAGCGCCGGTAAGGTAGCGCGGCAGGCGGCTCTTGGCCTTGACGGTGCGGAAGTCGAGGCCCGCGAGGCTGGGGAAGGCCTTGCGGATCTCGGGGGCCAGGTCGAACAGGCCGATCTCGACACCTGGGCCGAAAAGCTGGCGCAGCAGCTTGGTCTGGGCCCTTTCGTCGTACACGAAAATTTCCTGGTCTTGCAGAAAATCGACCAGCGCCTGAAGGTCGCTGGTGCCGCTCTTGTCGTTGAACACGAGCCGGAGCCGTCGGCGCTCGGTCAGGTTGACCAGGCGAACGGCCTCGACGTGCAGGCCTTCTTCTTCCTGGTGGCAATGCAGCACGCACATGCGCTGGTTGTACAGCGGCGTTTGCGCGAACCGCAGCGCCCAGATGACCTTGCTGGCCACTGCGCAGGCGGCCATGGTGGCAAACGGGTAGGTTTCGCCGGGCACCTTGGGGTTGACGATGGCCAGCGCGTCGGGCAGCTCGCCGGGGGCCACGTGGTGGTCCAGAATCAGCACATCGACGCCCAAATCGTTGGCACGCGCCACTTCCTTGAAGTTGGAAATGCCACAGTCGACGGTGACAATCAGCCCGCCGCCGGCCTCGGCAAACTCCTCGACAGCCGCGAGCGTGAGTCCGTAGGCCTCGTCGCCCTGAGGCACCTTCCAGCTGACCTTGAGCCCGAGCTCGGTGAAGGCCTCGACCAGCAGAACCGTGCTCGTGATGCCGTCGGCGTCGCGGTCGCCAAACACCAGCACGGATTCTTCATCGTCGAGCGCGCCGTTCAGACGGTCGACGACGTCTTCCATGTTCTGAAACAGGAAGGGGTTGGGCACAAAGCGAAGGTCGTCCTCGAGGTAGAACAACAGGTCTTCGGGCTGCGTGACGCCCCGACGCGCCAAAATGGAGGCTTCGAGCAGATTGAGATCGTAACGAAGGGCCAACTGGCGCACTTCTTCGGCGGGAACATCCTTGCGGACCCAGGTCATAGACGCAGCCTTGTTCATCGAGGAACCTTTCTTCACAGGGCGGTGACCTCTCCCATCAAAAGCGGGGCAGCCACGGGGGGCTGGGGGACGATGGACCAGGCCTGTGACAACCGAGACAGCGTTTCGTCGCGTTTTGCTTCACTATCGGCCCAGACTGTGAGCAGAATTTCGCCGTTCTTCACCGAATCGCCCTGCTTTTTGTGGAACTCGAGCCCCACATCGGGCAACACAAGGTCGGCCTTGGTGCTGCGGCCGGCGCCGAGTGCGGTCGCGGCCAGCCCGCAGGTCAGCGCGTCCCAGCCGCCGTGGTAGCCGTTTTGGTCGGCCCGGAGCTCGGCGTGAAACTTGGCGCGGCGTTTGCCCAACTGCGCGTTGAGGGCCGCGACATCGCCACCTTGGAAGGCCACGTTCTTTTCCCACAGTTTGAGGGCCGAACCATCGTCGAGGCGGGCCTTGGCCAGCCTCTCGCCTTCTTCCACCGACTTGACGAGCCCTCCGGCGACCAGCATCCAGGCCACCTGCCGCAGGGTGAGCGACATCAGGTCGTCGGCCGGTTTGCCGCCGTACCCCTCGCCCCGCAAGAACAGCACGGCCTCTTCGACTTCGAGGAAGTTGCCGGTCATGCGACCCAGCGGTTGTTCCATGTTGGTCAGCAGGGCCACAGCCTTGCGGCCCAAGCTCTGCGCCGTCTTCACCAGGCTCTCGGCGAGGTTCTGCGCCTCTTCGGTGGTCTTCATGAACGCGCCCCGACCCGACTTCACGTCGAACAGCAGCGCCTGGGCCCCTTCGGCGAACTTTTTGCTCAAAATGCTGGCGGTAATCAGCGGAACCGACTCAACGGTGGCCGTCACGTCGCGCAGGCCGTACATCAACCGGTCGGCGGGCACCACAGCCTCGCTCTGCCCGGTCATGAAATACCCGACCTCAAGCAGGGCGCGGCGGATCTGCTCGTTGTTCAGGCGGGTCGAAAAGCCGGGGATGGCGTCGAGTTTGTCGAGCGTGCCGCCGGTGTGCCCCAAGGCCCGGCCCGACATCATGGGCACGCGCAGACCGCAGGCGGCCGCCAAGGGGGCCAGCATCAGGCTGATCTTGTCGCCGACGCCGCCGGTGGAATGCTTGTCGACCAAGGGACCGGCAATTCCCTCGAGCGGAAGGACTTCGCCGCTGTCGATCATTGCCCTGGTGAGGTAGCCGGTCTCGCGGAAGGTCATGCCTCGAAAAAAAACGGCCATGAGCCAGGCCGACATCTGGTAGTCGGGAATCTCGCCCTTGGTGTAGCCCTGAACGAGGAAACGGATCTGGGCCTCGTTCAGTTCGACCCCCGATCTTTTGTCCATGATCAATTCGACAGCGCGCATAAGCCACCTCCTACAATCGGTCAAGTATGGGGCGGCGGTGGAACTCTGGTCAACCGCAAAGAGCGGAACGAGCGCCCGAGCGCCCGCTCCCAAGCCCGGACGCCCTCGCGCTCGAGGTGGTCTGCGTCGTCGGTTGAAGCAGGCGCCGCGAGTGCCTCCCCGAGAGGAAAAACAAGCGTCGCGAGCAGGGTGTCGAGGGCCTGCGGCGAAAGCCCTGCCTCGGTGCGGCCGCGAGCACCCCCGCAGGCCGGACACAGCGGGTCACCAGACTCGCCCGACAGCCGCACCCTTTGGCCGGCCAGAGGTTCGCCGCACTGCGAACAACGAGAAAAGTCGGGCATGAGCCCCGCCGTGTCGAGGGCTCGCCACAGCACCTGGGCATCGAGCCACGTGATGGTGTGGGCCGGGGCGGTGTCGAGCAGGCTCAAGGCTTCGGCGAACAAGTCGAACACCCCTCCCGATTCCCAGCTGGCCAACAGAAGTTCTGTCCAAAAGCTCGCGGTGGCGCTTCGCTCGAGCACCTCGCCCAGCCCGCCGAGCAGGTTCAAACCCTCGAGATCGACCACCTTCCAACTGTCGGCCACAGGATCGTGATACGCCTTGAGGCGCACGTGGCGCAGGGGCGTGGTGAGCAGCTTGAGGCGGCCGGTACTTTTGGCGGCGCCGTGGGCGATGGCCGACAGCAGACCCCGTTCGCGGGTGAGAAACGTCACCGAGCGGTGCGCTTCGCCGACAGGAAAACGGCGAAGCACCAGGGCTTCGAAGGTGTAGTCGCGGCTCATTCGGGGCGCGGCGCGCGCGATCTGCGTTCCAGGATCTTGGCCGCGTACGGGCAACTGGCGACCAGCGTGTGGCCCTGGGCCTCGGCCCACTCGGCGGCGGCGTGCACCAACTGACGGCCATACCCCTTGCCCTCGTGAGCCGGCTCGACACCCGTGTGGATCAGGTCGAAAGTGCCCGGCTCGGCTTCCGTCCCCAAGCGCACGTAGTCGACACGGCCGATGACCTGGCCCTCCAGCGTGGCGACGAAGGAACCTCGGGAACTGCTATGTTGGGCCGTGATTTCGAGCATGGTTCAGCGTAGCCTTGTACATCAGTCCCTGCAACCCCAACAGGCCGGCCAGCACGGCCGCGCACAGCACAAACGCCGTGCCCATGGTCCAGGTCTGGCTCACCCAACCGCCGGCGACCGTGCCGAGAAACAGGCCGATGTTGATCATCGCTTCGTGCAGGGTTGTGGACCGTTCGCGGTGAACGCTGCCCGACACGCCATGGAACAGCGTGGTGCTGTACAAGAAGCTGAACAGGAAACCCGAAGCGGCGAACAGCAAGGTAAACTCCCACAACGACGTTCCCAGCGGAAACAGAAGTGTAAGGACGATCAGCAGCCCCATGCCGGTAGCCAAGGGCCAGAACTTGTGATGCCAAAAGCTCAAGCGTCCCCACAGGCTGAAGCCCAGCGAGGCCACCGCCATCCGTACCAGCAAGAGCCCGCCCGAGGTGGACTCCGAAAAACCCAGGGTGTCCTGCGCCCAGGCGGGAAAAATGAACAGAAGTGAACCACTGAGAAAGTACGTGGCGCCAATGCCGAGCCGGGCTGCGTAACGCAGCGGCGAAGGACGCGACGAAGGGTCCAGGGGAGCACCAACCGGAGCACCACCGGCATGGGCCGAGGCAGGCGCTTGGGCGGGAGCCCGCATGGCAGGAAAAAGCCGACTGCCGATCGGCATGAGCAAGCCCGTGAGCAGCAGCAAGACCACCGCCACGACAAAGGGCCAGCGCGGGCCCAGCTCGACCAGTAGCCCGCCCAGCCACGGTGACAAAATGGCTCCCAGCGACCAACTGATGTTGAACAGACCCATGGTTCGCGTCAGCGAAGACCCTTCCACCCCCCAGCTCAGCCAGCCCATCACGCGGGGCCAAAACAGCGCCATGGCCAGGCCGAACAGCGCGTGGAACACAAACGTGACCGTCCAGTTGGGGACCACCAGGTACACGGCGATGGTAAGGGCCATCGACCACGTCGATAGCCACAGGACCTTGCGGGGGTGCGGGGCCCTCCAGCGCAAAAAGGCCAACAGGCCGAACAGGTACGCCAGGTCGAGCCCCCCCGAGATCCAGCCCACGGCGGTCTTGTCGGCGCCAAACAGGTCGCGGACGTAGAAGATCAGGGCGTAGTTCTCCATGCCGCAGGCCAACTGCAGCAGGAACGACGCAGCGAAAAGAACCCAGTGGAAGCGGGGAACGGGCATGGGGCCACAATACCAGAAGCCCGAGCTTCTGCACAGAACGCGGAGCCCATTGCCAAGGGGCTCCAAAATCCCTAAATTCACCCGTATGTCTGACCCTCTCCTTGACCCTCCCCTGCCAGTACCGGCCGATAAGGTGCTTCCCAGCAAGATCTCGCTCATTCCGCTCGAAAGCCGTCCCATTTTTCCGGGTATTTTCACCCCGCTGATGATCACCGACAAAGACGACGTCGCCGTGATTGAAGACGCGATGGCCACCACCAAGGTGATCGGACTGTTGCTGCTCATCGAGGAGTCGGAAGACGACGCCCCGCCCTCGGCCGACCGCTTTTTCAAGGTGGGCACGGCGGCCAAGATCCTCAAGAAGATCCACCTGCCCGATGGTGGGCTCAGCATCTTCGTCAGCACCATCAAACGCTTTGAGGTGAAGAAGATGTTGTCCGACAGCCCCTGGCGGACGGCCGCCGTCGAATACCTGGACGACGACACCGGCACCGCCAGCGCCCAGGAAATCAAGGCCCTCACCCGGAGTATTTTCAGCGAGATGAAAACCCTCAGCGAGAACAACCCCCTGTTCAGCGAGGAAGTGCGGCTCAACATGGTCAACATCGACCAACCCGGCAAGCTCGCCGACTTTGTGGCCAGCATCATGAACATTCCCCGCGAGGGCCAGCAGAAACTGCTCGAAACCATCGACCTGCGCGAGCGGATGCAGCAGGTGCTCGTCCATATCAAGAAGGAGCAGGAACTGCTGCGCATCCAGAAGCGCATCAGCAAACAGATCAACGAGAAGATTGAAAAGAACCAGCGCGAGTTTTTCCTTCGCGAGGAGCTCAAGGCCATCCAGAAAGAGCTCGGCATCACCACCGATCCCAAGAGCCAGGATCTGGCCCGGTTCCGCGAAAAAATCGACAGCTACCATCTCACCGGTGAAACCCGCGAGTCCACGGCAACCGAGCTCGAAAAGTTCGCTCAAATGGACCCCAACAGCAGCGAGTTCTTCGTGACCCGCAACTACCTCGAGACGATCTGCGCCTTACCCTGGAACGACGAGAAGACCGACGAGATCGACATGGCCCGTGCCAAAAAAATCCTCGAGGCCGACCACTATGGGCTCGAAGACGTCAAGGGGCGGGTGCTCGAGTTTCTGGCGGTGCGCAAGCTCAAGCACGACAACAAGGGAAGCATTGTGCTGCTCATGGGCCCTCCCGGCGTTGGCAAAACCAGCATCGGAAAGAGCATTGCCAAGGCCCTTGGACGTCCGTTCTTTCGCTTTTCGGTAGGAGGCATGCGCGACGAGGCCGAAATCAAGGGGCACCGGCGCACCTACGTGGGCGCCATGCCGGGCAAGGTGCTTCAGGGACTCAAGATTGCCGGCAAAAAAAATCCGGTGTTCATGATCGACGAGATCGACAAACTCGGCACCAGCTACCAGGGAGACCCCTCCAGCGCGCTGTTGGAAGTCCTTGACCCGGAACAAAATGTCGCCTTTCGCGACCACTACCTCGACCTTCCTTTCGACTTGGGGCAGATCCTGTTCATCTGCACGGCCAACAGCCTCGACAGCATCCCCAAGCCCCTGTTGGACCGCATGGAGGTCATAAGGCTGTCGGGCTACATCGAAGAGGAAAAGGTCGCCATCGCGCAAAAGTACCTCGTGCCCAAGAGCGCCGCTGCCGCTGGTTTGCCCAAGGGAAGCGTCAAGTACACCAAGAAAGCGCTGGCCGAGATCGGCCGCCGCTACGCCCGCGAGTCGGGCATGCGCAACTACGAAAAGTCGCTCGACAAGATCCACCGCAAGCTGGCGCTCAAGGTGGTGGTCGAAGGCCTTGAGCCGCCTTTCCCTGTCGATACCGCCGACCTGAACGCCTTCTTGGGAAAACCCTACTTTCCCGAGGAAGAAGACCTGCCGCCCGTGCTTCCGGGCATGGTGCTGGGCCTCGCGTGGACCAACATGGGCGGCGCTGTGCTGGTCATCGAGGCCGTGAGAACCGAAGGCAAAGGCGGCATCAAGCTCACCGGCCGCATGGGCGAGGTCATGAAAGAGAGCGCGCAGATTGCCTACACGTGGGTTCACAGCCACACGGCCGACTACGGCATTCCCGAGAGCTTCTTTGATAAGTACTTGGTGCACCTGCACATCCCCGAGGGTGCCACGCCCAAAGACGGCCCGAGCGCCGGTGTGACCATGGCGGCCGCGCTCACCAGCTTGGCCATCGGCAAGGTAGTGAAGAAGAGCCACGCGATGACCGGCGAGCTGAGCCTGACCGGCAAGGTGATGCCCATCGGCGGCCTCAAAGAAAAGGTGATCGCGGCGCGTCGAACCGGCATCAAGACCGTCATCTTCCCCCAAAGCAACCTCAAGGACTGGGAAGAGATTCCCGCCTACATCCGCAAGGGGCTCGAGTTCCACCTGGTCGACCGCATGGACTCGGTGATCGAGATTCTGCTCGGGCTCAAACCCGGTGAGCGCAAATTGCCACCACGCCCTCCCCGGCCCCTGAAGGCCCCCAAGGCGGACTGGGAGTGAGGCGTCGCGTTGGTGGTTCCGTTCTGCCGGCCGCCGTCTTGTTCGGGGTCCTGGCTGCCCTTCCGGCTGCTGCAACGGCACAACCTCTTGTGTCACCGCTGTTTACCTTCACAGTGACGACCTTTGCCCCCTTGGTCGAGGCCGTACCCGAGCCCGCTCGCGCCACCATCCTGGCGGACCCGGCCGGGTTCCTGAAGGACTACCTTCCCCTGCTCACCGCGCCCGCCGACCAACTGGTTCTCGTCGATAAAAAGACCTCGCTTGCCAACGACTACGAGCCAAAAGACCTGGTGCTGCTCAAGAACTACAGCCTTCCGCTGAACCGCAGCGACCTGAAGTTCCGCAAGGCCTACGTGCCCGCCCTGCAAACTCTGAGCAAGGCCGCCAAAAAAGCCGGACTCAACCTGGTGTTCTCGTCGGCGTACCGCAGCTGGATCTACCAGCGTGACCTGTTTACTTCGTACGTGCAAAAGGACGGCGTGGCGACCGCCGACCGGTACTCGGCCCGGGCTGGCCACAGCCAACATCAGTTGGGCACCGTGGTCGACTTTGGCAGCATCACGCCCGAGTTTGCCGACACGCCCGAAGGCAAGTGGATGGCCGAACACGCCGGGGAGTACGGGCTGTCGATGAGTTACCCCAACGGAGGGGAGGCGGTCACCGGTTACCAATATGAGCCCTGGCACTTCCGCTATCTCGGGGTCCCCGCGTGCACTGTCCAGAAGAAATGGTTCAGCGACGTTCAGCAGCTTCTGCTTGAGTTCCATGCCCGCAACGCGGAGGCGCTGCGTGCGGCGCTCGTCCCGGCAAAGGCGCCTAAAAAGAAGTAGACGCTGCGGACACGATGCCCATTTTGGGCAGATTCAGGGATTGTTCGTGGTGAACTGCCGGTAGACGGGGTCGAACTGACGGGGCGCACCCAGCCCTTGGACACAGTTGCGATTGAACTTACAATAGGGTGATGAAAGCGTCGGACCGGATCATCATCGCGTTTGTCGTCGGCCTGGGGGGCGCGGCCTTGCTAGGCCTTTTTCTGGGACTAAGCTCCTGGCTGGCTCTGCCAGCGGGCGCCGCGCTGGGGCTTCTGGTGAACCGGGGGTTGCGACCCGGGGCCACAAGGCCTGCCGAAGCGCCAGACCTTCGCGACTACCAGCGACTGATCAGCGAGTTTCCTTCGGGTGCCTTTCGCCAGCGGCTCGAGCAACTGAACCTGCTTTGGGCTCAGGCGTCCCCGGGCTCCGAGACCGACTTTCAGCTCCGCTACGCCGAGGCCCTGACCGCAGCCTTGCAAGGGGCGTTGGCGGCGGGAAATACCAGCTCCGAGATCGAGCGTGCGCTCGACGAGTTGATCGATGTGTTCGAGCAACTCGCGAGCGACCGCAAGGCGGAGGCCCGAGAGCGGCTCGAAGCTGGCTTGGCAGTTCTCAGACTGACAGGGCCCGCAGGTCGTCGAGACTGACAGTTCGCTTCACCTCGGGTATCAGTGCCTTTCCTTCAAGGAGAGTAAACAGGCTGTCAGCGATTTTGACCGGGTCGAGTTCGCCTACGCTGGTGCGGTAGGTTTTCTCCAGATGACCTGCCAACGTTGCCGACCGAAGGATGAAGTGGTTCTCGAGGTCTTCGAGCTTCAACACATCGGCCATCATCACTTTCCCCGCGATCGAGAACGAGCGGACCATGGTCTTGTTGTCTTGTGCATCGAAAAGGCTGATAGGAAGGCTGTCGCTCTCGAAGTTCATGGCCACCTTTCCCGACCCTTCGGGGTTGGCCTGGCCGAAAACCAGCGCCGACAAGTCGAGTGTGGTAAGGTTCCAGAACTCAGCCTTGCCGCTGTTCACCAAGGCCTCGACGCTGAACGCGCTGGGCATAAGCAGGTAGTTCACGCCGGTCACCAGAACCGAGGTGGCGTTGAACGTTCCCAGCACGCAGTTTTTGAGCGAGAGCTTTTTGGTGGCAAAAGCCCCGCCTGCGACAACACAATTCTCGAGATCAATCTCGTCGGCGAGGACGCTTCCCGAGACAAAACAATTGCGAAGTGTGATTTTCTTTCCGCTGACATCGCTCAGGAAATAGGCCCTCGATTTGGCCAAAAGACAACTGATAGCCTCGCTGGAACCCACGGCCTTGCGAAACGTCAAGGTCCCAGTGCAGTCGGTATTGACGTGCAATTCCTTGTTGACGAAAACGGCCCCCTCGACCTTGAGCGGTCCGTGGTTCACTTGAAGATTGCGCGCGAAGATGGCGCCTTGGACAACAGTTTCGCCGTCCACGGTGATGTCGCGGCCGAGGTCTTTCATTGCCCCGGGGAGAATGTCTGACTCGACAAGATTGTTCTTGAGAACGATTTTTTGGTCGTTGAAGCTGACCGTCTTCAGTTTGTCCATGTGGTTCCTCTCTCGTCGTTGGTGAGTGGCCGGCAATCCGACCACAATTGCTGAATGAGTCCCAGTTCGCGCTCGCTGAGATGGGCGGAGTCTTCGCCCACCAGTTCCAAGAAGGCCTTGTCGAGCGACTCGCGGGCCGTCTCGGACATCGTGCCCCAGTCGGCTAAATCCCAGGCGGCCTGACCGGTTTCGAGCGGGGGAGAATCGGCGGCGTGGCGCTCGTGGGACTTTCGGCCGGTGCTGTCCTCGGTCTCGAGCAGGACCACCGGCACCGACAAAACCGTCGCGTCTTCGCACTCGTCAGGAGTCAAGATGGCCGCGATACGGTGCTCCAGTTCCTTTTGTCCGAGCAGGAACTCGCCGGCCAACTGCAGCAATTGCAGATTCCGACGCTTGACGCCGGTGTTTTCGAGCGCCTGGCGGGCGGCGCCGCTTTCGGATACTCCCAGAAGCGAGGACCGGAGGGCCGTGCCCGAGCGATTTTTGATGCCCTGCAGGAACGAATCTTGAACCAGCCGGAACACCGGCTCGTCAATGGCGCGGACTCGCCGTTCAAGCTCCTTGTCGAGGTTGTGGAACAGCGTGGCGTACCGCTCTTTGATGCGTCGGTAGTCGCCGATAAACTGCTGGTGTCGTGCACCCGCCGCTTGGCCCTCGGCATGCAGCAGTGCTTGGCGCGAGGCGATGGCGCTCTTGAGCGAGGCCATTTCCTGCTTGATGTCACCGGTGATGTAGTTGCTGAACTCAGTGATCACGGTGGTAGAAATCTTGTCGGCTCCCGCGCGCTTCTCGCGGATCTGCTGTTGGGCACCGGCGACGACTGCCGCGTTGAGGCCAGCGATTTGGCCGTGCATTTCAGATACTCCATGGTCCACGGGGTTGGTGTCGACCTCGATGTAGAAATCGAGGGGTTCGGTTTCGGAGTAGTTGACAGTCATCGACCCGCCGGACTCACTCTTGGGGTAGCTGACGGTCTTCGAGCCACTGACGGTGATCGAAGCCTGAAAGTGTCGTGTATAGCTCATGCTTGCTCTCCACGCACCTCGAACCACGACTCCTGAGAGGCCATCAGGCGGCTAGCCTCGGCCTTTTCACGAACGGAGAGCGACGAGGCATCGAGCAGTTTCTGGAACTCCGCGACGACGCGGTCGCGTTCCGTCACCTCGACCGGCTCCCAGGCTTCTTCGGCAATTTCAACGCCGCTCACGGCCTGAACGACGTCATGGTAGAGTCCCTGCGACTCGCCAGGGGCACCGGCGAACTGGAACTGGGTACCGCGGATGCCCACTGCCTGCGAATCAAACTCGAACATCAACGAAGGCAAAAGGATGTCGATCCGATCGTCGGCCAGGTCGTCGGTGAGCATGGCGTTGATGTGGGCCTGAACCTCGAAAGTCTTCATAAGGTAGGCCCGAATGGCCTCGATCAGCCGTAGAGCCTGTTGTTTGGTGCGGCCGATTTCCATACCCTGCCCGGCCGACTGACCTTCGGTGGTCAGAAGTGCGGGAATCGCCAGGTTCTGATTGCGCTGCTTGATGTTGGCCTGAAAGCCTCCGACGAGCACCGACGTCAGAGGTTTGTCGAGTTCATACACCCGTAGCTTGAGCGACTTGTTCAGGGTGTTGAAAAGCTTGTGATAGCGCCTCTTGATCATCTGGAAGTCGCGGAGAAACTGCAACCGCAGGAGATCGGCCGTTTTGCGTTCGGCGAGCAGTTGAGCATCCTTGGCCTGAAGCGAACTGCGAAGCCGTGCCATCTTCTGGTTGAGCTGACTGACCACGAGGTTGAAGAAGCCTTCGCTCACGTGGTAGCTGATCTTCTTCGCTGCCTCGGCTTCAGCCAAGGCGATGGCCTCGGCCGACGAAAGCACGGTCACGCTGGTGGTGCGCACGCCTTCGGCCAAGGTCGACAACGAGTGGCCCATCGGGGTGGTGTCAACGAGAAAGTCGTAGCGTGCCATCAGCGTTTTCCTTTTCCGCTGTCGTCTTCCTCGTCTTCCTCGTCTTCCTCGTCGTCCTCGTCGTCCTCGTCTTCCTCTTCGGGCCCGGGTTCGGCGCTTGGGGGAGCCGTTGCTTCGGGTTCAGGCGTTGGTTCGGGCTGGGGCGCGGGTGCAGGCTCGTCGGCAACCTTGGCAGCGGCCTTCTCGGTTAAAGTGCGTTCACTCTCGAGGATCTGCTGGAGCGTATTTTCAAACACAGCGTCGAGATTGATGAGCAAATCGCGCTCCACTTGGTCGGAAACCTGTGGCACCGGGGGCAGGTTGCCTCCCGACGCGATCTGCGGCCCCAGCGCGAGCAGCTTCTTTTGGCGTTCGTCGTAGTCGGTTCGGCCCATGGCCAGCGCGTAGTCACGAGCTTCGCCGTCACGCAGCGACGCCTCGAAAAACTCGATGTGTTCGAACTCGTGGGCGAGCGTGTTGATCTCGTCCTTGATGTTATCGAGGGTCTCGCCAAACTGGGCAAGGAAAGCTTGGCTGACCTGAGCCTGGGCCTCAAAGGCGGCAAGTTCCTCTACGCCCATTTTCAGCTCGTCGGAAACGTCGGCCGAACTCTGGCCGCGGCGCATATTCTTCAGCGTCTCGGCGTAGGCCTTGAACGTGTTCAGATCGCTCATGAAGTCAGAACTGATCGTGCGGATGCGGTTGAAGATCTCGTTGATTTCGGCGCGATTGCTGGCGTAGAACGTGTCGGTGTCGCGATGCCATTGGTTGAGGTAGTCGGTCTTTTGATCCTTGATCGCGTTGTAGATCTTGAGGCGCTCAAGCCGGTTTTCCTGCATCAGGTTGGTGATCATCGGGACGAACACCTCTTCGAACACCTGGCTCATGCCAAAAGGGAACGACGAGCGGGAACCGTCTTCAGCCACCCAGTTGTCCGAAATGGGGTCGTAGCTCATCTTCGAGCTCTTTTTCAGCTCGAGGTTTTCATAGTTCTCGGCGCTGTCTTCCAAGTTGAAGGTTTCCTGGCGGATGCGGTCGATGCTCTCGGCCTCGGCCACCGGGTTGTAGTAGTTGAACGACGCCTTGGCCACCGAGGAAAAGAAGCCCTCGGTGATGAGGTTGAGCGTCTGCAGCGACTTGGCCCGCGTTTGCGAAAGCAGTTGCAGAGTGTTCGAAGACTTCTTCATGATGCTGCGGCAGAAGTCCTCGACGCCCCGTTCGTTACCTGTGGTCTTGGAGTCTGAAAGGTCAGCCAGCTTTTGAAAGCCCTGAAGGGCCGATTCGAGGTTCTCGGTCGGAAAAACCTTGAGTTCGAGCGATGGCACCCGGGCGTCGGCTGCATACTCTTCGAGGAAGCGGGCATATTCGCTGTCGGGCGCGATGATGGGAATGTCGATCGACGTCTGGATGAGGTCCTGAAATAGGTAGTTGATCTTGCGAAGTTGCCTGTCGAGCGAAGCCGACCATTCGTTCATGGTGATCTTCGGAATCGAGCGCGACAGGCCGTTGGTATCGATGGTCTCACTGTCGGTCCCGCCATCGACAGCGGGAATGGCCTCGAGCAGGGAATCCATGGACGAAACGGCTTGCTTCAGTTCCTCGACGTCGCGAATCTCGGCGAGGGTGAAGTTCTGCGTCGGAACCTGACGGGTATGATCGAGGAGGAAACTGCGCCCCCGGAAGGGTACCCGCGTGGCCACTGGCACGTAGACGGTGCCCACCCGGTGGACTTTGAAGTCGCGCCGAATGTTCCGGTGTTCCTCTTCGAAAGTCGCAATCTTGGTTTCGGCGAGCGTTATGCCGGCGGTTTCCTTGCGCTTGTCGAGGAAGACCAACAAGCCAGCCACCAGGCCAACGACAAACCCGACCAGCGAAATCACAAACGCCCCACCATTTGCGATCAGGTCGTAGAGACCGTAGCCAAGAATCAGCAAGCCGACGAGTCCGCCGACCAAGCCCTTGAGCAGCAAATCTTTCCGGCCCTTTTCCTTAAGGCGGACGACCTCGCGCCGCTGTTCGTCGATCCTTGCTTCGAACTCAAGCTCTTGGGTGACAATACGTTGTGCCGCCCCCTTGAAGTAATCGAAGAGCAACCGCGCCTTGTCCTCGTGCAGGCTCGTCGAGCCCGGAAATACCTTTCCCTTCATCATGTCCCCCTGTGGTGGTCAGATCGGTTCAGTTCAGAAACTTGCGACGGTTGCTGATCAGGCTCAGCAGGCGGTCGAAGTGCTTTTCTTGTTCGGACGCAGGGCTGCCGGGAAGGTCGGTCAGCGCCTGCAGAATTTCCATTTCGGTCTCCCACGCGGCAGTGCCTTCGGCGGGGCTCAGGTAGCGGAGTTCGTCGACGACCCGCGCGGCCTTTTCACGCGCTGACGCCGAACCCTCGAGTTGAAGGTCTGCGAGAAGGCGCGAGGCTTTGGCCCGGATGCGGGTCAGGTTCTCGAGTTTTTCGGCTTCGGCGGCAGCCACCTGATCGACCTTGCCGCCCATCAGCAGGGTTGCGAGGTAGAGACCCACCAGAATCAAGGCTCCCACCAAAACCCAAACATTTTCGGACCACGGCGCCAGTACGGAGCGACCGAGGACGAAAAAGGTGATCCAGCCGGTGAAAGCCAGAGCCAGTGACAGGCGCACGGCCAACACTGGGACCGATTTCGGATCGGCACGGCCCTCGTCGAGAAGCACGCCAAACGAGAAGCACGAGGCCAGAAAGCCCACCGAGAGCGCTCCGAGGGAAAAAGCAACCGAGGTGGTCTGCCACACCGCAGGAAGCAGGTATTCCCAGGCAACGTAGCAGCCAGCTACGGCCAAAGCCGCGCCCGACCAGGTAACCCAGGTGGTCACACGGCCTTGCGGGGGCCGTGCCAGGCGAGGTTCGGGCAGGTTCACAGCCCGCTCCCGCAGTTGGGACAGAACTTCACGCCTTCTTCGCTGACTGTGCCGCACTTGCCGCAGGTCTTTTTCAGGGTGTTGCCGCAGTTGGGGCAAAACTTAGCATCGAGAGCCAGGGGTGCCTTGCACTTGGTGCAGGCCTTTCCGAGGGGTCGGCTGCACATGACGCACTTGACGGCGTCGGCCAAGTTGTCGCCGCCGCAGCCGGGACAGGGGTTGTATCCTTTGCCGCAAGACGGACAGAACTTCGCCCCGCCGGTCTTGGTGCCGCACTTGGCGCAGAAGACCTGGGAAGCGCCGGCGGTAGTGCCCATCCCCACCCCGCTGAGACCTGAAGCGCCGACGGTGCCGGGTGCGGACCCCGGCGTGGCCATCGAGCCGGCCATGCCTGCACCGACTCCGAGGCCCAGCCCGATTCCGGCCAACGGACTGACCTGCATCGTGTCGAACGAGCGTTCCTGCTGGTAGGTGTAGCCCTCGATCTGCCGGGCTGACTTCGAGGTCATGGCTTCGATGATCTTTTGGCCTTCGGCAGTCGAGTTGTCGACATCGATGCTGGTCACATAGAACGAGTTGAGACGGAAGCCGACTTCACTCCAGAACTCCGTCATGATCTGCTTCAGGTAGTCCGAGATGCCCGACAGGTAACCCGAGATCTCCAGAACACTGATCTTCTCCTGGGTCATCTTGGCCATGATGGTGCTCTTGGTCTTGCTGATCAACTCTCCGCGAAACTGGGCCGTCAGGGCCCGCGAATCGAAGCTGGGCACGGTTCCGACGAGCTTCAGCAGGAACTTCTCGGCGTCGGTGATCTGCAGCCCGTACTGTCCTTCGGCACGAACGGGTACCATCACGCCATAACCGGGGTCCATGTAGCGCATCGCGTCGGTGGTCCAAGGGATATTCAGCGGGGCAACCTTGTTGACGTACCAGACTTCGGCGGTAAACGGGTTCTTTCCGCCGAAAGGAAGACCAAAAAGGCTTCGGAGGATCGGAAGATTCTCGGTGTCGAGGGTGTGCTTTCCCGGTCCAAACTTACCCATAAGCTTTCCCTTGGAAAAAAGGACAGCCTCTTGGGTCTCGTGAACTATCAACTGGGTAAAGGTGCTCAGATTCTGCTCGGGATGCTTCCAGGCGAACTGATCGTTCGACGTATCCCACTTGAGCATGTCGATCATGGCCATGCGAAATCCCCCTGTCGCCGGCGCGACTAACGTCAACTGTGTGGTGAGTTTGGGGAAATGTCAATGTCAATTAAGTATACAGGTGATGACTACCTAGTAGACAGGGATTGCGCCACTACTCCAGCAATTTCTTGATGGTCATCAGCAGGAACACTTCCTCTTCCTCGGTGAGGGCCGGCTGGTGGAGCAGGGCCTTCACGAGCGCCTGCACACTGGCGTTCCAGGGTTTGAGGGCGTGGAACAGGGCCTTTTCCATCGTGCGGAAGTACTCCAGCGCGTGGGTTCCCTGCACTTTGGCCTGCGTTTTGAGGCTGTGGCGGATCTCGCTGACGGTCTTGCTGCGGGCCAGGGCTTCCATGCTCGAGGCGCGCAACTCGTCGCGGATGGCTTCGCGGTCGTCGGGGGTTTCGTAGCTGAGGTAGCGGTAAAAGTCGTCGCGGAAGTCGAACAGCGTGCTCCAGTGGAACAACAGACCCCGCCGGCCAGCCGGGAAACTCAGCAGCGGATACCGAGGCAACGTGTGCCCCAGCACGTCCCATTCCTTGGCCAACACGCACAGTTCGACCCAGGCCAGGTACTCTTCCTCGTCAAGTTCGAGGTTGCCCGCACCAATCCCTTGCAGCTGGGCCAAAGCCAGCGAGGCGACCTCAGGCTCGGACGCCGCAGGACCAAGCGACCGCAGCGCGCGCAAGCGGCGGGTCAACAGCGGTGAGCGGGTTTCTTCGAGCAAGATGGCCTTGACGCGGGGGTCGGCCGAAAAGGCCTTGAAGGCCTTGAGCAGTTCCACCTTTTCGAGCACGCCGGCCCGGGGGTGGTAGTGGAGCAAGGCCTCGACCGCGTCGTCGGACCCGGTTTTGCCCAGGCCTTCGAGCGCGCTCATGCGCACCTCGGGGTCCATGTCGTCCAAGAGGCGCTCGAGCGGTTTGACAGCGGCGGGGCTACGAAGGTCGGCGATGTCTTCGGTGAGGCGGTGGCGTGAGCTGATGCGCGGCATAAACGTGCTCACGAACAGCCGGTACAGGATTTCGGGAAAGTTCATGCGGAAGACCACGTCGCGCAGCGAGTAGTCCTCGTGGCGGCTGCCCTCGGAATAGAACGGGAAGGTGATCAGGCCCACCAGCAACAGCACAAAGCTGATGGCGAACACCACGTACGTCGGCGGGAACACAAACCCCAGCACGGGAATGTGGTTGTTCTTGTACAGGTCGATGAGAAAACCGCCCAAAATAGGCGCCGCCACGGCCGATACCGAGTTCAGCGAATTGTACACGCCGATGTAGAGCGCCCGCTTGCCCCGTGGCGAGATCGACAACGAGGTGTTGAACGTCGCCAGGCCCCAACCGGCCCCGAAAAACGCCTGCAGTAAAATGACGGCCGCCACCATCGGCAGCGGGTTGCGGGCAGGAATGAACAGCATCAGCGCGGTGGGCACCATGAGCATCAGCAAGCTGAAACGGATGATGAAGCGGTTGCCCAGAATATCGCTCATTTTGCCAAAGAAGAAGTTGCCCAGAATACCGGCCACGGCCGCGCCGGCGGTCAGGTAGGCCAGCTGATCAATAGGCAGACGCAGCACCTCGAGGAAGTGCACGGTAAAGAACGGACCGGCAATGACCAGCGCCAGGTTGAAGAACAGCACCATGCGAACGAAGGCCATGAAGTTGCGGTCCTTCAGGATCTCCTTGTAGCTCGACCACATGGAGCCCTGAGGCTGCTCGGCCTGCGCGGGTTCATACTGCAAAAGGACGAGGATTCCGCCGATGACGGCCGTGACAATGGCGATGCTGTACACCACGACGTAGCCCTCGGTGCCGGGGAAGGTCTTGAGCAACCAGCCGCCCACGAGCACGGCGATGATGCCGGCCACCGAGGCGATCGAGTTGCGCAAGGCGAAGTACCGGCCGCGGATGCTCTCGGGCACCAGGTCGGCGATCCAGGTGCTCCAGGTGGAACTGGCAGCCGCCATGAGGAGGGCCCCCAGCACCAGAATGACCATGAACACGGTCTCGGCACCCGGGCCTGAGTTGGCCATGCCGTAGAAGATGGCGCTGACGAACAAGAGGCGGCTGACCGTGCCAGCGATGGCGGCGACGAGCCTTCGCGAGCGCACCTTGTGCACAAAGATGTTGGCCAGCGGCTGCAGCAGGCCGACGAAAAACTGCACGCTGGTCGCCAGCCCGATGAGAGCGTGCGAGGCGTGCATCACTTCGAGCAGAAACGCGGTCAGGATGAAGTTGGGCAGGTAGACGCCGCCCATGTTGATGCCGATGGTTTGGATGAACCCTTCGGCGACCGACATGTTGCGGCCCGAGGCGAGTTTTTGTTTTTCGGTATGGGCGTCCATGACGCCCTAGAATACCTTTAGCGGGGGCCCAACGGCAACACCGTGCGGCCGTAGACTTCGTTGAGCACTTGCGCCAGCGAGCCGTAGACTGCCGAGAACCCGCAGGCCAGTCCCACCCACCCGGCGACGAGGCCGACGGTCTTGCCGGCTTCCGGGCCGCTGGCGTTCAAGAAGTCGCGCGCCGCGAGCAGAAAGAACAACGCGACCAGGGTGCCAAACACCACTTGCAGCATGCGGTTGAGCTTCCAGGTGCCGAACCACATGCCCAGCGTGAACAGCCCCCAGATGGCCAGATAGCACCCCATGGTCACTTCGTCGCTGGCGGTGGCGAGCCCCATCTTGGGGAGCGTCCAGATTGCGACCAGCGACAGCCAGAAAAAGCCGTAGGCGGTGAACGCCGTGGCGCCGAAGGTGTTGTTCTTTTTGAACTCCATCACCCCGGCGATGACCTGCGCCAGCCCTCCGACGAAAATCCCCATGCCCATAATGGCACTGGTCAAGGGCGTGAACCCTGCGTTATGAATGTTGAGCAGGATGGTGGTCATGCCAAAACCCAGCAGGCCGAGGGGCGCGGGGTTGGCGGTCGTATCGTTTGCGGTCATGTTGCCTCCGGTGGGGCAATGTACCAGTGAATCCACCTGAACTTCAACCGGAAAGTGGGGAGTCGTGAGCGGATTTGGACTGTTGCTGCTGGGGCTCCCGCTGGGCTTCGGTCTGGGTTTCCTCGGCAGCCTGACGGGAATCGGCGGCGGCTTCCTATTGATGCCGGTGTTGCTGTTCTTGCTCCCGGGCGAGCCTGCGGGCAGCCTGTCGCTGGTCACTTTGCTGGTCGTGTTCTTCAACGCCCTTTCGGGCACCATTTTGTCGGCCAGGCAGGAGAGGGTCCGCTTCCGGACCGGAGTGGTCTACGGGCTGGTGTCGTTGCCGCTGGTGTGGGTAGGCACGCAGT
Organism: Spirochaetales bacterium; assembly: GCA_037142615.1. Lineage (GTDB taxonomy): Bacteria > Spirochaetota > Spirochaetia > JABEVK01 > JABEVK01 > JAIFLN01. The sequence continues at coordinate 127,845 of JBAXAI010000002.1, read as the reverse complement.
GGCAGGGGCTCGTGCCGAGGGAGGCCTTCCTGAGCGCGTTCGGTATGTTTCTGTTGGCTGGGGCGGTCTTTCTGGCGCTTCGCCCGGGAACGGCGCCGGCGGGCAAGGCCAGCCAACCGGTGTGGCTCGGCGGTGCGGCCATCAGCCTGGGCATCGGACTGCTGTCGGGGTTTTTTGGCGTTGGCGGAGGCTTCTTGTTCGTGCCGCTGCTGGCCTTTGTGCTGCGCTTTCCGCTGGCCGAGGCCACCGCGACCAGTCAGCTGATCGTCGGGATGGGCGCCGCGTGGGCGCTGGCGACCAACGCGCTTGCGCACCCGCTGCCTGTGGATCCGCAGCTCGTGTCGGGGCTGATTGCCGGCGTGCTCTTTGGGTCACCCTGGGGGACCCGGCTGGGTGCCGTGTGGAGTTCTCAGGCCATCTTGAGGTTGTTGGGGGGCTTGCTGGCGCTGGTGGGTCTGCGCTTCGTTTGGCCTTGAGGTCGAAATCCGCTACAATGCGGCATGCTTGACCTGACCCTGTTTGTTTCGGGCTCGGCGCTGTTCGACAGCGTGGCCACCACCGTTCAGATCATCTTCCTCATCCTGCTGTTCAGCACCGAAAAGCCCATCCGGACGTCGGTGGGCTACCTGTTGGGCGTGTGCGGGGCGTACTTCGTGTGCGGACTTCTGGGACTGGCTTTTGTGGGCAACCTGAACGACCTGGTCAGGTTGTTTGTGCCCAACCTCGACCGGCTGACCGACACCACCTACTACCAGACTCAGGGACTGCTCGGCCTGGTCCTCCTGGTGGCGGGGCCGATTTACTGGCTGTACCGCAGCCGTTCGAAGCGGCCCCCGCTGAACAATGCCCTGATCCTTTTGGCCAAGCGGTTGAACTTTGGCGGGGCGTTGGCGTTCGGGGCCGTCCTTTCGGCCACGAGTTTTCCTGCCGCCCTGCCCTACGTGGCCGCCATCGAAAAGATCGCCGCAGCGGGGCTGGCCTGGCCGCTCGGGGCCGCGTTTGTCGCGCTCTACAACCTGATGTACGCGGTGCCGCTCTTGGTGCCCTTCGGGCTGTTTGTGGTGCTCAGGGAGTCGGTGCTGCCGCAATTGCACCTGCACACCCAGCGCCTGAATGTGTTGATCACGATTGTGATGCTTTCGGGGATGGGGGCCCTGCTGCTGGCCGACTCGGGCCTGTGGTTGGCCACCGGCAAGGCGCTGATGGCGACTAAGTTTTTGTAGAGATTTTGGCGATAGCCGCTAGGTAAGATGGCGTTTGTCATGATAGATGCCATAACAGGAGGCATTCCTCATGGACGGCTATGTCTCCCGCGCCCTCGACCTCGCCCCCCTCTTGGAGAAGAACACGGTCTTTCTCTTCGGTCCCCGACAGACCGGAAAGTCCTCCTACGTTCACCAGCAACTCGGTGAAATCGTCGACCGAACCTACAACCTTCTCGATCAAGGCCCGCTCGGCGGTCGCGGTCGGGACCGGGTGATGCGCCCCCTGACCTGGCACGAACTCGGCCCAGAGTTTGACCTGTTGCGGGCTTTCCGGAGGGGTCTGATTCCGTCGCACTACCTAGCCGAAGACCCCGAGGATGCGCTGGACTCCTACGTTGGACGCTACCTGACAGAGGAGATCGCCGCCGAAGGGTTGGCAAGGAACATACCGGACTTCTCGAGGTTCCTGACGGCGGCCACGGTCTGCAATGCGCAAGAGGTTGTCTTCGCCGCCGTCGCTTCCGACGCCGGCTTGGCTCGTCAGACCGTTCTGTCGTGGTTCAACATTCTCGAGGAGACGCTCCTTGGCGAGCAGGTTCAGGCGTGGACCAAGACCGTGAAACGCAATGCCATCGAACGCGCCAAGTTCTACCTCTTCGACCTCGGAGTGGTCCGTGCCTTGCGTGGCTTCCCGGTAGTGACCGGGGGGTCGGCGGACTTCGGGCCGTTCTTTGAGCACTTCGTGTACATGGAACTTGCCGCCTGGAGGGACTACCGCTCACCGCGCTCCGCGCTCAACTACTGGCGCTCGACCAGCGGTTTCGAGGTGGATTTCATCCTGGCCAACCACACAGCCCTCGAAGTAAAGGCAACGGTTCGGGTCGACGACCGTGACCTGCGGGGACTGAGGGCTCTCAAGGAAGAAGGGCTGCTGGCACGCTACGTGGTCGTCTGCCGGGAAGCAACAGCCCGGCTCACAAAGGATGGCATCGAGATTCTTCCGTGGCAGGAGTTCCTTGGTGAGCTGTGGAACAAGGCAAGCTTGTCGTAGCACAAAAAAAGGAAACACCCGCCAGGAGCATTTCCTTAATGGAGATTAGGGGAATCGAACCCCTGACCTATTGATTGCGAACCAATCGCTCTACCAACTGAGCTAAATCCCCGACCCGAGCAAACTACCCTGAAAGGGGCTGCCGTGGCAAGATGGTTTCAGTCCAGCGCTTCAAGACGAACGGGGTTGGCCCCTCGGTAGAGGTCCAGCGTGATCAGTTGACCATCCTCTTGGGTGAACACGGCCTCTGCGTTGTCTGAGAGCTGACCTAGGTCCAGCCGGGCAGTTTTGCCGTAGTCCAACGCCAGGAACGCTTCGGTCGCGCACTCGGCCTCGCCATGCCAGCGGGTTGCGACCCGGTCTTTGCGGTCCAGCAACACGACAGACTTGCCTTCTCCGCTGAGGGCGAAGAAACCGTTGCGGACACTCGTAGGCAGTAGCTCACGGAAGTACCGCTTGGCCTCACTGAACGGTCCGGATGCAACCGCAGTCCCGTCGGGCTTCCAGTAGCGGCAGATTCCCGCAGAATACGAGAGCAAGGATCCATCGTTTCGTTCGATCACACCTCGAATGGATTGCCCGTGCTTGAGCCTTGCCGTGCAGTCACCTTGGCGGTTCCAGAGCCGGACGGTCTTGTCGTTGCTCCACGTGGCAATCGACCCGTCCTTGCGCCAAAAAGCACCGCTGAGCGAAGCCGTGTGTCCCTCAAGAACAACAAGGGCAGCTCCCTGCGAGTTCCACACGCGGGCAGTCTTGTCTTGCGACCACGACAGGATCTCGCCGTCCGGCGACAGCACGGCTCCGGTCACCCAACTTTCGTGACCCTGCAGCACCGCAAGGGCCTCGCCCCGGGCAGACCAAAGGCGGAGCGTCCCATCGGCGGACCAGGAAAGGATCCGCTCCCCTTCGAGTCGTGTGGTCCCGATCACCCAACTGGTGTGACCCCGAAGACGCGCCACAAGTTCGCCAGTGGGGGTCCAAAGGGCCAGATCCCCCTCGTGCCCCCACGAAAGCAAGGTAGTTGGGAAGACTTGGAAGCCATCGACCGATCTGGAATGCGCCTCGATCGAACGCAGCTTTTCCCCCTCGGGCGACCAGAAAATGAGCTTGCCGTCGTCGCCTCGCGAAAGGATGCGCCCCGCATCGAGTTCTTGGGCTTCCTGGACCCAACTGCCATGGCCGGCGAGCACGGCGAGCTCTTCGCCTTCGGAGGACCAAAGTCGCAAGTTCGAGTCAGCGGACCAACTGAGGACGTTTCCGTTGCTTAGCTGACGGAACCCCAGAACCCGCCGGGTGTGGCCTGAAAGTAACACCTGGAAACGGCCGTCCGGGGCCCATAACCTCAAACTCGGCTCATCCCCGGAACGCGAAAGCCACCCTCTGGCCACAGTACGCTCAAGTTGGGCGAAAGGACCTGCGTGCCTGGCGAGGAACTCCTCGGGGACAACGTGTCTTCGCCAACTTCGCAAGGTGCCGTCTTTGGACCAACTGAGCGGGCCCGCTTGGGTCAACAGGCTACCGGTCACCGCCCCGGAGTGCCCCACCAACTCAGCGAGGGGCTCGCCCTCGGGAGTCCAGACCCGCAAACTACCGTCCACCGACCACGAGAGCAAGGTGCCCTCAGGCTGTTCCAGCGCGCCATTGACTTTGCCGCTGTGGCCACGTAGCACGGCCAATGGAAGCCCCTCGGAGCTCCACAAGCGAAGGGTCGCGTCCCACCCCCAGGTCAGGAGCCTGCCACTTGCCAGTTCCGTTGCACCCGTGGGGGTACTTTCGTGACCTTTGAGCAGCGCTAGGTGCCGACCTTCGCTGGTCCACAAGTGAGCCCCGTGCCCCCGATGGACCGATAGCAAGCCCCCGGACGACAGTTCCGACACAGACAGCACCTCGTCATCGTGCGCGTCCAGCACCAAACCCTGACTCCCTTCGCCGCTCCAAAGCCTCAGGGTACCGTCGCGTGACCAAGTGACAAGCCCCCCGCCCGAACGCCAAAGGGCGCCCTCAACCATGTCGGAATGCCCTTCGAGGACCGCCAGCAACTGACCTTCGGCGCTCCACAACCTCGGTGAGTTGTCGCCCTCCCACCCCCGGTAGTACTGGCACCAAGACACAAAGCGCCCGTCGGGTGAGGCAACGGCGCGGGTACCTTCGACCGAAGGTTTGTGTCCGTCGAGAAGGTCCAAAAGTTCGCCCGAAGGACTCCAGCGCCTGAGCGTGTTGTCGGCCGACCACGACACGATACTCCCCCCGGGCTGCTGAAAGGCGCCGGTCACGCTCCTGGAGTGTCCCTGCAGCACGCCGCAAGGGTCTCCGTCGGAGGTCCAAAGCCTCAACTCGTGATCGTCGGACCACGACAGAATCCGCCCGTCGGCTAACCAGAGCGCACCGTTGACCGCCTTGCTGTGCCCCCGCAGCGCCTTGCGGACGCTACCAGACCAAAGGCCTAACGTTCCGTCTTTCGACCAGGTGAGCAGACTGCCGGGCCCCGCGAGGGCTCCCCCGACCTCGGCAGAGTGTCCCTCGAGCACTTCGAGCAAATTGCTGATACCCGCGTGAGCCACGCGCTGTCGCCGACGGAACCAAAGCCAGTCGGCCTGACCCAGCAGGAGCCAGGCTTCGGCAGCCGCCGTTACTGGACTGTCGTCGGCGGATTCCGACGCGAGCTGCAGAAGGGTTTTGTGACTTGGCCAGTCCTTGGTTCCACGCCGCAACAGGTGCGCTTTGCTGCGGGCAAAACTCTGCCAAAGCTGGAACTCTGGCGACGCTTCGGCGCCGTCGCAGCGTTGAAAGTCTTCTACCCAGTCGTCTGACCGGCCCAGCTCGCACTTGGCCATCGCGAAGGAGAAGTCGGTGGCCAGACGCCTGGCTTCTTCCTGTCGCCCTGCCCGCGCAAGGTGCCAAGGTTGCTCCATGAGACGGCGTCCGTTCGGAGTTCCCTCGTAGGCCAAAGGTTGCCTCCCAAACCAGTCCGCCAGACGACCGTGAAGAACCTCCCGGTTTGCCCAGGCGAGTTCGTCGGCAACCTCACCAAACACCCGGTGAAAATACCGGTGCAGCAACTGGCCGTCCATCCAGTACTCGTTGATCCACGGGTCGAGTTCGCCATAGAGCCTCGACCAGAAGATGGGTGGGAGCGAATCGACATCGGGTTGGTCCTGGTTCCGATTGGCCTGAAACTCAAGCTGCACGTCCGGATCGGCCCAGAGCAGAGCTTGCAACTCTGTTTCGGACAGGCCGAAACGAGCGAGCACCAGGTAAGAAAGTGAACTACGAACCAGCACCTCACCGTGTCGGTGGGCAAGATCGCGGATAACGTGCCGAACCAGCGGCAGGATTTGCTGCGGGAGTTCCAAGGGCGGGTCCCACGACGCCAGCCGCTTCGCCAAAGGCGCCGCGAGCGCCAACCACAGCGGACTTCCCTGCTCGTCCGTCACGCCGAGCAGCTTCGCGATCTGGGCTTCGGTCAGGCGCCGACTACCGAGAAATCCCTTGAGCATCGACCGACGAGCCGCTAAGTTCAGGGGTCCCAACTGCAGGGTGTCGGCCTGCGGATAGTACTTCGAAAGCCGGTCTGCTGCGGCCCCCTCGAGAACCGACACAACGAGCCGCACATGGGGTGGCAACGGCGACGGAAAAAGCACGCTGAAATCGACGGCAACGGTGCTGGAAAACTGGTCCAGGGCGTCGATGACCAGCTTCACGGGGAACTCAGGCGTCGCCAAAGCAAGCAGCGAGGCAACCCTCGCACCCAAGACCTCGAGCGAGGCTCCTGCAGGCGGGGATGCGGGGCTTCCGGGCAACACCGAAAGCTCTTCCAGCAGGTCCTCCAGAAAGGTGGACGGGTGCCAGGAGCGCGGGGAGGCCCCAACAAAGCGCGAAACGGCGCCAGACTCCAGAGCCAGCGAAGCTAAGAGCGCCGACTTGCCTGCGCCGCCGTTGGCCCTCACGATCAGAGGTTGGCCGTGCGGCGCCCCTTCGAGGTATTCGCGCAATTGAGCCAGTTCTGCTTCGCGCCCGACAAGGTGTCCACCGGTTTCGCGCGCAAACTCCTGCTGAAGCAGGCGGTCCTCCTGAAAAGGTGTCAGTTCCTCGAGCGACTCCAGTTCCTTCCGTACGCGGGCCTCGAGCCGAGCCTCCACCACTGTTGCCAAGGGCTGCAAATGGCCCAGGGTGATCGGCTGTTTTACTGCCCCGGCCCACTCGGCCTGGAACTCGTGTACCTGGGCGGCTGGCAGCACCTCGCGGATTTGCCCTCGCAACTGACCCAGGAGCTCCTGGGACTCGGGATCAAGTCCACCGCCGGCAAGGTAGTCAGAAAAGCGCCGGTTCTGCCCTTCCGGAGCCGTTGCCGGAAGCCCGGAGATGCCTCGGAGCACGGCCTCGATGTACTCGGGAACCGGCTGCACGGTGAGCAAGCCACGGAAAACCTCCTGGTGGGTTGCCGAATACAAGAAACGGTCCGGCGACAGGCCAAGTTCCGCCGCCGCGCGATGCAGGACCGAGGTCAACCCCTGTTCTTCGGTGGCCCATCGCTCGAGCCGTAGAAACTCCCCGGTGCGAGCCCGGAGACACCACAGCGATGGCTGGGCGTTCGTGTCCTCCCGGTACCAGCGTGCCAGTTGTTGTTGGTCTTCAGAGCTCGCCCACGCTTGGATCCTATGCCAGTCTTCCGAAGGGATGAGGGGAGCCGGTGGCCTCCAGCCATAACGATCGCCGATGAGAAGCAGAAAGTTTGGCTTGGGCCGGGGTGAGAGGTTTTGACACCTTGCGATTTCGTCGAGGCAAACCTGCAGGGTCTCCTGAGCTGCGGCGACCTGCGGGCCAATGCCCCACCGGAGGTCGACGACGTGAAACGCGGCGCCACGCTCGGCACAAAGTTGTTCCAGGCGGGGCCAAACTTCACGCCTCAGGAGCTCTCTCTCTTCCTGAAAATCGCCAAACGTGGAACTCAGGAACACGCGAAAGAGTTTGCGGGCCATCCGGTGCTCCTAGCTGAGGGACTCGAGCCGATCAAGCTTCTGCCGGGCTTCCTGCGTTTGCTCGTCCGCGTCCCCGAAGACTTCCGAGAAAACCTCGAAAATTCTCTGGCGCAGCACAAGGGCCTCGCTGTTGCGCCCCAAGGCCTCCAAGCAACGGGCCAGAGTGTCCACTTCGTCCATGATTTCGGAACTCCTTTCACCTTGAACTCTGGAAAGTGCAGTTACCACCTGCTGCGCGTAGGGCAAGGCGTCCGCAGGACGTTCGAGATTCAAATAAGTGAGGGCCAGACCATGCCCAGCGCGAACCGTGTCGGGGTGATCAGGTCCCAGGGTCCGGAGGCGGTCGGCCCGCACCTGCTCCTGTAGTTCCAGCGCCTCCTGATTCCTGCCCAGTTGGGAGTATGAGATCTTAAGGTTCCCCTTGGCCACGATCGTATCGGGGTGATCCGGGCCGAAGATCCTCAGGCGGTCGGCCAGCACCTGTTCTTCCAGTTCCAGCGCCTCCTGGTGTCTTCCGAGGTCGGAGTAAGAGGTGGCGAGATTCCCTTTTGCCACGATCGTATCGGGGTGGTCTGGTCCCAAAAGTCGCTGGCGGCCGGCCAGCACCTGCTCCTTCAGTTCCAGGGCCTCCTGGGACCTTGCCAAGGCGGAATACGAGACGGCCAAGTTACTCTGAGCACTGATCGTGTCGGGATGGTCCGGCCCCAAAAGCCGAAGGCGGTCAGCCGAGACTTGCTCGATCTCCCTGAGGGCATCATTTTGCCTCCCGAGCGCGGAATACGAGACAGCGAGTCGGAGTCGGGCGTTGATCGTGAGGCGGTTGTCGGTGCCCAGCAGGCGCAGGCGGTCGGCCAACACCTGTTCCCGCATCCGTAGCGCTTCTTCCTGCCTTCCCAGGGCGGCGTACGTAACCGCCAGATTGCTCTGAGCGCTGATTGTGGCGGTGTGGTCTGGTCCCAGAATCCGCCGCCTCTCGGCCAGAACCTGCTCCTTCAGGACCAGCGCCTCCTGATGCCTGCCCAGGGCGGAGTACGAGGCAGCGAGGTTGCTTTTGGCGCTGATCGTATCGGGATGATCTTTTCCGAGCGTTGAGAGCCTGGAATCCAAACGTCGTTCCTCGAACCCGCAAACCCACCGGTACCTTCCCAGCCAATCCCCGATAAAGCCCGGAATGGCCGTGGTCCTCTCCGGTAGCCAAGCCTCGCCCAAAGGCTGCGTGATCAGATCCTCGACTTCGTCGGCAGTACACCCTGTGGCCAGCCACCAGCGCCGCAGATCTGCGGGCGCGTCCTGGGCGAGCGCTTCGGTCACCTCAGGCTGGGGCAATTCCGCCTTGAGCCGTTCACGCGCTCCACAACGCGCGAGCAACTCTGGCCACTCCCTGAGCGCATGGCCGTCCAGTTTTCGCCCGTCGGCCAAAAAGTACTCCGCCAATTGTCGCTGGTACCTCGCCTCGTCACCAGGCAGCAGGTAGCGACGGGCCACAGCCTGACGTAGATAGTCGTGACCAAAGCTCAGCAGGCCGTCGCGCTCCACGAACTGCGGTGCCAACACGTCGTGCAATTCAGCCCACAGAAAGTGCTGGTCACCGAGCCCGGAAGCCTCCCGAATCTCGGACTCGGACAGTCCTTCTACCGCAACTCCGAACAGAGGTAGCACGACTTGCGCGTTCGGGTAGTCGCGGTCGATTCGTTCGACCACTTTGTCAAAGAAGGCTTGCTCCGAGTCAGTGCTGATGTAGCTCCGCACAAACGCCGGCAGGTCGGCGTGATCACCATGCGCCTTCAGTTCCTGGAGCAAGGTCCTGAGCACCAACGGGTTGCCCGACTCCTTGTCTTCGGCGATTTCGGCCAGCAGCGCGTCACCGAGGTCCTTGGCGCTTCGTTTGAGGACGCTGCGGATCACCTTCTTGCGGTCGAGCACTTTGAGCGGTTCCAGGGTCACCACGGGCATTCCCCGCGCGGCCAGGAGGTCGGCAGTGCTCCCGGACCGCACACCGGCCACCACAAGGACTTCTGAGGGGAAGGCAAAGGGCCACCAGCGCAGTTCGCCCTTGTCGGCCACCTGATCCAAGCCATCGACGACGATCAAGAACCGGCCCTGGTGTTGAGCGGCAGCGCTCGTCAGCAGAGCGCAGAACTTCAATGCAAGGTCGCTGTCCTTGTTGGGCTCTTGGGCCTCTTCTCCGGTCGAGCCGAAAAAATCGGCGACTTGCCGGAACAGAAACCTGAGCAGGTCGGACCACCGCGCCGTTCCCGGACCACCGCCGCAAAACGCGTAGAAAACCTGGTCGTCCAGGTCCTGCCGATGAGCGATCCAATGGGCCAGGAGGGCACTCTTGCCGAGGCCCGCAGGGGCCGTCACCAGCACCTGCCCGGCCCCCGACTCGAAGTGCTCGTCGAGTTCGTCCAGAAGGCCCCCGTCGCCTTCCCAGATACCCAGACGCGATTGCGCAAACTCCCTGTGGGCGTTGATTGCCGAGTGCAGAGAATTGGGCTTCTTGCTCGCCGGGTACTCATCGTCCAAAAAACCTTGAAAGTCAGCCAGAACCGCCAAATGCAACTGCTCGAGCGAGCTGTACTCGAGCGGTGGGTGCGTCTTCAGGCGTTCGCCCAGCAGAGCTTTGAGCGCCGACAACTTGACTTCGGCCTCGCTGCCTTTTGGCTCGCTGAACTCCGCCGGTGAGGTCACACGGTAGTAAAAACGCGAGCGGTTCCGAGTGTCGACGGAGCGCAGTACGCCGTGCTGGATCTCGACTTCGGTAGCACTCAGGCTTTCGTCGAGCAGATCGACGGCCGTGTAAAGCGTTTCCTCGCGGCGAAGGCGGCGTTTGAGCTTCTCGAGCCGCTCGACCCGGTCGACCTCGGCTTCTCCGGGCAGGGGCTGGGAGGGGATCCAGCCGTAGCGGTGCCCCAGCAACCCGATGAAATACGGTCGGCTGCGTTCAATTTCTCCCAGACAGCGGGCAATTGTCTCGCCACGCTCCGCGGCTTGCTGCGTAATGCCCCAACGCAGGTCGATCTCCGTGAGTTCGACCCCGCGCTCGCGGGCCAATTTGCGCAGCTGCGGAAAGGTGTGTTTGATCAGTTGCTCTCGCTCGTCCTGCATGTCGACAAAGGTTGAACTGATGAACACTCGGATGACCCGCGGATTCTCGTGGCTGGTCAGCTTGAACATGGTGCCTCCTGGGCTCAGTCGCCGTCACTGTCTCAATCGGGCCCAAAGCCCTTCACACCCTGCGCGTTTCGGGCCCGTTCCAGGTCCTTGAGCGCGCGTTTCACGGCCTCGGCGGTGATCCGGCACTCGGCGGCGGCCGGGGTGGCGAACAGCGAATTGCGCAAAATCGTTGTCGAGAGCTCGACGGCCTGCGCGCCGGTCATCAGAACATGCTCAGGGAGCACATTGTTCCAGTTCGCGAAGTCCAGCGGAAAGTCTTTCAGTTTGGCCGTCAGGATCTCGATGACGACTCCCCGGCCCAGCTCGCCCATGAAGATCTTGGAGTCGATTCGGCCCGGGCGGTCGACGATGGCCCTCTCCACCGTTTCGATCTTGTTGGTGGTCACCAAAACCAGAATGCCGTCGTTCTCTTCCAGGCCGTCGAGCTGCGCCAGCATGTTGGCGATGGTCACGCTGTTGCTCTTGAGGTTGTCCCGGTCCTGCAGGTACAGGTCGATGTCCTCCAGGATAAGAACACTGGGAGCCCCGATGCGCGCCAACTGAAACACCCGGTTGATGTCGGCGGTTCCTTCCAGGTCCCCGGCCCTCACCCACACCACGGTCTGTTCCAACGTGCTCGCAAGCACCTTGGCCAGCATGGTTTTTCCGGTCCCCGGGGGCCCGTAGAGGGCGATTCCTCGCTTGAAGGGCAGCCCCGCCTTGCGGTACACCGGCTCCAGACGGAAGAACCCGAGAATCTCGCGTTCGATCTTTTCGCGGACCGACGGCTCGAGCTTCAGGTCGGCGAAGGCGGGCTTGTCCTTGAGCCGCAGGATTTTCTGGTCGCCGGTGAACTTGCCACCCTTGACCGCCACCCCGTCGAACAGGGCCTTGTCGAAGTTCCGCCCAAAAAGGCCGTTGAGAGTTTCGCTGTGCTCGGCGCTGAACCACGCGGTCAGGAAGGTGCGCGGGGTACCGAGCGTGTTGCCCTCTTTGGTCAGGCCGACGGCGGCCAGCACCTCGCCCTTTTGGTACACCTGGAACTCGTTCATGGGCAGGTAGGTGAAGGTGTCTTCTTTCAGTTCGACGCGCAAGTACGACAAACGGTCGCCGACGGTGGGGCGTTCGAAGCTCAGCTTTTCACGCGGCGCGAACCCTTCCAGGACCTGGGCCGAGGCCTGCAGGCCGTTCAGAATCAGATTCTCGGTCAGCGTCGCGATCTGGGTCACCAGGGGCGACTTGATTGTGCCCAGAAAGTGCTCCATCGACCAGAAACGGCCGGGGATGGTCGAGGCCAGGGCGACACGCAGGGCTTCCATCAACTGCCCGGCCAGCGGCAAGTCGCCGGTAGTCACCAGCGTCAGCGCAAACGAATGGCCCGAAAGTTGCCGTTTTTGGCGGCCCAGAGGGGCCAAGCGCACGGTCATCAGCTCGTCCGCCGGACCACGCAAGTTCGCGCCAAACTCGTAGGGTCGTTCACTTCTCGCCTTCGTCAGATCCAGATTCTGCTCGGGGCCTTCGATTTGGCATCCGTGGGTCTGGCAAACGATTCCAAGTTGAGAAATAGCCTCTTGAACATCGTGCTCCGAAAGGTACAAGCGGTACTTAGCCATGGGGGACTCCTGAGGTGTCGGGTGCGTCAGAACATGCGGATCGCGCGAACCCGGTACTTTTCGCTGCGGGGCAAGTTGTACTGATTGCCGTCGGCGAACTGCTCGGCCCAAGCGTCATCCTCTTGGTTTTGCGACGATGACCAGTACCGGTCGGCGGGCAATCCCTTGCCGACTTTGCGAAGTTGCCGGTACAGAAGGTCGAGCTCGTCGAGGCTGGGCAGGAACCAATCCTTGAAGCCGCCCAGGGACAGGCTCTTGCAAAGACCGGCCGCACTGGTGGCACCCAGCGCCGAAACCAAGAGCGCGGTGTTGGCCTTGCCGGACCCCACGGTGGTCGTGGTGGCGACACTCTTGGCGGGTCCCCACGCGACCGGGCCAGGCACATCGGCTGCGGCGGCTTCCAAATAGCGCCACCCACCGGCGGAGTTACCCTTGTCGTAGAACACCACCCCACCGGCCGGGCCCTTGTCGCCGACACGGTAGACCTTGGGCGAGGGCACCACGGGCGGGGCCACGATCGCCGGAGCCACGGGTACCGGGGGTGTCACCACCGCCTGAGACTCCGTAGCGGTTTTGGGAGTGACCGGTGGCGCTTGAACAGCCGGTGGAGCCAAAGTCAACGCCAGGTTTTGCCCGGGACCGACCGACACAGCACGCGCGTCGACCTGTTTGTCGGGCCACGTCACCTTGAGCGGGTAGTCTTTTGGCGCCAGACCCTCGATCGAAAGCGTGGTCCCCGCCGCGACTTCCTTGGTCTTGCCGTCGAACTCCACGGTTCCTGCAGAACTGAAGGTCAGCGAGAGCGACCCGGTGGCAACCTGGGTTTCGGTCCAGCGGGGGGCAACCGGCGGGGCCTGGGGCGGTACCGGAGCGGGTGGGCCAGCCAAGTACACGGGGTCGAACAGCTGAGAATAGATGGCGGGCACCTGACCGTTGCGGCTCGCCTTCTGGACGTCCGACCCAGTGCGGTTGAACGCCTCCTGCAGACTCACCCCCGGCAACGCCAAGTTCTTGAGCAGATAGCCCGTGAACAGCCCGTTGCGCCCGACCCCGTCCTGCGAAGCCGCCCCTGCAGTGGTCGCGTAGGCGATCAGTGAACCTTGGGGCTGAGTACCCGACGGCGCAGCGAGCCCGCGGGTAGCGCCGCGGGTCCAAGGAAAAGGATTATCGCGGCAGGAATCCAGCACAATCAAGCTCAGCCCTGTCGTGTCACCCTTGTCTTGACGGTCCCCGTTCATGGCGTCCGAGACCACACGCAACGCCAAGGCTTGGGTCTGAAGAAAGGCCTTGCTGGGCAGTCTCGCGTCAACGGGAATCAGGTAATTTTCCCCATCCACCTGAATACCATGACCGGCGTAGTAAAAAAGCCCGATGGCACCCCGCGTGAGACTCAGGCTGGAACCCAGATCGGCCACGGCATTTTCCATCGCCATTTCGTCAGCATTGGTAAGCACGGTGACGCTGAACTTGAGGCTTCGGAGCACAGCGGCCATGTCGTTGGCGTCATTCACAGGATTGGGCAAGGCAGGCACGTTCTTGTAGGCACCATTGCCGATTACCAGGGCATAGCGGGCCTGCCCCCAGGTCGCAAAAGGAAGGGCAAAAAGGACTCCCAGCAGCAACAGACCAACCGAACGGGTTCTCATGGGTCCACTATAGTTCATGGCTGTTTCCATTTCCATGGTGCGCATGAGTTGAGGGCATTTGTTGAAGAACGTAGGGAAAATAACAATCCATTTGCATTGTCGCTGCGCATGACCTAGCCTTGTGTGGGGGCTGGAGGAGACTTGGATACCGCTTTCCTGACAGAATCATTCAATAAGTTGTCCACCCAACTGGAAGGGCAGGTCGGAGTCCCGATCGCCCTCGCCGGGTTGCTGGTGCTGGTGCTGTTTGACCACCTTATTCTTGGCAAGTATCTGGCGTTGTCGCGCTACCGCCTGGTGGGGTTGCTTGCCCTTGCCCTCTTCCTCTGGTTGCTCTTTTGGTTCGGCCCCGGCTCGTACGATCATTTTATCAAATCCTACGATGTCGACCCGGCTCCCCTTGAGGTACCCGTCAAGCTCACCAATACGTCAACCTTGGCAACCCACCCTTTCCAAACCGCAGCCTCCAAGAGCGCACCCGATCAGGTGGAATCCGACGGGACGCTGAAAAAGCAAAAGCAGGCCATCGTCGTGTGCATCGACGTTTCTGGCTCGATGGGTCCCAACCCCGACAATGGCAAAGCGAACAACACCGACCTGGCCTGGACGATTGGCAACGACCCGGATAGGTTGGCCATCCTGGCCTCGCACTTGCTCACCGACCTGGTGTCCGAAGGCCAGCAGGTCGGTGCGGTTTTTTTCAACGGCAAGGTCCTGAAGGTACTCCCCCTGACCAAGATTGAGTCCAACCAGGCCAAGACCAAGGAGCTCGTCAAGAAGGCCCTCGAGGCGCCGTACAACGGTGGTACCGACATCACGGCGGGCGTTCTCGCATCGGCCCAGTTGCTCGACGGGGTCGATGGCAGTTACGGAAAATACCTGATCCTGCTTTCAGACATGGAAGCTGACCCCAAGAACAAGCCCATTCCCGAAACCTTGCGCGACGTTCTGCATCAAAAGGAGATCTCGGCCTTTTCGATCGGGCTCGGCGACAAGGCCGACCTGGAGCAAATGCGGCGCATCACCTGGGAAGAACCGTATCAGGTTTCCAAGGCCGATGAGTTGCCGGCGGTGTTCAAGCAGATTCTGGCCAAGATTTGGGACACCCGCGAAGTGCCCCAGTCGCAGGACGCCAACGACGCCAGCGGTTCGTTCGTCTTCGACCCCTTCTTGCCCGTCGCCAAAGAGGTCAACTTCATTGTTTACGACCACGACATCCAGAACCTGACCCTGACCCTGGTCAAGCCCGACGGCCAGGAGTTCACGGCTGCCGAGTTCGCGCAGCCAGGCAACTACCAGGGCGGCGACCAGCGCTACCGGGCGTTCAAGGTCGGCCGTCCCGATCGCTATGGCACCGGCAAGTGGTCGCTACGCGTCAACCGCAATCCCGATCAGGTGTCGTTCATGCAAGTGCTCGACCTTGCCATCAACGCGCGCTTCAACTTCGACTTCAAAAAGCGAAACATCACCGTCGACAAGGTACGGCTGGTCAACATCTCCGATGGGAGCACGTACGCCAACCCCGACTTCTACACCAAGGAAGCCGCCTTCGACCTGGTGGTGGGCCTGGCAGGGCGACCCGAAGTGACCTATCCGCTCACCCCGACCGAGGAAGGCGCCTTGGTCTACCATGGCAGCGGGGTCTTTGACTCGCCGGGGAGCTACCAGTTCTTCGTACGGTTCCAGAACAAGGTCACCCAGATCCGCAGCGAAATCTACACCTTCAGTTTTTCTGAGACCAACAAGGCCGAACTGGTCGGCACGCCGCCACCGCTTCGCATGGGTACCGGCACCGCCAGAAACGTCGTGTTCAAGCCCACGGCCGACAGCACGCTCGACACGGGGAGGTTGCGCTTCACCCCGAAACTGGAAGAACTGAGCGGCATCGGCCACACAGGCAAGTATCTGAGTGTTGGTGGTACCGCCGATACCGACCAACTGCAACTGCAAGCCTCACGACTGGGCGTCGGTCAAAAGGCCTCCAGCGGTGGGGATTTGTCGGTCCCGATCCTGCTGCACGGCGACAAGGTGTTCGACCTGCCTCTCAAGGTCGAGGTGGGGCCATCGTTCGCCGACCTGTTGAATCTGCTGCTTTTTGTCGTTTTCGAGGGAGTCTGCGCCTTCCTGGCGCTCATGGTTCTCTTCAAGCTCGTTGCCGGCAAACACTTTCCCCCCTCCTTGAGGCTGTTGCGCCCGCAGGCCATCGATTCCGGCGTGGCCATGGCCAACCGTTGGTTCAGCCCGGCCTTCAGCGTGTTCGACCGGGGGAGGTTCCGCTTGAACATCGAGAACCGCGGATCGATTCAGAGGACCTACCATCCGGACAACTCGGAAGGAAACGCGAAACCTATGGTTCGCTCCCTGGCCTTGCCGCCCCGCAGCAGCTACCGGACCGACCAGTTCTCCGACATGCAACAATCCTTCGAGTACGGCTTGGCGTACCGGGGGAGCCCGGGTGCCAAGGCCTTCCAAGACAACTACGACTACGATTCCACACAAGACTCGGCCAGGGCGCCGTATTAGGAGAAGACCATGAAGAAGTACTTTCCCACCATTTTCATCGGACTCGGGGGCAGCGGAAGCAAGACAATCCGGTTCCTCCGCGAACTCTGCCTGGCCACGCCGGAGTACACCCCGCTGGTCGACCACCAGTTCATCTTTTCGGCCCTCGACACCGACGTCGAGGAATTGCGCGCCAGCGGAATCCCCGACGAGAACCAGATCAAAACCTCCGAAAACGTCAACGTCGCGCGCTACATCGAAGACAAGCGCAACGCCAACGACACCGACTTCTTCTCGTGGTGGCCGGCCGACACGGGGATGCTCAACACCAAACCCCTCGACAAAGGTGCGGGCCAGATCCGCATCACGTCGCGGTTGGGCTACCACTACCAGATGGAAAACAACAACCTCAAGGAAAAAATCAACGCGATTCTGACCAAGGTTCAGGGCATCACCGCCAACGTGGACACCTCCGACAACATGTTGCGCATCTACGTCATCGCCTCGACCGCCGGTGGCACCGGCAGCGCGCTGTTCAACATGATCGGCTATCAGGTGCGCGAACTCCTTAAGGGCCGAAAGGTCGATATGCGGGCCGTACTGATGATGCCCGAAGTGTTCTGTCAGGGCGGGCAAGAGCCTTCGCTTTACAACCGGCTGCGGGCCAACGGTTACGCCAGCCTCAAGGAACTCGAAGCAGCGATCGGTTACGCCGATTCGTCGCGCGAGTATGTCGACTACATTCCGCCGTTCAACTACCTCGCGCAACCCGACTTTCAGGCGAACATCGTCGAGAACGCCGAGCGCTACCTGTCGGAACGTCCCTTTGACTGGTGTGTGCTGTTCGACAAGACCCGGGACTCCGGCATCCCGTTTGAAACTCCCGGGCCGGGCTACGAGCACTACTACCGCGAAATTGCGCACTGCCTCTACATGCAGGTTTTTTCGCCGATCGCCGACAAGGCCGGCAGCGCGGAAGACAATTTCATCAACAGCTTGCTGAAAGCCGTGAAAGGTGGCGAGAAAAGCCGGCGCTACAGTTCCTTCGGGTTCTCAGCCCTGATCTTCCCGCGCAAGGACATCGCCTGGCGCCTGTCGTACGAGTACCTCAACAAAACCTTTGGCGAAGAAGGCTACTGGCTCAAGGCCGACGCCGGTTATCTGGTCGCGAACGCCCAGTATGAACGCGAAAAAGCGGAAGGCAAACCGGTATCGAAACCTCGCCGCGAAGAAGCCTTCCTCACTCAGGTCCAGGCCTTGGCCAATCAATTCCCCGTGCCTTTTGTGGGAATCCGAATCGCCATCGACGGTAGCCCCGACACCCCGAACAATCCGACCACTTACGACAGCTACTGGACGGAGGTCGTGAAGCGGATTCAAAAGGAGTATGTGGAACAAGTCCTTTCCCAATCTCAGTTTATTGAAAAGGACGGAACCCTGAGGTCGCAGGCGATCGAAGCCCAGATGGGAACCAAAAGCGGCGTCTACGCAGTGCTTTCCGACATGAAGCGACTTCGCAAACGTGCCGAGCGCTTCCAGAAAGAGAACCTTCGTGGCATCGTCGAAGACGTGTTTCAGGACTCGGGGGTTCAGGGGCAAGCCTACCGTTTGGGAAACCTGCTCAAGGCTCCCGGCGGCGACGGCAGCAAACGCAATCTGTTTGAAATCCGGTACCTGCTTTCGACGCTTTACAAAACCCTGAGCATTTACAGGGTCTTGTTGGCGAACTCCGTCACCGGAGGTTCCGGCGCAGGGAAAAAGGAAGACTCCTCCAGGGGACTGAACTCCTTCGAAGAGGAACTCGGGAAGGTTCAGAAACGCTTTGAAAGCCTTAACTCGCTCATCGAGCAGCCGGTGCTGGCACTTTCCAAAAAAACCAACCTCAACCAGATGAAAGAACTGTTCCAGCAGTTCCTCTTGTTGCCCGGCGATGCCGCCTTTTCGAACTACAGGCTTTCGAGCTACACCCGGTTCGAGACCACCAGACAAGCCGACGGCAGTCTCGTTGTCAAGAACAACGGCTGGTCGCAGGGACTCCATTTCTTCGCGATTCTCGAGACCTTCGTCGGCCAGTTTCTGGACCGCATCGATCCGGAAAAGCCTCAGGGTTTGCTCAACTGCATCCATGGCCTGTTCGACAAGATGAGCGACCTCAAACGTCAGGTCGCGGCGGGTCTCGAAGCCGTCAAACACTCGGGCAAGTTCGAAGACAAAATCTACCCCGACAACTCCAAGATCACGGTCTTGGCGAGCGAGGAGGCCATCCAGAAGTTCATGCAGCAGATCTTCAAGATGGACTCGAACCAGGTGTTGGCCGAGTTCTACAATTCGCTGACCGATGGGGTCATGAAGAACTGGAACTCCCTGACCGAAAAGCTGGAGGATTTCGAAAAGCAGGCCTTGGATTCCGGCGATGTGCTCAAACGCATGAAAGACGAGTCAAACCGAGCCTCCAAAAAGGTCGTCGGTGAAGTGCGCGAGGGCATGGTCGAGGCCGTGTTCCAAAAAATCGAAAAGCACCACTCGCTGGACCTGTCGATCGGGGCCGCCTTGGAAGAAGAGGCCAAGATGCTTCATCCGGAAAGCACCGAACGCGACATTGAGGAATACAAAAAGGACAAGGCCAAGGCCGCGTTCGGTTTGTCAGCGCCGTTTATTCGGATCAGCAAGGGCGACAACCGGGTCAACAAGATCCAGAGCTACGCCTGCACGTCCAAGGTGCAGCAGGAACTCGGCAAAGTGTTGCAGGAGTACCTGAAGTCGGCACCGGGAATCTTCCCCGAAACCGAAACCGACAAACTCGAAGAGTCGTTCGACAACCGGGTGCTGTTCTACCAGTCGTACCTGGCGTTCGACCTGGGCAAGGTCGAAAACCTGTTTACCGGCAATGGTTCAATGAAGGCCGCCTACTACCAGGAGCTGCGCGATTCGGCCATCACCACGCACATCCATCAGGATTGGAGCCGCGAGCTCGAAGACCTGGACGCGTACTTCAACCAGCAGATCAAGGCCTTTTTCCTCGTTTGGCTGGCCTTGGGACGCGAACGGGATTCCAAGGACGACTCGACCTCGCCGCTGTTGCACGTGACCGAAGAAAAGGGTACCCACAAATCCTCTGCCTGGATGTCGGGCGATTGGAAACCCGACAGCCTGGAAGACGACCTGAGCACCTACTCCAAACGGTTCGCATCGACGCCGCTCAAGCTGGAAGACAAGGATCCAGTCAACTTGCTCTCGGTGTTCAAGCTCTTCCGCGTGAACTTCGGCTTGGCTGACGGGGCCGTATGCCAAAAACGGCTGGAGCTCCGCTTGGTCGAAAACGTTCAATTGCGCGAGGTGGCGTGGCAGAAGGAACTAACCGGTTACCTGAGCGTTCTGGCCACCTACCTGAACAAGGCTTCGACACGGAAGAACAAGACGAGTGTGTTTGTGGAGCAGTTGTATAACAGCACGCTTGCCTTTGCCAAACGCTGCGACGACGAGGCGGCCTGGGCAGAGGGCCTGCGTGCCGCTTGCGCTCCCTTCGAGGAGTTCTTTTGGCCGGTCGTCAGTTGAACTAGGAGCTAGAACCGCGTGACAGAGCGCCAGACAAATCTTGTGGTCCGGTACAAAACTCTTGTCGTCAGTCTTGGGGCGAAGGCAGCTGACACCCTGGAAGGCTCGCCTCACCTTTTTGACCCGGACCCCTCGCGTGTCCCGTATCAGGTCCAGCGACGTTGTCAACTGGACGAGCAACCGCAGGAACCCCGTGAAGGGCACCCCGGCCAGCAAGTGCCGCCTTCGGCGCAAGCACTGCTTTTGAGGTGTACTGACCAAGCTGGCGCCAACGAACTGCTCGACAGGACCTTCCCGAGAAAGAACAAAGCGGGCCTGGACTGGCAAGCCCTCTCGGACTACCTCGGGTCGGGGCCTCGTTTCGAGCTCGACGACAGTGAAGGCTGGAGCCTCCTGCATTGGGCAGCAGCCTGCGGCAGTCCGTGGTTGCCAACGTGGCTCAAGGCCAACCTCAAGGCCTTGGCCGAGCCCGCGCTCAGCGCTCTCGCCGAGCTGGTCCTGAGGCCCGATCACGATGGGTTTTGCGCTCTGCACTGGTCCTGCAAACAAGGGAGCCTTGCCACGTTTGAGGCTCTTTGGGCGCTGCTTCCCGAGTCGTCTTGGGTCGGTGCCTTGACCCAGAAGGCCTTCGATGATGTGTCACCGCAAACGCTGCGGGATCTTGCCGCTTATGAGGGCAACGACGCCATATTGCAGGCAGTACTGAAGCTGGAGGACAGGGCCAAGGTAGCCGACGTCGGCTTCCGGTTTGATAAGTCGACGGCGTTGCAGATTTGTGACGCGCTGAAAGAGAGTCCTGAGCTTACTGCCGCGTCCGAGTCGCCGTTTTCCGAGGTCTACGCGCGTCGGTGCGACAAGCTTGTGCTCGAAGAAGCCCGAGGCTGGATCACCGGTGCCAGGTCAGAGCAGGATCTGGACCGGGCCATCGACCAAACGGAACTGAATGCCGTCATCCTGCTCGAAAACACGTCGGAGCTCAATCAGAGGCTGCTGTGGGTGGTGGACTATCTGGAAAAGTGGGACTTCAGTGTCGTCGTGGTCAGCATTGTCGGGGAAGACCGCTCCACGCTGTTCAGTATTCCGACCTACCTCAAACATTGCCTTCGCCGCCGCTGGGGCCTGAAGTATCTTTGGGAGCGCTTCGACGCCTACAGCAGACGAAACGATGGCGACAAACGGCGAAAACAGGACGACGCACAGGCCCATCGCAAGGTGATCGCCTTCGAGTCGCGTCTGACCAGAGTTTTCCTGGTCGACAAAGAAAGTAACCGTGGCAGCACGCTTGAACCCGAAGATGTGATGCACGCGGCCCGATCGCTGATGCGACTCTTGGCCGTAACCCTCGAGTCTGGCGACGGCCGCGATGACGCGAACCTGCGCAGCCTCTTTCGCTTGGTCTTTCAACGCGACAACGTCCATTTTGCCACCGACAACCGGGCAATCGAGCGGCTGTGTGTTGACCCGGCCAAGCCTTCCAAAGGTACGAGTTTCGCCGAGTACCTGGGCCGGCTGCTCGACGACCTTGACCGGACGACCGCCTCTTACGCGTGCGCGGGGATCTTTTCGCTGGAAGCCCAACTGCTTGACCTGAAGCGTTACGTGGAACTCGACCAGGCCTCCAAGGCACTCGAGTACCTTGCCGACCCACCCGGCGAACTGGTCAAAGACAAGATCGCGGTGGAGCCCAGCGGCGTGGGCCGAGCCAACCTGATCGCACGGGAAGCCTTGGACAAGTTCCAGCTCGCCGAGCTCGACAGGGAACTCCTGAAGGACAACTCCGGCTCCAGTGCCGAAGTGCCCTCCACCCTGCTGATCGACCACATTTACAGCGCCTTTGGCCATGTGCTTCACGTGAACCTTGCCGATCGACTTTCCAACGACTCACTGGGCGTCGAGCCGATCCTTCTGCTCGAGGACTGCAAAGCGCCCGAAGTCCCCTTGACGGCCCGCGATGGCAGACCTGTCAAGTCGAGGTTCCCGGACAAGACGGTGTTGAGTTTCCGGGAAATGGCCGGTCCGCTCCGACCTGTGCGCTTCTTCAGGAGTCTGAAGGAGTTCAATTTTGAGACGACCCGCCATACTCTGCGGGTGGTCGATGAAGGCGTCGAGGCGATGAAAGAGGTCCACGATTCCCGGCTCAACCCCAGCCTTATCCTTCGCAATCAGGACAAGCAGAAGCGCTTGTCTCAAATCCTCGAGAGGGCGATCCAAGAGCAGCTTCAGCCGGACCTGACCAGCAAAGAAGTCCACTCACAGCCGTTCGCCAACTGGCGTCTGGTACCGTACATGTTGCAGGAATTGGGTCAAATCCTGGGTTCGCACTTCACGCCCAAACTTCGGGCAGACGCCTTGGCCCCGGGCACCGAAGCCGAACGCACACCGCTTTCGAGCAGGCTGCAGCGCGAGACGGTAACTCAGGCAGAAGGTTTCGTGGAAGCGATCGAGAGGCTTCCCAAATCCCGCTTCATGATCTTCACGGTCATCGGTGCGGCCCTGTCGACCTTTCTGCTGGTGTCGCCGGAACTTGGCGATGGGCTCCACGCCGCTCAGTTTATTTCGAGCTGGCTCACGAAAATGGCGCAGACCACAGGAGTCCCTTCCCCAGTCCTCAACCTGCTGGCAGCGGGGATCGGCATGGCCGCCATCGTCTGGGGAATCTTTCTGCTTTTGCGCTCGGGAGTTCGAACCCGCTACGTGAAGCTGAAGTCCAAAATCTCGGAGTTCCTGACCGAACGCTACCGCGCCCAGTACGAAGCTCTCGAACTGAGGTTGGCGATTGGAAACGTGGCTTCCGCCAATCGGTTGAAGCAACAGGTTGCCGAGTGGGAATCTTGGCTCAAAGGGATGGATGGCCGCATCTCGGGTTTCAAGACCGAGGTGACAAAGTGCCTCGAAGACACCAGACTCAAACTTTCGGGCGAGACCTCGTTCCTCCGCAAGGCACTGATCAAGGAAGAACAAGCCGGCAAAGAAGGAAGGAGCCGTGAGGCCCTGCTCTTGGCCAACAGCATCATTCCCAAGGACCTTCAGGTGAGGACCTTCCAGGGGGTGTTCATACGGACCAGCGAAATCTTCAACAAGGGAAAGACGACCGAGCAGTTGCTCGAAAAGCTCAGGTCAGGGGAGTCCTACGATCTGCTGAGCGATGACCAGACGCGTGAGCTCCTATCGGCCGTCGTCGAGTTGCCTTCGATCCGAGAGCGGGTGGGAGCCTTCGTCGAAACCCATGCCTCACGGCGGGAAGTGATGTTTCAGGTTCGCAAGCTTCCGCAGTACACGTTGGTGGAAACCAACCAGACCTTCTTCGGGATCATGGTCAAGACCTTGGCAGACCGGGGCATGAAGAGCTCGCTTCGAACCAGTCTGCTTCGCGAAGATGAGGATTTTCTGGGAATGAACTTTATCAACCTGTGCCTTCACCTCGACTACCCGACGATGAAAGAGGCTTTGGGTCAGTGGGAACGCGACTGATGAAAGAATCGAAACCGTTCGCCAGTTACACGGACTATTCCTTTTACGGTATCCTCGGCCTGACCGTGTTCGTTCTGGCCGTTCTTGCGGTGCTGTCCGAGGCCCTGTTTGGTCTGCTCACCGGCCAGCACTCGTTCTTCCGCGCGCTCTTCGCGTCGGTGACCAGTTCCGTGGTCGATTCAGCAGGCCAGTTCCTGGGTCTCGGGTCCCTCATCGAAAAAGGCCAGGCAGGCAACGGTCAGCTTGCCGACTTCGTTTCGCCGGGCAACCGAATTAGTCTCGAGAAGTTCCTGATGAATCTCCTGCCCATCTCGGCTGTTGCCTTGCTTTTTGCCGCCTTTTGGAGTTTCGTCACCTCGATTGCGTTTCTGGTGCTTCGACCGATCCAGGAAGCCTTGAACTTCCGGACCAACGAAGGCTATCTGGCGGTGATCAAGTACTTTTTTGGCATCAAACGGCACAAGCATAAGTTCGTGTATCCCCTGTACGGGAAGTGGATGCGAACCCT
The DNA here is from genome assembly GCA_037142615.1 of Spirochaetales bacterium. Classification (GTDB taxonomy): domain Bacteria; phylum Spirochaetota; class Spirochaetia; order JABEVK01; family JABEVK01; genus JAIFLN01. The sequence goes on along the minus strand of JBAXAI010000002.1, from coordinate 104,159 downwards.
TTGCATTGTCGGAATGCTGTCGATGGCGGCCGAAGGCGCGTGGGTGCTTGCCAATGGCTGGGGACCCCTCTTCAAACTCCTGGGTGGAGACATTGACTGGCTCACGACGCTCCTCCAGGGCCAAACGACCGTCTTTCCCGACTTTCGGGTCGTTGACTTCTTCTGGATCCCGTTAGGGACGACCTTTTGGTTCCTTTCCAGAGCTTTTCCCAAAACTCCCAAAGAGGAACTGATCGAAAACAAGGATCTGACGACTGAGGTTGTCCCCGACATGGCCCTGATTTCGCGCTACCTCAAGGAGAGGTTTGCCAGTGGTCAAATCCCTTACAAACTCAACCTGAAGGAAGTGTCCCAGCCCTGGAACCTTCGTCGGCAGTTCTCTGCCACGTCGCAAAAGCTCTATCAGGAGGCGGGCAACCCTTGGATCGTGGGCGCTACCCGCAAGAAGGATCTGCTGAGCGTGATGGGGATACGCGAGTTCCGCCAGGAACAAATCTCGATCATCGAAGCGATCGAGAAGCGACGGAACCTGGTGATCCGCGGTGCCATCGGCAGCGGGATGCGGACCACCTGCCTTTTCAGCGCCCTGTCGGGCGTCTTGGACGGCAAGAAGGCCCTGTTCCTTCTGCACGACAAGGCGGCGGCGGCGGACCTTCGCGAGCGCTTTGCCTCGGTCTTTGACAATCTGGAATGGCTGAAACGAACCGTGGTTCTGCGGGACCTGTCGGAGTACGGCAAGTTCCAAGCCAAGTTCGAGATTCCCGATATCCTGTACTTTGATGTCTCAAAGAAGCTAGTGCTTCCGGAAGAAGACGGCAGCGAGAATTACTACTCCTTTGGTGACCTGGCCAGAGACCTGTCGATCGCCTACGTAGGTGACCTCGACTCGATGACCTCGCAAGGGCTCGCAACGGCGCGGCAGGTGCTAGACAAGCTCGACCATTTGGCAATTTTGCGGGGGGCTGAGGGTGCCTTGAGGGTATCGCAGGTGCGCTTCGGGTCGCTGGAGTCGTCGCTGTCGCTGGCAAAGCAAGTCACCGCGGGTCTTGGGCCCCGAGACTGCTTCTCGCTCCAACCGCCGCAACCCCTCCACACTTCGATCGTGCTGATGAGCCCGTCGGCTCCAGCCGAAACCCCCGAAAGCACGGGCTATCGGCCCGACGCGATCGAAGAAGTTGCCCGAAGCGAGGCGCCGCCGTTTGTGATGGCGACGGTGCAGAACTTTGGCGCAGGGCCGGTGTTTTGGGACGGAGGGCGCTACTGGTCGGCCTCGTCCTTCTTTCCATCGCTCAGTCGCCTCTACTCGTTGGACTACATCCAAAGCCGCGAGCTCACCCACGACTGGTTGATCGATGGCGGCGACTCAAAACGCCGGAGCGGCTTCTCCCGACGCCAAAGTTCCGTCGGAATGGGCGATATTCCGACCCTGCTCCATCGGCTCGACCTGGCTGCGGGGGCCGACGCCGACAACGAGAGAATCCTCTGGTTTGTTGTCGATGACACCATCGTTTCACGGGCGGTTCTGGACGTTCTTCTCAAGAACCTGGAGCTTGTCGACATGCTGAAGCAGGCCGCCACCCGAGCACCGGAAGCCGAGCTTCCTACCGGGGGATTCCCGCCACATCTGAGGGTTGCCCGGGCCTGGGTCCCCGAAGCGAACGGCGCCGAAGCCATCACGCTCGCTCCGGTGATCAGTTGTCTCAGTGGTGACCACGTGGGGCGACAGCCGCTGCCGGGCTACCAAGTGCCGCTCGTGAGTTCGGCCCCCGAAATGGCCGAGCGGAGGTTCAAGTTCAAGGCGCCCCTTGATGTCGCGGCCGGAAGCAACCTCAACTTCGTGGTCGAGCACGCGTTTCACCTGTTTTGCCAGTTTGCGTGGCGGCAGTACGACCATGAGGTGGTCGCCTCGGTCGTGCTGGAAGGCGCCAGCTTGACGGCCCTCCGGCTCGTCCCTGCCTGCGATGCGCGACCGGAACTGGCCCTTGCCGTGATGGAGTTCTTCAAGGCCCAACTGAACCACGACGACCCCGTTTCGCCGGTGCGGCGCTTCTTCACTTCGTTGGCGGCCGAGCTCAGCACGCCACCGCAGGAAGGCGCTTGGCTCCCCATTCTGCCTCACTGGAGGACAGAGGACCCGGCGGCTCTCGATGCTGGCAATCTGGCGGGTCTGGCGAGCGTTTTGAAGGCTTTTGTCGACGCGGTCCCGCTGGAAAGCGAGGTGGGCGAAGAATGAAGGTCAAGACGAACAAGAACCTGGCCGGCGGGCGGTGCATCCAGTGCGGAAAACAGGTAGGCAGCGCTTCACGCTACATGCATGGTCAGGGGAACATTTGCTTTTCGTGCCTTTCCCGGGAAGGAAACCCTTGTCTGCTCTGTTTTGAGGACATGAGCGCGGAGGAAGGGCGCAAGACCGTCTACGATGTTCTTCCCGCGCAGGCATTTAAGGATTCTTTTCTGCGGGCCACCAAGGTTGCCGGAAGTTCTGCCCTGACAGGCCGCAGGGACCCTGTTATCGAGGCTGTGCGCCGCTCTTACCACCTCCACGAGATCCGTGAACTCTCGTTCGAAGCGGGGACTTGCGGGTACTGCGGGGTGCCTGTTGTCGCGGGAAGAAACGATGTGCAGGCGCTTCACGGCGCGAGTTTGATGAACCAGTTCCGCGCCAACGAACTGGCAAGGAATGTGGTCGGCCGCAGCATCTGTGCCGACTGCTATCAGAACAGCTTTGACAAGTTTCGGGACCAACTGACCAAGAGCTCCTTTTCGCTCGACTCGTTGAGGCAGTCGCTCGTTGACGAGTGGGATGCCATTCTTCCCAAAGGACTCAAGCGACGCTTTCAGGCCGCCGAAACGGTTATTCCCCCGGCGCCAGCGACCTCGCCAGCCGACGGAAGCGCACCCACGGCAGAAACTCCCGCGCCCAAGCCAGCGCCCGAGGCACCGCCGGCCAAAGTCGCGCCTCAGAAATCTGGCGATGAGCTTAAGAAACTGCTGGACGTGATGGCCGGTAAGTCGGGCTTCATCCAAGAAAACGAGCTTTGGCGAACACTAACCGAGGATAGTCACTTTGAGATCGCTGTATCACCTCAAGAACCACCGAAGCATCGCTGGCGACTGCTGCGTGCGCTGTGGGCCGCGCTGCTGAGTTTCTTCCGCAAGATGATCCAGAAGAGCGAGGGAGAGTCGGAAAGACCTGTCGACAACACCGGCAACCGGCTGTTTGTTGACCTGTACGCTTCGTACGTCAGCTACCGCCAAGTCGACAAAAGCCATCAACTGCACTTGAGCTTCAAGCTCGACACCCCTGCCCGGTTTCTGTACGAAGCCGCGACGGTTCTCATCGGAACCGTTTGTTTGGCCGCCTGGAAGCGACCAAACAAGTACTCGATCCTGGCCGACCTTCCAGCCTTCAACTACGACGAACCATCGCTTGAGCCCGAGTTTCTGTTAGCCCTTGCCGGTCGGGCCCTGGTGCTGAGTCAGGCTTCGCGAGTCTTGACCCGGTATTTCAAAGACGACTCACGGGCCTACCTTCACGAGATCCGACGGCAATATCCTGTGCTGGGGCGGCTGATCACCTACGTTTCCGGAACCGGCGAAGGCGAGCAGTCCAGGGTCCTCGACAGCCTCGAACCGAAGAACATCCAGGCGTGGATTCGTCCTCAGTTGGAAATCTGGAAGATGGAAGACTTCAAGTTGGTTATCCAGCGGACCAAGGAACCCCGGGCATGAGCCACGTGTTCGTGCTTTCGCTGGGAATCGAGGCGGCGCGTCGCATCGCTGACCTGTCCGACCGTTTTCCGGCCCTTTTTCGCACCAAAGCGATTCAGTTCTGCCACTTGGACGCCAGCGAGGAAATCTTGGCCTTGTTGCGTTCCCGAAAGCAGACGGTTCCGACGTTTCACTTGACCGACGGTTTGGACCTCAGACTCCTCCGGTCGCGAATCAAGGGGTCCGACCAATGGAAGGACTTGTTGGCGTCCATCGATATCCAGCAGCAACTCCCCGAGGTGCCGGAGTTGGTGAAAACTCAGATCGAGTTTCTGTGGGAGTCGGCCTTCGCGGAAGCTTTTCTGGAGGCGCTGCGCCCTGGACTTTTGGCCCAGAACGCCGTGGTCCTGTACTACACCGACTGGGCTTCGCCCCAGAACCGCCAGATTCTCGAGCAACTGGAGCCACTGGTAGACCGCCTGTGCACCGACTATTTCGAGAGCGCCGTCGTCAGGCACTTTAGGGTCGCATGCGGTGAAGGTCTCGAGACGGGGTATTTGGCACCGACGGCCGAAGTTTTGGCCAGCCTGCTTTTTTCTGACCAATACGCCGCCCTCAAGGGCCTTCAGAGTCTCGAGAATCCGGTGTGGGAGCCTTTGGTTACCGAAATTGTCGGGAGTCCAGCAACCCAGGCGTCCGGGGACCTTGCGCAGTTGTTGTCCCGGGGGTCGTTTTCGCTGCTGCGTCAACTCTTGTCGGCGATGCCGTGGCCCGAAGTGCAGCGCTTTCTGAAGGAGTCAGCTGGCAACCCAGTTGCCCCCGTGCGCCTTGAGACGCTCGCCGAACGTTTGGTGTGGCTTTCGGGCAAAGGCGATGGCGAGTCCGAGTTGTCCGAATCGACAGCAACGCTGACAAGCCTGGCTTCGGACGACCGGTTGTTCTGCGAGTACCTGTGTCAAAGCGGTGAGTCTGCGTTGGCCCTGGCCCTTTTTGGGAAGGACGACGTGGAACCCGCAACGCGCGAGGCCTTGGTCGAAGGCTATCTTGCTGGGGCCCGCGGCGTTCGTCAGAAGGCTGCCATGGCCGAGGTTGTCGAGCGAATGTCACGACCTCCGGTCAGCGAGGGTGCCGTGCTCGTGGTGCCCGACGTTCTGCGCTCCCGTTGCCCACCGGACTTGTTCGGCAAAGTGCTGTTCAGCCCTCTGTTGACCGATCAGGTGCTGACGTTTGTGAGGGGAAGCGGCCTTCGGCAAATCCATCCGTCAGACGCAGGCAAACCCTGAGGCTGGAAGAATTGCTTCAACGTCCCGATGCGGCGAAACTCCAGCGAGTCGTAGATTCGGCGGGCATGGTCCCAGCGTTCGTTCACGAGGAGAATGCAGGAATGCAGGCCGTTGTACCGCTCTTCGAGCTGTCTCAGAGCGGTGCGGAACAAGTCCGAACCCATGCCCTGCCCCCTGAACTCGGGCAAAATGGTCATGGAAGAGACGTAGAGTTCGTCGCCGTCCGCCTTGTGGCGCGTCGAAATATCGTGACCGAGCAAGAACCAGTCCGGCTCGAAAGGATCGCGATAGGGCCAAATCTCGCTTGAAAGGTACCCGACCACCGCATCATCGCGTTTGAGCAGCAAGAAGCCGTTCGGAAAGACCTCAACGCGGCGAAGAAAGACCTCAGCATTCTCCCGGATTCCAGCTACAAACCCTTCGTGCTCCAGCTTCATAATGGACTTGAGGTCAGCCGGGGTTGCAGAAACTACTTCAAGGTTCATTCGGACCACAGCCCAGGATGACGGGCGACAAACCGAAAACCGGTGACATCGTCGACAAGGTTGGGTAACCGCTTGAGGCGGCACGAAGACCTAAGCCGGTTCTGGCCGTTGAACCAACAGCCTCCACGGAGAACTCTGTACTCGCCGAACTCTGGACCCAGCGGGTCGGTTCGATCGCTTGTGCCGTAATACTCCTGATTGAAGAAGTCGTTCGTCCACTCCCACACATTCCCGACCATGTCGAAAAGGCCAAAAGCGTTCTTGCGCTTGGTTCCCACGGTGTGGGTGGTGTCGTCACTGTTGGAATCGCACCAGGCGTGCAGGCCAGCTTCCTTTTCGTTGTCACCCCAATAGAAGTCGGCCGGGCTGCCGGCACGGCAAGCGTACTCCCACTCGGCTTCGGTCGGCAAACGATAGCCGTTGTTGCGGAAGTTCGCGACAATTCCTTCCTCGGCAATCGAGTAGACTGGCACAAGTTTGTCGGCTTTGCTCAAGCGGTTGCAGAACTTAATGGCATCGAACCACGACACACTCTCTACCGGGCGGTTGGGATCTCCGGCGAAGTTGCTGGGGTTGATGCCGCAGATCTTCTCGAAGTCCCGCTGCGTCACGGGGCACTTGGCCATGGAAAACCCGGAAAGGGCAACTTCGTGAGTCGGCTTTTCATTTTCCGCTCCGTTTTCCGAGCCCATTTGGAAGATGCCGGCCGGGAGTGGGACTGTACGCTTGCTGACAATCGAGAGCCAGCCGTCAAGTTCGAGAGCGTTGTCACCCTCGCCGATCGAGTCTTCGTCGTCTGGATCGAGGGGATGGGGCTGCTCGCCAGGGGTCGCTTGGTGGCGTGACTTGACGATGTTCTCGATCGTGCGAACGCGCTCCAAGGAGATTCCGAGATCCTCTCTCCGGCGGTCGAGCAGCACGCGTTCCTGACCGTCGACAACGCCATCGGCAAAGGCCATTTCAAAGGAATCGAAGTAGAGACGCTCGTTACCCACGAGAACTTCCTGCGCTGCCGGTGACCGGTCTCGCCCATAAAGCAGGCCCTCCTGCGAATACCGCATGAAGTACCAGTGGACAACGGTATTAAGCGCCTGCAGACACGGCTTGATGTACTCAACGGTAATGAACTCGCTTTCGTCGCCTTGGTCATGGGTTCCGAAGTTCCCGAAAGCCTGAATCGTCCCGAGCGACACAGAGATGTGGGCCGGCAAAATTCCGGAGCGAGTCAAGATGCTGATCAGGTCGTTGAGCATCATCTTGGCGACCGGCTTGCCGTCCTCTTCCAGGCCCTCGCGGATGTAGATGTTCTTACATACCGCTTCGGCAGACTTCCGCGCTTGGGAAAGCGAGATTTCTGGGTCCGCACTTTGGTACAGCACTGCCTTTTCATAGAGCTTGTGGATCCGGTTGAGTTCCCGCTCAAGGGTGGCGATCCGGTCTTCCAGATTTTCTTCAGACTTCATAGTGAGTGGAAACCTCCTGACCCGCGGGGTAGAAGCCGTCTGAATCAAAGCTAGTGCAACCCAAGCCATTGCTCAAGAGTGACTTTGAACCTCACTTCCCATCGGGACCGAAAAGACAGGCTTAGCGCGCCACGAATCCTTGATTACTGAGCTCAGAAAGCTAGGTTTCCAGGGGGAGGTCGTGACTCAAGAGGTCTTCGTACGAATCTCGTTTCCGGATGACTTGAACTTCACCGCTCAGTCGAATCATCACCGCCGCCGCACGACGTTGTCCATTGTACTGGGACATCTGCTCAAGCGTGTAGGCACCGGTGTCGAGGAACGCGAGAAGATCACCGACTTTTGCGCCTTCGGACAGCATTCGGTAGTTCGGTAGGCGGTCAAGTCTCTCGCTGTCGAGAAACTCATCTCCGCTGTCGCACAGGGGGCCGGCGAGCTTGAATGGCCGCAAACTTTTGCCCTCGTTGCTTGCGTGAATGGCATGGAAATACCAATTGTAATCGAAGGCTTCCAGCAGAGTGTTGAAGCCGGCATCGATCATGAGCCAGGCATCGTTCGAACCCGGACGAACTTTTGAGTTTTGAACTTCTGCAAGGAGCACAGCCGTGTCGGCGGCGATGTAGCGGCCAGGTTCAACAAGGACACCCATCTGCTGAAGCGAGTTGCGAAGCACCTGAGTCTCACCACCAAGCGACTCCCAGAACCCATTCTGACCGAGCTGACCGACTGTAAAGTTCGCTATTTCGCTGGGGGGAGTCGAGGCGCTCAAGATTCCGAAGAGTTCTGCCGTCAGGCCGTGGGCTTCGTTGTCCGGCTTGAGATAGGGGACCGGTATTCCACCACCGATGTTGATGTAGGGAACCAAAAAACCCGTCTGAGCGTGAAGATCAGCGGCCCTTGTCAAGAGAACTTCGAGAGCGGTTTTGTACTTGCGGGCATCCGGTGTCTGCGATCCAATGTGCATATGCAGACCTACCAGAGTAAAATTGACACTATTCGCCAGTACTTCTCGGTAACAGTCCAGAAGTTCATTCTCTGAGATGCCGAACTTCGACTCGTGGGTACCTGTCTGAAGGCCTCCGTGAGAACCAGTCCTGATTTCAGGTACCATGCGGAGCTTGACTCTAGCCGGCATTCCTAGGGCCTGAGAGACCTTGAGTACTCTTTGCAATTCGGTAGCCGAATCGACGTTAAGGCTGAATATTCTGTTTCTTATTGCTTCTGCTATTTCGTCCTCTGTCTTGGCTACTCCATTGAAAATGATCTGGTCGGGTTGGAAGCCGGCTTGGAGTGCTTTGTAGAGTTCGCCGCCACTGTTAACTTCGATGTCGATTCCGGTACTCCTTAAAATTTGGAGCACGGCCAAGTTGGAGTTTGCCTTGCTGGCGTAAAAGATCCGAGTTTGCACGTGGCTGTTATGAAAGGCTTCCTGCACTTGGGCAACATTGTGACGGATTCGCTTCTCAGAAAACACAAAAAGAGGAGTACCATATCGCTTCGCCAAGGACGAAACGTCGATTCCATCCATGTGAAGGCGTCCATCAACCTGCTGAAGATAGCCAGGAACTTGCCAGTTACTCATTTCAACCTCCGATCTTCGGCAGGGAAACACTTGTTGGCCGCGAGCAGTCATCACTCTCGTGGCTAAGTCTAGGGCACACTCAGGAGGGGGGTCAAGGCAGAGAAACTCCATGACGAGTCCTCTGTCGAACGACTTCTTTGTTCCCGCCCCACCTTGCACCCAGGGCACCCTCGGAACAATACTAATGGAACGTTTGGACCACGCAAGGAGCAACCAATGTTAGGTACGATCGATTTGGGCGTCTCCCGTCAATGGAGGTACGAGTTCCTAGGCCACGGTTCGACGGTGTCGCCCGAGCCCGGGCGCGTGTTTGTCGATGTGGGCAACCGGCTTGAGCCCGGCATTTTGGACCACCATCACCTTTTGGATGGGCCCGAGAGCTCGACCGAGGCCATTGCCCGCAATCCGCAGTTCGTGCTCGACCACCTGCTGGCGCCGCTCAACCGAACCTACTACTCGGGAGGCAAGCTCGAGGGCAGCGAGCTGAAGTTCCAGTTCACGACGCACCAGGCGCCCGACTGGGATGGGGTGTGTGGGTACTACCTGGTCGATTATCTGCTGCAAAACGGCCGCCTGCCCGACGACGGTGTTACGCGGGCGCTGGTTGAGGCCACCAACCGCATCGACCAGGGCCTGGCCCGTGTCGAAGGCAAACCCGTTCGCCCCTTCCTTTTGTACCTCATGCTGATGAATACACTTCGCGGCCACGAGCAGTGCCTGATTCAGGGCCGAAACCTGGTCGCGCAGATCATCGAGACTCGGGGCCGCAACTTGACGGCTGCCGACTTTCTGGAGCCCTGCGAGCCTACGGCAGACTTCCAGGAGGTCGCCGACCGCCTCATGGCCGATCAAGCCCTCTTTGAAGGCGACAAACTCGACTCGACCACGCTGGAACTCTTTCTGCCCAAACGAGATGCTCTTTCAGAGAAGGTCAAGGCGTTCGCCTTTTCGCGGCAGCCGCGCAGCGTGCTCGCCAAGTATTGGGTGAGGGAAACCCTGCCCGATCAGGCTGTTTTGGTGTACCCCTACGAGAAAGACGGGCAACCCTACCGCTTTGTGATTTCGGTCGATCCGTCGGGTGCCTACCACCTGCCGCAGTTGGGGTACGAGCTCGAGCGGCGCGAAACCCAGAAACGAGCCGAACTGGGGCAGCAGCGCGGCGGCTCGCCCCGCTACGACGGGTATTGCGACAACGAGGACCCTTGGTACGACGGGCGCGGGCACGACTTCACGATTGTGGACTCGCCCCGGGCAGGCACCGTGCTCGGGCGCGCCGAGGTTCTGCAAGGCATGGCCGAGCTCTACGGCTCGCCGCTGAAAATGGTTGCCAAGACAGGTCCGCTGGATGCCTTTATCAGCTACCGCAGAAACGGGGGCGCCGACGCGGTCTGGGCGCTGTACGCGAGGCTGGCCGGCGAAGGCAAAAACGTGTTCCTCGACGTGAAGTCCATGCAGGCCGGAGCGTTTGACGACCAGATCATGGGGAGCATCCGAAGTTCGAAAAACTTCGTTCTTCTGCTCTCTGCCGGTGCGCTGGACCGGTGCCAGCAAGCCGACGACTGGGTTGCCAACGAAATCCGCGAGGCCATCCGCACCAAGATGAACATCATTCCCGTGTTCAAGCCCGACTTTGTGCAACCCGCGAGCGATTCCTTGCCGCCCGAAATCCACCAGGCCCTTCGCTTTGACGGCGTGCATCTACGCCACGAGTACTTCGAGGAAGGGGTACGCAAAATCGTCTCGAAAATGAAGTAGACTGGTTGCCAGTGAGGAAACTATGACGCCACCCACCCATTCAGGCCTCCCCATTACCTTGGGAGTCACCGGCCACCGGGATTTGAGACCCCAAGACCTCGTGCAGCTCACGCAGCAGGTCCGCCGGACGCTGAGTGAACTCCGTTCCAAGTTCCCATCGAGCCCTTTCCGCTTGCTCTCGGGCCTGGCCGAAGGGGCCGACCGTCTGGTGGCCGAGGTAGCCCTGGATCTGGGCTTCGAACTGGTCGCGGTCTTGCCGGTGCCGGTGGCCGACTATGAAAAAGACTTTTCAGGGCTCAGCCTCGAGACCTTCCAACGCCTGCTGTCGCGAGCCAAACTGGTGGTTGAGTTGCCGGTTTCAGCGCAGCCTGACCACCGTTACCTTCAACTGGCCCGGTACCTCGCCGAGCACACCCACCTGCTGGTTGCGTTATGGAACGGGAAGAACCACCACGAGCCGGGGGGAACCGCCCAGTGCGTCGAGTTCAAGCTCAACGGTGTTCCCGCAGAGTTCGGAGGAAAGCACAGCCCACTGGAAACCCCCGACTTCGGGACGGTTTTTCATCTGTTCGCGGCGAGGGTGTCGCATGACCCTGAAACGCTCCAACCCGGTCAGCGCGAAATTGCCTGCTACTGCCCTGACGAAGGCCAAGATTACTCGGTATTGCTCCCCCAGTCGTGGTCGCAAGACAAGGAAGAAAGGCTGGGCGACGTCTTTATGCAGGGCTTGTCGTCGCTGGATCACTTCAACCGGCTTTCGGCTGCAAGTCTGGACCAGGCGGCCCTCAAGCTCACCAAGAGCTACCTGCTGGACGAGAAGACCGCAGAAACCCTCAACGCCGGAACGAAGTCGGTGCTGCATTGGGCTGCGGTGGCCGACGTGCTGGCCCAGCGGCTGCAAAAGCGGGTTGTAAAAACCTTGATCCTGCTCTTCGTCATGGCGGCCTCGGCGTTCTCTCTCCTGTCGTTGTTTGTCGAACTGGCCCCTTTTACGGGAACTCTCGCTTTGGCCCTCGGCCTTCTCGCCTTTGGGCTTTTGGTCACGTTGATCGCCAACCGGAGGGGTTGGGATAACGACTACGTGGACTGCCGAGCCCTGGCCGAAGGCCTGCGGGTTCAGTTGTACTGGCGCATCGCCGGGGTTGGGGAGCACGTGGGAGACCACTACCTGCAGAAATACCGGGGCAGCATGGCCTGGATCCTGATGGCGCTCCGTGCCGTCGACCTCGAGGCCGAAAACGAAGCCCTTTCGGGGGTGACGAAGGAAGGTCTCGAAATCGCCACGAAAGCCTGGGTCGCCGATCAGGAGAAGTACTTCGGACGCACCAGCGAGACCCGCGAAAAGCAGCAGAGCCGACAGCGCTTGCGAACCGGCACCCTCTTTGTCCTCTCGCTGGCGGCGCTTGTGGGGGTCGTGGGTTTGCAAATCTTCCAGGTGCTCGAGAACCCGGAATTGGATTGGCAGAACCTGTCTGAGATCAAGGAAAAGCTCGCCTTCCCCTGGCTGATGTTCGCCTTCGACACGCTGCTGGGTATCGGTACGGCGCTGGCTACCTTTGCCGAGGTGACCGGGAAGGAAGAGGAAGAACGGCAGTACCGCCGGATGGCCCGCCTGTTTGGTCTTGGAAAAAAGAAGATCCTGGCGGCTGGCACGAACGGGGCCACGGTCGAGGGGCTTTTGTTTGCCTTGGGCAAGGAAGCCCTCGCCGAGAACGGGGACTGGCTTGCCAACAAAAAGGCCAACCCGATCGAGATGCCACTGGGTTAGCACGGCCCTGGCCCCGCTTAACTTCGGGTTGCCTAACCTCGCCCAACATTCCTGGTCCCTAATTGACCTGTCGCAATTAAGTCCGGCCTCGCACCCCCCAAACTCAGTTCATGTGCATTAAGGGGGCTTGCCGATGTCGCAACCGTTTCTCGATCGCCTGAGCTTTTTCCTCAAACCGAAAGAGGCCTTCTCGGGCAAGCACGGCAACGTCGTGCAGGAAGACCGCACGTGGGAAGAACGCTACCGCAGTCGCTGGCAGCACGACAAAATCGTCCGCTCCACCCACGGGGTGAACTGCACCGGCAGTTGCAGCTGGAAGATCTACGTCAAGGGCGGCATCGTCACCTGGGAAACCCAACAGACCGACTACCCCCGTACCCGCCCGGATTTGCCCAACCACGAACCCCGCGGTTGCGCCCGGGGAGCGAGCTACAGCTGGTACATGTACAGCGCCAACCGGCTCAAGCACCCGCTGGTGCGCGGCCGCCTGCTCAAACACTGGCGAGAACTTCGCGCCACGATGGAACCGGTGGCCGCCTGGAAGGCCCTGCAGGCCGATTCCTCACGCCGCAGTGATTACCAGCAACGCCGCGGGTTGGGTGGCTTCGTGCGCTCCACCTGGGCCGAAGTGAACGAGATCATCGCTGCCAGCAACATCGGCACCATCCAGAACTACGGCCCCGACCGCATCATTGGCTTCAGCCCGATTCCCGCCATGAGCATGGTGAGCTACGCTGCCGGCAGCCGCTACCTGAGCCTGATTGGCGGCGTGTGCATGAGCTTTTACGACTGGTACTGCGACCTGCCCCCCGCGAGCCCGCAGGTGTGGGGCGAGCAGACCGACGTGCCCGAGAGCGCCGACTGGTACAACTCCACCTATATCATTGCGTGGGGAAGCAACGTGCCTCAAACCCGCACGCCGGATGCCCACTTTTTCACCGAAGTGCGCTACAAGGGCGCCAAGGCGGTGGCCATCACCCCCGACTATTCCGAAGTGGCCAAGCTGGCCGACGTGTGGCTTCATCCCCAACAGGGCACCGACGCCGCGCTTGCCATGGCCTTGGGCCACGTTGTGCTCAAGGAGTTCTTCGTCGAAGAACCTTCGGACTACTTCACCGATTACGCCCGCAAGACCACCGACTTGCCCCTGCTGGTCAAACTCCGCTTCGACCGGGGGCGCAAGGCCTGGGTGCCCGACCGCTACCTGCGCGCCAGTGATTTTGACGCCGGACTGGGGCAGGCCAACAACCCCGACTGGAAGACCGTGGCGTGGGACGAAACCGGGGACACTTTGACCGTACCCAACGGTTCGATCGGCTTCCGTTGGAACCAGAAACCCGGCGAGGACGCCGGCAAGTGGAACCTGGAACAAAAAGACGGCAAGACTGGCAGCGAGGTAACCTTGGCGCTCAGCTTGCTCACCCGTCGCGATGAGGTGGTCCCGGCGGCCTTCCCCTATTTTGCTGGAACAGCCCCCGACGCCTTTACCGCCAACGACCAGGGCGGCGACGTGTTGGTACGCAACATTCCCGTCAAGACCCTGAAGACCCTCGAGGGCGAAACCAAGGTCGCCACCGTGTTCGACCTGATGACGGCCCACTACGGCGTCGACCGCGGCCTGGGTGGTTCGGTGGCCAAGAACTACGAGGACGATGTGCCCTATACCCCGGCCTGGCAGGAAAAAATCACCGGGGTACCCGCACACCAGGCCCTCACACTGGCCCGTGAGTTTGCCCAGAATGCCCACGACACCCACGGCAAGTCGATGGTGATCATCGGCGCGGCCATGAACCACTGGTACCACAGCGATATGAACTACCGCGGCATCATGAACCTGCTGATGCTCTGCGGTTGCGTGGGGCAGTCCGGCGGTGGTTGGGCGCATTACGTGGGGCAAGAAAAACTCCGTCCGCAGACGGGCTGGTTGCCCTTGGCCTTTGCCACCGACTGGAGCCGCCCTCCCCGCCAGCAGAACTCCACCAGCTTCTTCTACGCCCACACCGACCAGTGGCGTTACGAAAAGCTGGGCGTCGAGGAAATCCGCTCGCCGCTGGTGGCCGCTGGTTCCGGCAAGGAACAGAGCTTCATCGACTACAACGTGAAGTCCGAGCGCATGGGCTGGTTGCCGTCCGCACCTCAGCTCAAGACCAACCCGCTCGAAGTAGCCAAGGCTGCTGCCAAAGCCGGTATTGAGCCCAAGGACTACGTGGTGAACGGTCTCAAGGACGGTTCGCTGCAACTCAGCTGCGAAGACCCGGACGACCCGGCCAACTTCCCCCGCGTGCTGTTCGTGTGGCGCTCCAACCTGCTCGGTTCCTCGGGCAAGGGCCACGAGTACTTCCTCAAGCACCTGCTGGGCACGAAAAACGGCGTGCAGGGCAAGGATTTGGGCTCGGAAGGGCTACACCCACACGAAGTCAAATGGCACGCCGAGGCCCCCCAAGGCAAACTCGACCTGCTGGTCACCCTCGACTTCCGCATGAGCACCACCTGCCTTTACAGCGACATCGTGCTTCCCACGGCCACCTGGTACGAAAAGAACGACCTCAACACCAGCGACATGCACCCCTTCATCCACCCGCTCACCGCCGCGGTCGACCCGAACTGGGAAAGCCGCTCCGACTGGGACATCTACAAAGGCATCGCCAAGGCCTTCAGCGCCATGGCTCCCGGCCACCTTGGCGTGGAAAAAGACGTCGTGATGAACCCGCTGATGCACGACACGCCTGCCGAACTGGCGCAAGCGTTGGGGGTCAAGGACTGGAAGAAGGGCGAAGTCGAGCTGATCCCCGGCAAGACCGCTCCGAGCATCACGGTGGTAGAACGTGACTACCCCAACGTGTACAAGAAGTTCACCTCGGTCGGGCCCCTGCTGGAAAAGCTGGGCAACGGCGGCAAGGGAATCGGCTGGAACACAGAAGACGAAGTCCACTTTCTGGGTGAGCTCAACCGCCTGGTCACCGACGAAGGCGTGTCCAAGGGCCGCCCGCGCATCGAGACCGACATCGACGCCTCGGAAGTGATTCTGAGCCTGGCGCCCGAAACCAACGGTGAGGTGGCGGTCAAGGCTTGGGAAGCCCTGAGCAAGCTCACCGGCCGCGAACACGCGCACCTGGCACGCGCCAAGCAGGACGAGAAGCTCCGCTTCCGCGACCTGGTGGCCCAACCGCGAAAGATTATCAGCAGCCCCACGTGGAGCGGCATCGAGAGCGAGCACGTGAGCTACAACGCCGGCTACACCAACGTGCACGAACTGATTCCGTGGCGAACGCTCACAGGCCGCCAGCAGTTCTACCAGGACCACCCGTGGATGCTCGATTTTGGCGAGGGCCTGTGCGCCTACCGTCCGCCGGTTGACCTCAAGACGGTGGCCCAAATGTTGGGGGCTAAACCCAACGGCCACAAAGAGATCGCCTTGAACTTCATCACGCCGCACCAGAAGTGGGGCATCCACTCCACCTACACCGACAACCTGCTGATGCTGACCCTCAGCCGCGGCGGGCCCTGCGTGTGGATCAGCGAGACCGACGCCCGGAAGGCCGGCATCGTCGACAACGACTGGATCGAACTGTTCAACGTCAACGGGGCCATCAGTGCCCGGGCGGTGGTGAGCCAGCGGGTCAACGAGGGCATGTGCATGATGTACCACGCTCAGGAAAAGATCGTGAACACGCCCGGAAACGCCATCACCGGCACCCGCGGCGGCATTCACAACAGCGTCACGCGCATTGTGCTCAAACCCACCCACATGATCGGTGGCTACGCCCAACAGAGCTATGGGTTCAACTACTACGGAACCATCGGCACCAACCGCGACGAGTTCGTCTTGGTGCGCAAAATGGACAAGGTGGACTGGATGGACGAGCCCCTAGCCCGGGGCACTGCCCCGGCCAAAAAAGGAGCCCAAGTATGAAGATCCGCGCACAAATCGGCATGGTCCTCAACCTGGACAAGTGCATCGGTTGCCATACCTGCTCGGTGACCTGCAAGCAGGTGTGGACCAACCGCCCCGGGATGGAATACGCCTGGTTCAACAACGTCGAGACCAAACCCGGCATCGGCTACCCCAAGGACTGGGAAAACCAGGAAAAGTGGAAGGGCGGCTGGATGAAAAACCGCAAGGGCAAGCTCGTGCCGCGCATGGGGGACAGACCTCTGCTGTTGTCGAAGATCTTTGCCAACCCGCACTTGCCGCAAATCGACGACTACTACGAGCCCTTTGACTTTGACTACGCTCACCTGCAAAGTGCCCCCGAAATGCAACATCCACCGACCGCACGCCCCGTGAGCGCCCTCACCGGCGAGCGCATGGAAAAGATCGTCGGCGGCCCCAACTGGGAAGAAATCCTGGGCGGCGAGTTTTCCAAGCGCAGCCAGGACCAGAACTTCGACAAGGTTCAGAAAGACATCTACGGCCAGTTTGAACAGACTTTCATGATGTACCTGCCACGGTTGTGCGAACACTGCCTCAACCCCGCCTGCGTGGCCGCCTGCCCCTCGGGCTCGATCTACAAGCGCGAAGAAGACGGCATCGTGCTCATCGACCAGGACAAGTGCCGTGGCTGGCGCATGTGCGTCACGGCCTGCCCGTACAAGAAGATCTACTACAACTGGGCTCTGGGCAAAGCCGAGAAGTGCCTGTTCTGCTACCCGCGCATCGAAAGCGGCCTGCCCACCGTTTGCAGTGAAACCTGCGTGGGACGCATCCGCTACCTCGGGGTTTTGCTCTACGACGCCGACAAGATTCAGGAAGCCGCCAGCGTTGAAAAAGAGACCGACCTGTATCAGAGCCAGCTCGATATTTTCCTGGACCCACACGACCCCAAGGTGCAGGCCCAGGCCTTGGCCGACGGAATCGCCCAGAACTGGATCGACTCGGCCCAGAACTCACCGGTGTACAAAATGGCCATGGAGTGGAAGATCGCCTTCCCGCTGCACCCCGAGTACCGCACCTTGCCCATGGTTTGGTACGTGCCGCCGCTGTCGCCCATTCAGGGGGCAGCCCAGGCCGGCGACATCGGCATGAACGGCGCGATTCCCGACGTGAGCCAGCTGCGCATTCCCTTGCAGTACTTGGCCAACCTGCTCACGGCCGGCGATGAGGCTCCCATCAAGCTGGCGCTCGAACGCCTGCTTTCGATGCGGGCATGGATGCGCCTCAAGAGCGTCAACAAGCAGAACGTGCCCAAGGTTCTCGAAGCGGCGGGGCTGACCGAGGCCCAGGCCGGCGAGATGTACCGGATCCTGGCGCTGGCCAACTACGAGGACCGGTTTGTCATCCCCACCACCCACCGCGAATACGCCGAAAACGCCTACGACCTCAAGGGCGGCTGCGGTTTCAGCGACGGCGAAGGCTGTACCCCCACCACCGGCATTCCCAAGCGGGCCAACCTGTTCGGCAGTCGCTCCACGGTGGTACCCGATCCGATGCGCATCCCCCCGCCGCGTGCCCCGATGAAACAGGGAGGGAAGCCCGAATGACCGTGGTCAACATCTCACTTAAAGCCCTAGGGGCGCTTCTGACCTACCCGGACCCAACGCTGGTGGCGGCGGTGCCGGAGCTGCGCCAGGCGCTCGAAAACGATCCCGAGATTCCTTCGGTGCTCAAGCCGCGCCTGAGGTCACTGCTGGACTACCTCCAGGCCACCGACCCGTTCGAGCTCGAAGAGGCCTACGTGTCCCAGTTTGACACCGGACGTTCGACGAGTTTGCACCTGTTTGAGCACGTCCACGGGGAGTCCAAGGACCGGGGGCAGGCCATGGTCGACCTCAAAACCCACTATGAGCAGGCCGGCCTCAACCTGGTGCCCGAAGAGTTGCCCGACTTCATCCCGGCCTTCCTGGAGTTTTGCAGTGTTGTGGAGCCGTCGGTGGCCGGCGAGTTTCTGGGCGACTGCCAGCCCATTCTGCAGGCCATCGGTGAGCGCTTGGCCAAGAAGGACAGCCCGTGGGCCGCCGTGTTTCCCGTGGTGCAGATCTATGCTCATCCGACGCT
The DNA here is from genome assembly GCA_037142615.1 of Spirochaetales bacterium. Taxonomy (GTDB): domain Bacteria; phylum Spirochaetota; class Spirochaetia; order JABEVK01; family JABEVK01; genus JAIFLN01. Next base: position 86,117 of record JBAXAI010000002.1, on the reverse strand, counting down.
GGAGGACAAGCTTCCGGCCGTGCGCCCCGAAAGCGACCTCGATACCGAATGGGCCGAAGAACCGGCGTTTGGTCACCCCGTTCAAGGAGTTTGCTGATGGACGACTTCTTCCAATACCTGCTGTTTGTCCTCTACCCCTATGTGACCGTGCTGTCGTTCATTTTTGGGAGCATCTTCCGCTACAACCGGTCCCAATTGGGCTGGAAGAGCGACAGTTCACAACTGCTGGCGCACGGCTGGCTGCAATGGGGCAATAATCTGTTCCACGTGGGCGTGCTGTTCCTGTTTGCCGGCCACTTTGTCGGCTTTCTGACGCCGCTACCGCTGTTGCATGCGATCGGCATCACGCCGCCTCTCAAGCAGTTCCTCGCTTGGAGCCTGGGGCTGGTAGCGGGAACCTCGGCCATCCTCGGCGTCACCATCCTGATTCTGCGCCGCCTGCTGAACGCGCGCGTGCGCAGGACCAGTAACGTCATGGACATCGTTTTGCTGTTCTGGCTCTTTGGAATCCTGTGTCTTGGTCTCTACAGCATCACGATTTCGTCGTCGGAGGCGCACCGGGACGGAGAGCTCATCGTCAAGTTCATGCACTACGTGCAGGGCATCCTGACCTTCCAACCCGACGCTCTGAGCTACATTCTCGACACGCCGTGGGTGTACCGCGCGCACATGTTCATGACCTTCACGTTCTTCCTGATCTTCCCCTACACGCGGCTGGTTCACATCTTCAGCGGCTTCGGGTCGGTGGTGAGCTACCTGGGGCGAGCCCTGCAGCTGGTGCGGCGCCGCTAAACCGAAGTAAACTCGGGCCATGAAAATCAGCGCAAAGAACCAGTTGAAGGGAACTGTGAAGTCGATCACCTCGGGTGCCGTGAACTCCGAGGTCGAGATCGAGTTGCCAGGTGGAGCGGTGATCACCTCGGTTATCACCAAAAGCTCGGTCGAATCGTTGGGCCTCCAGGTGGGCGCCACCGCCTACGCCATCATCAAAGCCAGCAACGTCCTGGTCGGGGTGGATTAACCAGAAGGCCGGCTAGACCGGGTAGCGGTCGGCAACGAGGTGTCCGGCGCGGAGTTCGAGCACTTCGGTGCACAGGCGGCTGACTTCGGCAAGCGAGTGGCTCACCAGCAACGCCGTGACACCGGTCTGTTTTTGCAGCAAGAGGATTTGGTCGCCCAGTTCGGCACGAAGGTCCTCGTCGAGGGCGCTCAAGGGCTCGTCGAGCAGCCAGAGTTTGGGCTCGCGGGCCAAGGCACGCACCAAAGCCACCCTTTGCTTCTGGCCCCCCGAGAGCTGGTGGGGAAACCGGTCCGCCAGGTTGGAAAGTCCCACGAGGTCAAGCCAAGCCAGCGCCTTGGCGCGGTCCTTCTGGGCAAACTGCACGTTTCCGAGAGCCGTCAGGTGGGGGAACAGCGCATAATCCTGAAACACGAAACCGACCGAGCGATGCTGGGGCGGCAGACTCAACCGCTGCTGGGCGTGGTACCACCGCTGGCCCTGCACCTCGACGAACCCGTCGTCGGGGGTCTCCAAACCGGCTAGGCACCGCAGCAGGGTCGACTTGCCGCTGCCCGAGGGCCCCACCACCCCGGTGAAAGAACCCGCCAGCAGGGCGAACTCGACCTCGAGCGTGAACCCCGGATCGAGATTGGCCCGGCCCTTTCGCAGGTAGAAATGGGTCATCGCCGCACCGTCCGCGAACGCCGCTCAAGTGAGTTCAGAAGGAAGATTCCCGCGTAGCTGAGCACCAGCAAAACGACAGCGTAGACGTGCGCCTGGGCGAAGTTCCCCGCCTCGACTTGCTCGTAGAGCGCGATCGAGACCACTTTGGTGACCCCCGGGATGCTACCGCCGAGCATCAGCACCACGCCAAACTCGCCCAAGGTGTGGGCAAACGTAGTCACGGCACCGGCAAGCAGCGCCGACTTGAGGTTGGGCAACACCACCAGAAAGTAGGTCGACAAACGACCCTTGCCCAGCGTCCACGAGGCCTCGAGCAGCGACTCGGGAAGGGCGACAAACCCCGTGCGCAACGCCGTGAGCATGAACGGCAACCCTGCCACGCACGAGGCGACAACCAAGCCGGAAAACGTGAACACCAGCTTCCAACCGAAGACGGTCTCGAGGAAATTCCCGACGGGCGAAAAGGGCGAGAACAGCACCAGAAGGTAGAACCCGACGACGGTCGGTGGCAGCACCAGGGTGAGGGAGAACAGGCTTTCGACCCAAACCGTCCAGCGGCGCCTCGAGCGGGCGAACCACCACGCGAGGGGCAGGCCGATGACGGCCAGAAGAGCAGTCACCCACAGCCCGAGTTCCAAAGACAACACCAGAGGAGCCCAGTCAGGGTACAGAATAGCCGGCCTCCTCAAAGATGGCACGGGCGGATTGCGAGCCGAGAAACTGCACAAAGGCGACGACACCGACCTTGCCCAGCGAAGCCTTGCGCACCACGAAGGCCTGCTCGATAGGAGCGTACGCTCGCTGGTCGACCTCGAACCAGTGAACCCCCTGTTGTCGGCGAAAGGCCACCAGGTCGGGGGTGAAAAGCGACGACTTGGCGATGAAACCCAGACCCGTCCCCGAAACGGTGAACTGGAGCGCCTGCGTGACGTTCTGCGCCGTGACGACTTTCGGCTGCACCGCCGCCCAGAGCCCTTGCGTGGAAAGAGCCTCGACAGCGGCCCGACCGTAGGGTGCCAACTGCGGGTTGGCCAGGGCTACCTGGGTCACGGTCGGCTTCAACAGCAGACTCAGCCCCTGCGAGAAGTCCCGGGGTTCCAACGAAAAGAGGAGCAGTTTGCCCAACGCGTACACCCGAGGCGCCGTAGAGAGGCCTTCGGTCGCCAACCGCTGAGGCGTTTCGACGTCGGCCGAAAGCAACACATCAAACGGCGCACCGTAGCGCAACTGGGTCGCGAGAGTTCCCGAGGCACCGAGAATGAACTCGACGGTGTCGCCCGTCTGCCGGGTGAAGGCCTCTGCCAGAGCCGCCGTGATCGGCGCCAGGTTTGAAGCGGCCGCCACCGTAAGCTTGGCTTGGCCGACCAGCGGCGCTCCGGAGCTGGCGTACCACAACAGGGCGAGCCCAAAGGCCGCCAGCCTCAACTTCATGGCTGGTCGAGCGCAACAACGGGAAGCCCGGCGACTCCGCCGCGCAGCGACTGCGCACGAACTCCTGTCGGAAGGATTGCGAGCGCCGCCAGAGAACGAATGCCGTGGGCACAGACAACAAGGTAGCTTGTCGCGGGCTGCCAGTCCGGCTGCGTAGCAGGCCACTGCGTCCACCGGGACGCGATCACCTCGCAGCCTTGCGACCGGAACCAGTCCCACTCGGCAACAAGGATCTCGTGCGGCTCGCGCAGGTCGATCACAACCTGCCGGTCGGCCGGCACGAGGTCGTCCCACAAGGCCTCGCGAAGCGGTCCCTGGCCCGCCAGCCACGCCCAGTCGCCCCGTGCGCTGGCGCAGGCGCACGCCGGAGCCGGGTTCCAGCGCAGCTCGCGGGTCGCGCCCGAGGCCTCGAGAACGAGCGTCGTGCGAGGCGCCAGGACTTCCAAACCCAGCAGCAACCGGGTCGCGAACAGGGCCTGGTAATTCCCCGCGAGGCCTGCCAACGCCCCGGCGACCCCCACGTCGGCGCAAACGCCCACGCAGCCGTCCTCGGGCGCCTCGGGGTACAGGCAACGCCAGCACCCGTCGTCGGTACGCCGGAAGTCGAACACGGTGAGCTGGGCCTCCCATTGGTACAGCGAAGCCATCACCAGCGGCTTTCCCGCCGCCCGGCAGGCGTCGTGCAACAAGAACTTGGTGGCGAAGTTGTCGGACCCATCGAGCACGAGGTCGGCGGCCTCCACCAGCGCGCGGACGTTGGTGGCGTCGACCCGCCAAGGGTACGGTTTCAGGGAGATCCACGGGTTGGCACCGCTCAGGGCTTCGGCAGCGGCCTCGACCTTGGAACGGCCCACATCGGTGACGCGAAACAGCGTCTGCCGTGGCAGGTTCGAGGCCTCGACGACATCTGGGTCGCAGAATACTAGAGAGCCCACCCCGCTGCGGGCCAAGGAGGCCAGCGCTGGGCACCCGAGCCCGCCAACACCCACCACCAACACCGACGACTTGCCCAGAACCTCCTGGCCACCAAGTCCCCAACCGGGAACTCTCAGCTGTCGGTCGTAGTAGGTTCGTGGTGACACATCACCCATTCGGTGCCCCCTTCGACGTAGTGTTCGCGCTTCCAAATGGGTACCCGGCTCTTGATCTCGTCGATGATCCACCGACAGGCGTCAAAGCCTTCCCCGCGGTGGCCCGAGGCGACTTCGACGATTACGGCGGCAGCGCCGAGGCTCAGGCTTCCCAGGCGGTGGGCCGCGCGGGCCTTGTCGAGGCCAAAGTGAACCAGGGCCTCAGCGACAATGCGCTCGCCTTCCTTCTGCGCCAGTTCGGGGTAGGCGGAGTATTCCAGACCACTGACCTCGCGTCCTTCGTTGTGGCGGCGCACCCGGCCCCAGAACACGACAACCGAACCGCTCTCCAGCGGCACCGACAAACGTGGCAACAATTCCAGGGGCAGGTCCGTGAGCGAAAAGAGCGTCATGATCAGCCCCCCGCGACCGGGGGCATGAAGACCACCAGCGCTCCGGGAACCAGTTTGGCCTTCCAGGGGCAGAACTCATCGGCTTGGGCGGCCTTGATGAGTTTGATATCAAGGGTAAAGGGGTGACGCTCGGCAACATCGGACCAGAGGCCCTCCAAGGTTGTGGCCGAGGTCTCCAAAGTCTCCTGGGCAAGACCGGCCTCTTCCTGAAGGCGGCCATAGTAGCGCACGGTTACTGTCATTCCCTTCCTCCCCAGCAGTACATCCAAGGCTCGACTCCCGAGCGCGGATCACGATCGATTTCAACAAAGCCCGTCGAGCCGGCCAGCGCAAGATAATCGCCCGACCCCTTCCATTCCATCACCCCCGTTTCTTCTGACCAGGGCAGAAAAACTGTCTGGTCATCGTCGCGGGCACGAAGACCATGGACCTCCACCCGGCGAGGTCCCGCTGGCCTCCCCTCGAAGGCCAGAAGCCAAGGCAACACGTAGCGCCGAAAGGCGAACAGACTCGACACGGGGTTTCCGGGCAGTCCGAACACAAGGGTGGCGCGACCCAGCGCGTTGGCAGGAAGGCGGCCGCACCAGAACGGCTTGCCCGGGCGCTGAGCCACCCGGTGGAACAGCGTCTGCACGCCGAGTTCCTCGAGCACCCCCGGTACCAGGTCGAGGACCCCCGCCGACACGCCGCCGGTAAGCACCAGAGCGTCGACGACTCCTAGCTGCGACTTCAGGCCCTCGAGCAACAGAGGCCGGTTGTCGGGCAACGTCTGCGCTTCCCGGGGTGCCAGCCCCCAGGCGCGGGCTTCGCCTTCCAGCGCAGCGAGGTTACTCTGCCGGATCTGCCAAGCCAACGGCGTTCGGTGGACGGCGACAAGTTCGTCGCCGGTGGAAGCGAGCGACCACACGGCCCGCCTGCGGACGGGAACGGGGTCAAGACCGACACTTGCCAGCGAGTGCAGGTGCGGCGACCTCAGAACCGTGCCCGCCGGAACGAGAACCTGCTCGGAGCGGTAGTCGGTGCCCTGAGGATGAACGTGGTTCCCCTTTGCCACCGGCGGTGCATCGGCCAGGAGGTCCACCTGGTCGCCCGACCTGAGGGTTGCTTCGTAGGGCACCACCGTGTCACAGCCGAGAGGCAAAACGGCTCCCGTGGCGACTTCGAGCGCAGTTTGAGGGTCAGTGAGCGTCTGCGGTGGTTTTCCCGCCACTTGAAGGCCCGCGACCCGCCAGGCGCGCTGCCCGGACTGTGCGCGCTGCCCGGACTGTGCGCGCACGGCATAGCCGTCCATGGCCACGCGGTGAAAAGGTGGGCCGTCGCGGTCGGCAACGGCAGGTACAGCCAGGCAGCGGCCGACGCACTGGGCCAACGCGACCAGTTCGGTGTCTGTGCCGCCGAGTTGTGCGCTCAACAGGCGGTCCACCTCGGCCACCGAGATCACTTGAGGGCCTCGCGATCGGCAGGAGTGTTGGCGTTGACGAGTTTCCCTTCCCCTGGCGGCTCGAGCAGGGCGATCGGCGAGTTCAAAAGCATCTTGCGCGGGCAGTCGTACCCGGCCGCCAGAAACTGGTAGAACCGGGGTCGGGCCTTGGGTTCGTAGATCGCGCACAAGGGTTCAGGCCGGTCTTCGAAGCCCCGGAAGGCCGTCGCAAACCGGAAAGGAGCCCTGCCCGCCAGCAGTTTAGCGAGCACCTCGCGGTCGACACGCGGCAAGTCACAAGCCACGACCAACCACGAAGCGTCGGGGTGGGCCTCCATCGCGGCCAGGATTCCCGAAAGGGGGCCTTTGCCCAAAAGGGCGTCGTGAAGCTGCGGAAAGCCGACTCGGCCCTCGTCGCCGGACTGGTCGGCGCGGCAACTGAGGAACACCTGCGAGCAGAACTCCTCCAGCAGGTGGTACATCCGGGCCGCCTCGGGCAGCCCCCGATACACCAACGAGGCCTTGTCAGTGCCCATGCGCGTGCTCCTGCCACCGGTGAGAACCAGGCCGAAGAGGGGACGCGCAGCGGTGAGCGCTTCCCAATGGCCCCGCAGGAACGCGGCGAGGCCCACCGCGTCGTCGCGGCAGAAGTACGGCACGTTCCACGGGAGCTTCGGAGCCTCGGTCCACGGTCCGGTGGCGGCAAGAGGCCTGGCGGTGTCAAACGCGGGGTCGTGCAAGATCGACAGCTCTTCGTCGAGAACCACGATCTTGGGCACCGGACTCTGCTTGTGCCCTTCGATCAGGGCGGCGTCGTCCTCGAGAAAGTCCAGGCGGCCAAGCAAAGGGTCGAGCGGAGACTGCCTGATCAGGGCTTTGTGGCTCGCGTCGCTGATGAACACCGTGCGGGCACCGGCAGCAGCGAGCGTGTGAGTGTCCTTGCCGGGCTTGTCGAGATCGAACCGGTGCGCGTCGCGCTTGAGGTAGGCCAAGTTGAGGCCCAGCAACGGGATCAGCTTGGCGGCCAGGGTGGTCTTGCCGGAGTTCTGGTAGCCGACCAGGGCCACCTCGTAGGGGTGAAAGGTCCAGTCAGCCATGATGGTCGCTCTTGCCCCCGGTCTTGCTCAGCAGTTTGACCTCCCGGATCACGATGGCGTGGCTCAGGGCCTTGGTCATATCGTAAAGGGTCAGCGCCGCCAACGTGGCCCCGGTCAGGGCCTCCATCTCGACACCGGTCTTGTGGGTGGTCTTGGCCGTGCACAGCACCTCGACTTCGTGAGCGTTGAGCACCTGGCAGGTGACCGAAAGGCCGTCGAGCGGAAGTGGATGGCACATGGGGATAAGGTCACTGGTCCGTTTGGCGCCCTGAATGCCGGCCACCACGGCGGTCGCAAAAATCGGTCCCTTGGGGCCGACCAGGTCTGAGGCTCCCGGTTGGCCGGCGACCAACTGGGCCAGCACTTCAGGCGGAAAGTCCACCACCGCGCGGGCCGTAGCACTGCGCCGGGTGATGGCCTTGTCGCCGACATCGACCATGGTGGGAAGCCCCTTGTCGTCCAGATGAGTGAGCATTCAGCCTCCTACCGCGAACATTTCGATGCGATCCGCGGCGGCCGGCGTAACGCCACGGAGTTCCGAGTAACGGTCGGAGCGTCCCGACCAGATCGCAGCCAGCCGTGCGCCGAGAGCGTCCGCAGACTCGCCCCGCCGCAAAGGGGCGCGAAGGTCGAAGCCCTTGGCCGAGAACAGGCAGGTGTAGAGCCTTCCGTCGGCCCCAAGCCTTACCCGGCTGCAGTCCCCGCAGAACGGACGGGTCACCGAATTGATGAAGCCCACGCTCCCCTGCCCGGCGGACGGGGCCGACGTTTCGTCGGACGGGGCCGACGGAACGTCGGACCATGCCCACCGTTCGCTGGTCTCGCCAGCGTGCTTTTTGGGCAACGGCGTCAGGGTGCCCAGCAACTGCAGCCGCGCGAGCACCTCGTCGCCAGGAACCACCCGCTCGCGCGACCAGCGGTTGAGCGTGCCCACGTCCATGAACTCGACGAAGCGCAGGTCGAACCCAGGACGCCGGAAGTGGCGGGCCAGGCTTTCCACCTGGTCGTCGTTCTCTCCGCGCAACAGGACTGTGTTGATTTTGACGGTGCCGTACGCCCGGTGAACGGCGTCGATGGCCTTGAGAATAGCCTCTACCGAGTGGCCGTTCCCCGTCATCCTCGAAAAGACCTCGGGGTCAAGGGCATCGAGACTCACCGTCACCGAGCCCAACCCGGCATCCACCAAGCGCGGCAGCAAAGCTTCCAGGTGCAAACCGTTGGTGATCAGTCCCGTCTCGAGCCCCGGAAACTTCGACAAGGAGCGCACCAACTCGGGCAGCAGCGACCTCAGCAACGGCTCTCCACCGGTCAATTTGACCTTTTTGAGACCCAAGGGGAGCGCAGCCTCGACCACGCGCAGAATCTCGTCGAAAGTCAGGAGTTGGGAGCCCGACAAGAAGGGGTAGTCGGCTGGAAAGGCGTGCGCCGGCAGGCAGTACGTGCAACGGAAGTTGCAACTGTCAGTAACAGAGATGCGGAGATCGCGGAGTGGACGGCCCAAGAGATCAACCATGCTCCCAGTATTTACCCGCATAACCCCTCGTTGCTTGTTCTATGTCAACTAGAGCGTTTCGAGCTGGCAGATTCGGTCCAGGCCGGCCACGTCGGCCACCTCAACCCAGCCACGGCCCGACCGGATCAGACCCTCGCGCTCCATGGCCGACAAAATGCGGCTCGTGGTCTCCATGGTCAGGCCTGCCATGGCGGCCAAGTCCTTGCGCGGCAAATTGAACGGAATCAGCGCCGGGTAGCCAGGCCGTTTGGGGCCCTTGGCGTGCAGGAACAGCAACAGGTAGGCCAAACGGTGCTCGGCCTGAAACGCCGAGAAGCGGATGAACCGTTCGTTCGTCTGCCTCAGCCTCTCGGTCAGGTGGCCAAAAAAGGTGGGCGCCAGGTGGGCATCCTGCATGAGCAGGGGAATCAACTTGCTCTGGTCCATGGTCAGCAGGCAGCTGGTGGTCATGGTCTGGACCACGTCGGGGTAAACGTACATCCGCAGCCCTTCGAGGTCTTCGGCCGAGTACAGAAAAAAGTCCCCGGCGGTCAGGATCTCGAAGACGACCACCTGCTCGTCGTGCACAGGCCGGAACACCTTGAAGGCGCCCGAAGCAACGACGCCGAACATGCCCGTGCGGAACTGCAAGGGTGAGATTTCGACGCCCTCGGAGAAGTTGCGGGAGTGCAGGTGCCGCTCAAGCAGGTCGAGGGTGGCGGGCGAGGCCTGCTTGAGGAACGGCAGACGGCGGATGATGCTTTTGCGGATTTCCGGAGTGCAAGAGCACGCCTTCGGGTTCAGCACCTGATGGTAAGTCTCTGCTAACATTCCCTTAGTATGACATAGGCAGACAGAAATCTCTAGAACCGGACCGGCTAATTGCGATAAAGCAACTAAGGCTGGTTTCATGCGGATTATGGTAGTTCGCAGGAGGACTCGAATGCCTGATCCCGACCTTTTGGCAGTGCCGTCAACGCAGCGCTCACGCGCGCTGTGGCTTTCGACGATCGCGTTTACCACCTGCTTTGCGGTGTGGACTATCTTTTCCGTCATCGGCGTGCAGGTCAAAAAAGACCTCGGCCTCAGCGAGTTCCAGTTCGGCCTTCTGGTAGGAACACCTATCCTCACGGGGTCGCTCATACGACTTGTCCTCGGTATCTGGGCCGACCAGGTGGGCGGACGCATCGTGTACGTCGGCGTGATGCTGGCCGGTGCGGTCGCCACCTGGCTGCTCACCTTCGCAACCGACTACACCAGCTTTCTGATCGCAGCGCTGGGTGTCGGTATCGCCGGCGGCTCGTTTGCCGTGGGCATTACCTACGTGTCGCAGTGGTACCCCAAGGCCAAACAGGGTCTTCCGCTGGGCATTTTCGGCGCCGGCAACGTCGGCTCGGCCGTCACCAAGTTGCTGGCCCCTGTGGTGATGGTTGCCTTCGGCTGGAAGTCCGTGGCGTTGATCTGGGCAGGAGCCCTGGTTGTCATGGCCATTGTGTTCTGGTTTGGAACCACCGACGACCCCCATCTTGTTCAGCGCCGCGCAGAGGGCCGCAAGGCCAACAAGACGGCCAGCCTCCTGGAGCCCCTCAAGAATCTGCAGGTGTGGCGCTTCAGCCTTTACTACTTCTTCGCCTTCGGCGGCTTCGTCGCGCTGGCCCTCTGGCTCCCCCACTACTTCAACGCCGTGTACGGTCTTCCCATCATCGTCGCGGGCATGTTGGGCGCCGCCTACTCGATTCCGGGCTCGCTGTTCCGCGTTCTCGGTGGCTACCTGAGCGACAAGCTTGGGGCCCGCCGGGTGATGTACTGGATGTTCTTTGGCGCCCTCGCGAGCCTGTTCTTTCTCGCTTATCCCGCCATGAGCTACCACATCGACGGCATTCACGGCCCCATCGACTTCAAGCTGGCCCTCGACTTCGTGTCGTTCACCGTGCTGATTTTCGTGCTGGGCTTCTTTATGAGCCTGGGCAAGGCTGCCGTCTACAAGCATATTCCCGTCTACTACCCCGAGCATGTGGGCCCTGTTGGCGGCGTCGTCGGACTGATGGGAGGCTTGGGCGGCTGGTTGTTTCCCATCCTCTTCGGGCTCCTGAACGACCTGACGGGGGTCTGGACCAGTTGTTTCATGCTGCTGTTTGCCATCGCCGGACTGAGCCTGCTGTGGATGCATCTGGCCATCCGTGCCAGCGAGAAGCTCGCCAATCCAGGCCTTGGTGCCGGGGCCGATCTTCCAGAACTGGCCGCTGTGGCACACCCGGCGGGAACTGCCTCCCTGGGCGCGCGCATCCTCGGTGTCGCCCCCTCACGACGTACCCAAGATTAACGAGCAAAAGGAGTTACTATGAGCAATTCAACGGCGCCAAGAGGCAAAAGTTGGCTGACAAAGTGGGAACCGGAGAACGATGAGTTCTGGAACGCCACCGGCAAGAAGGTCGCCAACGCCGCACTGGTCATTACTACGGCCAACCTCTTTTTGGCCTTTATCACTTGGTTTGTCGTGTCGGCCCTCGTGGTCAAGCTGCCGCAGATCGGCTTCAAGCTGACCACGGCCGAGCTGTTCTGGCTGACCGCCATGCCGGGCCTCGCGGCGGGTACCTGGCGACTGGTCCATATGTTCCTGACCCCCATGCTGGGCACCAGGCTCGTCGTCTCGGTGTCCACGCTGTTGCTGCTCATCCCCCTGGTAGGCTGGTACGTGGCCGTGCAGGACCCCACCACCCCGTTCTGGGTGCTGATGTTCCTGGCCTTCTGCGCCGGCATGGGTGGCGGTAACTTCAGCTCGTTCATGCCTTCCACGACGCTGTTCTTCCCCAAGAAGAAGCTCGGCACCGCGCTGGCCATTCAGGCCGGTATTGGCAACCTCGGGGTCTCGGTGGTGCAGTTCCTCACGCCGTGGATCATCGGCTTCGCATTGGCAGGAAGCCTCTTCGGCGCTCCCCAGACGCTGACAAAAGGCACGGCACAGGTGCCCGTTTACCTGCAGAACGCGCTGACGATCTACATTCCTCTCGTGGTCGTTTTTGGCGGCTTGGCGTGGTTGATGCTCAAATCGGTGCCCATCAAGGCCAACTTCAAGGAACAGTTTGACATCTTCAAGAGTGGCCATACCTGGGCCCTCACTAGCCTGTATTTGATGACTTTCGGTGCGTTCTCGGGCCTGTCGGGTACCTTCCCCCTGCTCATCAAGCAGACCTTTGGTGGCATCCCAAACGCTCCCGATCCGTTGGCGTTCGCCTTCCTCGGCCCGCTCGTGGGCGCCGTGGTGCGGGTAGCCACCGGTCCGTTTGCCGACAAATGGGGCGGCGCCAAAATCACCACGCTGGCCGGTGTCGGCATGACCGTCTGCTCGGTGCTGGTGCTGTTTTTCACCGCCAACCCCACCGCCGAACTGTTTGTACCCTTCGTGGCTTCGATGCTGGGCATCTTCTTCTTCGCCGGTATGGGCAACGCGTCGACCTTCAAGCAGATGCCCATGCTCTTTGCGCCGCGACAGGGTTCGGGTGTCGTCGGCTTCACCGCGGCCATCGCGGCCTTTGGACCGTTCATCTACGGCCTGCTTTTCGCTTTTGCGTTCGCCACGTTCAAGAGTCCAAACGTTGTGTTCATCGGTTCGGCGGTGTTCTTTGGGCTCAATACAGTGCTCAACTGGTGGCTGTACAGTCGCAAGAACGCCAAGCATCCCTGCTGAAGGGCGTGTCCACCTCGACTTCTGGTCGCAGGGGGTCACACTTCGAGGTGGCCGGCACCTTCCGGGGTTCCGTTTCTGCGGGGCTTAGGCTTTTCAGCCAAAGTCCCGCAGAGAACCGGCGGGCGACGCCCCCCGCCCTCCAGGCACCTCACGCGACGCGGGGCTCCTTCGGTTGGGTATGCCCCCCAGAATCACCAAAGATGTCTACGCTACCTCTACAGCTCCAAGCAGCCTACCATTGTCCGAACACATCGGCTGAAACCTCGACATCCAAGTGGTGGACCATGGGCGTCAACCAAAGCCACCAAGGCGTGCACACCGCTCAAGTCTGAACGTGGGCAATCTTTTCCCAAAAAGCAGCTCTCCGGAAAGGATTGCTCACGTAGTTGAGCCAGAAAGACCATTTCCTGAGAATATTCACAAAACTATATATTGAATCTCCCTTATTTTTGGCACGCTTCTTGATGCGCATTAACTAAGGAAGTCCCTATGAAAACCTGGATGGTTGTGCTTTTGGCCGCCTTGAGTCCCCCGGCCTTCTCGCAGACGCTGACCTGGAACGACGTTGCCTATCAGATTCCTCAGCATGAAAGCGTACAGTTGGCTTCGCGTCTGTTGAGCTTGGCCCAAGCCGAGGTAGACGCCGAGTCGGCTTGGAAAGGTCTCAAAGTCAGCACTCGCCCGGTAGCCGAACTGACCAAGGCTGATCTTGGCATCGACCTGTGGTTCCTCTTGGGGAGCACCGCTGCCGACCGCGAAAAAGCAACAGCACTTGTCGAAACTCTGGCGCTGCGCCAACGCGAAGCCGACGAAGCCGTTGGCCGTGCCACCGTCGACCTGCTGCGGGCCTACAACGCGTCCTACCTCGCCCAACAGTCAGTCGGGGTAGCCGAAGCAGCCCGCGACGAGCAAAAGTCCAGGTTGGAAGCGGTAAAACAACGGGTCAAGCAGGGAACCCTGACGGCGACCGCCGGGGCTTTGGCCGAGGCCGGCCTACAGGATTCCGAAGCCGAAGTGGCCCAAGCCCGGCTCGATCTCCGGCTGGCCTGGTTTGCGCTGGCGTTCAAGGCCACCCTGGAAACCCCTCGTCCTGATCATCAACCGGGTTCGCAGGATCCGCTCGGGTTGGTGCCGCTGCTGGCAAAACCCGACTTCGGCCCTTTGGTGTCGCCTGGATTGCCGGTCGCCCTGATCGCCATGGCCAAGCAGAACGCGTCCACGGCCTTGGCCCAGCGCCAGCGCCTGGAAAAAGCCCGGCGCGCCCTGGTGGCAGCGTCGGCCCTGCCATTGACGTTTGCTCCCCAGCTGAGCTATGTGGCGCCCCAGGGCTCGGTCGTCCTCAGTTACAGTAGCGTTTCAGGCTCCCTCGGGCTGGGTGGTGACGTGTCCCTCTACCGGGCACCCGAGTCGGTGATAAAAACCGTCGATCCCGTGCTGTCAGCCTCGGTTCTGCTGACTTGGGAGTTTTCTGGCGACACTGCCCTACGCCGCCAAGCCCTGGAAGACGCCGTCGAACTGGAACGCCGCCGCCTAGGGTACCTCGAGGCTTCGCTTGAGCTTGGCGTGCGTTCAAAATATGCCGCCTTCCTCAAGGCCCAAGAAAGTCTGGCCGCCAGTCTCCGTGCGCAGGAATCCACCGGTGCGGCCGCCCAGTCGTTCGCGTCGAAAAAGCTGATCGGCCAGGTGAGTCCCGAAGAAGAAGCCGCCAACGCCGCCGTCTTGGTCCGCGCCACTTTTGCCCACGACAAAGCCCAGGTCAATCTGACCTTGGCCACCTTGGAATTACGTGAAGCCGCTTCGGCTTGGGAGATCCCATGAAAAAGTCCTCGATCCTTCTGCTCGCTGTCGGCACCATCCTTGTCGCCGGTGGAGCGTGGTATTTCTTCGCCCGGCAGCAGCCCGAGCAGGCCACCGTCTCGTCGGGGCCGGTCACCGTCACGGCCAAGAACGGCGTGGTCTCGATCGATGTCGAAGGTGTCTCCCTCGTCGAACCGGCAGCTCAGGTCACCTTGCGGTCCACCGCAGCGTCGCTGGTCAAAAGTCTGGTGCGCGAGGGTTCCCGGGTTGCGGCCGGCGCCGTGGTCGCCACGCTCGACGACACCCAGTTCCGCAACGCGCTGGGGCAGGCCGAGTTTGTGCTGTCGCAGGCGCAGGTGGACCTCAAAAAAGCTCAGCTGGTCCTCGACCGCGCTGTGAAAGACAAAGCCGACAAAAAGGCTCTGCTCGACGGAAAAGCCCTGAGTCCCGGCGACTACGCCACCGCCGAGGAAGCCGTCACCAACGCCCAGTTGGCTGGGGAAACCGCCGAGCTCAAGGTGGGGCAATCGCGCTTGTCGCTCGACAAGTCCCGCAACGACCTCGCCTCGCTTTCCCTCAGGGCCCCTTTCGACGGCACCGTCCTCAAAGCTTATTTGGCCGCCGGTGACCTGGTCTCGCCCAACACCGCGGTAGTGCTGTTTGGCGACCTGTCCCGCGTGAGGCTGAGCGCCGAAGTCGACGAGAACGATATCGGCAAGGTGGTTCTGGGCCAAACGGTGGCCATCAGCGGCGAGGCCATGGGCGAAGAGTCGCTCGTCGCCAAGGTCGAAGCCATCAGCCCCATGGCCGAAGTGGTCAACAACATTTCGATTTTCAAGGTGACCGCGCTGGTCGATAACACCGAAGGCCGCCTCCGCCCCGGCATGAGCGCCGACTTTTCCATCCGCATTGCGTCCGACAAGGGCGTGGTGGTGCCGTCCAAGGCGGTCTCGACCGTGCGTAGCCGCAGCTATGTCGAGGTGCTCGAAAACGGCGAGGTGGTCAAAAAGCGCGTCGAAAAGGGCGCCGACGATGGCCTCAACGCCGTCATTCTCTCGGGGCTCGACGAGGGCACCGAAGTGGTGTTGCCCGGCGCCGTGAAGCCCTCTGCCCCGGCCCCCACCGCTGCGGCTGGCGAAAAGTCGGTGCTCCCCATCACCATTCCCGGCTCGGGTGGCACCAAATGATCGAGGTCAGCGGCCTCAGCCGCCACTACACCATGGGCCCGACGACGGTCAAAGCCGTCGACGACGTCAGTTTCACCATTCAGTCGGGCGAGTTTGTGGCCATTGTCGGCCCCAGCGGCTCAGGCAAGACCAGCCTTATGAACATCCTCGGTTGCCTCGATTCCCCTTCGGCCGGCAGCTACCGGTTGGCGGGCGACGAGACCTCGAAGCTAAAAAAGGACCAGCTCGCCGAAATCCGAAGCCGCCGCATCGGCTTTGTCTTCCAAAGCTTCAACCTGCTGCCCCGCGAGTCCGCCCTCGAAAACGTCGAGCTACCCATGATCTACCAGGGTGTCAGCCGCAAAAACCGACGCGAGCGCGCGCTGGCCATGCTACAGAAAGTCGGGCTCGACGGCCGTGAGGGGCACCTTCCCTCTGAGCTTTCCGGCGGTCAGCGCCAGCGCGTCGCGATCGCCCGCGCGCTGGCCGGGGTGCCTTCCATATTGCTGGCCGACGAACCCACGGGAGCCCTCGACACCAAGACAGGTGTCGAAATCATGGAACTGTTCCACATCCTGCACCGCGACGGGGCCACCTTGATCCTCGTGACGCATGACCCCAAGGTGGCCCGCCAGGCGCACCGGGTAATCCAAGTGGAAGACGGGAAAATTCTTGCCGATGTCGCGGCGTCGGAGTGGGTGCCATGACCGGCAGCGCCTTGCTCGAAAACGTCCGCATGTCGCTGCGGAGCATCCGCGCCAACAAAGTGCGCGCCTTTTTGACCGCCCTGGGCGTGATGATTGGGACCGGCGCCGTGATTGCCATGTTGGCCTTAGGGGCCGGGGCTCAAAGGTCGGTGGAGTCCAGCTTGGAATCGCTGGGGTCAAACCTCCTTTTGCTGTACTCGGGCCAACCCAAGGGAGGCAGCTTGGTGCGCCGCAGTACCACCAACATCGTTCCCACCATCACTGAGGCCGATATTGTCGCAATTAGGGCCATGGATCCCGAATTGGTGGCGTCGGTAGCGCCGGAGTCAAGTGCCAGCGGCCAGGCCAAGTTCGGCAACGCCAGCACCACCGTGACTATTGTTGGAACCGACGTCGAATACCCGACCATCCGCAACATTCACCCTGTAATGGGCGAGTTCTTCCTCCCCACCGACGTCGAAAGCCGCAAGGCCGTGGTCGTCCTTGGTGCCCAGTTATACGACGATTTTTTCGGTGGAATGGGCGACCCCGTCGGGCAGAAAGTCCGCCTCAACGGACTGAGTTATCGCGTAGCCGGCCTGATGGAGCGCAAAGGAAACTCCACCACCGACTTGTCGGTGTTCATCCCCATCAGCACCTACCAGCGCTACATTATCGGAGCCAAGGACTTTGCGCTGGTAAACATCCAGGCCGGTAACACCGACCGCATGCGCGAAGCTCAATCCGCCATCGAGGCCACACTGCTGCGGCTGCACAAAATGCCCAGCCTCGAGGTGGCCGACTTCTACGTGGCCAACCAGCTCGACCTGCTCGACACGCTGCAGGGCGTGGCCGGCACCTTCACTTTGCTTCTGGGCGGCATCGCTGCCATCAGCCTCATTGTGGGGGGGATCGGGATCATGAACATCATGCTCGTCTCGGTCACCGAGCGTACGCGGGAAATCGGCGTACGCATGGCCCTTGGCGCCAAGACCAACGACATCATCGCCCAGTTTATGACCGAAGCTATCATCCTCTCGGTTGGTGGTGGACTCATCGGGGTCGCCCTCGGTGTCGGTTCGTCGTACGCGTTCTCGATCTGGGGTGGCTTGGCCAGCACCGTCGAGCCAATGTCAGTGGTCCTCTCGTTCGGATTTTCTCTCGTGATCGGACTCGTGTTTGGCGGCTACCCGGCTTACCGGGCGTCGCAGCTCGATCCTATCGAGGCCCTTCGTTACGAATAAACCGGCCAAAAGGCCAAGGAGACAAGAATGAATAAGCTCATTGCACGGGCAGGTATCGCCCTGCTACTGACGGCTACGCTGGCAGCTCAAACCACCCAGGATCCCGCTTTGGCCGTTGCCAAGGAAAAACTCGAGGTCGTTTACGATCTGGGGCGGGTGTTCGGCTATCTGCACACCATGGACAAGGAGCAGAAAAAGCTTGCCTTGACCGCAACGCAGGTGAAAAGCCTGATGCTGATCGCCGAAAAAATCCGCACCACGCCTCGCCTCGAACCCAAACCTGCCGAAGCCCTGCTTACGGAAATTGAACTCAAGATTCTGACCGGGGCCCAACTGACCTTCGTGGACGATCTGGCCATCGCACGCCTCAGCGAACGTACCACGGCCGGGACGGGTGCGGGTAACACCGGCGGGGTAAGCCCTATCCAGACCTACCTAAATGGCGGTGCGTTCAACCCTATGCTCGATGTGACCAAAACCCTGGGTAAAGACTACAAGGCGGCCGTGGACTACCTCAAAGCCAAGAAGTGGTAGCTTTTCGAAGAAACATCAAAGCGCCCGGTCCGCGCCGGAGGCGTCAACCCAGCGCTGATTGGTGCTGCAACGCGCAGCGCCGTCAGTGAGTCGCTTGGTGTGGGCGCACTGGAAAATGCTGCCGCAGACGTTAGGCCGCTCACTATTCTGGGGGAAAGCTGGCCACAAAGGCATGGGAGCATGCCACCATTGAAGGTGTCTGGAGGGGTGACCTTGCCCTCGAAGACCAAGATCAACCCCAAGGAAACTCCCGGTCAATTTGGTGAAAGTGGACTTTGCCCGAGAGAAACACTAACTTTCCGACATGTTGATCCGTCCGAAACTCTGGAATGTCAGTCTGGTTGCGGTGGCAATCCTTGGCACCGCCTGCGTCACTACCACACCCGTCTCGGAGGTTCCCGTGTCCCCCTTTCTTCTGGACGATTTCAGCTCTTCAAGTTCGCGACTGGGAACCTCGTGGCAAGGATTCACCGACCGAGTCATGGGTGGTTTGTCAGACATGAAGGTCGGAACCGAGTCGGAAGGGGGGATTCCGCACCTCGTCATCTCGGGTCAAGTCAGTCTGAAGAACAACGGAGGTTTCATCCAGGCCCAGCTTCTGCTGGCGCACGACGGGAAGCCCGTCTTTGACGCCCGACGCTACACGGGGGTCCGCCTGTTGGCGCGCGTCAACAGCGAAGGCTACTACCTGTTCCTGCGGACATCCCGGAATCTGTTTCCGTGGTCTTTCTATATGGCGCCCCTGCCGGTCACCGGGGAATGGCAGGAAGTGCACGTGCCTTTCAGCCAGTTTACCAAGGGTGATTTCGGCGCCTTCTTTTCCCTGGATTTGGCCGAGTTGGCCAGCGTGGCGGTAGTCGCCTACAAGCGGGAGTTCTCAGCGAGGATTGACGTTCGCGAGATCGGTTTCTACTGACGGTTCCGGTCACGAAGACATACTGGCATGCCTGCAGTATGCGGCTCAGATGGACAGACGAGTCGTGCAGGCTTGAAGCTGCTGCTCTCACTAGGCTGAACCAACGGCCAACCTAGGGTTGGCAGCGGAGGTTTGGGACGGGACTTCTTGACGGGACCGAAGCCGGTCTCGATGACGGCGAAGTCACGCTGGGTGATGGGGACGTTGCTCTTGCCCTCGATCATCTGGGCGGTGGAGGCCGTGGACCTACCGTCCATAGACGAGTTCGAAAGTACTGTTGCCGCTTGCCAAGAACTCCGGCTCATGGTATCACGTATATGTCCGGACAAACGGACATGGAGAACCATGAAACCGCTCAACCCGCTGGCTGCACTCCCCCTCTACGCCCAAGCCGAAGTCGCCTTGCGGGCCCTGGTTCGCGAAGTGGGACACCAGGCCGGTCAACTGCTCCCTCGTGAGACCGATTTGGCCATGCGGTTGGGCGTCAGCCGTCATACCATCCGGGTTGCAATGGATTCCCTGGTTCGTGAGGGGCTGATTCTTCGCAAAAAGGGTGTCGGAACGGTAGTGAACCGCAGTCCGATCCAGACGCGTCTGACCGAGTGGACTAGCTTTAGCCGCGAGATGGGGCGGCTAGGGCGTGAACTCGTCACTCTCGAAAAGAGAGTCTGGGTCGAGCCCGCTCCTGAGGCGGCCGCAGCAGGGCTCGGAATTGCCCCGGGAACCAAAGTGATCGTGCTAGAGCGCCTGAAGGGGGAAGAAGGCCAGCCGGTAGTCCTGTTCCGTAGCTGGTTTCATCCCCGTCTTTCCATTCCCGAGACGGAGGCCTTTGATGGCCCCCTCTATGAGCTGATCGAAAATCGCTATCAGGTTGTGCCCGCGATCTCAGAAGAGTGCATAGGAGCCTTGGGTGCGGGGGCTCCCGACCGTGCCCGCCTGCAGATGCCCGAAGACCTACCAATGCTGTACCGAAAGCGGACGGTTTCAGACGTCGCCGGACGCCCGTTCGAGTTTGGTGTGGCCCACTACAGGTCTGACCGTTTCGAATATTCGATCCGCATTACGCGTGACGGTTTCAGCCAGCAAGGAGATGGACCATGATTGAAGCAAACTATCACACCGGGCGACTTTCCGGAGAGATCACCGAAAGTGTGAAGACCCTTGCAGAGTTGAAAAACGTTTTTGCCAACGAAAGTGCCCGGGCGGCCCTCGACCAGTCGATCACGGCCTACAGCGTGCAAATGCACGCTGTTGTTCCCGAAGGTACCCCCGGGGGGTTGTTCTTCGGTACTTCCTTTGTTCAACCTGGAGTTATCGACGGCGAGTACTTCATGACCCGTGGACACTTCCACGCTCAGCGTGACCGCGCCGAGTACTACTGGTGCTATGCCGGTCAGGGCGTGCTTCTTCTGATGGACGGCGCGCGCCGCTGGAGCCTCGAAGTCCTGAAGCCCGGCTCGGTTCACTACATTGCCGGGCATGTCGCCCACCGCCTTGTCAATACAGGCCGTGACGTACTGGCGGTAGGGGCCTGTTGGCCCTCGGATGCCGGTCACGACTACGCCACCATATCCGAGCAGGGTTTCAGCGTTAGGGTCGTTCAAGGACCGAACGGGCCCGAGTTCCGGGACCAACCGTGAACTCGGATATCCTGACGGGGGCCGTGGATCTGGGGGGGACGACGATCAAGGTTGGCCTTTTTCAGGGAAATCGGGTGCTCGGAACACGGCAGTTGCCTGCCCAGGCCAAAGGCACGCTCGCGGCAAAACTCGGCATCGTTGAAACGACGCTGCGCGGCCTTTCGGCAAGTCACGGACGGCTGGACGGTGTGGCCATGGCCTACCCGGGCCTGGTTGATGTCAAGCAGAACCGGGTTCTTTCGGCCAGCGGGAAGTTCCTCGATGCCACCGAGCTTGATCTTGCTACGTGGTCCCGCGACACCTTCGGGGTTCCGTTTCTCCTGGAGAACGATAGCAATGCCGCACTGTTCGGCGAGTACCGCAGAGGTTGTTGTCAGGGCTGCGACAATACGGCTCTGTTCATTCTTGGGACGGGGGTCGGAACCGCGGCGCTCATGAACGGCCGACTCGTTCGCGGCGTGCACTATCAGGCGGGGGTGCTCGGCGGGCACTTCAAGACCGGTGGCGGTGACACTCCTTGCTCTTGCGGCAAACGGGGCTGCCTGGAGGCTCAGGTGGGCAGTTGGTGCCTTGACCGGCTCTCCGGCGGCCAGTTTGATGGCTTTGAGTCGCTGACCACGGCCAGTCGCGCCGGCGATGCAGAGGCCAGGAGGCTGTTGGACCAGATCACTCGGCAGTGGGCCCGAGGGCTGGCAACCTTGGTTCATGCCTACGACCCCGAAGTGGTGGTGTTCAGCGGAGGAGTGTTGAAGGGCCGTGACCAGTTTCTGGATTCTCTTGAACAGCAGGTTCGTCATTTGTGCTGGACGCCCTGGGGACAGTTGGAGTTCCGGGTGTCTGCGACGCCCGACCAATCCGTGCTGCTAGGCCTACACGCCCTGATGGAGGAGAAGTTGACATGAAACGTAACTACGATCGGTTCCCGGAAGTCCACGTGCGCGGGGGCGCCAAGCGGGCATGGTCTGGGTGGGACTCCATCGTGCAGGAGTGGAGCACGAAGTTGAGCGGAGTCAAATCCAACCGAAAGGTCCTGGTGCTCGAACAGTATTCGGCCGTCGATAGCCGCGAAATCCTGGACGCCCTCGGCTCGCGTCTTAAGCCTGCACTGGTCATCGACGTGGCCGCAAGCTTGCTTCCAGAGCCCGAGTTTGAGGCCCTCATCGGTCGCAACCTTACCTCCGACCGCGTGTTTGGGGTCATGACGAACTTGCGGATCGACGACTTCTTCGTTGCCGAAAAGCTGCGGGGCCTGAGGGACCAGGTTGAAGCTGCCTCAGGACTCGTGTTGGTTCATGGCATCGGAGCGAGTTTGGTGACGCGGGGCGACCTTTTGGTGTACGCCGATATGGCCCGTTGGGAGATTCAGCTGCGCTACCGCCGGAAAGAGGCCTGCAACTGGGGATCCAGCAATTACGACCAAGACGTACTGCGCAAGTACAAGCGGTCGTTTTTTGTCGAATGGCGGGTGCTCGACCGACACAAAATCACCCTGTTTCCTTCGCTGGACTATCTACTGGACACGAACCGAAAGAACGCTCCGGCGATGATGACAGGGAGCGCTCACCTCGAGGCACTTCGCCAAACCGCGGAGCGTCCCTTCCGGCTGGTACCGTTCTTTGATCCGGGACCTTGGGGCGGCCAGTGGATGCGCGAGGTCGTTGGGCTTGACCCGGAGCCGGCAAATTATGCCTGGGGGTTCGACTGCGTCCCTGAAGAAAACAGCCTGATCCTGAACTTCGATGGGGTACGACTTGAGATCCCCTCGATCAACCTGGTGTTTCAGGAGCCTCAGAGACTCCTGGGCGAAAAGGTGCATGCGCGGTTCGGAACAGAGTTTCCGATCCGCTTCGACTTTCTTGACACCATGGGCGGTGGCAACCTGAGCCTGCAGGTGCACCCGCTTACCGAGTACATCCAGCAAGAGTTCGGCATGCACTACACTCAGGACGAAAGCTACTACCTGCTCGAGGCCGGCGCCGACGCGACGGTCTACCTCGGGGTCAAGACGGGTACCGACCGCGGGAGTTTCTTGACCGATCTGGAGCGGGCGCAACGTGGCGAGGTGGAGTTCCCCGCGGACAAGCACACCAACCAGTGGCCAGCCAAAAAACACGATCACTTCCTGATCCCGGCCGGAACGGTGCACTGCTCGGGCAAGGACTCCGTGGTGCTCGAAATCAGCGCTACCCCGTTCATCTTCACCTTCAAGCTGTGGGACTGGGGTCGTTTGGGCCTTGACGGCAAGCCCCGCCCCATCCACTTGGAGCACGGGGTCAAGAACATCCAGTGGGACCGTGACACACAATGGGTGCGGCAGAACCTCGTCAACCGCGTGGAGCCTACCGGTTCCGGTCCCGGCTGGAAAGAAGAGCGCACGGGCCTGCACGAGCGCGAGTTCATCGAAACCCGGCGCACCTGGTTCGAGGGCCCGGTGTTGCACGACACCCAAGGCGGGGTCAACGTGCTCAACCTGGTCGAGGGCTCGGCGGCGGTGGTGGAAAGCCCAAGCGGGGCCTTCGAGCCCTTTGAGGTGCATTACGCCGAAACCTTCGTCGTGCCCGCCGCTGTCGGGGTCTACCTGATCCGCCCGGCAGATGGGGTGACCGGGACTCTTGCGACCTTGAAGGCCTACGTCCGCACCTAAAGGAGCCTCCTATGCCATTTGACCCTGGCTTTGCCATCCGCCCCACGTTCTCACCCTTGGGCTTTGACTACGGCCCTGGCGTGTTCGGCCCCACGCCCGAGTTGCGCGGCCTCGATGCCATCCGGAAAAGCCTGAAGGACCCAAGTTGCAACGGACCAGAAGTGGTGTACGCCATCTCGATGGATATCGGGAAGGCGGTGCATAAACCCTTGTTGCAGAAACAGATGTTGCTCTATGGTGCCGTCACCTATGCCGCAGGCCGGCTTGGTCGCGAGCCGGTGCGAAGCCAGGGCCATATCCACAGCGTGTCGGCCCACAGCGGTTGGTCGCCTCCCGAGATCTATGAAATCTGGACGGGAAAGGCATTGATCTACCTGCAGGAAACCGCCGACGACGACCCCGGGCGGTGTTTCGCGGTGGAAGCCGGTCCAGGCGATGTGGTCGTCGTGCCGCCCAACTGGGCTCACATGACCATCAGCGCCTCACCGACTAGCCCGCTGGCCTTTGGAGCCTGGTGCGACCGCGAGTACGGCTTCGAGTACGAGGCGGTTCGGGCTCACGGAGGTCTGGCTTGGTTTCCGGTGTTCACCTCGGTACTCTCGGACGAGGTCGTCTTCGAGGCCAATCCCGCCTACCGCGCCAGCGAAGTAGTCCGCAAGGCGCCAGCCGACTACTCTCGGCTCGGAATCCAAACCGCGGTTCCGATTTACCGGCAATTTGAGCGCAACCCTGAGTTGTTTCAGTTTGTATCCCAACCCGGGCTGAAGGCCGAAGTCTGGAAGGACTTCACGCCATGACGATGGCTGGGCGAGGCGACGGGTGAACATCCTTCGAATCGCGAAGAACCTGACGCTCGCCTTGCTGTTGTTCCTGTACGCCTTGCTGTCGGTCCTCTACTGGAATATCGAGCCTCGCAGGGGTGGGCCTGCACAGTGGGGACTCCAGTTTCACGTGCTCCTGGGGCTATGTGCTTCTTTGACGCTGGCGATGGTGTTCTTCGAGAGCAGGCCCTACGCCCGACTACTGTTTCTTCCTAAGCTGTTGTTCGCCGTCTTCTTTTCCAATACAGCGGCAGTGGTCAGCCTTACGGTCGGCCAGTTCTGGGGTCTAGAGTCGGTTTTTTTCGCTGCCCAGGCGGCGGAGTTCGCACTCTTTGTTCCGGCTCGAGTGGCGTTGGTCCTTAGCCTCGTGCTCGGAGCGCTGACCGCAGGGATCGCCCTGTACACCAGCTCCCTCGACACGGGCTTCCCTCAGATCACGTGGCAAGTTCTGGCGCCGGCTGGTCTTGTGCTCTTGGTGGTCACGCTCCTCTCGCTCCTCGTGCGCTGGCTCGTGCTCAGAATTGAGGCCCTCGACAGGCAACGATTGCGGCTCGAGACCGCCGTGGCCCAGCTAATCGATGCCAACATTGGCTTTCAGGCGTACGCAACCTCGGCCGCCGAGCGGTCGGTGCTGCTCGAGCGAAAACGGATTTCCAGAGACATTCACGACACCGCCATCCACACGATGACGAATATCTTGATGCTGGCTGAGTCAGTTCACGACAATCTGAGTCCTGCCCAGACGAAGGCAAGCCGCTGCCTGGACCTGATCATCCTCGAGGGTAAGGAAGCCATCCGTGATACCCGCGAGTCGCTACGGGAGCTTCGCCTGTTCGACGACCCAACCCGGCGCGGGGTCAAGGCGCTACAGCATTTGGTTTCGGTCTTTGCCGAGGCGACGGGGCTCGAAATCAACATCAGCTACGGAAACCTTCCCTGGGAACTGGAAGACGAAATGGACAGGGCCGTCTATCGAATCGTCCAGGAGAGCTTGTCCAACGCCTTCCGGCACGGCAAAGCCTCGAAGATTGCCATCTCGTTCTGGATCCGGGAACTTGCCGATGACAGGGAACTGGTGGTGCATGTCTTTGATAACGGAAAAGGCACGCCTTCGATCACAAAAGGAATCGGTTTGCAGGGCATGGAAGAACGCCTGTTGCCCTGGGAGGGGAGGGTCGAGGCAGGCAACGTCGAAGGCGGCTTTTCGGTCAGTGTTGTGATTCCCATCCGCCAAACCAGTGGGAGTCGCCTGTGAAGACGAGAATTGTGATCGCCGATGACCAGATGCTGTTTGTGGAGAGCCTGAAATCGGTCATTGAGTCGCGCAGTGACTTCATCGAGGTAGTGGGCACGGCCGCCAATGGACTCGAGGCGGTGGCGGCCGTCGCGAGACTGAAGCCGGATATCATTTTGCTAGACATCAAGATGCCCCTTATGGACGGCGTGGAGGCTACCGCCCGAATCCGAAAGGCCAACCCCCAAACCCAAGTCGTTATCCTGACCACCTACGACGATGAGGTATTCGTTCACCAGGCGCTGTCGCTCGGTGCGGTGGGGTATCTGCTGAAGGAAACCCATCCATCCAACCTGATCATGTGCCTGCAGGCGGTGAACGAGGGCTCCGTCATGATTTCACCGGAAATCGCTCGCAAACTTGTCAAGCAACTAGGCTCGGGGGCTGGGCTATCGCAACAAGCCGGCACAGAGAAGTGGCTGGACTCTCTCACCCGCCGTGAAAGGGAAGTTCTGCTTCACCTTTCCGAAGGCCTGAGCAATCAGAAGATCGCTGACCTGCTGTTCATTGAGGAACAAACCGTTCGCAACCATGTCAGCCGGCTGTACGCGAAGATCGGAGTGCATGACAGACTCGAACTCCTTTTGATGGTTAACAAGAAGAGTGATCACTGACCGTGGGAAAGACCGTGATTCGCAGAAGGGTACACCCGTAAGGAATCAGTTCGAGCGTTGTCCCCTGTGCGAGGTATTCGGGTTTCCGGGGAAATGCCGTTGTCCGGGTGATCTTCGTTTTCACCCGCAGGTCCGACCTGGTCCGCAGTCGCCAGTTGCGAACGGGCCGGACAGGCAGCCGGAGCGAGATGGGCGCATTCTGGGCGTCCCAGGGGTAGCCTCCTGGCGAACGGGTCGTTACGGCGATCTGACTGGTGTCCAAACCCTCGGTTCCAACCCCAAAGTTCCAGGGGCCAGCAGCCCTACGCTCGAGCGCAGGGAACTCTGTCGAGGACTTGCCGTACTCGACCGCCGTTTCCTCGGCGACAATCGGTGCGCTGTACACCAGCGGACCCCTCTCGACCGCGATGCCGCCATTGGGCCAGTGGCTGAGCGTGACCTCCATTGGGAGCTCAAGCCGCAACAGGTCGCCGTCGTGGAACTCCCTGTCGAGGCGGAAGAACTCGCCCGGAACGACTCCGGCCAGCGCCCCACCGTTGAGAGCCATGACAGGCGCCTTGCACCAGTCCGGGATGCGAACCTGCAGGGGAAAGTGGGCCGACCGTGGCATCGAGAAGCGAAAGTCAATCCCGGAAGTGTGCGGATATTCTGTCAGTTCCTGGATGGTGACGGGCACCTTGTCCTGACCCACCTCGGCCGTTACGGAGCAGGGGCCCAGCAAGGCAGCGGCGAGCCCCCCGTCTTCCGTGCCCAGCCACATCTGTTCCACGTAGTAGGGCATGAAGCGGTTGACGTTGCCGGTGCAGCACTCGACATCGTGGCCGGGCAAATAGGCCATGCGCGCCGCATGGTGTCCGTAGGGGTTGGAGTCTAGGGCCGCGACCACCTGATTGGGAGCCGAGAAGTACTGGTGTGATCGGAAGTCCTTGGTGATGGCCCCCAAGCCACCGTTGAAGACGGCCTTTTCGATCGCATCACCATAGGTGGCCACGCCAGTAATGCGAAGGAAGTACCCCAGCGTGTAGGGCATTGTTGCGGCGTTGCAGGTCTCAGAACCGCAATCCTCGGCACTACCTTCAAAATGTTCGGTGGAACTGGGCAAGCCGGAAGCCAGCATATGGTGCTTGAGCATCGACCGCAGGCCACGCTCGGCCTCAAGACGGTAGCGAAGTTCGCCCGTGTGGCTATACAGAATCAGGGGAACCTTGACGAGTTCCAGATACACGACCGCATGGGTGGTCGGGGGGCTGTCGGTGTCAAACTGGATGTCGCAGTCTTCCCAATTGCGGTAGTGGTAGTGTTGCTGAAAAAGGGCGTAGGCCTCTTGGGCCAGATTGAGCAGTCGCTGGTCACCGGTTTCACCATATACCCAACACAGGTGCTCTACGTTGGCCAGCTCGAGAACGTCGGCGAAGTCAGCCGCCGAAAAGCTCAGGTAGTGCCGCCGCAGCAGTTCGACAACGACCGGGTCACCCGTCGTTTCCCATTCGCACATAAACGCGCGGTTGAAACTGGCGTACGGCCAATGACGCCAGCGCTCACTCAGAGGGGTTGCAAAACGACCTTCGGCGGTCACGTGATCGCGCACGTAGTCCAAGTTCTCGTGCACCTTGTCGAGCAACCGGCGGCTGCGCAGCAAGTAACCTAGACGAAGGGCACCGTCGAGGTAGTAGGCAGTCTGCTCGTAGGGCCACCACGCCGTGGGCGAGCCCTCCATTCGTTCGCCAGCCCACAGGCAGGTGTTGAAGGGGTAGCCGGCGACCTCGATGTGGCCGGTGAGGCCGGACTCCTGACGCTTGAGGAACTCGAGGACCCAACCCTGGGGACTTAGTGACGTGATCTTGAGCTTGTGAAAGTGCTGCAGGGGCATTGATCCTCCAAAAGGGTTGCCGCCACGCCAGCGCAAGCGGCAACCCGGTCGTTACTTCTTGAGGCAGTCCTTCTCCAGCTTGGCCAGCAAGGCGTCTTTGGTCACCTTGCCGCCGATGTAGGCCTGAAGGTCCGGCGCGATCAGGGTGGTCGCGCCTTCTGGCAGGCTCATCATGGGCCAACCGAGCACCTCGCCGCGGGACGAGTATTCCGACAGGGCGTTGTTGAGCGCCGAGGTTCCCTGGGTCGTGATGTTGGTCACCGGTGGAATGAACTTCATCTGGGCGACGATGTACGAGCCAGCATCCTTGTTGGTGTACAGCCAGTTCAGAAAGTCCTTGGCAGCCTCTTTGGCGGGAGAGTTCTTGTTGACCGCCCAGAACCCGGGTACTCCCGCATACAGCTTGGTGCTCTTGGCCGTGACCGGCATGGGCAAAAAGCCCAGGTTCATGTTGGGGGTGATCGGGTCGATGGTGCTCTGTGCCCACTGCCCCTGCTGGTTCATGGCAGCCTTTCCGGTGGCTAGTTCGGTGAGGGCCCCGGCGTAGTTGACCGTCAAGGTGCCCGATTTGGGACCGTATTTGATGGTCAGGTCAATCAGGTCGAGGTAGCGCCTGGCCACGTCGTTGCCTACCAGCTTAGCCTTTCCGGCTGCGAGGTCGGCGACAAACTGTTTGGGATTGGCCTGGTTGGCCAGCACGATGTTGAAGTTGTGCACACCCAGAACCCACCACTCGCCGTAGGCGTTTGTGAACGGGGTCACGCCTATGGCCTGAAGTTTCTTGCAGGCGGCCTCCAACTCGGCGAGGGTCGTTGGCAAGCTCGTGATCCCAGCCTTCTTGAACTGGTCTTTGTTGTAAATGAAGCCATAACCTTCAATGTTCTGGGGCAGACCATAAATCTTGCCTCCGTCCACCGCGCCGCTCGTGTCGACGCCTTTGACCACATTCTTCAGCATGGGCACGTTGCTGAGGTCTTCGAGTTTTTCAAGGAAAGTCTGGCGTTCGGTCTCACCTTGGAAATTAAAAATATCGG
The DNA here is from genome assembly GCA_037142615.1 of Spirochaetales bacterium. Lineage (GTDB taxonomy): Bacteria > Spirochaetota > Spirochaetia > JABEVK01 > JABEVK01 > JAIFLN01. The sequence goes on along the minus strand of JBAXAI010000002.1, from coordinate 57,562 downwards.
GCTCGTCGCCCGAGGCGAACTTGGCCTTCAGGCTTGCGGTGTAGTCAGCTCCCTGACCGTTTTCCACGCTGATGGTCACGTTGGGGTGCAGCTTGGTGTACGCCAGACCGGCTGCCGTCAGGCCGTCCGTAAGGTCATTCTTGAGCGGGAAGATTTTGACCGTCACAGCCTGTTCGGCAGTGGCGACCGGGATCAAAAGGGTCAGTGCAAGCAAGGTCCACAGGATCTTTTTCAAAGAAATACTCCTAGAAAGGTATTCACCACGGCACGCGCGGCGCATTGTCAAACGTTCTGCCCTCCTTCTTTGATAGTTTGGCTCAGCCCTTAATGGCACCTTGGCTGATTCCGGTGATGATGTGCTTTTGGGCAAACAGGAACATGGCCAGAACTGGCAAGATGCTCATGGCCAACCCGGGCAAGGCTTTGTCCCACTGCTGGTTGTACTGGCTGAACAGTGAGTTGATCGAAAGCGGAATGGTCCACAGCGCCTTGCGGGACAGGATGAGTGAAGGCAACAGAAAGTCGTTCCAGACTTGCAGTCCGTTGAGCAAGGCTACGGTGACGGTGATAGGCTGCAATAACGGAAAGACCACCCGCCAGAATACGGAGTGAGGTCCGCAGCCGTCGATGATGGCGGCTTCCTCGATCTCGACCGGGATTGACTTGATGAAGCCGTGGTACAGGAAAATCGCAAAGGGGAGTCCAAGACCCAGGTAGGTCAAGACGAGTCCGGCGTAGGAGTTCTGAATACCCAACTTGCCCGCCGTCGTCACCAAGGGAATCATCAGGCTCGGAAAGGGGATAATCATCGAAGCAACCAAGACGCTGAAGAGCACCCGATTGGTCCGTGTGGCCTGACGAAGCAACTGATACGCTGCCGTTGCGCTGAAAAAGACCAGCCCCAGCACCGTCAGAGCCGTGACAATGAACGAGCTCAGCAGCACCTGGCCGAAGCTCAGAATCTGGAAGGTCCGGGGAAAGTTCTGGAAGTCCCAGTGAGCCGGCAGGCCGGCGGTGTTGGTCAGGATCTCACCCAGGGGTTTGAAGCTGTTGACGAACACAAAGTAGAACGGCACCAAAAAGACGACGACCAATACGACGGTGACCAGATGCCCCAATCTCAAGACGACGCGGGCCGAGGCGGAGCTTTTCACAATTGCACTTCCTTTCGTTTCGTCAGACTCACTTGAATCAGAGTCACCAGCGCCACCACGGCAAAGAACACCACGGCCTTGGCGCCGCCCAGACCGTAGTTTCCGTTGGTGAACGCCTCGAAGTAGATGTCCATGGTGATGGAGCGGGTCGAGCTGTAGGGCCCTCCGCGAGTCATGGCAAACGGCACCTCAAAAAGCTTGAAGCCGGCCGCGAGGCTCATGAAGAGGCAGACCGTGATGGCCGGCATGACCAGCGGAAAGGTGACCGCCGTGAAGCGCTTCCAAGCGCCGGCACCGTCGATGGCCGCCGCTTCGCGGAGGTCCTGGGGAATGTTGCTCAGGCCAGCGATGTAGATCACCATCATGTAGCCGGCGTTTTGCCACACAAAAACAATGGCCATTCCCCAAAATGCTGTCGTCTCATCGCCGAGCCAGCCCGAGAGAAACTCCACCCCCAGCGCCCTGCCGAAGGCGTCGAAACCCCTTACAAAGATGAACTGCCAGATAAAGCCGAGCACCAATCCCGAGATCACATTGGGTAGAACGAAGCCGGCCCTGAGTAGTCCGCGTCCCTTCACAGCCTCAGAAAGGACCAAGGCAAGAAAGAAGGCCAGGAGGTTGGTGACGATGACACTGACCAGCGTGAACTTCGCGGAGAAGAGGAACGACTGAAGGAATAGCTCATCGGTGCCCAGTGTGAGGTAGTTCTGAAGTCCAACCCACTCAACCGCCGACGACAGCCCGTTCCATTTGGTGGAGGAGTAGTAGAGCCCCGCGACAAAGGAAAACACCGTGAAGACGGTGAAGAAGAGCAGCGATGGGGCCAGAAACGTCAGTTGTCGCAGCCAATAGGCCTTTCGGGTACCGCTGTGGGCCTTCATTCCTCACCTCTTGCGGAAATGCTATAGCAGAGGGAGCGACCTCGAAACCGACACTGATACCCATTTTCCCATACAAATGTAGGTGTTTGGCGAGCATGTCGCCCCGTCGAGCTTCTTCAAGAGAGCAATGGAGGCGACCGCTTTGTGCTCTTGATTGCACTCGCCGAGTACGCTGCCAGTGGCGAGGTTCCGTGCGTGTCCACCTCGACTTCTGGTCGCAGGGGGTCACAGACCTGGAAGGTGGGCAATCTTTTTCCGAATAGTTGGCCATCGGGAAGGGATTGCCCACGAAAACTTGCATGGTTGTGCTTTTGGCCGCCTTGAGTCATGGTTCCTTTAAGATGCACCGGTTTCTCTCTTGGTTGATTCCGCCGCCCTCCCGAGCTTTGAGCAACCCATAAGTCTATTGCACGTAAGTTCAGGAAGGGCACTTCAAAATGACCGGGAAAACTCCACTTCAATCTTGTGGTGAACCACAACCTTGGACCCCAACTGGATTCCCCCGGTGTCGACCTTGATGGGCACGGGCTCCTCGTCCACCTTGACCAGAAGGTCCATCCCCGCGGTCAACTCGGGCAGGACGAGTTGCTCCAACGCGATGCTACCGCCCTTGAGGACAAGGTCGAAGCGATTTTCAGTCATGGTCGCAGAGCCCCAGCCCCCAAGGGCACTCCAAAAGAAACTCCAAGGTTTCTCGATGGCTGGCCGAAAGCCGAGGATCCCCCTGTCCGCATCGAAGACAAAACCGCTCACGGCCAAGAGGACTGAGTACGCCGAAAGGGCTCGAGCGTAGTTCGAACCGCATTCCAGCTCGTTCCACGGGTTGCGCTTCTTCCCGTCATAACGGCTCCGGATGGCCTCGACGAGGGAGAGACCTTCGTCGACCATACTTGACTGGACCAAGAGCGCGGCGGCGGCATATTCAAATCCCGTCATCGTTTCCTGAGCATAGGGAATGGGAATCCCGGGCCTCTGGCTGCCTTCGGGCCAGGTGCAGATCACCATCCCTTCTTCGTCGTTCAACGAAAACACCCGGCAAGGGTTAGCCTCGCGGCGCATCGATCGCTTTCTGTTGTTGGTCCAGAGGGCTTTCAGGGAAACCCTCAACTGGTCGGGATCGAAGATCTCGCCCAGACCGTAAAGTCCCGCATGCCACTGAGCCAGGGCATGGTCGATAAGAAGTCCACCACCGACTTGGTACTTGATCTGGCGGTGCTCCTGGCTCCAGTAGGACTTCAGCAGGGAATTGCCGAACATGTCGCCAACGTCACTGTCGTAGGCGGCTATCGTCGACGGGGAGGTCAGGTCGAGCACTTGGCCATAGTACGAGCCGTTGAACAGTTCGGTGTCGAGGCGGACCTTTCCCCGCTGGAAGACCTCCTGGCACTCGGCGGCAAAGGTCGAGTCACCGAGGATGGTGGCGAGTTCTGCCGAGGCCTTGAGACCGGCGAGGTACATTCCTGTCAGCCACGAGTTTGGTCCAAACAACTCCATGTCGAGAGTGTGGTGCTGCCGCCCTACGATCACCCCGGACCGATCGGGATCCCAGGCGTCGGGATTGCCCGGATGCCACGCGAAGGCCACCGAGCTCTTCACGGCGGGCCAGATTGAGGTGAGCCATTCCCGGTTTCCCATGACTTTCCACTCGCGGTAAACTCGTAACACGGTTCCAAATTGGCCGTCGACACAGGCCCGGAATCGCCAGGCAGGCGACCCGAGCGGAAGCATGGTTCGGAAGCTCATGCCGCCCTCCGGTCCCAGGTTGTACCGGTACTCAACACTCCTCATGCCTTGTTCGAGGTGAGGAAAGAGAAACGCCAGACTTTGGGCATAGCTCCAAACGTGGGTGCAGGTTCCCTCACACGAGCCCAACTTGGCCCCTGCGCCTTCCCATCCGTAAAAACTGCCGTCTTCCAGACGAAGGACGGTTGCACTTTTCAGGACCGAAAGGGTAGCCGAGACAGCATCCAACGATGAGTCGGGGAGCGATGACGAGAAGAGGACGTCTCGGAACTCCTTGGTCCGCTGCCATAGCGTGTCCCACCTGTCCAAGGCTTCTTGAACGACGGCAGTGACGGACGGCCAGACGACCGAATACCAGTTCTTCCAAGGCTTGGCCATCGCGAGTTTTTCTTCGTCGGTGAAGGTTTCTCCCGGGCCCAGGGGCTGGCGGTCCCAAAATCGTCGGCACTGGGGGATGTACCAACCGAGGACGAAGCGAACCGTCTTGGTCTCCCCGGGGAGGCACTCGATCCTCGTCGCCAGGACCCCCGTCATGGTCGAGGCGTTCTTCTTCTCCGGATGACGGCGGTTCCGAAAGCCTGCAGGGTCACCCAAGTCGCGCCAGTAGACCTCCAATTCATCGAACCATCCCCCCTCATACCAGTGCTCCTGGTATGAGACGGAGCCCGACTCCACGGCGACGCAGAGCTGCCCGGATCCTTCCAGACTCGTGCCTTCTCCAGCCAGGACCAGAGAACTGATTCCCTCGGACTCCGTGAAGTGGTTCACGGGATCAACAGGGAAGGGATTGGTGAGAGCGCACGAGAATTGGTAGGACAACGGGCGGTGGGTCGAATTGGTGACTTGAAACTCGAAGAAGGCTGCAGGCATCCCGCTGGCCCGGTCATCGTACGGGATGAAGGGGTTGGATGCCGTCAGGCTGATGGCTCCGGGGAAATCAGAATCGAGGAACTCGAGCTGGGCAATGGGAAAGGTACCCGTGAACCGAGTATCCCGGAAGTGGGGCATCCCCACCATGGTTTCCCGGTGTGGGCCCCAGCCGAAGCCAGAGTAGAAGTTCTCGCTCCCGTGCTGCCCCTCGTAGGGACCTTCGTGGTCGCCGTTAAGGACGCGGGCATCGATGGTCTGTTCTCCGTCGATTACCGAGACGGCAAAGTGGGAAAATCCGTTGTGGGACCCCTTGGATGGCCGGTTGAAGATATCCCAGTCGACGAGCGCCCCGTTTCCCGCCAACCCGAGACTGCCGGTTCCGAGTCCCCCAAGGGGAAAGGAAATGGTACGGGTCCGCTCACCCTCGTATTGAAAACGCGGTTGGATTTTCATCGGTTCCTTCCTAGCGGGCTTTTGGCCGCGGCTATCTTGTCCCCATTTCCATGGCCGCTACCCTAGCCTGTGCCTTCTTGAGGCGCCGGAGGTCGAGTTTGTAGCTACGGTCAAACGCAACTACTCCATTCTGCTCCTGAAACACATCAGTCAACTGGGTGTAGCAGTACCCAAACATGTCGGGATTTGAAAGCAGCACATGGCAGAGGGCGGCAAAGCGTTCATAGTACTCCTCTTCCGATTGCGGGCGATCGCCGTATCCCCAAGTGACTTCCCCGGGCCTCGCCCCTGGACTCCACCAGATTCCGCCAAACTCGCTACAGAAGTAGGGTTGGCCTCGGTAGGGTGTAGAAAATGCTACCGCGCGATCGCCCACATTGACATGGGGCCTTCCCGAAGACAGGCCGGACATCATCTCTGCGAACTTAGGCACATCTTGCTCATAGCTGTGACTGTCATAGACATCCGTCTCGGGTACGCGATGGGAATAGCCGGAGGTGTCCAGCACGGGGCGCGTCAGGTCAAACGCTTTTGTTGCGAGAAACAGCCCGAGGGTAACATCGTCCAAGACACGAACTTTGTCCGTTATACCTTGCCAAGTCTCATTCAGTGGGCACCATCCAACGATAGCAGGGTGAGAAAAGTCCCGCTCCAACACCTCCAGCCACTGCGTGATGTAGGTGGCACTCGGTTGCTGATGGTCCTCGGGTGGACCAAAGCCGCCGCAACCCCAGTCTGCGAACTCCCCCCAAAGCAGGTATCCGGTCACATCCGCATGAAACAGGAACCTCTCTTCGAAAACCTTTTGATGAAGTCTGGCTCCATTGAATCCCGCTTCTTTGGCGAGCTCAATGTCCCGGAGCAAAGCTGCGTCGGTAGGCGCCGTCATGATACCATCGGGGTAGTAGCCTTGATCCAAGACCAAGCGCTGAAACTCGGGTTGTCCATTGATCAAGATCGCTTTTCCCCGAATTGTCACGCTGCGCATCCCCGCGTAGCTCATCACCCTATCAAGACAGTTGCCCTGGTCATCAAGAAGCTCAAAGGTCAAATCGTAGAGGAAGGGGTCCTGGGGGCTCCACAGATGAAGCCTATCCCTTGGGATGACGGCATCGATCGTTGGTTGAAAATCGACGTCAATTGGCACCGAGCAGGTCGCAACGCTCACCCCATCGGCGTGAACCTCGACGGCAAGGGTCATGCCGACACGAGGGCCCACCACGGGGACGGTGATCCTGAAAGCCGAGGCTGCCAAGTCGGGCGCAATTCTCGGGCGGCGTAGGTACGTCGGACTCACCGGCTCAAGCCAAACCGTTTGCCAAATCCCAGTCGTCCTGGTGTAGTCACAACCGCGGTTCTCGTACGTCCGAGTTTGTTTCCCTTTCGGTGTTGGCAAGCGGTGGTCGTCACGGGCGCGAACCACGATGGTTGCCTTGGCACCTGGGGACACGACACCATCAAGATCCAACTCGAACGGCGTGAACCCTCCCCGATGTCGGCCGACTTCGACTCCGTTGACCCAAACGGTGGCATCGTAGTCGACGGCCTGGAAGTGCAGGATTGTGTGGCAGTCCACCCAGTCCGAGGGAATTGTGATTTCCTTTCGGTACCAAACGGCGTTGTGGAAATCCTGGTTGTCAACTCCAGATAGTCGGGACTCCGGGCAGAAGGGAACGACGATACGGTTCTTGAGGTCCCTGGGCTCGTCACGTCTTCCGTTGCCATCCGACTCGCCGGAAGAAGCCGACATGCCCGATAGGCCCCTTGAAAACCCAGAATCACCCGGATCCAGCTCGAAGTTCCAGTCTCCGTTCAGGTTGAGCCACCGTGACCGCACCCATTGGGGTCTCGGATACTCTGGTCGCGGCAAGGCAGGAAACGCCTTTCTGGCGAGAGAATCCAGCTCAGAAATCGCATTCTTGATCGTCATGGTGTCACTCCTCGAGTGTCAATTTTGGCCCTGATCGCTCAGGGCAGTTCAATGAGTTGAGGGGAAGGCGCAAAGACTCTGGTGAAGGAGTAATTGTGCCGCCGCACCCTCTCGGCTACGGCGGCACGTCTAGCGGTGGGCCTTCGAAATTGGGCTATCGCTTATTCTGGCGGTCCAGCGCGCTCTGGTAGGTTGAGGTCACCTTCGCAAGACCCAGTTCGCCAAGCTTCTTGAGATAAGCTGCCCAGCCGGCATCAACATCGGTAGCACCGGTGATGAAGGCGATTCGCTGCGACTCGGCGTAACGCTCCAGTTCCACCCTTTGAATCTGCAGATCTTCCGACTCTTGGCTCGTAAAACTCACGTTGGGCATGATCACCACGTCCGTCCTCACGGCTCGCTCGTTGGCCTTGCTGGCCAAAATGAGCATTGGCTCCAAGCTGTCAGGTGACCCTATATCGACACCGGGAGGCGAGACCTGACCATTTCGGAACTCAGCAGTAGCGAACTCAATGCCCTGTTGCTGCCACGATCCGTTCGGGTCGGCAACTTTCGCAGTGCCACCAGGCACCCAAATGGCAGGTTTCCCGTCCAGACCAGTTTCTGTCGAACTGGCCCAATGCCATCTTACTACCGGTTCGCCGTTAGTTTTGTGTAGTCCCATCTCGTAGGTGTAGAAGAGATCGACCCATCTTGCCGCCAACTTCGGATCTTTGAGAGCCGTGGTAAACAGAACTCTGTCAGGCCTGACACCGTCATTGACGTAGAAGGGCGTCGATGAGTATCCGCTGGGTGACTTGAGAGGCGGTACATTCACGAAAGCACGCCAAAGAGCCTTATCCGCACCATCAATCATCACGCCAGGATAGCCGCCCATGAAGGCGCCCACAACGCCGCTGGCAAGAAGTTGCCGCCCCTGATCATTCTTCTGAATGATGGAGTTTCCATAGTAAAGCTTCTCTCGATAGAGCTTCGCAATGTACTTGAGACCGTCTTTGTAGCCAGCCTGATTGAGCGCGGACATGACCTTTCCAGACTTGGTATCTACCAACAGCTTCAGCTTCTGGTTCATGCCTGGGTCCAACACGAAGGAAGACATCAGGAAGGGATCCACTTGGCTGTTCCAGCCATCAGTCGCACCAATGAGCGGAATCTCATCAGCCTTGCCATTCCCGTTGGGGTCCTTGGTCGCAAAAGCCTTCAACACGTTGTACAGCTCGTCCGTCGTGGTGGGCATCTTGAGTCCCACCTTCTTGAGCCAGTCCTGATTGATCCACATCTTCTGCTGCAGGGTACAATGGTAGCAGACATTGATGTTCGGGAATCCATAGATGTGACCATCGACGGCCGTGATCTGTCCCCGGAACGAGGGGTTCTTGCGAAGCCACGCGTTCAGGTTCGGCATCACTGCAGGGTCATCAATGAACTTCTCTAAAGGAAGCAGGATCTTCTCATCGGTTCCATACTTGGCTTCCAAGGCGGCGTCAAAGGGCATCGAATTGATGATCTCGGGAAAATCACCCGATGCGATCAGGAGGTTCATCTTCTGCTTCGCCGCATCGGAGTCATTGGGCGCCACAATCCAGTCGATGGCAACGTTCGTCTTCGCCTCAAGCCAAGTCGTGAACCAGTTCGTCTTGAAATCCGCAACTTCAGGAACAGCCTGAATCAGCATCTTGAAAGTTGTCTTTTGACTGCTAAGCGGCAGATTCTTTGTCACTAACCATTCTGGCTTCGGAACTTGAGAAAAAACCAACCAGGACATAGCCACCATAAAGGTGAGCACTAGAGGTAATCGCTTCACTTGAAAACTCCTTTAGACTAATCTTTCTACAGGTCGCATCTTGCAGGCCGGGCCCAACCGCAAGAAGGCTAACCTTTTATTGAACCTATCAAGAGCCCTCGAACAAAGTACTTCTGAACGAGAGGGTACAAAACGAGAAGAGGAGCGCTAGCAACAACTATAACCGCGTACTTCAGCAGATCGCTGAGTCCTTGCCTTCGCACCATTGCGTCGAAGTCAAAGACCCGTGTCAGGTCAAGATTGCCAAGGATCAAGATGTCTCTCAGAACAATTTGAAGGGGGAAGAGAGCTTCATCCGAGAGGTAGATCAAAGCGGTGAAGTAGGAGTTCCAGTAGGCGATAGCGGAAAAGAGACCGACAACGGCGATGATCGGTGAGGAAAGAGGAATAGCAATTCGAAAAAACTGACCAAGTTCTCCGGAGCCATCGATCGTAGCCGACTCATAAAGCTCATCAGGCAGCGAGCGAAAGTACGTCCGAGCAATAAACACATTCCAGGGAGAGAGTGCCGACGTGAGGACAACCGCCCACCAGGTGTCGAGCAGGCCCAACTGCCTGACAACCATGTAGGTCGGGATCAGGCCACCCGAGAAAAGCATCGTAAAGACCAGCATCCAAGTCAGCAGCTTCCGCCCCGGAAGGCGCAGTTTCGAGAGCGGATACGCCATCATCAGGGTCAACGCGATGCTCGTTATCGTCCCTAGAATCGTGTAAATAGCGGAGTTCAGGAAGCCGAGCGACAACTTAGGATTCGAGAGGATATTCTCGTAGGCTTTGAGTGTCGGATCAACCGGCCAAATCCATACTTGGCCTGCAATAACCGCTTGCGGCGACGAAAGCGAGGCTGCCACAACAAAGAGAATCGGAAAGAGCGTAACGAGCGCCACGACCAGCAAGAAGCTGCCCATGACAAGCTCGAAGAAGAGATCGCCACGGGCCCGTCGCATGCCTTTCTTAACTTTCACCGTCGACCTCACCACAATCCATTTCCGCTCAACCGCCGAGCGATCCGGTTCGCCGCTAGCAGGAGAATGACGTTGATAACTGAGTTCAGCAACCCAATCGCCGTCGAGAGCCCATAGTCTGAATTGATGAGCCCCACTTTGTAGACGTAGGTTGCAATGATTTCCGAAGTGTCGAGATTGAGGGCGTTTTGCATGAGGTAGACCTTTTCGAACCCTATGCTCATTACGGAACCAAAGTTCAGGACGAGCAACGTTGTCACGGTAGGCATGATAGAGGGAATGTCAACGTGCCGGATTCTTTGCAGTCGCGTGCAACCGTCGATGTTGGCTGCGTCTTGAAGCTCAGTGCTTACCGAGGAAAGTGCCGCCAGATAGATAACAGCCGAGTATCCCATTGTTTGCCAGATTCCGGACCAGACATACACGCTCGAGAACAAACCAGGGTCTGCCATGAAATTGACCGGTTGCCCACCGGCCAGCACAATGATCCTGTTTATGATCCCCGAACGACTATCAAGAAGTTGCAGCAACATCCCGACGGCAACGACGGTCGAAATGAAATAGGGTGCATAGGAGATGAGCTGCACACTCTTCTTGACAAACCGTCTTCGTGTCTCGTTGAGGGCAATTGCCAGCAGTATAGGTAGCGGAAACGAGGCCACCAATCCGTAAAAACTGAGAACCAATGTGTTGACAAGAACTCGCAGGCTCGACGGTGTCGTCGCCAGAATCTCAAAGTACTTGAGTCCAACCCAAGGGCTATCGACGATACCCTTTGAGATCGAATACCTCTTGAAGGCAAGTTGCACTCCGTACATCGGTAGATAGCTGAAGACGAGTAACCAGAGCACTGGTAGTGCCACAATGAGATAGAGTTGCCAGTACCTTGTTATTCGCCTCAGTAAGGTCCCTCTAGGACTCAGGGGCAACTCTCTTGACATGCTTTCTTCCTCCAAAGGCATCCAGCTTGAAAGAATGTTCTACCCTGCTAGAGGTTTGCGCAACCTGCCAGTTTTTTTGGCAGCGAGCAGTTTTCAGTGGCCGAAAAGCCGAAAGAACTGGCCTGCGAGCTCCTCTTTCATTGGGCTGGACGGTACTCGTGAGGTGACATTCCCATCACGCGGCGGAACGCGCGCCGAAACGTCGAGTCGTTTGCGAACCCGACCATCGATATCAGTTGCTTGATTTGCAGATCTCCATCGCCCAAGATTTTGCATGCCTCGGCAATTCTTGCCCGTTCAAGCCGGTCGGCAAAGGACTCTTTCGCGTTGTCTCTGTAGAAGTGGTAGAAGGAAGTGGGAGACATTCCGAAGTGGTCGGCGGCCATTTCCATGCTGAAGTTTCTGTCAGACAAGTTGGCGGAAATGTAGCCGTTGATTGCTTGGATGCGCTCACTTGTTCTCGTCGTTCGTTCGTCCTGGGCTGAAGCACAGACTTGTACCAGATGATCCTCAAGTTTGCTGAACCAGTCACTCATGCTCGATGTCGCGGTGGGATGGGGAAAACCTGCCGTAGCCTTAGCCAATCCGTGTCGTGTGAGCACGGCCGAAATAAGGGATGCAAGGGTGGCTAGAGCGTTCCGGGTAGCATCGATCTTTGTCAGGTTGTCATCGCGTATCCGCTTCACAACCCGCCGTACGCCGTCTGCGTTTCCGCTGCGGATCCAGGAAGAAAGCTGCAACTCGGTCTCAAGAGCGAAGACAAACTCATCGGCAGGACGATCCCAGTAGACCTCTTGAGCAAAGTCCAGCGCCCTCTTGCTCTCACGATGATGGGAGGGGATTTGGTCTAGGGAGGCCGAGGGCTCAGCGACCGCAGTAAGGCAAATCAGCTTGAACTTCTCCCTGACCGAACCAACCAAGGCTTCGATGAAACCAGAGAGGGTTGCCTTGAACGTTGATTCGAGTTCAGCGCGCGACACAGCGACTCCTTCAAGTTGCATCGAGTCGGCCTCGTAGAAGTAGATGCTCAGTGCAGTGGCTTTGCCGGCATACTCGCGAATGTAGGCCTTCACAAGGTTCGTCTCCCTGACGACATCGAGGTCAAGGCGTTCTGCGTACCCTTCAATCCTGATTGTGACAGAACCGAATGGGCCACCGTGAAAGTCCATTTCCGCACCCTTGGCAAGAACGGCGACTTCCTCCGGGTCGCTGACCGACCCCAGAAGCAGGCGCCGGACTAACTCAGAACGCACCGCCGAACGTTGGGCCTCCACAATGGCATGAAGAGCACTTTGTTGTACTTCAAGCTGCAGGAACGCGGCTTCGATAGGGAGCGCCGATCTCCGGGCGAGGAAAAAGGCAACGGCAAGGGCCAAACCAATGGAGGCGAGCAACAGGACGAGTACGAGGTTCCTCAACCAGAGGACTCGTTGCTGAACCAGGTCTTCCTTCTGTACTGACCAAAATGTCCAGCCAGTGAACGATGACGAGGCGTGGGAAACCAAATAGCCCGGAAGGTTCTGTTCCACACCCCTTTGGTCGGTGAATCGATGGCTCAACAGCTTCTCGCGGCTGGCGTCCGGCGAGGCCGACTGACTGGCGAGAATCGCACCGCTCGAGTCCATGACCATGACGACGCCATCACTGCCGAAGTTGAGCTTGGCCAGATAGTACGCGAGCGCCGTATCGCTGATGAAGAACATCACTTGGCCCAGTGGCGGATTCGTCTTCGATCCGATCGGCAAAGATTGCAGGTAGTAGAACCCCTTGACGAAAGACTGCCCCGTCCTGAGTTGGGCATTGGGAAAGAACTCGTGGCTATGTGAACTCAGAAGAAAGCTCTGCTTCCAAGCGTCGAGTGTCAGTTCGTCGAACTTGAACATTCGTTCAAAGTCTCGTTCTACATCGAAGAGAACTTGCCCCGGGGTCACAATCAGGTTTGAGCGGCTCGAATAGACGAAATAAGCATCAACGAGGGAGTTGAAAAGCTTGAGGTCGGGCAGGCTTTTCGAGAATGCCCACAGGTCAAACGTGGCGGAGGTGTTGCTCGGGGTTGCTGGAGAAAGAAGGAAGGCGTTGACCTGAGGATCAAGAGAGAGTTCCGTAGCGATTAAGTCGATCTCGCGAATCCGCAAGTCGACCATGTCGCGAGTCTGCTCAAGAGCGAGCCGCGATGACTGGCGCACTTCTTCCTGCAAGAAGCCCAAGGAAATCTGAGTCACAACGACCGCCGCTCCGAACGCGATGATCAGCAGGGCAAGTGAAGGCCGAAGGAAGCGGAGGTAGAAGCGGTCTCCGGCGAGGTTGGCTCCGACCGGTGCTCGCGATATACTAGTTCTGTCGTACTTACCGGGGCGTCTTCGATGAGAAATGACTCGACGTTTTGGCTCCATTTCAATTCCTTCCTCTGTAAACTGGTACAGACACTTCAGAACGAGTGAACCTAGAATGAATCTTGCTCGTTGCTCCCACCAACAACAGGAAAGACGGAAACTCTGAGTCTGGCAGCTCCCATAGGTATGAGTTCCAGTTCTTCAAGGACACCCAGTTGCTCCCGGTCGATCGAGGAGAGCTCCCCGCATAGTCCGTACTCATCGAGGGTCCAGGTAGGAAGGCGGACACCCTCCAGTTGGAGCGTCAGTGGTGTAGACCCGAACTCGAACGGGAAGTTGTCTTTTGGCCAGGGCCGCCGCCGAAGCACCATCTTGCCCAGTTCTGACTGAGCTGACACCGGCAGGCCAAAGTTCCACGCCGAAGCCGGCAGAAGTTCGTACGAAGGCCAAGCACTGCCATCCACTGACGCTTGCCATTTCGAGTCGAAGATGGCGGTTTCGATACTGTTCCGTTCAAGCACCTCTTGCCGGATGCCGAGTGAGAACGCTGTGGGCCCATAGTACAGGCTCGCGGCGGGTCCAAGTCTCTCAAATTGGACCCAGCGAAGCGACATCGGAAGAGTTAAGGTCACAAGATCGCCTGTTACCCAGGTTCTTACCAGACGGAGGTATGCGCCAGGTAGGGCTTTGACCTTAACCTGGTAACCGTTGACGGATACCTTAGCTTCGCTACACCAGTCGGGAACTCGCAGGTAAAGAGGAATCGAGGAACTCGCTGTCGAATGGACCCGAATCTGAACAGTCTCTTCAAAGGGGTAACGAGTTTCCACTTCGATTCTCAGAGGATGCCCTGAGCCGTCGGTCGTATTGACCTCACAGGGGAAGGGGAAAGCCATGCAATAGCCATCATCGTCAGTCCTCATCCACGAGTTCTCTGCGAGGTAGGTCCAACCTTGAGCGTGATTGTGTTGGCAGCACCGTGAACTGAAAGGATTCATCAAGAGGAAGGGCCCATCATTGGCGATACCGGGATGGTGATTCCGACTGTCACCCGTGACGAGATTGGGAGCCGTAAGGTATCGGAGGGACCGAAAGTCGGGCATCATGGTTGCTGGAAGACTGTTGAGTGCGACCTCTTCGCAGTGGTCGGCCCACTTGGGATCGCCCGTAATCCGGAACATGTGCTGATCGGAGTTCATCTGCTCCACAATCCCGCACGTCTCGACGGCCTGCCGAGGATCAGAATAGCCAACCCGACAGTTCTCGTCCCCTGCAAACATCCCTCCCGGGACGCCCCCAAAATGGCTGTGAACGATTTCAAAGACTTCGTAACTTGCCGCAAGATGCTTTCTGTCCCGAGAGACCTGATAGTACTGTGCCGGTTCCCTGAAACCCTGGGCAATATTGACATTATGCCAATCGGGCAACGAAAAGAACCACTGAGGAAATGATCCATCCCGACTCGCTTTCACCCCCCGAATCTCAGAAAGATCGTAGTCTCGACGAGTCCAGTCGGCGGTAACACGGTGGATCTTCTCGGCGAGATCAACCAGCCAGTTTTCGCCCGTCAGCCTATAGAGCCAGATGACGCTCTTGAGGTTGTCGCCACCTCTCAACCTCTGCCAATATCCTGCCAGGAGTTCGCCGTCGGAGCAGTTCAACTGATATTTGAAGTAGCGCTGAAAGAAAGGGATGACCCGAGCGTCGCCGGTGTACTCGTACCAGGAACTCAAGCAAGTCAACATGATCATGTTGCCCCAATAGTCTCTTTTTTCGCCACCCTCTTCGTAGTGAATTGGTCCGAAGTCCCCGTCATCACGTTGATACTCCAGGACTCTGTCGAACCAAACCCCGACCTCCTGGAGTATTTTTGGATCGCCGGTGAGGTACCCGATGTGGGCGTAACCTTTCAACCAGTAGGGCACTTCTTCCCAGCCGAACTCACCGGTTCCCAAAGGGTCAAGCCACGCGTTGTTCGACTTTTGCAGCCAGGCGCTAATCTGCCCCAGATGCCCGGCAAGCCCAGTGCGGAGCCTCTCCACACACTCCTTCAGCCATCCAAGAGGGAGGACCTGTCCCACCGGCAGTTTGCTCAGGACGTCCGGCAAAACCAGGTTGGCCGACCGATCGGTATTCTTCCCATCGGTTCTTCCCGGCCGGCCGGTGACAATAGAAACATCGACGAATTCGCCGGGCTCGTATTCTTGGTTCATAGTCTACTCCTCCTCCGCCTACTGCTGGGCGTCGCGAATAATCTCGTTTCACACGTCAAGAAACACCGAGATCCCATCCGGCTAGAACTCCGCTCCACAAAAGTGTTCCGTCTCAACATTCATTAGGGTCGGCTCCAGAACCCACTTCCGAGCCGGTGTACTCCCGGGCGCTCAAAAGTCAGATTGACAGTCGTTGACCGATAACGGACCTCAATGCTCGTCGCGAAAGAACTTGAAATGGTGGCTGTTTCCAGCTCTCCATCGTGCCAGGAGACTGAGATCTCAAAACCGCCTCGGGCACGAAGTCCATGAAATGAGCCATTTTTCCAAACGGTCGGCAGACAAGGGAGAAGGTGAATCACCCCAAGGTGACTCTGGAGCAACATCTCACCAATTGCTGCGACGACCCCAAGGTTTCCGTCTATCTGGAAGGCGTCGGTCTCACGCTCGGAAAGAGGGGGATGAAGATCAAGAAGGTTGGGGTAAGTAGAGTGTCTCACCCATCGGTACAGTTCCGTTTCCGCAGCACGTTGATCACCAAGCCGTGCGAAGCAGCAGACAAGCCAAATGAGTGACCACCCCGTCCCCCCACCTCCGTGCTGCAACCGGGAAGCGAGAGTTGCTCTGCAGGCATCAAGCACTTCCTTGTCACCTGATCCTTGGGCATAAGTCGCCGGAAACAAGGGGTAAAGATGCGAAAGGTGACGATGTCCGGGATCGGCAGGTTGGAAGTCCTGGGACCACTCGGCCAGCGTGCCCTTGGCATCAATTCGCAGCGGGCGAAGGCGGCCTAAAGCCCTCCGAAGGTCATCGGCAATGACCTCATCGTTACCGAGCACCAGAATAGCGCTCAGACAATTCTGAAACAGATCCCGAATGCTCTCGGTGTCTGAGGTCGTGCCAGCATCGATTGCGAAGTGGGCACCGGTCTCCAAATAGTAGCCGTTCTCCGGTGAAGTCGCCGGCACCGTAACGAGGTATCCGTCCTTGTCGGAAATCAACCAATCCAAGCAGAACTTCGCGCACTCCTTCATGACGGGCCAGGCATCCAGGGCCAAGAAGGCTTTGTCCCTTGTGAAAAGAAAGTGCTCCCAAAGATGACGCGTCAGCCACACTCCTCCCATGGGCCAGAACGCGTAGCAAGCGGCGCCCTTGTCCACGTGGCCCTCGTAGCCGGCCGGAACGCAACTCGCCCAGATGTCCAGATTGTGGTGGGCCACCCAGCCGCGAGCTCCATAGTGGTCCCGCGCGACTCGTACGCCGTGCTGGGACGCAGACTTCACCAGATCAAACAGAGGCTCGTGACACTCTGATAGGTTGCCGATCTCAACACCCCAATAATTCATCTCGGTGTTGATGTTGGTCGTGTAGTTGCAGCACCAGTAAGGCCGGAGGTCCTTGTTCCAAATGCCTTGCAGGTTTGCCGCTTGGGAGCCCGGCTGAGAACAAGAGATCATCAAGTAGCGACCGAAGTTGAACGCGAGGACGGCCAGCGCCGGATCAGCGGTTGGGTTGGATTCCAGAAGCCGTTGATCCGTCGGCAGCAACCGCTTTTCGGTAGGCGAGTCGACTTCGAGCTCTACCCTCTGGTACTGGAGTTGGTAGCGTTGCCTGTGGCTCTCTCGGTGCTCGTTTCCCGGCACGCCCATCGCACGGTCAAGTTTACTCCTTGCCAGGGCCAGCTCATCGAGTCCATTGACAAAAGGATGGCTGTCGCGATCTCGGAAACTTGTCGCTGCGGACAAGACAAGCCTAAGTCTTGTGAAACCGCGAAACCAGAGTGCCAGTTGGTCGGTATCCATCCGCTCCGAGTCGGCCGTGCCAGCCACCATCGCACAGAATCGCATTCCCGAGGTCTCGGGGCCCTCTCCGTAGACGATGGGGTTTTCATACACCTTGTCGTGAGGAGCGACCCAACCTGGTGCCACTCCCCAGAGCGTAATCACATTCCCGGCGCCGGAAATCGACGACCTCAGTTGACTGCCGAGGATGACGCTGGCATCCATTGGAAACTCACTTTCGACTTCGTAGACAATGACATCATGGGCAAAGGAAGCGAAGGTCTTTCTGCTGACGGTGCCTTGGCTTGTCCTAAACTCACTGAGCACTGCAGCTTCATCCAATCGAAGTTCCCTTCGATAGGCCGAGAAGGACTCCACCCCGTGTAGCCGGACACGGAGGTCACCTAGCGGCAGATAGGATTGTGACCATTTGCCCGCCATGTGGCGTTCGACGAGTTCTTGCGCCCGCCCGATTCTTCCATCCAGAAGGCACTGCCGCACCTCAGGTAGTACCCCCAACGCCTCGGCGTTAGTCCAACCGTCGGGATAGCCTGACCAAAGAGTGTCTTCGTTCAACTGAAGGAGGTCCTCAGCGACCCCTCCAAATACCATTCCCCCGAGTCGCCCGTTTCCGATCGGGAGCGCCTCTGTCCACAATTGAGCGGGGCGCGTGTACCACAAAGTGTCCTCGTTCGATCGTGTCGGATTGGGCATTTTCAGACCCCGCCGTGGCTCAGCAACTGGCCGAGGATGCCGGCCGCGAGAAGTAGCATCATGACACCGGTTATGAGCTTCAGCATTCGGCCGTGGCGCTCTCCAATACGGCTGGCGCGGAGCGACCAGACTGCTGCGACAAACAGCACCATAGGAATCACCTGATAGACAAGCATGTAAGCAAAAAGCAACCAAGCATACGTTGCGGGGTCGACGTGTGACTCGGTGAGCAACTGGGTCCAGAGCATCGGGAGTCCTGCTGTGCAACCCAGTTCCACAAACGAAACTCCAACCGCGAGGACAACTGTTCCGATGATCAAAGCCCACAGCGAAACATCTTGTACCATCAGGCCCCGGATGCGCTCGAAGATCTTCGGCTTGGACTTGTCAGGTATACTAAGTGACGGACCTTTCTTGTACCAAAAATAATCCTTGATATTGACTAACCCAAATACTCCTGCGGTCGCAATGACCAGGCCGCTCATCCATCCATTGAGAGTTACGAGTGTCGTGAGGGCGAACATGCCTGTGATGAAAGCGGCATAGACAATTGATGTTGCCAGGATAAAAAGCGCGCCGATCAAGAAGACTCTGAGCCGAGATCCCGTATGGAGCGTCAGCGTCAGCAGCATCGAGAGGACCCACAGGCTGCAGGGATTGATACCGTCAACGAAGCCTATGATCAGCGTCGCGATCAGCAGCGACTGACCCCGTAGGTCAATCGCGCCAATTATGGGGAAGTTCAGTACCACGCCTTGGTCGCTCGGGGAGGATTTTGACTCAAGATCCGCGACTGGTCCGCCGGATGCCGGGGCGGAAACCGGCGGAGGCTGAGTTTGGTCCCGAACCGGTTCGGCGCCAAGAGCCGCTCGAACTTCCCTATCAACGGTAGCGGAATAGCCGACCCAGTACTTG
This sequence comes from Spirochaetales bacterium, assembly GCA_037142615.1. GTDB lineage: Bacteria > Spirochaetota > Spirochaetia > JABEVK01 > JABEVK01 > JAIFLN01. The sequence goes on along the minus strand of JBAXAI010000002.1, from coordinate 38,865 downwards.
CTTCCCACAAAAATGTTCGGCAGTGCGTCCGGCGTGTAGCCGAAAACAGCCGCCTTGGCAACCAGGCGCGCCAGGTTCTTTTCGTCGTTCCAGACCTCGAACTCAAGAACGTGGATCGTCGAATCCTGGCGTGCCAATTGCTCGAGGACTCGCCGCGCTTCGTTACAGTGGTTGCAGTCGTCGCTGTAGTAGATCTCGACGGTTACAGGAGCCTTGGTGGCTTGGGCGGCCGTTGGAGAATCCAGAAGAAACAGGACAAGGAAAGCAGTTAACAGCGCAATGTGATTCACGACACAAGACCCCTTTCTTACAATCAGAGCCGGATGAATCCAGCTGGAAGTTCGATTATTGAACCAAAGGACAATACCGACAACTCGTCTTTTTTTATTTCGGCAGGCGAAAATAGCTGCCCCTGCAAATCGGCAGGACGACCCCGGGCGACTTGATCGTCGCCCAAGTCCACAGATGCCCGGTAGAATCGCGAGTCTATGCAGAAGTTCAGCCCATGGAGCTAGGTCACCGGGCCCTCCCTGGGGAACGCACAGGTTCGACCGATGTCTTTCAGAGGCGGGCCACTCCTCTAGTCCGTCGATACTATGCGGTTCACCCCGTTGCTCTTGTCTCCGTGAACATTGTTGAGGATAACATCCGAAGCACCGGAGATCCTCAGGAAGCAGTCCTCAGGTACCGGGACAAAGTCGAGGGCCGGAAGGGTGTCGAGGGTTCTTCCCTTCAGTGCGATGTTGAGACTGGTCGGCTTCGCGGTGTAGAAGATGTTCGAGAGAGACAGGTTGCGGATGCTGTGGCCGTTGCCGACGATACCGATGGCGTTTTCTGCATGGCACACCACGTTGTTGATGATCACGTTGTCGATGGTGAACTCCACCTTTCGGTTGGGCTTCTGAACGTTGAACTGGACTACGATGCCATTGTCGTGCTCGATGCCCATCAGGAAGATGGGCTCGCCGTTGCCCCACCAGTTGCCTGCCCGGATCTTGGTATCGATAACCAAGTTGTTCACGGTGACGTTCTCGACGAGCCCGACGCCTGCCCCCGACATGATGCAAAAGCCGCGGTTGCTCTCCCTAATCACGCAGTTGCTGATGGTGACGTTGCGGACATGGCTATACTGGTAACCGAGGACCAGAGCCTTGGAGCACGAGCTCAAGAGGCAGTCACTGATGACGAAGTTCTCGCAGGGCGTATCCCAGTCCGTGATCGAGGTGAGGGCGATGCAGTCGTCGCCAGTGGAAATCGTGCAGCCCTGAACCACGACGCCGTTGCAGGCGCAGAAGTGCATGCCGTCGTTGTTGGTGAGACGCTTGTCTGAATCGACGATCAGATTCTTCAGCAAGACGTTCTGGCAGTGATTGAAGCTCAGAGTCCAACAGGAAGAATCCCGAAATGTGACCCCTTCGATGACCAAGCCGACAACGCTGTCGAAGAAGGCTGGTTGGTTAACCCGATCACCAAAGACGGTGTTGCACTCGCTGAGTTGGAGGTTGTTCAGGGGAGTCTTGTACCACTCCGGGACGTTGGGCTTGCCGAGGTCGAAGAACACCGTGCCGTTAAAGTCGATGGTTCCGTACCCCGTGATCCGGATGTTCTTCCCTCCGAGGCTGTAAAGCAGGCTGGTGACCGGGCCCATCTCGTTGTGTTGGTACCCTGTCGCCGGGTAGTCCTTCAAGTCGCCCGAGCCCCTGAGGATACTGTTCGCGTCGAGGTGGAGCGAGGCGCTGTGCAGGTTCAGGGTACCGCTGACGAACACCCCGGCGGGGATGAGGACGGTTTCGCCGCTTTGGTTGGCCGCGTCGAGGGCCTTCTGGATAGCCTGGGTGTTCATCGTTTTGCCGTCGCCAACGGCTCCGAAGTCTCGGATGTCAAGATAGTTCATGGTTGGTTCCTCTTTTCCCATTCGATCGTTGTGGGCTGGTGGCCGAGGGTCTTCCTCCTCTCCTCACCGGCAGACCACTAGAGGCCCGTAGTTTCCCTTAGGAACTTCCTGGCCTTGATTGCGTATTCCAGCGGGTTAGCGATCGCTGGGTCTTGCTCTGCCTCGACGACAATCCACCCGTTGTACTCTGTGGTCTCCAGAACCTTGAGAATCGGCAAGTAGTCGACAGAACCGTCGCCAGGAACCGTGAAGACCCCTTCCCTGACGGCCCTCAGGAAGCTCCAGTTCTCCTTCTTCACCCGTTTAAGAACATCGGTTCGGACATCTTTGAGATGAACGTGGCGAACACGGTGGATGTACTTTCTGAGAACCTCAGCGGGGTCGATTCCGGCAAAAGTCAGGTGTCCTGAATCGAACAAGAGGGAGAGCTTCGACGCATCCGTTGAAGACATGAGGCGGTCGATTTCCTCGACAGTCTGCACCCCTGTACCCATATGGTGATGGTAGGTCAGGATCATACCCTTGTCGGCAGCCAGACTCCCCAGTTCGTCAAGTCCGTCGGCCAACCTTTTCCACTCGTCGTCTGTGAAGACCGGCTTGCGGCCGAGAATCGGAGTCTCAATTTGCCCCTGAATGCTGTGTCCCTGCTCCGAGGCACCGATGACCCTGGCACCTACGGCGTGCAGAAAGTCTCGATGCTCGAGAAACGCCCCGATGTTCTCCTTGAGTGTCTTTGTGGTCAGGTAACTGCTGAACCAGGCGTTGCAAATCGTCAGTCCTCTGAGACCCAATGCCTTGTTCAGTACAGCTGGATCTCGCGGGTACTTGTTTCCGACCTCGCTGCCGGAAAATCCCGCTAGCGCCATCTCGCTGACGCATTGCTCAAAAGTGTTGGCGCCTCCGAGTTCGGGCAGGTCATCGTTGGTCCAGCCGATGGGAGCGATTCCGAGCCTGACTCTATTCTTGTTCAACATTGATTCCTCCTTGTATCGTCTCTATGCTAGAACGAGCTATGGTGAGCATCATCGACATTGCCAGACTTGCTGGTACCTCGAAATCGACAGTTTCTCGGGTCCTGACGGGTAGCGCCCGGGTCGCGCCTGAACTGCGCGATCGCATTTTGACCATTATCGATTCGCTTGGCTTCGTGCCCAACCGGGCGGCCCGAAGCATGGCCCAACAACGGACGTTCACCATCGGGATTGTCATCCCAGAAGCCTTCAACATGTTCCAGCGGCAACTGTTCGCACACATCGAACACCACCTGGAACACCTGGGGTACCGCACGGACTTCTTCTTTGAGGCTTGGGGGGCGACAGGGGAACCAAGTTTCTTGCCGCGCTTGAAGGCTGAGAGACTGGACGGTGTGATCTGCATCCACGAGGTGACACATCCCGCCTTCTACAGGTACCTGCAGGGCCGTCGACTTCCCACAGTGCTGTGCACGTTCCGGCTCCCCGACGTGGGCCTGGCCTCGGTGAGCGTCGATGACGTTCGGGGCGCTGCGCTGGCGGCGAGGCACCTGGTAGCACTCGGGCACCAGCGTGCAGCTTTGCTCGGAGGCCCAGGTTTCGGTTTTGACAGGCTTCGACATCAAGGATTTGAGGAAGCACTGGCCTCTCAGGGCGTGACCCTGGACGCGGCCGATGTGGTGCGAATGAAGTCCTACTCTATGGAGGCTGGACGTCTGGGTATGGAGGCCCTGCTCAATAGTGGTCGAGACCACAGCGCCGTGTTCGCAGTCACGGACGAGCTGGCAATCGGTGCCGTGCGCTGCGCATTCGAACATGGACTTCGAGTTCCTGCCGATGTCTCGATCATCGGGTTTGACGACATCGACGTTGTGACGTTCTTGGGGCCCGCGCTGTCCACGGTAAGCCAGTCGATCGGGGAATTGGGCCTGCGAACCACTTCGGTACTGCAGGACCTGCTCGAGTCGAAGGAACCCCAGGAACGTGAAGTGACCATCGCACCAGAGCTGGTCGTCCGTGAATCCACGGGGCCCGTCGGCCGCCGTCCCAATGACCCTAGTACTGGCGGGCACGTTTGAGCACCTTTGCGTTCTGCTTGGCCAAACGCACGAGCTTGGGATCCTTTGCGATCTGGGCGTCTCCCGTTCTCCACCAAGCGAGGTAGCCGTCGGTCATGGTTTTCGGCAGGACCTTGATGTCGATAAGCGTGGACCTTGTCTGCGTCTGGGAGTCCTTAACCGCCAAGATCAGCTCTTCCTCAGTCGTGACGCGGTAGCTTTTGCAGCCGTATGCCTCGGCAGACTTAGCAAAATCGGTAGGGATCAGTCGTCCGTCGAGCCTCCCGGTAGCCGCGTTCCGAGATCGGAACTCCGTGCCGAAACTGGCCATCCCATGGCTCATCTGCAGGTTGTTGATGCACCCGAAACTCATGTTGTCGAACAGAAGGACATTGATCTTGGCACCTTCCTGCAATGAGGTCGGCAGCTCGCTATGAGACATCAGGTAGGACCCGTCGCCGACCATCGCGTAGACCTCCCGATCTGGGCACGCAAGCTTGACTCCCAAGGCAGCATTGACCTCATAGCCCATGGTCGAGAAACCGTACTCCACATGGTAGGAACCCGGAGCCGAGGGTCGCCACATCCTCTGAAGATCGCCTGGCAAGCTTCCAGAAGAGCCCACGACAATTGCGTCACCGGCGAGCAACTGGTTCAGAAGACCCAGAACCCTCGTTTGGGTGAGCCAAGAACCGTGGAGGGTCCCGTATTCGGGCAACAACTGGTTTGAAGGACACTTGACTTCCGGACGGAACCTTTTTCCGAAGTACCGCACCTCGTCGAGCCTGGCCAGTTCTCTGACCCAGCCCTGTTTCGCCAGTGTCGCTGATTCCGATCGAAGGCCAGACCACTGACGGCCTCGCAAACCTTCGGCCAGTGCTTCGACCCCCGCCCGAGCGTCGGCAACCAAGGAGACCCCATCAAGCTTGACGGCGTCGAACTCAGCGATGTTGATGTTGACGAACTCGACGTTCGGATCCTGGAAGAGCGATTTGGAAGCCGTGGTAAAGTCGGTATATCGGGTGCCGACCCCGATCACGACATCGGCGGTTCGGGCCAGAGTATTGGCGGCCAGAGTACCCGTCGTGCCGATACCACCGAGATTGAGGGGATGGTCCCAGGCAATCACCCCCTTACCAGCCTGGGTCTCGCCAAAGGGAATCTGAAACTCCTCGGCAAGACGAAGGAAAGCCGCCGCCGCGTCAGAGTAGGGCACTCCGCCACCGCAAATCAGGAGTGGTCGGGATTTGCGGGAGATGAGGTCGACACCCTGCTGCAGAGTGACAGAACTCGGGCGGCGCCGATCGAAGTAGTGGACCCGTTTCGCGAAGAACTCTTCGGGGAAGTCCCAGGCTTCTCCCTGGACGTCCTGGGGAAGCGCGATGGTGACGGCGCCGGTGTCTGACGGGCTTGTGAGGACACGGAAACCGTGGATGAGGGCCGTCATCAGTTGCTCAGGACGATTGATCCGGTCCCAATACTTGCTCACCGACCGAAAGGCATCGTTCGTCGAGATTCCGAGGTCATGGAAGTGCTCAAGTTGTTGAAGAACTGGGTCCGGCTGCCGGGTCGCGTAGACGTCACCGGGCAGAAAGAGGACAGGAATACGGTTTGCCGTGGCAGTGGCGGCAGCCGTTACCATGTTCGCCGCACCGGGTCCAACCGAGGAAGTGCAGGCGTAGATCTGACGGCGCCGCTTCTGCTTGGCGAAGCCTATGGCTGCATGGCCCATTCCTTGCTCATTACGGGCTTGGTGGACCACCAGGTGGCCGGGTTGCTCAAGAAGCGCCTGCCCCAGACCGAGGACATTCCCGTGGCCAAAGATGGCCATGACTCCTCGAACGTAAGGGTGCTGCACTCCATCCACTTCGAGATACTGTTGGTTCAGGAACCTCACCAGTGCTTGGGCGGTTGTCATCCTTATACGTGCCAATTCTGCCTCCTTGGAATGCCTTCATGTCACTGTACTGGATCATGGGAACGGTTTCAAGGTGTTTGACAAAACGAAATTGGTCTGGTAGTGTCTTGTGGGAACGGTTTCAAAGGAGACAAAAGGTGTCGAAGCGAATAAGGGTAGGAATACTTGGATGCGGTCGAATCGGCAAGATCCACGCGTCAAACATTGTCAACTTCCTTCCAGACGCCGAGCTCATCGCGGTAGCAGACGTGGTCATGCCCGACGAGACGAGGGCATGGCTGGATAACCTCGGAGTACCGGTCGTCACGACAGACCCTGAGGTTATCTTGTCAGACAACACCATTTCGGCCGTCTTCATCTGTACTTCTACGGATACCCATGCCGATCTGGTCATCCGCGCGGCCCGAGCAGGCAAACACATCTTCTGCGAGAAGCCGGTTGACCTCACCGTCGAAAAGGTCCGTGCGGCCCTCAAGGCCGTCCAAACTGCGGGTGTCAGGCTTCAGGTTGGGTTCAACCGGCGGTTCGACCACAACTTCCGCAAGATCCGCGAGACGACACTGGCGGGAACGATCGGCCAACCTCACCTGATCAAGATCACCAGTCGGGACCCATCACCTCCGTCGCCGGAGTATGCTGCGGTTTCCGGCGGGATGTTTCTTGACATGACGATCCATGACTTTGACATGGCCCGTTTTCAAGCTGGTAGCGAGGTAACCGAAGTCTATGCTGCGGGTGCGGTACTGGTTGATCCACTGATTGGAAAGGCGGGCGACATCGATACGGCCGTTGTCACTCTTCGGTTTGCCAATGGAGCTCTTGCGGTCATCGACAACTCCCGCAAGGCTGTCTACGGCTACGACCAACGTGTCGAGGTGTTCGGATCTAAGGGGTCCGCGAGTGCCGAGAACGACCTTCCTTCCACGGTCCGAGTCTCCACCGAAGAAGGCGTCATGACGGAGAAGCCGCTCTTCTTCTTCTTGGAGCGCTACCGAGAGGCGTTCGTCGCCGAGGTGATGGCCTTCCTCGAAGCAGTGCGCAACGAGTCTCCGGTCCTGGTCTCAGGTGAAGATGGCCTGCAGGACTTGCTGGTCGCCCTTGCGGCCAAACGATCCCTGATAGAGCAGCGTCCTGTCAGAGTTTCTGAGATCATTGGATAGCGCGATGGATCAGTACCTCATTCACGCTACCCTTCCGGAACCTGATGGTCGCGTCTTGGAGATTACGCCGGAATCGGCGAATTGGAAGTACGTCGGGTTCGCTGTCTACTCCCTAGGGCCATCGGAGACGTTTGCCAAAAAGACAGACGACCGAGAGTTCTGCATCGTCTTGCTCAGCGGAAAAGCCGACATCGTGACCTCACAATCAGCCTGGATGGAAATAGGGAAGCGCGAGTCAGTCTTCGAGCGAATCCCGCCAGTCTCCGTTTACGTTCCACACAATGACTGGTTCCGCGTCAGTGCACTGACCCGTCTGGAGTTTGCCGTTTGCAGTGCTCCCGGTCGGGGCAAGTTCCCAGCCCGCCTCATCCGAAGCGAAGACGTCAGCATTGAGGCGCGGGGCTACGCGTCCACCAGCCGTACTATTTTCAACGTCTTGCCCGAAACACAACCCGCCGACAGTCTGCTTATCACAGAGGTCTACACGCCCAACGGTCACTGGTCCAGTTACCCCCCGCACCGACACGATGTGGACGACCTTCCGAGCCAGTCCTACCTTGAGGAGACCTACTACTTCCGCATCGATCCACCCCGGAACGGCTTCGCTATCCAGAGGCTTTACGAAGACGGGGACCGAGGAGTAACTCTCACCGTCAAGGATGGTGACACCGTAATGGTACCGCGGGGCTACCACCCCGTGGCTGCCGCGCCTGGGTACGAATTGTACTACTTGAATGTCATGGCGGGACCTCGCCGCACTTGGAAGTTTCATGACGACCCGGACCATGTATGGATCAAGTCGGAGGCGAGTCTCTTCAGGTAGGGTTGCGAGACTCAAGGAGACTGCGAATCCGATCGAAGTGGGCGCGGTGTCGTGACACGGCACTCTCTACCGTCCCTACCCTCAGCGACTGGACGATGTCCCGGTGATCTCGGGCTATTTCCAGGAGATCCGACAGTGAGTAGTGGGTGGCGCGGATCTCTTCTTCAGTAAAGTGGTGCAGAGTATGAAACAAAGCAGCGAACAGCGAGTTTCCGCTCTCGACCACGATGGTTTCGTGGAACTGGTAGTCTGCGAGGACCAAACCATCGTAATCACCTCGTTTGGCACAAGCCTCCATCACTTCTACTGCTGCTCCGAGTGCCTCCAGGGCGCGGGTAGCCATCGAAGTACCGTCCGCCCACCCTTCGGCGACCTTGCGAAAGCCCCGCTCCTCCAAAACCTGTCGTAGCTCAATGACCTCCAGCTTGTCGTTGGGCCCCAACAGAAGGGCCCAGGTGATGGCTTCGGTGGCAATTGTGGACCTGTCTCCCACAAAAGTCCCCTTGGGAACCCTTGTTTCGACGACCCCAAGGTGGTGGAAGATTCGAATCGCCTCACGGATGCTCGACCGACCTGTACCGAACCTCTCGGCCAGTTCCTGCTCAGTGGGAAACCGATCCCCCGGGCCATACTGGCCGGAGGCGATCAGATCCTTGATCCGTTCCATGACCTGCGTAACGACGGTCTTCTGACGCAGTTTCTCGCTCAAGTCTTCAGTCATGATGACTCCCCGGCCATCGTATCACTATCGGGCAATTGAGCCTTCCCAAGTGTCGACTTTGCCTGCTGTCGCGACGGTCTCCGGGTGGAACCACTTGCTGGTCACAACTTTCGACTCAGTATAGAACCGGATGCCGTCTTTGCCCAAAACGTGGAGGTCCCCGAAGAACGATTTCTTGTGCCCGGCAAAAGGGAACATGCCGACGGGGACAGGGATGCCGACGTTTACTCCGACCATGCCGGCGTCGGAGCGCATGCTGAACTCACGGCTGTAGTAGCCGCTTTGGGTGAAGATGATGGACCCGTTGGCGAACGCATTGGCATTCATCAGTCTCAGGCCTTCCTCAAAACTTGACACCCGTTTGATACAGACCACCGGGCCGAAGATCTCTGTATCCCCGACGGTCATCCCCGGCTTCACATGGTCGAGGATGGTGGGTCCCAAGAAGAAGCCCTTTTCGAACCCCTTCGCCACCCAGTCCCGACCGTCGAGGACAAGGCTGGCGCCTTCTTTCACACCGGTTTCGATCCAGCCCAAAATAGATTGCCGACGATTTTCTGAGACAACCGGTCCGAGTTCAGAATGGGACTCGTAACCGGGGCCCATCCTGAGGTCTGAGGCGTAACTTACAAGTAAGGCGACCAATCGGTCGGCGATACTTTCCTGAGCGACTACAACAGGCAGGGCCATGCACCGTTCCCCGGCGCAACCGAAGGCGGAGTTGATGATGGCCCGCGCAGCGCCCTCGAGATTGGCATCCTCGAGGACAAGCGCGTGGTTCTTCGCCTCGCACTGTGCCTGGACCCGCTTTCCATGGGCCGCCGCCGTGGCGTAAACCTGAAGTCCTATTGCGGTCGAACCGACGAACGAGACTCCCCGGACATCGGGGTGGATCAGGAACGCGTGGGCATCGTCATTATGCGTTGTCAGTAGATTGACGACGCCTTTGGGCAGTCCCGCCTCATAAAGCAACTCCAGGAGTCGCATCGCAGTCATGGGAGTGGCGTTGGAAGCCTTGAGGACCAGGGTATTGCCTGTTGCTATACACAAGGGCATCATCCACCCCATAGGGATCATCCCCGGGAAATTGAAAGGCACCAGCCCGACGAAGACTCCAAGAGGCTCGCGGTAAAGCACGGTGTCAAACCCGGTTGAGGCGTTCATGAGGGATTCGCCCATCATCAGCGACGGCGTGCCGCAAGCCATCTCGACGGGTTCTCTTACCTTGAGAAGGTCACCGCGGGACTCTTCGAGGGTCTTGCCATGCTCGGTTGAGCAGAGAACGACGAGTTCTTCCATGTGCTTGTCCAGCAGTTCTCTAAATCGGAACAGGACTTGGACACGCTTGGTCGCAGGGGTGGCGCTCCAGCGTGGATAGGCAGCGTGTGCCGAAGCGATGGCAGCGCTGATCTCCTCTTCTGTGCAACACGGCACCTTGGCCATCACTTCGCCGGTGCTGGGGTTGAACATGTCGATAAACCGGTCAGTCTTCGAGTCCTTCCAGACTCCATCGACACAGAACTTCAGCCGTTGGGGGGACGACATAGGAACTCCTCTTATTGACCCTTCAGGTCGGGGTCAGGGATCATTAGGTTTCGGACAATGCTGACGACTTCATCATACGCGGCGATGAACTGCCGCAGCGTGCGGCGGGTCGGGGCGTAGCTGTCAAACTCCGCAGGTATCAACGCTCCCTCCTCATACGCCTTGACGAAATCCGGGAACTTGCGGAGGAGCTCGCCAACGGCGACTGGGTTGACTGGGTTGGCCATCCTGGATTCGCAAGTCACATCGCTTGCGACGAACCTCTGTTGCCAGTCAAACGGGATGCTTACGACCACGTCTCCTCCAATGAACTCAGACCAATGCATGTGGTTGCGATAGGCCGCGGAGAGCAGTTTTGACCTGTAGCCCCTCTGCTGGTAGATCTCGTAGGCGTGCTTGAAAACCGCAACTCCCGCCCACTCCAAGTAGCCCGGGTCGGTGATGATCCCTTGCTTTTCGGCAACTTTCTTGAGCCAGTCGTCCACCCGACCTACCATGATGGTGACGACCGGGCTCATGGCTGAGCAGTCCAGACTTTCCCGCCGGCGGCGGGCCAACCCGCGTTCGACGGCTTCGGCAACTGCGACGGCCTGGGCAACAGTGAAACTTACCGTTGCGTTGATACTCACCCCACGGTAGGTGACCTCTTCGAACGCGGACAGGCTGGCGAAGGTGGTGGGAATCTTGACCTGGATGTTCGGGGCCAAAGAGGCCAAGTGCAGAGCGTGCTCTACCATTTTTTGGCTGTCTCGCCAGTACTTCGGGTTTGTTTGCATGGAAAGGCGGCCTTTCAGGCCGCCCGAAGCTCGAAACACCGGAAGTAGGAGCTTGGCGGCTGTGGTGCCCATCTCTTCGATGATGCGCCAAGCGATATCGTCTTCGCTATCCAAGGGGTGGGCGTGAACAAACTCGAGAATCCGAGGACTCCATTCCGGAAGTTCCTTCTTGAGGACGTTGCCGACAATCACTGGGTTCGTGGTAGCGCCCACGGCGCCATGTTTCATCGACTCCGTCAACTCGGAAACCGCACATGAATCATTCCAGAGCTGGGTTTTTGTCGTCTCAGCCATCTGGTGCAACGCACTCTTCCAAACCTTCACAACTCTCTCCTCGGTCATTTAACCGTATTGTCTGACAATATGATATTCATATACTTCAAGCAAAATGGATTGTCAAGACCGGAGTCACAATTGGGGGGTACTGGTTGCCGTGTTGTTGGTTCGAGTAGGCCCCTAACAAACTCCGTGTAAACGTCCGAGCCTGAGATGAGGAGGCAGGTTTGGCAATTCCCAAAGAACTGCCCGAGGAAGGCCTCGGCATCGGCGCGTCGTCGGCGTTTACCAACAGCCTCGACACCAGTGGACCGGGCCTTGCGGTACTTCCGGGAGCTTTCGTCCCAAAACTTGACGTACCAGACCGAGGGCCTGCCAGGAAACTTTCTTTCGTAAAGGGAAAACGGGGTGCGAACTTTCCCGGGGTACATATCATTCCTCCCTGCAGAGTGCGACAAAAGTGCGACACTAGCAGAATCGTTGTTGATATGCCCCCGTTGTTCGGTAGGCTAATTTCTTAGTCTAAAAGACTTTAATGTTTGCGGCGAAAAGGACTTGGGCTTCGTGGTTTGGCATCCTGCCAAACCAGCCGCCCAGGGTTCGCGCCTGCCGCCCGCATCCATGCGGGCTCTTCCTCGCACCGCTCCCCTGCGGGTCGCTCAAGGCTCGGCGGCGCTCCCATTCAAGTCCTTTTCGCCGCAGGCGTCTTGAAATGCAAAAAGCTCCCGGACGGGAGCTTTTTGTGTGCTTAACTTACTGCGGCGAAAAGGACTTGAACCTTCACGAGCTTACGCTCACCAGCACCTCAAGCCTGGGACTATCGAAATCAAGGGCTATCAACAGGACTCAAACAAGCATCACAACCAGACAATATCTTCTTTCTAAGAAAGACCTTACTGTCACGTCGATCCTCAAACACTATCAGGAACTATCAGGTGTGGGAAGCGGAAATTGGGGCAAGTTCGCCGAAAAAGTGCGACATTTAGTGCGACACTACTGACCGTTCATCATCCAGGTACCAAAGTCCTGCCAACCCGGACACCTTGACGATCTGTAGCCTATGGCATACATTTGATCATGTACATTCTGCGACTGGGCGAGTTCGATGACTGGCTGCGTTCCATCAAGGACAAGGTCTCCAAGCAGAAGATCGTTGTCCGGATTCAACGGTTGGAAGAAGGAAACCCAGGGGACTGCAAGGCCGTCGGAGCCGGAGTTCTAGAACTGAGAATCAGTTTCGGCCCAGGATTCAGAGTCTACTTCGTCGAGAAGTTCGGAAAGGTCTACGTCCTGCTGGGTGGCGGCGACAAGAGCACGCAGTCAGCAGACATTGAACGAGCCAAGGCTCTCGCAGCGCGGTTGGAGATTGAGCAGGACGAGGAAGGAGACTGGCATGAAAGCAGCTAAGTTTGACGCAGCCGAATACCTGGAAGACCAGGCCGACGTGGTCGCCTATCTCGAAGCCGCACTTGAGGAGGATGACCCACAGTTCTTCATCAAGGCCCTTGGTACGGTTGCCCGATCGAAGGGCATGACCGAGCTCGCCCGCAAGTCAGGTATCGGCCGCGAGAGCCTCTACAAGGCACTCTCGGAAGTCGGGAATCCGGGGTTTGCTACGGTGTTCCAGGCACTGGACGCCATGGGGCTGACTCTACGGGTTGAGGCCAAAACGCCCGCCATGGCCTAACGCTGTCCAACTTCCTTACCCTTTGCTTGGTTCAATGGTACTCAGCGTGCTCGGTTGGGGGGGTGAGCTTCGGATCATCTTCAGGTAGTTCAACCGAAGTTCCGGAAATCCAGTAATCTCTTGTTCTAGGATCATCGACATTGCGTATTCAATGTTGAGCGCTTGAACACACTCGTTCTTCCCTTGGTGCCAATGCGTAATGATTCCGCCCAAGGTGAAATTACGAGCAAACTCCGGAACGAAATAGAAGACTGCACCGCCAGACATCCCGAATAGGTCGGGAAAGGTAATCTTCTTGATATCCATTCCATAGGCAACGTCCTTCCCAAAGTCAAAGAGCAAAGATGACTTCCGCTCAACTGAAAGGAAGTCGTAATAGTCAAGGTTGCTCTCTTCAGAGATGTAGACCATGAGCTCCGACCGAATATTCGCGACACGGGTCTTTGTTCGACTTCCAGGAAATCCCGCGAACAAGTACAACAACTTCGAACTTGGCTCGAAGCCTCGAATCGAAAAGAGGTCGACAGGACGATAGAATGGCAATTCGCTCAAGAGTCTACAAACTCCGACGTCCGCAATCGCGATCCTAGATATCATGAACTTGTCAGTTGATATCTGCATCATGAGTTCATAGCTTTGGGGGCAGGCGACCGCCTTCCCTCCCAATTCCGAAAATACGTGACCAGCGGAGACTAGCCACTCAGTATCGCCAACTCTCACGTATATTGAGCTCCCAATGTAGCTGAACGTGAGCCCGGTCTGCACAAAGATTGGAACAACACATCTGGCCAGCTCCAGGGATCTTGTACGCAATTGCGCGAACTTCACGTTGTAGGTATCAATGTCTAGGTTAGGTTCAGGAGTCACCGCAGGAGGACCTCTTCAAGTGAATATTCAGGTTCGAGAAATCGTACCTTGAGTACAGCGAAAGAGTGCACTCCAGTTTTCCACTGTGAACCACTTGGTACACACCAAAGCTTTTCACACTACACGTAAAATCGTCTCCAGTAGTGGTAGGCCAACTTCTCAGAGAACCTTCCAAGGTTGTCAACGAGGGTGACGACACGGCAGACCTCCTTGCCACCATTCTTCGGTCCCCGAAGGCCTCGCCCAACCATCTGCTGGTAGCGCACGGGACTGAATACCTGGCGGGAGATCACTACGAGGTCGGTCTTGGGCGCGTCAAAGCCAGTTGACAGCACGTCATAGTTGCAGAGCACCTGGATTCTGCCCGAGCGAAACTCGTCGAGGAAGTACCTTCTTGCCTGACTGGGGGTATCGGCAGAAATGGAGGCGGCATTGACGCCCCTCAGCGTGAGCAGAGCCGCGAGTTCCATGGCATGCGGAACGGAGTTGGCGAACACAAGCGTCGACTTCCCCTGAGCGCGCTCTATCGACGCGACGATCAGCTCATTCCTGTCAGGGTCAACCGCCAGCCTCGTGTTGATCTGGTCAGAAATCCGTTCCAGTTCGATACCCCGGTTATTCCAGTCAACTGTGCCGAGTGAACGAGCTTCTTCTTCAGTGAGCTGACTCTCAGTCTGCAACTCGAGGTACTCCGTCGAGGCCAGCGCGCCCATCCTAAGTAGCCGCTGGTGTAGTCCCTCCTGGTCCCCGGGGATTATCCTCTTGCCAAAGCGATTTGCTAGCCATTTTGACTCTTCGGGGTCACTTCGAAAGGGAGTAGCGCTTAGGCCGAGAATCGTTGGACCTTTAGAGCCGTCAAGCCACCTCAAGAGCCTCGTGTACGAGCTTGAAACTGCCCTATGGCACTCGTCGACGACCACTAGGCCTGGTGACTTAAGCCAGCCAAGTTCTTCGTCATCCAGGCGGACATTCAAAGTCTGAATGGACGCGACAACAACTGTTGGGCGACTCGAATCCGAACGGCGCGGGGAATCCTGGGAGCCCCAAAGTCGACACACTCGGAGGGACTCGGGACTGCCATTCTTTGACCAGATTTGGGCAAAGGACTCAGTTGCCTGCTCGCACAGCTCGTCGCTCTGAGCAATCCACAGTACTGTGCGGTCCGGTCTCTTTTGGTGGAGATACGACTGTACGGCAAGCTGGACCACAACTCTCGTCTTGCCACCGCCTGTGGGAAGCGACACTATTGCGCGAGCGTTTCTCTTGCCCATGAACTCTTCTGAAGTGAGCGTATCCAGAATTTCGTTCTGATAGTCGTGCAACGGAGGCAGGTCGTAAGGACCTTCTACGAGGATTTCGGGTTCACGCCTTCCGGCCCGGGCTGCGCCGAAGACTTCAGGGAATCCAAGAGTCGAAACAAAACTTCGCGCTCTTGCGCCAGCCCACCTCGTGGGAACGTCGACTCCGGGAACCTCAATGTACTCGCTCAGTTCCCTGAGGGCATTTGGCCCATGGAGTGCCAGGAACAATTGGGCCCGTTCCAGTGTCGAAACTCGTTCAACGAGATTTGGTGGCAGAGTTCGTGAAAGAAGAATGCCAAGACATTCTGGTTTGCCGTGAACAAGAAGGAGCAGTCGCTCTGCCAAGGTACGAGCTGACGAAAGGCGTTCGAAAAAGGCCAGCTGACGAGAATTGGCAACCTTGTCGAGGATGGTCCGGGCGTCCTCAGTGAACCATCCCAAGCCGTCGAGAAGCTCCACGATCAAGACCAGCAATTCTCTTGCACCCAGAACTTCGCATTGCTTGAGGTCCACCAGAGTGGTTTGATCCTCAAATGCCACTGGAACTGGAGAATTCTGACCTGCAAGGGAGAGCATGAGGCCTTCAACTGGTTTGTAGAGCAAACCATCGGCACTCTCCTCTGCGAGGAAGTCCCCAAGTTCGGGGTAAACTTCGAGAAGTTTCATTGTGGGGCCGACTACATTTTTCCAGAGGGGTTTCTGCACTTCTTCTAGCCGCGTAGCACCTTTCGCAGTCCAAATTGGTAGAGTGTCCTCGCTGAGGTGGACTACGAGCCGTGGCAAACTGTAGCTGTGTTTAGCGGCATCCAAGTTCGAGGTCACCAAAATTTGAGTCATCGGAACCTCTGTTCCGCGAAAAGGTAGCGCTTCTGGAACGTAACCGTCAGCCGCTGCTTGGGACCAGACTGTAGGGCTCGCGCTAGAAAGGTGGAAGCGTTCCGAAGGTGGGGTTTTGGCGATTGCCTTCCAAAGTGGAAGGAACTCAGCCTGGCTAACGTCAAACAATTTGAAGTCCAGCCCGAGCCAGGAGGCTTCGAGTCCTCCAAGCTCGGGCGGTGCAAGCTCCACGATCCTAAGTACTTCGATTCGCGCTACGGCTAACCTCAGCGACAAGTCGACTCCAGTAACCATCACCCGTCCACACCGCATCAACAGCGACACAATCGGATGAGGTACGGTTAGTTCGGGGTATGCCCCTCCGGCTGGTTTGAAGCCCACTGACCCTGGAATCAGCTTCTTGGCAACAAGAGTCAGCATGATTGAAGTTAGGCGTCGCGTGGCATCGGCTCCGCATCTTTCAAGTAAATGCCAACCACGCGGAAGTGCAAATTGCCTTACGTAGTAGTTGTGCACGAAGTTCTTATAGGTACTTCGGTATAGGGCACCGCATTCTCCTTCCCAGTCCTTGAGGACCTCAGAACGTTTGAGTTCAGTAGGGCTGAAGTAGCTGAGCTCGTCAAATCTGTGGTCATTTGTCAGTCCAACCCTCTTAAGTATCCTTTCGTATTTGCGAGCGAAAATGGCATCGACGAGTACCGAAGCGTTCTCGTCTACGTCCTGTACGACCGCCCCGGGAAGCAAAACGTCGTCCGGCCAACGCCAAGTACCGACTCGGTCGGGCACCTTTACCAGAACACCGTCGCTTTCGAGGTAAGAACTCTGATAGGTTGCAGGTAAGTCGGAAAAGGCCTCCCAGAACTTCGTCCATTGGCCTTGCTTGCGCAGAATCTCAATTTGTTTGAGTTGCAGCTCAGGCCCGGGGTACTGGATGTCGAGAACATCGGCCATTATCCTAACGCAGTCGGGTGAGGTTAGTAACGAAGGAAGTACTCCGAAGTAGCCTTCCGGCAGTTTTCCCTGATCCGCGAGTACGAGCTCGGTGGAACGTCGCCTGACCCCACTCGCGTCGGGTACCAGTCTTGCGTTCTGAAGCAAGTCCTTACTTGCTGGCCCTTCAAGTACCTCCAAAAGGGAGCGGAGAAACGCCAGGTTAACGTGACCGAATTGTTCGATCTCAACCGATTTCAATTCTGCCCACTGCACCAGTGTCGGGCTCGCAAGGGAGCCGGGATGATCTGCGGACAATTTCTGCCTCAAGAGCCGAAGTTTGCTCCAGCGAACACCTCTGTAACACATCGGGTGCGCATAGCGTTCTCGTTCGTCCCTCGTTACCAGCTCACACCAGCTAGAAAGTACTGGAACGGGCAGAATTCCAGCGCCCTCCTTCAGAGCGGGAAAAAGCAAAAGGTTCGAAGGGTCTCGTAGTTTCCCAATTCCATCGGGTATCGTCCTTTCACTTGCAATCTTGGCCCAGACTTCCGTCACAAGCGGTAGAGCGAGGTCGTCGTGGCCAACGTCAGCGTTGGGAAACGAATCCAGTGCGCGGGCGGGGTCATCGACAGTACACAAGTAGGGGTACGAGTCGACAATCAGTTTAGCGGCTTCAGCCATGAGCAGGGTATTCCAGTCACCCGAGACAATCGAGTTCCGGTCTGAGTTCAGTTTCCAGGGGGCATTGAGGACTCCAGAAATTTGGGTTGGTGTCTTCGTTGGGAAGAACGCCCAGAAGTGGCCCCGCGAGTCACGTCCCCGGGCTTCCGGAACGGCCCATGAAATCGGGACCTTGTCGCGACGGTGAATCCCTCTCGCATCTTCTTGTGCCGCCTTGTCAGTGACTGTAATGACCTTATCGAAAACCCACCACTCTGATGACTTGCTTTCGTGATGAAGTGTCCGTCGGTTCCCGAATCTCTCAACGCTCAGCAGATTGGGAGTCTCTCCTTCGATCTCCAAATCGATCGTCAACGGACTCTCGAAGAACAGGAGAAACTCAGCGGGGAACTCTTCGATCTCATTCTTGAGGCGGCCGAAGGTCGTAGCGTTACCAACTTCCGCCCGAACGACAGTTTCCGCCCAAGTCATTGTGGCCAGGTTTGGATCAGAAGTATCTGCGGCAGGGCCAAACCAGGCGAGTCTCATTCCCGGTGCCGCTTCTACACCGAATCTGGCAGCAATAGTTTTTCGGCATCTCGCTGGGTCGAAATGGATGGTTCCCCGATCACTCGTGAAGATATCCACGCGACCGCCAAGTGCGAGTAGAGACTTGAAACCCAGTCCGAAGCGACCAATCTGGTTGTCGCGCTTCGGAGAAATATCCGATGCAAGCAGGCTCTCAAGTCCTTCCTCGGTTAGTGGTGCACCAGTATTGGCAACGTACAGGTATTGTCCTGTCAGCAGGACTCTCAGTCGGGAAGTACTGGAACTTTGAGCTCCGTCATGTGCAGACTGAAGTACTGCGTCGGCTCCGTTCTGTACCAACTCCAGGACCTGCCGATAGCCATAGCCACCGGCAAGCACTGTCTCCTCTCGACCGAAGTCCTCTCGGATTCGACTCGGCGAGGCTTCATAGACCCTCCAGAGTCGCTCCTCATTCTGGGTCAGGAACACATCCAGGTTGGACATCATCTGACCATTATCGCTGCATTGAATGAAAAGTGTATGAGTACCGACATCAAACGCCTCAGCATTCAGAGGGCAAACTCAACGAATCGGTGGTCGGCTCGCTGGACCGTGATGACGCTGCTGTCTGGAGCGAGCACGACGACAATATCAGAAAGTCGTGCAAGATCTGGCCTCTTGAGGTTGAGAAACGGATTCGGTTCAATTCGGCAGATTTCCCTGTCTCCAAAGACCCGTCGTCGTTGCCCGTAGTTTAGGATGCTCTGGACGTCGTTGGGTCCAATCCCGCGTTCCAATCCCCTGTCGATCGCGTGACTTGAATATTAGGTGTCAACAAACCGTTGAGACTTCATTCAGTTACCTCCACCAAAAACAACCGGTTGACCCCTAGCAGGATTACTGGACTGCGGTTTTTCCGTGGAGAAAAACCGCCCAAAGTACAGCTCATGAAATTGCCCAGCATTTTGCTGCCCCCATACGCAAAGAAATTAGCGCCAAAAATAGCACTACCAAATAGCCTATTATTTCTATATCCTGTATATAATTATGTGTTGAACTTCGACATTTGTCAAGACGACATTTTGTCATCGAGACTCGGGAGCTGCATGAGGAATGATCACCCCAAAAAGTGCATTATTGATGCACAATCGCTCTGCCTGTCGTGCGGGGTGGCGAGTTGGACTGAAACCAATGTCACCGGGTCGCAATAGCCGGTGGCTGGGGCCGTAGTTTCCCCGCGATTGGAACCTGCATTTGCTGCGGGTTGGGTTGAAACCCCGTTCGAGCATGCAGGCATGTCCGGCACTTTGCTTTTTGTTTCACTCAGGAGTCAGATATTCTGACATAATCATATATAATGTCAGACATGAGAATTGACCCCAACTTTGACTTGAACATCCCTACCCCGCACTCCGGCGACCAAGCGGTTTTAGCCATGGCGCGCCGCCTTGCCTTCGAGTCCCCCGAACTTGCAGACCTGACGCCTGAACAGCTGGAAAGGGTCGCCCAAGCTGTCTTGGTGGGCAATCTCACAAGTGACCTGAAGAGGCGTGCTGACCTGGAACGGATCGACTATGCGGCTGAGCGGGAGGCCTTCCTGGTCAACGCTAGCCGAACGAAAAGCACCCACACGCGGGCAGCCTATTCGCGCGCCCTGGACCGGGTCGAGGCATGGTCGGACAAACGAGGTGTTCGTGTCGTGGAACTGAAGGCCAAGGATGCTGACGACTTCATCTACTTTCTCCAGACGCAGGGGCGCGCTCCGGGTTCGGTTCGCTTGGATGTCGCCGGGGTGTCATCATTCTTCACCTTTCTGGCTCGGCGCTTCGACGAGATACAGAATCCTTTCCGAGGGACCAAGGCCCGCCCAGAGCGCCGGGCAAGCCGCGAGGTTCAGTTTCCTACGACGGACGAGGTCCAAGCGATTCTTGCAGCGACTGAGTCGCCTTCGGACCGAGCCGCGTTTGCTGTCATGGCCTACCGAGGCCTTCGAGTTGGGGCGCTACCATCGTTGAGTATTCGATCCCGACGGTTCCCAGCGCGAAGCAAGGCAAAGTTGATTTCAGGCGAACTGCCAGAAGAAGCACTGAAGGTGCTCTTGGAAGCCGAACTAGACCTGAAGCGCCCGTTCGATTCCTCCACAAGCCGCGCACTAGCGGCGCGTTTCCGCTACGTTACGGGGAAGCTCGCGGCCAAGGGTACAATCACCGCGCCGTACTCTGTTCACGACCTTCGTCACTTCTTTGCCGTTGATCACTACCGTAGGAGCAAGGACATCTACGGCCTGAAGGAGTTGCTGGGCCACTCTTCGATTCAGGTGACCGAGGTCTACCTCAAGGGAATAGGGTTACTCTAGTCGTTCAGGTGGCGGTGCTTTGGTACCGCATCACGAGTCTCAAACCGATGAGTCCTTGATACCGAACCGCCTGTTCAGGATTTCGGGCATTGTCAGGTCCTTGAGGTCCGGAAAGAGTACCGACTTTACCCAGCTCGCCCTTCCAAGTTGCCAAAGAGCAAGATTCGTAACGATGCCATGGCTAAACAGTGCATTGGGGACAAAACATCCGTAGGCAATCTGATAGTGGCCTTGTCTCGTGTCGGGATCGTTGAGTCCAACTCGAGCTGGCTGGGCATGCCAAGAGCCCAACTGAGGCGTATTTGTCCAGGCCATTGATTCAAGAAAGTTAAGCCACGAGCAGTGTTGAATCGTTTCTGCTTCCGTTTGTTCGAGCGGAAGCTGCATCGTTACTTGGAGGCCCTTGCCAAGCGCGGGATGTTCTGGCGTTGTCCTTAACCGAATCAGAATTGATTGTTCACCGAGAGGCGTTTCAAACGTCAGACCTGTCGAGTCGCCGTTTCCATAACAATTCGCGGAGCGGCCGTAATTCGCGGCGAACTGTTCGTACTCGTCGAGGCCATCGAAAAAGTTGCGCTCCTTTCCTTTGGGAACAAAGAAGGTCGAGCCGAGATCAAGCATTTCGTCGTGGTTGTCGTCAGCCTGAATGCTATTTGGTCCGCTGGTATCAGAAACACCGTGGAGGATTCGACTTGTCTTGATGGCGGCCAAACTTGTGTCGATAGCCTGAAGAATAGCCATTCCGCTTAAGAACTTCGGCATCCAGGAAATCATATCTTCCCTCAGGTAACCAGTCGTCGAAAGGAACACTCTGCTGTCGCTCGTGATTCCCAGGTCCGGTTCGAGTCCTGTTGGCGTGTACGAGAGACCGTAGGACGGGCTGAAGCGAGCGAATTTCGACAAGGCCTGTGTGTTGGCATCTAGGGTCAGGTCGACTTCTTTCACAAAATCGGTCACAATACGGATTCTCCATGTTCCCGCGGACTCCGCCGTTTCACCCTCTTGGACTTGAACTGAGATTTTGTTCTGTCCCGGCCACCAGTCAAAACCATTTTCGGTCCGCACCATTCGGTGCTTATCAATCTGCCACAGATCAATGAGCTGATTTACCGCTTGTTGTCCAAGATCGTGACTCAAGGCTTCCTCCAATATGATTTTGGGATGGTTCCCCCGCAGGGTCAACCGGCAGCGACACTAAAAAACGATACCGCAGCTAAATGGCACGAGGTCCTCTGACGACTCCTTCAAAGTGAAGGGACTCCGCCCCCCGATGAGCGCCGTATGCCGCTGAAAACCTGCCCAGTTAGAGAAGGTAATGAACCTTACCCGGACCGCGCTCTTGAGTCCGTTGACCTTGGGCATGAAGTCCAGTGACAAAGCAGCTTTGAGTACATCGTCGGGAAGCTGAATCTCGAACTCGCTCCGCTCCAAGTCATTGCCCAAACGTCCAACCTGTTCGGCGAGAGTGAACACCTTCACAGCCTCATACCCTGCGTGCCATCGCAGCAGACAGCGGCCGCCCACGCGGGCCAGAAGAGCTAGTTCAAAATAAGACTCCGGCGTGTCATCGGGGTGGATCATGCTCGGCCAATCGGGAAAGGCACCAGCTCTATCCAGGTAAACCATGTAGTCCGTCATGTTGGCAAACTTGCCGTCTCTCCGGCTACTCTCGAACTCGGAGCGAGAAACCAGGGCTTCGCTGTCGGCTGGCCGAACGTAGAGCTGTGGCGAGCCATTGTCGCTCAAGTCTGGTATATAGTCGAGGACGCAGCCCTGATGGACATGGAGGTGCCTCAGTGTATCGAGGTACCGGCTCGGTTGGTAGATGTCTTTTTCATGGTCTCCACGCTGTGCGCGCTGGTCAACGTCGGCATGAAAAGCTTCGAGCTCGTTGACTACGCCAACGAAGTCATAGTCTGCAGCAAAGTTCAGTTCCATCTATTGGCACCTCTCGTCCTGAAACGATGATACCTGACTCTGGTGTACTGTCGGTGCACTATAGAGCGCCTGTCCGCAATTGGTTTTGATCCTGGCGACGGAGTTTCCGTTCGGTTCGTTCGGTTGGTTTGGGTGTTTTCGTTCGGTTCGTTCGGTTCAGGACCGTTTGGTTCGTTCGGTTCACGCCAGATTCGGGGCGTTATTCGGGGCGTTATTCGGGGCGAAATGAAATGGTTCTGGGGCGATTGGGACGGTAGGTTTGGGGCGGTAAACCAGCAGTCTGGACAATTCGAGACTGCGGCCACTCCCCAACACCAACAGAAAACGTCCCCTCCAGACGTAGGTTTGCGGTCTGGAAGGGACAAGACTTGGCACTCTATTCAAGCAACCTGGGAGTCAGTCGAGAGTCTTCGACCACTGGAGTACTACAGTTGGCGGAACACCATCCTTTGGCATTGCCTCTATTTCCCGGAGAAGACTATTTCGAGCTGAGTCCTTCATCGATGTCAGAAGCCACCCGGCGACCTCTTGCAGGAGAGCGAACTTAAGTGGTGAGAGGTCATTCAAAGGTAGCATCTCGAGGTCATCCGAAAGAGCGTTAATCCCTATAATGAGGAGTGTCAGGACGTCGCCCGCCTTCCAGTCAGGTCCAATGTCAACTTCGTCGTACTGCATCGTCTACCTCCTCGGTAAGGCTGGTCGTATCGGTCAGTCGATCGTCGGCAGCAATCTCACGAAGTGCTGCTTTGATTCGGGAAGTCACGTAGCGGTCAACATCGCCCGCCTTCTGGCCATCGGAAAGCAGATGGTTCATCCTGTCATAGCCGTAGCTCTTGGCCCCGACGTGAGCCAAAACCGTCATGAACTCCTTCTGGGTTAGTCCTGCAAGATCAATCCTGACTTGTCGTGGCTTGGGAATTCGCCGGTAAAACTCTCTCCACCTGTTCTCCAAGTCATCCAGCACATGGCGCTCTGTGAGGTCCCACGGACTCAGATTTCGCCCATAGATCTTCCAAACCGCCTTCCGGTTGCGGTATTTGAGTTCCATACGGAGAGCGTGATAACCCGCGAAGACTTCGGGCATGGGCTGCCCTTTCATCTGGAGTCGCTTGTCGTAACCGATGAACGACCGACCCTCGGTAACGAACTTGACGGTCTGGCAGTCCGCCACGGTCCACTTCTTGAACCTTCCGAAAGAGTACCAAGTATCCAGGTACTCGCGAGGCGGCCGGTTGACGAGCAGAGTCTTACCCACTTCGAAGGCGAAGAGTTTGCCCTCTCGGAGGTCCAATCCAGTTCTCGCCTCAAGTTTTGACAACGTGGCCTGGAGTTGGAAGCGACTCAAGGTAGAAGCATTCTCTCCAGCCCAGTATTTGGGAAGACTCCCTTGAAGGAGAGTACCATCCTTGTATGGCCGAATGAGCAAGTTCTTGTCAGCCATTCTCGTTCCAAAGCGCCGGGTCGTTTGTGTGAAGTCCACGTCAGAAGTCGGTCTCTGGCCAGGGAGATAAACAGAGATCAGGTCAATCATTGATTTCTCCTTGGGGGCTGCCTGTTGCAGATTCTGTCTCCAAAACCACTGTATTCATGGACACCTTGCCAGAAGGCGTCTCCCGGGCCACTCCACCCTTGAGGAATCGGTCATGCCAGAGCTTGTCCTCCGCTGCACCCTTGGATCGGTCCTTGAGCACGAGCACGGTTATCAGGCACGCTTCCCGGTCCCACAGGAAGATCAGCGTGTCGCGTTTTTCGAAGTTGCCGTACCCAGTCCCGGTGGCGGGATCAAAGTAGAGCCCGGTTAGGACCTCGCCCCGGCCGTTCTTCACGTAGTACTGCGGTTTGCCGTCGACCAGCTCACCTCGCGGATTCACGGAGATAACCGAAATGTGCAGGTCCTTCTTCTTGCGGGGGGTTGCAAACTCGTATCGCCCACCATCAGTTTTTAGGTGTTCGAAGACTGTTGTCTTCAAGGCTCGAAACCTCAGCACGTATTCGGGTCGCGTCACTTGAGGCTCCTTTCGGCACGGGGGCCGAGTAATGTGCTGGTGGAACCGGACCACTCGCAGCGCACAGGCTCGCCTTCGTTGAAGTAGACCGTGAAGCCGACGGTCCCGAAGTCGGGAATGGAACTGAAGGCTCGCAGCAGGTCTGCTTTCACGGTATCCAGCAGGCGCACCGCCTTAGTCGTTGCTGACATCGGCGACCTCCTTGACGGAGCCATAGGCCTTGGCCTCAAGGGACTCCAGGTAGGAAGCCGGGAAGATGAGGCGGTTGCCAATCCGAACCACGGGCACTTCGTGATCCCTGACCAGTCGCAGAAGTTTGGGGTAGGAAACCTTGAGGACTTTGCAGACCTCCCGGGGAGTCAAAAAGTTGGCACCGCTCATGGTTTCCAGCCCCGTGACTCAGCCAAGTATGTGGCTTCGTAGTTCGCCGCACTTCGATTGTGCGTTAGCCAGGCATCCAGCTCCTCGCGCCGGAAGTAGGTCACCCGCCCATTGGGCTTGTAGAAGGGGATGATCCCCTTGCTCGTCCACCTGTGAAGTGTGTGGGGGGAGATTTGGAGGTATGCCGCAGCCTCCTTGAGCTTCAAGTAGGTGCGTGGATTGTCGCTATTGTGCATCTTGTGACCCCTCCTTTGAGGTCGCAAGATCACGTTGCATCTGATTGGCTCGCCTAGGGTTTGTCTGCGAGTTTGTCTTGGTTTGCCTTATTCCTTGCCGTCGGTTTCCTCTGCGATTTTGGCGATCTTGCGAACGAGCGAAGGAGTCAGAGGACCTGCTTTTTGGAGGTTCTGGCTACCGTCCCCTGCAAAGGGCTCTCCTTTGGCATCGAGAAAATGCGCGCCCCAATTTTTCCTCGTTCCGGAAATCAGCTTCTCTGATTTCAGCAAGTCGAAAACCTGCCAGAAAGCCGCCGTTGCACCGTTCCAGCGCAGTGGGGCTAGCTCCTTCTGTTTGGGATCGGCAATTTCGTCGGCAATCCCGATGGAGTCTATTTCCTCCAACTCCAGGAGCGTACTCTCAAGTTGTTCGATGTAGCTCCTGCGCGTTCGAAGGAACGACCCGAAATCGACCTCGTTTTCAGGGAGCATAACTTCAGCATCCCCAACAAAGAAGCCGAGTTGCACCCTACGTAGTTCGGAACGTAGAGTCGCCAC
Source organism: Spirochaetales bacterium (assembly GCA_037142615.1). Lineage (GTDB taxonomy): Bacteria > Spirochaetota > Spirochaetia > JABEVK01 > JABEVK01 > JAIFLN01. The sequence continues at coordinate 13,456 of JBAXAI010000002.1, read as the reverse complement.
AGCGACTCCTGTCGGTGTCTCCTTGCGCTCGACCTTTCCCAGCAATTCTTGTACAAACGCAAAGCCCGCGACGCTATGAAGACTGTCGTCCTGTTTGCCGCTCTTGGGTGACTCAAACTCCACGACTCACGCCGCCTTCGGCCCTTAGCACTGTACTCAACTCCGCCAGCACCCTCACCTCGCCTTCGTCCTGGGGCTCCAGCACAATGGGGTTGTAGGCTGGATTCAGCGGCTTGAGAACAACACGGTTGTGAACCCAGTCCGATTCCTCGTCTTGCTTCTTCTCAGAGTGATAGACCTTCAGTGTGTATTGGCCCCCCGTGTGCGGGTCTGAGATTCCGGAGTGCCACACCAACACGGCCCTCCCTTCCCGGGAACCGGCCTTGGGAGGCGTGAAGATGCACCAGGAACCGTTGGGGACCCGGGGCTCCATCGAGTCGCCCTGCACTTGGGCAATGAAGCTGCCACTCGGCCAAGGTCCCTCCTGCCCTTCGGGCTGGACCCACAGGTCAGCCCACTCGGGCGCGTCTTCCAGGTTGAGCTGTTCGCGGCTCCAGTATCCGGCGGCAGTCTTGAGCGCGACGACTGGCAGGCAGTTCTGCCAGGGCTTCTGAAACTCGTGCATAATGATCTTCCAGGGCTCGACGACCGCAGAGTCTTTGCCGAAGTTGGCCAGAATGCTCGAAAGGCGGACAGGTTCCTCGCAGATTTCAAAGGTCCACTGCCCATAGCGCTTCAGGTTGGTAACAGCATCGCACCACTTCTTGGCGATCTCGCTCTTGATGTTGACCTGATTGGGTTCCCAACGCTTGCCGCCAACTCCCTTGATCTCCAGGAGAAGGAACCGGCGGGTCTCGTCAGCGCTCTGGAACTCGACAATGAAGTCAGGGATGTACTGGTGCTGATTCCCTTCGTACTCATAACCGATGCTCAGTCCAAGGTTGTTTGAGTTGGGGGCGAAGCAGCGGACCTTGGGTGCATTTTCCAGGGTGCGGATCGCGAGCGCCTCGTCGTTGCTCCGGAGTTCAGCATAGTTCAGGTGGCTCTTTTCGAGCTTCTCCACGTCGCGCGAAGTTCGGTAGTTCACGTCGCCCGTCACCACGGCCGGACGGAACCGATTCACCAAAGGTATGAGAGGCGCCTCTTCGCTGGCTGCTTTAGGGACAATCCCGGCCAGAAGCAACTCGCGGATTCTCGTCACGTGCTTCACGGCCGCAATCTCACGCTTGTCGACCCCAACGCCGAGACGGACTCTGCGCTCCACGAAGGCTTCGACAATCTTGAGTACCTCTGGGAACAGCTGGTGCCTCGACTTCTGATAGGCCTTCCCCTGCCCATGTTCCAAGTCCTCTACGATGTGTTGCGCGATCTTGAAAATGATTTGCTGGACCCGGACCTGCCGGTAGAACTCGGTCTTGTCCTGCTTGACGAAGTCGGCTTCGGGCACGCGGTCTTTGAGGTCACGGATTCCCCTGGTCACCGCAAGGTAGACGTGTGTGGGGTCCTCGTCGATCTCGTACTCTTCGATGGCGTCCACGTTGCACTTGATACCGCTTTCACGCAGTGCATAGGTGTAGCCTTCCACGACTGGGATGCGAATCTCAAATGCCTCGCGCTCGGGCAAGGCAAAGATGTTGTGGTAGGGCTTTTCGGGCGGTTCCGGTTTGGTGGTGTCCCTCCCCTTGAAGGGGATTAGGCTAAACGGAATGCCGTAGACATCCACGTACTCGGCTGGCAGGAGGCCGGTGATCGGGTCGGGAGTGTAGCTCATCCGCCGGAGGCCTCGGCCAACAACCTGTTCGCACAAGAGCTGGCTGCGGAAGGGCCTTAGTCCGAAGACATGGGTCACGTTGTTGGCATCCCAGCCTTCGGTGAGCATCGAAACCGATACTACGCAGCGTACCTGTTCGCCGGGTTTGCCCCGTACACCCACGGTGTTGATCAGGTTGCGCTGGGCCAAGGCAGCTTCGTCCTTCGTCTTGTCGCCTTCTGCCTCGGCGAGCGCGAGGAGTTTGGAGTCAATCCGGAAGGTGTGACGCTCATTGTCGGAGTTCTGGAACTCGGGAAACATCGAAGTTGTCCGAGTCGTCGTTCCGTCCGCATTTTTCTTCTCGCCGGAAATCGCTTCGTAGATGGCCTGGGCCAGGTCAGTATTGTCACACACGACGATGAGCGCCGGTGGAATGGGTTTGTCGTCGCGGCTGGAGGCAAGCAAGGCGGCATACTTGGCTTTCCACTGGGAGTAGAGCATAAGCAGGGCGGGCTCGGCTTCCCGGTACAGGGCATCTGCCTTCCATTTCTTGCCCACTTTGTCCTTGCTGGTCAGCTTTTCGACCACATGGTCCCACAACCGGAAGTACTCCGGATCGGGGCGACCGGCCTCGTCGGTAGCACCGGTGCTGTCCTTGACCGGTAGGCGAGGCACTTTGACGATCCCGGACTCGATGGCGTCGACCAGTCCGAAGTCGCTCACCAGCCAAGGGAAGGGACTGCCTTCCACGTAGCCACTGCCCGCGAGGTAGTACGGCGTAGCCGAAAGGTCTATGCAAGCGAGCACTCCACGTCGAAGCACGTCGCCGTCTCGCCCGGCCAGGCCCGAGTTGTTGATGAAGTCGAGCCCAGCTAGCCAGACTCGCGCTTCTTCCAGGTCCGACTTGAGGGTTTCTTTCTGGTCGTCTTCGAGTTCCGCCAGGGTTTTGGGCTCAACCGGAGCCGGACGCCAGCAGTGGTGGCCCTCGTCGTTGAGAACCAACAGCGGCAGCCGGTCTGCCAGGTCGGACAGGCGATTCCTGGTGAAAGCCTCTGGGGACTCCTCTCCCTTCTGAACCACTTTGTAGGTCTTATCGCCTTCGGAGTTCTCGCTGGCCAGGGCAAACGTGTGCCAGTTGGTAACTAGCACCTTGCCGACATTCAACGCATCGCGGAACGCCGTCGGAACCAGGTTGAACTGGTCGTAGTAGTTGTTCTCGGTGTCGGCGCGAAGAACCTGCAAGCGGCTCTTCACTGTGAGGTTTGGAGCGCACACCACCACGGCATTGGGGAAGTGTCGGCTGGCTGGGTTGCGGCTACGGTTGCAGAACGCCCAGGCGATCATCATGGCCATCACCAGGGTCTTACCGCTGCCAGTGGCCATCTTGCAGCCCATACGGGTCAAAGGCAAGAAGGACTCGTCCGCCGGACGATCGACGAGCTTCGGGTAGTAGGTGTCCGACTTGCGGAGTTCGGTGAATGAGTCCGGGAACTCGCCGTTCAGTAGCTGACCGATGGCGGCTTGAGTGACCTCGAACGTGCGGTAGTCTGTGGAAGGCAGGCGACCCGGAATGGCAACTTCAAGCAAGTAGATCAGTGTCTCAACGCTCTCCAGCTGGCAGAAGAACAACCGGCGGCCGCGAATGGGGTCCGCCCAGTGTTTGAGCAAGGTCTTCGTGACCTGGCTGGCCCCCTTGTAGCCCGACTTGCGCCAGCGGCCGACATCTTTGCGCAGCCGGTTTACCAAGACGAGGTCATCACGCGCTTCCTCGGCAAATAGGTCGCCCTGGTCGGTACCAACTCCCTTCTCCTTGTACCAGTACGAGGCCGGTCGCCGTCCTTCTTGCTGAAATGGCGCTCCGTCTTTGTAAATCCAATGGGCCTTGGGCTCTTCATACGGGCTGTTGAGAATCGGGGTCGGGACGGCCTGAACCGGAACTTCGAAGCGTTTGTCGGCAATCATGTCAGGCCTCGCCCAGTTTCTTGACCACCATGACTTCGTTTCCTCGGGGGTCGATCACCTTGACTGCCACACGCCCGTGCGTACCCGCCTTGAAGGTCACTGATTTGGTGCCCTTGTACGGGGCGAAAGCATACTGGTCGGCTTGGGTCTTGAGGGCCTTGGCAATCTTCTCCCAAGCATCCTGGTCAGGGAAGAAAGCTTGTGTTACGCAGAAGCATCGGCCGTCGTAGTCAGAATCGAGGAACCAAGCTGCCACCTTGTCGGCCTTGGTGGGGCGGATGTCGCCCGTGAGGGGATCGTAGATATCGACACCCAGCAGTTCTACCTGCCATTCGCCATTGGGCGCAGAATGGACCTCGACCTCGGGTTTGCCGAACACCGTGAACAGCTGGCTCCGAGGGCTGTCCTTCAACAGGCCGTCCATGCCGGGATTGATGTCGGGCCGAATGAAAGCCTTGTGGATGGTGAGGCGGGGGTGTGATGCTTCGTCTTCAATGACTTCCACCGTCTCAGGGTCAAAATTGAACGCGGCCACCACCAATTGGCTGAAGCTCCTGCCCACTCGCCGCATCAAGTCTTCCATTGTTCGGGCCGTTAGCGGGCCATACGGAGGTCCAAAGGCGATCGCGATGGACGGACCGCCCGCTTCGTCGTCCTCTTGCCACCAGCCTTCCGCGTGCCACGGTTGATCAAAGCCAGAGTTCCAGACGGGTTCCAGCTTGCGGAACTTGCGAACGAGGTTGCCGGGGAAGGTCACACCGTCCGATTTGAGGTGGGCCAGCATCGATTCAAGGTAGGCCTCGACATTGCGGCTGGCATCGTAAGCGGCATATGGGTCTTCTGCCAGGTCTTCTGGTTCTCCGGCCAGCTCGCCCTCCTCGATAGGCATGACCCCTTCCACCGTAAACGGCCCACTGACACGCACGCCGGGAAGGACGACGGGGTCGTCGACCAACTCTTCCTGGTCAGCGTTGTCGGCGATGCACTTGTTGACTTCGTCCATCTTGGCACGCCAAGCGGTTCGGTAGGCTTTGACAGCTAATTGGAGGTCCTGAGGCCATGTTGGCTCCGTGTCGAATGGGACTTCCCAGTGTTCGAAACGGTCCCTAAGTATCCAGCGTCTCTCATCGGCGTCGGTAATGGATGACTTCCCCTCTGCCCGCTGCTTAGTTTCCAACTTGGTCCGCAAAGAACTTCTCAGTTCACTCGTCACCTGAGCAAGCGCTGAATTGCATCGAACCAAGGCAGCATCAAGAATCGGTTCATGCTTGGCAAAGATTGGGTCGAGGTTGGTGTTCTGGGCGATGTGTTGGAGCTTGATGTGGGGTACTTTCTTGAGCGCAAACCCACTGCCCGGATTGATCATCACCCCATTTGTTGGGACATTTGAAGCGAAAATCGGAAACTTCGCCGTCATGAATCGTTGCCGGGCGACAGACGAAGCGACGCGACTCGTGTCGATAGTGATCCATCGCCGTCCCCACTCTTCAGCGACAAATGCTGTGGTCCCGGAACCGCAGGTGGGATCAAGAACGAGGTCCCCGGGTTCTGTTGTCATCAGCAGGCAACGCTCAATTACTTTGGGACTCGTCTGTACCACATAAACCTTGTCATCGGTGAAACTCCCGGTGAGCGTGTCGGTCCAAATGTTACCACGTGAGGTGTAGGGAAAATCATCGGCAAATCGCCGGTACTGAATGCTGTTCTTGGCAACATGAATTCTCCCTGATTTTCCCAATCGGTTTATCCCAATGGGGAAGCTGGGCTTCCAGTGGTTGTTGGAACTGGGCTCATACAGCTTCCCTTGAAACACATATGGTTGTGGTTCGGAGGCCGCGCCCTGCGAAAGAATGTTGTCTGCTTTGTAGAGACGGCTCCCCTCGGGAAGCTTTCTCTCACCGTTGTCTTCTTTCGAACTTGTCCCTCGGTATTCCCCGTCAGCCGTAAGCACCCATCCTGCCGCCAGACTTCCTGGCTCTACGTCTTGTTTGTCATAGAGGGGATAGTACTTGAGCTGTGTAATGTCTTTGGCGAACCAGAGGATGTAGTCGCCCAGTCGGGAAAGTGATTTCGCATCTGCAAACCCGCTGGTTGTCTGGAACGAGATGACTGACACGAAATTCTCCGGCTTCATTACTTCATCCAGAAGGTTCCTGACGAGATGAAGGTTCTCTTCTGAGATTTGTACGAATATTGAGCCCGAAGCGTGCAATAGAGACTTACTTGCTTCAAGGCGGTTACGCATGTAAGCCAGATATGAATGGACTCCAAGGTTCCAAGTGTCTCGGTATGCCTGGACCATCTCCGGTTCCCTCGACAGGTCCTTGTCTTTTTCCTTCACATCCCTTTTCCCAAGCTCCGACTGGAAATTACTCTTGAAGTTGATTCCATACGGCGGGTCCATATAGATCATCTGCACCTGCCCCGCAAGATTCTCCCTGGTCGCTAAGCTGGTCATCACCTGAAGGCTGTCGCCCAGAATCAACCGGTTGGTCCAGTCAATGTCGTGCTGGTACCATTTGACGGTTTCGCGCCAATCCTCTTGGGGGTCGGCGAACAAGTCCCGTTGAATGTCTTCGCGTTTGGCGGCTCGGAGGATTGCCTGGGTGCTCACTCGCTCATGGATGTGCAGGGCCACGGGGTCGACCTCGAAGTAACCTTTCTCTTCGGCTTCGCGCTTGCCTGTCCATTCCAGCCACGGCTGGTGGTTCTTGAGTGCCTCGGCCAGAGTCTTTTGTTCGTCGGCGGTGAGCGGCCCTTTCCCCGCCTTGGCAATGAGTTCGGCCAAATGGTCGGCTTTGCCTGTCGGGTCAAAGCGGAGCACGGGGCTCAAGTGCGGGTTGTAGTAGTACTTCTTCTTAGCTGCCTTGGGGATGGAGCCCTGCCCCGCCAAAGCTGACGTCGGAATGTTGGAACGCTTGTCGCCGGAATGCAGGTGGTGGACGATCTCGGAAGAGCTAGGTTTCTGTTTTGCCATGGCGGGGTCCTTTGCGGGGTTCAAAATGGGTCAAATTGTGCGAGTTACGGGCAAAAAAAGAGCCGCCCCTGGTACGCGTGCAAGCAGTGGCGTGGGCGGCCTTGTTGTCGTCAATTCTAGCTTCAAGACTGTGGCACTGCAAGAAGGTCCGAACAATGCTCGTCGTCATTCGCCCAGCTCCAGTTCGGCCTTCACCTTGTGGTGGCAGTGCCGACAGACTCGATTGAAGTCACAAGCCTTGCAGCCGGGTGCTTCGGTCTGGGGAGGAAAGTCCTTCTGGCGGATGGATGCCATTGTGGCAGTGGCTTTGGCGATGGCGAGCTCAATCGCCTTGTCCGAAACATCGACAACGTCGCGGTCGGAACCAGCCAGTCCGTGAAGGTAGGCAGCTGTCACGTTGACGCCTTCCCTGCGGCCAGCGTGGGTGTAGATTTGGAGTTGCTGCTGGTAGCGGAGCTCGCGCTCCTCGTCCTTGGCAACCTTGTAGTCGACGATGGCCAGCTGACCATCCTCGCCGCCCTCACGGTCGAGAATCACGTCGGCGCGGCCCGATAGTGTCCCGTCAGCCGTATGCAGCTCGAAAGGGCGCTCAACAGCCCAAACCCTCAACAGGTCGTCTTGGTGTTTGGCAACGTACTGTTCAACGAGCCTTCCGGCTGCCCCATACATTCGCTCAAACGTCGGGTTATCGGCAAAGGGGAGGTAGAACTCCTTGCTGATGAGTACCTTGCGCATCGAAGGCTCGGGAACGGTACCGGTGGCCTGAGTCGCCTCAGCCAAATGGCGCAACACGTGGTGTAAAGCGCGTCCGTACCCCAACTCCTCAGCAATGCTCTGTTGAAAGCCGTAGATGGTGGCAAGTCGGTACTTGTAGCCGCAATCCTGCCAGAGTGCGGTGTCGGAGAAGCTGACAGCCACAGGGGGGTTCTCGGCGATCTTGGCTGCCTCGGTGAACGGTACTACTGGGAGAGTCTCACAAAGCGGAATATCGGAATTGTCGAGAAACTCGCCCAGAAAGGGCGAAGGTTTGAAGCTGTTCTTCTTGCGCCGGAAGTAGGAAAGATACAGTCCGTCGCGGGCACGGGTGACGGCAGTGTAGAACAACCGGCGCTCCTCGTCCTCCGTTCCCTGGTAGGCGGCTTTGGTATCCTTTCCCATCACGCTGTCGGGAAACGGCCAGTTCTGTTCACGGCCGCTGCGTCGGCTCGGAAAGCGACCATCCACCATGCTGGGCAGGAACACGATGGGCCACTCCAGCCCCTTCGCCTGGTGGATGGTGAGAACCTGAACGGCGTCTGCACCCTTGCCGTCCTCTCCCTCGAAGTCTTCGTAGTTCCCGTGAGCGTAGTGGAGCAGGTAGTTCAGCAGGCTCGTGAGGTACCAGACCCCACGATTCTGGCCACCCCGATAGACGACGGCACCGGCTTCCTCAACGTAGCGCCCGCGCCGGGTCACGCTCTCAAAATCGGCTAGGATGGTGCTAAAACGCGCGAAGGCTCCCAGCCGGGCCGAGTCCACGGAGGAGTCCGGGTCCAGTTGGTCGGCAACCTTGAGGAAACTCAGGAGCCGATAGAAGTCGCCAACCAGGTCGAAGGGCTTGTTGGTCTTCTTGTAGAACGATTGCCAGTCCTGGACAAAGCCTTCCAGTTCCTCCGACGCCGGACCATGGGGGAAGAGTTGGTGAAGAGACTTGGCCACTTCGTTCAGGTCCGGCTCATAAAACTCTCCGAAAGGTCCTTTCCTCCAATTGCTCCCCGCGAGCCACGCATAGAGCTCTCCGATTGCGATCATGTCAGCCTGCATGAAGAGTCCCGTACGGCCACCTGCCGAGAACGGGATGTCTCGTTCTCGGAAGGCCTCCAGAAACTCAGGCGCGCTGGTTCGCACCGAACGGAACAAGAGTGCCATGTCGGACCACGCCCGACCCTGCGCCTTGAGCTTCAAAATCGTGTCGGCCAAAAGCGCCGCCTCATCTTCGGCGGTTTCGGAACTCCAAGGAATCACACTTGGTTGTTGGGCGGACCGTACCGGCAGCATGCTCTTTTCCAGACGGTACGAAATCGTTTGGGTGAACGCGGAGGCACGGTTCACGATCTCAGGGCGGCTACGGCGGTTTTCGAGAAGCTCAACCAGCCTGGCTCCCGGTTTTCGAAGCTTGAATGTGATCATGTTGTCGATGTCGGAACCACGCCATTGGTAGATGGCTTGGTCATCGTCGCCCACCACGCAGAGTTCGACGGGAGCTTGAGCGAGAAGTTGAATCAACTTTTCCTGGGCAGGGTTGATGTCCTGGTACTCGTCTACGATGAGGTACCGCAGCGGCCCGTGAACCTTCTGGAAGATATCGTCGCGCTGGAGTGACTCGACAGCCTTGGCGATGACCATCGAGAAGGTCAAGAAGTGGTACTTGTCTAGAGTTTCCTTGTAGACCTTCCAGGTCTCGCCCAGTCCGGCAGCCTCCATTTGCTCGTCGGTATACAACTCATTGCCCGCGACGTCTGTGTAGCGAATCCATTCGCCGATAGCGTCCCAATGCCGCTTGGCGTACTGAGCCAGGCCCAGGCGCTTGAACTCCCGGCTCAGGAGACCAGCGTGCTTGTGATCGTCCAGAACGTCGTAGTTGCCGTACTCGGGGACGTTGTCCTGAAGGAGTCTGAAGCAGTAGCCATGGATCGTGCCGACAAACATGGCACTCAGGGTGTCGAGAAAGTCGTGGCCCATGAGGTCTTCGGTCCGTTGGAAGATGCGCTCTTTGAGCTCGGCTCCAGCCTTCTCGGTGAACGTGAATGCGATGATTGCCGACGGTGGAACACCCTCCGCCAGGAGGGCTGCAACACGGCGGGAAATGGACTCGGTCTTCCCCGCCCCGGCACACGCGATGATCTGAAGGTCTGAGCCTCGGTGATTGATGATGGCGTCTTGTGCGGGCGAAAGCTGCAACATCTACGCCATCATAGGTTGGCTAGACAGACAAGTCAACGAACCGCAATACTGGCCAACTAGTTGTCAACGGGCTAGTCCAGATGCCCAGAATCGAACTCAATCTCAGTTGCCCCAATTTCTTCCAGGGCACTGCACACGGTCGCGACGCTCGGCAGGTACTTCCCTTCTCGGCTCGAAGCAGCTCGAATGAGCCAGTAGCGACTCCGAAGCACGCAGCGAATACCGGCCCCAATGGTGTGGTACCCCGACTCAGGCTCCAACTCTGTAAGGCCCGCCCAGAGGTGGTGCGTTGCCACAAGCTCGCGGGGGGCTTCTGGTCCATGCAGCTCACAAGGGATCAAGGCCATTCGGTCGTAGGGTATCCATTTCTTGACTAGTTCGCCTCGTTTGCGGTCCCAGACTTCCAGGCAAACGTTCTTGTCAGTGAGCTTGAGCACCTCGTGTGGGAGGAAATCTTCCATCGACGAGCTCCAGTACAGTACTTTGTCGCCTGGCCGCATCAACTCACGGCGAGTCTGTGGGTGTCCCAGAAGCATATGTCGCCCCCTATCCTTTCAAAACCTGAAGCATTCGACTGCGCCATCAGTGCACAATCGACTTCAATCCCGAGATTCGATTGCCATCAGCGCCTCATTCAGGGGCATCGTCAAAAAATAGCCCCGCCGTTTCGGCCTAGTGTCGATGATGCCCACCTTCTGGAAGTGTTCAAGCAGCACGCGAATGTCCGCCTCTTTCATGTGTAGCCTTTCTGCAATCGCCCTTCTCCCGACCAGCGGCTTGTCGACGGCCTGGTAGGCCGTTTCCAAGACCAGCGCTTCGAGAGTCGGCGGTGGAGAACCGGGTTTTCTCCTTCGCCCATGCAACATTCCGTAGGTCGCCACTTCCATGATCAGGGCGAGCATGCCCAACAGCACAAGCATTGCCGAGGTGAAGCTGATGCCCACCGAATCGCACAAAGCCCTCAGAACTTGGGCATTTTCACCATTCTTCCCCGTTCCACCCATTTCACCCAATTGTTTCACTGCGAGGTCGCGCTGTGCTGCGATTCCCCCAAGAGCCTCAGAGTATTGGAGCCCCTTGGTGACCCAGTCGACCGGCATGGCATCAAGCTTCTGCTGAAGTGCCTGGGCTTGCTGGTTCAGACTCTCCACAGATTTCAGTAGGTTATTGCGAACCTGTTCATTCTCAGTGGCGACCTTCGAACTGGTCTGAATTGCGGTGTACGAGAACGCGGCAGAAGCAATTCCTGAAGTGCACGAGAGCATCAGGGCCAAGAGCAGCGCAACGAAGCCGGTGTCTGCCTCACGACCTTTCCACTCCAGCCAGGCTTGCCGCTTGGCCAACTCCAGGACGACACCCAGCCCGGCGAGCAGGTATCGCTCCACGTCAGTCGAACCAAGGCCGAAGAAAAACATCGTCGTGAGCAATCCTTGGATGGCGAAGATTCCGAAGTTGGTGACGAGCCGTAGTGCCTTCATACCGGGTCCTTTGCGGGCCGGAGAGCGGCGTCCATTTTGGCAATGGCATCGCTGAAGTCGAGAACCTGAGCCGCGTGCGAGTAGTGATCCATCATCACGTCGTCCTTGTGCCCCGTGATGGCTTGGATTGCCAATTCAGGAATACCGGCCATCCGGGCAAGTGTTACGAACGTATGGCGTAGGCCGTGGTAGGTCAGATTGCGTTCGGCGCGTTCTGCGTCAGCTATCCCGATTGCGGCGAGAGCCTTGGGAAATGAGCTTCGGGTGAAGTCTTCGCTCAAGGGTTTGCCTCTCCCGTCAGGGTTGAACACAACAAGATCAAGCGCGTCGTGCCAAGGGCTCACCGACTTCACCTTTGCGAGTGCTTCCTTCACTGTTGCAGGCAGTGGAACCTTGCGGGGCTTCCCATTCTTGGGAGGTTTGAAACCTTCGTTCCTCACGAAGTTCTGGCGGACATGGATGTACTCGCTATCGTACTCAAGATCACCCCAGCGCAGTGCCAGAACTTCGCCTCGGCGGAGACTGCACTCAGCGGCCAACAGCATGACCAGGCCAACCCTGGGATCGTCAAAGGCAATGGTGGCCAACTGGGCGACCTCGGGAGCGGTGAGTACGCCCTTCTCCTTGGGACTGTCGGTGGCTTTTCCAACCGTCTGGAACGGGTTCGCCGGTAGGTCCCCTCGGCGATTGGCCTCTTTGACAGCAATCCGCATTGCTTGAAGTGCCGCGTTGATGCGCCTGGGCCCAACTCCTGCCCTGGAACGTTCAAGCATCCAGTCGCGGATGTCGCCCGCCTTGAGGTCGTGTAGTTTCAACTTCTGAAAGCGCGTAAAGGGCCGTGCATGGGTAACGAGCGCATCGTGGCTGTTCTTGACATAGCCGTTGCTCAAGGGCCGCTTGTCGATGAGGGCCTTTTCACGGACATAGGGGCTGTCGGGCGTCCAGAAGTTCTCTATGTACTCCAGGAAGCCCACGGAGGCGACGCGCGTATCGAAGGTGACACTCTGGAGGAACTCGCGAGCAACCGCTTCTGCGTCTGCTCGACGGAGACGCTTTCCAATCAGCTGGATGCCGGTGGAGCGGGCCTTACGGTACTTCCCGGTACTTTCGTCCCAAAATCGGACGTACCAGACCGAAGGCCTGCCTGAAAACTTTCGTTCGTAAAGGGAAAAGGGGGTGCGAACTTTCCCGGGGTACATATCATTCCTCCCTGCAGAGTGCGACAAAAGTGCGACACTAGCAGAATCGTTGTTGATATGCCCCCGTTGTTCGGTAGGCTAATTTCTTAGTCTATAAGACTTTAGAGTTTGCGGCGAAAAGGACTTGAACCTTCACGGGATTGCTCCCACCAGCACCTCAAGCTGGCGTGTCTACCATTTCACCACCGCCGCGGGTCAATAGCTCGATCTTTATATCCCAAAGCCCGAGCAGGTGTCAAGAATGCCAAGGTTGCGGTACCGACACAACCGGGGTGCTTTTTGCGAGGGCTTCGTCCCACAAAAGGGCCCACGAAGCGTCTTCCAGTGCATCAGCCAAGCCATAGAACGGCTTGCCGTCAGTGAGCGAGCGGGCCATCTCGAGCAAGCAGGTGGCCACGGCCAATTCGTCGTCGTTAAGGCGGGCCCCCGCCAGCGGCGTAGCGTAGAGGCAGATTCCACCGAGCATCAAGCGATCGTGTGACCAGTCGGTGTTGTTGTACACTCCTCGGTCGATCCGCTCCAAGACCTGTGTGATCGCGCGGTTGTCGGTCCCGAGGTACCGTACGGTCAGGTCGTCGATCTCGCCCCGGCTGCCCTGCACGGTCAGTTGCCGCGTACGGATGGTGGAGTGATACTGCGAGCCGGAGAAGTCAATGAAGGCGACCTGACCGTTGTCGAAGGTCATCTCGAGCCGATGCCTGACGGCCTCACCCACGGTACCCGACACATCGAGACCAGCCCTGGAGCCCGTGTTGGTAAGCGGAAAACGAAACACCTTCCCGCTAACGACGAAACTCGGGAACCGCAGGCCAAGCAAACGACGGATCAAACTCGAGGCGTGGTAACCATGCACCGCCGAAAGGTTGACGTTGCTGATGGCCCCCAAAAGGCCCAAACGGATGGCTTCGAGCCAGGCGGCATAAAGAGGCTGCAAAAAATACTGCTCGGCCACCTGAAAACGAACGCCAGCGCCGCCCTGCTCGGCCCACAAGGCCTTCAAATCCTCCAGCGACTCCGCCGGCGGCGTCTCACACAACACAGCGATGTCGCGCTGACGAAGTTGGCGCACCACGTCGGTGACCGCCCCACGCTTCACGGAAACGACGGCAAAGTCCATCGGAACAGCGGCGAACGCATCCCAGTCAGT
>JBAXAI010000001.1:0-525685 GCA_037142615.1 Spirochaetales bacterium | reverse complement strand
TGGACATCAGACCAAATTGCTTAGGTCACTGTCCAGCCTCTGGGGGCCATCATAGGGCCCTGAGACGGCCTTTACGGTACAACATCGCTTCGCTCGTTGCGGCTTGCGCCTTTGGGGCCCAACATCGCTTCGCTTGTTGCGGCTTGCTGTTGCTGAACGCAGACGGGCTTCGCTGTCTGGGGCCCGCTCGCTGGGGAGCGCGGCTTTGCTTCGCTCGCCGGGGGCCACGAGTGGGCCCTGAGACGGCCTTTACGGTACAACATCGCTTCGCTTGTTGCGGCTTGCGCCTTTGGAGCCCAACATCGCTTCGCTTGTTGAGGCTTGCGCCTTTGGGGCCCAACATCGCTTCGCTTGTTGCGTGGTCCTCATTTCTCTATAATCTTGGCCTATGAGCCAGATCGAACTGCCCAAAGCGTACAATCCTGCGGACTTTGAAGACCGTCTCTACCAGTTTTGGCTGGACAACGACTTGTTCTCGCCTCGGGGTGAAGGCGAACCTTTTGTGGTCGCAATTCCTCCGCCGAACGTTACCGGGGTCCTCCACATGGGCCATGGTCTGAACAACTCCCTTCAGGACGCGTTGGTGCGGTACTGGCGAATGAAGGGGCGACCGACACTGTGGGTGCCCGGGACCGACCACGCGGGGATTGCGACTCAGCAAGTGGTCGAGAACCAGCTGCGCAAGGAAGGAAAATCCCGCTACGACTTGGGACGAAAGGCGTTTGTTGAACGTACCTGGAAGGTCAAAGAGGACCACCACGCCATCATCAGTCAGCAACTCAAAAAGATTGGGGCCAGCCTCGACTGGAAGCGCGAGCGCTTCACGATGGATGAGGGGCTCAACCACGCGGTGCGCCATGTGTTTGTGACGCTGTACGAGCGTGGCCTCATCTACAAGGGCCGATATCTGGTGAACTGGGACCCCGAGGCGCAGACGGCGATCAGCGACGACGAGGTTGAATACAAGGAAGTGCAGGGCGCTCTGTACCACATCCGCTACCCGTTTGCCGACGGAAGCGGCTTCGTGCAGCTAGCCACGACGCGGCCTGAGACGCTCTTGGGTGACGTGGCGGTGGCCGTTCATCCTACCGATGAACGTTACGCGGGCCTCGTCGGCAAACTCCTCAAACTCCCGGTGGCCGACCGGGAGATTCCCCTCCTTGCGGACGGGTTCGTCGACAAGGAGTTCGGTACTGGCGCTGTGAAGATCACTCCCGCCCATGACCCCAACGACTTCGAGGCCGGCCGACGTCACAATCTGGCGCAGATCAATATCCTCAACCCCGATGGTACCTTGGGCCCCAACGTGCCCGAACGCTACATGGGGCTGACCACAAAGGCCGCGCGCGAAAAGATCGTTGCCGAACTCACCGAACTGGGTCTGTTCGTGGAAGCCGTGCCTCACAAGCACCAGGTGGGCCACGCCCAACGGTCCGGGGCAGTTGTTGAGCCTTACCTTTCGGAGCAATGGTTTGTGCGCATGAAACCCCTCGCCGAGAAGGCCATGGAAGCCCTGCGAACCGACCAGATCCGCTTCTACCCCAAACGCTACGAGAGCACCTACACCACCTGGATGGAAGGAATCCGCGACTGGTGCATCAGCCGCCAGTTGTGGTGGGGCCACCAGATTCCGGTGTGGACCTGCGATGACTGCGGTCAGGTCCACGTCAAAATGGAAGCACCAACCGCCTGCGAGAAGTGCGGCAAGACAGCGCTCACCCAAGACCCTGATGTGCTCGACACGTGGTTCTCGAGCTGGCTGTGGCCGTTCAGCACGTTGGGATGGCCTGAAGCAACTCCTGACCTAGCAAAATATTATCCTACAACCGCTGTGGTAACTGCCTACGACATCATCTTCTTTTGGGTGGCACGCATGGTGATGGCCGGGATGGAGTTTACCGGCAAGGCACCGTTCCGCGACATCTACATGACGCCGCTGGTGCGCGACGCCAAGGGCCGCAAGATGTCCAAGAGTCTCGGCAACGGCATCGACCCTCTGGAAGTTGTCGCGGAGTATGGGGCCGACGCTCTCAAGTTCACGATGGTGTACCTTTCGAGTCAGGGCCAAGACATCAACCTCGACAAGGAAGGCTTCAAGCTGGGCTCCAAGTTCGCCAACAAGATCTGGAACGCCAGCCGCTACCTTCTGATGAACATTCCCACCGAAGGGATTCTTCCACCTGAACAGCTGTCCAAGAACGGAGTCGACCTCTGGATCGAAGGACGGCTCAACGCGGCCATCCGAGCTGTCGATACGGCCATGCTCGCCTACAAGTACAACGACATGGGCCACACGGTTTACGAGTTCTTTTGGAACGACTTCTGCGACTGGTACGTCGAGGCGACGAAGCTGGAACTCTATGCCGACGACCCCAAACGCCGGCAACAGGCCGCCAGCAAGCTCGTTCATTTGCTCGAGGAGTCCCTTCGCCTCATGCATCCTTTTTTGAGTTTCATCACCGAAGAGATCTACCAGAAACTGCCCGGCCACGCTTTCAGCCTGGTGACGGCCCCGTACCCCGTTGCGATGACCGAGCGCGATCATCCCGAAGCCGAGGCTGCCTTTGGCGCCCTCCAAGACCTGGTGGGCGGTATCCGCCGGGTCCGCAGCGAGTTCGCCATCGACCCTGCCAAAGACATCGAAGTGATCGTTTCGCTCGAGAAGGACTATGCTCACGCGGCATTTCTGAACCAAAACCGGGCTCTGGTAGCCCAGTTTGCGGGATCCGAGCGCCTTGGGTTTGCGGCTGGTGCTCCCAAGCCAGATGGAACGGTCACTGTGGTCGGCAAGGGTTACGAAACTTGGGTCCTGGTGCGCGATGTGATTGATCTTCCGAAGGAACTCGACAAACTGGCAAAGACTCTCACCAAGACGAAGCAATATGTGCAAAGTGTCGAGAACAAACTTTCCAATCAGGCGTTTGTCAACAGCGCTCCGGCAGACATCGTCGAAGGCGAGCGCAAGAAACTTTCCGAGGCACAAGATTCGATCCGTCGCTTGATGGCGTATCAAAAGGAATTGCAAGGCTGATGGCTCACCCTTCCGGGGGTTGGAGTTCGGCTTCGATTCGGTCTCTGGCTTCGCCAAAAACCTCGAGGTCGGGTCCATCCTCCTGGAACTGGTCGTTCCAGAGTCCGGTTTGCACCTCAAACTCCTCGGCGAACCGCCGGGTGCACAAGCGGCGTACGTGCGTCGAACCTTCAGCATCGTAGAGCAAGGCCAACGCAAGACTCCGCGGACCAGGCCGTTGCAAGACGGCTCCAAGGTCACGGCGAGAACCCAGATTGGCCATCACCGGCCCGATTCCGGCGGCTGTGCGCTCACGGGCCCGCCGCTCACGCCACGCTTTTCGAACTTGGGCGAAGCCGAGTCGCAACAGATCGACCGAAGGTTCAGAGAGTTCCAGCCGTCCCCTGCGCCAGGCCTCCCAGATGATTTCCAGCGCCTCGGTATTCCGGTCACGAAGTTCCTCGCGGCTTTGACCCGTCAGCCCGCTATTGTCCCAGTCCTCGAGCGCGGCTTGCGGCAAAAGGGTCCGAAAACCGGCCCGATCAAAACCTGCGAGCTGAAAGCTTACCCAACCGGCCTCGGGATCCTCTTCGGCCCAAGTGAATAGTCCCTGCAGGGGCTGCAGTTTTGGAGTCGCGACCAACACGTTCTGGATCAGAAGAACCTTGTCCTTGGCTGGAGCCTGCGCCAGCAGGTCGGCTACCGTCATGCCTGCAGGTGGCGGCGAACTCTGGCCTGTCTGAGCGTACCAGCCGACGCTCCAGTCCAGACCCGCGCGTTCAGCAAAGCCTACCGGCGGTCCAATGCGAAAACGGTCATTGACCTGAAGGAACACGTGAAGCAAGTTGTCGGCACCGGCCGAAAGCCAACTCCAGTTCCATGGACTCACCCCGGAAACGGAAAGGGCATTGAGCAGTTCCGCAGGAAGAAAAATGTCCCACACGGGACCTTGAGGGATATGCTGGGCATGAATCTTGAGCCAGTGCTCTGAAACAGGCGGAAAACTTGTCGCCTGCTGCCATGACTCGGGGTCGGCAGGGCGCCCAACCAAAGACGAGAAGGGGAGCAAACGTCCCGCCAATTGCCTGTCTAGACCCTCCCAATCGTGGATATCGCCCTGCACGTAAGGACGGTAGACGACCGTATAACTATGGCCGTCCCAGCCGAACTGGAAAAGAAAGAGAAGATCACCAACCCTGTCTTGCGAGTCCGAATCGGCAGTTTCAAACCGCGGGACCAGGGCGCTCTCTCCTTGCCCGAAGACGGGAAGCAGACACGGGCCCAGGACAAAGGTCTCGCTGAGCTTCAGTTTGCTCCTGGCGGGGGGGTGCCACGACCTTTGGGCCCCCAAACGCCCGCAAGCTTCGCCGAGAACTTCTTCTCTCAACTGGGAGCGAAAAGACGGTTCGAGCAGAAGCCTTTTGCCGATGCGGTGCATGCTACTGTCGAGCCCCACCCAGGCCCGATGTTTTTCGGTACTGACTTCATACCAGTGGTAGGTTGCCGAAGTTCTGACCCACGCTTGCCTTGCCTCGCTCCTCCACAGTCCGGGGAGCGGAAAGCCGGGAAGTGCGCCGGGTTGTGCCAACAACTGCCAGCGGTCGAGGGCGCCGGTAAAGAGCAACATGAGCGAGCGTTCGGAGTGTTCACTTTCATCGGCCACCGACTTGTCCCAGGCTTGCTGCCAGGCCAGCCACACCGCCCGGGGAAACGCCAACACGGCAGGTCGACGTCCATCGAGGCAGAAGAGTGTCACTGTCACTCCATCGACCCCGTCGGGGAGTCCGTCCGGAGCGGGAACAAGCTTGACTGCAATGCGGGTTCCGTGGACGAACGCCAGAGTCCTCTCCAGCGCGCCTTCGAGCACTCGCCGCACCAATTCGTCGGGGGATGGATTTTCTGCCATAATTCGTCTACAGTTTTTGCTAGAATCCAAAGCTCGTCAATCCCGCTTTTTTTTTGATGAGTGTGTGGATATACTGAAGAGACCCTAAGGAGGGAAAAATGAAGTTGTTCCGTGGAGCTTTCGTCGCGGTTGCGGCCTTGGTGGCCCTGTCGCTCTCAGCCTGTGCGTCGATGCCGGTCGCCATGGCAGATCCGTTTGCCAAACTGTCTGAGCAGGCCCAGACGTTGACCGAGCGCGGCGTCGTTGTCGGACAAGGCATCGGCATCGACAATGCCAGCCGTCAGGACATCGCCCGCCAGAAGGCGATTATCGACGCGACTGCCCAGGTCGCCCAGACTTTCAACGTGAAAGTCGAAGGCCTTACCAAGTCGTTCACCGAGTCGTTGTCCGGTTCGACCTCAGACGGTCAAGAAACCAACGACGCGTTCTCGCGGGCCCTCAAGACCGCCGTCAAGCAGTCGCTCAGCGGCATCCGGCAGTTCGGCCTGGTCATGTATACCAAGGAAGCCAACAAAGTCACGGCATCCGTGCTGATGGGCATCGACCCCAAGGCCGCCAACCAGTCCATGATCGACGAAGTCAAGAAGACCGATCCCAAGCTCTACGAGCGCTTCCGCGCTTCGAAGGCCTATGACGAGCTTTCTTCCGAAATGGACAAGTACGACGCCACGAAATGAACCAGCGACTCCGATCCGTGGTGTTCCTAGGACTCGTGCTGGCCACGGCGTCCGGGCTGACCGCCCAGACGGCCATGCCAGCGTGGTTCTGGAAACCCTTGGGACCGGGGTGGTGCGAGGTGTTCGCCAAGTCCTCCGATGAGGCCGTTCAGGCGGCAGCCTTTGTGCTGACCGCCTACAGCCGTTCGAACGTGCTTGGAAGTTTTCAACAGTTCTTCGATGAATCGCTGGACGACCGGACTTGGCGCAACACCGACTACACGTACAATTTCTCCCAGAAAAGGGCTACCGTCTTGGCCCAGCACCTTGAGGTCAAGGAACGCTACCCTGTCAACCTTTACTTGCGCGAGTACGTTTACCTGGTGGGGCCACAGGTCTTGGAAAGCCCTCCCAAGTCGGCTCCGCTGGAGCCAACGGCACTTGCCAGGCCGGAGTGGGCCGACGTCGTAGGTGAGACTCGGGCTGGGCGCCTGCGGGCAGTCGGTGACTTCACCCTCAAGGGCAATCCGTCTGACGCTTGGGTCAAGGCTGAGGAGCTCGCCGTGTTCCAACTCCTGCGCACCAAACAGGTCGATCTTGGTCGGGTCACACGGGTCGATACCGACGGCAAGGCCGACTCGTATTCGCAGATGGATTGGATCGAATTGAACTTTGCGATGGCCGACATCCGTGTCGACGGTCGCTGGGTGGATCCTCAGAGCGGTGACGCACTTGTTCTGGTCTCGGCTCCCGAGGCATCCATCCGAATCTTGTCTCCGTAACCCGAGGGAGGGTTCCATGCGTCCTACACCTGCTTCTCTGGCTTTGCTGGCACTGGTATCGCTGGCGGGCGTTCCCGCGATTGCTGTCGACTTCTGGACAACCCGCGAGATCGCCGAGATCGACGGCTACTCCGAACTCGACGGGGTGATTCAGCTGAAGTTCAAGGATGCAGTGTCGGCCAAGCCGGTTCAGAATCTTCGCCTGACTCTCGACGATGGGACCACCCTGAGGGGAAACGCCGACGGCATCGTCGAGTTCCCCTTGGAGGAGATCGCCGACATCAGCGACTTGGACCTTCCCTTCAACATTGCGGCTCCGGGCTATGTCGATTACCGCGATGTCCTGCGAATCCAGGCGGGAACCATCATGACCAAACGTTTTGTGATTTCACCGGCGATTCCCCCCAATCAGGCGCGCTTCGTTGTTGAATGGGACCGTCGGCCTGCCGATGTCGATGCGGTGCTGAGGGGACCGAGCTTCGAGGTTTCGTACCACACCATGAAGGCCGTGAACGGAAAGGCCGCGCTGGACCGCGACGCCCGCAACGGTTACGGCCCCGAAACCCTGACGCTGCTCAATATTCAACCGTCCGCCGAGTACGTGTTCTCGATCGTCAACTATTCGAAGGAGGCCGCACTGGCCGGAGTGAAAATCTCGCTGTACATCAACAGTACCTTGGCCCGTGTGCAGTTCCTTCCGCGTTTGACCGACACCAAGGTGGATGTGGTGCGCATCCGGGCCGGTCAAGTCGAGTACCTGGTACGGTGAGTGCGATGAAGTTCATCCTCGGACTCTTGCTGGTATTTCTTCCCTCCCTTCTCTCTGCGCAACTTCTGGTGGCCTTTTCTGAGGGAACGGCCGAGTACCGAAACGAGGGAACTTCCGCTTGGAAGCCCCTTGTCGAGGGGCAGAAGATCGGCGAGAACGGCTACATCCGGACCGGACCGTCAAGTTCGGTTGAACTGGTCAAGAAAGACAAAGTGCGGTTGTTGATTTCCGCTAACTCGTTGGCCAAGCTAAAATTAGGTTCGTCTTCTTCGGGAGACAAAATCCTGATGCAGACCGGAAAAATTCTCGCGGATGTCTTCGTGCCCGGAGCGGAGTTTCAGGTGCGGACACCTGCCGCGTCCATGGGGGTGCGGGGAACCCAGTTTACGGTGTTATCAAACTCCGCCGGTGAGGCCCAACTCGCCGTCAAGCAGGGCTCGGTCTACAACCTCGCCCTTTTGGGGGACGACGCGCAAGGTTTGTTGGTGTCGGCTGGTCAGAAGCTGCTGTCCAATGGAAGCAACCGGCCCCGCGCCCAGAAACTCAGCAAGCTCGACAGCGACTACTTCGACTTCGGAGCTTTTTCCGACCTTGAGGGCGGGAAAGTGGGCCCGCTGTACGATCACTTTGCCGCCGAGGACGACGCCTTTTTTCAGGACTTCCGGGCACGCGATTTGGCCGACTACCAACTGTTCGTTCTCGACGAGCTGGATCAACAGTGGGACTTCTTCTTGAAAGAGCACGCCGAGTTTGCCCGACAGTTGGTCACCGCTCCGCTCAAGGAGAAAAAATGACGCGGATACTTCTGGTCGCAGGACTTCTGTGGGCTACTACTTTCGCCTGGGCGGCGGCCCCCACCCCTTCTTGGGCCGCCTCCGGTGGCTCTGACACCGACTTTGATTCGAGGACCACGCTGACGGGCTACGGCATGTCGTCGTTCGAGGGCAAGGCCGCCAACGGAGCCCAGCAGGCCGCCAAGGATCAGGCACTCAAGGATCTGGCCCAGCGGCTCAAGGTCAGCATCGACGCCAGTTCCCGCATCACCGACAGTTCGTCGGGAACTCAGAACTTCAGCAGTTACCAGAGTGACGTCAAGGCCATGGTCAGTCTCGACCTCGGTGGTGTCGAGAACTACGAGATCTTTTTCGACGCGTCGGCCAACCGCTGGGTGGCACTGGCAGTGCTCAACAAGGCGACTCTGCGCGACAACCTCGATACCACGCGGGTCAAGCTGGTCGCCCAGTTGGATTCCGACCTCAGCGAGGTGAAGAGCTTGGTCTCGAAAAAGCGGCTGGACCTTTTGCAGTCTAGTCTTGCGGCCATGGAGAAGCACCTCGATGACTTGGTTCAGAATGTCGTGCTGGCACGTCAACTTGGCAAACCGCTCGATGTTTCCGAGGTGCTGCAGAAGTACTACACCGCCAAGGACGAGGTTCGCAGCGGTGCGCTGGCCGTCAGCATCCTGAACGAAAAGGACCTGGTCAACGCGCTGGTGAAAGCCTTTTCATGGAAGGATTTGACTGGGAAGTCCGTTCAGCTCGTCCCCGCAGTGTATAAGACAACCGACATTTCCGGCGAGTTCTTCTATAACCTGCGCGAAGACCTATCGGACGCGCTTCAATTGACGGTGAAGGGCCTCAAGGTGGTTGCCGGGACCCCAACCGACACTCCGGCCTACAAGTTGCGAGGTTCGTACTACGAGGCTGGTGACGGCTGGCATGTGGTGTTCAAACTGACAAACCTTGTCACCGGGGATCTTGCGGGTACCTGGGATACCGATCTCGACATCGACTTTGTCCGCGCGCAGAAGTTCAAGTTTGTGCCCGACAACCTCAATATTGCTGCTATCGATCGTGACCTTCAGGTCGCGCTGTATGACAATCCCGTCAAGACGGAGTTGAAAGTTTGGACCAACAAGGGAAGCGAAGGGCTTGTGTTCGAGGAAGGCGAGTACGTTGAGTTCAGTCTTCAAGTGAACCGCCCCGGTTACGTCAGCGTTCTCTACCATCTGGCAGGCGACCAGAGGCGTCGGACCCCGCTGGTTGAGAATGTGCGGATCTTTCCCAAGGACGTGGGAAAGCCCTACAAGCTCGACCGGATGGGACCCTTCACGCCCCCGTTTGGCAGTGAGGCGGCCCAAGTGTTCTATTCACCTGAGCCGATGGCACCCTATGCGACGCAGGTCGTCTCGATCGACAACTACGAGTTTGCCGTGTTGGCAGAAGACTACAACGAGTTGCTTGTGAAGACCCGGGGCATCGGGGGGCTGGCCAAGAGCAAGGTTTCTGCCGACCAGGCGCAATGGAAGACTGACACGACTTTGCCTCTTACCATCGTTCCTAAGCGGAAGAAATAGGGCCTTTGTCCGTTTGGACAGAAACTCGGGCCTCTTTCGTTCGGATGATTTGCCTAAAATGACTAAAATCTCTAAATTGGATTCATCGGGTCGAGCAAGGACACCCTCGTAGCAAGGTGTCGTCGTATTGCTCAAGTTGAAGTTCGTCTGCGTTTCTGCCGATAACATTGAAAAAAGGCACGGCACAATGGAAGACCTAAAGCAAGCGACCTCCTCCTTGTTTCTCTTCCCCTGGCGGGGGTTGGCGTTGCTTTGTGCCGCGCTCCTGACGTTTACAGTGCCCCTTTCGGCCAACGGACAGAAAGAGACCACCTACAAGCAGGCTCAGGGGTCGCAGACCTTCACCGGCACGATTGACCTGACGGATCAAAAACCGGGCACGTACAACGTGGTCATCAAGACCACGGATGAGGCCGGGAACGTTTCGTACTCAGGGCCTTTCAACATCATCAATGACCCCGACAGCGCGAAGCCTGTTGTGACGGTGGCCAGTCCCGACTCTGGAACCAGAGTCAACGCTAACGTCAACATTGTCGGAGCCGCCATCGCCACCGAGGGGGTTGGGCGGGTCGAGGTACGCGTCGATGGGGCCGAGTGGAAGTCGGCTTCGGGTACTTCTTTCTGGTCGTACAGTCTGGACATTTCTCCCTATCCTGACGGGCCGCACCTTGTGGAAGTCAGAGGAGTCGACGTTCATGGACTGGAAGGCAAAATCGTTTCAGTTCCGGTGACCATTGATCAGTTCAAACCGCTGATCACGATCGCAAACCACGTTTCCGGCGACCGCATCACTGGCGATATCGAACTGCAGGGTGTCTTGGCTGACGGCAACGGTTTGGGCGGCATGAGTTTGAGCACTGACGATGCAAAGACCTGGAAAAACCTTGTCTTGTCAGGAGATGAAAAAGCTACGAGCCGCCCGTGGACAGCCCGTCTTGCGTCTCGGAACTTCGCAGACGGGCCGCTAGTCGTTTGGCTCCGCGGTGTTGACAAACAGGGCTCCGACAGCCGAACCGCCTTGCTACTGTACGTTGATAATACGCCGCCCCTCATCGAGGTGCTTTCGCCACGACCGGAGGTCGGTGTGCATGGTCAGGTCCGTTTTGTAGGCAAGGTGACCAAGCGGCTTGGCATTTCCTCGATGTCGGTTCAGGTGGGGAAGTCGGCCCCGGTGCCTATCACGGTCGTTCCTGGCAACCCCTTTTGGTCGGTCGATGTCGACCTGAACTCCGAGACCGGCAGCGAAG
This sequence comes from Spirochaetales bacterium, assembly GCA_037142615.1. Taxonomy (GTDB): domain Bacteria; phylum Spirochaetota; class Spirochaetia; order JABEVK01; family JABEVK01; genus JAIFLN01. The sequence goes on along the minus strand of JBAXAI010000001.1, from coordinate 514,959 downwards.
CGACGCTCTTTTTTGAAGCGATCGATACCGCCGGAAACAAAGGCAGCCTCACGGTCAAACGCAAGACTGATTGGGAAGCCTCGCTTCCCACGCTCGTGCTTAGTCCGGCTATCGACAAAGGCACCTTCAACAGTCCCATGAATCTCACGGGAAGCCTGCTCGCCCCTGATGGACCCGGGGGCGTGGCCTGGACTCTAAACGGGGGAGCCGAGAACTTCGAGGCCAGCGGGCCTTCTTTTTCGTTCCCGTTGTCCGGCGTAGTCTCTGGCCGCAACCTCCTGTCGCTGGTTCCTGTTGATGCTCTCAAGCGCCGCGGTCACCCGGTATCTGCCACGTTTACCGGGGTCCTCGAACAGCCCCAGGTCTCCCTTGAAAGCGTTTTGTTGCCAGACCAAGAAGTGCCGTTTACTCCCGGGATCACCCTGGCCCCCGACAAGAAGGCACGTCTGAAGGTCTCCTTGAACCTCGCAAACCCGCTCAAGAGCCTCGTCTGGACGCTTGGAAACGGTTCGCCGGTCAAAGTCACACCACAGACCGTCAAGGGAGTCACGACCGCGGAATTGACTTTGCCTGCCGATCCGCCCTTCGGAATTGTGCCTGTCAGTGTCACGGCCATCGACACCTACGACCAGTCCTTCACGAGTTCCTCCTACTTGAATATCCTCAATTTCTCGGTGGCTCAAGGCGATGAAGGTCTGGCCGTCGTGGATGCCCGTTTCGGCAAGAGCCCGATCCTTTTGACCCCCGAAACCCCGATGGTCGGCTATTTCAGCAGCGGTCGCATCCGAAGTGTCGAACTGGTCAGCAACAGCAAGACTGGCGCACTGCCGGTTTCGGCTTCGTTCGAGGGTCCCTTGGTTACCCTGAAGTCGCTGCGGGACGGACGGGTCGAGGGTCTCAAGTTGCGGATCATCACCGAGAAGGGCCGCCTTTACGAAACCGAGTTCGGAACCTTGTTCAGCGATATGGCTGGCCCCGTCATCGGGTTGTCGGCGCCACTGCCAGGAACCTGGGTCGGCGAGGTGCTCAAGGTGGAGGGCCAGGTCAGCGACGCCGGTGGCCTGGCCAAGCTGGAATGGTCGGTTGACAACGGAAAGACCTGGCAGGAACTGGAACTTCCAAGTGGAAACTCCGCCTCTTTCACCCGTTCGATCCGCTTGCCAGCGCCCGATGAAATCGTCAACCTGTTGCTTCGCGCCACCGACAACGCGGGCCGAACCGGTACAGTCCTGACGGTCGTCCGTCGCGACACTCAAGGTCCCGAGATCGATCTTGCCATCCCCGCGCTGCCAGCGGGGACCCAGGGAACCGTGCTTGTCACCGGGCGTTTTCAGGATGAAGGCGCGATAGCCAAGGCAGAAGTGCAATTGGGGCGCAAGCCGGTCGCTCTCCCGACCGACCGGCCCTTTACGCTCAGCCTCGACCTGGCAACCTACCTGGGAGCGAGCATTCCCGTAAGAGCGACAGACTATGCGGGCAACCAGACTGAAAAGGTGATCCAGTTGGTGCTGCAGCCGTCGGTGTCGTCGCCGACACCGGTACCGGTGGCTTCTCCGGCTGTGGAAATCCTGTTTCCGACAGCCGACAGGAAAGGGCTCAACGGTCCGTTGACGGTCATGGGTCGGATCACCGGTTTCTCCCCGGTGCCAACGGTGAGCGTCAAGGGAGAGTCCCTCGACATGCCCAAGCTTGACCTTACCGATGCCGGCTTCTTCTCATTTGAGGTCGATGCTTCGACCTGGAAAGACAGAACCCTGGTGTTCACCGCGGCCAACGACGCCAAGCAAAGTGTCGCCACAAACTTTCGTCTGCCGTATGACGACGCGGGCGACCTGCCGCGCGCCCATTTTCTACCGCAGCCTGACAAACTGATTCTCACTGGAAACGTCACGGCGTCAGGCTGGATAGGTGACAACCGCGGCTACGTCGGGTGGACCACGCAGTTGGATAACGGCGTGAAAACCAGTACACCCCCTGACCTGAAAAAGCCGCCCGTTGGCACCTTTCTGGTCGACCTTGGAGTACCGGTACCGGGAAACCACCGCCTGACCATTACGCCGGTCGACGCTTCGGGAAAAGAGGGTAAGCCCGCAACCGTGGATTTCACGCAGACTGTTGCCGTCGGAGCCGTCCAGTTCAGCAATGTTGATTTTGGGGCGTCCCTGGAAGTCACCAAGAACAGCCGGTTCCAGGGGCGGATTCTCTCGATGAATGCCTGGCGCAAGCTCGAGATCCGTTTTGCTGATGTTTCCAGCCCTGATGTTTGGACCGGTAGCTTTCAGGCCCTGAGTCCCGTCAAAGACAAAGAAAATGAAGGCCAGTGGACCTTTGACACCTCCATCCCCACCGATCTGCCCTACGCCCGAATCGGGGTGAGCGTTCGCGGTGAAGACGTTTTAGGTCAAAAGATCGAGGGCCGGACCCTGTTTCATCGCATCTGGCCCAAGGATCCCTCGGCCGTCAACGACGTTGAGGGTGTCGTTTTCGCCGACACCCGCCTGAACGAAGCCACTTCGCGCATCGAAATGCTTCCCGGCGAGCCGTTGTCAGGAACCTTCCGTGGTCGTACGCTCAAGGCGGTGACCCTTGTTCCTCCGGTACCGCAGCTCGAGGTAACTTTCGTCGGTGACAAGATCACCCTAACGGCCTTGGAAGAGGGCCTGTTCGGTCCGTTCACCGTCAACGCCGTGACCATCGACAACGAAACGTTCAGCACCAAGCCCTTCACGGTTTCGGCAGATGTCTCGGGACCGACGGTTGACTGGTCCGACCCTTCGACAGGCCAGTGGGTTCGCGACTCGATCCAGCTCGCCGGTCAAATCTCCGATCCCTCGGGCGTTGCGACTTCCGAAGTCTCCATCGACTCCGGAGCCAGTTGGACCAATTTAGCCCTGCAGGCAGGGGTGTTCAGTGCCAAGTTTCCGTTGGGTTCCAGCGATGGCTTGGTAGGTATTCTGATCCGGACCTCCGACAAAGGCGGCCACCAGACCACAGCCGAGCGGTGGGTCACCAAGGATACTTCACCCCCAGTGATCACCAAAGTGACGCCACCAGTGGACTTCAAGGTGAATGGCCTGACCTCCATTGTGGGAACCGCCGAAGATACCAGCGCGATCGCCTTGATTGAGTACAGCGAGGATGGCAAAGTGTACCGGCCCGCCGACGGCACCGATGTCTTCCGCTTCAACCTCGACTTCGCCTCCTACATCCGCATACCCGAGCGCTGGTATGTCAGAGCGACCGATATTGCGGGCAACCAGTCCGTAACGCCAGTCCAGTTTACAATCGATCAGGAAGCCGACAAGCCCGTGGTCCAGATCCAGACTCCGGCCAACGGGGAGGTCGTGCAGACTGACTTCAAGCTTACCGGCATGGTTTTCGATGACGATGGAGTAAAATCAGTGTCGTACCGCATTGACGGTGGCCCCTGGACCCGTATCGACAACGCTACCAGCTTTACCGTGAACGAGCCCTTGAAGTTGTTCAACGACAACGAACACCTCATCGAAATGCAGGCCGAGGACCTCTACGGAACCAAGGGCAATCTCTTCAGTTCCACGTTCCGAGTCTCGTTGTCTCAGCCCCAGGCCCTTCTTCTTGCCCCCGACATCCAGAAGACGGTGAGCGGTGTGGTCAGTCTGATCGGTGCCGGGCTCGACCGCAACGGGATCAAGGAAGTCGCGATTTCGCTGGATAACGGCCTGAGCTGGAACCGTGCCGACTTCCGTAAGAAGGAAGAGCTTCTGCTGGCGGCGACGACTGATCCTCTTGCGAAGCAGTTTCAGCCGAAAGAACGTCAGGAATGGGAGTGGCGCTTCGACACCAAGACCCTCAAGGACGGTACCTACTCAGTATTGATCCGTACCATCGACAATTACGACGTCGAAGCGCTCTACACCAGCCTGTTCAACCTCGACAACACCCCGCCTCAAGTAACGCTCAATACCCCTACCGATGGGCAGCCCCTGCTCGATGTGCTGAAACTGGAAGGTCGAAGCAGCGACAACGTCACGCTCCAGAGTCTCAAAGCGATGCTGCGACTGATCGAAACCCCCGACCAGTCGACAGCGGGCCACCCGACAGTTGCAACGGCAGTCCCGGTCTCCGTGCAGATTTACGACCTACCGACCACGCCTACCTTTAGTCAGGAGTTTCCGCTCGAAGCCATGACCCCGGGCTGGTACAACCTTCGCCTCGAAGCACGCGATGCCGCCGGAAACGCGACCTACCTGGCCCGAAACATCCAGATAGGCTCGGCGACGAGCTTCGACAAGATCGAGCTTCTCTATCCGCTCGCTGGAGAGACCCGCAGCGGTTTGTTTACCATCGCAGGGCAGGTAACGACCCGGGCCAAAGTCACCAAGGCCCTGCTCAATATCGATGGCAAGACTAAAGTTGCCGTCGATGTCGATGCCAAGGGCTACTTTCAGGTTGACGTCTACGCTGACCTGTTGGACCGGGGCGAGCACGAGGTTCAGGCATCCGTTCAGCTGACCGACACCGTGACCATTGTCAGCGAACCCCGCAAGATCATTTTCGAACCCGAGGGACCCTACCTCCAGGTGGTGAACTTTCACAACGGCTCGTTTGTCACCAACCGACCCTACATCGAAGGGATTGCCGGCTGGATGTCGATTCAGGACACCTCAGGAGGATCTACCATCGACCCGGGCCACCTCGTGTCGGCCGTGGAAGTGTCCCTCGACAACGGAAAGACCTTCACCAAGGCCGTAGGCAACGAGTCGTGGAAGTATCGCCTCGAGTCGCTGGATCTGCCCGATGGCCCGCTTCCGTTGGTGTTCCGCGCCAAGTTCGCCGATGGTTCCACGGCCGTCCAGCGGATGATCGTTTACGTCAGCCAAACTCCCACGACGGTCAATTTGACCAAGTCTCTTGAAAACTCGCGGGTGTACGGCAAGATAGACCTCTCGGGCTACACCTCGGATCCTACCGGGAAAACAAAGGTAGAGATCGCGTTGCGCGAGGGTGACAAGTCGGGCTACGGTGCGCCAACCTTCATCCAGGGCCTGTACACCGACAGTCACTTCTGGGGTGCCACGTGGTGGGAACAGGCCGTCGGGTTTTCGTTCTCGAACGACGCGGTCAAGCTGCAGGCCCAAATCGGTCAGGCCCCGCCGTCTCGTTTCTCGGGAACAATCGCCGGGGTCAAACTCATTGCCAATATTGCCAATATCCCGTTTTCGTACTTTTTCGGTCCCGACTGGGACTGGTTCTCGATGTCTGCCGCCGTCGGGGCGAACTTCTCGCTGTTCTCGATGAGCGACAAGTTTCTGGATTTCTCCGGTACCGAGGCAAAACCAGTCTTCCTGGGTTCCCTGCTGGGGCAGTGGGAGTGGGCCAAGGTCACCCTCAAGAACCAAATGTTCTTCCGCACCTACAGTTGGTACGGCGAGGCGACAATGTGGTTTATCTCGTCGGAAATCGAAGCCAAGGCGGTTCCGACGTTCTCGACGGGACTGCGGGTCGGTATCTGGTAAAAGTGTCATGATTTTTCGGCTTCTTCCGACAATCGAAAGGAAGGAGTCGGACGATGGACACACTGGAAAGGAATCTGCTCGACCTGAAAACCCTGATGGAAATGCAAATTCAGGGCATGGACCACTTTCAGGATACCCAACTGGCTGCCAAGGCCGCGTTGCAAACCAAGACCTGGCCGGCCCTCGAGAAGGCCCTGCAATCCCTCGACTTCCAATCCGAAGGCCTTCGTTGCCTTGAGGAGCGTCGCGACGCCCTCTGGCGAGGCATCCAACTGCGAGTCTTGGGCCGCGAAGGCAAGTTCTACGAAGTTCTTCCCCGGCTCCCCGAAGACCAGCGCGAGTTGTTGGCAGAACTATTCCGCGAGCTGAAACTGCGGTCTTTGCGCCTGAAGGGGCTGAACCTCGGCATTGCCACCTACGTTCAAACGGCCAGCGCGCTCGTCAAAGCCGTCGTCCACGAGTTGAATCCGACCTTGCGGGGCCGCATGTATTCGCGCTCCGGCTTCATCCGGGGCGGCGAAGCGCGTCCCCTCGTTCTGAATACGCATTTCTGAGAGAGGCCAATCATGAGTTCAGCATTTGCCGGAATTGAAATGGGAAAACGCGCGCTGGCAGCGCACACCGAGGCCATGCAGACCACAGGGCACAACCTTGCGAACGCCGGCACGGAGGGCTACTCGCGACAGCGGGTCGAGATGAAGGCGGCGCCTCCGCTCGACGACCCGGGACTCAACCGGGCTTGGGTACCAGGTCAACTGGGTCAGGGGGTCGAAACCCAGTCGGTGACCCGGGTCCGCGACGACCTGCTCGAAAACCGCATCAATTCGACGGCTTCTGGCGAAGGCTACTGGGCTCAGCGCGACAAGTACATCCTCCAACTGGAAAAGATCCAGAACGAACCGGCCGAGATTTCGATCCGGAGCCGCATGGACAAGTTCTGGGAAGGCTGGCAGGACCTATCGCTCCATCCTGACGAAATGGCAAGCCGCAAGGCTGTCCTGGAACGGGGCCAGACTCTGATGGACTCCATCCACGACAAGAACAAGAACCTCACCGACGTGGCCGTCATGATCAACGAAGACGTCGCCAACACGGTGGGCGAGGTGAATACCTACCTGAAGAACATCGCTGCGCTCAACGTTCAAATCGAGAAAGTGAAGGGCATGGGCGACAATCCCAACGACCTGCTCGACCAGCGTGACCTGCTGACCAACAAGTTGTCGTCGATTGTTCCCATCACGGTCGAGAACAAGCGTGACCCGGATGAGTTTCAGATCCACATGAATGGCGTCCATTTGGTACAGGGGAAGATTGCCAGCCCCATGGAAATCACGGGCGACCCGACCAACGAAGGGTACTGGAAAGTGATCCGTTCCGACACCAAGGAACCGATTCCTTTGAGCCTTGGGGGCACTTCCGGCGGCAAGTTGGGAGCCCTTGTCGAACTGCGCGACGTCGACACCCGCAAGGAAATCCAAAACCTCGACCAGATGACCGTCCACTTTTCCGACCTCGTCAACGAAGTTCACTCCGCGGGCTACGGCATCAACGGCGATACAGGAAAGAAGTTCTTCACCGAGTACAAGGCAGTCACCAACGCTGACGGCAGCTACGACAAGAATGGTGACGGCGTGCTCGACTCAACCATGTTGTTCCGCGTAACGGGCAAGAATGCGCTCGATCCCCAGCAACAGGTGGGCTTGTCGGGAACCATGACTCTGCCCGGAAAGGCCGGAAACATCACGCTAGCCTACAATGCCGCCGACACCGTACACGACATCGTGCAACGCATCAACAACTCTGGGTCCGAAGTCAGCGCACGGCTGGACCGCGATGGCAAACTACAGCTCAAGGCCGTTCCGAGCGCCGACCCTGCAAATCCTCCTTTTGTGTTGCGGCATGTCGAAGACTCCGGTCAGTTCTTGGTCGGCTATTCCGGAGTGCTGGCGGCGCCGGGTCCAGGCGGAGCCTACGACTGGACCACGCCCCAGGCGGCAACAGCGCTGGCCGGCGGTGGAACGCAATACGCGGTGGCGCCGTTGGCGCATCCTTCGGCTTGGGTCGGCATCAATCAAGAACTCACCGCCGACCCCGGCAAACTCGCTGCGGGTTTGGGTGCCAATGGCAAACCAGCCGAAGCCGGTGACGGTTCAGCGGCCCTCGCGATCGCAAGCCTCCGGGGCAGTCAGGTCAATGTTGGTGACGCCAAGACCTTCGATGACTACTTCGCTCAGTCTGTAGCGAGCATTGGCCTCAAGGGCGAAACCGCCCAGATCAGCCTGGAGACCCAGAACAAGGTGATGAAAGACCTCCATGACCTGCGCGACAGCGTCTCGGGCGTCAACATCGACGAAGAAATGTCCAACCTACTGAAGTTTCAACACGGCTACAACGCTGCCGCCAGGTTCATTTCCAACTGGAACGACATGCTAGACACCATCATCAACAAGCTAGGAGTCTGACCATGCAACGCATCAGTTCCAACATGACCAACAACGATCTGAACTCGACTTTGCGGTCTCAGGAGTACCAGATCAACCGCAACCAAAACCAGATGGCCAGCCAGCAACGCATCCAGAACCTTCGTGATGATCCGGTCGCTGCCGCCCATGCCACGCGCTACCAAAGCTGGATGGCTCGCTTGGAGCGTTACGACAGCAATGCGCTCGAAGTGCAGGCCAACCTTCGTATCCAGGAAAGCCATCTGTCGCAAACCCAGGACATTTTGCAGCGGGTCAATGAGCTGACCATCCAAGGTGCCAACGGAACTTACTCCAAGAGTGATCTGCAGACCATGGGCAATGAGATCAATGAGTACCTTAACGAGCTCGTGAGCATTGGTAACGCCAAGGGCCCCGACGGCCAGAGTCTTTTTGCGGGGACCAAACTCGACTCAGCGGCCTTCCGCACGCTCAAGGGCCACGTCGAAGGGGGAACCGGGCAGGTGATCACCAATGTGGAGTACATGGGCTCGATCGGCGAAAACAAGGCTGACATCAGCGAAAACACCAGCATCGCGACGAACTTTGCCGGGAACAAGGTGTTTTGGGCTGACCAGCAAAAGGTGTATTCGTCGGTCGACGCGCAGAACTACCAGGTCCAGTCCGACACCTCCTTTCTCATGGACGGAAAGAAGATCGATCTCAAAGCCGGTGACAACATTCACACTATTGTCAGCCGAATCAACGCAGCCCCCGTGGCAGTGCGCGCCTCTATTGACCCTGTTACCAACGGACTGGTGCTGGAAACCACCCAGCCACACCAGTTGTTCCTCGAAGACGCCGCCGGAACCGGTGGAAACGTGTTGCGAGATCTGGGAGTCCTTTCGGACCGTCCCGGCCTTCAGCCCCCGCAGAACCTCCATCCGGACGCCAGGGCCTTTGGTGGGTCCATGTTCGATGCCGTGATCCGGCTGCGTGACAACCTTTTGGCCGGAAACAAGGAGTTCATCGGTGGCCAAGGTTTGGCCGGAGTACAAGCGTCCCTGAAGAACATTCAGACCGCCGTGGCCGAACTCGGTTCGCGGGACACCCGCCTGGAAGACACCAGCAAGCGGCTGCAGGATGAGATTCCCAAGGTGCAAGAGAAGACTTCGAACCTCCTCGACCTCGACCTGACCCAGGGAATCACCCAGATGAAAATGCTCGACTACACACACCAAGCGGCCTTGAAGGCCGCAGCCAAAATCCTTCCCACCACGTTGATGGACTTTCTGAGGTGACTATGAAGCTCGATACCAAGGCCTACGGCCCTGTAGAGATTGAAGACAAGCAGATCCTGGCCTTTCCACGGGGCCTCCTCGGCTTCGAGGAATACACTCGCTTCGCCCTGATCGACGCGCACAAGAAGCCTTTCTTCTGGCTGCAAAATCTCGACGAGGTTCGAATTGCTTTCATTCTGATCAAGCCGTCTATCTTCCACGACGACTATGATCCCGGTCTCAGCCGGGAAGACCTGGACGAGCTGGGCAATCCTGAGGCGGCCGACTTGCTGGTCTTTGCCATCGTCACGATTCCCGAGTCCGGACCCATGACTGCCAATTTGCAGGGGCCGCTGGTGATCAACCGCAAGACAGGCAAGGGGGCGCAGTGCATCAGTCCCAAGGACGAGTACCGCACCAAGCACGATATTCTGGAAGAAATGGCCGCGCGGAGGGAATGAAATGCTGATCCTCTCCCGAAAAAAAGACCAGAAGATTCTCATTGGCGATGGAATCGAGATTTGGGTGGTCGACTTGCGTGGCGACACGGTCAAGTTGGGAATCAAGGCCCCAAAAGAGGTTAAGGTCTACCGCCAGGAGGTTGCTCTCGAAATTCAGGCCGCCAACCAAGCAGCCCTTTCGAGCTCACTGGATCTGCCGTTCCCCGATGTGGAACCGCCCGAGCACAAGACCGACTAGTCGATTTTGTACTTGGTGACGGTCTTGGTCAGTTGGTCTGACTGCCGCTCAAGAGTTTGGGACAGTTGGTTGAGGTCCTCGCCATTTTGTGCTGTGGTACTGGCACTCTCGGCCAAGTCAAACATCGCTGTGCCAATCTGGCGGGCGCCTTCCGTGGTTTCCAGGATCGACTGATTGAGATTGCCGGTCTCCTCGTTGAGGCTTTGGGCCTTCTCGTGGATTTCGTTGGTCAGGATCTCGGTGCCTTGAACGAATTGCTCGATGCCCAAGACGCGGTTGTTGATGTCCGAAAAGCTGTTGCTGATGCGCTGCAAGGCCTCGCGGGAAAGTTCACCAAGCCGAAACGACTCCATCGCGTGACGGGCACCCTTGTCCGTGATCGCCGCTCCGTTGGCTACCGAAATCTGAATCTGTTCCATGATTCCCGAAATGTCATCAACAAAAATCTGGGTATCAGAAGCGAGTTTGCGGATTTCCTCGGCAACAACCGCAAAACCCTTTCCGGTTTCGCCAGCATGAGCAGCCTCAATCGCGGCGTTCATCGCCAGAAGGCTGGTATTACCGGAAATTTGACTGATGGCGGTAAGGAGTTCAGCGATATTCTCAGTGCCGCCCCGGATGTCCATCATGCGGGCGTTAGCCTCGTTCATTCCTGTTCCTAAGAGCTGACTGACCTCCAGAGACTCCCTCAGGATGCCTTCGCCAGATTGCGTGGAATCATGACTCTCCGCAGCAATGCTCCGCAGGGCAGCGACCTCGTTGCGAATATTTCCCAGCCCCGAACTCAGAGCATCCATCGTCGAGAAGGTTTCTTCGGTGGCTTCCAGTTGCTTCGACATGTGAATGCGAATTCCTTCGAGCGTGTCAGAAAACGTCTCCATCGTGGTAGAGGTTTCTTCCACCGTTGCCGCCTGCGTCTGGCTCCCTTTGCCCAGGAACTCGCTGGAAGATTGCACTTTCACGGCCGAACTACCCAAGACCTTGGAAAGGGTCGACAGGTTGCGGAAGTTACCCTGGAAGGTATCCATGAAACGATTGAACGACGCGGCCGACTTGGCAAGTTCATCGCCGCCCTTGGGACTCAGCCGGATCGTCAGGTCGCCTTGCGACACCCTCTCAAACGCGGCCATTTGAAGAAAGACCTTCCCGCGGATGCGGCCCACCATGAAAAGCACAAGGAAGAGCCCGCCAGCCACGAGAACAGCGCACAACGCAAAGGCGAACACCAGCGCGCGCTGAATCGAGGAGATTCGCGCTTGGAGCATCAGGGCCAGAAATTCTCTGCCCAGGCTGTCAGTTTTTTGAAGGATTTTTTGGGCGTCGAGGAATACCGGCTTGGAAAGCGCCAGATTCCACTGTCCGCTGCGCGCCTGACCCTTCAATACGTTGTCGAGCATATTCAGGGCTGCGAGCAGGGGTTGCTTCTGAGCCTCCATGCGGTCTACGTAACCTGGGATGGAACCGTAAGGGCCCGGATCGTTCTTCAGGGACCGGTCGAGCGAGACGGCGAGGTCCCCGATTTTCTTTTCGTACGCGCCGACCAGCGTATAGGCGTTGAAGTAGTCGGCCGGCAGCGGATTGGCCGGCCATTCCCGAAGGGTTGTCTGGATTTTGTCAATCACGGTGATCAGGTCGGGAAGGTCAATCATCAGCACGCTGATAAGGTAGTAAGAGTTGATGTCAGGGTCGAGAATCAAGTTCGAGGTGTCGCCAAGATAGGCGATTAGGCCCCTCGTCAGGCCGAAGACTTTCTCGTAGGTGTCAGGGTTTCCCGAAAGGTAGAACTTGAGGCGCGATTCGAGAGTATTGACCTCGTTCCAAGCAACGCCTGCACGCTGCAGTTCGGCCTTTTCGATGGTGAGATGGATTCGGTACTTCTGGGCGATCGGAGTGAACCCTTCGACCACCGAAGCCAAGTCTGCCGACTGTGTCGACTCCCCATGCGAGGACTGGAGCAGAAACAGTGTGCGGGCTACGGGAGTCGTCGCCTCAAGACCTCGGATTTCCTGCTGGGTGAAGTCAAGCTGGCCCTGATACAGGCCCAAAAGGCTCCACAGGGCAAAGCTAAGCGGGATGACAAGGACAAAAGATGTAATGAACAGTTTGACCCGCAGAGTGAACTTCATGGCAACGCCCCTCAAACTCATTGTATGAGCCGCAAAGTCATTTGCAACAACAAAAAACCGGCCTTTCGGCCGGGTTCAAGCTGTCAGAACAACTAGGCGCTCAGCGACTTGTTGAAGCCCTTGGCCTTGAGTCGTGCCAGAGCACGATTCGCAGCCTTGGCACGCGCCACAGCGCGCTTTTCGGCCTTGTTACGGCGCTGAGTCGATGTTTTTTTGGTGTCAGAACCCATAGAACCCTCCAGAAGATCGCATCAGAATAGAGAATCGGCCTCTCGGTGTCAAGCCAAGAGTCAGTTGCAGATGTTGAAGAAGCTGCTGGTGCTACCCAAAAGCTGTTGGAGTTTCTCGTCCAACTTAAGCTTGGCTACCAACTGGGTCAGACTCGCCAGGCCTTCCAGCAGACGTTCCTCGGCGGAGTTCATCTCAAGTACTTCCTGCTGTCGGGTCAAGGAATAGCTGTTGATTTCGGCCAGAAAAAATGAAAACCCGTACGGAGTGTAGTTCTCGATGAGGCTGGGGTCCGCAATCTTGCCAGTGATCCGCATATAGTCCTTAACCAGAAGGTGAACCTGCCGCAGAAGTTGTTCGACTGCGGCCGAGGGAACCTCCCTGTCGTCCCAGAACTCAACTTCGCCCTCCAAATAGGGCTTGTCCTCAAGAAGCTTCTGCACACGGAAGCGCCTCTTTCCCAGAGTCAGGATGTTGAGGCGCCCGTCGTCGAAGCGTTCCACGATATTCTCAATGCGGGCGCAGGTGCCGTTCTGGAACAGCTGGCCCTGATGGGCCAGAACAACCCCAAAATCGCGCCCGTCGGCGAGGCAGTCGGCAACCATCTGTTTGTACCGCGGCTCAAAAATATGGAGGGGCAACGGTTGATTGGGAAACAGAACGACATTGAGCGGAAACAGGGGAATCGTTGCGGTTTGTTCCATATCGTTGTTCAATATACAAAAAAAAAGCCCCTTTGACATTTTTGCCGAAAATCCGGATCTTATCGACATAATGAGTTGAGGAGATTCCCATGATCGCACTGAACAAAAAGGTGGAAGACTTCCGCCTGACAGCCTTCCATAAGGGCGAGTTTCGTCCCGTCCAATTGTCTGACTACAAAGGAAAGTGGGTGGTAGTGTTCTTCTACCCTGCGGACTTCACGTTCGTTTGCCCCACCGAACTGGGCGATATGGCCGATCATTACGCCGAGTTTGCAGCTGAGGGAGCTGAAATCCTGTCGGTGAGCACCGACACGCATTTTGCCCACTTTGCTTGGCACGGTTCCAGCCCCACGATCGGCAAGATCCAATATCCGATGTTGGCCGATCCTTCCGGCGCTTTTTCCCGCTACTGCGGCGTCTACATCGAAGACGGTGACGATGCGGGTCTTGCGTACCGGGGCACCTTCATCATCGATCCCGAGGGTTTCGTCAAGACGATCGAGATCAACGACAACGGTATCGGCCGGGCCGCCAAAGAGACCCTCCGAAAACTGCGCGCCGCCAAGTTTGTCCGCGAGCACGGCGAAGTTTGCCCGGCCAATTGGGAACCCGGTCAGAAGACTCTGAAGCCCGGCATCCAGCTGGTCGGCAAGATCTGATGCTCTTCCACCTGGTGGCGTTCCGCTTCAAACCGGAGAACAAGCACTCGGTGGGCGAGGCGGTAGCCCGCCTGCGCGCTATGGCCCCACTCATCGGTGAAGTTCTAGACCTCAAGGTGGGGTCAGACGTGGTCCATTCGGGTCGGTCCTACGATCTGGGGCTCGTTGTCACGCTCAAGGACGAGGCGGCCTTGGCTGTGTACAACGAGCATCCGGCCCACCTGCCTGTGAAGGCTTTTCTTGCTCCCTTGTACGAGCAGGCCGTCGCAGTTGACTTCATTTCTGAGTGAGAGAACCTTGCGGAGGCTGGCCCAGCGAGGTCGCGGTTGAGTTTCGCCGCAGCACTCCGGTCCAGCGTGCCGTCGGGCCGAGAACGACCGAAGAGCCTTCGTCCAATTCCAGTTCGGCCTTGGCTGTGCTCAGGTCATTGGCGGCGACTTGGCTCGCGGTTCGAAGGTACAACGACAAGAGGCCCGCCGTACCGGTGACAACCGCGCGCGAGCGCGAAAAGGCCTCGATAGTGAGCGTCTTGCCGCTGAAAGACAAGTCGAGCACGCTGTTGTCGCGCAGGGACACCCACGCGGCGTCCGACGGCCAGTCGGCCACAACGCTGCTGTGGTCGAGCACCAGCAACCGGTTCAGGCGGGGAACCGTGATCCAGACCTGAACCGCGCCGGTTTCACGGGGCCCTCGAAGGCCAGTCTCAATGGCGATGTTGGCTTCGCCGAACAGGCTGTACACGGTCAACTGCTCAAAGAGGGCCCGGGTCGTTTGCACAGTGACGGCGTAATGATCACCCTGGCGGATTTCCACGGTCACTTCCCCGCGAACAGTAAGGTTGTTGAAAGCGAACACGTCGTAGTTTCGCTTTTGGACTTCTCCGGGATCTTCGGAGAAACCCATGGCCGAAGCCACGGTAGCCAGCCAGAGAGCCAAGAGAAGCGCCGCGTACCTCACGAGAGCCTCCATCGTGCCAGAGCCCACTCGGCGGCTTCCGCGACAACGGGATCGTCCTCTGCGGCCAAACGGGCCAGTACCGGTTCGAGCGACTTGGCGCCGAGGTTTCCAGCCACCAGACAGGCGTTACGTCGCAGGCCCTGAAAGCCCGCGCGGTGAACCGGTGAACCGCCGAAACGCAGGGTGAACTGCTTCTCGTCCTTCAGTTCCAGAATCTCACGCAGGTCAAGCTCACTGCCAGCTTTCCAGGCCAAGAATTGAGCTTCTATTGTGGGACTCGCTTTGAGGTTGAACGGACAAACCTCCTGACACAGATCGCAGCCGAAAAGACGGTCGCCGAGCGCCTCACGGAACTCGAGCGCAATGGGTCCGCGGTGCTCGATGGTCAGATACGCCAGGCACTTGCGGGCGTCGATTCCTCCCTTGCCATCGAGCGCGCCGGTCGGACAGACCTCCACGCAGCGGCGGCAGGCCGAAGGGCAGGAACCGTGGACGTGTGGTCGCCTCCCAGACGGAACAAATTGTTGCGAAGAAAAGATTTCCCCGAGGACAAACCAGCTTCCGAGCTCCTGGTGGATCGACAGCGTGTTTCGGGCCGTGAACGCCCCCCCGGCTACCTGGGCCCAGAACCTCTCGTCGATAGGGGACGTGTCGGTGAAAGACCGGAAGGTTTCACCCGGAAACCGGGCCTGCAGATCGGCGGCGACCGCCTGAAGCTTGTTCAACAAGACCTTATGGTAGTCGCGTCCCCAAGCGTACCGGGCCACCTGGCCCGTGGCGTTTGCACTGTGGGGCCGATCAGGCTTCGGCTGGAAGTAACTCAAGCCTGCGATCACCAAACTACGAGTTCCCGGAACCACCAAGGAGGGGGCGTACTTGAGCGCCCGGTGGCGTTCCAGGTACGCCATGGTCCCGAAGCTACCACCAGAAAGCCGCTCGGAATAGGTGGCCGCGTGCGCAGAAGTATCGGCTTCAACTCCTGCGACACCCAGCAGAACCAAACCCTGCGCCAATAACAAGGCACCGAGGAGCTCCGTATCGCTGGCAGACACCACATCGTCACTCATGGCTCATAGTTTACCGGAATTGCGGCGAAAACTCCTAGTATTTGCGGGGTTTGCCGTACTTGGGCGGTCCAAACTTGCCAGGAGGCCCCGCGAACGGGCGCCTGGGCGGCCCACCTGCCTCTCCATCCTCTGGGCGGGCCAGCTTGATTAGGGGTTTTCCCTGATGGCCTTGCGAGCGGAAGGTCTGGATCAGGCGTTCGGCATCGCGGAAGGGAACCGTCACGAACGAGAACTCCTCCATAACGACCGCGTCATCGATGAACCGGCTGGGAATGCCACCCTGACTCTCGAGCAGGTCAACGATTTTGCGGGGCGAGATGCCGTCAGTTCGCCCCATCGCGATGAACAGGCGCGCCTTGCCCGCTGGTCCCGGTCCGTTGTCCCAAGGGCGGTCACCGCCATGAAAGGCAGGTGCACCGGTTCCAGGAAAACCGGCCGTGGAACTGTAGCTCGCCCGCTCGCGCTTAGGCCGGTCGAACAGGTCGCGGATGGGAGCGTAGGTTTTTTCATCGAACTCGCCCGAGGCGTACTGCTGGAGTACGGCGGCCAGCACCTCAGCGGCGTCTCGGTCCTGTAACAGTTCTTTGGCGAGTTCGCCGATCGCAGGGAGGACAGGTTTTTCCAGCGATTCCTGCACTTTGGCGGCCAACCGCGCCTTCTTCAAGGTGATGATCTCGCCGACGCCAGGTACTCGCTCCTTGCGGATGCGGGTCTTGGACACCCGTTCAATGAAGGCCATCTTGCGGTATTCCTCGGCGGTGATGAAAGTGACCGCTGTCCCTTCCTTACCTGCGCGGCCGGTGCGCCCGATGCGGTGCACGTAGGCTTCGGGGTCTTGCGGCAAACTATAGTTGATCACGTGCGTGAGGTTTTCGACATCGATTCCGCGGGCTGCCACATCGGTGGCACACAGGATGTTCAGGCGCTTGCCCTTGAACTTCTTGAGCACCAGCTCACGCTGTCCCTGAGTCAGGTCGCCGTGAATTGCCTCAGCTCCGTAGCCCCGGTCGGCCAGTCGGTGGCTGATCTCATCGGTTTGTAACTTCGTACGGCAGAAGACAATGCCGTAGAAGTCCTCTTCGAGGTCGAGGATTCGGCACAACGACTCGAACTTATCCCCTTCGTTCACTTCGAAGTAGATCTGCTCCGTCAGTTCGGCCGTCATCGCCTGGCCCTTGACCGACAGGGTTTTAGGATTCTTCATGTGCTTGTTGGCAATCAACCGGATACGGTCTGGCATGGTGGCCGAAAAAAGGAGCATGCAGCGGTCGGGGTTGACCTGCTCGAGCAGGGTGTCAATGTCTTCCGAAAACCCCATGTCGAGCATTTCATCGGCTTCGTCGAGGATCAGGTACTGGAGTTTGTCGAGCTTCAGGCTCCCGCGTTCGAGGTGGTCGAGAATACGTCCGGGAGTACCGACGAGGATGTCGACCCCCATCTTGAAGCGGCGGAACTGCTCGGTGTAGGACTGGCCACCGTAGACGGGGGCCACAGAAAACGGTTTGGTGCCACGCAGTGACGAGATTTCTTCGCAGATCTGAACGGCGAGCTCGCGGGTTGGCGCGAGAACGAGCGCCTGGATGTGGCCCACGCCGGGCGTCAGCTTTTCAATGAGAGGTAGGGCAAACGCTGCAGTTTTTCCAGTGCCTGTCTGGGCCTGACCAATGAGGTCGACATCGGCGCGAAGGAGTTCCGGGATGACCAAAGCCTGGATGGGCGTGGGCTCTTCGAAGCCCTTTTTCGAAAGAGCTTCGAGAACGGTTGCCGACAGACCGAGGTCGGCGAAGGTGGGGGGGGTATTCATATCGTTGCGCCATCGTACAGGAAATTCCGGATCATTGCCAGACGCGGCCCGTCCGAGGCACCCGTGGCGATCTCCCTCAAAGAAAAAGCAAACCTTTCTCGCGGAAACTGAGGTAGCCGGCGGCTGAGAAAATCAGGTGGTCGAGAACCTCAATCCCCAGAAGTTTTCCCGCACGGCACAGGCGGCTGGTGGCTTCCCGGTCTTCCAGACTGGGCTCATGGTTACCACTCGGGTGCGAGTGGGCCAGCACAACGCTCGCGGCCCTATCGTTGAGCGCGGGGGCAAAAACCTCCCGTGGATGAACCAGCGTGCGGTTCAAGAGACCAATCGTCACTGTGTGCAGCGCGAGCAGTTCGTGAGCGCCGTTGAGCGTGGCCGCCAGAAAAACCTCCTGCGGACGGTCGGCAAAATGCAGCAATCGAGGGTAAAGGTCCGAGGGAGTCACGATGCGGAGGGCCGGCGGTCGCCCCAGTCGTCGCACGAGTTCCAAGACGGCCGCCAGCTGAGCCTTGCGCGCCGGGCCGATACCCTCCAGGGTGTCGAGGAGGCTCAGATCGAGCGAGGGCCCCCACCGGTCCAGGAGTTGCAGGACCCGATTGGCCAACTGGGCGACGGGAGAGGCCTTGGTTCCCGTTCCCAGGATCAGCTGGAGGAGTTCCTGATCCGAGAGTCCCGAGGGGCCTATGACCTGGAACTTTTCCCGGGGCTGAAGCCGATCGTTCGGCCGTTCGTACAGTGAGAGTTTCATACCTGTCAGACACAGCCCAGGCCTGTTTTGCTTGAGTTAGGGCCTCTTTGCCTCGGGAATTCCACGGCTCAGGGCGCCTTCCAACAGGCGACAGGCCATCGGCAACAGCAAACCTAGCTGGATTTCCTCGGCTGGTGAGAATCTCGATAGCACGAAATCGGCCACCTCCAGGTGAACTGGTCTGCCCAACCCGAAGCGCAGACGTGCGAACTTGTCGGTTCCCCAGTGCTGTTTGAGCGACTTGAGTCCGTTGTGACCGCCCAAACCGCCGCCAATCTGGAGCCGGATCTCGCCGAAGGGGACCTCCAGGTCATCGTGCACAACCAGCCAATGTTCGGGTGGAACCTTGAGAAAATCGCTCGCTGCCCGAGCGCTTTCGCCGCTGAGATTCATAAACACCTGCGGCTTGAGCAGAATCACCTTGCGGTCCTGCCAGCGCGTTGTCATCCATAAGCCTTTGAACTTGGATTGCCAGGCGTTTCCGGTGACGGGTTCCCAGCACTCAGAAACCATGAAGCCTGCGTTGTGTCTGGTTTTCGCATAGTCTCTTCCTGGGTTGCCCAGAAAAAGCACCGCCTCGGGTAGGGCGGGGGCCGCCATCAGCGGCGAAACCTCAAGGTGAAGGTGGTCGGATCGCCCCGCTTCCACTGGAAGTCGCACCCAAGTTGCGCGGCAAAAGTCAGGATCAATTGCATCCCGAGGCCGGTCGACTGCTGCGGATCAAAATCCTTGGGCAGCGTGTCTCCCGTCTGCGACAGGCCGTACTCGGTTTCTCCCGTAGGCAAGCGCCGCAGGCTCACCGTAAGCTGCCCCGCAACCGGATTCCTAAAGCCATACTTCAGGGCGTTGGTCATCAGTTCGGCCTGAATCAGGCCCAACTGGATGGTGGTCTCGATGTCGAACATCACCGTGTCGTCTAGATCCAGCACAAGATCGTGATGACCGGCCGAGAGATTCTGATTGATCAACTGGGCCAAGGGCCCGAGGTAGTCCGCGGCCTTCCCCAAAGAAAGGTCGTCAGTTCGGTAAAGCACGTCGTGGACCTGACTGATGGCGATGATTCGGCTCTGAAGATCTTCGAGAGTCCGGACCGTTTCATCGGGACTGATATCGGACTGAAGGGTGATCAAACTGCTGACCATATTGAGGTTGTTCTTGACGCGGTGATGGATTTCCCGCATCAGGAGCTCGGACCGCTTCTGCAGCTCCCGGAGCTTGACGATACGCTGGCTGAGTACCGTGATATCTTCCACCGAAAGTAGCCCCAGCCAACCGTCTTCCTCGGGAAGCGCTGTAACTTTGACATTGTAGACCGGGCTCTCGCCCGGGCGCACGGGGATGATTTCAGGATGCAGCAGTGGCGAAAAGACCACTGGGGGCCCGCCGAGAAAGACTTCCCTCACACGCTCGCGATACTGGGGCGTTGCCCACTCGGGAGCCAAACGGTCCAACTGCCCGCCTTCGGCCATCGCGCGCGGTACCCCCGTCCACTCTGCCATGCAACTGTTCCAGAAGAGCACCCGGAAGCTCTTATCGATAACAGCCAAACCAAGCGGCACGAAATCCAGATCGCGGAAACGGGCGTTGTCAGCGCTCGGCATAGTTTTGAACCGCCGACTCCAGCGTTTTGAAAGTGGGCAACGAGAAGAACAAAATAAGCGCACCGTTCAAGTCGATTTCCTCAATGCGGAAGGTTGTCCTGGCAATCAGAATCCTGTCGAGGTTTTTGAGACCGGCGTGCTGGGAAAGACTCGACACGGTGCCGCCCCGGTAGGCGGGAAGCCCATACTGAAGATGAAACCCGAAGAGGTTGCTCAGCGTGCCCATGACGGCGTTGATCACCACATTCCCGACTTCCGTCACCGTTGCCTGGCGGATGAAGTCAAGTTCCTCGGGAGGAAACTCCTCTTCGGTGATCAGGTTGACCATCAGGCCAGCTTCCTTCATCGGAAAAAGGAGCTGGACCTCGCCCTGAAGGCTGCCTTTGTAGGCCATTTGGACGCAAGAAATCTCCTGGTTCAAGGGAAGACCCAGCGCCTCGTGCAGATGAGACGGACTGGTTTCGATCACCTGGGGGACGCTGAGCCTCACATGGTGTCGCAACATCGTGTTGAGAACCTGTGCGCCTTTTCCGACCGAAATATTGAGAAGTTCTTTCAAAATCTCGAGGGACTGCTCGGAAATCATGCCAAGGCCTTGAGCACTTCCTCGATCTGGCTTCGCAGAGGTGGTTTGTTCAAAAAGCCATCGACCCCCAAGTCAACGCACCGTTGGCGCGTAGTTTCCTGAATGTCGGCTGAAAGGACATACACTTTCGGGCGGACCAGCTTGCCACGCAGCGCCTCAAGAACCCCGAAACCGTCAAGTTCGGGCATCAAAAGGTCGAGAAACAGGATTTCCACAGGATGCTGCTCTGCTACCTCGAGAGCCCGCTTGCCGTCAGTGGCTTCGAGAACAGTGTGCCCCAACGAGACAAGGAGCTTGTTCATCCCCAACCGGGCAACCCAGGAATCATCGGCAATCAGAATCGTAGCCATCCTGACAGTCTAGTAACCCTTGCCCCCCATGTCAATTCAAGGAAACCTTCCGCAGAAGGGCACCCTCACGTTTTCCAAAGACCAGCCAGCCTCCGTCCTCGAGTCCCGCCCACAGTTCCCGGAACGTCAGGTCATCCAAGCCCGACCACATGCCCCAACCGGGCCAAAGTCGCAGGGCCTCGAGGCCCGGTTCGGCCCGACCCCGAAGGAGGGCCTGACACTCCTTACGGTCGAGTTTGCCCCGATAGCGGTACAGCAGCCCACAGGTCCTGGTCAACTCCGCCGGAAGCCACATGGTCTGGCCACGGCAGGCATCACACCCGCTGCAGATCACGGGTTCCTCCTCGAAGACGGCGAGCAACTTCTTTCGCCAGCAGGTCGGTTCGGGTGTCCCTCCTACCTTCGCCCTGGTGAGCATGAGCGCACGCGAGGGCCTTCCGTCGCGTCCGGCACGACCAGCTTCCTGCAAGTAGTCTTCGGCGTTATTCGACACATCCAGGTGGATCACTGTTCGGATGCCCGACTTGTCGATACCCATCCCATAGGCATTGGTTGCGCAGAGTACCCCATCGGCACTTTGGAAAAACCAGTCCTCGACGGAAGTTTTTTCTTCCTTGGTCATGCCGGCATGGTAGTGACGCACGTCCAGGCCGGTTTCGCGCAGAATGTGGTGGGCCCAGCGGCGCACACCCTCGCGGTTGCGGCAAAACACCAAAGCGGGCCGGGCCTCACGGGTCAGGAGGCGCGGCAAGGTAAAACGCAGCGACAGATAGGGCTCCCGAGCGAAGTCCAGGTTGGTTCGGTCGGCGGCGGCTCGGATGAGTGACCAAGGTTGGCCTTGAAACAAGTGCTGGGT
This sequence comes from Spirochaetales bacterium, assembly GCA_037142615.1. Taxonomy (GTDB): domain Bacteria; phylum Spirochaetota; class Spirochaetia; order JABEVK01; family JABEVK01; genus JAIFLN01. The sequence continues at coordinate 493,376 of JBAXAI010000001.1, read as the reverse complement.
CCAGTCTTCGGTAACCCTCGGCGAGGCGGTCGCGGTGAACGCGCTGATCCGCTCGGGCTGGAGGGACTCCAACACTCCCGGCAGTTCGCGGTAGGTCGGCCGGAAGTCTTTTCCCCACAAAGTGATACAATGCGCCTCATCAATGACCGCGTGCGCGAAGGTCACCGTGCTGAGCATTTTTTTCACGGCCGGCTGGATCAATGTTTCGGGGTTCGTGAGCAGAAGCTTTACCTGGCCTGCCTGCAACCGCTGCTGGACTTTGCGTCTTTGTTCCCGCGTCTGCCCCCCCTGCAACACGGCGCAAGCGATTCCCGCCTGCTCGCAGCGGCGTTTCTGGTCGGCCATGAGCGACCGCAGCGGGTACACCACCAGCGTGGGCTTGTCGAACAGCAGGGCGGGAACTTGAAAGCAGAGGCTTTTACCAGCCCCGGTTGGCAGGATCACACCTTGCCGAAGCCCCGGAGGACCGAGGATTTGGGCGATGGCAAGTTCCTGATACGGAAAGAGGTAGGAAACCTTGAGAGCCTTGAGAGCGGGAAGCCAGTCGGGGTTCATACCTCCCTAACAGGGAAGCTAGGCCTTCCGCTTGGGCTTCTGCACCAAAATCAGCACTTCTTCGACAGTCAACAGGGCGGCCGCCTCGGGGGTCTTGCGGTCATCCGGCAAGCTGATGTTGGTAACGCCAGACTTCAAGTAGGCACCGTAACGTCCGGCGAGCACCGAAACCTTGCGCTTCAGGCCTCCGTCACCGGGAAGAAACTCTTTGATGACGTTGGCTGTGGCCCGGGATTTTTTCTCTTCGGCAAAGAGTTCCAACGCGCGCTCAAGGGTGACGGCGAAAAGATCGTCGTCCTTTTTCAGCGAGCGGAACTCGCCGTTGTGCGCCACGTAAGGACCGAACCGGCCGTTGTTCGCGGTTACCGGTTCGCTGGTTTCAGGGTGTTTGCCGAGGGTTCTCGGAAGCGACAGAAGTTTCAGGGCGAAGTCGAGGTTCACCTGTTCCACTTCCATCCCCTTGGGCAGGCTAACCGTCCGAGGCTTTCCGGATTTGTCGCCCTTTTCGGTCGGCTTGTCACCAACCTGCAAATGGGGACCGTAGCGCCCGGTGAGGGCGTAGATGGGTTTGCCGCTTTCGGGATCTGTTCCCAAAGCCATCGGACCGCTCTCCTGACGCTCGAGCAAGGCCTCGACGTCGCTTTCCTTCAGGTCGGCCGGGGCTGTGTCCTCAGGAAGCGAGGTTTTGGCTTCGCTTCCGTCAGGCCTCACTTGAATCAGATAGGGCCCGAAGCGCCCAATCTTGATGACGTGACTGAGTGGCAGCTGAGGAAGGCGGAGCGACCGGCTCAGGTTCGCGTCAATCGCTTTTTCCGTGTTCTTCACGACATCAGAAAGCCCTTGGGGTCCGGAATAGAACTCAGTGAGGTATTCCAGCCGATCTTGCTGACCCAGAGCGATCTCGTCGAGGCGCTCCTCCATGCGTGAGGTGAACTCGTAGTCCACCAACTGCGGGAAGTTGGTCTCGAGAATCGCCGTCACAGCCATCCCGGTGAAGGTCGGCACCAGCGCCTGCTCCTTGCGGAACACGTAGCCGCGGTCCTGCAGCGTTGCGATGATGGTAGCGTAGGTCGACGGACGTCCGATCCCTTCTTTTTCCAAACGCTGCACCAACGCGGCTTCGGTGAATCGGGCAGGGGCCTTGGTGAGGTGTTTCTCGGCTTCCAGCTTCGTCTTTGTCAGACCCTCGCCCTTGGCGAGCGGCGGGAGAAGCACTTCCATGTTGTCGAGTGCGGCTTCCGGATCGTCGGAGCCTTCGACGTAGACGCGCAGAAACCCGGGAAACACAATGCGCACGCCACTGGCTCCAAAAATGGCATCGCCGGCCTCAATCTTCACGTTGACGATGGACTTACGGGCCTCCGCCATCTGGCTGGCGAGGGTCCGCTTCCAAATGAGTTCGTACAAAGCTCGCTCCCGGCCCGAAAGACCCGTCGCTTCGGGGGTACGGAAGGGGATGGACGGACGGATGGCTTCGTGGGCCTCCTGGGCGGAACCGGACTTGGCAGCAAACTGGCGGGCGGTAGGTGGAAGGTATTCGGTGCCGAACATCTGCCCCACGGTTGCCCGGGCCTCTGCAAGGGCCTCCTGACTCAGGCTTGGACTGTCGGTTCGCATGTAGGTGATGAAGCCTTCTTCATACAGCTTCTGGGCCACCCTCATCGTGTCGCGCGCCGAGTAACCCAGCTTGCGGTTCGACTCCTGCTGGAGAGTCGAGGTTGTAAAGGGGTCAGCCGGCTTCTGTCGGGTCTCTTTTTCCTGAACTTCCGAGACGACCCAGAGAGCGGTTTTCAGCGAACGCTCAAGAACTGCCGCCTCTTCAGACGACAGGAGCACGGCCTGGGACTTTGCCGACAGGAGTCCCGTCTCGGGATCGAAGTCTTTGCCAGAGGCTACTTTGCGACCCTTGACTTCCGATAGTTTCGCCTCAAACATGGCATTGCCGGTGTTTTTTTTCAGCTGGACTTTCAGATCCCAGTATTCGGCAGCCTTGAAACGGCAGCGGGCCAGTTCCCGCTCGACGATCAGCCGAAGTCCCGGGCTTTGCACCCGGCCAGCCGACAGTCCGTACGCGATCTTTTTCCAGATCAGTGGACTGAGCGTGTAGCCGTAAAGTCGGTCGAGGATGCGCCTTGTTTCTTGGGCGTTCACGAGGTTCATGTCGATCTGACGGGTGTGTTCCAGCGCTTCTTGAATGGCGCGTTCAGTGATTTCATGGAAGACCATGCGCTTGACAGGAACTTTCGGTGAAAGCACATCGAGGAGGTGCCAGGAAATGCTCTCGCCTTCGCGGTCTTCGTCCGTTGCCAGGTAGATTTCGGAAGCGTCTTTGACCAGCGCCTTGAGCGACCGGACAAGAGCCGCCTTGTCCTTGGGAATGACGTACAGCGGTGCAAACTTGTCTTCGACGTTGATGCCAAGCCTCGTCCATTCCTGATCCTTGACGTTGGCGGGAATCTCGGCGGCGGTCTGAGGCAGGTCACGGATATGGCCCACGCTGGCTTCCACCTGAAACCTCGAAGGAAGGAATTTCTTGATGGTTTTGGCTTTTGTGGGCGACTCAACGATGACCAGAACGTTCTTTTCCATAACGCTATAACAATGATCAAAATGCGGGAACAATCAAGCCCCTTTGAAAGAGACGCTGTTCCATGGTAGGTTTGGTCGTATGAGTACCCCTGTTTCGACTGCGATCCCGGCCATTGCCCGCCGCCTCAAGGCCCTTTCGCCGAAGTTGACCGCAATGACCACAGAGGCCAAGAACCGGGCACTTCAGGCGATGGCCGACGCCCTGCGACGAGGGGCTTTGGAGTTGGCCGCTGCCAATCAAAAGGACCTCGAGGCGGCGGAGCTGATTGGCTTGGCTACCCCTCTGTTGTCGCGACTCAAGTTTCAGGGCGTCAAGATTGCGCAGGCCGCTGAGGGTGTCGAGAGCGTAGCCCGTTTGCCGGATCCAGTCGGTCGAACCCTGAGCGCACGAGAGCTCGACAAAGGGCTTGAGCTGTATCAGGTCACCTGTCCCTTAGGCGTGATCGCGATGATTTTCGAGAGCCGTCCCGACGCGCTGGTGCAAATGGTGGCCTTGTCCCTCAAAAGCGGAAACGCTGTGATTCTCAAAGGCGGGGCCGAGGCCCTTCATACCAACCGTGCCCTGGCGGATTTGCTTTTATCGGCCAGCGCTGCAGCTGGTGTCCCCTCAGGCTGGTTCCATCTCGCTGAAACTCGAGACGATGTGCAGGCGCTGCTCGAGCTCGATGATTGCCTCGATCTCATCATACCCCGGGGGAGCAACGAGTTCGTTCAGCACATCATGAAGAACACCACCATACCGGTGCTCGGGCACGCCGATGGGCTGTGCCACCTGTATGTGGACGGCGCTGCCCAGGTGCAAAAGGCCATCTCGATCATCATCGATTCCAAGACCCAGTACGTCGCGGTTTGCAACGCGGTTGAAACGGTTCTGGTGCATCGCGATATCGCTCCCTACCTGTTGCCACCGCTCAAGCAGGCCTTCGATGAAAAGGAGGTCGAGGTGAGGGCCGACCCTGTTGCACGAAAGCTCATCCCCTCTGCCAAAGAAGCTTTCGAGCAGGATTGGGAGACCGAGTACCTCGACTACATCCTGTCGGTGAAAGTGGTCGATAGCCTCGATGAGGCGGTGGCCCACATCAATATGTATGGAAGTCGTCACACCGACGGGATCATCACCGAAAACCGTGCCACCGCCGAAACCTTCCTGAACTCGGTCGACACCGCCAACGCGTTCTGGAACTGCTCCACGCGCTTCGCGGATGGTTTTCGCTACGGACTAGGCGCCGAGGTAGGCGTCAGCACCAGCAAACTTCACGCCCGCGGTCCGGTGGGGCTCGACGGTCTGGTCACCTACAAGTGGAAGCTCTACGGCAACGGCCACATCGTCGACCCTTACGCAGGCGAGGGCGGCAAAGCCTTTACCCATAAAGACTTGTTGGCTGGTAAGGCTGGCAAGTGAGCCGCGACTTCAGCAAGGTCCGGCGGGTTGTCATCAAGATCGGCACCGCGACGCTCTCAGCGGGTGCGGGCATCGACAGGGCCTACGTGGAACGCATGGCCGACCAGTTGGTGGCGCTTCAGCACAGCGGCCGCCAGGTTCTTCTGGTCACCTCGGGTGCCATCGGTTTGGGGGCGGGCGAACTCGGCCTCAAGGAGCGTCCCACCGATGTGCGCATGCGCCAAGCCTGCGCGGCCATCGGTCAACCTGTGCTTATGAACGAGTACAAGCGGGCCTTCGGTTCGCACGGGGTCCCCGTCGGCCAGGTCCTCCTTACCAACGATGTGCTTTCGGACCGCACAGGCTACTTGAACCTTCGGGCGACCGTCGAGACCCTGCTGGGGCTAGGTGCAATCCCCGTGTTCAACGAAAATGACACCATTAGCATCGCCGAAATCAGCAAAGCTTTCGGCGACAACGACCGGCTCTCGGCGCTGGTGGCGAGCAAAGTCGATGCAGACCTGCTGGTCATCCTCAGCGACATCGACGCGCTTTACGACAAGGACCCACGAAAGTTCCCCGATGCCCGAAAGATCGATATCGTCGAGAAGATCACCCCTGAGATTTTGGAGGGGGCCGGTGCGGCCGGTTCGGCCTTCAGCACGGGAGGCATGCGTACCAAGATCCGAGCCGTCCTCGTCGCCGAAAAGGGGGGATGCACCACCGTTCTTGCGCACGGACGCGAGCCCGACGTCGTGTCCCGTATCCTGGCCGGAGAGCCTTTGGGCACCCTTTTTCTGGCCAAGCCCCGCATGAAGAACCGTCTGCGCTGGATACTCAACAGCCTTCCTCAGGGCAAGCTCACAGTCGACGAGGGCGCACTGGAAGCCCTGTACCACCGCAAGAGCCTTTTGCCGCGCGGAGTCACCCAGGTGGACGGCGAGTTCGAAAAAGGTGCTGTCGTGACGGTGAACGAGGTAGTCAAGCTCGTCACTAAGTTCTCTTCAGACGAGCTGCGTCAGCTCGCGGGAAAAGACAGCTTGCAGGTGGCACAGATTTTGGGTCGCAAGGATGTCATAGCGCGCCCGGAGGACATGGTCTTTCTTGATGCCTCAGGACTTCTGGAATAGCGCGGTGAGTTGCTGCCAAAGACTCTTTCCCTTGGCCTGCGAAAAGTCACGTGTCGCGTCTTTGAGCGAGATCTTTTCCCCATAGCGCCGTTTCAGTTCGTCCCAGTATTTGACGATCCAGATGTAAAGGTCGGCCTTGGTACGACCCGGGAACCGGCCGATCACGCCGTCATAGCTGATCTGTTCAATGATGGGAAGGAAAACGTTGAAGTACCACGACAGGGCCGCGTCGCTGAAGTTCATCTCGCCTTCCATGTTCTGGTTCAGGTAGTACTTGTGCCCTTCAATGTGTTGCAGGATTTCGTCGAAACGACCCGCGTCGCTGAACTCGAGGTATTCCATCGGAATGATCTGTTCAAGGTGGGTCTGGTCGATGAACTTCTGGCGCTCGTAACCGATCAACTGCGCGGCGAGTTCTTCCTGGGTCTTCCCAGCGTCGAGCTTATACTGCGTCTTGAGCTCGGTCACTTCGGCATCAATGGCCCAGACCCCCTGCATGCGTGCCACCGAGACACGATGATTTCCATCCCGCACAAAGAAATAGTCCCCAACTTTGTACAGCTTGATCGGCGGTAGGATGATGTCCTGCAGGTGGGCCTTGTCGATCGATTCCCACCGCGAACGCACGTGCTCCTTCTTGGGAAGAAACGCGGCGTTGAAGTCCCGGTAGCGTCCTTCGCTGCCGATGATTTTTTCGATGGGAACGACTTGCATTCCCCGGTAGATTTCTCCCTGGGGTCGTAGGAGCGACCGGATTTCGGTAAAGCTGAGCAACCGGTTGCGTTGCGGCTTGAGGATGTGAAGAACCCGGGAAAAGAACTCGCGGGAACGTGCCTTGTTGAAATCCGATTGCGCCTGCATCTTGGCGGAGCTCTGGCTATACATGTTCAACCTCCAGAACGAGGTGGTCGTAGCAGTTCAGAATGGTCGTCTTGCGGTACTCGGTACGTCTGACTTCATTCAGTTCGTACAGGTGGATGTGACCATGAATCAAATACCTGGGCTCAAACCAACGCATGAAGGTCAGAAAGGCCTTGAAGCCCCAGTGGGTCTTGTCGGCTTTGTCGTGGATTCCCCGAGGGGGCGCATGGGTCAGCAGGATGTCGAGGTAGCGCCCGTGGCGGAGCTTGTTCCACCAAAGTCGCGGAGCGAGCCCGAGTACCCGTACCATCATCTGGAACTCCGTGAACTGGTGCTCGCCGTCATTGTACCTCATGGAACCGCCAAGCCCCGCGATCAGCAGCTTCTTGTGCTTGTAGTGCCTGCCTTCCAAGAAGGTTGCCCCGATCGCATTCGAGGGCTGGAACTGGTCTGCGAGCGCCCGGGTGTCGGTCGCAACGTGGCGCCCCTGATAGGCGTCAAGACCCGAAAGATTGTGGTTTCCATAGACGAACAACAACGGAACGTTGAGCATGCTGACAATGAAGCTGTAATATTCCAGAGGCAGATCGCCGGCACCCAGCACCAGCTCCACTTGTGAAAAGCGGGCCTTCATCGCCGTGCTGTAGACCAGAGGATCGATGTGGTCGGCCACACAAAGGATCTTCAAGCCGGCCTCAAAGCGACACGCGTTTGAGGAGGGTCTGAAGTTGGTCCTTGCCGATCAGCTCGTAGGGTCGGGTCTCGGCAAAAGCCTGGGCAGCCCGCGTGAAGGCGGTATTGGTTACCACATAGCACTTGCTGGCCCCGAGCTTTCGGATTTCCTCGACCACCTCCCGCAGCGGCGCTTCATCAATGTTCGCACTGGTTCGGAAGAACAGCATCAGTTTGGGCATCTTCTTGACGTTACGGAACTTCTCGTCGTTCTCGTTCTCGATCGAGATGATCTTGACAACGCCGTTGGGCATCTCGGTGCTGCTTTGCACCGACAGACTCATGGCCTGAACAATCGCCTGGCACAGCGCTAGAAACTGCGGCTTGGCGCTGGTCACGTAGTCTTTGATGTGATCGTCGACCCGGAGGTCCTGATAGGCGCTCAGCTTTTCGGCCACATCCTTGAAGGTCGGCTTCTTCGAGTAGATCTTCTCCCACTCGGTGATGGCCTTGTCGATCAGACGGTTCTTCTCATAGCAGTGCGCCAGAAAGTACCGCGCATACAGGGTGTCTTTGTCGGCGTCGTCGTTTGAGAGCTTGACAGCGCGCTCGAGTTCAACGATAGCGCGGTCGTAGTTCTTTTGCGTCATGAAACAACTGCCGCGCTCCACGAGAGCCTTTACCTTGAGCTCCGGGTCCTTTATGGCTTTTTCAAAAGCTCCCAAAGCGCCGTTGAGATCGTGGCTCTCCTTCAGAATACGCCCCAGGTAGAAATAGGCGTTGTAGTTGTCCGGGGCCAATTTGAGCGCGAGATCCAGTTCTTCCCGGGCCTCAAGAGGGCGGCTAGCCCGGAAAAAGAGCATTCCCAGCCTCAGGTGGGCGTTGGAGTGCTGCGGATCCAGATCGATGGTCTTTTTGTAATACTTCAGTGCGTTGTCGGGCTTTCCCCGATCCTCAAAAAGCACTCCAGCCTGGTAGTAGTTGTCAGGGGTCTCGGGGTCGAGCTTGACCAGAAGAATGTACTCCTTGAGGGCCTCCTCACTCTGACCAAAACGGGTGAAAAGGTCGGCGATTCGGGTCCGAAACTCCTTCTCTTCGAGCTCGCCCTGAAAAATTCCCAACTGGTTGACGGTCTTGTATTCCATCAGCGCCAGTTCGGCCTTGGCCTCTTCCTGATACGCCACGCCCAACAGGTAGTGTGCCTCGGGGCTCCGGGGATCCTTGAGGAGGATGGCCTTGGCCATCTTGATGGCCGGCCCGGTTTTTCCGGCCTTGACCAAATCGCTTAGCGACGAGATTTTCTTAGGTGCCAACGCCGATTTGACGGCTAAAAAAATCACGAAACCGATGACAACGCCGAGAATGATAAGGACAACAATGAGAATATCCATGGAAAACCTACCCCTAGACTATGGTATCGGCAAACGCTTGTCAAACCGCGCCGTGCGACGGTTCTTCCTCGTGATTCTGCTGTCTTTCGTCTCCTCGGCGCTCGCGGCCGTGGACTTCCTGGCCGAAGGTGAAAAGCAACTGGGCCTCAACAATCCCAAGAAGGCCCTTACCTTTCTCGAGGCTGCGCTGGCTCAAGGCGACCCCACCGAAAAGCTGTACCTCGAACTGGGCCTCACCTATACCCGGCTTGACATGAACTCAGAGGCGGCTAAGGCGTTCGCCGCAGGAGCTGACCTCGGTGGATCGTCCCGCCAAACCCTGTTGTTCAATTTGGGCGTCGTAAAAGCCAAGGCCAAAGACTTTGCCGGGGCCGAGGAAGCGTACACGACGTTGCTCACCGAGTCACCGGAAGTCAGCGATGCGTTGCTCAATCGCGCCAATGCCCGCATCGAAGCGGGCAATCTTGATGGTTCGGTGGACGACTACAAACAGTACCAAACCTTGGTGCCTGGAAACCCACAGAGCGCCAAAATCGATCAGCTGATTGCTCTTCTGGAAAACGCCAGCATGGAGTCGAAAGCGTCTGCACTGGCCGACCAGACCCGAAAACTCCGCGAGGCCGAAGTTCAGAAAGCAGTCGAGGCCAAGGCCCAACTCCAAAAGCAAGCCGAGGAACAAAAGATTGCTGTCGCGGCCGCCGCTGCCGAACAGCAGGCCGAAGCTGTCCGCCAAGAAACGGCCCGGGTCGCGGCCGAGGAACAAGCCAAACAAGACGAGATTCTCGCCAGAATCCGCGATACATTGGCGGGGGCGACAGCCGACTCCAAGGCCCTGACCACCGGTCCGGCCGGCGTCAAGTCGGACGACGGCGACTTCGCCCTCGAACCCTGAACCCAGAAGGAATCCCATGAGCACCAAAAATATCGTTATCGGTCTGAGCTCGGTTTTGACGCTTGGGGCGGTGGGGGGCGGCGCCTTCCTTATGACCAACCCCCCTGCCCAGCAAGCAGCCGGTGACAGGCACGCCAACATTCTCAAGCTCGCCGCAGACTACCGTGATCAGGGTGAGTTTCAGAGGGCCCTCGACCTCATCGACAGCCTGCTGATCGCCAATTCGGAAGATTCCGAGGCGAAGGCTCTGCGTCAGGGCGTGGTTGCCGCCAAGAAGGCCAAGGAACAAACCGACAAACAGGACCAGTTGAACGCGCTGCAGGCCTCGAACGACAAGCTCAAGGAAAGCTTCAACCAGTTGTCGTCCAAACTCGAGACCAGCCAAACCCAAACCGCAGCACAAACCCAAACCGCAGCACAGACGCAAACCGCCGCTGAAAAGCAGGCGACCAAGGCCAAAGCCGCCGCGGCAGCGGCCGAACAAGCCAACGCCGCTGCCGAGGAAGAAAAGAAGAAGGCCGAACAGGCTGCAAAGGCCGAGGCCGATCGGTTGGCCAAACAGAAGGCCGAGTCCGAAAAGCTCTCGGCCGAGCAGAAGGCCAACCAAGAACTTTTCACCCAGGGAATGTCGTACCTCGGTCAGGCTCAGTACGCCCAGGCCAGGGCCAAGTTCCAGGAACTCATCGGCAAGGATCCCGAGAACTCGGACGCGCTGGTGCGCGACGCCGAGGCTCAGTTCCGTGACAAGAAAGGTGACTCGGATACGCGCAGGGCGGCCCTCGAAACGCTGTCGCGCGCGCTGGCCAAGAACCCCAAAAACGCTGCCGGATATTCCGTCCAGGGCGACATTTACCAGGATGCCAAGAACTGGCCCGAGGCCGTGAACAGCTACCGCAATGCCCTCAAGAACGATCCAGCCAACTCGGCTGTTTGGTATGAATTGGGGAAGGCCTACTACAGCAACCGTCAGTATCCGCAGGCGATCGAGGCCTTCCAGTCCAACATCAAACTCGACCCGCAAAATGCTTTGGCCTACAACGCACTGGGGAGCGCCTACGGGCAACTTCAGGACGACAAGCATGCCCTCGACGCGTTTAGCCAAGCGGTGAAACTCAAGCCTGACTCCGGCCTGATCAACTACAATCTTGCGCGAGTCTACAGCAACTTGGGCAAGAACGATCTGGCGATCCGAAGCTACGAGACCGCTGCCAAACTCGACCCGACCAGAGCCAGTTGGCTGAGCGATCTCGGCAGCGCGTACTACAACGCCGGTCGGTACGCCGATGCCGAAGGCCAGTTCAGCAAGGCGTTGGTGCTCGACAGCAAGCGGGCCGATATCTACTACAACCTTTCGACAACACAACTTCAGCTCGGCAAGGTCACTTCATCGCTGGAGTACGCTCAAAAGGCTATCGCGCTCAACCCCAACGAGAGCGACTACGCCTACAACCTCGGCCAGGTGCTTGAAAAAGCCAAGAGCCCCGACCTGGCGATGACCGCCTATCGCAACGCCATCAACCTCGACCCCAAGTCCGTCGACCCGAGAGTGAGTCTCGCACTCTTGATGGAAGCCAAGGACAACCCTGACGGTGCGATGGAACAACTGCAGAAAGCTTGGGACCTGGCGCCAGACAACCTCAAGGTGAACAACAACCTGGGGCGACTCTACCTGGTCAAGAAGCTCTACACCCAGGCCATCGACTTCTTCAACAAGGCGCTGCAACTGAAGCGCGACACTCCCGATATCCGCTATAACCTCGCCTTGGCCTATCTGGAGACCAGTCAGAAAGACCTCGCCAAGGTCGTGTTGCAGGATCTTGTGAAGCTTGCTCCCACGTACTGGGACGCTTCGTACCGTTTGGGAGGCCTGCTCTACGATCAGGGTGACACAGAAGGCGGCAAGAAGATCTACGTCGATCTGCTGGCGAAAAACCCGACGTATTCCCGCAGGAAAGAGATAGAGGCCATCGTCAACAAATAGGAACTGAGCCCGTCACGCCTAAACGAGGCGCCCGACACGGGTGAAAAGCTCGTCCCGCGTGAGCGTGGTCCACAACGGGCGGCCGTGAGGGCAGCGTGCATGCGCAAGCGCAAACGCTTGCGTCAGGAGCTCCCTGGCCGCCTGCGGATCCAGGGGGTCGCCGTCCATGACGGCCGCACGGCACGAAAAGCTGGCGTAGAAATCCTTTTCGACGTCGGCGACGGGCTTGCGGCTTTGTTCGAGGAACTCGATGAGCTCCCGTTCCCGTCCGACGACCAACTGCGGCAGGCGCACAAGCTCAAACTCCAGAGGCGACAATTGCCGGATGCCGATGCCGATCGATGACCAGTCTTCCATTTGACGTTCGACCACGCGGGCGGCGTCTTCTTCGAGCAGGAAGCGCCGCGGGAACAGGAGGGCCTGTCCTTCGCCACCCTGGGCCCGGTAACGATCGAAGAGAATACGTTCGTGGGCCGCATGTTGGTCCACCAAATACAGCGTGTCGCCAACCTCGGCAACGAGAAACACGCCAAGTACCTGACCCAGATACCGGAATCCGGGGGCCAGCGCGGGAGTCTCTCGAAGTTCGTTCCCGCCAGCATCCCAAAAGTCTACCGACGGAAGTTGGGCCCTTCCACGCAACGCCGGCGAGGCCACTTGGGGCAGTTCGAAGGCAAGTGGCTGCTGTTCGGTTCTCTGTGCCGGGGGAAAGGCTAACTGTGTCGCTGTGAGCGCCTCCCGAACCCCCTCGACCAACGCCTGGTGCAGATCGGCGGCATTGCGAAAGCGGGCCTCACGCTTGGCGGGGTGGATGTTGAAGTCGACCAGCGCTGGATCCACTTCGGCGAAAACGACGGCCAAGGGCCACGCCCCGCCCGGCAAATACCCTTCGTACGCGTACGTGACGGCCTGAACCAAGGCAAACTCCTGCAAAGGGCGACCGTTGGCATAGATTCGAATGCCCTTGCGGTCGGAACGCGAGTGGGGCGGCGCGAGCGAAAAGCCGTGCACGGCCAAACCTGGACGTTGGGCCTGAAAAACCAGAACCTCGGCCGCGTCCCAAGGTGCCCCAAGGACACTCTGGACCCGCTGAAGTTCGGGCCCTGGGGCGAAGTAGGCCCTTTGCGTTCCCTCTTGCCACAGTGAAAAGCCACAATCCGGCCTGGCGAGGGCCTTTTCCTCCACCACGCGGCGACAAAGCGTCTGCTCGGCCGACGATGACTTGAGGAACTTCCGTCGTGCCGGAATGTTGTAAAACAAATCTTCGACGGTGACCCGGGTTCCTCGTGGTCCCGAGGCCTTCTTGAGCGAGGGTGGCTGACCTTCTTCGAGCTTCAGCTCCCAGGCAAGGCCAGTGTCGTCGGTAGACGTGAGGATCCTGACGCGGCTGCAGGCAGAAATGCTGGCCAAGGCTTCGCCGCGAAAGCCGAGGCTCGACAGAGTATTGAGATCCTCTTCACTTTCTATCTTGGAAGTGGTGTGCGGGAGCCAGCAGAGCTCAAGGTCTTCGCGGGTCATGCCGCACCCGTTGTCGGTGACCTCAAGGCTTTGAAGGCCACCGGAAACCAGCCGGATGTCGAGGTGCGTGGCACCGGCATCCAAGCTGTTGTCAATCAGTTCCCGTAGAACAGAAAGCGGCCGGTCGATCACCTCGCCGGCCGCGATCTTGCGGGCCACCTCATCCCGGAGGACCTTGATCCTCCGGGGGGCGTGTGGCTTTGTCATCAGAACCCGATGCGGGTTTCCAGGTTGATCGTGGGCAGAATCTTGGGCTGTCCGTTCGTCTCGTAGACCACCGTGCCGTCGGCATTGCGCTTGACGAGCGTCGTCACGCCGATGGCCAGGTCAACTCCCTGCACCACACCGTACAGGATTTCTCCCTTGAGCACGGTGTTGGCGTCGAACAGATTGAGACTGGTTCCCTGCTGAGCCAGCGTGCTGACAAACTTGGTTCGTTCGTAGCTCACGGCTCCCGACAGCTTGATGAAGTCGGGAAGGGCTCCCTTGGGGATTTCGAGCTTGAAGGCCAACGAGTCCTGCACTGTCGCCAAGGTTCCGTCAGGACTGAACACAATCTTCCCGGTCGAGTCGAGTGACATCGGCCAGCGGTAGGCGCCTTCGAACTTAAGGATGTTCAGGATGTTGAAGCCTGTGCTACCAAAGATACCCACCGTTGACAGTTTGTCGACGGTCGCCGCGTAGGTTGTATCGGTCAGGTAAGAATTGAGTGCGGTCAGTTTTTCGGCCCTGGTGCGGTAGTAGTTCGACCGGAAAATCTGGTTGGTGTACAGACCGTTTTCCAGCTGGAACGCCAGGCGGTAGTCGACCAAACCAAGTATCTTGCCGGTGACGCCGGCCTCAGCACCGTAGGACCTCAGGACTCCCTTGCTGTCAATGACCGTTCCCAGAGCAAGACCCTGTGCCACTGTAACACCGTTCGCCGTGTAGGCGTTCTGGTACCAAGCGGTGAGCACGTTGGCGTCAGCGAACACCAGGGCACGGAGTACTCCGATGTCAAGGTTGATCCACTGCGTGTCAAGGCCACCGACGATCAGGATCGGGTTGCCATAGTCCGCAGCGATCTTTCCACCCTTGGGATCGACCAGCGCGAGGTCGGCGATGCCGCCCACACCAAACACGACCCAGTTTCCGACCACATTCAGCGACAGTCGTCCGCCGACAACTTGAGGTGATCCCAGGTCGTCCGCGACGCCTTCGAGGCCGATAGGCCCGAGAGTCACACCAGCGTTGAGGCCAACCTTGCGGACCGAGGGGAACTCCTGGTCGTTGGCGAAATGGCTCATCACCGTGCCGTGACCGATGCTCATGGTGTTGAGGTTACCAATTTTGAGGTAGAACGGATCGACGCCCTGTCGGCCGAGCTCCAAGAAACGGATCTTGAGCACAAGGTCAGAGACCGCGTCCAAGCCAATGTTGAGCCAGCCAGTCTGGTCGGTACCGAACGACCACTCACTGTTGCCGGCGGGCTTGTACCAGTCGTCGGGATTGAACATGTCGGACTTGTAGATGATGGGGAGATACAGGCCGAGACGGAAGCCGTCGGTGTCAATCACTGGCTGCAAGATCGCCTTGGACCAAGTTTGCCCGTCGATGGTCACGGAACCGATCTCGGCACCGAGAACCTTCTTGATCCAAGCGAGAATCGGGTCGTCCTTGGCCGGTTCGGCGGGCTTGGCTTCGGCCTTACCCGTATCGGTGGTCTTGCCCTTGTCGGTGTTGACATCGCCGACGTCGGCCTGCTGAGAAACAGCCTGGGCGACCAGCGCGTTGACGACGGCCGGATCGAGCTTGATGAAGCCGACATCCGAGAAAAACGCGTCGAGGGCCGACTGGTCGAGCGGCAAAAGGTTAAACGTGGCAGCAAGGGCATCGGCCATCTGGCCGGCACCGACCTGAAGAAGTTCGCCGGTGGCATCCTTGGTGAAGTCCACCAGACCCTCTGCGACGACCAGCGATTCCTGGGCCCCGTCGATGTTGATGATGAAGTCAGTACCGCGGACACCGCAATTGGCGGTTGGCGTCTTGAGCGAGTAGCCGGGTTCGCCTTCCTTCCCTGCAAGCTTGGCGGCCACCGCGCGGATCTTGCCGCTGGCTATCTCAAAATCGTTCTTTGTTTTGCCGTCGCCAGCGTTCAGGTCGTTGATCTTGAACGTGGTGCTCGAGGCAATCTTGATGATCGAACCATTGGGCTTGATCTGCAGCTCGGCCGAGCCGCCCTTAGCGGTCGTAATGATCCAGCCGGACTGCATCTTCAGGCCCTCATTGGCCACCTGCTGCTTGCCGTTGCTATCTTTGATTGTGATCAGACTGGGGTCGTCGCCGGCAAACACCAGCACGACGGCCGGGGCCTTGGCGGTTTGGGCCGTGAGCACTCCAGGCAGGAATGCCAGCAGGACCAATAAGACGGTCAGGGATTTCTTCATTTTTCATTCCTCCTAGAACAACTTGATGGCAGTTTCGAGCTTCGAGGTCGTTTCCCACGGGGTGGCCGACGTCGAACCTTCCAAGTACTTGAGGCTGTAGACCATCGTAATGGTGGTATTGCCGATCTTGTAACCGATCCGCGCACCGATCACCGCGTCTTTGGGACTCAGCAGATCGCCCACGCCCGTCAGCTTGTCTTTGTTGTAGTAAGCATCGACTGTGATGGGGAGCAAGGGATTCTCGGCAACGCTCAGGTAGGACTCGAGCTTGGGCAGTTCGTACTTGGTTGGGGTCGCAGAGGCGGCGTTTCCGTAGGGGCCACCCAAGGCCGCCCCGAAACTGATGGTATCGAACAAATTGCCACCGAGCGAGGCCTGCCAAGCCAGCGTCGCCGGGACCTTCACCGTCCCCGTGTTGCTGTAGATCGCGTACTTAGCGTCGCGGCTGAGGTCGTAGGTCTTGTCGAAATAGTCGGGAAGGAAGTCAGCTCCGAGGAAGCGGTTCTGCACACCCCAGCTGATAAACGACAGCAACGTGCCTCCGATGCCCACATTCCCACCAACATGACTTCCTTGCAGGGCGAAATCGCCGTAAGCCTTGGCCGAAATGACGGGATTGGAAAAGAACGTCAGGCTGGTGTCGACGCCGGTCACCGCTACGGAACCGGTTCCCGTGGTGGTGGCGTAAATGTAGGGGTTGGAGTCGATCACCTCGGTGAAGCCGACTTGCATGTCCTTGAGTAGCGCAACATCGGGCAGCAGGAACCCGAAAGGTTTGGCATACACACGCAGACCGATCAGGTCAAACGACGAAAGGTTGTCAGTGAAGGACTCGAGCCCCACATAGGGGAACTGGAACAGCGAGCCGTCGAAATTGGCCACGATTCCCGTGAACTTCTGAGCGGGTTGGAGCATGGCGTTGCTGTAGCTGCCGACCACGAAACCGTTGCCCAGCGTGACCGAGGGCAAGGCGCCGGCGACAATGTTGATCGGGTCGCCTTTGTTGCCGTAGCGCAGGTACGCCAGCCGCGAGGTCCACTTCGACAAGTTCTCCTGAAAGGTGACGGAGGCCGAAGTATCCCAGAAATCTTCCCAGCGCGGGTAGAAGCCAAACTCGGACTGAACGCCCAAGGCATCGGTCGTATAGAAGCGGAAGTGGAACGACATGTCGATACCGAGCCCAACAGGCCCGATGGGAACGTCGGGAAGAATAGACAGGGTTTGGAACGTCACCCCGTCGATCACTTCTGTACCAAGGCCACCGGCCAGGCCAAACGAGGAACTTTGAGCGGCGAGCGGACTTGCCAACCCTGTCCCGAGAAGTAGAACAAGGACACTCAAGGCCCCACAGACACGATTTCTCAGACTCATGATGACTCCTTCAGCCATTAGTATAACACATTTGTCAACAATCAGAAGCTCAGGACAACGTCGAGAGCAGCCTGAACTCCCACAACATAAGCCACCGTCGACCACGCTTGGTTGAGGTTCAGTGTTAACTTAAGTTCACTTTTGGGCGACAGCGTCAGCGTGCTTTGGTGGCGTGCGCCGACTTGACGCAGCAGGGGTATCGTCGCGTCGGGAACCCCGAAGTCCCACGACATCCGGGTGTCAAACTTGAGCTGCCGCCCGAACTTAGGTGGACTGATCCAGCCGGGCAGGGTCCACGGCAGATTGGCGGGGCCAGTCCAGCTCCACTGGGGCTGAAGCTCCAGATGGTTGGCCGTCGTGGCCGAGGACTGCCACACGGCTTTGGCAGCGAGCGCCAGTTTTTCACGTGAGGTCAGGTACACCTCGGGCTGCAGGACGACCTGGACCTGGCCCGCGTTGTCGCTGCTCCTCGTTCCCCAGCTCTCTTGGGTCGTGAGGGTCCAAGTCAGGCTGTCGGTGCGGTAGGCCGGGAAAACGGGCCATTGTCCAGCGCTGCCGAACAGGTTCTCGAACCTCGCGGTGGACTGTCCCGAAAACGAGGTCACTTCGAAGGCTTGGAGGGCTTCGACTCCTACCGACTGACCCAGGTCTGCTTGGGCGAGAAAGGTCCCTTTGCTGAACAAGAGTCCTGCTGCGGAATTGACGCGGCGTTGACTCGGGGCAAGCCCTCCGTTCCATCGCGTCCAGGCCAACGAGGGCAAACGCTCAGCGGTGTCCCCTTGTGCAAGATCCCAAGACGCCATCCCGTCCCACGAGACCCGGGGTTCCACGACGTAGGGCGAATCCTCGGCTCCCCACGTGACGGGAAGCGAAGCCTTGGTCGTCCACGACGGCGAGAACTTCCAAGGATCTCCTTCCCACTGAAGAACTTGAATTAAACCCTCTGTCTTGAGGGAAACAGGACCGAAACCTGCGTTCGAAGTGCCGGAGAGCTTTTCCAGCGTGGTCCGTTGCACCGAAGTCTCGGGAACCATCCACGACCAACTTTGAAGCCACTGGTCGGTCCACTCCAGTTTCGGCGCCGCCAGGAAGGAACCCAGTTGCACCTGCGCGTTTGCGGTGGCCGTCCACTGCGGAACCTCATCCCAGGCCCAGCCGGCACGGTAAGTTCTCGCCAGCCGCAGCTGCGAACTGTCGGCAGTCCCCTCGGCCGACCAGGTGCCCAACCAGGGAAGCTGCACCAAGGCCGACTCGCGGCGTATCCCCGAGTCGTCGAAGGAATCCTTCCCTTGCAGCTTCCACGGGGAGTTCGGGACCGCCAGCGAAAGCGCCGCCGTGTAGAAGCTGTGAACCGCCAGCGATTGGTCCAAGGTGACTTCTCCGGTGAAACTAGCTGGACCGACACGCGTTTGTCCCTGCATCTCGGCCTTCCAGTTTGGGAGCGAGCCCAGCGACTGTGATTCCAGGCCCCGAAACCGGAATTGAGTATCGCCGAGACTCCAGGCCACACGGACGTCGGTACCCCAGCGGTAGTCCCATACCGCGTCGGAGGCCTGTGGCGGCCGGAAATACAGAACACCCGTTGGGACGCCGTTCTGGCTCACGCTGATTCGGTCCCAGGTGCCACCAGGGGCCCAAACCGTCGCTGGAACCGTTGTTCCCCCCACCGACAAGTTGCCGTTCGAAAGGTCGAGGTTTGCGGTTTGCCAAGTCGTCGCGTCAGCCGCCACAGGCACCTGCCACGAAGCGCGCCACGAGTCCCCGGAAGCGTTGCCCATCGAAACCGTAAGCTGGGTGGCCGCCGCCGCTTCCAGTCGGTATTCCAGCGCAAGGCTTCGATACTGGCTGGGCATAAACTCGGAAAATCGCGCTGTGGCTGTCCACGACGAACGGCCCGACCAGGCGAGGCGGCTCTGGTTGCCAAGCACTTCATCGGGCAGGTCCACGGCCTGCACTACAGAACCGACCGCTACGCCGGGATCCGATGCTACGGACCAAGTAGCGGCTGGAAATTGAGCTTGGCCTGCCAGCAGGGGGAACGACGCGATCGCGGCGGAGGTCGGGTTCACCACCAGAAGCGACCACGCCGTGGTTGTCGAAAGCAAGAAGCGCTCCGCGTCGGTCAAGTCAAGGGTCACTACAAAGTCGCCCGTTGGATCTGGAGGCACCTGGTCGGTCACCTCGAGGGTCAGGACCGCACCTGAGCGTCGCGCAACACCGTCAGCGTCGCTGTCATTCGTCCAAGTTGAAGTCTCTGGCAGGGGAAACGAGAGCTGGAACCCCTGCGCGGCGTCGGTGAAGGGCAGGGAAGCAGGGGCCGAAGCGGCGAGTGACTTCACTTCGCCGCTACCGTCGAAGTCTTCTCCCAAGGCTCCGAATTGCACCAGTAACCGCGCTCCTGCGGGCCAGCCTGAGGGCAGGCGAAGGGGCAGGCGCACGCGGGTTGTTGCGCTGAGGTCAACCGGGCGTCCCTTGTCAAGGAAGACGGTCATCCCCGTCCATTTTCCTGGCCCCAGCGCTGATTCCAGTACAGCCAGTCTGGCACCCGTTTTTTCGTCCAGAGCGAGATAGGGTCCCAGGTGGCCTCCGTCGGTGTACGTTTCGGCTGACACCCCGGGTTTTCCCCAGGCTGACAGAACATTGGCGCCACTGAGCGCGTCCCAGGTGAAGTAGTCCCGGTAGAGCGCCTGACCGCGACTGAGTTGGCCCAGGTCCAGCGATCCGACCGTGCCTGGGGCGGCGGCGGGCCGCAACGAGTCGCTGTTGTAGGGCAGGGTGGGTCCACCCCGGTCGAAGGCCAAAAGACGACGTCCAGCGGTACTGTCAGCCAGTAGGGCTTGGGCTTGCAGCGACAAGTCCCAACTCCAGGAGCCCAAACTTCCTGTCCAGCGAGTCCGTGCTGAAACTGAGCCAGGGGCCTCATTCTGTGTCAGCGTAAAGCGGTTGCGCACCGTGTTCCAGCGCAGTGACGAGTTCCATTCCAACTGCTGGTTGGCCTCGGGCTTCCATTGCCCCCCTTGCCACGCAAACAGGTCGGGAGACGTGCCCGACTTCTGTTGCCGCTGAAAGGAAACCGTCACCAGATCGGCCTCGCCGACGGGGAAATCGGGGGTCAAGTTTCCGCTCGAGGGGTCAAGGGTCACCTCGGTCTCGGTAAAGCCGTTACGGGTGACGAGAACACTGGACGGAACGACGTCGGCACCGAGGACCCAAAGTGGTTTTGAAGGAATCTCAGCCGGAAAGCGGATCTCAAGATCCACGTCTGCCGCAGGCGTCGGTGGAACTCCCGTAGTGCTAGTTGGGTACAGCCCTTCCGAAATCAGGCGAAACGGCGGAACGGCGGGGCCTTGCACCACAAACCAGTCGGCCCCCGGTTCTGCGGTAACCACAAAACCGGCCTTGTCGGTCCCGGTGGCTTTGTCGACGACACTTCCTTGACCCGTCGCGCCGGCCGGCAAGGCATAGTGGTCCTGCAGTTCCGCGACAGCGTTCCTTCCAGGCTCGTAGAGCAGCTCAGGAGCGTGGCCGGACCACGAAACCCACAATCGGAGCTGAGCCGACTTTTCCAAACGGATGGAACCGGATTCGAGCACGGCCGCCTCTTCGGCTTTTGCCTCCCGGTAACCGTCGGGTTGCTGATTGTCCTCGAACCACAGTCTTAACGACGGGTAGGTGCCCGCGGGCAGCTGAAAGAACCGACCTCGGATCCAGTTGGCGGGCGACACGACCGAAGCCTCGGCAGGCGCGAACCCGCGGAAATGTCGTACTTCGCGTGAACCATCTTCATACCGAAGAAGAAACTCCTGGGAAATCGAGTCACCTTGCAGGCCCAGGCCGAGAGCAGGGCTACCTGGCCTACCCGGGGCCACCGCTACCCCGGCGCGGGAAGGAACCGTGAAGGCCGTGTTTCCAGCCTGAACCCAACGAAGCCATTCTTCGGGACCACCGTGGTAGCCGACCTCGAAGGTGTTGGATTCCACCGTGCCCGTGTAAACAACCTTGAGGTAGTAACGTTCCAGAAGCTGGGCCGTCACCGATAAGTCGGGAACCTGCGAGAAGACCAGACCGGCCTCTAGACCAGGTGGCATTCCCGCCGACACGCCCGACAGACCCCAGACCAGACCGCCACCCCACGCGAGACGGCTGGTCCACGACCCTTCGGCCTCCAGCTGCAGGGCTTGCGCCAGTGTGGGATCGAGAAAGTAATCGGGGGCTTCCTCTTGGGCAGGAAGGAGGGCCGCCACCAAAATGAGGCCCAGAAACGCTCGCAATGCTCTATTCACGGGGAAAGAGGTAAAGGTCCTTAAGGCGCGTCGAAGCCGTAGTGTTGACGAAATCGATGAACTCCTGCGAGGAGGAAACGTTGAGCGTGAAGAAGTAGTGCAGCGGCTCGAACCGTGGGTCGTCGGTTCGGAGCTCAAACTCGAAGGCTTGCTCGGACCCCAGTGCGGGTGCTTGGACAGGATGGGGCCAGAACAAGTAGGTTCCTGCCGTATTGAGCACCAGACGGTACGGATTCTGCCAATTGGGGTCGATGACCTTCACCAGAGTTCCGTTGTGATAGAGGCCCAAGTCGATGTCGTGGACAGGCTCGAAGTTGACACCATTGAACAAGCGGCCGATGACCGAGGGAAAGTTGAAGTAGGGACCATCGGTGCCGACTTCGTACGAGCCCGTGCGCTCCCGTTTGTGCTTGGCTATCGACGCCATTCCTTCCCGGGTGATTCGTGTCATATCGGCAAGGCTCTGGACCTTGGCCTGGAAGTCGCCGCTCTCGGCATGGGCGATCCCGCGCCCCGAGACCACGTAATGGGGAGGCATCCGGTTGAGCACGTAGCAGATGACGTCGAACTTGCTCCCCTGATCGTCGGAGTCCAGATGGGCAGCTTTGAGTTCAGCCGGGTCGGAAAACATCTCGTCGACCTTCTGCACCACCAGATCCTTGACCAGATTGTGAACGCGCATCGGTGCCTCCTGTCCCTAGTCTAGGCTCAATCGAAGGGCCACGCAAGCTAGAGGAAGAAGCGCTCAGGCTGGCGAAGTTTTCCTTTCAGGGCACGGGGGCCCACCAGGCGCAACTTCTTGAGGTTGGTGGTGAACCCGGCAACGACGCTGGCGTCAAAGACAGTGCCGGCGTCGGTGAAGTTCTTCTGACGGCCGTCCCGCAGGATGGGAAGGTCGACCTCAAAAGACACCGAATGGGGGACGTCGATCGAGATGTCTTCCGGATCAAGCGCAACGCCGAGTTCCTTTTCGAGTTCCCGGCGAATCTCGTCTTCGGTTTCCATGAGGCTCTGGCTGTCGTTGATGCGAAGGCTGAACAGGCCGTGC
Organism: Spirochaetales bacterium; assembly: GCA_037142615.1. Taxonomy (GTDB): domain Bacteria; phylum Spirochaetota; class Spirochaetia; order JABEVK01; family JABEVK01; genus JAIFLN01. The sequence continues at coordinate 471,278 of JBAXAI010000001.1, read as the reverse complement.
TCGTCGTAAGGCTGTTCGTGCAGCGTCACGTAGCTTCCGGGTGTTTCGGCCACCGCGATCTTGCGCAGCGCCGGGTGGTCGAAACCGGCGAGTTTCGGGGCAAAACTGGCATCGTCTTCGTGGTAAAGGGCCTCGGGCGACAAGACACCGTCACGGATCGCGAGAGTCAGGGCCTTCTTGATGAGCGCCGACGGCGACCGCACCCCTTTGTGCCAGTAGACCGATTTGTACATCAGGTACTTCGAGAACAGCAGGTGCTCAACGCTGAGAATTCCCTTGGGATGAATGCCGATGCCCAGTTCGCGGTGGGGAATCATTTGGCTAATGATGAAGTCTGGATCCTGGATGCCGTAGGGAACACCGCAAAAGTAGGCGTCACGGTTCAGATAGTCGAGTTTGTCGGGGTCGAGCACGCCCGACAACAGGCGCCGGAAGAATTTGATCTGGTCTTTGCCAGGCGCGTAATCGAGCGATTTATCGACGATAGCCGCACAGAAGGCCGGTTCGATGGCAACCTCGTGCTTCAGAACGGAGGTCAATTCTGAATCCTGCAGGGCGAGTCCGGTCAGTTCCTCGTGGAAGCGCACGGCCAGACCGTCTTCCAACACATGGGCGTAGGGGAAGTGCCCCAGGTCGTGAAAAAGCGAGGCGCAGAGAAAGGCCTTCACTCCCTCGAGAGTCAGGTGGCCCGGGTACGACGGTGAAAGGACAATGGAGTGGATCATCCGCTTTGCCAGATGAAACACTCCCAGACTGTGGTTGGCCCGGGTGTGTGTGGCCCCCGGATACACCTGGACGGCCAAACCCAACTGTTTGAGGCGCCCCAACCGCACAAAAGGCGGCGTCCGAATCGCCTTCTCGAGCGCCGGGGTGAGGTAGATGTGCTTCCAGAGCGGGTCGCGGATGGGATTGGTATAGTCGCGTTCCAGATGCCGCAAGATGTCTTCGTGAGCGCTCATGACCGGGATTGTAGGGGCTTCTGGACGGGTTGTCCAGACTCGACTACGATGGTGAAGTGCCCACCACTCTTTACCGCTCGACCTTGGCCGGGGTTCTTGCCCTTGCCCTGCTGACCGGCTGCACTCCGGCCAAACCTGTGCCTCCCAAGGTCGTGACGCCGCCACCGGGACGCACCCAGTCGGGAACCCCTGCGCCCGGAACCCCTGCGCCCGGGGCCGTTCCCAACGCTCCGGGTGCACGCCCGGCCTCGAGGGCGGCTCCCGTTCCGGCAACCGCAAGGGTGTTTGATCAGAGCTTATTGACCGGCAAGGAGTTTCTTCTCCAGAGGCAGGCGTTTTCGTCTGCCTTGGTTCGGGATTTCGACCTCGGCCCCCTGGACTCTGGCACCGACGAAGCGGCCCAGGTCGCGCGCAAGTTTCTGGCCCAACTCAGCGGCAGGGGCTTCGACGGCGGCTTGACGAGCCAGCGGTGGACGGCTTACCTCAAGGGTCGCTTCCAGGCGCTCAAGGACTCAGGCTGGGGGGCTTCGAAGGTTCGTTGGGGGCTACCGATTTCTCCCGAAGAGGGCGGGTTGCTCAGGCCTTTCCTTCTGCGAGATTCCGACCGTGCCGCGAAGGGCCTGCTGTATCTGGAAAGCAGTTCGGATCATTGGCTTGTCACCGACCTTCAATGGTTCGAGCTCGGGACTTCGCTTCCCTTCGATCCCGGGGCCAACCCCGTCACCAGCGTTCTACCGTAGCAAGCTACAGGATTTCGACGCCGTGGCGCCGTTGCTGGAAGGTTTTTCCCACGGCAACGCTGGTGCGAGGGGTGTCGTAGACCACGCCATCGTTCCAGTACTCCACGGCAGCAAACATCGCGTTGCCCCCGTCGTGATCATCACTGCGGGGGGTTTTGTAGCTGACGTATTGCGCGAGGTCCTCGAAGTTCTGGGCGACAAAACACTCGACCCGCTTGCGGTTGAACGCGTTCCAGGTTTCGATTCCCTGAAATCCTTCTCCCTGATCTTCCACGATGATGTGGGCGTGAGCCGTCGAGAAACTGTACCAAACCCGGATCTTCTTTTCAGGATTGCTGTGGTTGCCATGTTTGACAGCGTTTTTGATCACTTCACTGATCTGCTGTTCGAGCAGGTTGAGTTCCTTGATTTCGGGCGGGGCCTTCTGGACGATCAGCAGCGTGAAGTAGCGGATCTGTCGGAAGTCGCTGGGGAACTCCTTGAAGAACATACCAGTCTTGTCAAAGAGCGGGTGCTGGGGGTTGACGATCAGTTCTTTGATATCGTTGGGCATACGATCCTCTCTGTTACTGCGAAGCGATCTTCTGCAAGGAATCTTCGACCGTCCCAGCAATGGGGAAATAGCCCATCAACTTGGTCAATTCGATGACTTTTTTGACCGAGCCGTGGATGTTGCAGATCACAAGCTTGAGGTTCATCTTCTTGATTGTCGAGCAGATGTAGATGAGTGCGCCGATGCCGGAGGAGTCGATGTAGTCCACGTTTTCCAGGTTGATCACGAACTGCTCCACTTTCTTTTCGAGCATCTTCATCACGAGTTCTTTGAGCTTGTAGGAATTGTAGAGGTCCATTTCACCATTGACGTCGATGATGTAGGTCTCGGTGTGCTTTCTGATTTTCAGATCCATGGACAGATCTCCTTAGTTCTCAACCTTCATCAGGACAAAAGTCTGGTCGTCGTGTTGGCGAGCCTTGCCGACAAAAGCGTTCACATCTTCGATGATGGCGCGCTTAAGTGCCTCGGGGGCCTTTTCGCAGTTTTTTTCGACAACACTTTGCAACGATTCGTAGGTGTACTGCATACCCTTTTCGTTCATGGCCTCGATGATACCGTCGGTGTACAGAATGACGATATCTCCTTTTCCCAGCTGGGTTTCCACTTGCTCGTAGCGCGTTTTTTTCTCGAGACCGATCGGAATCCCCTCGGTATCGAAGGTTTCGAACGACCGCGAAACGGCGCGGTAAATCAGGAGCGGGTGGTGCGCCGCGTTGGAGTACTCCAGCTTATGCTGGGCAAAGTCGTAAGTCAACAAGGCGACGGTCGCAAAACGGTCGAGCGACACCTTGCCGGCAATGCCCCAGTTGACCACGTCGAGGATGCGGCTGACGTGCATTCCGGGCTGATGCGCCACCAGATGAATGATGGTGCGGATCATCACCATGACAAGCGACGCCGGGATTCCCTTGCCCGCCACGTCGCACACAGCCAGCATGATGTGTCCCTTGCGAATGCTGATAATGTCGTAGTAGTCGCCCGAAACGCCCTTGGCTGGCTGGGAAAAGGCGGCCAGCGACACGCTCGACACCCTGGGGAGACTTCCGGGCAGCAACTGACCCTGAATCTCGGCGGCGATTCCAACCTCTTTTTCCATTTCCTGCTTTTCGAGGAGCTGCAGGTAGGTGAACAGGCTGTTGATGGTGAGCGAAGTGTAGTCGGCGAAAGTCTTGATCTGAGAATAATGATCGACGGTGAACTGAAAGTTGCCTCGCCGTGAAACAATGGCCAGCACGCCAAACACCTTGGTACCTTGCATCAAGGGCACGAGGATGATGCTCGAGATGTGCAGTTGGTCGAGCGCCGCGTTTTGAGCCATCCGCGGGTCAAGCCTCGTATCGCGGATGTACACTCCTTTGCGTCCCATCGCGCACTCGCCGACAATGGTCTTGTTCAGCGGAATCGGGGTCGAGACGAAGTACTCGCTCAGGCTCGTAATCTTGGCCTTCACCTTGGCCGGGACCGCGTAGGGGGGAGGAAAGTCACCTTCTACGGCCTTGACCCGGAGGACATCTTCGAACTCGTCAACGAGGAAGATGGCCCCGCCGTCGGCGGCAGTGGCCTTGACGGCCGATCGGACGACGAACTCGAGCACCTTGTCGATCTCGAGTTTTTCGCTGATGGCGTTGCCGATGGCGATCATGAACTCAAAGAGCGACCCGAGATTCTTCTCGAGCGCCTCGACGTGGTGGGTGGAAGCCACCTGCTGGCCCTGCTCCCACCGGTTGAGCGTCAGCAGGTGGATCAGGTAACTTCCCGGCAACACCAGCATCTGGACGATCGGGTTGAGGTAGCCCCCCCAAGGAGTCAGAATCAGTACCAGCGACGTGACACCGATCTGAATTTGGACCAGATTTCGCCGAGCCAGGCGGATTTCGAGACTGTTCTCGGTGTTGTACTCGGAAACACAGTAAAGCTGGGCGCCGAAGTTGATCCACAACCCCAGCGAGACCAGTGGGAACAAGAGGCTCGCAAACCATGGCAGATCCGCCAGCGAAGACGCTCCCGCTACCAACAGGGAAACGCCTCCGAAAAGCCAAAAAACCAGAGGATACCGAGCCTTGCCGGTGACACGGCCCAACACCTGATAATACACAAGCTGGACAGCTAAAGCCTGGAATACGGGAAAAATGACAAAGTGCGGAAGTAACGCCAACGCGAAGTCCGTGGCGAGCAGGACTGGCACCAACAAACGGAACGACGGCAGCACAGCGATAGAAGAGTCTTTGCCTAACTTGAGCAGATAGAGAAAAAGCACAACTGCAACAAGAGCCTTGGCCCAGAACGAGTTGTAAATGAAGTTTTGAAGAAGTTCGGGCATGGCAATTACGCGATCAGGCTACCAGCGCCGGGGAAATCCGTCAAGAAGCGATTTTTTCTACCGATTTACTGGTTATGTACTACGTCCTCGTGGAAATCGCGAACTACCGCCAACTCTCTCGGTTGCGCACTTCTGAGGTCGCCGAGCTTCGTGGCCTGCTCGAGCATTTCAGCGCCAACCGGGGTGGAAAACTGGTTCGCGAGCAGAACGGATTCTTCCTCTTTTCGTTCCACCCGCAAAGAGAAAAGGTCCTGCACCTGGTGTCGGATTTCCTCTTCCTGACCCGCGAATCGTTGGAGCGAAAAAAAGACGAGTTGTTTGGCTTCAACCTACTGTTGGAGCGGGATGATTCGCCCGACGACCTGCAAGTTTTTGGGCGCCTGAAGGCACTGTTGTTTGTCGCACCCAAGGAAAACTCGGTCTGGGCAGGTCAAACCGTTCTTCCCCAGCTCTCTGGCGTCTTTCCCGTGGAGCCCGGCGATCCGCTCGCAGAAGTCCTCGGGCCACCTCCGAAAGAGGTCATCACTCCGCTATCGTTTTGGCAGCTGCTGGAAGTAACCGGCTGGGTAGACGGGCTGCAAGTGCCCCTGGCCCGACAACTGCCCCCCGACCAGACATCGACCGCAGGCAAGGTGGTTCGCCTCAAAGGCAACCATCTGTCAGAAAAGGTCTACGTGCTGAGGGCTATTCTTCAGCACCTTTACGGCAGTCAGGAAGACTTTCCCGTGGTATTTCCTCTGGACTCCAGCCGTGACTTCCTGACCCAGCTCCTCGGGCAAATCGATGGCCAGATTCTCGATCGGCTCGAGGCAGAAAGTCCCCCGTGGCAGCTTTTGCTACGTTCCCGTGGCGCGGCCGAGTTTCCGGGAGATTCCAGCCGCGAGGACGTTACCGTTGCCTTGACAGCCTACTATCGGGCGGTGATCGGGCGCCTGCGCGAAAGGGGCCTTCCTCCTGTGTTCGTGTTCCTGTCGCCTCAGGACTATGAGCCCTCAACCGCGGCCCTTCTGGAGGACGTGCTCGCCCCACTGGTATCGCGCGATGGTCTTTGGGTTCTACTTCTGGAACCGGCTGCGAACCGGGAGTTTCTGGCTCGCGGGCCCAGCCTCGCCTGGAGCTTCCCGGCGCTGAACGCCGCACGACTTTCCAAAGAGCGAGAAAACAGAGGTTGGGGCGACCGATTTCCCCCGCTTCCGCCCGCGGTGGTTGCCCTGTGTGACGACCGGGGCGCTTCGGTCGCGCACTATTTGATCGGACTTCAAGAAAAGTGCTGGGGTGTCGAAGGCCCCGGGCAAGATCCAAGCTGGGCACTGCTGCTGTCGCTCGATACGTCCCACCACAAGGTCTACCTCATCTTCCTCGAAGGGAGATCGCTTCTCGACGAAGCTCGGCTCATCGACTTCTTCCAGTTCCTTGGCGAAGACGCTGCCGTCATTCGCGACAAGGTTCAGAATCTTAAGAATCTTGGCTTCCTGGCCTTTGGAGACGGGAGTCTTGCCCTGAGGCCCGACTTCCAGACCCCACTTCGCGAAAGGCTCGGGGCCGAAGTAGGAGCCCTGAGGCAGAAGTTTGGTGAGTTCTTGTACCAGTGGTGGCTCCACGAGAAGCGACTTTCAGAAATCGTCTTTGCGCTGCTGCACTCTTACCGGCAGTACCCCGCCGCTACCGCTGTGCTTTCCCACTACATCACCCACAAGATCGACCGCGGCGAAGGTGACTTTCTGACAATACTCCGGCCCGAGTTGTGGGAAGAGGTTCAGCCCGAGGAAGCCCGCGATGCATTGAGGCAACTGGCCGCCGCGTCAAAACTGCGTTTTGCGCTCAATCAGCCAGGAAAGAGCTGGACCCCCGAGTCGATTGACGCTTTTCGGCGCTTCTTCACCCCGAAGACCGAAAACGCACCGAGCCCCGAGTGGTTGCTCCAACAGGGACGGTTTCACCTTCGCATCGGTAACCTCGTCGAGGGTTTTGGTCGGCTCAAGCGCGCGCTGTTGGCGGCGCAGGAGCAGAATCTCGGCCTGCTCGAGACGCGGGCCAACACAGAAATCGGCCTCACCCTCTTGCGCCGCAAGAAACTCGAGGAAGGCCGAGACTACTTTGACATCGCTTCGCGCATGGCCGAAAAGAATGGTTCCCTTTATGGCGTGGTGCAGAACTCTATCCTCGACGCAATGAGCCTGTTCCTTTTGGGGCACCTGAGCGCTTCTGTCAAAACTCTTGACCGTCTGGAACCTGTGATTGTTCGCAGCGGGATGCAGCAGGCCCGGCTTTTTGTTCTGTTTCTCAGGGCCAGGCTGGAGTTCGACCGGGGTGACTACGCGAAGGCGCTGGAATACCTCGAGGCGGCGCAAAGAGTAGGCCAGAATTATGGGCGCGAGGGCTCCAACGAAGTTCTGGGCCTCTGGAAAGGCCGCTGCGAAGCCTATTCCGGGAACACCCGGGTGGCCCGCGCCATGTTTGAAGCCTTGCCCGAGGGCCTGGAGAGAAACTTCTTCCTTTCGGAAGCCCACTATTTTGACCGAAACCCGGCCTTGGCCCTCGACACGGTGCGCCGAGGCCTGAAGCTGGTCAAACCGACTCAACCCTTCTGTGGCGAAGGCACGCCTTGGTCCACCGGGTTCAGCGCCCTTGAGGACCGCGTGCTGGCCAAAGCCGGCGAAAAAGGCGTGCTCGAAGGGCAGGCCGAGGCCTTTACGGTCCTGTTGGAAGGCTTGCTCGAGAACGCCGAAGCTGCCAGCCAACGGTTTCAGACGCTCCTTGCGCAAAAAAGCCTTCTCGACCTCGACATCACCTCTGGCCAGTACTACTTCTGGTACTATCTCGTGCTTCCTCGGAACGTCGCCGAACAAGAGGCGCTACGCCTAACTCTGCTCGGAAGGGCCCTGAAGGACATCCAAACTCGGGCCAGCCGGATCGAGGACCCCCTTCAGCGGCAGGAGTTTCTACACCGGCCGTACTGGAACGCCCAGTACCTGGCAGAGGGCAAACGGCTCAAACTTCTGTAGGGCTACGCGTCTTGGAAACGCTGCTTCCATTCGGCCGGGATACGCGTCGGTCGACCACCGGGACCCACCCACACGAGTTTGACCCTTGCATCGAGCACCGGTCGGTCCCCGGGGCCGAGAATTCGCTGGTGCAAAACCGCCCAAGCCCCGCCCTGTTCCTCGGTCTGGCTGGCAATCGTGAGCTCCTCGCCGGCAACCGCCGGGCTCAGGCATAGCAGGTGCACTTCGGCAACCCAGATTCCATTGCCCTGAGCCATCCAGGCCCTGTAGTCCAGCCCGGCGTCGGTAAGGAAACGCTCGCGGGCAAACTCCAGGTAGTTCAGGTAGGTGGCGTTGTTGACGTGGTTGTACACGTCACACTCGTAGTGCCTCACATCGATAGAAAGTCGGTGCACCATGAAGACTCCTTTTGGGTTGACCAAAGACCGGTGAACTGCTATTCTGACCGGGCTTCAGTGAACGGTGGCATAGCTCAGTCGGTAGAGCAAGCGGCTCATATCCGCTCGGTCGGGAGTTCAAATCTCTCTGCCACCAACAGTTATTTCTTTTCCTGCAAAAGGCTGTCTCTGTACAGCCTTTCTTTTTGGTGCAACAGCGCGGCCGGAACCTGGTAGGCGGCCTCCAGATTCTCGCGGCTGAGAACCTCGAGAGTGGGCCCAACCAGAGGCGGGGCATCCTTTGAGAACAGCAGCACGTTTTGCGAGTACTGCCTGGTGAGTTCGAGCTCATGCACGCTGAACAGGAAGCTGACTCCCAGTTCCTGCGTGAACTCACCCAGGAACTTCAAGGCCTTGTGCTTCTGGTGATCCTCGAGCGCGAAAATTGGCTCATCCATCACCACGACCGAGCTCCCGTAGAGCAACGAAAAGGCCATCACGGCGCGCTGCATCTCGCCCTTGCTCAATTGCTGTGTCTTGCGGCTCAGAAGGGCATCGAGTTCAAAGATCTTCGTCACGGAGGCCCGTCGTTCGGCACTCCTGTCGGTCAAAAAGCCGACGCTTTGCACGTATTCGAGCAGCTCGCCCAGCGGTTCCTCGTTTTCAAACTCCATGTTCTGATACAAGAGGGAAGCAAGACGGTTGCGTGTTGTCTCGTCGAGTGATCTGGTATCGCGCCCCTGCAGAAGCACCGTGCCCTCGGCGGGCAGGAATCGACCCGATGCCAGAATCAGAAAGGTGGATTTTCCGGAACCGTTGGGACCTGTCAGCGAGGTGATTCCGGCCGGAACGTCCAGAGTCCAACTTGTGATGACGGGGGTTTGTTCGTACTGAAAGGAAACTTGCTCAAAGCGAATCGGATGCATCGTCCCAGAATACAATTCGGACCGGGCATCCGCAAGAGGAATCAGAGGGTCGCGGTGGCGTCTGCCTTGGGAAGATTCTGCAGGAAACTCATCTGCCGATACAGATTGTCGGCCAGATCGAACCCCGCGCTCTTGGACATCTTCTTGGAGTACTCGTCGTAGAGCATGTCTTCGAACACCGATTCGCCCTGACTCTGCTCGGTTTCGCTTTCCTTGTGGACGGTTTTGCGCATGGTGTCGAGCATCTGCTTGATGAAGATAGACTGAAAATCCTCGGCGGCCTTGTACAAATCGGAGTTCTTGTCGATTTTGCCGCTCGTGCCATGACCCGCAGCGGCCTTGGCGCTGGCGGTGAGCGAGGTGACGTCGTAGCGGTTGTTGGAGAGGTTTAGGTTGGCCGTGTCGAGGACGTTCATGGACGATTCCTTATCGCTTCAGGTTGGCGGCGATGCCGAGCATGCTGTCGCTGGTCTGGATGGCTTTGGACGAAAGTTCATAGGCGCGCTGGGCCACAATCATGTTGACCATTTCTTGCACGACACTCACGTTGCTCATTTCGAGGAACCGCTGCTGCACCTTGCCCATGCCGTCAAACCCGGGGCGGCCGGCGATGGCGTCGCCCGAGGCGTTGGTCGGCTTGAGCAAGTTTTCGCCGACAGCCTGCAGGCCTGCGGGGTTGGGGAACCGGAAGATTTCCATCTGCGCTACTTGCAGCGGATCCTCGCGGCCGGGCACCTTGGCCGAAACCTTGCCGTCCTGAGCCACGGTGACGCTGTCTTGGATCCAGTTCGGGGGCATGACGATCTCGGGCATCACCTTGTAGCCTTGGCTGGTCACCAACTGGCCGTTGGAGTCGATCTTGAACGCGCCGTCGCGGCTGTAGCCGTAGCTGCCGTCGAGGGTCTGGATGCGGTAGAAGCCCTCGCCCTGAATGGCCATGTCGGCCACGTTGCCGGTAGCTTGCAGGGCACCCTGGGTATAGATCTTCTGGGTGGCGGCAACCTTGACGCCGTGACCAACCTGGGTGTTGGTCGGTACGACCGTCTGCTCGGTGGCAGGAGTACCGGCGATCTTTTGGGTCTGGTACAGCAGGTCTTCGAAGTCGGCCCGGTTGAGCTTGAAGCCGGTGGTGTTCACGTTCGAAAGGTTGTTCGCGATCGTGTCGATGTTGAACTGTTGGCCGGTCATGCCGGAAGCGGCTGTCCACAGGGAGCGCATCATAGTCGGGTTCCTTTATCAGCGGAAGGCTGACGCCTCGTTGATCAGTTTGCCCATCAGGGCGTCGTGGGTCTGGATCATCTTCTGGTTGTTTTCGTAGGCGCGGTTGATTTCGATCATCTGCACCATTTCGGTGACCGGGTTCACGTTTGCCGCTTCGACAAAGCCCTGACGGACCTTCGGGCGGGCATTGACGGGAAGGTCGGCAGCTTCGCCCGAGTTTTCGGTGGTGGCGTACTGGCTGTTGCCCTGCTTGGCCAGGTAACGGGGTTGTTCAAAGTTCACCACCTTGAGCGTGTCGAGCAGGGTTGTCTTCTTCCAGGTGTTCTCGTCCATGCTGACCAAACGGGAAGGGTCGTTGGCGAACTCGTCGTTGACCCAGACCTGACCCTTGGCGTCGACGACAAAGTTGTTGGCCTTCACCTGGATGGGGCCGTTTTTGCCCAACAACTGAAAGCCATCCTTGGTCTCGAGAAAGCCTTCCTTGCCCAAGGTGAACGAGCCGTTGCGGGTGTAGCGTTCGCCGGCCGGGGTGTTGACGACGAAAAAACCTTTGTCTTCCAGCGCCATGTCGAAGGGGTTGCTCGTTTCTTTGAGAGCGCCCTGGGTCTGGACGGTGAAGAACTCGTTCTGCTCGACACCCATGCCGAGCTTGCCGACGATGGGCGAGGTGTCCATCGAACCAAAGGGCATTTTGTAAACCCCGTCGTCGTTCTGTCGGCGAATGAGCATTTCGGGGAAGGCCTTATGGACGGCCTCGTCGCGCTTGTAGCCGGTCTGGTCGACGTTGGCCAAGTTGTTCGAGACGGCGTCGAGGCGCCATTGTTGGGCGGTCATGCCCGATGCACTGATGTACAGTCCACGTTCCATATCCTCTGTATCGGCATCGTTGGCGGGTGGATTAGGATTTGTTCGCTGGTTGTGCGCCTTCGCGCGCTGCCCGGCTGATCGTCAGGTGGAACTCCATGCGGGCGCGAAGTTCCGCCCGGACAAAGGGCTTGGTGAGGTAGTCGCTCGCACCCGCGGCAAAGCCTTGTATGAGGTCTTCCATCTGATTCTTGGCGGTGAGCAGGATGATGGGAAGGCTTGCCGCGGAGAACTTCTGGCGCAGCCGTCGGCTGACTTCATAGCCCGACATTCCCGGCATCATGATGTCGAGAATCACCAGGTCGATGGTGTGCAAATCGGCAAGTTCCAGCGCGGCGGGCCCGCTGAAAGCCTGTAGAACGCGATAGTTCAGCCTCCTGAGGAACGACTCCAGAACCATGAGATTCACGGGTTCGTCATCGACAATCAATACCGTCAACTGTTCGACCTCAGTCGCCGCTGGAGCCGAAACCTTTGCTGCATCTGGAAGCGGTTCCAATCTCGAAGCGAGGGTATCTCGGCGGATTTCCCGGTCTTTTTTTTGCGCGGTGAACGCCTGCAACTGATCAGGCGGGCAGATTGGAAGGCAGAAGGCCACCACGGTGCCCACGCCGAGCTGCGACTCTGCCGACAGGCTTCCACCTAGCTGCTGAATCAGTTGGTGCGAAATTGCCAGCCCCAGCCCCAAGCCGTTCTTGGACCGCGTATCGGCGTTCGCGTCCTGTCGAAAGGGCGAAAACAGGTGAGGAAGTTCGTCGGCAGGAATCCCGCTCCCCGTGTCGCGCACGCTCAGCCAGATCTTTTGGTCGCGCAGTTCACCCTCGACCGCGATGGTTCCCGAGGACGTATGCTGGATGGCGTTGGCAAGCAGATGCTGCACAACTTGCTCGACCTTGGTGGCATCGCCGAGCGCCGCCGGCAGGTGAACCGACACCCGGTTGACGACGGAAACCCCTCGTTGCACTTGCCCGGCGAAAACGGGCAGCAGGAGGTCCACCAGTTCCTTGTAGAAGACAGGCCTCAACTCTCCCACCGTTCCATGCTTGAGCTGGGAGAAATCGAGGATGCTGTTCACCATGGTCAGCAGACGCTTGCTCGAGGATTCGACCAGGGTGAGGTGATAGTTCTGCCGTTCGGCCAGCGGACCATAGTCACCCTGACGGAAAGCATCGAGGATTCCGATCATCCCGTGGAGGGGCGTGCGCAGTTCGTGGGTGACCCGCGCCAGAAAATCGTCCTTCAGGGCGTCCAGCTTCTGGAGATCAGAGGAAAGGCGTTGGCTGAGAAGGAAGGTTTGCTGCATCTGCCGGGTCACCAGCCACGAGTTGTAGAGCATGAAAAGAAACATGCACTGCGGCAGGATGAGTCCCCAGGGCGTCGGGACCAGAACATTCAGGTTGTCGTTTAGGCCTCCGAGGAGAACCAGAACAATCGCTGGCAAGACGGCTCGAACCTCTTGTTCTGCCCGGAATGCCGCCACGACGAACAAGCCAAAGGCGACCAGCATCACAGCCGCCAGGGGCAGAGTGTAGAGCAGGGCAAACGCCTGGGAGAAAAGCTTTACCGGAAGCGCAAGGCAAAGCAGAGCGAACAGCAGGGTGTAAAGCAGAAAGCCCACGAACATCGGTGAGGGCCACCACTTGGGCATCAGTTGCTTCATGTACAGAAGGAAACAGCTGATGGCGCCCATCGCGCTGAGAAACTTGATCGACGTCACCGCCTGAAAGTCCCAGCTTGGAAACAGGTCTTGGGGAAGCGAAGGTCCGGTGATCAGATTTCGGATCGCCACAGAGAACGCGAAAAGCGAAAGCCACAGGTTTCCACGCCGGTGACCTTCGGAATAGAACACAAACAGGTTAAGCAGACCCATGACCAGCAAAGAGCCAAACAAGAACGCCGAGGTGGCTTTTTCGAGTTCCCAGGCGGGTTGCATCGACTCGGCGGGACCGAAAAAGATCGAATCTTGGGTTGCTCCGATGCGGTCGTGGTAGTTCGAGATCTGAACCACCAGACTGACCTCGGCCCGCTCGGCCAGAAAGGTCACTTGACGGATCTGAACTCTTGGAACTTCTTTTTCCGGGCCTGACCCGACCCGTCCGCTTTCGAGAACCAAGCGACCATCGACCCAGACCTGAGAAGCCGAGGAGAACTCGGGCACCCGGAGGCTCCAGAGGGTTTGGGAGCGGGGCAGGGCCACCTGCAAGTGGTAGCTGCCCATGCCCTCGATGGGAAAGACAGGCTCGGTCAGTTCCCAACGACCCGGCAACGATTTCTGGAGTAAATTACCGTCCTGGAAGCCGTCGCTCTGAAAAAGCCACCCCCCGTCGAGGCGTACCTGGGAATCAGTGGCAAAGTCCCACCGCGACAGGTCGAGCTTGCCCTGGCTTGCCATTGGCGACTCTACCGAACAGCCGGCAAGGGCAAGAGAAACGGTGGCGATCATCAGTCCGCGAAGTAGGCGAAGCAAGAGTCCTCCCCAGAGTTCCCGTTGTACTTCCAGTATAGGTGGCGTGCGCGCGATCGCAACCCTTGACCCAACCTAAAAAACGCGGTATAGAAACCCTACCTTGCCGATGTAGCTCAGTGGTAGAGCAACGCACTCGTAATGCGTAGGTCCCCGATTCGACTTCGGGCATCGGCTCAATGTAAAGGCCCGCCAGATAAGCATTTAGTGCTTTTCGGGTGGGCCTTTCTTTTGTCGCGTCCTAGAAGTCCGACACTACCGGCTTGGCGCTTTTCAACTCCTCGACGGACTTGAGACCCGACAGGGTGGTGCTACCTGAAACCGCCTTGCCCGTGGCAGCGGACCCGGCGGAACCTCGCCTGCCTTCCGTCGACCACGTGCTACGATTGTGCCAACAGGCGTTGACGGAACCAGGCTGCAACCTCTGGCTCCGTGAGGGTTCCGCTTGCCATGGCCAGAACCATCTGGATCGCTTCGAGCGGATCGAAGCGAAGCCGTCCACCATTGTCAGCGACAAAGAGGCGCGCCACCACCCAAGCGATGCGCTTGTTACCATCGGCAAAGGGATGGTTTCGGGCCAGCCCATAGGCGTAGGCCGCCGCCAAGTCCGCCAAGTCGGGCTTCTCGCAGGTGGCTTTGTTCTCTGGGCGAGCGAGCGCAGAGGCTAACGCTCCGTCTACCAGGACGCCGGCTACTCGGTAGAACTCAACCGCCCGTACGCTGGCTCCATGGTGCCGCTGGAGTTCCTCGACACCGAACCCCGGGTCCTCTCGATCATGATCGAGGTGAACCGGCGGCTGTACCTCAAGGACGGTAACGTGATCCCCGGGGCGCTGGAACGGCTTCAGGGCCTAACCAGGGCTGTCACCGCGAAGATTCCCGCTGTTCCCACTTAGATCAACCCAACACCCACCAGAAAGTCCTGCTGGGTGAAGGGGAGCCAGTTGGGCGTCAAGCAAAGCACCGCGCCGGCTCCGCGACCTTCGCCTAGGTTACTTGCGGCGGAAAAGCTCTTGGTCGAGTCTGCGCCGGGCTGTGCGCTCTTTTTGATCTCCAGCGGATAGAGTTTTCCATCCAGATGAATCAGCACATCAATTTCTTTCTGATCCTTGTCCCGATAGAAGTACAGCGGCGCTTCTTTGCCGGCGTGCCACCAGCCCCGAACCAGTTCCGAGACAACCCAAGTCTCCAGGATAGCACCGGCCATCGCCCCGGCCTCCAGAGTTGCAGGACTGGTCCAAGAGGTGAGCCAGGTCGCCAAACCGGTGTCCAGGAAGTAGAGTTTCGGGGTCTTTACCAGACGCTTGGTCAGGTTCGAGTGCCAGGGAGCCAGCAGGTACACCAAGCCAGAGGCGACCAGGATGGAAAGCCAGTGCTTGGCTGTGACCTGGCTGATGTCGGAATCCCTGGACAGATCGGCCAGATTGAGGAGTTGGCCGGTTCGGGCGGCGGTCGCCTTGAGAAATCGAAGGAAGGCAAGTTCATTGCCGATGTTGGCCAGATCACGGATATCTCTTTGGAGATACGTCTGAACGTAAGACGACAGGAACAGGTCACGGTCCACGTCGAGGGCACTGTGAAGTCCGGGAAGGGTTCCCCTCCATATCTGCTGGTAGAGAGCGTCCAAGCCCACGGACTCCTCCTGGCCGGCCTGACGCAACAGCTCTTCCGAAGGGACGAAGGGGAGCGCTTGTGCCTTCCCCAATAACTCCCGGCGAGTGAACCCCGCCAGCTGCAACACTGCAACTCGTCCTGCCAGAGATTCGGCAACACCTTTCATGACCTGAAACTGCTGCGAGCCCGTCAGCCAGAACTGGCCGGGCCGCCTATCTTGGTCAATGCTCATCTTAATGAGCGGTAGCAACTCCGGGGCGTATTGGATCTCGTCGATGATGATCGGCAGCTTGAACCGCTGCAGGAAGAGGGCCGGCTCCCGCTTGGCAAGGTCGCGCACCAGGGGATCGTCGAGCGTGACGTAGGTCCGGTCGCCCGAGGCCAAGTGGCGGAGAAGGCTGGTCTTGCCGACCTGTCTTGGCCCGGTGACCAGCACCGCAGGAAACTGTGCGGACGCCCTAGCAAACGCCGCTTCGAGAGTTCGGGCTCGGTATTTCATTACAACCTCTTCGTCCATAGTATAAGTTGACTTACATAATGGACGCAAGCCGGACTAGGCCCTCGGCTGAGTGACGAAATATCACTGGATGGCTATACTTGACCCATGGTGCAACGCAAGGCCGACATTGAGACGTTCCTCCAAGAGAACCGCGGAGCGATTGCCGGCTTTGGTGTCGCTGCACTTGGACTCTTCGGATCATTTGCCCGCGGAGAAGCCAGCGAGGCCAGCGATATCGATCTCCTTGTGGAGTTTGAGCCGAGACAAAAGACCTTTGACAACTTCATGGGTTTGGCGTTTTACCTCGAGGACCACCTCCAGCGAAAAGTTGACCTGGTAACCAGAGAGTCCCTGAGCCCACATCTAGGGCCTTCTATCCTTCAGGAAGTTGAGTACCTTGCACTCTGACCAACAACTGCTTCGCCACGTCTTGGACGAAGTGGAGTTTCTCTTCAGACAGTCGAGTCTTGCGACTCTTGAGAGTTTCCTTGTCGACGACGTGCTCAAACGTGCGTTCGCGCGCAGCTTGGAAATTATGGGAGAAGCCGTAAAGCAGCTGACCAACGAGTTCACCTTGCAGCATCGCGAGGTGGACTGGAGAGGCATCGCCGGAATGAGAGACAAGCTGATCCATGGCTACTTTTCGGTGGACTACGCCATCGTCTGGGATGTCGCCGTCACACGAATTCCGAAACTTCGGCAGCAATTGAGAAGCATTCTTGGGGAACCGTGAGTATACGAATTGTATACCACTGTGCAAGTTTCACGTATCTAATGCTTTGTATTATATAGACATAATTACGAGTGCTAAGCCCTCGTAATGCGTAGGTCCCCGATTCGACTTCGGGCGTCGGCTGAACTTTAAGGCCCACCAGATAAGCATTTAGTGCTTTTCGGGTGGGCCTTTCTTTTGTCACGTCTTAGAAATCCGAGACAACCGGCTTGGGGCTTTTCAACTCCTCGACGGACTTGAGACCCGCAAGGGTGGTGCTACCTGAAACCGCCTTGCCCGTGGCAGCGGACCCGGCGGAACCTCGCCTGCCTTCCGTCGACCACGTGCTACGATTGTGCCAACAGGCGTTGACGGAACCAGGCTGCAACCTCTGGCTCCGTGAGGGTTCCGCTTGCCATGGCCAGAACCATCTGGATCGCTTCGAGCGGATCGAAGCGAAGCCGTCCACCATTGTCAGCGACAAAGAGGCGCGCCACCACCCAAGCGATGCGCTTGTTACCATCGGCAAAGGGATGGTTTCGGGCCAGCCCATAGGCGTAGGCCGCCGCCAAGTCCGCCAAGTCGGGCTTCTCGCAGGTGGCTTTGTTCTCTGGGCGAGCGAGCGCAGAGGCCAACGCTCCGTCATCGCGGAGACCAGGCAACCCACCATGCTCGGCAATCTGCCTGTCGTGGATGGCCAGCACGACAGCCTTTTGTATCCAGCGCCACTCACTCACTTAGCGAGGACCTTCAGGATTTCGCGGTCATCATGCATGATCGTCTCGGCCAAACGCATCTGTCGCTCGAACTCGGGGTTGTACGGCGTCAAGCGATAGCTCCCATCGGGTGCCTCGGTCAGGTAGACCGTGTCACCTTTCTGAATCTTCAAGTGGGCCATCGCTTCTTTGGTCAGAATGATCCCGGCAGAAGCTCCAACAGTCGTGACTTTGACAGCAAGCATGTAGTCCCTCTATATAATCGATATTATATAGGGGCGAGGGCTCTCTGGCAAGGGCAGAGGCGGGGCTGTCCTAGTCCGTAGGTGTTGCACCCTCAGTGCACTCATCCCGTGATACAATAGCTTCATCCCCACCGATTTATCCGACTTGCAGGGTGGGGTGCCTTCCGCCTGGCGGAAGGCTCTGGCCTCTCCCCGAGGCCGCTGCTAAACAGGAGGCCCCCCATGGCCCAACATTACGACCCCGACGACGTTCCGTCGTTGGGAGAAATCCGCGATGGTTACGGTTTGGTTTGCTATGGCGATGAAAAGCCGGAGGAATGGCTTGACTGGCTCGGTGACACCGTCGCGAAGTTCGAGGACCCGAAAGCCCAAGCCGACCGCTTCAAAGTTGACCTCGAGTGGGAAGGTGGGGTTTTGGAGGACTGGCGCTCGGTCTGTCACGTCCTGGGGGTCAGTCTCGAGTCCGAGTTCTGGGAGAGCAGTCTGGTCTCGGGACAATACCAGACCGGCTGGCTGGCCGCCGACGACCTCAAGAAGGCCTATGGGGACCTTGTACGTACCAGAGAAGAGGCACGCCTCGCCAACTCGACTGAACTGGATCGTAGAGTGCTGCGGTTTGCCTGCCAGGTCTTTACAGGAGCGTCTCCGCCTCGTCTTGCCGGTCCCCTGGTTCTGTGGCCCGTCGTGCGTCTTCATGAGGTGACGATGACGGGCTATCACCTCAATCCGTTCTACCGAAAGGGCGGGCAACACGCCTCGCAATGGCTGACCCCTTGGCTGGACGGCGCAAAATACCGCCGTGAGTTCCGCACGTCAGACCGGCAGTTGTGCGCGACTGCCCTGGAGATTGTCCAGGCGGCGCCAGCGATGTCTCTGGAGCAAGTGGAGTGAACCCGCAAAGCTTCCTCTTCCACCTTCCGCGCGGCCTCCACACGCCCGCCTGGTTGGTCGATGCCGTGAGCTCGGTCTACGTAGCCGCAGGGCTCTCGGTGCCGCTGGAGTTCCTGGGCGCCGAGCCCCGTGTCCTGGGTCCGTGCTTGCAAGGAATGAGATATTTCCTTACATTCTTACTTGAGGTAAAACATGGTCGCCAAGATGACGAGCAAGAACCAGATCACAATTCCCAAGGCGATTGCCTCAGTGTTCTCCAGTCCTTACTTCGAGGTCCGAAAGCAGGGCGAGAGCATCGTCCTGACTCCAGTCAACCCGAACGCGGCTGCTCAAGTCCGGACCAAACTGGACGAGCTGGGAATCACCGAGCAGGACATCCAAGATGCCGTCAGCTGGGCTCGGCAGCCGAAGTGAAGGTTGTCCTTGACACCAATACTCTGATTTCGGCGCTTGTGTTTCGCCGCGAGAACTGGAGTTGGTTGCGCGAGGCCTGGAAGTCCGGACAAGCAACACCTCTTGTCAGCTCGGCCACCGCGAAAGAGTTGATGCGGGTGCTCGCCTACCCAAAGTTTCGCTTGAGCCCCGGAGAGCAGAAGACGCTGCTCGAGGATATTCTCCCGTACAGCGAAACCGTGCCTCAGCTCGGAGAAGCCGTCCTCGAACCCTGCCGCGATCCGAACGATCAAGTCTTTCTGGAAACTGCGGTTGCCGGCAACGCTGAGTACCTCGTCACCGGTGACGCAGACTTGTTGCAGTATCTGGGCGCGGTGCCTTTTGGAATCCTCACCCCTGAGGAGTTTCGTCGGTTTCTTGAAACAAGATGACCTTCAAGCCCTGACCTGGAGCTTCTCCGGCATGTCCAACGTGTCACGCGACATGAGAAACTGACCCCCGGGCGACACGAGGAATTGACCCCTCGGGGAGAAACGGGGAATGGAAGGACAGAATCGGGCAGACTGGGGGCAGGAGAAAAGCCCCATGGTCCTGCCTTCGGAAGTCGAGGATATTCTGCTTTTGAGCTCGGCGGGGTGGCCGGTTAAGGCGATTGTTCGCCAATTGGGATTTAGCCGTAACACAGTCAAACGTTACATTGCGGCGGGCGGTTTCGTTGAGTACAAGAATCCTCAAAGGCCAGGGTTGCTCGATGGATTGGGAGGTTGGCTCGAGGAGCAGTTCAAGCTGCATCGGGGCAATGCCGAAGTTGTCCGCCAGGAATTGATCGCCAAGAAGAAGATTCATGTAAGCCTTCGGACTGTTGAACGGGCTGTTGGGACGTGGCGCAAGGATCTGGCGGTTCGTGGATTGGCAACGACCCGCTACGAGACAAAGCCCGGCGAGCAGGCCCAAATCGACTTTGGTGAGCGCCAGGTGAACATCGGCGGCGAGATGGTCAAGGTTCACCTGTTCGTCTTCGTTCTGGGCTTCAGCCGTCGGATCTACGTGCAAGTGTTTGCCGATCAGAGGCTTGAGAGCTGGCTCAAGGGAACCGAAAACGCGTTCCGACGATTCAGTGGAGTACCGGCAGCCGTGCTCACGGACAACGCCAAAGCGCTGGTCATCAGTCATGACATTCACACTCGCGAGGTCGTCTACAACCCCGTTTTTGTCGCGTTCAGCCGGCACTGGGGCTTTGATCGCCGCTCCTGCGCACCGTATCGCGCACGAACCAAGGGCAAGGTCGAGAGTGCCGTCGGATACGTCAAAAACAATGCTCTGGCTGGTCGGGAGTTCGACTCATGGCAGGCGCTGGAGATCCATCTGGACTGGTGGATGGATCAGATCGCCGATCAGCGGGTCCTTCAGGAACTCGGCGGGACTCCTCTTGAGCGCTTTGAACTGGAAGTCGAGGCTCTGAAGTCTCTGGCCTGTCGACCAGACTTCCTACGAGAGAGAGAACTGTCGCGAAAAGTCCATTCTGACCTCTGCGTTGAGGTCGATACCAACCATTATTCTGTTCCCTGGAAACACATTGGCGAATCGGTGAGCATCGGAGTCCGCAGCGGACAAATCGTCATCACCCACGCTGGCAAGGTCCGATCACACATAGAAACAACGAGGCTCCTTCGTTTTGTCCCCTTTAGGCTGATCCGGCCGTTTTTTGTGGCAGAGGTTGCCGGTCTGCCCGACGCAAAGGTCAATCGGCGAATCGTTGAGCTTGCGTCTGCCGAGTTTCAGGCTCGAAAGCCACTCTATCAGTTCACCAATGACGGTGGGGCCTTGATCTTGCACCACGACTGGATCGCCTATCTCGTGGCCCACGATCGAGTCTGGAATCTGATTCCGGAAGACAAAGCCGTCAATTCGGCAAAGTCTGACTCTCTGCCTTCAGACAAATACCTGAGGCCATTTGTTGAAACTCACTTTGACGCGCTCGTCCTGACCCGGGAATCCTTTCCCGGCTGGACCAGTGTATGGGCAATGTACCAGGAGGATCTGGGGTTCAGTACAAGTTTGCTAACCGACAGGCCCAAGTTCTTGTCTGCATTTGAGGACGCTTTGGCCCGTCAACTCGTGATCGCGACTCGCCAAGGGTTTCGATCAGGTTGGACCTACCAACAGGCCACCAAATAGGCAGCCGGGGCGTTGCGGGGCTGGCGAAGCCCCGCTGGGTGGGTAGCGGTGGCGAACACCGTTCGCCACGGCGTAGGGCGGGGCTCCGCCCTCCCTTTCAACTGTCTGCCGAAGTCTTCATCCCACTGACAATCGTGGACGCATCCACCCGAACAAACACGTTCACCTGCTCGAGAGCCCCGGGGAAGTCGACAAACTCACCGACTGGTACACTGACCGCATTTTCCACGTCGAAGGTGTCGACTCGGTGAAGGCGGAGTTCTCACGGGTCTTCTGCGACGTCGAGAGGTTCGTTCCAGACGAGCTGGAGCCGATGGCAGCCAAGGGCATGGGCTTCTACTACACCCACACCGACGACGGCCAACACTTCCGCCACGAGGAGAACTGGAAGGAAATCGTAATGCGGGATTTCTACCGGTCCCTAGGGTCGAGCCAGGCGGGCCGCCCGTTCACGGTAGATCGCCACAAACACCTCCTGCTGCGACGTTGGCAGCATCGAACGTCTTGCGAGATCTTCGACCAGGGCCACCTTCGAGGCCAGCCGTGCGGCCAGCTTGAACGCCACCTTGCCTTCGACGCCCAAATTGGCTGCAAGAGCTTCCCAATCCCGCCAATGCACGTGAGACTTCTTGCCATTGATCGGTAGCGCCGTTTCCTCGTTGTCTTCTGGAAGAACCAGCCGGGTACTGACCAGATCGTACGCCGGCGAGAGAATCCAACCGTTGGTGGGGTCGAGTAGCAACGAGAAATTCTTCAGGTGCATATCGGCATTTCCGGTGAGCCAACAGAAGAGGCCCAGTTCCAGAAAGCGAACGGCGTCGAGCCCCGGTTGTCGGGAGTAGCGGAGCAGGTTACCCGCTGCCTCAAGGCTACCTTTGTACTTGTCGGCAACGGGTCGCTCGGCAAGCTGGCAGAAGTCCTCCTGGTGCCATTTCGTCTGGTCGTCCGGCCGGTCGAAACGGCGGCTCAGGTAGGCAAGGGTACCATCCTTCAATCGCACCAAACCGTGGCCGGCGACCCCGAGACCCAGTTGGTTGCCAAGCTCCATGCACAGCGCCTCGTTTTCAGGCAGGGCCTCGAACTCCGGAGAAGGGGGCTTGAGAATGAAGCGTCCTTGGAAGCCGACGACCGTCAGCCGGCCCGGCTGACCTGTGGAACGCCCCAACGAGAGTTTCTTCTGGACACCCGCTATTCCACCTTTGGCTTCGAGCAACCTCAGGCCTTCCGAGGGCAGGTCTTCCAGATTGAGATCGACTTCGAGCGGAACTCGCGTGTCAAACAACCGCAACGCGCAACTTGGATGGTAGTCTCCCGAACGGAGGTCGCCAAAACAGACTAGGCACTTACTCATCGGTGGTTACTCCGACGGCACCGATGGGGTCTCGGCAGAACGCCAGAAGCAGTCCAAAGCGGTCTTTCGGGTCGAGCTTCCAGTTGAGGGTCCCTAAGTCGAGCAGCCAGCCTTCCGGGATCAGCCCGTCAAAGAACGGGAAAAGTGTTTTGGCCTCGAACGGCTGTTCCCGCAGCCCGAGGGTCTGGCTTATGGGACGCGGTAAGCTCTCGCCGAGGTAGTCGGAAGAGTAGGTGAAGCGATAGCCCACGTCGGTTTCTTCCAGCGTGCCCGCGAAGTTGGTCCCATACCAGACCTTAGCGCTCCGCATGGGGACTCCGACGGACCGGCGCGACCTCGTAACCAAACAGCGCCAGCACCTTATTCAACGAGTCGATACGTAACGTTGCCTTACCTTGCTCAATGTCACGGATGAGCCGCAGCCCAACTCCTGCTCTGAGCGCGAGTTCTTCCTGCGTGAGGTGGTTAAGCCGGCGTTCCTTCTTGAGGAGTACAGAGAACTCGGTTTTGGACATACAGTGATTGTACACTCGATCGGGTATAATTTACAACTTAAAACTAGGAAACATACCCGATAGGGGCTATTCGGCCATTTGTCAGTTCATATATACCCGTAAGGGTATATTCAGCGTATAGCGGAAGTCCACCTTGGTCCGACAGCCTGCCAAGGCCGCCTTCCACAGATGCCAATTGCGAAGGAGTCAGCTGGACTACCCAAGGACGTGAGACCGAGAAAAGCGACATCGACCTGCTTGTCGAGTTCCAGCCACAGCAGAAGAGCTTTGACAACTTCATTGGGCTGGCTTTCTACTTCGAGGATAAGCTGGGAAGAAAAGTTGACCTCGAACTCCTCGAGGGAGAACCTGCGATTCTGACCTGAATCCGCCAAAACAGCCCTTATTGAAGGTTCTCAAGCTGACCCAAGGCGTCCAGGAACAGCTCTGGTCCCCAGTGTTTTAGACCGATTCCACCGGACTCATCATCGGTCAAGTTCCTTTCGTATCCCCCACAGGAAAGCCCCGACTCGGGCGTACGACGGATAGTACAAGCGGTTCGAGAGCCCTGCCAGCGGGAGCGTTTGCCTTCGCCCGTTTCACCCGTCCATAGCGGACCTGCTCACGCGGTTCCAGACTGACGAGGTCGCTGACTGAAAAGACGGGGGAATCGAATTATTCCAAAACGGCACGGATGAGGCGGTCCTGGACGAGGTACAGGCTGTGCCTGAAGCGATCGAGGCCCTTCGCTATTTCCTTGAGGACCTGCCCGACCTGGCGGTCGTTGCCGCAGGTTCGTTACTCGAGTTCACCTTGGCAGACCATGCCTTTTCAATGCCAGTAGGCCGAATCAACTATCTTCACCTCGGACCCTTGTCGTTCGCTGAGTACCTCATTGCGGTCGATGCGGAACTTTCTCACTTCTACCAGGGCTGGAAACTCGGAGACCGCATGCCTGAAAGTCGGCATCAGAGCTTGCTCCACAGGCAACGGGAGTTCCTCATCGTCGGGGGAATGCCCGAGGCGGTCCAGACTTGGCTTGATACCGGAACTTTTGCTGAGGTGGCCACGGTCCAGCGGGCCATCCTCGACACGTACGTCGACGACTTCGCCAAGTATGCCCGTCAAACTCAGTTGGCCCGTTTGCAGCGGGTCTTCCGGACGGTCCCGGCCCAGTTGGGGCGCAAGGTGAAGTTCACGAACTTCGCGCCCGACGACCGGAGCTCCGAGGTCAAGAGTGCCATCGACCTCCTCTGCAAGGCACGGGTATGCGCCTACGTGTTCCACTCGGATTGTTCAGGAGTTCCTTTGGAAGCTGGGCAGGATCTCTCAACGTTCAAACTTTTGTTTCTCGACATCGGCCTCGTTAGCCTGACCTTGGGCATGAGCTGGTCACAGGCTCTGTCGCTCGACGAGCGGACTTTGCTGAAGGAAGGTGCGCTGGCCGAGCAGTTTGTCGGCCAGGAACTGCTGGGTCGCTACCTGGGCAAACAACTCCCCGAGTTGAACTACTGGCTGCGCGAAGGGCGCTCGAACAATGCGGAACTCGACTTCGTGATCAGCTTGGGGACCGAGTTGCTTCCCCTTGAGGTGAAAGCCGGCAAGGCCGGGACCCTCAAGTCACCCCTGCAATTCGTCGCGGCCAAGCGACCCAAGCGAGCGGTGCGCTTTGACCTGAATCTACCTTCGTCCCAAGCCCTTGAGTACGACGGGGGGGCCACGGAGCTCGTCTCGTTGCCCCTCTACTTTGCCGGCCGGGTTCTGGATCTGCTTTGAAGAACCAGCACGAACCAGCAGTGCGTATGGTATAAAGCAGTATGTACCTGAAAGCCGAGACCTCCAAGCCCATCCCCGAAGTGCTTCTGCGCTTCACGTTCTACCTCAAGCAAGTCTTGGGTTCGCAGCCCATCACCCGCACCTCGGTGACCAGCTTCGACGAGGCGAGGCATCCCGAGGGCTTTTCCTACATCGACACCCGACAGTTCCAGTACGACATGCAGTTCCTCGATGTTCTTCTGGGCCAGTTGCTGACCAAGGACGGGCGGCTGGTCAGGCGCAAGAACGGAGCCGAGTACGTGTACATTGCCAGTCCCTTGTCGAGCGACCCAAAAGACGAAGAAGCGCCCATGGTCGACCCCATCTACCCGTTCTTGGCTCAGCTCGCCGAACAGACGACGGCGCTTCCGCCCCAGACCGGTTCGTGGATGCTTGAACTCCTGACGCGCTGGACCCGCGAGACCAAGAACCCCCTCGAGGGCAAGATCGTCTACCACGAGGTGCGCACCCGGCCGCGGGAACGCGAGTGGGACTTCGAGGTTGGTGGTCTGGACACGCCCGACCAGGCCGAACTGGGGCTTATCGACACGCTCCTGCGCGCGCTGGCCCAGGGCGACCCTGTGTACCTCACCGTCAGTCGGTCCAAGCCTCGCCTGTTCCTGCCGTACCTTCTCGTGAACTCCGCCGACGGCTGGCATCTCGTTGGCGACGAAGTGACCGGTGTGCCAGGAACCGCTTCCGAGGTCTGCAACACGCGCGTCTACCCCTGGGGTTTGCTTGAGTCGGCGCAGTTGCCTACCACGGAGTCCGGGCGGTTGCGGGCCGTCTGGCGCTTCGAGCGCAAGGACGCTTACGAGCTGCAAAAGGATTACGTGGAGATCTATGGAAGCCTGATGGGCGACCGGGTGCACGAGGTGGACCTGCTGCTCACCGGCAACGCCGCCCGCTGGGCCCTGAGCCACGTGCTGTACCCCGGCCAGCCCGTTGTCGAGGCAACCCGGAGCTCCGACGGCATCATCCGGGCCCGCCTCCGCCTGCGCGTGCGCGACCTTCGCGAGGCCGTGCAGTTCTGTTTCCAGTGGCCCGGCGAGGTCAGCCATGACAGCCCTGAACTTGCGGCGGGTCTGGAGGAGCAGTTGGGGCAGTGGCAGGTGGCGTTTGGGAAGGTCACGGGGAAAAGTTGACGGTACTTCGATGCTGAGGCCTGTACAACCGGCGCTTGGAGTTCCGTTAGGTCTGGAGACCCCGTTACCGCGAAGCCCTGCTCACCCCCACCTTGCCTTCGCCTGCTCCCAGCGGTGGTCGAGCAGTTTGGTGTCGCGGTACACCTGGTGCACGTCGACACCGAGCACCAGAGCCACCTCGCGGCTGGGGAGCCCCTCCAGCTTCTTCAGCTGGAAGAGTTGGGCCAGCGTCGGTGGCAGGCTGGCGGCAAAGTGCGCCAGCTCGCGGCGGGCCTCGGCGACGAGGAACTCGTCCTCGGCGCTGGGTGCGTTGAAATCACGTGAGTAAATAGACATGCTGGCCTCCTGGAAGTTGTCTGGTCTTAGGCGATTTCCTGGTACTCGGTGTCGAAGTACTCGCCGTTGGTGTATTTGAACTGGTAATTGCCCTCGCTGCGGAAGAACGAGTAGGCGCGGCTTTGCAAGAACCGCGTCAAGCAGCCCATCGGGTTCTCGGCCCAGACCGCGGTCTTGAACTGGGGCTTGGCGAACTCCTTGATCAGGAGTTCGAGGCTGTACTGGGTCAGATCTTCCACAAGCTCGTCGCGGGCCCAGAGGCGGCTGGAGCGGGTGTACAGATTGATACCTGCCTGCTGCTTGGCGAAGTGGTAGGCAAGTGTCAGAAAGCGCTGGCGGCTGGGCTCGGTGCGCTTTGTCAAATAGGCGCGGCAGGCCTGAGCGAGCTGCTCGTGAGAAAGAATCATGAAGAACCTCCAATAAGTCCGAACGACAACCAACCGGCGAAGCCCCAAGCTCCGCGGGGCTAGAAGATCGTCTCGGTTGGTAGGTTCCTCTTGTATCTCATGGTGTATATTTTACTCTTTTAAGAAGGGTTTGTCAAGCACAAAGTGCATTGAAACTACAAATATCTGACATTTGGAATTAAGACGCACTGATGGTGCGCCCATATTCGCCTATCGCTTAATAGATAAAGCGAAAGCCGGGAACTTTCAACCCCCTGAGAACACAGAATGCGCCGCGCATCGGGGCCAAGGGTGAAGACTTCTTGGGTCAACATGCGTTCGTCCTCGTCTAGAAACCGATCGATCGCCGCTGACCGGACTGGGCGGCCCGGGCAGCGGCCTCTTCCTGGAGCGCCGCCAGCACGTCGAGCTCGGGGCAGAGTTCCTGTCGAGCCTTGACGGCCCCAAAGTCGCCGGGCGTCAGCGACCGGAGCGGTCCGACCGTTACCGGATCCAGCTCGGGAAAGTAGCGCACCAACAGGCGCACCGAGGCCTCGGGCGTCAAGGCGCGGAACTCCACCTTGAGGGTGAAGCGGCGGAGCAGGGCGACGTCGAGCACCTCCATCAGGTTGGTGCTCACCACCAGGAATCCCTGAAAGTTCTCGATGTTGGTCAGGAACTCGTTCACCATGGAGTTCTCCCAGCCGCGTTTTCCTCCGGCCCGCCCCGAAAGGAACGAGTCGACCTCGTCGATCACGAGAACGGCGCCGGTGCGCTCGGCCTCGTCGAAAGCCTGACGGATGTTCTGTTCGTTTTGGCCCACAAAGGCACCGAGCAGATCGCTGGCCTGCTTGAAGAGAACGGGAAGACCCAGTTCATCGGCCAGGTGCCGGGCCAAGGCACTCTTCCCGCCGCCCGTGATGCCGTGGAGCAGGTACTTCAGACCGGCCCGGTCGGACTTCTGGTTCCAGCGCCGTGCGATATCGACCAGCTGGGTCACAGGAACCGAGGTATTGAGACACTCCATGTCGTAGAGTTCCGAAGCCTTGCGGAAGGGCTCGGGCTTGCGGTTCGTGACCAAACGCAACTGAGCCCCGAGCACGGTTTCGAGCACCGTCTCGGCGCGGAACTCAGCTTGCACCTCGACCGGGAGCTCGCGGATGAGCTGACACGCTTGGCTGACAACGCCGAGGTTGCTCTTGAACCGCTGGGCCAGGGCCCGGATTTGCTGGGGGTTCCACGCGGCCGACAGACCCTGGCGTTCGACCTCCTGGTGCCACAGGGCGACCAGCCGGTCCTGGGAGGGTTCTTCGAAGCGGATCACCAGGTCGAAGCGCCGGGCCGTCGACGGGTCGATGCGGTCCACCTGGTTGGTGATGAACACCACGGGCCCTTCCAGGTCGTCGAACATGCGATTGATGGTGCCCTTGTCGAACGCGTCGAGGCCGAACTTGTGGATGGTGAGGTCGGCGATGGTGAGGGGGTTGCTGTACATGCCGCCGGCAGACACCAGCCCCACTTTGTGCATCCGCGAACGGGGTGAGACAAACTCGAGGTTATAGAACGCGGCGTCCGTTCCCGCAGCCTTCAGCGCCAGTTCCTCGAACCGGTCCTCGTTGTGCTCGGAAACCTGATGCCAAGGCATCCGCAGGTGCGCCAACACGAACGCCAAGTAGACCGTGAACTGCTGGATCGTCAAACCAAAGAAGTCGATAAACTCGGCCACGAAGTGGTCGGCTTCGGCGCGGTCCATGGCGGCGACCCGGGCGAAACGTTCCTGCAACTGCGTCCCCAGGAACTCACGGACGGTTTCGCGATCAGAGGCGCTTCCTCCGCGCGGCGAGGTCCACCAGTTGGACGAGTCCTCACAGAACTCTTCCAGACCCGGAAGGTTGGACCCACGGAAGTACCGCTGTTGGCCCTTGGTGGTTTCGAAGTTGGAAACGTACTGCAGCGCGAACTCAAACTGGAAGGCATCCCAGTCCCCTTCCAACAGGCGCTGTACCAACGGCAGTTCCAGAATGGCAAGAAACTTCGAATGTCCTTTGTCGAGCGTTCTCATGGGTTGCCTCCGCAACCTGTACGCCACGGTCCCCCGATTTTTCGCCGGAGAAAAACAGCCTGGTTCGGCGTATGCTCGGTGGAGGACCTATGAAAGTACTGATTGCCACCGACATCCACCTCGGCTATTCCCCTGAGGCCGACCACACCTGGAAGAAGAAGCTCGACAGCCTGTGGCGCGAGCACGAGTATGACATCGAACACGTCATTCTGGGCGGCGACAACGGCAGCAACGACCCCGACCACGAGGTGGCTTGTCTGAAGTTTGCGAGCGACCTATTTGGCGACGCCGAGGTGCGCTGGGTGCCGGGCAACCACTCCTACTGGTCCCGTGGCCAACTGACAGCCCAGGAGGCCCTCGAGGCCGTTCGCCGCCGCGTCCCCAAGCAGGGGGTCTACTACCTCCCCGACTCGCCACTTCTCCTCCCCGAGCACAAGACCGTGTTCGCGGGCTTCGGCGGGTGGTACGCCGAGTCTCCCCCGAGTACCAACGACCCGAACTGGATCGGCGACTTCGAGAACTCGGAAGTCTTTCTGCGCGAGCATGCCCGCGAAGGCTTCGAAAGCGCGCTTCAGGTGTGCGCCGAAAAGAAGGCGCTGGGCTGGACCACCTACCTGGTGACCCACTTTCCGTTCTTCGAGGTGGTGAAAGACAAGGACTGGAAGGGCATCCGCAGCGGAGGCTACTTCGGCGGTCCGCTGGAGTGGGAAGATCGCCTCAACAACGTTGACACTGTCGTCTTCGGCCACACCCACTGGGCGTTCGACGGCTTGGCCAAGAATGGCCACACCCGCCTGTTCAACCCCGGCAGCGATTACGGAAAGCCGGCGGTGCTGTTGCTCGACCTCTGATCAAGCACCAGCCCTTCGAGCAGCTCGAGCGCATGCCGTGCCGGTTGAGCGAGTAGGAGTCACGGAACCGGCCGAAGTTCCATTCGTACACGTTGCGGAAGCGGTCCGGGGCACCCGAGGCGGTGAAGTTGAACCCGACGACTTGGTTCGGCCCGTGATCTCAATGGTCCTCAGGGGTAAGGACGAGGTCATGGGTGTAGGTGTTGAAAGCTGGGTACCGACACAGCCGTCTTGAACGGCAGACGGCCAGAAGTCCGGCCAGGGAAGGGGGGTGTTGTCAGTCACCGTGTGCCTCGTTAGGACTACCACGACCATGCCTTCAGTTTTTCGTCGTCGTTCGAGTTCTCAGAAGATTTCCGGAAAAAAACAGGTGGCAGGGAGTAATTGAACCAGAGAATCGTGCCGGAACAACCCTCCACAGGGGTAACGGATCGTTGGCGTGAAGAGCGCCGCGGGTTCTTTGTTGTTGTTCTTGATAAGGCGTAAGTCGGCTGGGAGTTGGTCAACTCTTGCGGCTCGGTCGTAAGGCGAAAGCCCGAAGGCCGGGACAGCCGTAGATGCTGGCGCGTGCAAAGCCGTCCTTGAACCATGTGGCACGCCGCCATGGAGGTAAGCAGACCTCCCACCATCAGCGCCGGTCTGATCAACCGGTGTGGTGTGGCCGAACAATCGGGGCAACACGAAGTTGGGGGTGACACGTAAGTCCCTCCGATTCTCTTTTTTGCTTTTTTCGAGGCGAGGAGATGAAACTAGTCAGAACGTATCTGGGCCGGGGGCAATACCACTGGTCGATCAACGGCTGGACCGTGACCGGGCAGATGATGCCCGACGAAGCGTGCACGATCTGCGGCCGCCGCCCGATGGTTTACCAGGGCGAGCACGACAACTCGTGGTGCCCCGCTTGCAACCGGTGGGGCTCCCGGGCCTGCAACGACCCCACCTGTGGGTATTGCCGCGACTTGCCCGCCCTTCCCATGCCGGCCTTGCTGTCCCGCGACAGCCCCGAGCCGGCTCAAGTGGACCTGGAGTTCCCCGACAGGAGTCTGCAGAACTTTTGGAAAGTTGAGGGCAAGGCCGGGGTGACGTTCCTGCAAGGGATGGTGGTGCACGTGCCCCACGCGTCGCCTCGGTTCCCGGACGGTAAGGGGTTCACCGACGAGATCAAGGGGATTCTGCACCGGGTTCGGTTTTCCGTAGACGACGCCTACGGGGCTCCCTACCTGAGACCGACCGCGCTCCGCTTCGCCTCCGAGGAGCCGTCGGCCTTGAAGATTTCCTTTCACCGTCGCCTGATCTTCCGCGGTGGCGTCGAGATTCCGGGCACGGTGGAGCGTCTGCGCCGGTTGATGGGCATCGTGTACGGCGCGCTCGACGTGCGCCTGCAACCGACCATCCCCGACTGTGAGCCACCGCTCGTTCTGACCATCGATGCGGACTTTGAGCCCGTCCTGTTGAAAAAGGAGTCATGATGTTGGGCTTGATGGCGCTTTCTCTGGTATACACCTGTAAACCCTGACCCCGAA
Source organism: Spirochaetales bacterium (assembly GCA_037142615.1). Taxonomy (GTDB): domain Bacteria; phylum Spirochaetota; class Spirochaetia; order JABEVK01; family JABEVK01; genus JAIFLN01. Next base: position 440,635 of record JBAXAI010000001.1, on the reverse strand, counting down.
ACAAACTGCGAGTGAACGCTGAACTGCACCGGCGGTGCACCGGGCCGAGACAAGCTAGTTTCATGAGACGCTGGAAAGATTCCCTTCCGCCGGTTTTGACCCGAATCGCCATTGCCCTGGTACTGGCCCTGATCCTGGTAGCCGTGCTGCGCGCAGAGACCAACGCGTTCTGAGTCCCCACGGCTCGTTGCGGGGCTACAGCGCTGCCAGCCACGGCCCCACGGTCGGGTCAACGGTCAGGTCGGCGGCGACCAGCGCCCGGCCCAGGCGGATGCCTTCGAGCGTACGGCAGCGCGAAAGGGCCACGTAGGTCATCCCGGGCTCAAAGGCCCCGGTGCCCAAATCGAGCAGCATTCGGTCGACGGTCTGGCCCTGCATTCTGTGGATGGTGAGTGCCCAGCTCAGACGCACCGGGAACTGCCGGAACGTACCGGTCTTGACCAGTTCCAGGTGGTTGCTCGCGGTGTCGAGCTCGTACTTGCCTAGGTCCCAGCTGGCTCGCTCCACGCGGTGGGTTCCCTTGGCCGTTGTGACCACCACGGTGTCGTCCTCCATGGTTTCCACGATACCGAAGTCTCCGTTGACCCAACGTCCGGCCGGGTCGTTCTTGAGGAAGACGACTTGCGCCTTGGGCTTGAGCACCAGTTCGCGGTCGGCCGGGTAACGGGTCTCACTGTCCTTGAGCTCTTCGCCCTGAAGAACGCAGGGGTAGACCTTCTCGGTTCCTCCAAGCCTTGCCAGCCTTGCCTGGTTGTGCACTTTCACGTCTTTGTTGTGCGGCACGAGCAGGGAATGGAACTCGTCGGCCGCGAAGGCGGGAAGGGCCAGCACCCGCCCGTTGAAGGCATCGAGCGCTTCGGCAGACAGCGTGCCCTCGCGCACCTGACCCAGAAAGGTCAGAAAGTCGCTTTGCGTTTGCCGGAACACCTTGGTCAGTTCCAGCTTGGTGACCTTTACGCGGTCAAAGACGCGGGCGGCGTGGAACCATCGACCTCGCGGGTAGGTTTGGGCCAGCCACTTGGCCTCGTCGTCGTTGTCGCGGCCTCCCACCGGCGGTAGCTGGTACAGGTCGCCTACGAGCACCACCTGCACTCCACCAAAGGGCGACCGATCGTCCCGGCAAGTGGTCAGGCGTTCGTGCAGCGCGTCGGCCATGTCGGGCCTCAGCAGCGACACCTCGTCGATCACCAGCACCTCGAGAGCCTGCAACTTCTGCCGCAGTTTGAAATTGGGGGTACTCAGGCTTCCCGGGGCCAGAATCTGCGGTGGCAGCTGGAAGAAGCTGTGGAGGGTCTGCCCATCAACGTTGAGCGCCGCTGCGCCGGTGAACGAGCAAACGGCGACATTTCGGTTCCGAAGTTCGCTCTTCAGCGCGCGGATAAACGTGCTCTTACCCGTGCCCGGCCTCCCTGTGACGAACAGAATCTGTACGCCCTTTGCGATGGTGCGGAAGGCCTGCTTGAACTCGTCGGTAAGTTCCACGGCACCCCGGTCTGGGTCGCGGCGCGCCGTGCGCAGCGAGTCGCGAAGTGCCGCTTCTTCCCGGGCCAGGCGCTCGGCTTCTGCGCGTTGGCGCTCGGCCTCGAGGTGGCGGGCCTCAAACTTCTGCCGGCGGACGTCATCCCAGTGGGCACTCAGTTCCGGCTGAGCGAGCACCTCGGCCATCTTTCGCAGACCCGCATCTACCTCACGGTCGATGTCGGTCCAGCGTTCCTCGAGCCGAAAAGCCCGGCGCAGTCGCTCGTGCAGCGGAAAAGGAATCGCGGCAGCAAGGTCGTCCCAGATTGGCCGGGCTGAATCGCATACCAACAAGTCGCACTTGACCTCGTCGTCGACCAAGGGGCTTTGGAGCACTTCGATCAGCAGGGGCAACCACGGTTCGGGGTGGACTTTACGCGGGAAGCTCTGATGCAGGGCTCGGATCAGCTCGTCAAAGGCGGTTCGCGGAAGCTCGGTGACCCGCCTCACGGGGTTGGGCAGTTTGCCGTCCCAGGCCCAGGGCGCACGCGGGCCCGCCTCGCGGCACAGGCGCAGCCACTCGCGGCCGAAAGTGCGTTTCGCGAGCGTGTCGCGCTGGCCCGTGAGCCAGTCTTCTCGTTCCACCTGGAACCAACCGATCGTGTACGAACCGTAGTGAGTCATGAGTGTAGTCTAGCTGATGCGGACACGTTGTGTGACCCCTGCACTAGCAGTGCACTACGGCGAGCTACACTCGGGTCAGGAGCGCTATATGCACGACTTCTTGGACCAAGGTACCCACCGCGACTTCCCGCCAGCACCGGAGCCCCCCGTCCCGGTAAGGCAGGAGCGCAACGACTGGCCACGACGTTCCGATCGGATCAGGACCATCATTGGGAGTGCCTGCCTTGCCACCAGTGCCCTGCTGTTTGCGTGGCAGACCTATCAGCAGTGGGAAGCGAACTCTCACTACCCCGACATCAAGTTCGAGCTGGCCCAGCCGCTACCCCAGACGTTTCGGGCGCCGACGGTCGTGTCGCCGCACCTCGCGCTCGCGGTTGACTTCAACACACGGATCCAAGGGCGATGGTACCATCTGGACTTTTACCAAGCCCATGCGGGGGGCGACTGAGACCTAGAGCCCGACTCGAGGACGTTACAGCCGGTTCAGCGTCAAGGCACTGCCGTAGGACACGGCCCGAACGACGCCGGCCACTTCGTTTTGGCCGTACACAGCCCCTAGGCCGGGATCGTAGTAGAGCCCCCTCCATTCCATCACGACGCGGCGCTCGCCCGAGGGCCTGAGTCGGATCAGGGCCAGTCTGGGTTCCAAACCAAGATCCTTCTGCGTGACAGCCATGAGGAGAAGGACCTGTTCCTGCGCGGTTCCCACCAATCTTTTCAGCGTTGCCGAAGGTGTCTGGGTCGCCGGGCGAGGGGAAGAACTCTCACCTTCGAACCGAATATGCTGGTGAACGGCCCGCGTGAGTTCCAGCAGACGGGGAGCCGGGTCATAGACGACCGCCGGGCCTTCTGGAAAAGCAAAGACAGCGCTGCCGGACAGAACGAGCAGCAGACTGATGCAAAGCATCACGACGACAGGACCAGCGATTTTGTTTCGCGGCTTCTTGTTGTTTCGGGGTTTCATAGGACCCTCCTTGATGACAGTATCGCCGCCGATCATGCATCAATAATGCATTTGTAAGGTATGTCTGTATGCTATACATCGGTAAACTATCAGCCGCCTCGACAGAAAGCGCCTGGCGGGGCATATTGACGCTATGGACACATCGGAACAGCGCCAACAATTTCTCGAATCCCAAAAGGCGCTGCTGGGCGAAACGCCGCGCCTGATGGCCTATGGACGGGTCTTGCTCGGCCCCCCCGGACCGTCCTTGGTTTTCGTGTTCGTTGGCGAGGCTGCCGTCTATTTTTCCCCGGCGCAAGGTGTACCTACGTTGTTTGGCGTGCCTCTTCGGGCCGACAAGACGCCACCGCCTTCCAAGCCGGTTGTCCTTGAACGCACGGGTGTGACCTTTCGGCAGCTGACAGCCAAGGGCTGGTGGGCCCGCCTCGTGTCTCCCACCGACACGATCGAAGTCGTTCACGACCCTGGAGGCGGGTACTGGCGCATCCAGCTCTTTCAGCCGGCAGCAGCCTTCATAGGGCAGTGGGCCGCCTTTTGGAAGAGGTAACCCTCTGGAAGTTGGTTCGCCTCTGTGGCGCGACGCCCGGTCGTACTACCGGCAACGCTGGGGTGCGGACGTCGGGCGGATCGGCATCGATGGAGGCTTCAGTTGCCCCAACCGTGGCGCCAATCGGCTCGACCCCGGCTGCAGTTTCTGCTCGGCGTCGGCCAACCGTCCGCCTTACCAAACGGGGGCCACCGACATCGAGGGGCAGATTCGGCAGGCCCGCGAGTTTCTTGCCTCACGTTACGGGCAGAAGCGGTTCAGCCTGTACTTTCAGGCGTTCTCGTCCACCTGGGCCCCGGTCGAAACCCTACGCCGAGTCTACGATGCCGCCTTGTCTCAGGCGGATTTCGTCGAACTGGTGGTAGCGACGCGACCCGACTGCGTTCCCGTTCCCGTTGCCGATTTGTTGGCCAGTTATCAGAGCCCGGATCGCGAAGTCTGGGTGGAACTGGGGCTGCAGAGTTGCCGTGACGAAACTTTGAATCGCATCCGGCGCGGTCACAGCGTGGAGTCGTACACGGCGGCGGCGGCCCGTCTGCGCGAGCGCAACCTCAAGTTCACCACCCATGTGATGTATGGACTCCCCGGTGAAGGCACGGCTGAGTTTCTCGACACCGTGGAGTTCGCGCTTGAACACGGATCCTCGGGTGTCAAGTTCCACGATTTGATGCTGGTGCCTGGGACAAAACTCCACCTCGACTGGCAGGAGGGGCTTATCCTGCCGGTCGATCCCGAGGAATACCTGAGCGCCGTGGCCCAAGCCTTGGTCAGGCTACCGCCCGAGGTGGTGGTTTGGCGGGTTTGCAGCGACTTCGAAGACAGGCAGGCTCCGCAACCTCCCGGCGAGAAATGGCCCAAGAATGCCTTTCTGAACCGCCTTCGTGCCGAAGTCGAGCGACTTCGCGAAAAGACCACAAAGTACCGCGGCTAGCGGCCGAGCGCCTTCTTCAAAACATCGGGACGGTCGGAGTCGATTCCGTCGATGCCCCAGTCGATGTAGGTTTTCATCAGGTTGGGCTCGTTGAGAGTCCAGACTTCGACCGCGACGCCCTTGGCGTGGGCCGCCTGCACAAACTCGCTGGTCATGATGGGAATACCCATCGATTCGCTGGTTTCAAACGGCACCTGCAACGACTGGTACTCGGGGCTCACCAAACCGCTCAGGCCAACTTTCTGAAGCAGAACGAACACCACCACCTCGGTTTTGCTTGCCGAGGTCGCGACCTCGGGAGCGGCCCGACGGAACTCCTGCATGAGCGTGTCGAGGAAGCTGGCGATGACGATTTTGTCTTGCATGTTGTACTTGCGGATCAACTTCGCCATGGGCACGGCGATGGGGAGTTTCGACAGCTTGATCTCGATGAGGAACTTCTGGTCGGGGTATTGTTGGAAGAGTTCCTCGAGAGTGGGAACTGTAATTCCTTTGCCTCGGAAGGGATAGCTCTTGCCATCGGGGCTCCAGCCGTAGCCGGCGTCCAGGGCCTTCAGTTCTGCCAGCGTCAGGTCTTCGACCTGGCCGTGACCGTTGGTTGTCCTGTCGACTGCTTCGTCGTGCATCAGGATGATCACACCGTCCTTGGTGATGTGAGCATCGCCGTCAAACACGTCGGCACCGAGAAGTTTCGCCTGCTCGTAGGCGTAGCCGGTGTCACCCGGATACAAGTTATCGCCGCCCATGTGGGCCACCAGCATCGTTCCGGCAGGACGGGAAGCATAGAAGATTCGGGATGGGGCGGGGTGAGAAAGCAAGCTCGTCACCAGCAACCCCAGGGCAACCCCGGCTACCAGCGAGATGAGGATGATCCAGCCCAGAGGTCTCCGCTTGGGCTTGGTGGCCACGCTCATGGCCCTACACCGGTTGCCAACCGCCAAGGCGGCTGGCTTGGTAGGCGGCGTCGATGACCCGCTGGTTGAGGCCCGAGCTTTCGAGCGTGAACACCTGGCCCTTTTGGCCACCCACGGCGCGGGCAAAGGCTTCCACCTCGCGGCGGTACTGTTGGGCGGCAGGGAAGCGGTACAAGCGGGACTCGCTGTGGTCGCGGCTGGTCACCTCGAGGAGTTCCTCGCCCCAGCGGTCGGCGTTGAACGGCGAGCGGACCTCGATCGTCCCCTCGGTCCCGTGGAACACCATCAACTGGCGGGCCGCCAACTGGGTCGAGATGTAGAAACTCAGCTCAAAGTCGCCAAAGTCGGCTCGAACGGTCGAGAAAATGTCGGTCTTGAAAACAGGGTCCCAGCGGGTATCAGCCTGCACGCGAAGCGGTTCTCGGCCCGTGGCAAAACGGGTGGTGACCGTCGGATACACGCCGATATCGGGAAGCCCACCGCCGCCGAGGGCCGCGATGTTGCGCATGTTCCCCGGGTCGCTGTTGAAGTACGTGAACGCCCCCTGCACGTGACCGAGAGTCCCGATGGCTCCCGAGGCGAGCAGGTCTTTGACTTTGAGCCACACCGGTGAATAGGTGACCATGAAAGCTTCGCTGACCACAACGTGGTTTCGCTCGGCTGCGGCCTGGATGGCCTCGAGTTCGGTCGTGTTGAGCAGCATGGGCTTTTCGCACAAAACATGCTTGCCGGCGTTCGCGGCCTTGATTGTCCATTCGACGTGCTGCGAGGTTGGCAAAGGGATGTAAACGGCGTCCACTTCGGGGCTGGCCAAAAGCTCTTCGTAGCTTCCGAAAGCCAGAGGCACTGCCCAGCGGTCCGACAGTTCACGGGCTTTGCCCAAGTCTCGGCTGGCGATGGCCGTCAACGAGCAGCCTGTAGCGCCAACGAGCGCTGGGATGAGGTGCTCACGGCCTATTTTTGCCGTAGAAAGGATTCCGAAACGGACCATGGTGGCCTCCTGGTAAAAAGACGAGCGGTTCCCCTGGGGGAACTGTGCGGTAATCGTGCGGTAAACTTGGCCGAGCGTCAACTGCGGGGGTCGCGGGTTCCAAATAGCAAAACCCTCCAGCGGAGGTGTGGATTGATGGACCTTGACCGACCAGCGGGCCTTTCCTGCTTTGCTGTGCGCTACCGACAAGTGGGGTCGCTTTGGGCAACCGAAGGTTGTCCAAAGCTCCTTCCAAATAGCAAAACCCTCCAGCGGAGGTGTGGATTGATGGACTTTGCCCGACCAGCGGGCCTTTTCTGCTTTGCTGTGCGCTACCGACAAGTGGGGTCGCTTTGGGCAACCTGAAGGTTGTCCAAAGCTCCTTCCAAATAGCAAAACCCTCCAGCGGAGGGTTTTGCTATTTGGAGGTGACGGGAGTCGAACCCGTTGCCTAGTTGTTTCAGGGTATGCAAATAGTGGAGTATTCTGGCAATTTTATGGTAACTCTTCCAAGAACTGAGTCTTTCGACGTCCCCTTGCCATCTCTACTCGGCCTTCTCGCATATCTCCCATGGGTTTCTTGGCCCCGAGGGAAAGTGACGGCAAGGTCAATATGTTGTTTCAAGTTAAGTCCGAAAAGACTTGCGCACGCCAAGAAGTGCTTCCATAATTGCAATCATGGGTTTATTCAATCTTTTGTGGTTTGTTTTTATCGGAAGTTGGTCAGCTGTGCTTTGGCTCATGGCCGCTGGCGTCTTTGCTTTGACCATTGTAGGGATCCCGCTGGCTAAGGCATTTCTTCAGTTCGCAAAACTTTCTGCCTTTCCGTTCGGCAAGGAAGTTATTCGTGAAACGGAGCTAAAGGGTGCAGAAAACGTGTCGCCGGTGAGACGAATCGGAGGACTCATTGTGAATACACTGTGGATCCCATTTGGCCTAATTGCAACGAGTACGTACTTCGTGCTGGGTGTAATTAGCTTTGCCACCATTGTAGGAATACCGGTCGGGGTCGTGCTTGTAAGAATGGGGTCGTTTGTGCTATTTCCGATTGGGGCAAAGGTGGTCACCAAGAAGCAAGCCTATGCTGCTGCTGTAGCGAATCAGATCAGGAACAGGGAATGACCTTCGTGCGCACGTTAGTGCTGTTGACATTTGCAACCCTCTTTTTTTCATGTACGACGACTGGGCATTCTATCTTTTCTGTAACGCCAGACGTGGCTGATTTCTTGACTACTTTCGACCGTGTGAAGGGTAGGGTCTACAACCTAAACTCTGACATTTCCAAAATTACTGACCCATCTCAAGTCAGCCAACTCAAGGGGTACTTCGTTGGAAGTATCACTGGTAAATCTTTAGCTGACTACCAAGGTGCACCTGCGATAGAAGTTACCTATCATCTCTCCACTAAGCAAGGCGATGAGTCCGTGTTCACTGAAGTGTACTGGTTTTTCAGACGTGCCGACTTTATCTTTGAAGCAGGAAGGCTTGTGAGTCCCGGTTATCCATTCTTAAGCACATACAAAGAGGTTGGTACATTTAGCGCCGACTTTGTTCCCATGCGAAGAATGATAGTTTCTGGAAAGAGTCGCAACTACTACGCAGAGACCGACATGGAAACCGTCGGTGGATTCTCCAATTCGACATTTGGACCGGAGCTTCAGTTTAGAATTGCGCTCTTCACCAATATCGAACTTCCAAAGGATGACCCCCAAATGCCAACGTTGATTGAAACTCAGGTTACAGGTTACTTTCAGTTTCCAGATTCGTTGCCACTGTATTTCGGGGCCGTACAGCCGGGCGGGCTTGGGCGATCCAACCGAGACTACAAGACTGTCCTGCCGTTTAGGGCAAGCCTATACGGTACGGATGCTACGCGCTTTGCGGCAGATTGGCAGAAGTTTGTAGCCGATGCGAACTTCTTCAGAGACAAGGCTCCAAGGGTATCTAGGCTAGGGGACGTCTCCCTAAACTTGACGGTAACAGGTGAGGATATTGAGATGCACCCAGAGGTTAAGGATGACACGATCCTAGTCATTCGTGACCGGACCCCGTGAATCCGCTCCATTGACGTTGAGGGGGTCTGCCGCCAATGGCCTTCGACCCTCTCAGCCTAACTGGTGCCAAATCACGGGTCAGGTCATTCGCTATGAAGTTTAGCTAGAAAAGTCCACCGTTTTTTGGATGGTACTAGGTATTCTGGTGACTTTCTCTAGTTTCATCGTCCGGATTCCGAAAAAGTAACCTAACGTTCTGTTGAAACGCTTCCCACTCTTCATGGTTCATCTTGTGACTGAGTTGGTCTTGTTCTGGCTCTTGAGGCTCCCTTGTTAGGGCAACCCTACCTACGACCCGCTCAAGCATCCACTCTATGTTGTTGGTTTTACCACGGAGAAAGTCTTGCTCTAGTGCGGAGCAGATGGTTCGGATAAAGATTGGTTGGGACAGGTCTTTGGCAAGCGCAATGACTTCGGCTTCAGTCTTGTCAAAGGCTATAGCTATGATCGCGTTTCGTATGTCGGACGCGGCTATGTTTGAGCGCGCCGTGAGCCCCTTCAAGAGCGAAGGTTTTCTACCACGATTTGGTGGTTGGTTCTCTGCCGTGAACGGCCTCAAGTTTGCCAGTGTACCGCTACGGTTCATGATTTTGTATTTTACCACGTTTCAATCTCGTTTGTAGCGTCAACGTGAGTGCATTGCCGCCGTCCGCACTTTGCGGTCCAGCTCCGTGGTCAGCTCGTCCGGGTCGGTGAACACGACGTCTTGGGTCAGATCCCGCAGTTCCTGCCGCGCCCGGCTCTTCTGTACTTTGCTCAGGTCGGAACGCTTGGAAAGGTCCAGCAAGAGGGTGTCCAGCCCGCCCATGTTCTTTACCTGGCACGCGGCAAGGCTCTTGACCAGTTCCTTGACCCCGGCGTCAAACACCGGCCTAGGGATGCGTGCCTTGGGTATCCGAAAGTACCAACCTTTCCACCGCTGGAGCAAGTTACGGTACACCTCCGGCGTCATCAATCTTTCCACGGTGAGAGGCCCGCCCATTACCTCACTCATGGCGTTGTGGAGTTTTAGCTCTAGGCGCAGGAGGTTGCGGCCACGATAGAGTTCGGGCACGTCACCGGCCAGAGTCTCCCGCCCTTTGTCGTAGCCCTGGTAGCTCCATCGGCTGTTGCGGAAACCGACCGTGAGGCCGTTCCCTTCCGTGTACTGGCGAAATCGTGGTACAGGCTCCCATAGTGCCGTGTACCACGCGGCAGGGTAGTCCACGGTCAGGGTGTGGCCCACCTCCAGCACGCGGATGGTACCGCTGCCCACCGAAAACCCCAAGGCCGCCTCCAACTTGTCAAAGGCTTCCCGCAGTGTGCCGCGCGTCATCTCTCCCACGTTTTCCCCACGGTAGAACTTGGCAATGCTCCCATAGATCCGCAGGCCGTCCGGGGTGAGATTGAGGGTGAGGCCGTCCAAAGAAGCCCGGAGACTCCCCACCGTTTCGTTGCGGATGACCGCTTGAGTGGGCAGTGTGAAGGCTCCGGGCAAGGTTATCAAACTGAGGTCAAACACCGTGAACCAGAGCGGGCCGGGCAGGGTTTCGGGTCTCAGTTTCTGTATCCGGCTGGACATTGTTATAGACACTCAGGGCTTTCCGGGGTTCCTTGGTTGGTTCCGGTACGCCGTCAAGGTTGCCTTCCGTCCAGTGTGCAAACAGCGCGTCACGGTCTTGGAACCGTCCCGGCAGAACGTGAATTGTGAGGCCTTTGCCGTCATGGTCAAACTGGACCAGCCACACGTCAAGCCGATCTGGAGAGTCACCAAGGAAGCATCCGGGCCACTCTGGATTGAGACAGAAGAGGGCCGTGAGTCGGCTCCCCTTGTCTTCCGGGCCAGTCTTTGGCCGGTTGAGAATCCACTCACCGGCACGCGGTGAATTGTCCGGGTTGCGGCTCTTAGTGATCGTAACCTCGCCGGACCGCTTCGCCTTGTGGCTGAAGTGAGGGTAGGGTTCCGCTCCGTTGTGGACCAGCTCAAACGTTCCCGTTATCGGCCTGCCCAAGTGCATCCCTTCCTTGAGCGTGAAGCGGTAGCTGTGGCAGGTCATTTCCGGCCACCTTTGGAAGTGACAAGTTCATATTTCGCCGCACTTCGGTTACGAAAAACGAACGCGTCCAAATCCGTCCGTTTGAAGTAGTTCGTTCGCCCGTTTGGCTTGTAGAAAGGAATCAGCCCTTTGCTTGTCCAGCGGTGAAGCGTGAACGGTGACACCTTGAGATAGGCCGCCGCCTCCTTGTGGGTCAGTGGTGCATCATCGGCAATTACTTGCGCTGTCATTTGTTGGCCCCTCCACAGTGGCCATGACATCAACCTAGCTGTAGTTGCCTAGACTGCGTTCAGCGTCCGACTCAGTCCCGCTTCAGCCTAGATTCGGCCTCTTAATGCGACAGTCAATTGGTCTGAAAATTGTGGAGACTTGGCCTTGGTCAGAAGGTCTGACTCTGAGCGGTCAAATGGCTTGCCGTGTCGGTCAAGGAAATGGGCAAGAAAGGCAGTACGGGTCACATTTAGGAAGGGGGCAATTGCGTCGGCCAGCTTCACTAGGTCCATCTTTTCACCGGTCCACTGAATCGGAGCAAGGACGAAGTGTCCTACATCCGGCTCTTCAATGGAACTAGACAAGCCCGGAAGGGCCTCCTCAAAAAGTTTCAGTCGTTCAGCCAGGGTTTCCAACGCTTCCTCAACCATTTCCACCATGCTTTGTTTAGTGGCTTGACCTTCCAACAAGAGGAAGCCTAGGCTTTCGTCATTCCATTCGCTACCGTGGTTTGGGTCTGGGAAAAGTTCCCTAAGTCTACTTCTAGCCTTCAGAGCCGAGATTCGGGCAATCTCACCTGTGAGAATCTTCCTGCCCTCTTCCATGTTGATGGCGTTTTCTGCGGCACGGATGGTCCTGTCAACATCAAGAAAACCGTCTGGAGTTCTCTCATGGTTTGTTTTCATGCCGTCCCCCACTTCTTGATGTCCGGCAGGCCGTCCACCATGGCCCGCGCTTCTTGTCCGGCAGCTTGGGTGTAGTGTTCCGTCATCTTGGCCGTGACGTGCCCCATGAGGTTTTGAACCATCCGCGCGTTCCCGCCGGTCTGTTGGGCTAGCAGGGTGCCAAAGGTGTGCCGGGCCGTGTGGAACGTCACCGGCTTGGTCAGGCCCGCCGCCTTCACCCAAGGCCCCATGTACTTGGAGATACCCGCGCCGGTCTGGAACTCAGGGAACACAAAGGCCGTGGGGTCCAGCGTGAAGAATGGGGTCAGGAGTTCCCTCACGTTGGCGTTGAGCGGCACCGTCACCAGATTGCCGGTCTTGTCTTGTGCCTTCACCAGCCGCCAGCCTTCCGGCCCGGTCTTGATGTCTCCCCACCGCAGGGTGCGCAAGTCACCAAGGCGCAAGCCACTGTTGGCCGACACAAAGAAGCCGCGCTTCACTGCTGCGCCCAAGGTTCCCCCGATAGGCACGCGCCAAAGGGTTTGCAGTTCGTCCGGGGTGAGGGCAATGACCACTTTCTCCGGCACGCGGACGCGCCTCACGTTGAGGGCCGGATTCTTCTCTAGGTGCCGGTCCTTCACTGCTTCGTTGAGGATGAACACCAAGGCATTAAAGTAGTGCCGTTGGGTCTTGGGTGCCAGCGGCTTGCCTTCTTTGTGAAGGCTGAACCCGCTGGCAAGGAAGGCTTGGAACTTCTCACAATGCCGGTAATCTATCGCCCGGAGCTCCACGGTCCCGAAGTGTTCCTTGAGAAAGGGCACCACCCTCACCACGTGGTCTTTCACGTCACGGTTCCCGGTCAGTGTTTCGGCGTACCCGACCAGCGTCACCGCGTCATCCCGCAACAGCCCCTTGCGGGCCGCCCGTATTTGATCGGCCCGGACGATGAAAGCCGCCTCGGCCCGCTTGGTCAGTTCCTTGACCGTGAACGCGCTGGCACCCGCCGGTATAACAATGTCCAGCGACTCCCGCAGCCGTTCCCCGCCATTGTGGTCTTGAATGTAGGCCGACCTTGCGCCGGAGGGCAGTTTGTACCAATAGAGCTTCATGACCACCTCACCCCGGCAAAAGGCCGTATGGTAATTTTATGGTAATCTTGAGGCAAAGTCAACCAAATTGAAACAACTAAGGCCAGCCTCACAAGAAGTAAATCCTTGCTTTAGCTGGCCTTAGCTGTTCCAAAAAGATGGAGGTGACGGGAGTCGAACCCGCGTCCGAAAGGGCGTGCGACGAACATCTACAGGTGTATCCGGGCACTTTGGTCTTAGCTCAGGGGTAGGTGGTCCGGCCTGCCGCCCTGAGCGCAATTCAGGAAAATGTCACTCCGGAGTCCTGAACGCCACCGGAATCAAGCACTGGTTGTTGGGGTTACGCTGACTACAGTGCGGAAGTCAATCGTAACCCTTGGCTACAATTAAGCGGCCAGGGCAAGAGCGTCGCTGTTGAAGGCGACAGTGTTCTTGGCTTTTGTTTTTTTGCTCAGATTAAAGAGATGAACGCTCTACCTGCAATCCGGAACACGACATCCTTCCGTCGAAACCGGGACACCCCCCAGTGCCTTCAATCTACTGCTTGGCCTGGAGACTGTCAACGCCAAGACTTTTCGAGCTTGCTGATGAGCTTGTCGCGGGGACTGTAGGCCCGGGCCCGCTCGAGACTCTGGAACGCCATGAGGCGCTGTCCGGACTGGTAATAGACCTCGGCCTGCCGGATCAGGAAGCTTCCTTTGGCGGTAGGATGGAAGGGATACCGCTGCAGGTCTTCCAGCATGCGGACCAGGCTGGGCGCATCGAGCGGCAACATCGGCTTCTGGGTGAGTAACCGCACCAGACGCTCCTCGACCTCGGCGAAGAAGTGCCGGAAGAAAGGACGTTCCAGTTCCAACCGGCTGATATGGATGTAGAGCTGGATGGCCTGCAGGTCGTCTTCCTGCGACTCAAACTCCATGGCCAGCATGAAGGCACAGTCCATGAAATCCTCTCGCCCGAGGAGTTTTTCCAGCTGGAGAGCCCTTTCCTGGGTCATGCTGAGGTAGAGGCTCACAGCATCGGCGCTGCGCTCGCGCAGCACGTCGTAGAAGATCAATTTGGCGCGGCTGAGTTCGTCGGGCCGTTGTTTGAGCCATTCCCGGTAGTTGAACTCGCTTTCGCGAGGCGCGGTATGCCGCGCCCGGTCGTACGCCTCTCGCTGGGCCTGATCCATCAGCAATTCGTAGGCCTCGATAAGCTGATGGATCGTCACCTCAGACTGGTCGGGGTCACGGGTGGGTTTCTGGCCGGCCGCCTGCAGGTCTGGGTGCAGTTCCTTGATGCGTTTGCGGAAAGCCGCCTTGATCTCGGCCGAACTGGCCTCGCTGGAGACTCCGAGGACGTTGTACAGGTTCAACGGCGGCCCAGTTCGCGGTCCAGGTCGCGCTTGACGTCTTTTTCTTTGATCGTGGCGCGCTTGTCGTAGTCCTTCTTGCCCTTGGCAAGGCAGATTTCGACTTTGATGCGCCCATTTTTGAGGTGGAAGTTCGAAGGAATCAGCGTGAAGCCCTTTTCGTCGCACTGGCGACGCAGGCGCTTGATTTCCTTCTTTTGAGCCAGAAGCTTTTTCCGCCGGTCGGGATCATGGTTGTTGTCTTTCCCGGCCTGCTTGTACGGGTTGATGTGCAGGTTGCGGATCCAAAGCTCGCCTACCGCATCGATTTCAATCCAGGCGTCGTTGAAGCTGAACTGGGCGTCTTTCATCGACTTGACTTCGGTTCCCAGCAGCACCATTCCGCATTCGAGAGGCTCGGTGAGGAAATACTCGTGTCTGGCCCGTCGGTTGTCGGCCAGCAGCTTGGTTGCGCTCATTGTTTGGCCTCCGGGGGCAATGTCCTGACTGTCAATCGAAAGCCCACAACGGGAGAGGTGGCTGTCGCCGCGGCACCCGCCCGCAACCAGGGGGCTGAACCACCCTTGAGGGTACGCGCATAGCTCGCGTAAGGAAGCTCGGGGACCGGATTTTGCCCCCACACCAACGGATCAGCGACTCCGTAGGCCGAAGCCGTCCACTCCCAGAAAGCCTTTTTGGGGTTCATAAGCGTCGGAATCTGGCGGACTGCCGACTCCCACTCCAATTCGCTGGCAAGCGCGAACCGCTGGCCCGCAGGGGCTCGGCCCAACGCGTTCAGCCACGCCACATACGCCTGTGCGGCCCACCAGGAAACCTGAGTGACCGGTGCTGTGGCCGAGGTGGTGGCCGAATCCGAACCCAAATATCCGCTATCGGCCCTGCCGAGTTCGATGGCTCGGGCTCGGGACCATTCCGGGTTAGCCGCAACGAAGGCCTCGAACTCGCCCCGCGTGACCGGAAGCGTCGCGATCAGAAAGGCCCGGGTCTGAGCGGGTACCGGAAGGCGGAACGGACGCTCCGTGGGGATTTCCGGCTTGCCAGCCGACTGCCCCCAGTAGAACCATTGCGGTGACACGGCTACAAAACGCACTTCCCCCTGACTCGGCTTGGCGGGAACGACCAACGCGTCGTCGGGGAGCGTCAGAATGCTCTTTTGCCAAGCTTCGCGAAGTGCCTGAAAGTCCGTGCCCCCCGAGTCGAGAACGGCTTTTCGAACGTCGGGACTCTGGTTGGCCAGCACCCAGAAAACGAGCCTCGTCGTTTCGGTATTGCCGACCCGCAGCAACGGTGTCCACAACTTTGCCTGCGCTTGCAATCCAGCAGGAGGAAGGTCAGTCCACAGGCCGAGCGCCCTGCCATAGTCGGCGTACATCTGGGGGTCGGCCACCAACGGACGCAACTGCAGCAGAAGGTCCTGAATCGCTTTGGGAGACATGCCGACAGAACTGGCATCGGCAACCAAGGTGCTGAAAAGCGGTGGGAAGGGGTTCGTCTCGTCAAAAGGCGCCGCCAGCGACCAACTTCCGATGTTGAACACCGCATCACTCGCGACACTTTCCGACGACCTGGGCTGCAAAAAAACGTCCAACGAAGCCTTGCGCGGCCAAAACAGGCTCAAAAATAGAGAGTTCTGCACGTCCAGTTTCTGCAGGAACGGTACAAAAGACGGCTTGGCGACGCGGAGCTCTCCGGACCCTTCCGGCAGGAACACCGTCAAGGGAGTTTGACCCAGCGGCGCCTGTTTCCATAGGACCGCAGCCCCCGGAGGCGTGCTGGTCACGGTCCACAGCGTTCCCGGATGCGCGAGCCCGTTCCACAAGACCAGGAAGAACAGTCCCGTCAGCGTAACCGTGAGGTAAATCCCGGCCAGCCAAGTCTTTGGCGGAATACCGAAAAAGGGTTTCAGGCGGGGTTGGGGATTCATGGATTGCCCATTATAGGGAGGTGAATTTGTCTTGTCAATGAAAGCAGTTGCGTGTTAAGGTGCGGCCGTGGACGCGTTTCTGAACCGGCTGGTCGTCGGCACCGAGTTCCTGCTCTCACTCCTGTCGCGCCTGGCCAAACGCCGACCTGAGGCTCCACCAAGAAACCGCTGGTTTGATGCTCTGCAGATCACGGTTGTCCTTGCCACTTTGGCTCTGGCGGCGGGTGTTTTCTTGGTCGACACAGTGCAGAATTCCGAAGGTGACCGGGCTTTTTTTTGGCGTTTCGGCGGACTTTCCAACAATGCCAGGACCTCGCAAGTTTTCGTGGGAGGGCAGCGGGGTGTGATCGTCGGGGTAGCCGGCGATATTGTTGTGTGGCGCGACGGGCGGGCCGGGGTTCGCCCTGCGGGCTCCGACACAGTTTACTTTGGGCCGGTTCCTAGCGCTGGGGCCCGCTACCGAGCGCTGCTTCCCGGAGCGGTCCGTGCCCAAGTGCTCGGCGCGTTGGGGTTGACCGCGACCGCTGCCGATCGGAACAACGCGCAGGTAGCAGGCTCCCTAGCGGAGCGCGACGAGGCAGAGTGGGAGCGGCTTTCTGCAACGGTGTTGGTTCAATACGAACCTGACAATGCCAGCGCTTTGCGCGCCTCGCAACGGCGCGAACTCGGCACCTTCGTTCCCCGGGACTGGGTGTGCGTCGTGCTCGCGGGACAACCCCGGCTCGTCCGGGTCGGGCAACTCCAGGGTCTCCTGGCGGAGGTTTTCCATGGCCGGTAAGGGCAGTTTCAGCCGCTATCAAAGTTACACAACGCAAAAGAAACGACGCGAGCAGTTCTTTCGTGTGTTCCTGATTTTCTTTCTCGTCTACCTCGGCTATCTCGTTCTGGGGGCACTGTTTCTGCGGACAGTCCGATGGAACTCCATCACGATGCAACCTACGGTTGCTCCCGAGACCTCGCTTGTCGTGTCGCCCTTGCCCTTCGGCAACAGCACAATTCCCTTTCTTCCGTTCGGACTTCCGGGTTGGCGCGGACCGGAGCACGGCGAGTTGGTGGAACTCGTACCTCCCTACCACGTTCAGGCCCAACCCTGGGTGGCCGCCGGCGACGACCTGGTCCGTTTCTTTACGGCGAACTTTGTTTCGCTCGACACGATGAACCGGCCGGACTGGGATAAGGAGTTCGTTCTTCGCCGCGTGATTGCGTTGCCGGGCGACACCATCAAGATGGAGCACTTCACGGCGCAGGTCAAACCCAAGGGCGAGTCGTACTTTTTGAGTGAGTACGAGTTGTCCAAACGCACCTACACCATTCAGTCGGACACGTTGCCCACGAACTGGAAGTCGACCTTTCCTCTGGGCGATACAATGTCCGAAAAGGTTCTGGGACCCGACGAATACTTCGTGCTTGCCGACAACCGGACCGCCGGCGAAGATTCGCGATCCTGGGGCGTCGTAAAGCGAACCTCGATCAAGGCGACAGCCCTGTTTGCCTACTGGCCCTTCGACCGCTTCGGGGGCTTGTGAGCCGCTGAAATCTCTGGTAATAACCTAAACACCGAAAAGAGGACGCATCCATGTCAGGACACAGCAAATGGGCCACCATCAAACGAAAAAAGGGGGCCCTTGACGCCAAGCGCGGCGCGGTTTTTACCAAGATCATCAAAGAGATCATGGTCTCAGCCCGCTCGGGCTCCAGTCTGGAAGGCAACGCACGTCTCCGGATGGCCGTCCTCAAAGCCAAGGCCGCCAACATGCCGAAGGACAACATCGACAGGGCCATCAAGAAGGGTGCCGGTGAGTTGGAGGGCCAGGAGTTCGTCGAATTGACCTACGAGGCCTATGCCCCCGGGGGTGTTGCCTTGCTGGTCGAAACGCTCACCGACAACAAGAACCGCACAGCCGCCGACGTGCGCATGATCCTCACCAAAGGCAACGGCCAGTTGGCCACCGTAGGTTCTGTTACCCGCTTGTTTGAACGCAAGGGCCTGATCGTTGTCGACGGTGAAAAAACCACCGAGGATGCCGTGATGGAAATTGCCCTCGATGCCGGAGCTGAAGACATCGTCGACAACGGCAACTTTGAGGTCACCACGGCGCCCGCCGACTTTGAAAAGGTCCTGGAAGCCATCAACAAGGCCGGCTTGGCCACCGAAATGGCCGAGGTCAGCCTGATTCCTCAGGCGCGGGTGGCTCCCGACAAAGAGACCGCCGAAAAGATCATGACGCTCGTTGACCGCTTGGAAGAAAATGATGACGTGCAGAACGTCTACCACAATCTCGACATGTCGATCCTCGACGTCGGCGAGGAAGAGTGAACCGGGGAACCTGATGAAGGTTCTCGGGATCGACCCCGGCCTGGCTTCGCTGGGCTGGGGGGTCATCTCTGTTGACGGCGGCCGCTCGACGCACGTGGCCCATGGGGTGCTCACCACTGCGGCCGGCCAACCTCAGGAGGCCCGGTTGTTGTATTTGTACAACGAGGTGCAGAAGTTGATCGTCCAGTTTTGCCCCGAGCAGGCCGGCATAGAGAATCTGTACTTTGTGAAGAACATCTCGAGCGGCCTGCCCGTGGCTGAGGTGCGTGGCGTGGTGCTTCTTGCGTTTGCCCAGGCCGGCCTTGCCGTCGGGCAGTACAATCCCACGCAGATCAAGCTCGCCCTGGTCGGTGTCGGCCAAGCTGACAAGAGGCAGGTGCAGGAAATGGTGAAGTTGCTGCTGAAACTCCCGGAGATTCCTAAGCCTGACCATGCTGCCGACGCGTTGGCAGCAGCCATTTGCCATGTGAATCAGGGACCACCCGGCGGCCTGGCGGCCCTTGCGAAGTTGAGGTAGGTATGTGGAACAGCATCAGTGGCGAAGTCACCCGCAAAGGTCTTGAGCAAGTCTTTTTGCAGGCAGGAGATGTAGAATGGGATATCGGCATGGGCCGGTTCTCGATCGAGGCTCTTCCCTCCGTCGGCCAACGCGCCCGGGTGTACACCTGGCTGCAACACACCGAGGACAGCATGAAGGTCTACGGGTTTGCCTCAGTTTCCGAACGCTCGCTGTTCCTCGACCTGATCAAGGTGTCGGGGGTAGGGCCCAAACTGGCGCTCAAGTGCCTTTCGGGCATGCGCCATCAGGAGTTCGCCGGGGCGCTCGAAGCCAACGACGCCGGGAAGTTGTCCAAAATCCCCGGACTGGGGCTCAAGACGGCGCAGAAGATGATCTTGGCCCTGCAGGGCAAGCTGTTGTTGGTCGATGAGACCGTTCCCGGGGGCAATCCGTTGGCAGAGTTGATCGCCAGCCTGGCCGAAATGGGCTTTGACCGCCGCGAGGTTGAGAAAGTGGTTCAGGACCTGAACAACGATGCCGCGCTCGCCAAACTTTCGGTCGCCGAGCGGGAACGGACCTTGTTTCAAAGAGCTTTGCTGAAGCTGTCGGCGGGTTGAGGCTGCCATGGATACGGTGACCAACCCCAGTGCCAGCGAGGGTGAGGAGCAGAAAGAACTCGGTCTGCGGCCCTTGGTCTTGCGTGACTTTCAGGGCCAGGACGCGATCAAAGAAAACCTGACTGTCTACATCACGGCTGCCCGCGAGCGCAAGGAAGCCCTCGACCACGTGTTCATCTCGGGTCCCCCCGGCCTGGGTAAAACCACCTTGGCCGGCATCATGGCCAACGAACTCGGCGCCGAACTCAAAGTGACCAGTGCCCCGGCCATCGACAAGCCCAAAGACATCGCAGGGCTCTTGACGACGCTCACCGAAAACAGCGTGTTCTTCATCGACGAAATTCACCGCCTGAAGCCCGTGATCGAAGAAATGCTCTACATCGCCATGGAAGACGGCGAACTCGATTGGATCATCGGGCAAGGGCCGAGTGCCCGCACGGTGCGCATCCCGTTGCCCAAGTTCACCTTGGTCGGTGCCACCACCAAACCTGGGCGGGTGTCGAGCCCCCTGTTCAGCCGCTTCGGCATCCATCTGCGTATTGATCTCTATACGGTGGAAGAACTAAGGCACATCCTGCTTCGGTCGGCCACTATTTTGGCGGTTGACCTGCCCGATGACGCCGCCGACTTGCTGGCGCAGTGCAGCCGCGGGACGCCTCGGGTGGCGAACCGACTTCTGCGCCGCATGCGTGACTTTGCGCAGGTGCAGGGCGACGGCGTGATCACCCTCGAGGTGGTGAGCAGGGCCCTCCAGCGCATGGAAATCGACCTGTACGGTCTTGAGAAGCAGGACCGGGCCATCTTGCGCTCGGTGATTCAGAATTACGGGGGCGGTCCCGTGGGTGCCGAAACTCTGGCCATCAGCGTAGGCGAGGGGATCGACAGTCTCGAGGACTTTTATGAACCCTATCTCATCCAGCGGGGGTTCTTGATGCGCACACCACGCGGTCGCCAAGCCACGTCGCTCGCCTATCAGCACCTCGGTCTCGAGACCCTCTGGAACGAACGGCGCGAGCAGGCTGATCAGGGGAGTCTTTTCTAGCTCGTGAAGACCTCCGATTTTTCGTTTCATCTGCCCGACGAACTGGTCGCTCAGGCTCCTCCCTCCGAGCGGGGGCAAAGTCGGCTTCTGGTCCTCGATCCGGTACGACAGACCCGCAGCCATCGGTCGGTTGCCGAGCTTGCGCAATGCATCGCCCCGGGAACCCTGATGGTGTTCAACGATACCAGGGTGCGCAAGGCCCGTGTCTTCGGTACCACCGAGCATGGGGGGCGGGTCGAGGTGGTTCTGCTGCGGCCTTTGACTGGGGGGCCGTGGGAAGCGCTGGTCAACAAAGCCAAGAAACTCAGGTTTGGTCAGAAGCTTCGCTTTCCTGGCGACGTGATGGCCACGGTGGCAAGCGCCGAAGGCAATGTACGGGTTCTGCACTTTGAGCCTCCGATCACCGAGCTCTGGCTTGAGGCTTACGGGCATCTTCCCTTGCCACCGTACATCCAGCGACCCGATACCGAGGCCGATGCCGAGCGCTATCAAACTATCTATGCCCGCGAAACCGGTAGCGCGGCAGCCCCAACGGCGGGTCTTCACTTCACCCAATCGATTCTGGACGCGTTGACCGAGCGCGGTGTGGAGCTAGCCTATGTCACGCTGGAGGTGGGCCTGGGAACGTTTCTTCCGGTGCGGGCCGAAAATGTCGCCGACCACAAGATGCACACCGAGCGCTATCACCTGAGCGAGTCGGCCGTGGCGGCGCTTAACCGTGCGCGCGGGGAGCGTCGCCCCATTCTGGCCGTTGGGACTACCAGCCTGAGGACCCTGGAAGCCAGCTTCACGGCCGACGGCTGGGCGGCAGGCCACTGGGAGGCAGGCAGCGGGAGCACCGATATCTTTATCACCCCCGGCTACCGATTCCGGGCCGTTGACCAGTTGTTCACCAACTTCCACACCCCCGAGAGTACTCTTCTCATGCTGGTCTGCGCGTTCGCCGGACAAGACTTTATGCTCGAGACCTACCGTCAGGCGGTCGAGGCGCGCTACCGTTTCTTCAGCTACGGCGACGCGATGCTCATCCAGTCACGGCACCCCCCGGCACGGGACGACAAAACTCACAGTTAATTCCACAATATCTAAAAAGTCTATTCTATCTTGACATCACTACCGCCCGGTGAAATACTGGCACGGGAGGGCCCCATGAACGTGCCTGTGCCGGCGCCAGAGTTCTTGATCCTCGCTTTGGATGACAAAGTCGCCAACCTGGTTGAACTGGAGCGAGCTTTGTCGGGATTGCCCGTCCGGCTGATGAGAGCCACCAGCCGCGAGGCAGCCCTGAGTCTTGCCTCGAGCCACCACTTTGGTCTCGCGATTCTTGACGTCCAAATGCCCGGGACGATCGCCTGGGAGCTGGCGGGCAGCCTCCAAGGCGCGACGGCTACCGACGAGGTTCCCATCATTTTCGTCTCAGCGGCTTTTGGCGGCGATTCTCACCTGCTTCACGGCTACCACGAAGGAGCGATCGACTACCTGGTCAGGCCGTTTGATCCAGCGATTCTGATTTCCAAGGTCCGTGTCTTCCTTCGCTTGGCTTGGCAGCGGAATGAATTGGAGCGATCTGAGCAGCGCTATCGGTCCCTGTTCCGGGGTATGCACAATGGACTGAGCCTGCACCACGCCGAAGCCGTCGGCGCACCGTCTCTGGCCATCGCGGAGGTCAACCCGGCGTTTGAACGTTTGACCGGCCTCTCGGGTCACGACCTGGATGGCAAATCTCCGCAGGCGGCCTTCGGTCTCAGTGAGGCCGCAGCGCAGCAGTTTCACGCGTGTGCTGCCAGCGGGGGCGATTTGCGGGATTTTGTGCTCGAAGGCCTCCCGGGCAAGTACTTCAGCCTGCGGTTTTTCGCTCCCGACAGCTCACTTGTGGCCTGTGTTTGGGAGGACGTGTCCGAATTGGTGCGCCTGGAACACGAGCGGAACCGGGCCCAGCGACGGATGTCCTCGTGGTTTGACCAAAGCCCCATTCCCATTGCGATCGTGGACCGCGAGGGAACCTTCCTCGCGGCGTCTCGGATGATTTCCGAGACTCTCCGGGCACCGGCCGTTGGCAGAACCTACAGCCAACTTCTTCCCGCCTCTTCCGTGCCCTTGTTCCACGAGCGCCTGGAACAGGTGGCACAGACCAACGAGACTCTGCGCGTCCAGGAAGTGTCGACGACAGCGCACGGCGCCGGTGTTTTCGAAACGTGTATCTTTCCGGTTGCGCAGGAGACCGACGAAGAACCCTTGTACGGGATTGTCTCGGTCGACATCACCGAACTCGTCGAAGCCGAGATCGCCCTCAAGCAGAACGAACAACGTTTGGCTGCCGTCCTGATGGACCAGCAGGAAATGGTCTGCCGCTTTCTTCCCGACACCACCCTCACGTACGTCAACGAGGCTTTTTGCGCCAACTACCAGCGCAGTGAGGCTTCCCTGCTTGGCACTCCTCTGTTCGAGTTCGTAGGAATAGAAGCTTCGGCAACCCTCAGGAAGAACCTCGAAGCGTTGCGCTCTGGCAGCGTCAACATTGCTTCCCAGCACCGGATCGTGGCTCCTGACGGCACCATCGTGTGGCAGGAATGGCTCGACCACGCCATCTTCGACGTCGCGGGACACCTGCTGGAAGTCCAGTCGACCGGGCGCGACATTACGGAACAGAAACTCGGCGAAGAGAAGATTCTCGAAATCAACCGGCAGTTGGAAGCGTCGGTTCTGGTCACGAAGGAACTGGCCGTTCAGGCCGAAGAAGCCAACCGTGCCAAGAGTATTTTTCTGGCCAATATGAGCCACGAGATCCGCACCCCGCTCAATTCCATCCTCGGCTTCGCCCAGATTCTCAAGCGCGACGCCTCGCTGACCGCCAAACAGACCGAACACCTCGAGACCATCAACCGCAGCGGAGAGCATTTGCTCCAGCTGATCAATGACATTCTCGATATGGCCAAGATTGAAGCCGGCAAGGCCAGGCTGGAATCGGTGGAGTTTGACCTGGCCTTCCTCTTCACCTATCTCCAAAATCTGTTTGGCCTTCGCTTGGGCGAAAAAGGTTTGTCGCTGCGGGTTTCTGTCAGCGCGGAACTGCCACCGTTTGCCCAAGGCGACCTGGGAAAGGTCCGGCAGATTCTGGTCAACCTGCTGAGCAACGCCGTCAAGTTCACCGAGCGCGGCGGAGTCACCGTCGAGGCCAGCACCAAGCCACGGGACGGGGGAACTTTTTTGCTGACGGTGGACGTCGAGGACACCGGTCCAGGCATCAGCGAAGACGATCAGGAGGGAATCTTCGGCGAGTTCACCCAAGCCGTCATGGGACGCCGCATTGGCGGCACCGGTCTAGGTCTGGCGATCAGCCGCCGCTACGCCCAATTGATGGGTGGCGAACTGAGTGTTGTCAGTCAGGTCGGTGTAGGTTCCCGCTTCCGCCTGGAGGTTCCGCTCCTGAAAGGCGACCTTGGCCCCGACGATGGGGCAGAAGCAAAAGAGGTGGTAGGCTTGGCTCCGGGTACACCGCTGGTGAAGCTCCTGCTCGTCGACGACAAGCCCGAAAACCTCTCGTTGCTGTACGAACTCCTGACACCACTTGGTTTTGCCCTGAAGGGGGCGGAAAACGGAGCCACTGGCTTGGAACTCGCCGCAGCCTGGCGTCCCGACGGAATTCTCCTCGACATGAGGATGCCGGTAATGGACGGTTACGAGATGGCCCGACGCGTCCGTGCCGAGGCTTGGGGAAAGGACATCTTTATTCTTGCGCTCTCGGCCAGCGCCTTCGAGGATGAGGCGGCTGCGACCGCACAAGCGGGGGCAGACGCGTATTTGAGCAAGCCCTTCCGGACTCCCGACCTTCTGAGCCGGATTGCCGAGGGACTCGGCGTTCACTACAGCTATGGTTCGTCGGCGAGAGGTTTTGAAGAGGAGGAAAACGCCCTGCCCACCGCTCTGGCAGGGCGGATCCTGAAGGCTACCGACGAGGGCGACATTGCCCAACTCCAAAACTGTGAGGATAAATTGCGTTCGACCGGCCATCCCGGCTCCGACCGGCTACGTCGCCTGCTGGAAAGTTTCGATTATGAGGGCATCCGGACGTGGCTAGAGTCTTCTGTCCGCCAGCCTTCGAAAGGTGGAACGTCGTGAAACCAACCCGAACCTATTCCCTGCGCTCGGCCTTACTTTTCAGCACCCTTGGGATCATACTTCTGGCGAGCACCACCGTTTACGTTTTGAGTCTGCTCCAGGGTCGCCACGCCGTAACCGAAATGGCCAGCCGCCTCGGTGGCGAGGTCAACCTCCAGATCCAGTCCGACTTGCAGGAGTTTCTGAGCGCACCGGTGAAGATCAACCAGGTCAACGCGGCAGCTCTGGCCCGGGGACAGCCCAATCCTGCCGACCAGGAACTCCTGTTGTCCTACTTCTGGAACCAACTTCAAATGTTCGACTCGGTCAACAGCATTTACTTCGGCAACCCCCAAGGCGGACTCGCCAATTCCGGCCGCGAAGGGTCAAACGGTTCTCAATACGTCATCCGGACTGAGCAATTCCAAGCCGGAGTGTTCAACAAGTTCGCCGTTGACAGCAACGGCAAACCCACCGTTCTGGTGAGCTCGCTGGCGTCGTTTGATAGCCGAACTCGCTCGTGGTTCCTGCAGGCGGCGCAGTCCGGTCGCGCCGGCTGGACTGCGCCTTACGTCCTGTTCACCGGCCAGGATCTCGCCGTCAGTGCCTTTGCGCCCGTTTTCGATTCCCAGTGGAAGCAGCTGGGCGTTGTCGGGGTCGATGTGTTCCTTTCCCATCTTGGCTCCTTGTTGGCCTCGCTGAAAGTAGGCAAAACCGGACAGAGTTTTGTCTTGGAAACTTCCGGGTTGCTGGTGGCGACCTCGACGGGAGAAGTCCCATTTTCGACCGACAAGGCCACAAAGACGTTTCTGCGACGCAACGCCGCTGAGAGCGTCGACCCGGTCCTCCGGAGTGCCTACCAGTCGCTGACAGGGAACTTCGGCACCGACCTGCGGCTTCTCAAGGACGGTTCACCCCAATCCTTTGAGTTTCCCGGGCAGAACGGGCGCTTTCTCGGCCAGGCCAGTCTTCTGCCTCAGGTCACCGGTTTGCCCTGGGTTGTCGTGACACTCCTGCCAGAGAACGACTTTCTGGGGTTGGTCAACCAGGAGTTTGCTGTTACCGGCCTGGTGATTCTGACGATTTTGCTCCTGACCCTGCTGGCAAACCAGTGGATGACGCGAAGGATGACGAGGCCGCTCGCCGAACTCACCCGCTACGTCGAGTCCTTCACCGATGGCGAATGGACCCTGACCCTTCCTCCTGCCGGTCGGATCCGCGAACTGCGCATCCTCAACGACTCGTTCCGAATCATGGCCCAAAGGTTGCTTCTTACTGTCGATGAGCTGGTGGTCGCCAAAGACAAGGCGGAGGTGGCAAACCGCCTCAAGAGCGAGTTCGTCCAAAACGTCAGCCACGAAATGCGTACGCCACTCGCTTCGGTGATAGGGTTCTCAGAACTGCTTCTGCAAGGTGAACTGAGCCAGACCCAGAGGAACTTCGCGGCCCTGGTCCGAAGGAATGGAAACGTTCTGCGACGCCAGATCGAAGGACTCCTGGACTTTTCGAGGCTGGAATCCGGGACCCTCAGCCTCACCGTCGCCCAGACAGCGTTGGCCCCGCTCTTGCTTCAGGTCAACTCGCAGACCCGCCAGTTGGCCACCAACCACGGTCTCGAGTTCCAGCTGACTTTGAAGCCGGGCATTCCAGCGCAGGTGGAAGTTGATGGCCCGAGACTCGTGCAGATTCTGGACTACCTGCTCGAGAATGCCGTCAAGTTCACCCGTTCCGGCCGGGTCGAACTGTCCGTCGAGGCCGAGCAGCACGGACCCTTGGCCCACCTGCTGTTTCGGATCCAAGACACCGGGGTCGGGATCCCAGAAGACAAGTTGGCCTCGCTGTGGTTGCCCCTCACGCAGGTGGATGGCTCGCCCACCCGGGAACACGGGGGAATCGGCTTGGGTTTGAGTCTCTCACGCAGGTTGGTAGAACTCATGGGGGGCTCTCTTGGCCTGACAAGCCAGCCTGGCGTGGGTACCACCGTATCCTTCGGGCTGGAAGTCCCGGCGCTTTGGGACTCGCTGTTGGAGCCACCTGACGTCGTGGAAACTCCACAAGCTTCCGATGACCGTGGTTCCCCCTCGCGGAGTGCGCGGATACCCGACGACCTGGCCCAGCGGTTGAGGGCTGCTGCTGCCGGAGGCGACATCAAACTCCTCTACCAGCTTTGTGATCTGGTCGCGCTGACTGGTCCGGAAGAAGCCGACAGCCTCAGGTCGCTGCTCGGGCAGTTTGACTACGACGGACTGGACCAGTGGCTGAACTCAAGGAGACTACCCCCATGAAGACCGTCCCCCACGGCGATGAAACGATCATGATCGTCGATGACCTTCCCGACAACCTCCGGCTGCTCCAGGAAATCCTGCAGCGGGTGAAGTACCGGGTGGTCCTCTTCACGCGGGGTGCCATGGCACTGGAAGCCGCCTCGCGGCAGCCTCCGGATCTGATTCTGCTCGACATCACCATGCCAGGAATGGATGGACTGGAGGTCTGCCGTCGGCTCAAACAGGTTCCAGAGCTGGAGTCGATCCCTGTACTTTTCATCAGCGCCCTCGAGGCGACTTCCAACAAGGTGGCCGCCTTTGCCGTCGGCGGTGTCGACTACATCACCAAACCCTTCCACGCCGAAGAGGTTCTCGCCCGCGTTGGGGTCCATTTGGCCCTGCGTCGGGAACAGCGAAGGAGCGAAGAACTGCTCAACGCCATGTTACCCGCGAAAGTGGTGCAAGAACTTCGCACCCAAGGTTTCTGCAAACCGCAGCTTTTTCCCGAGGTTTCTATCCTTTTCTCTGACTTTGTCGGGTTTACCGATGCCTCCTCGGTACTCAGTCCGGGGCAGATTATTTCGGAGCTTAACGTCCTTTATTCGGCCTTCGACCAAATCATGGCGCAGCACGGTTGTGAACGGATCAAGACCATCGGCGACGCGTACCTGGCAGCCTCTGGCCTGCCCGAAGCTCATCCCGACCACGCCATGGCAATGGTCTCTGCCGCCCGGGAAATGGTGGGCTTTGTGGCGCGCCGAAATGTGGAGGGTGGCCTGCAATGGAACCTGCGGGTGGGCATCCATTCGGGTTCCGTCATTGGCGGTATCGTCGGGAGCACCAAGTATCTCTATGATATATTTGGAGATACTGTGAATATCGCCAGCCGGATGGAGCACCTTTCCGAACCCGGAAAAATCAACATTTCCCGGGTGACCCGTGACCTGGTGGTCGACCGGATCCCGCTGGAAAAACGGCGGGTCGCCGAAGTGAAGGGGAAGGGCGAGATGGACATGTATTTCGTGGCCACCGACTCGGCCCCTCAGTAGGTAGTCGGTCCCATGGCCTCGAAGGCCTTGCGGACGCCCTCCAGGTGGGTCAGAGCCTTGTCGATCGTCTTGCCGTAGTTCAGGTCTCCATTCCCAATCCGGAACGCCTCGTCCTGCCAGAACTGCAAATCGGGCAGGAACATCCACGGCTTGGCGTTGGCTTTGACGGCCTCGGCCTGCGCTTCGGTCCAGTAGCCTTTTGCGGTCTGGTAAACGGCCTCGGCCTTTTTTAGGCTGTCGAGGTTTGCCCATTTCCAGGGGTAGTTGTAGAAGTAGGCATTCTGCTTGTCGTAGTTGCTGCCCAGAGTCAGGGTCTGTTGAACAAGCGTCAGGTTGACGTGCATGCGGAACAGGTCACGGTAGTGTTCCCACTGGTCGGGAGTATCGACCTTGGTCAGAGCATTCAGGGGATTCGCAAAGTCAGACCGGAGCGCCCGTTCCAGATAGTAGATGTTCTCCAGCGCGTTGTCGGGGTCTTCCTCGAGGTGGCGGTGAACAAGCTTGTACCACTGCTCGGCGTAGAGAATCTTGTAGGCGTGAGCCGGTGAGGCCAGCAGTCCCAGCATCACCAGGACGGCCGCGAGGCGCTTCATTCCCAGATTATCGGCAGATTCTGGCCCAAATGGAGTCTGTCAACTCTTCGACACCCAGCCTTGCATCGAGACGGTGCACTTCGAGCCCCTGAGCCTGAGCTTCATCGATGGCGCGGTGATAGCCTTGCCGGACTTTTTCCTGCACAAGTGCGTCTTCGTAGATCTCGCGGGCCTGGCCCCGGCTGTTGATTCGGTGTTGGGCGGTCATGACTTCGATGTCCAGAAAGAAAAGGGCTTCCGGGAGCGGAAAACCGGCGTTCAGCTCGGCCACGGCTTCCCAGCCGCACTCCAGGCTCTGATAGGCAAGACTGCTGAAAAAGTAGCGGTCAGACAGGACCTTGATCCCGCCCGAAACGGCCTCGCGGATCCCTCCCAAACCTTCCAGGTGCTGCTGGCGGTCGGCGGCAAACAGGCGTGCGATCGTCCCGGGGTGCGCGGTAACCTCGCGGCGGAGGATTTGCCGGATCAGCACGCCAGCCGGATAGGGTGTAGGTTCGCAATCGGCACGCAGCGAAAGGCCGGTCTCGACGGCACGGGCCTCAAGGCGGCGAAGTTGAGTGGTCGTTCCAGCCCCATCGATGCCCTCGAGAACGAAAAAGCCGTGCAGAACTTCCCTTTTGTCAGTGTGCATAATTCTGGTATACTCTCTTTGTGCGTTTCACACGGATATTGGCGGTCATTCTAGGGCTCTTTTTGCCTTTCGTCATCGGGTCACAAACCTTTGGTGTCACCGAGATCCGGGCTTTCGACACGGATTTTCTGAAGGCACCCTCCAGCCCCCCAGCAATTCCTTCACCCCCACCGCTATTAAAGCCCCCAGCGGCGATCTGGCAGTCGGTCACGTTCCCCTCCGAGTCGGGTAATGAAAGCCGAGACCCTGTCCCGGTTACCCTCGAGGAGTTGCTCGCATGATTGGTTTTCTGCAGCAGATGGGGATCTTTGTCCTTCCTCTCTTGGCGCTCTCGGTGTACGCAGTCGGGTTGATTTTGTCCAAACTCGGGGACTGGAAGGGGGCCCGACCGTTGGCCGGGCCGGCGGCTTCCGAAGTTGTCGACCATGCGCTCGCGGGCGATTTCCGCGGCGCCATCGCGCTAGCCGGTCCTTCGCACCCGGTAGCTCAGCTTTTGGCCTACGCCCACGAGTCGGCGGCCCTACGGCAAATGCGGGCCCAGAATCTACTGGCACCGCTGGAGGAACGGCTGGCCTACTTCCCGGCCCTCGCCAATCTCGCGACGTTGGCCGGGCTCTTTGGCACAGTGTGCGGAATGATCGTCTCGTTCCTGGCCCTGCGGGCCGGGGGAGGGGCCGATCCGTCAGCCTTGGCCGGGGGAATCGCTCAGGCGTTGGTCGCTACCGCGCTCGGGTTGGTCACCGCGATTCCCAGCCTCGGCGCGCACGCGGTCTTCCAGAAGTACCTGCTGGGCCTGACGTCCCAGCTTGAGTCAGTGCTTGCCGCGTTGGGACCTTCCCCCGCTCCCGGGCAACTGTCGGCGACCGGAGAGCCCCAAGGTGGTTGAGCCGGCCTATCGGCTCCGCCGCACGTCCAGCGAACCACCGTCTCTGCTCCTAACTCCACTGATCGACGTGCTTCTGGTGCTGATCTGCTTCGTGTTGAGCGTCAGTTTTCAGATTCAAGGGGCCATCGACGTCAAACTTCCCGACGCGCAGACTGGCCAACTGGTGACAACCGACACCTTGACCGTCTCGATCACCCGCGATTCCACGCTGGTCCTTCAAGGGCGGACCGTGACCCTGGAAGGTTTCTCGGCCGTTCTCCGGCAGATATTGACGACCCTGGGCTCGGCCCGGTCGTCCGCAGTGGTGCAGGGTGACGAAGAAATTCCCTACGCCCTGCTGATCGCCGTCATGGACGCCCTCAGAGCCCAAGGGGTCACCGACATTTCTCTGTTGACCCAGACGCGCGGGAGCCGGTGAGTGACCCTTCACGCGAAAGGTCCGTGGTTGGTATCAGCCGCCGGGCACCTCGTGGTGGTGGCCTTGTTCGCCTGGGGGCTCGAGAACCTGCTTCCCGCACCTCCGGAACGCATCCAAATGCATCTCACGGCAGCGTCGGCGGTTTCCGGCCCCGCGTCGGCCTCGGGGAGTTCCGGGCGGAAGCTGCCATACTCTCCTCCTGTTAGCGCTGCGACTGTCAACGTCACGGGGGCTTGGCAACCGACGGATTTGCCGGGCCAAACACCCGAGTTATTGGCTTTCACCTCCTCTTCTGCAAGCCTCGACGAGCTCTTGGCCGGCCTGGTCACCGCCACGGCGGAACCGCCGGAGCTTCCCAAACCAGGTTGGGGCTCGGGTTCACGGACGGAAGGACACGAACTTCCTCCGCTTCCTCCGCCGTCTTTGGTCCCTCCCCAAGGAGCACGTTGGAACCTTGTGTTTTCGGTGCCTGCCGAGGGCGGTTTCGCCACGTCAATTGAGGGGCTCGGCGAAGGCAATCCCGAGTTGGACCTCTGGTTGCGGACCTGGTTGCGCGATGCGACTTTTCCGGCCTCGACTTCTGCCCAGCCCTACACGCTCCGGTGGACGCTGATCCTGGAAGTGGGACGTCCGGAATGAAGACTTCTCCGCTGAGAGTCCTGGTGCTGGTCGTTGCGGGAATCTTCGCCGTCGGCGTCTTGAGCCTGACTCCCCGCATCTGGTCGCAACTTGACGGTTTCATGACCACGCAAAAAGACTCTTTTGTCCAGCAACTGGAACGTCAGGTCGGCCTGACCTTCCACTATCAATCGCTTTCGCCCAACATTCTGGAAGCGTTCGAGTTCCTTGGGGTGGAAGTGTCGACGCCTCAAGGGCACACCGTGGTCAAGGCGGCATCAGTACGCCTGCGCTGGAACTGGACCGCCTTCCTGACCGGAAAACTCGATGACCTGGTTCAGCGGGTTCAGATTATCAACGGCTCTGTCGAGCTGGACCCCAGACTCGATGGCGAACTTCTGGATCGGGTCAGAGCCTATCTCGCAGCGCCGGCCCAGCAAGGCTCAATTCCTCCTATCGAAGGCTTCAATGTCTCGCTGGCCTGGAACAGCCCTACAGAAACATTGGGCCTTGAGCGGGGCTTTTTTCAGTTTACCCGCGAAGGCTCGGACTACCGCCTGATGTTCCGGGGTGAGGTTCAAGCCGCGTTTCCCACGAAGGGGAACCTCCTCAAACAGGTGCAAGGCCAATTTGACGGCGACCTCAAGACCAACCCCCAGTTCAACGTGCTTTCCATCCAGGCAAGAACCTCCCGGGTCACCAGCAACCTTCTCGACCTGGCTCCACTTCACGTTCAACTTCGCATCAACCCGAGCGAAGTCGAGCTTGTAAAGGTGCAGGACAGCCTGCCGTTCGACTTCCGCATTCGCTACGATACACAGACCCAGGAGACCTCGATCGGCGTTACGGCCGACCATTTTCAGCCCAGTCAACTCATCGTCTGGAAGCAGTCTGAAGTGGTCTCGAAACTGTTGGCGACAACGCTGACCGGGCAGTTTTCGCTGCAGCTTTCGAACGACCTGAAGGCATGGGCTTTTCAGGCCAACGGTGAGGCAGGCCTTCCTTCGGGTCTCGACAGCACCGGACTGCTCCTCGAATCCTCGGTTGTCCGGGGAAAGGTGAATGCGGTTCCCGGGGTGGTGACCTTCCAGGAGACCTCGTTCGAGTCGCCGGTTCTGGGTGCGTCGTTTGACGGAACTCTCAGCACCGATTCCTGGCTTCCCGACGGACATCTGGTGCTTGACCACTGGACTGACCAAAGTTTTGGGACGGTTTCCGGTTCGGCCGAACTCACCAGATCGGGCAACACGGTCAACTTCACCAGCGACGAGCTTCGCTGGCAGAACCTGGACTTCCGGACCGTCACCGGGTGGTTTGAACGCGACGGCGACCTGGTAGCGGGCTCGGCAGAGGCGTTTCACGACAGCCAAGGCCTTGCGACCCGCATCGTTCTGGGCGGCAAAGGAAGTCTCGTCGACCAAGTGTTTCCGGTCAGCTTTCAGGTTACTGATCTTCCGTTGTCGTTTGCCGCGCAGCTGGCCGAGGGAATCCATCAGACCGTCAACCTTCCGG
Organism: Spirochaetales bacterium; assembly: GCA_037142615.1. GTDB lineage: Bacteria > Spirochaetota > Spirochaetia > JABEVK01 > JABEVK01 > JAIFLN01. The sequence continues at coordinate 408,292 of JBAXAI010000001.1, read as the reverse complement.
CCGACCTGGCTGCTTTCGTCGTGCAGGGAAAGGGCTCGGCGTCCTTCGGACCCGGGTCCTGGTCGCTGCTGGGCCTTGATGTGAGCTTTGCCGATCCGGCGACACCCGAGCGTACCGGGCAGTTTTCGGCCGACTTCCAAAATAGCCTGCTGCGCCTCAAGAACGGGATTTTTCATTGGGACGGACTGGACTTCACGGCAGACTTGCAGGCGGACCTTCAGTCTTCCTCCTTGCTGTCGTGGCAACTACAGGCTGGGGTTTGGGGCCAGCGCTTTGATGTGACAGGACTCTACGACGTCGAGGGCCACCGCCTTTCCTTCAGCGGTTCTCACGGTTTGGCAGGTTGGTTCGTCCCTCAGGACGGTGACGTGACACTCGCTGACTGGGACGGTGAACTCAAGCTGGATGAGCTGCTCGTCCCCGGTGGTTTCAAGACGGGGTTCCACGTGACGGCGCAGCGTCGCAGTTCGGGACTTGCCCTACAGTTTGACAAGGCAGACCTCGAAGGGGTTTACCCTTGGAACGCCGAGCCTTTCTTCCTGCAGACCCAGGGAGTGATCCAGGGCGACGCGGCGACCTTCACGTCGGTTTCACTCCGGGACTCGCACAACCGTCTTCAGGGCACGGTTTCGGGCAACTGGAATCTCGACTTCGGCACCCCGTGGGTTGGCAGCCTTTCCTTGCAGGGACTGGATGGAACCGAGGCGATCGATGTCGGTTGGAATCTCAGTTCGTGGGAAGTAGGCCAGGTGACGTTCACGACAACACGCCTCGACCTGGGCCGCTGGATTTCGGCTCCATTCCGTGGACGGGTTGCAGCCAAGGGCAACCTTGAGCTGAAGGGTGCAGATTCTACCTGGACCGTCGCGGCTACCGTTTCCGAGGCCCACTGGGGTGACAGCCCTCTGGGACTCAAGTTCAACGCCGAAGGTTCGCTCACGAAGGCGCACCTCTACCAGCTTCAGGTCGCGCTGGACCCGCTGGCCATTGCCGACGGCACGCTCGACCTCGATCTGGGAATCCGGGCCTGGGCCGCCACCTTGCCTACCACGCTCCGGTTCGGGACCAACCGCTGGTCGGCCCAAGTTGTCAATCGGGGAACCTGGAACGCGGGAACCCTTTCCCCGTCACTTTCCACCGGTCTGAAGGCGACCCAAGTGGCACTCTCAGGCAACAAGATGCCGGACTGGAGTTTGTCCGCCTCGCTGGACGAAGGCCTGTGGAAGCTGGCGCTCGACGATGGCTCGGCGTCGGCGGAAGGCGACCTGGACGGCCGGTTGGTGGCTCAGGCGAAGCTGCCGTTCCCCTTGCAGGGCCACGCTTCGGGTCGGTTGGCCGGTGGCAAGGTGCAACTCCAGATTGAGGACGCCCGTCTGGACCTCGCGCTTTTGCGCGAACTGCCCGACAAGCGGTTGCTCAACCTCAAAGCCGGTATTCTCTCGGGTTCGTTTGTCGTCGCCGGGCTCCTGACCGACCCCGAGATTACCGGGAAGGGCAGCGTCGCAGAATTGGTGTTCGACACCCCCTATATCCGACAGACCATTGGTCCGGTGACGGTGAACCTTGAGTTCCTTGGGCGCAGTCTCAAGATTGTTCCAAGCAACATCGGCCCCAGCGGCCAGATCTGGACCCTCTCCGGGCTCGCCGCGCTCGACCACCTGCTTCCCCAGGAATACCAGCTTTCGCTCGAGACCGACGTAGCCTCGTCGCTGCCCTACAGCTACTTGGGCATGGGGATCCGGGCCGACGGAATAGCGACGGGGTTGCTGACGGTCAAAGGCAATCCAACCTCGCTCATTCTGGGCGGCAAGATGACAGCTCACGATTCGGTCGTTTCGATGGCGCAGGGCAGCTACATCCCCTCGGGTGGCGACTACTTTGGCATCAATTCCGATCTGACAGTGGTTTCCGGCCGAAACGTTGAGTTTGTTTTTCCCAGCCAGCAGTTTCCTGTGCTGCGGGCTGTCATGGCGACCAACCAGTCGCTGTTCATCCACTGGAACGAAGCGGTCAACGATTTCGCGCTGATCGGCAAGCTCGACCTTAAGACAGGTGAGCTCAATTACCTGAACCAGACCTTTACGCTCAGGGAGGGTTCGGTGACTTTCAACGATGACGAAAACGGCATCGATCCGCGACTGGTGGTGCGCGCCGAGCTCAAGACCCGTACGGACACCGGACCGATGACCATCACCCTTCGCGGCGACAGCCCGCTTTCCAAGTTCAGCCCCCGGTTTACTTCCGACCCCTACCGCACTCCCGAGGAACTTCAGCAATTGGTCGGCAACACCTTGTCGCTGCCCACCGACTACGCCCAAACAACAGGACTCAAGACGGCCCTTTCCCTGGCCTCCGACGTTGGAACGAGCTTCCTCCTCAAGCCTTTTGAGGAGTCTGTGAAGAAGAACTTCAGCCTGGACCTCTTCTCGGTAAAGACTGAGATCCTGAAAAAGTCGCTTTTGGGCGGAAATGCCCCGCTGGGTGCATCCGATTATCTTGACAACACACGGGTGTTTTTCGGAAAGTATCTGGGCGACGATCTGTTCCTCCAAGGGAGCGTCGCGTTCCGGCAGAACACCGTTGTTTCCCAACAGCAGACCACCCCGTTGCTGGTGGAGCCTGAGATCTCCATGGACTTCCAGACGCCGTTCTTCGGCTTGAACTGGACCATGCAGCCCCAGCACCCGGAAACCCTCTTTGTTTCCGACAATACCGTAACGTTCAAGTGGGTTTGGAGTTATTGATGATCGAAGGAGACCGAATGAAGTTTCACCGCTTTCTGTTGCTGGCCACCCTGCTGGCTGTGCTGGTTCCCGTTGGGGGCCAGACCCCAGCTGCCTCGACCGACGCCTGGTACTTGGGTAAGCCCATCACCGACATCCGGTTCGAAGGACTGGTAACCGTCGCGCGGTCCGAGATTGACGGTGTCCTCAAGCCTTTCCTCGGCAAGCCGTTTTCCGACGAGCTGTTTCAGGAGCTCCAGAATGCGCTATATGGCCTCGACTTTTTTCAGGGTCTTATCGTGCCCACGGCACTCAAAGGAAACGAAGCCGGGTCTGCGGTGGTTTTGTCCTTCAAAGTCCAGGAAAAGGCTCTTGTCGACGAAATTGAGTTCGTGGGCAACTCGAAGCTTCGTTCTGCGGACCTCCAAGCCGTCGTGACAATCAAAAAAGGCGACATGATCAACACCGACAAGGTGGCCACCGACGAAGCGGCGGTTCTGAATCTCTACCGGGACAAGGGCTTTCTCGCCGCCAAGGTCAACTCCAGCATTCAGGACCTGAGTGACACCCGGTCCAAGGTCGTCTTCCAGGTCGACGAGGGGCTTCAAACTGCGGTTAAGGCCATAGAGTTCAAGGGACTTTCATTCGCGTCGGACTCGGCGTTGTTGTCGGTTATGGACACCAAAGCGCAGTCTTTCTTCGACCAGGGACTGTTCAAGGAAGCGTCGTTCGTTAAGGACCTCCGTAGCATCGAAAACTACTACTGGAACCGCGGCTACATCGATGCCCGCGTCGTCGACACGCAAAAAACCATCACCTTCGACACGGCTTCCGAAAGGAATGTCCTCACCATCGTCCTTACTGTCAACGAGGGGAGCCCGTGGAACTACGGTGGTTTCACCTATGTGGGCAACAAGATTTTCTCAACCAGCGAACTCAACGCGCTGCTGCGGCAGTCGTCGGGCAAGACGCTCAACAAAGAACGGCTCGAGGCCGACTACCAGCGTGTCATCGATATCTATCTCGAAAGCGGTTACATCTTCAACTCGGTTTCCCGCAAGGAGATACGCGAAGGAAACACCCTCCGCTACGAGGTGACCATCGTCGAGCGTCCCCGGGCCCACATCGAGAACATTCTGGTGCGGGGGAACACGAAGACCCATGACAACGTGGTGCTGCGCGAGCTGCCCGTCGAAGTCGGCGACGTGTTCAGCAAGTCCAAGATCATCACGGGGATCCGTAACCTTTACAACCTGCAGTATTTTTCGACTATCAGCCCCGAAACCCCCCAGGGTTCGGCCGATGGCCTCATGGACCTGATCCTCAACGTGGAGGAGGGCAAAACGGCCGATATCGCGTTTGGCCTGACCTTCTCCGGCAGTTCTGACTTTCCGGTATCTGCCAACGTGAAGTGGTCGGATAAGAACTTCATGGGCACCGGTCAGACCATCGGCGTCGATTCCACGATTTCACCGGTGAGCCAGAATCTCAACCTGTCGTACAACGAGAACTGGCTGCTGGGTCAGCGCATCACCCTCGGCGGTCAGTTTGGCTTCAGCCACACCATCAATTCCAAGGTCGACCAGGACATTCTGGGGCCCGTGTATACCACCGGCGATATTCCCGACCCCTACGACAAGACGACGTACGTGTTCAGCGCCGATAAGACCTACAACAATGTTGCCTACGCGGCTGGTCAGATCTTCCCTGGGGTCCCGAGTGACTCTGACATTGCGACCTACGGCCTCGAGACCCAGTATCTGTACGATCAAGCCAACGGTACCCTCAAAAAGGGTGCCCAAATGCAGTACGATTCGCTGCAGTTCAACCTGGGAGTCAACACGGGGTACTCGTTGTTCACTCCTGTGGGACGCTTCAGCGTAGGCACGGGCGAAAAAACGACACTCCAGTCGATTTACTACGACGCGAACGCCTACCGGCCTGCGAACAAGTCGCTCCGCGAGAATCTTGGTCAGTGGCTGTGGTCGAACCAGATCTGGACCAAGGGCACCTGGGACACCCGCGACATCGTGTACAACCCGACCAGCGGCTTTCTGGCCTCGGAAACCGTCACGCTCTCGGGCGGATTTCTGGGCGGTTCGACCCACTACACGCGCTTCGATTCCCGTCTGGATGGGTTTTTCAAAGCGTTCAGCCTACCGGTCGCTGACGGTTGGGATTTCGACGGGGTGTTCAAGGCCCGTGTAGCCATGAGCAACCTCCTGGGGCCGGTAGGGGGCACTGGGGTCCTTGCCGTGCAGCCTGCCGACGAACTCTACATTGACGGCATGATGTCGGGCCGGGGCTGGGGGTACCAGAACGCTGGTAAGCTGTCGTTCGTCAGCGGTGCCGAGTTCCGCACACCGATTCCCTACTTGGGAAGCTTTGCGTGGTGGGACACTTTCATCGACGATGCCTTGCTTTTGAACGTGAGCAGTTCCTATACTTCTGTCACAGACGTGCCACTTTCCTCGCACCAGTTCTCTCTGGGGACCGGAGCGCGGATCGTCAGTCCCCAGTTCCCGCTGTCGCTCTTTGTCACCAAGCCTTTCCAGATCGACGCCGGTGGCGTCACGTGGAGCAAAGGCGACGGTCTATTCGGCGATGTGCTCGACATGAAGCTGGTGGTGGCCTTCGGTATGGAATACTAGGAGATCACGTTCATGAAACGATATTTCTGGGTGGCTGCCTTGGTGCTGGTCGCCTCTGGTCTGCCAGCGCAACAGTTCTTCAAGACCGGAGTCGTCGATATCACCCGGGTTTACACCCAGTTTTACAAGGAAACGAAACCCGTCCGCGATTTCGACGAGCTTAAGGCCGGCATCCAGAAAGAAATCGACAAGATGAAGGAAGATATCCGGTTGGTGAACGACCAGCGCAACGACGCCAAAGCCAAGAGCGATGCCGCGCGGGTTCAAACCTTGGATGCCGACATCCTTAAGCGCACCGACGCCATGAAAGAATACGCCCGTGTCCAGCAATTGGTCCTGAATCAGAAGAATGAGGAACTCAAGGCGGATGGGTCGTTCCAGAAGCTCCTGACGAGCGAGATCGAGCAGGCAGCGCTTTCCAAGGGTTTCGGGCTCGTGCTCAACCTGAAGGACACTTCGATCGTGTGGTACGGCCCCGACACCGACATTACCGATGACGTGATTGCCCGGCTCACGGCCGACTTCAGCCGCTGAGGAGCTCTCGGATCACGGTTTTTTGGGGACCTGCTGTTCGAGGATGCTTTCGAGGGTATGAAACTTCTGGGCGTTTTCGTCAGAAAGCTCGCTCAGGTTCTGATGGGCTCTCAGAATGATCTCAGGTGAGGCTTTTTGGGCGTGATGGACGGTTTGCCATGTCAGGGGTGAGGGCGGTTCATCGCCCACGACCAGGTGCATCAACTTCAGGATTCCCAGACCGGTCAGAAGTTTTACGCACTCCTGAGAGGGCCTCAGGATCGTCAACGGTCGCCCCGTCAAAACCTTGAAACGCTTGTGAAAGCCCACAAGAAGACCCATGAACGTCGAATCCATGTAGTCGCAGAGTTGAAGATCGACAGCCACCTGCAGGGGAACCGGGGGTCTTGAGAGTCGGTCCAGCACAAGCTCCCGGAGGTCCGCCGAAATGGCGGCGGTAATGTGCCCCTCGGCCCGAACAAACAAACCAGCGGGGGTTTCTTGAAACTGAAGCGATTCTGCCACAACTTCAGTATACTCCAAAGCCCGGTCCTGACAAGTTTTCGGGCCGGATTTTTTCGTGCTGGCTTCCCCTGGGAAGGGTTCCCAGCTAGGATGGGTCATGGCTGAAATCACCCCCATGATGCGGCAGTATCTAGAGATCAAGGACAAGCACCTCGACAAGATTCTGTTCTTTCGTTTGGGGGACTTCTATGAGATGTTCCGCGACGACGCCCGTGAGGCCAGTGCACTTCTCAACCTCACTCTGACCCACCGCCAGGATGAGCCGATGTGTGGAATTCCTTACCATTCGGCGGCCTCGTATATTCGACGGTTGCTGGAAGCCGGGCGTTCCATTGCCATCTGTGAGCAGGTTTCCACGCCGGGCGAGGGCAAAGGGATTGTCCGCCGGGAAGTTGTTGACATTCTGACACCCGGCTCGCTCGTCGAAGACAATTACCTTGGCACTTCGGCAAGCAATTATACTCTGGCTGTGCACGTTGGCCCCAGTCAAGGTGCTGTGGCCGTGGCGGACCTGTCGACCGGGGAGTTTCAGGCAACGGCTTTTTCCACCGTTGGGTGGAAGGATGCCTTGGCGAGGGAGCTCCAACGGTTCCTGCCGCGCGAGCTCCTGGTCAGTGCCGAGTTGGTTCGCGACGAGCCGTCTTTTGCCGCCTTGCTGGTTGGGTTTCCGCAAACGGTGGTCACGACCCTCGAACCTTGGCGTGTGGAAGGACAAAATGGCTACCGAAGGCTGCTGGAACATTTCGGCGTTGCCAGCCTGCAGGCCTTTTCGCTGCACGAGGAGTCGCCCGAGGCTGTCCCCGCTGGAGCACTTCTTGACTACTGGCGTCGAGGTAACCCTGGCAGGTCTTTGGGGCACCTCCGCCACCTCACCGTCTTCCGTCCGTCGGATTCATTGCAGTTGGATGCCGACTCCGCCCGCAGCCTTGAAATCACTGCCAATGCCCGCGACGGTAGCAAGGCCTTCACCCTGTTTGAAGTTCTCGACAGGACATGCACGGCGGCGGGATCGAGAACTTTGCAGTCCTGGCTAAAGTTCCCGCTCGTCGAGACGGGGCCCATCCTTTGGCGTCAGGACAGGATCGAGTCGCTGGTCCGTGATTCCACCTTGTTGGTTCGACTCCGGAAGCTTCTTTCCGGTATCCTCGATCTCGAACGCTTGGCGGCAAGGTTGGCTCTGGACAAAGCCTCACCGCGCGATCTGGTCGGGCTTGGTACAAGCCTGAGGCGTGCGCTTGAGCTCGCCGCGGTACTGGAGCAGCACCCGGAGGGCCTTCTGTTTCTGAACGACTTGACGACCTCGGATCGGGAAGCTCTCGAGCGTGAGGCAGGCAGCCTTGCCAGGACGCTCTTGGCGGACCCTGCGCCGCAACTCGGAGAGGGCGGGCTCATTCAGTCTGGAGTCTCGGCAGAACTCGACGAGCTGCGAAACTTGCGCGACAACAGCCAGCAAGTCCTGGAGTCGTACCTTGCCGAGGAACAAACCGTCGCGGGTTTGCCTCAGTTAAAGCTCAAACACAACCGGATCATCGGGTACTTCTTTGAGATCTCCAAAGCAAAGCTGGACAACCCGCCGGCTCATTTTCAGCGCCGTCAAAGCCTCTTGGGCACAGAACGCTACTCCACAACTCGCCTTCGGGAGCTGGAGGACCGCCTGCAACACGCCGAGGAAAGGATCTTCACGCTCGAAAAAGCCCTGTTTCTCGACCTGCGCAATGGTCTGAAGTTGCAGTTGCCGGCACTCGGCGCCGTAGCCGCGCTGGTGGCTCAAGTCGACGTGTTGGCGTCGCTGGCTCAGGTCGCCCAGAATGGAAGCTGGGTGCGGCCTCTGGTCGAGTCGGGTTCGGAACTGCTCTTGGAGGATGCCCGCCACCCGGTCGTCGAAGCTTCGCTTCCTGCGGCCTTCGTACCCAACTCCGTCCATTTTCATCCTTCTGACAGCCTGTTCCTCATCACGGGTCCGAATATGGCAGGGAAGTCCACCTACCTGCGCCAAACGGCTCTGATTGTGCTTCTGGCGCAGACCGGGTCTTTCGTGCCTTGTTCCCGAGCCGAGGTAGGCCTGGTAGACCGGATTTTCTGTCGGGTCGGTGCCAGCGATCATCTGGCGAAAGGGGAGTCCACCTTTCTGGTCGAGATGCAGGAGACGGCTCGAATCCTGCGCCAAGCCACGGCCAGGAGTCTGGTCATCATGGACGAGGTTGGGCGCGGAACAGGCACACGCGATGGTTTTTCGCTCGCTTGGGCCATCTGTGAATACCTGCTTGAGACCGTCCGTGCCAAGACTCTTTTCGCCACTCACTTCCACGAACTCACGGCGTTGCGTCATCCGGCTCTTTCCAATTTCTCCATGGCGGTAGAGGACGATGGTCGCGAAGTCGTCTTCCTCCGAAAGGTCGTCGCCGGGGCCTCAGACAACTCCTATGGTTTGCACGTGGCCCGCTTGGCTGGTGTTCCCGGCAGTGTTGTCGATCGGGCGACGGCCATCCTGGAGTCCTTGCCACCCGAACAAGGACTACCGGGCTCCCAAACCGCTCGACGCGTCCAGCTGGACCTGTTTGCTGCCGAACCTCAACCCGATGCGGTCCGCGACCGCCTTCGAGAGCTCGATCCCGACAACTTGACGCCGCTTCAGGCGCTGACTTTTCTGGCTCAATTGCGCGAAACCGCGTTTTCCTGAAGCAGGATCCTTCCGGATCCCGTCTGGGAAGGCATGAAACTTCTATCGTCCCTTCGTTGCCCTGTCTGCGATGGCGTCCCCGAGGCTGGTTTCGATGAAACAGGCGGCCTGTGCCGGTCGTGTTGGGCACGTTTCTTCTCTGGTGAGCCCCAGCCGCCGGCGGGCAACTGCCGCCTATGTCGACAAATCCTTCTGGGCGAACTGGAGCTCTGTGCCGACTGCGCCCGCCGGAACTGGTCGTTTCAGACTCTGGACGGCCTGGTTCCTTATCAAAGTGCCGCAGGAGAGTTGCTCCGTGCGTACAAGGGCCGGGGTCGCACAGCGCTGGCTTCCTGGTGGGCTCGGCTGGCTGCGTCGCTGGTGGACTTGGAGGCTCCCTTGGTTCCAGTTCCTTTTCACCCTCAGCATTACCGCGAAAGGGGATGGGACCCGGTCGGTTCGTGGGCTCGGGCCTTGTCACGGCAGACCAAGCTTCCCGTGCTCAACGTTCTGCGGCGCCGTCCGACGGCAAGCCAAAAATCGCTGGGGCGTGCCCAGCGCATCGAAAATGCCTCTAAGTCCTTTGTCCTGCGCTACGGCTCGCACCGTCGTCTTGCAGGCCTGCCTTTGATCTGGCTGCTCGACGACGTCGTCACCACCGGATCGACCGTCGAAGCCTGCGCGAAGGAACTCCTTGCGGCAGGTGTCCTCGAGGTCCGCGTGCTATGCCTGTGCCTCCACTGAACGAATTGTGGCTTTCCGGGCAACTTGACAGGCATGGTGGTGATGGGTATGCTCAGCTTAGTTTAGATCTCTACTATCAAAAGAGTCGGAAACGGCTCTTTTTTTTATGGTGAACCCATGCTGATGGCTGACCCCGAGGATCCGGTTTTCCGTGACCTTGATGCATTTATTAAGACTTTGGGACTCAATCTTGTCGAACTCTCGCACAGGACCAAGAATGGCACGGCTCAGGTGCAGATCGTGTTGCACTCAGCCAACGGGCTGGGTATCGACGAGTGTTCCAAGGCCCACCGAATGCTGATCCCCCGGCTGGTGACGCTTCTGGGAACGGAAGACCTTTCGGTAGAGGTTGGGTCGCCTGGTCTGGATCGGAATCTTAAGTACCTGCGCGAACTGGACTTATACAGTGGGAAGAAGGCTAAGCTCTATCTGGCGGGGGGCAAGGACTGGGAAACCGGTTCGTGGGACAGCGTCACCACCGACAGTCTGGTGTTCCAGACTGCGGCCGGACCGAAAACGGTTCTCAAGGCCGAAATCCACAAAGCAAAACTGAACGACATCTCGTAAGGAAGGGGCCCACGTGAACTCTGAATTTTCTGATTCCATCCGGCAAATTACCCAGGACAAGGGGATCTCAAGCGAACTGGTCCAAAAAGTCGTCGAGGAGTTCCTTCTCGCCGCGTACAAGAAGACGTTCGGTACCAGTGACAATGCCGTCATCAAGTTCGGTGAAGACGGCAACAACGTGTCCATTTCCGCCAAGAAGGTCATCGTCGATGACGACGACCTCTACGACCCGGTCGGCGAGATCGAACTCAAAGACGCCAAGGCCTTGAATGAAGAGGCCAGCGTGGGCGACGAAATCCTGCTGGAAATCGACCCCAAGGAGTTTGACCGTTCTTCGGTGCACACCGCCAAACAGAAAGCCAAACAGTACCTGCGCGACATTCAAAAAGACACACTGTTCTCCGAGTATTCCGGCAAAGAAAACGAAGTCATCATCGGGTACTACCAACGCGAGCGCAACGGCAATATCTACGTTGACTTGGGCCGCACCGAAGGGATTCTGCCTCGAAAAAATCAGTCTCCTCGCGAAACCTATGCGCCCGGAAGCCGAATCAAGAGCATGATCAGCGAGGTGCGCAAAACCCCGGGTGGACTTCAGGTGGTGCTCACACGCCGCGACCCGAAGTTCGTCGAGAAACTTTTTGAACTAGAAGTTCCTGAAATCTACGAAAAGACCATTTTGATTCACAAGATTGTCCGTGAGGCGGGCTACCGCACAAAGATCGCGGTCCGCTCCGTCAAGGAGGAGGTCGATCCGATCGGGGCTTGCGTCGGCCTGCGCGGGGTTCGTATCCAAGCCGTGATGAAGGAACTCGAAGGCGAGCGCATCGACGTGCTCAAGTACGATCCGGACCCCAAAACCTTCATTCGCAATGCGCTTTCGCCGGCCGAAGTCAGCCAGATTGTCATTCTGGATGAGGCGCGCAAGCAGGCCTTGGCTGTGGTGCCAGAGAGTCAGTTGTCGCTCGCTATCGGTAAACAGGGACTGAACGTCAAGCTGGCGAACCGACTTTGCGATTGGAGCATTGACGTCAAGACTTTGGAGCAGTTTGAGGAAATGGATATCAACCGGGGCGCCCGCGAAGCGGCCCACGGCTTGTTCCGCGACGAAGACGAGGGCGACGGTTCTGTCATCACCAGCATTTCCGAGCTGGAAGGAGTGTCAGAGCGTGTGGTCGGGATTCTCGGTGAGCATGGCATTATCCTGATCGAGTCGCTGGTCAATTTGAGCAGGGAAGACCTTGGCAAAATCGATGGGATCACCGCCTCTGATGTGGACAACCTGATGAAGGCGATCGAGGAAAATGTCGAGGTTGTTGAGGAAGAGGCTGCGGACCCGTCCATTGATTATTCAAACGAAGATGCGGTAGAATACGAGGAAGAGTTCGAATGCCCCGAATGTGGGCACCCCGTCCAGATCAACATGACCCAGTGTCCCAACTGCAAAGTCGGCTTGAGTTTTGAGATTGAGGAAGAGGAAACCGAGGAAAAATAACAGATTATGTCTGACGAATTGGAAAACAAGAAGCCCAAGGCCACTCTCATTAAGCACGAAAAGCCTTCCGTATCTGCTGCGGCTCCCGAAGCGGTTTCGGACAGCGAAAAGCGCAAGGCCGTCGTCGTCGTCAAGAAGAAGACGGTGGTCAAGAAAGTGGTTGCCGTCCATCGCGACGAAGCTTCCCCCGCCGCTGCGGCTCCCTCGGTTCCCGCAATTCCCACGGCCAAGGAGCCTTCGTCAGCTCCCGCCGTCAAACCAGGTGACCGTCTCGTGTCGCCCGAGTCCCGACTGACGGCGCAGAAGGTCGCTGAGTTCGCCGCCAAGCGTCCTCAGGAAATGCGTCACGTACAGCCCGACGTCAATCGCCCCAAGCCCGAAGGGCTCAGGATAGAGAGTGGACGTCCACCCCGCGAACAGGGCCCCCGGCCTCCTTATGGCGACCGGCCCGCCAACCGGTGGGGCGAGCCTCGTCCCCAGGGTCCCAGCCCCATCGGTCCCGGTGGCAACCCCGGGGACCGACCTCCCCCCCGCTGGGGTGACCGGCCTCAAGGTCAAGGACAAGGCGCACCGGGTGCACCTCGTCCTTACGGCGACCGTCCTCCCAACCGCTGGGGTTCCGGTCCTGGCGATCGGCCACCGGGTCAAGGCTACCAAGGCAATAATTATGGTCCCCGTCCTCAGGGTCCCGGAGCTCCAGGCGGTCCTCCTCGACCCTATGGTGACCGGCCTCCAGGTCAGGGCTACCAAGGAAACAATTACGGTCCTCGTCCTCAGGGTCAGGGTGGTCCTGGCTATGGTCCGCGTCCCGGCGGTCCCGGTTTCGGCCCCCGTCCAGGTGGTCCCGGCTATGGTCCGCGTCCTGGTGGTCCCGGCTATGGTCCGCGTCCCGGCGGTCCCGGCTACGGCCCGCGTCCCGGCGGTCCGGGAACTCCTCCTCCGGTCGATCTGACCAAGGGTAGCCAGCCGAAGAAATTCCGCTCCAAGAAAGAAAAGAACTACATTCGCGACAAAGAGAAAGAGCAGCTCGACAAAGCCTACCAGTTCATGAAGAAGCAACAGGCCAAGGCGAATCCTGTTCCCAAAGAAGTCGAGATCATGGAAGTCATCACGGTTGCCGAATTGGCCCGAAAGATGAACCTCAAAGCCTCGACTCTGATCGGTAAACTCATGGCCATGGGAATGATGGTGACGATCAACGAGCAGATCGATGCCGAGACGGCCCAGATTCTCGCCTCGGAGTACGGAACCGAGGTCAAGATCGTTTCGTTGTACGATGAAACCGTTATCGAGACCGAAACTGACGATGCCGAAGACCTTGTTCACCGTCCGCCCATCGTGACCATCATGGGCCACGTCGACCACGGGAAGACGAAACTCCTCGACTCCATCCGCACTACGAACGTGGCGGGAGGCGAGCACGGCGGAATCACCCAACACATCGGTGCCTACCGGGTTTCGCACGAGAAGGGAGAAGTCACCTTCTTGGATACCCCTGGTCACGAAGCGTTTACTCTGATGAGAGCGCGCGGTGCTCAGATCACGGATATCGTCGTTCTGGTCGTCGCAGCTAACGACGGCGTGATGCCTCAAACGGTTGAAGCCATCAATCACGCCAAAGACGCCAAGGTTCCCATCATCGTCGCGATCAACAAGGTCGACCTTCCCGAGGCGAATCCCGACAAGGTGATGCAGCAGCTTTCTGACTACGGACTGATTCCCGAAGCTTGGGGTGGTTCGACCATGTACTGCCAGATTTCGGCGCTCAAACGCCTCGGTCTGGATGAACTCCTCGACGCGATCTTGCTTCAGGCAGAAGTCATGGAACTGACAGCCAGCCGCAAACGCCGGGCAGAGGGCAAGGTGATCGAGTCGAAGATCGATCAGGGCCGCGGCGTAGTGGCCTCGGTGCTGGTGCAGAAAGGTGTACTCAAGGTTGGTGACTATTTTGTCGGTGGCGTGTTCCCTGGCAAGGTAAGGGCCATGTTTGACGACCGCGGCAAGCCGGTCAAGGAAGCCGGGCCCTCGATGCCGGTTGAGATTCTCGGCTTCAACGGTATTCCGGGCGCAGGCGATCCGTTCAACGTCACCGAAGATGAGCGAACCTCGCGTGAAATCAGCGAGAAACGTCAGGACCTCAGCAAGTTTGAAGAAGCACGCAACGTCAAGAAGGTCACTTTGGCCAACCTCTATACGACCATCAAGGCCGGTGAGGTGCAGGAAATCAAGGTCATCATCAAGGGTGACGTGCACGGTTCGGTGGAGGCCCTGCAGGCCGCCCTCGAGAAGCTGTCGACCATGGAGATCCGCGTGAACGTGATCCATGCTTCGGCTGGTGCCATCATCGAACACGACGTGACGCTGGCGATGGCCTCTCAGGCCATCATCATCGGCTTCCACGTCCGCCCGACGCCCAAGGCCTTGCAACTCTCGGAACGCGAAAAGGTTGAGATCCGCAAGTACAACATCATCTATGACTGCGTGGAAGACATTCGCAGCGCCATGGAAGGGATGTTGGCTCCCGAAGTCAAGGAAGAAGTCATCGGTCAAGTCGAAGTCCGCGATACGATCAAGGTGCCCAAGATCGGTCTGGTTGCCGGTTGTATGGTCACCTCTGGTAAGATCAAGCGAACGTCGATTGTCAACGTTCTGCGTGACAGCGTTCAGATTTACACCGGAAAGGTGGCCTCGCTCCGAAGGTTCAAGGATGATGCCAAGGAAGTCGTGGAAGGCTTCGAGTGTGGTGTCAGTGTCGACAATTACACCGATGTGCGGGTGGGGGACATTTTTGAAGTTGTGGAGCAGACCAAGATTGCGAAGAAGCTTGGCCCTACCATTGCCGAGACTCTGGCTGCTGAGGCAAAGAAGAAGCCTGCGGAGTCCAAGTCGGCCGACGCCAGGTAACGGATGAAAGAGGTTCGCACAAAGAAAGTGGAAAGTCTCATCCAGGGGATTCTGAGCCAGATGATTCTGACTCAGGAGATCAAAGACCCCCGGGTGAGCACATTTCTTTCCATCAACCTGGTCAAAGTCAGCAACGACCTCAGTCAGGCCAAAGTGTATGTCAGTTCGTTCCAAAAGGATTCCACGGTCGAGAAGGCCGTGGAGGCCTTGAATCATGCGTCGGGGTTCATCCAAGGCACCCTGGGCAAAAAGCTCGCCATGCGGTCGACGCCTCGACTGGCCTTCTTTGTCGATGACTCCATTCAAAAGTCGATGGAGCTCAACCGACTGATCGATGAGGCCAACCGTTCCTGACAAGAGGCCGACTCCCAACGGGATGATCCTGCTGAACAAGCGGCCCGGAGTCACTTCGTTTCAGGCGCTCTATCCCCTGAAACGGGAATATGGAACGGTCTTGGGTCACACCGGGACCTTGGACCAGTTCGCCCAGGGACTTTTGGTTGTCTTGACGGGGAAGTTCACCAAGTTCACACCGTTCTTCACCGATTTTGACAAAGTCTACGAGGCGGATTTTACCTTCGGCAGGGAAACAACAACCCTGGATCCCGAAGGCACGACGGTCTCAGAAGGGCCTGTTCCACCCTTGGAATCGCTTCTTTCGTATGCTAACCAGTTCCGGGGTGTGTTGAATCAGGTGCCTCCTCAATATAGCGCGGTCCACATCGACGGAAAACGCGCCTACCAGAGAGTTCGCGACGGCGAGAGCCCGGAAATTCCCCCTCGAGCGATCACTGTGCACGAACTCGACGTCGTTCGCTGGGCCAACCCCGTGCTGACGCTTCGGGTGCATTGCTCTAAGGGTACCTACATCCGTTCGTTGGCGAGGGACTGGGGTAGATTGGCGGGATGCGGTGCCTTCGTGAGCCGGTTGATCCGCCATCGTGTTGGTCCCTTCTCCTTGCCCGAGCAACCGCAGGTTTTTATGGACGAGCACGAAACCCTGAAGATTCTCGATATTCCGTTGCTGGAAGTTCGCGACCTGGACGGAGTCAGCAGAGGTCTTGATCCGTTGAGGCAGTCCTCAGAACTGATGGACCTACCGCAGGAGAGAGCGGCCTTGGTGGACTCGGCCGGTCGTTTGGGTGCCGTGGTGGAACGTCGCGCGGGGCGTTGGTCCTATGTTTTCGTTCAGGCGGCGCTCCCGTGAGAGTTCTCGAATGGCAGGACCTGCTGACTGGTCGAACCGACGTTCTGGCGGGGGCGTGGAACGCGACGATCGGGGTCTTCGATGGTCTGCACCTCGGTCACCGGTCGCTGGTGGACTTGTTGCAGGTGCGCGACAACCCGCTGTATCCGGACGCAAGACCTCTTGTCATCACCTTCCGGACCAGCCCCAAGAAAGTGCTCCAACTCCAGTATCCAGGCGATCTCATGACCTGGGAAAGAAAGCTGGCCACCCTTGAGGCACTCGGTGTCGAAGTCGTTGTCGCAATTGACTTTTCAGCGGATTTCGGTAAGATGGCCGGGAGGGATTTTTTCCTTGTCCTGAAGAAGTCTATCGTGTTCAGCAAGCTGGTTCTGGGCTGGAACTTTTCCTTTGGGAGTGGTTCTGGGACAACGGCTTCGGATCTCGGTTGGCTGGCGGACCCTCAGACCCGACTGACGGTGGTTCCACCGTTTGTCGTTGCCGGAGAGGCCGTGAGCAGTTCTCGCATTCGGAGGGCGCTGGCAAGTGGCGATATTTTCTTGGCCAACCAGTTGCTCGGCCGGGAATATGATCTGCCGGTGACCAGCCACCGACGTTTGGGTACCCTTTTGCGGGCCCCGAAGAACGAGTTCGAGACCTTGGTTCCGGCCAACGGTCTCTACCAGTGTCGGCTCAACGATCGAACGACGCTTTTGACGGTCAATGAAACTGACCTGACCTGGGAGTCTCCCCCGGGAGAACGTTTGGAGCACATTGTTTTTGTACAAGGAGTACAGAATGGCACTTAGTAAAGAAGAAAAGGCGAAAATTGTCGCCGATTTCGGCGGCGCCGCCGCCAACACCGGTTCGACCGAAGTCCAAATCGCGCTGATCACTGCACGGATCCAGTATCTGACCGAGCACTTCAAGATTTCGAAGAAGGACCACAATAGTCGTCGAGGGTTGCTTCAGCTCGTCGGCCAGCGCCGCCGGTTGCTCCGCTACTTGCAGACCACCAACTTGGCTGGCTACCGCGCCCTGATCGAGAAACTGGGCCTGAGAAAGTAAAGGAAAACCCATGCATCAAGTACGCCTGAAACTGGGCAAAGAAGAACTCATCCTGGAAACAGGAAAGATGGCCAAACAAGCCAACGGCGCGATTTACGCCACCTACGGCGGTTCGGTTGTCTTGGCCACGGTCTGCTGTGCTTCGAGCCCGACGGAAGGGTTGGATTTCGTTCCTCTCTCCGTGGAATACAACGAGAAGTACTACGCTGCCGGAAAGATTCCCGGTGGCTTTCTCAAGCGCGAAGCCCGTCCCCGCGACAAGGAGATTCTGGTCTCCCGTCTGATCGACCGCCCGATGAGGCCCTTGTTCGACAAGAAGTTTGCCCGTGAGATCCAAGTGGTGCCGACCACTATCTCGGCCGACCAGATCAATCCTCCTGACGTGGTGGGAATGATTGCCGCTTTTGCGGCAGTCGCGATTTCCGACATTCCGTTTGAAGGCCCCGTGGCGGCAGTGCGTATTGCCAGCGTCAAGGGTGAACTCATCGTCAACCCGACCTTTGAGGAGATCGAAGCGTCGGAGTGCGAAATCGTCGTTGCCGGCACCGAAGCTGGGATCACGATGGTGGAAGGCGGAGCCAAGGAAGTTCCCGAGGAAATGCTGCTCGCCGCCATCGAAATGGCCGAGGGCTACATCAAGCAGCTCTGCGCTATCCAGCACGAACTGGTGAAGCTTTGCGGCAAGGCCAAGCTGCCCATGCCCAACTTTGCCGAAAAGACTCTGGCCAACAAGCCCGAGATCGAAAAGTGGGCCACCGCCAAGATGGAAACCGCCTGCTTCGTCAAGGGCAAGTTCGAGCGCGTGGCCGCCATCAAGGCCGTCGCCAAGGAAGTGCACGCCCAGTTCGACGCTTCGGTCCCGGAAGGCGAAACGGGCCTGATCAGCGCCCTCATCGACGACATGGAACGCGACATCCTTCGCGAGAGCATTCTCGCGAAGAATCTTCGCTGTGATGGTCGCAACACCAGCGAGATCCGTCCCATCGCGTGTGAAATCGACCTCCTGCCGCGTACCCACGGTTCGGCCCTGTTCACCCGCGGTGAAACCCAGGCTCTGGCTGTATCGACCCTCGGTACGGTGTTCGACGAGCAGATCATGGACACCATCGATGGCGACAAGCGCGCTACCTTCATGCTGCATTACAACTTCCCCCCGTTCTCGGTGGGTGAAACGGGCCGCTTGTCGACGGGCCGCCGCGAAATCGGCCACGGACACTTGGCCCAGCGTTCTCTTCAGAACGTTCTGCCCGACTACGCGAGTTTCCCGTATACCGTTCGTGTCGTTTCTGAAGTTCTTGAGTCGAATGGCTCGTCGTCGATGGCTTCGGTTTGCGGCGGTTCGCTGAGTCTTTTGGCGGCCGGGGTACCGATGAAGCGTCCCGTCGCAGGCATTGCGATGGGCTTGGTCACCGATGGCAAGCGGTTCAAGGTGCTTTCCGACATTTTGGGTGAGGAAGATCATCTGGGCGACATGGACTTCAAAGTCGCTGGCACGGAAAAGGGAATCACCGGGTTCCAGATGGACATCAAGGTGTCCAACGTGACCCGCGAGATCATGACAACAGCCCTGAGCCAAGCCAAAGAAGGCCGAATGCATATCCTGGGCATCATGAACAAGGTTTTGGCGACTCCCAAACCTCAGATTTCTTCTTTTGCCCCCCGGATCCTGACGTTGAAGGTCGATCCTGACAAGATTGGACTGATCATCGGGCCCGGCGGAAAAAACATCAAAGGCATCAGCGAGGAAACCGGCGCAAAGATCAACATCGACAACGACGGTACCGTCACCATCTACAGCAAAAAGGCCGAAAACGCAGAGATCGCCGAAGCCAAGATCCGTGGTATGGTGCAGGACCCCGAAGTTGGGCGGGTTTACACCGGAACGGTCAAACGCCTGATGGACTTTGGTGCGTTCATCGAAATCCTGCCCGGCAAAGAAGGCCTTTGCCACATCTCGAAGATGTCGAAAGAACGGGTCAACTCGGTGAGCGACATCCTCAAAGAGGGCCAGACCGTGAAAGTACGCCTTGTCGAGCTCGACAAGATGGGTCGGCTCAACCTCAGCATCGTCGACGTCTAGAAAAGGAATCAGCATGGCGGATCTCTTCGGATCCGGCGCGCTGCCCTGCGGTTCACGAATCCTGTGGGAAAAAGTCTTGTCCAGCAAGGCGTTTTCCCTGGGATTTTTTTTTCCCTCGGGGTCGCGTACCGATCCTCCCGGCAAGGCCGGGTTGGCACACCTTGTGGAGCACATGGTCTTCAAGGGGACTCTTGCGTATTCAGCGTCGGACTTGGCCAGAAAAGTCGACAGGGTCGGTGGTGATCTGAATGCCTGGACTGATCGCGAAGAAATTGCTTTCACCTGCACCGTGCCCGCCGAACACTGGCGAACGGCCGTCGAGGTGCTTGTTCAGCTCTGCTTTCACCCGAACTTTCCAGTGGAGGAACTTGAACGCGAGCGAGAGGTGATCCGAAACGAAATTCTGGCAACTCTGGAAGATCCTGAGGAGATGGCTTACGAGTCCTTTCTAAGCCTGCTTTCGCGCGGGGACTGGTCTCGCCCCGTCGCAGGCACCGAGAAGAGTCTTGCGCTACTGACCGCCGGGGACGTTCGCTCGTGGCACTCGGCGCACCTCGTGCTTCCTTCGCTCACCGTCGTCGCCTGCGGAAATCTGGATGAGGTTAGCCTGTCAAACGACTTGGGGTTTCACCTGGGCGGAGTTGCACTGGGGACTGCGACAAACTTCCATCTCGCGTCCTTCAGGACAGCGCCCGTCTGCCGGGTGGTACCCGCAGACTTTCAGATGGTGCAAGTCTTGGGCGGTTGGCATTTCGGAAAGCCTTCTACCGTACGGGAGGCGACGGTTTGGCAGTTTTTTTCGATGCTTTGGGGCGAGACCATGAGTTCCCGGCTTTTTCAAAGTCTCCGTGAGTCTCGTGGCCTTTGTTACAGCGTCACGTCGCAAGTTTTCGACACCGAAACGGAGTGGGGCCTTCAGTTTTTCGCCACCGCTGCACCCGAACACGGCCGCGCGATTGCAGAGGTCCTCAGGGAGGAGATCCTGAGGCTGCAGACTGAACCGCCAACCGAGACGGAATGGGAAGACGCGCGTCTGGCTTTACTTGGTGGGCTGATTCTCGGTTCAGAGAAGATGGAGAACCGGGTAGGGCGACTGTGGCACTTTCATCGTTCCTTTGACGTGCGTGAATCGCTCGATACGCTGCTGGTAAACCTCGAAGTTCCTGTGACGCGAGAGGAGCATTCTCGAGTCCTAGACATGGTTCGTGGCCCTTGCAGCCTCGAAATCTGGGGGAAGACTCGGCTTCGTTCGTCGAAAGCCCTGGAAACATTTTGGCGCCGCTGATCCGGGTTTGGATTCTGGCTGCGGGCCTGCTCGCCGCATGCACGACTCCTCAGCCTTCTTTGCCACCGGTGCTTCCACGTCTGCCAGAGGTGGAAGCGCCCCCCCCGGAGACGGTGCCTGAGGCTATCGTCGCCGAGAAAGCGCCGCCTCCCCATGAGTCGCCGCCGGCCTTGGTCTTGCGGGCGCCGGTGACTCAAGCGTGGATCCCCCCTGCCTTCGATCCCGAGGGGTTGTCGTTTGGTTGGGTCACTGTACCTGGCTGGCCTGAACGGACTGGAGTCAGCGGCCATTTTTGGACGACGGAAAGAGATTTTTGGAGGGCGCTGTTCCGCGCCGACCTGCCGTTATCCCGGCGGATCTTTCCCCTGCAAGCCCGTTACGAGCAGTCGACTGATGCCCTGGAAAAGTTCTGGGCCGCCTTCTACTTGGAACGGGCCCACACGGACTCAGGACTGTGGGACAGCGCGCGGTTTTGGCGTGCTCGTGCCCAGATTCTGGTAAAGTGTGACTTCCTTGCTCTCGATGAGATCTGGGATCTCGCCATGATCCAAAAAAACGCGGTTGAAGCGAAGGAAGCCTGGCGGCAATTGAGGCCGGTGTATCTCCCTTTGCAAGGTGATCAGTCGCGAGCCGCATTGTTGCGGCAATCGTTGTTTCTCGGGCAGATCGACCTCCGTCCACAGGGCGTTGATCCTTTTGTCTCAACCTTGGCGCTCGACCAAGACGATCTGTGGCTTGGAACGTGGAACGGCGGCCTCGTCCGAAGGTCGTTGGCGACAGGCGAATGGCTGGTTCTCGACAAGCCAAAGTCACAGATCGCCCCGGTTAGGCTTGTCAGGGTCAGCCGATTTTTCGTTTACGTCTTTAAAGAGAAGTCATTCTCGCGCTACAGTAAGGTGACTTTGGGCTGGAAGGAGTTTCCGTACCCGCCCGACTGGCCTGGACTTCGTATCCAAGATGTTTGGGTCGAAGAGGATGAGAAGTTCTGGGTCGCGCACCTGGGGCAGGGGCTCTGGTCTTGGACCGCTGGTCAATGGCAGGCAGTCGTTGGCTCCAACGCGCCGCAGTTTGTCAATGCGGTGGTGTCCGATGGTCAGGGCGGCCTTTGGGTGGGTTCCAGAGACAACGGACTTTGGCACTGGCAGAAGGACCTCTGGTCGCCAGTCTCCGGTGGGCCCACCAACGTGAGCGCCATGCTCGCACCCGGCGATGGCAAACGCACGTCGTTGTGGGCGGTGGGTTCGTGGGGCCAGGGACTCTGGCTGTTCGATGGTCGGGGTTGGAACTTGGTTTCCGGCGGTCGGGAGTTCGTCACTGCAATCGACTGGAACGGCACCGATCCGTGGTGGGGAACTTTGGATGAAGGACTCTGGCATGGCCAACGGTTTCCTTTGCAACATCTGGGGATCGCCGATGGCATTCCGGATGCGGGGATTTCGGCACTGGTCAGCCGAGCTGGCAGGCTGTACTGGGGAACAACAGGGCAAAGTGTAGGAGTTTGGAGTGAAGATGACGATCCGATGGTATATCGCTAGGGAAATCCTGCTGGCTTTCGCCGTCAGTTTTCTCTTCTTCTTCTTCATTTTCTTCTTGAACCAGATCCTGCTCTTGGCTGAGGAACTTCTCAAAAGAAAGGCACCGGCCGAAGAAGTCCTTCTCCTGCTGACGTACTCGTTACCAGCCATCTTGGCACTGACGGCCCCGTTTGCTTCCTTGCTGGGCATCCTGCTGTCAATCGGCCGGCTCGCAGGTGACCGGGAAATCCTCGCTTCTCAGGCGAGCGGGATTCCCCACCGGACGCTGTTTCTTCCTGCCCTCCTGCTCGGAGGTTTGTTCGCTGCCGGGTCATTCTTTGCCAACGATGTTCTACTCCCCGCCGGCACGGTGAACTTTGGCAAGGTCTATCGGAATCTTCTTCTTTCGACGCCAGAGCTGGAACTGGGAGCCTACAGTGTTAAGTTCTATAAGAATCTGCTCATCGTAACGGGAGCCGTCGATGGCAAGACCTTCCGAGGCGTCAGCGTGCTTGACAAGACCTCCCGGGATGACAGCCGACTTCTGACCGCCAAGACGGCCCGCTTGACCGAGAATCCGGCACTTCCGGGAGTCATCACTTTGCACCTGGAAGACGTTACAGGGGTTACACCCGATAGCCGCCGGACGGGCGTGTATGACTCCTTCCGTGCAAAAACCTTGGAATACAACATCGTCCTCAAGGATCTTGCCCCCTCGATCCAGTCACTGGGGCCGCGCGAAATGCCCTCGTACGAGCTTTCGCGCCAGATTCAACTCAAGGAGAAAGACTTTCAAGCGCAGCTGGACGAACTTGCGCGCGGCCGTGAAGTTCTCAGGAACCGTCTGACGGCAGGGTATTGGAACTCGTTGGGCACGGACGAAGCTCTCCGACAAACCTTGGTTGACCTGGCAAGCCGCCTGACCGAGCTCGACCGGCGCGACCCGACCGACCGTCAGCTCCAAAGTTGGAAGACCGAACTTTATCAGAAGTACTCCATTCCTTTGGCCTGCATCTGTTTTGTTTTCTTGGCCTTTCCCCTGGCCGTACTGCAGAATCGGCGTGGCATGACCGGGATCATCGGCATTGGATTGCTGACAGCCGTGCTGTATTGGGGAAGTCTTCTCGGTGCGCGCACCCTCAGCATGGAATGGCGCTGGACCCCCGAGATCGCGATGTTCCTCCCGAATATCCTCATCCTGGTTCTCTCGATACCCGTCTTTGTCCGGATGCGCCGATGAGGATTCTTGGCCGCTACCTCCTTTCACAATTTCTGCTCATGCTGGCGGTTGCCCTTGTCTTTTTTGTCCTGAGTTTGGTGTTGACCGACCTGCTGATGAACGTCTCGCGCCTGATGCCTGCCGGGGTCCCGTTCCTCCAGATCCTGTCACTTTCAGCGCTCTACGTTCCCCAGGCGCTCTCTTGGGCCCTATCGCCAGCCCTCTTGTTCTCGGTCTCTTTTGTTTTGGGCACCTTGTATGGGCACAACGAACTGGTGGTGATCCTGGGCTCGGGTGTGTCCTTGCGGCGTTTTGTGTTTCCGCTGTTTTTCGTGGGTGCCTTGGCGAGTCTGCTGCTTTTCTTTTGGAACGACCGGGGGGTTATCCCAACCGAGAAGACTCGCGCTGAGCTCACTCGCACACTCAATGGCCAGTCGAGCCTCAGCAGCACAAACGTGGCCCTGCTGTCCCGCAAGGGCACCATGGTTTACACGGCTGCGACCTACAACGATCCTTCGAAGACGCTAACCGGTGTCATTTTGGTGTTCAAATCCGAGGATAGCGTCTTTTCGCAAAGAATTGACGCCGAGTGGGCCGACTGGAAGGGGCAAAGCTGGTTGTTTCACAAGGTGAAGTTCTATACCAGGGATGTATCCGGCCAGATCGGCTACAAATATGAGGAAACTTGGTCGGACCCCACACTGAACGATCCACCGCAACGATTTCAGCGCAAGACCGTTGCGGTCAACGAGCTAACCTTCGACCAGGCAAGAACCTACGTGGCGACGTTGAAGGCGGGGGGATTGCCCTCGCAAGACGCCGAAACTGATACCCTTCAACGCATCAGTTTTTCTTTCTCACCCTTTGTGGTAATCTGGATCTCGGCTGCTGTCGGTGGCCGGTTCCGCAAGAACATTCTGCTCATGAGCCTGCTGACCAGCTTGCTGGTTTCCGCCGGATTCATTGTCCTGCAGATGGTCGCCGGATTGCTGGCAAAAACGGGCTTCCTTCCGCCTTGGGCCGGTGCTTCGATCGGTGTGATGGCAGGTGCTTTTGTGGGGGCGATTCTGTTCCTGCGGGCCCGGACTTAGGAGCTTCCATGATTGCGATCGACCACCAAGATGCCACAACGCGCGCCCGCACCGGGACGATGCTACTTCCTCATGGAACCGTTGAGCTTCCTTCTTTCATGCCGGTAGGTACAAACGCCAGCGTAAAGGCCATAGAGCATGCCAAGGTTGAGGCCATGGGAACCCGGCTGATCCTTGCCAATACCTATCATCTCTATTTGAGGCCCGGTATCGACGTGATTCGCGCGGCCGGCGGGTTGCATCGGTTCAGCGGGTGGGGGCACAACATCCTGACCGACTCTGGCGGCTACCAGGTTTTTTCGCTCGCACCGTTCCGAAAGATCCTCGAGGACGGAGTGAAGTTTCGTTCCCACATCGATGGCAGCTACCATGTCTTGACTCCCGAAGCAGTCGTGGAACTCCAAGAAGGGTTCGGCAGCGACATCTTGATGCCGCTCGATGTTTGCACCGGGCCCGAATCGACCCGACGTCAGGCCGAAGAGGCCTTGAAAACCACCACGCGTTGGGCGCGCAAAAGCGTCGAGCGCTGGAAGCAAAGGGCACAATCGTACGATGGCCGCCTGTTCGGAATCATCCAGGGTCAGTTCTTTGACGATCTCAGGAGGCAAAGTGCCCACGAGATCCTCGAACTGGACACTCCGGGCCTGGCAATCGGTGGCCTTTCGGTCGGCGAGGAGTTTGGGGTCTATGAGGCCATGCTCGCCGTCCTTTCTCCCTTATTGCCTATCGAAAAGCCTCGCTATGTGATGGGCATCGGGACACCCGACTACATTCTGAAGGCCGTTGAGCATGGTATTGACCTTTTCGACTGCGTGTACCCCACCCGAATCGCACGAAACGGTTCAGTGTTCACCCCGGACGGAGTCATCGACCTGAAGAAGGCCCGGTTCGAGAAAGATTTTTCCCCGATTCAAACGGACTGTCCCTGTAGCGCCTGCCAGCGCTATTCCAGGGCCTATTTGCGACAGATGTTCAAGTGCAATGAGATGTTCGGACCCATGTTGGCCACGGAACACAATCTTCAGTTTCTCCATGACTTCTTGGGGCAAATCCGGGCGGCAATTCGAGAAGACCGTTTTTTGGCCTTTCAAGTTCAGTTTCTTGACCGTTTTGGCAGGAAGGCCGCCCGTGTCTGATACGGCCATTGTCGGAGTTGCCACCTTTGCCAGCCGATTGCTTGGCTTTGCCAGAAGCGCTGTGGTCAGTGCCTTCTTTGGTCAGGGGTGGAAGGCGGATGTGCTGAACGCTGTCTTTACCATCCCCATGAACCTGCGAAAACTGGTCGCCGAAGGGGCTTTATCAACAGCGTTCATTCCGGTTCTTTCCAGGAGTCTTGAGGCTGACGCTTCCGGGGCGCGTGCACGGCTGCTGGTCCGGGCGTTGTTCATGCTCCAGTTGGTTGTGCTGCTTCCGCTGGTGGTCGCCGGTATCGTTTTTGCTCCTGCGGTAATTGCCGTGCTGGCGCCCTTTGGCGGAGTATCCGAAAAGCAGGCGCTCGCCATCGATCTGTTCCGTTGGTTCATTGTGTTTCTCATTCCCGTCAGTTGGAGCGCGGTGATGATGGGTGTTGAAAACACTCACCAGAAGTTCGCGATTCCGGCAATCAGTCCCATCCTCTTCTCGGTTGCCGTCATCGCCTCGCTCCTGCTCTGGGCGCCGACGATGGATGTCTATGCCCAGATTCCGGGTGTGCTTGTTGGAGGACTGCTTCCGGTATTGCTTCAGTGGTTTCCCCTGCGGCGGCTTGGTTACTCTGCGAAACCCCTGCTTCGTTTCTGGATCCCGGAAATGCGAGAAACCCTGCGTAAATGGGGTCCTGCACTTATGATTAGCGGGATCTCTTTGCTGAACCAGCAGATATCCATGACTCTGGCGACTACCTTACCCGAGGGCAGTGTCTCGTCACTGGCCAACGCCATCGTCTTCTGGCAGTTGCCGGCCGGTGTGCTGTCGGCCTCGGTGATCACCGTATACTTCCCTCGGATGAGCCGTCAGGTGGCAGGTCGAGATTGGGATGCCGCATCGGCGACCATGGTCCAGGGCCTCGAACTCCAGGCGGTCCTGTTGTTGCCAGCGGGCCTCCTTCTTTCTCTGTTTGCTGAGCCCTTGATCGGTTTGGCACTTCAGCGGGGTGCCTTCACCTACGAGAATACCGTACTGGCCGCCCGCGTTCTTTCGTGGTTGGCGTGGGGCTTGTTCTTGTCTGGAGTCTTCAATTTTCTCCAGCGTTTCTTTTATGCAAAGGGTGACTTCCGGGCGCCTTTCCGTGTCAGCATTGTCTGGGCCGTCACTGACGTCCTGGTTTCAGTGACCTTGATGTTGACCCCGCTGGGCGTCCTTGGTCTTGCGGCGGGAAGCGTCGCGGGTTTCTTGGTTGGTGCTGTGACTTTGCTGGTCTTGGCCTGGAAGTCCTTGCCTTGGCGCCGACTGGGTGAGTTGGGATGGTTCCTGCTGCGTGTTGCGCTGGCCTTGACGCCGGTGACTCTCGCTTGGTTTGTTGCTCTTGGTACGACCGGAAAATGGTGGGTCGCTGGCCTGACTTGGCCTGCAGCGGGCCTTCTCGTCGCCGAGGGACTTTCCGCCTTAGTAATCGTATTTCTGTCACTGCTCGCAGTTGGCATCCAGCCGTGGCGGCTCTTTCGTCCGCGGCTGGAAACACCGGAGGTTTCCCATGAAGCGTAGTCGGATGCTTCTTGCTGTTCTGTTGGCGGTACCGCTCTTTGCAACAGATTTGACCCCGAAAGAAGAGAGACTGCAGACGCTCAAGTTCGGCATCGAAACCGAAATTATCGACCTCGTCAGAACCCTCCAGCAGGAAAAGAACAGGGACTTTCTGGACGAATTGGCAGGGATCTTCCGCTCCGCCAGAAACACGGATCTCAAGGAACTACTACTCGGCTATTTCCTCGACCTCAAGGACAATCATCTTGAAAACGATGCCATCAAGGAGCTTTCCCAACCAGAGAAGAAGTCCAACAGCTTTCTTCTGACCGCGGTTTCCTACCTGACGGGCATCAAGTCGAAAGCCTCGGAAGCGGTCTTCGTCCAGTTGATGACGGACAAGAACAAGACTTTGGCTCTGGCTAGCATTCGTGCGTTGGCAAAGATCGAAGCGACCGGGCGGGTCGGCGAAATACTCAAGATCTACAAAGATGCAGAGACCGACGTGAACTTTAAGCCAGATATCATCTGGGCCCTAGGGGAAATGAAGGCCAGGGACGCGGTAGACCCGCTTCTCAAAGAATACGAGGAAAGTGACAACGAGCCCCTGCTTCAGGGAACCATCTTGGCTGCTTTGGGCAAAATTGGGGATGCGCGGGCCTGGAACTTGGTTCAAACGGCTTTGGATTCCGACAACAGCGACCTGAGGGCCGCAGCAGTCGGCACTCTTGGCTCGTTTCCCGGACACTTCGAACTTGCCACGGACCTCACCAAGGCCCTCCGTGACGCCCAGGTCAATGTGCGCTTGGCTGGAGCCGACGCGGCTGCGACCCTCAAGATTCCCGAACTCCAGGAAATTCTTCTCTTCCGGGTCAAGAAAGACCCAGAAGCGCGGGTTCGTACCGCCTGCCTGAGGGCCCTAGCTGCTTACGATGGTGGCGCGACGCCGGTCTTGGCCCTCCTGTCGGACCGAAAGACGGATTTTTCGGTTTGGCGAGAAGCGCTCAACCAGGCCATCGACAAAAAGTGGTCCGGGGTAAGCGAAGCCCTTCAGAAGGTGTTGGACGAAGAAAACAAGGCTAAGAACGGCGCATTGGCCCCGGTGATCGCCGGAGCC
Source organism: Spirochaetales bacterium (assembly GCA_037142615.1). Taxonomy (GTDB): domain Bacteria; phylum Spirochaetota; class Spirochaetia; order JABEVK01; family JABEVK01; genus JAIFLN01. Next base: position 380,290 of record JBAXAI010000001.1, on the reverse strand, counting down.
TTGCTTCCCACCCGCGATTCTTACCGAACGCTCTTTGGAGTGCTTCTGCTCAACGACTCGGTGACATCCCGCTCTCTGGCTCTCAGGGCCATAGCCGCGGGCAATTTTCGGGAATACGAGCCGGTGGTCCGAAACCTTTCTGTCAAGGACCCCGACGTGAACATCAAGGCTCAAGCGACTGCCATCCTCAAAACGTGGACAGCGACCCCTTGACCGCCTGGACAAGGAACTAGCCGGCCCGGAGGCCGGCGTCACCTAGAACTTAGCTGCCAGCACCGACTTCACCACGTAGTCACACTTTCGCTCGTTGATCGTGAACTTCAGGGCTTCACCCACCTTGCTCCCGAGCAGCTTATCGCCAAATGGTGACAGGTACGAGATAATGTTATGCGCGGGATCCGACTCCCAGGGTCCCAGGATTGTGTAGGTTTCCGTTTTCTTATCAAGATTGCTGACCAGCGTCACCGTTGTCCCGAAAGAAACTTTGCTGAGATCAACTTCGGAAGGTTCGATGACCGTTGCTGATTCGAGTTCCTTGTTGAGCGTTGTAAGCGTCGCGCTCAGCATGGTCTGACGCTCTTTCGCAGCATGGTACTCGGCATTTTCCTTAAGGTCGCCCAAGGCCATGGCATCACCGATTTCCTTGGAATTCTTCGGAACTTCGATGTCGACGATGTTCTGACGTTCCTTGGTCTTCGAGTTGAACATCTTGAGCGTGGTCATGATGCCCTTGCGGGAGGACACTGCCATCGGAAGCGGTTCACCCGCGGCGACCAAGTTCGGAAACCGGACTGCAATGGTGGCCTTCACGTCCTGCTTGAGGTTCGCATTCAAGTCGCGTACGTCCTGAATCAGCGAGAACAGGCGGCGAACGGACTCTTCGGCGGCGACTTCCAGATACTTTTCGAGCACCTTGTCCTTGAAGAGGAACGCCAAGATGAGCTTGTTGATCCTTTTGTTTTCCGTGACGTCTTTCTTGTTCTGAATGTCGCGGAACGTGAGGTCCAAGTCGTGGACAAGCGTGATCATAAGCTTTTCCTCAGTCAGTCGGCCACCGAAAGGAATCTTGCCTTCGAGGGCCATCTTGGCGGCATGAAAGAAGGGCTCTTTGAGATCCTTGTGCTTTTCCATGAGATCTTCGAACAACTTGTGCACCACATCCGACTTGCCTGCGCCTTTGAGGTTTTCGATGATCCTCATGGTTGGGGTGATAGGAAACAGCCTTACAAACACCTGATCCCAATTGGGGACAGTTAACTTGACCTGATGCAGGAAAATGCCGCGCAGTTCCGCATTGTTCAGCGACCGGTAGAGGGGCTCAAGCTCCTCGATCTGGTTGAAGTAGTCGATGAACGTGCGGTTGGTACCCGGATTGATGAAGGGAAAGGCCTTCGAGTGTTCCTGGATGAGCAGAAAAGAAGCGATAACTTCTTCATTGACCTTGTTGGATTTCAGGTAGCTGCTGAAACTGGAAAACAGTTCGCCAAAGTAGTCTGATTCCTTGTTTCCATGGACTAGGAACTCTTCCAGGACCGCAACACGTTTGAAGAAGTCCTTTTCAGCTTTGAACTTATTGTAGATTTTCTCTTCTTTGGTAATCGGCTGCGTTCGCACCATGAACTCATCTTGTTTGTCAGGGCTCAGCGCGTAGTCCGTACTCTCCTTGATGAGGTTACGGGCGTTGGTGCTCCAAGTCGTCCATTCACGTTCTTCCAGCACCTTGGGAACCAGTACAGCCTTGATGACTTTCATGTCGGCCTTGTTGCCGAAACTCCGAATCAAGATCTTGAGCGCCCAGTCCGGGTTGGTCTTGATCTTCTTGGCAAGTTCCTCGCGCTTTGTAGTCGCGGCCAGAACGCGGATGTCATCCCGTTCCAGACTCGTCAGCGCTTCGACTGCCATCTTCTGACCCATACTCTGGTTCCGTTGGGTTTCAAAGTCGATCAGGTAGTCTTGGTCTCGCACCTCGCGGATGCGACCAACACCCCAAGCCTTGTGGTAAACAAAATTGCCCTTTTCGTAGGCCATTTGCTTCTTGAAATCCTCGAGAGCATCGGCCACGCTCTTCCAACTGTCACCGATGTTCGAAAGTCTCAGGTATTCTTCGGTTTTTGAGTTGGCGGCAAACTTCAACTTGAGGCACGAGATAATCTCACGGCGGACTTGGGGCGATTTTGGCTCGTAAAGACTGATGCGTAACTGGGCTTGAATGGCGTCGTCATATTTCTTGTTCTGAAGGAACAGTGGATACAAGTCCTCAAGCAGTTGGCAGGCCTTCTCGGCTCCCAGTAGCTTTGCGACTTTCTGCTCTACCTGAGCAAAGTACTCAGTCTCGTCCGGACAAAACTCAATCAGCTTGAGCCAGATTTCCCGGATGCGGTTGAAGTTCTTTTTGAAAATGAAGCGATGGATACCTTTCTTGTAGTATTCCACGGCCTTTGCCTGATTCTTTTCCTTCTCAAAGCGCTGAGCCAGACTGAAAACAATGTCCGCTTCCTCAATATCGACCTTGATCAGCCGTTCTTCAATATCGTGGAGGCTGGTCTCATTGCTCTCATTCTTGTAGCAGTCGATCAGGCTGCGCAGAGCAAACTTGTTCTCGCCGTACTTCAGAATCTGATCGCAGATATGCTCTACCAAGGGCCACTTCAGGTTCTGGGCGAAAAGGTTCACAAGCTTAACGAGATGGGCATCGTCCAGCATCTGCCTTTCCAACGCCAGCATCCCCGACAAATAGAGGGCGACGATGCTGTTTTTCGATTCTCCAAGGTGGGCTTCGCAGAGTTCCTGCACTGCCTCCTGAGCGCTGGCATCCACAACTTGGGTCAGGAGAGCGTCCAGTTCCTTGATGAGGGTGACCGTGTAAGCGCCGATCGCTGTCCGCGTCCACTTTTCCTCATGCAGCATCTGCTCAATTTTCGTGATCAATTCTTCGGACATCCTTCTTCTCCTGGGTTAGTGGGTGTACAGCTCATGGATTTGAGGGTCAAGCAGTTTGATATTGAGCAGAACATCTTCAATCTTGTTCCGCTCTTCCTTGACGCTCAAGTAGTGGTCGATCAGCCAGAAATACTTGTTGATCAACCGTGGTACCAGCAAAGAACGCTGGGGAGACTTCAGCTGGATTTCGTTCTTCAGGGTGTTGATAGCCTGCTTCAGGTGCCCAAGTTCCAAGGGTTTGAGTTCCCGCTTGACGTTGAAGGCACCCCTGATAACGGCATGCACCGGAAGCCATTCTTTCAGTTCCTCGGGACCGTAGCCCCAACTCGACAGAGAGGCGACGACTTCTGTGATCATTCCAGAACGCAAACACTCCAAGTCAATGGCCTGGGCACCCAAATAGAAGGCTTCCCGGAAGAAGAGCTTGGCCTTCCGGGTCTCGTTGGTCATCTCGAAACAGTCACCCATCTCAGCCAAGGATGCAGAATCATCTTTTTGGAGTTGAAGTGCCTCTTCCAAGTGGGCGATTGCCTTGTCGAAGTCACCATTGCACTTGAAGGCCCGGGCAGCCTTAACCAAGAGCACTGGTTTTCTGGACTCGTCCTCGAACGGGATCTGCTCGAGAAAGGACCTGGCAGCCTGTTGATAGACGAATTGCCGGATTGCATCGACCCCTTCTTCCAGCAGGCAATCCAGATGAGGTACGAATCGACGTTCAAACCCTGTCAATTCCCGCAACAAATAGTCGGCGCGTTGCTCGGGAACCGTCATCAGGCCAACACGCGTGGCCCGATCCTTCCAAAATACTGCACACTTCAACGTGGCTAGGACCCGTGGCTCCTCGAAATCCAAGGCCAAACCCTGTTCAGCCACTGTTTCAGCTTCCGAAAAGTTCCCTGATCGGAGGCTGAGGCACGAAATCCGGAGGATGTCGTCGAGGCGCGAAAGCGGGTTTTGACCGGAACTGGCGATGGTATCTTCGGCAACGGATTTCATCAGGGTTTCCTTTTCATTATACCCAAGACGGGATTTAAGTCAATTCAGGCGTTTTTCTTCGAATATTCTGGACGGGGGACCCATTTTTTTGTTAGAAATAGAGTTATGGAACAACTAAACTCGATTATCCCCGCGCCTTCGCTCCTGTCGGCCGACTTCGCGTTCCTGGCTCAGGAGTTGGCCCGGGTCAAGTCGGCTGGAGCGTCTTGGATCCACCTCGATGTGATGGATGGCCATTTTGTCCCCAACCTGACCTTTGGTCCGCCACTCATCCAGGCGATGCGCAAGCATAGTGATTTGTTCTTTGACGTCCACCTGATGGTGGAACATCCCGAGGCCCTGCTCGAGAACTACATCCAGGCGGGCGCCGACGCGGTCACGTTTCATTGGGAAGCGGCCGTACATCATCACCGACTTGTCCAACGAATCCATGATGCCGGCAAGCTTGCGGGTATCTCGCTGGTTCCCTCGACCCCGATAGAACACTTGAGCGCGCTGCTTCCCTACTTGGATCTCGTGCTTGTCATGGGAATCAACCCTGGTTTTGGTGGGCAGAAGTACCTTCCTGAGACGAGTGGGCGTTTGGCTCGTCTGGCAGAACTCCGCAGTCAAGGCGGCTACAAGTTTCGCATCTCCATCGACGGCGGAGTAAACGCCACGACGGCCGTTGAGATTGTGAAGGCCGGTGCCGATATTCTTGTAACGGGTTCGGCCTTCTTCGATTCCCCCGACCAGGCCGGGTATCTTCGGCAACTGAAGTCTTTGAGGCGGTGAATAATGATCCGTAGCGTTCTCCTAGCACTCTTGTTGGCCTGTTCCAGCTTGGCTCAAGCCCAGACCGACTCCACTTCGCTCAAGCTCCTCGAGCAGGGAAGGGACTACTATTCGCGGGGCGAGTACCTGTCGGCTCTTAGTCTGTTTCAGCAAGTCGTCGCAGACCCGGCCACTCGGGCCGTCCCTGACTCTTACCTCTGGTTGTCCAAGACCTACTTGGCGTTGCTCGATACGGGCAACGCGACGCTCAATCTCGACTACTACATCCAGACCTTCCCCCGCGACGTTGGTCAAACGGAAGCGGCCTACGTCAAAGGACGCATCGCCTACTCCCAGAATGACTTTGAAAAGGCCTTGCAGGCCTTCGGACAGTTTCTGGAAATCTCGCCTACCGGTGAACTGGTGGCAAACGCCCTGTTCTGGATGGGTGAGTCGGCTTGGTCCCTAGGTCGCTATCAGGATGCCGCGGTTTTCTACAACCGGATCGTTCAGGGCTATCCCTCGAGCTTCAAGCTGGAAGCCAGTCGGTACCGACTGGCGGTTATCAGTCTGAAGCAACGGGAGGATGAGCTGATGAAACTTCTCCAGTGGTCCCACACCGAATCCATGAACTCGGCAGAAGAGTTTCAGCGGCGTGAAAAAGCCTACCAGCAGTCGCTGGCGACCTACCAAAAGAAGTTGCTCGAGTTGCAGGCAACCGACACGGGGGCCCGAACGACGACCCTGGAAGAAACGATCAAGCAGAAGGATGCGCAGATCGCTGCGCTCAAGGTGCAGATGGCCGGGGGTGCCGAGAGGGTCGTAACCGAGGCGGCAGACCAAAGCAAGACCATTGCCCTTCTGGAGCTCAAGTCCCGGGCGCTGGACCTGAAGTCCTTCTATCTGACTTGGAAGGATCAAAATGCGAAATAAAGTTGTCTTTGCACTTGTTTCCCTCGCGCTATTTTCGGGCGTTTCCACCGGCTTTGAGCTTCAGCGAGGCAAGATCAAACTGAATGTGGGCGACAAGAATGGCCGCATGACTGTTATCTACACCGACGACATCGCCAATCCCGTACCTGTTGCGCTTTATTCGTCGGACGACCCGGCGACTTCCAAAATCAAGATTCAGCTCGGAGACAAGGTCTCGGTGCTCGGAGAAGACTCCACGTACGTACCCGTCGCCGAAACAACCGCCGTCGGGGGAAAAATCGTGTGGACCGGAAAGACTTTGAAGGTGACTCAGACCTTTGAGTTCCTTACGTCTGCCGCCTCTTCGGTGGCCGACGGAGTCAAAGAAACGCTCTCGCTGACGAATCTCTCCGATACGCAGACGTTGAGACCTGCCGTACGCGTTGGAATCGACACAAATCTGGGCGAGAAGAAGGACCATTTCAAGCTTTCTGGCGGCGAAACGGTGAACTCGGAAAGCAAGCTTGAAGGGAACTTGCCGGACTGGTGGGTTAGTCCTTCTTCCACGGACGAGAAGATCGGGTTGTTGATGATGCTGGGCAAGGGGGCCACGACACCTTCGAGGCTGGTGTTTGCCAACTGGAAACGACTGGACGATGCAAGTTGGGAAATGGCCTTCCGCCAAGGGCGCGATTTCAATCAATTGCCGTACAGCTACAACGATTCTGCTGTCGCCCAGTACTATGATGCGCAGGACCTGGCGCCCGGAGCAAGCCGCGACATCGTGCTCATGTTCGGGAACCGCTCGGCGATCACTTTCGCGGGCGCAAAGGTTGGAACCGCCAACGTTCTGAGCGATCTGCTGCAAGAAAGTCGAACGCAGGAAGGGGGCGGTGCCTCACTCGTCAAGCAAGACCTCCAAAGCCTTGAGAACCTGATGACTCAGATCAACGCCAAACTGGTCGATGCGACCAAGGTGACCGACGAGGACCTTAAACTCTTCAAGGCGATTCTCGAGCAGTTGGAGTCCCACAAGTCCAGCCTGACAACACCGGCGGCAGCGGCTGTGCAGCCCTGAGGTCCATGGACGATCCGCGCCTCGATCAGGCCTGGCAACTCTACCGGCGAGGACGCTTTCCTGAGGCTATTTCCTTCCTTGAGCCTCAGATCCTTAGCAACCGCAACAATCCTGATTTTTACCGGGTTCTGGGCCTTTGCTGCCTGAGAGCCGGGGACTGGAAGGGGGGGCAAACCTATCTGGAGCGAGCACTTCAGCTGGAACCTGACGACCGCCAGCAAGTCCTCTTGGCCCTCATCGCCGTGAATGCCCGAAACAAAGACTATCCGGGGGCTGTAAAGGTAGCGCTGGAAGTCCTGGATGAGAACCCCGGGTGCCGACCCGCTCGAAAAGCCCTTGAGCGCCTGCGGGAGTATCTCAGCGGGCCCGAGACCGGAGGCAGGTTGGTTCTGGATACCAATCCACTCTTGCCCCGGGCAGCCAAACGGAAAGGCAGTGTGGCACTTCCGCGTTGGATTCCCTTGGTAACCGGAGTGCTCGTCTTGATTCCCTGTGTGGCGCTGGGAATCTGGTGGGGTGTCAGTTGGCTGCCTGTGCCTGTGGGCAGCGTTCGCGAAGGTTCCCTTGCGCTCAGTTCCACTAGCATTTCCGAGGCCCCTTTACTGGATTCCGGGGCCTTCCGGGTGTCGCTGACTGCAGACGAGCTTCGCGAACACCTCACAAAGCTCCAAAAGTACTTCCAAGACTACCAAGATTCGCTTTGTCGGCTTGAGATCAACCGGATTCTTTTGTCAAATGCCCCTGCGGCCACCAAAGAACGGGTCAGGACGCTGCTGACGTTTCTCCACGTCCCTGACTTCGCACGACCCGAAGTTTCGGCCGACTTTCGGGACGTTCAGGCCTTTCCGGAACTCTACGAGGGTTGCACCGTGCAGTGGAAGGGCGTCGTTTCCAACCTGATGAGCGGAACGGACGCCATTACCCTGGATCTGTTAGTGGGTTACCAGGACGGACAAGTCGTCGAAGGTGTTGTTCCCGTCCACCTCGGGTTTGCAGCGCTTCTGAAGAACTCCCAAGTCGTCGACGTTCTGGGTCAGGTGAAGGTAGAGGGTAGCCACTGGAGCGTCGAATCACGGGGAATCCATGTCGTCGGTTATCGATCCCCGTAGTACCGTTTCCTTGTCAATTCTCCGGATTCCGAGTAGATTCTTTGCCAACGTCTCAAGCAAGACGCCGTACCCTTCCGTCTGGAAGGGCAAGGAGACCTGACCATGTCCAGCAAAAAAGAAACAACGCCCATTTTGACAGCCTCGCGTACCGGCAATCAAGAAGAGAAGTCCAAGGCGCTCGACGCCGCTAGACTCCAGATCGAGAAACAGTTTGGCAAGGGCTCGCTGATCCGAATGGGTGACGGACCCATAGGGCAGGGGCTGGAAGTCATCCCTTCGGGGTCTATTCTCATTGACGAGGCGCTCGGGATCGGTGGTTACCCCAAGGGTCGAATCATCGAAATCTTTGGGCCGGAGTCGTCTGGAAAAACGACGTTGGCCTTGCACGCCATCGCTCAGGCGCAAAAGAACGGAGGGGTGGCAGCCTTTATCGACGCTGAACATGCTCTTGATCCCGGCTACGCCAAGAACCTCGGCGTGAACATTGAGGAACTGTGGGTCAGTCAGCCCGACACCGGGGAGCAGGCCCTTGAAATCACCGAGTCGCTGGTCCGTTCCGGCGGCGTTGATATCATCGTTGTAGACTCTGTCGCGGCCCTCACACCGCAAGCGGAAATTGACGGTGAAATGGGGGACTCCCACGTCGGTCTGCAGGCTCGATTGATGAGTCAGGCCCTGCGGAAATTGACGGGCACTATTTCCAAGTCGGGGGCCGTCCTTATCTTCATCAATCAAATCCGAATGAAGATTGGGGTCATGTTCGGCAATCCCGAAACGACCACGGGAGGGAACGCTCTCAAGTTCTATGCTTCGGTCCGCCTTGACGTTCGCAAGGTTGAAACCATCAACAAGGGCCAGGATGAGGCCATTGGAAACTTGGTTCGGGTCAAGGTTGTCAAAAACAAGGTTGCACCTCCCTTCCGGAAAGCCGAGGTTGAAATTCTGTTTGGCCAGGGAATCTCCTACTACGGCAGTCTTCTTGACTGCGCGCTCAAGTTTGAATTGGTCCAAAAAAGCGGTTCCTGGTTCTCTTTCGGTGAAGAACGGATCGGGCAGGGTCGCGAGAATGCGCGCGACTTCCTCCAGAAAAACGTCGCACTGAGCAAGACCCTGGAAGAGAAGCTCCGCAAACTGATTTTCCCGGATCGGGACATTCCGGGTTCCCAGCCCCTGGGGACGGTGAACAACCGCATCGCGGCCGACGCGCTGGCCGCAGCGGCACTGGTAGCCGGGGCAGGCCTGGAGCCTCCGAAGACCAAGGCCGCGAAGGTTACCGTAGTCCCTGTGGCGCCCGCGACGGCCGAGGATTCGGAACTTTTCTAGCTGTGGTTGCCGTGGGGCTCGGAGGCAATGACGGGCGGACGCTGGAAGCTTTCGCTTCTGCCCGGACTACCTTGGAACTCCTGCTAGGGCCTTTGCGATGCTCCTCGTTGTATCGCACGGCTCCCCTTATTGACACCGATCAGCCTCCCTTCTGGAATGCTGTGGTGTCTGGGGTCTGGAACTCCTCCCCTTGGACATTGCTGGAACGCTTGCAGATGCTGGAAAACAGGCTCGGGCGCAGGCGCGATCCGGCTCGGCCCAAGGGTCCCCGGACGGTGGATCTCGATTTGCTCCTCTTTGATTCCAGACGACTGGAAGGTGCTCGCTTGACTCTGCCTCATCCAGGATTGCTGGTTCGCCAGTTTGTTCTTGAGCCACTGGTGGAAATCGCCCCGGGCCTAAGGCATCCAGTTCATGACTTGCTGCTTTCGGAGGTCCTTTCGGGTCTGGCGGCGCAAGGCGTTGAGCGTTGCTGCGAATCGTGGTAATCTTTTCTCGGTATGGTTTCCCCAGCATTTGAAAAACAGTCCTTCAAGCTCGCCGACTTTGAGGGGCCCTTGGACCTCTTGCTCTTCCTTGTGCGCAAGAATGAGGTCAACATTTACGATATACCGATGGCCCTCATCACCGAGCAATATCTGGAAGTTCTGCGATTGGCAACGAAGATCGATCTCGAGCAGGTCACAGAGTTCTATCAGCTGGCGGCCACTTTACTTTACATCAAGAGTCGCACACTGCTACCCCAGCGCGAAGGCGAGGAGGACGAACTCGACGATCCCCGCCAGGATCTTGTGGTTCGCCTGATCGAATACCAGAAGTTCAAGCGCTTGGCCGAACTCATGGCCGAGCAGGAAGGCGAAGCTGACTGGATTTGGGAACGGAAGAAGAAACAGCCGGTTTTGCCCTTCGAGGCTGCCGATGAGTTTTGGGAACAGGTCGAAGTTTGGGACTTGTTGCAGACTTTCTCGCGAATCATGAAGACCTTGAGCCCTGAGCGCTTGGTGGATCTGCGCGAGGATGTAACTGTCAACGAGAAAATCACGTTGATTCTGGAACTGTTGGAGACACGGGGCCCCTTCCTCTTTACAGATCTGATCCTGCGCCCCGATTCCCTCCTTGAGGTGATCTGTGCGTTCTTGGCGGTCTTGGAACTTGTCAAATCCCGGCAGGTTCGCCTGACACAGAGCCGTCTGTATGGTGATATCCGTGTTCAACGGGGGTTGTCCGATGCCGCATGAGGAAGCCCTTCTCGAGGCTGTCCTCTTTCTGGAGTCCGACCCGGTTGATTTGGCAACCTTGGCCCGCATCACTCGCTTGGACGAGGCTTCCGTGACGCGGGCGCTGGGAGTTCTCCATGCTCGCTATTCAAGCTCTGGCAGCGGGGTCGAGCTGTCGGAACTCGGCGGAGGCTTCTCTCTGATTCCTCGTCGCGACCTTATGGAAGTTCTACGACATCACTACGGCAAGAAGACCGACGAAAAGATGTCCAGAGCCGCGCTCGAGACGCTGTCGATCATCGCCTACTCACAACCCGTGACGAGGGTTGAAATTGACGGAATCCGTGGTGTCAACAGCACTGGAACGCTGAAAGTTCTCGCCGAGAAGGGCTATATCAAGGAAATCGGTCGAAAAGATACCCCCGGACGCCCAGTCCAATACGGAACGACGAAAGAGTTTCTTCAGTTCTTCGGCTTGTCCAGCATTGCTGAACTGCCAAGACTAGACGAAGCCGAAAGGGAGCGCTTTGAAATCCAACGACACTGACTTGGATCCTGAATCGGGAGCAAGCATACGTCTACAGGTGTGGCTGGCCCGTGCCGGTGTGGCCTCGAGACGGTCTGCCGTCGAATTACTGCAGAACGGTCGCATCCAGGTCAACGGTAAGACGGTCTGCGAGCCCGGCGCCAGGGTCAACGAAACCGACGAGATCGCTCTCGACGGGAGGGCAATCTCGCAAACTTTGCGAAAGGTTTACTATGTCCTGCACAAGCCCTCCAAGTACGTCTGCAGCACCCAGGACGACGCCAAGCGCGACTTAGCCCTCGACCTTATCCAACCGTTTGTCAAAGAACGTTTGTTCACGGTGGGCCGCTTGGACTACATGACCAGTGGTTTGCTACTGCTGACCAACGATGGCGAATGGGCGCGGCACCTTTCCCATCCCTCCAGTTCTGTGGAAAAGGAATATCTGGTCCAGACCAAGAAGGAAATCCCGATTGAGTTGCTGGAAGAGTTTCAACAAGGACTTTGGTTTCAGGGTGAGCATTTTCAGTGTCAGTCCTGGGCCATGGCAGGTCCTCACTCGGTCCGTTTAGTCCTTTCCGAAGGCAAGAACCGCGAGATCCGCAAGGTCTTCCAAAGCCGCAACATCACAGTCAAACGGGTCCATCGAATGCGAATTGGTGTGGTGCTTCTTCGCGGCCTCGAGTCGGGCCGTTTTCGAAAACTCACCGAGACCGAAGTGAAAATGCTGGCCAAGGGCAGTGGGGAGTCGCATGGTCATCGCCATTGATGGTCCTGCCGGAGTCGGAAAAAGCACAATCGCCAGGCACCTTGCCACTTCTTTTGGCTGTCTGGTGCTCAACACCGGTCGTTTCTATCGCGCGTTGACCTATCGCGCACTCAGCGCCGGACTACTTCCGACAGAACTGGGGTTGCCCGAGGTCTTGGTTCCCTTTTCTGCCTCGTTGCATTGGGAGTTCCTCGATGGGGCCGTCGTGGTCGATGGCGTTCCGCTGGGTTCGGAACTTCACTCGGTTGAAGTTGACGTGTGGGTGGCCCAAGTGTCAGAAGTGCCCGAAGTCCGCAGTCAGTTCAACGCGATTTTTCGGAGTCTGGGCAAAAAGCACCGTTTAGTTTGCGAGGGCCGAGATATCACCAGCGTCGTGTTCCCCGAGGCCGACGTCAGGCTCTTTCTTGACGCAACCCCCGAGGTCCGTGCCCGCCGACGCTTCGAGGAGCGTCCTGAGGACGTTGCCTATGAGAGAGTCCTGGACGCGATTCGCGAGCGCGACTCGATCGACCGGAACAAGAAACATGGTCCCTTGGTGGTGATGCCTGGAGTTCATTTCCTAGACTGCTCTGACTTGACCATTGCTGCTGTTTGTGCCAGAGTGGCCGACATCGTTCTCGCATCCAGCCCCCAATCCAGGAGTTTTTTGCAAGCCATGGCAGAAACCGACAACAACCAGACCATTCTTCAGGAAGAATACCTTAAGAATCTCGAAAACCTCCAGGAAGGCAGCCTTGTAGAAGGGACGGTCATTTCCGTCTCGTCTGACTCCGTCAGCATCGGAATTGGTTACAAGTCCGACGGAGTGATTCCCCTTACGGAGTTTCAGACTCCTCCTCAAGTCGGCGACCGCGTCAAGGTCGTGCTTGAACGAAAGGAATCCAGCAAGGGCAGTATTGAAATCAGCAAGGAAAAAGCCGACGCAATTTCTTTCCGGGAACAACTCAACGACGCCTATGAGAAGAAAACGCCGCTTACCGGAAAGTTTACAAAAGTGGTGAAGGGTGGGTACGAGGTTGATCTCGGTCACACGTATCGAGCTTTCGTTCCCTTGTCTAAGGCCGACTCGGTGCGGGTCGAAGTTCCGGAGGAACTGCTTGGAAAGGTCGGTTCGTTTCTGGTCGAGAAGCTTGTCTGGGAAAAGACTGCCAACATCGTTTTGAATCGACGGGATTTGTTGCTTCGCGAAACAGACGTCAAGAGATCCGAGTTTTTCCAGAAGACGAAAGAGGGCGACGTGGTCGAAGGGGAAGTCAAGTCTTTCACCTCGTTCGGTGCTTTTGTGGATCTTGGAGGCTTTGACGGCCTCTTGCACCTCAATGACATGAGTTGGGGGCACGTGACGCGACCAAAGGATTTTGTCCAGAAGGGTGACAAGATCAAGCTCAAGGTCGTCAAGCTCGATCCCACCGAAAAGAAGATTAACCTCAGCCTCAAGGCCCTCGGAGTCAACCCTTGGGTCCTCTTTGAGAAGAAGTTCAAAGTCGGAGACGTGGTCACCGGAAAGGTCACCAAATTGGCCGATTTCGGTGCCTTCATCGAGATCGAAGAAGGCGTCGAGGGTCTTGTGCACATTTCTGAAATGTCCTGGGTCAAGCGGATTTCACACCCCAAGGAAGTCCTGAAGCCCGGCGACATTGTTCAAACGAAAATCCTTGCCTACGACATGGAACAGACTCGTATTTCTCTGGGGCTCAAGCAGGTTTCGGCCAATCCATGGGACGAAGCCGCCGTCAAGTTCCCGGTCGGAAAGGTGCTTACGCTTCCGGTGAAGAAAGTGACTCCAGTCGGCGCTTTCGTGACCTTGGAAGAGGGCGTGGATGGCTTCCTTCACGTGGATGATCTCTCCTGGGTCAAGAAGTCCAAGAACGCGACCAGCGAACTCAAGGACGGGCAAATGGTTGAAGTGAAGGTGCTGAGTGTCGATACCGAAGCTCGGCGCATTCGACTCGGAGTCAAGCAGGTCGGTGATGACCCATGGGAGAGTCTCCGAAAGTCCTATCCCCGCGGCACACCGATTGAGGGAAGCATTGTCAGCAAGACGGAGTTTGGCGTGTTCTTGCGTGTCTTGGGCAACATCGAGGGGTTGATTCCCAAGTCGAACCTCTGTGACACCCGTGACCAGACAGCCGATGACTTCATGAAGTCGTTGACCGTAGGCGATAAACTGAAAGTCCTGGTGATGGAAGTCTCTGTTGAGCGTCAGAAGCTGTCTCTTTCTCTGAAGGATTTCGTCAAGCAGCAGCAGAAGGAAGAGATTTCGAAGTACATCCAGAAGGATGACGACCATTCCAGTTTCCGTCTGGGCGATCTTTTCAAGAAGTAAGAGATTTCCTGGGATGAGGTCCGATGTTTCACTCTCCTGTCGACCCCCAGAAGCTGGATGTCTTTCTGGAAATCAACAATCAACTCAACTCCCGCTCTTTTGATCTTAACGGGTTGTTCGAGGAGATTCTTGATTCTGCCATGGAGTTGACTTCGGGCGAGTCGGCGAGCCTGCTGATGCTCAACAAGGTGACCTCGAACTTGGAGTTCGTCGTGGCTTTGGGCCCTAAAGGCACTGAGGTCAAGTCCTTCGTTCTCAAGAACGGTGAGGGGATAGCCGGTTGGGTCGCCAAACACAACGTTCCACTGCACGTTCCCGACGTTGCCAAGGACCGGCGGTTTGCGGCCCAGATTTCCCGTGATATCGGCTACCCAACTCAAAACATTCTTGCAGTCCCCCTAAGGGTTCTGGGTGAGTGTGTTGGCGTACTTGAGCTTATCAACAAGCGCAACGGACAGGACTTTTCTGCCGAGGACATGACTTGGGTGGAGCTGTTTGCCAACCAGGCAGGAATGGCGATACACAACGCCCAGTCAGTCAAGCTGATGAAAGATGAACTGACAAAGCTCAGTGTTGCGCTGGAGGGACACAGCGGAGGGGAAGCCTTTGTTACCCGTGACCCAAAGATGAACGAGGTCCTCGCGTTGACCCGCAAGTATGCCACCACGGACTCGACGGTGCTTATTCTAGGAGAAAACGGTACCGGCAAAGAACGAATCGCAGAGATGCTTCATGAAGGCAGTTCACGCGCTTCGGGACCCCTTATCAAGGTGAACTGTGCGGCCCTACCCGAGAGCCTTCTCGAGAGCGAGCTCTTTGGCCACGTCAAAGGGTCCTTCACAGACGCAGTCACGGACAAAAAAGGCCGCTTTGAGCTGGCTGACGGTGGAACCTTGTTTCTCGACGAAATTGCAACCCTAACGCCACTCTTGCAAGCGAAGCTACTTCGCGTACTCCAGTCGCGTGTGTTTGAGCCTGTCGGATCAACGGTTTCACTTTTTGCCGACGTGAGAGTCGTTGCGGCTACCAATCAACCACTTGAAAGAGCGATGAAGGACGGAGCATTCCGTCAGGACCTGTACTATCGACTTCATGTTCTCCCTGTTTCGTTGCCCCCCCTTCGAGAACGTCTAGTTGACATAGAACTTCTTGCGGGCCTCTTTGTTAAACACTACAGCGTGCAACATGGCAGGTCGGTTCGGGGATGGGAGTCCGGGGCCCTCGAGGTATTGATTGCCTATCCTTGGCCTGGCAATGTCCGTGAACTGAAAAACGTCGTCGAGAGGGCCGTCTTGGTCTGTGAAAACAGTTTGATCACAGCACAGGACTGGGGGCTTCCCCTGACCCAGGAGTCGTCCACCCACCACGGTGCTGACCTCAAAAGTTCTGTACTGGACTATAAAACCAGACTGATCAACAAGACGCTTCGTGACTGTGGCGGAAATCAGACGAAGGCCGCCCGTGAACTTGGAATTCAAAGGACATACCTGTCCAAACTCATGAAAGAATTGCAGCTAGATATTCGCGACAAAGGAGAACAAGATGTCGGACAAGAGTAAGGAAGTGATCCCGCTACGAACCCAATTGAAGCACGGCTTGAGCAACTTCCTCCAGAAATACCGGACGGTGCTGATTGGAATCGTGGCGGTCATTATTGTGGTGCTTGTGGGTTTGGCCATCTGGTCACAGATCGACGCCTCGACGAAGAAGGACTACGCGTCCCGAATTGAAAAGAGCCAGGACGACTTTGTTTCTTGGCAGTCCGAAAGTGACCTAACCAAGAAAGAAACCCTGGGAAGGGCTCTCGAGGATGAACTGTCGGCCGTGGAAAGGAACGCCCCCGTGTCCTACGGTCTGCTCAAGGCGTTGTTCCTTCACGGCAACTTCCTCGCTGAAGAGAAGAAGTGGTCGGAGGCTTCCAAGGTCTATGCTGCAATTTCAGAAAAAGACCCTCAAAGTTACTTGGCTCCCATCGGCATGGTCAATGCTTCGGTTTGTCAGGAAGAAGCGGGCGACCTCGTTGCTGCGTTGGCGTTATTGGATGGCTTTCTGAAAACGTACTCCATCAATCAGGTGCTTGCGCCCCAGGTGTACTTTACCAAGGGCCACCTCCTGGAGCTTCAGTTGAAAACAGCCGACGCTCTGGCCGCCTACAAGGCGTTGCTTGAGAAGTACCCTGAGTCCAATTGGACAAAACTTGCACATGACCGTATAATTCTGCTAGGTTCCGAGTAAAGCCCAAAACGAGAACGAGGTCTTCCATGAATGAAGAAAAAGCGTCTGCGAGTCGGCTCCGCAAAATCCTGGAAACAAAGAACTTTGGGCTTATCCTGGGTTTCTTAGTTTTTGTCTTCTTCACTTGGCTGGCCTTTTTCTCGGGTTTTAGCATTTTTGAACCCATGGACCGGTCAACGACGGACGGATTCTTCCGTCTGCGTGACATCGTGAGTCCTCAATTTGAGCAGGAAGGGGCCACAGTCAAGCCCAAGAATGACAAGATTTCGCCGGATATCATGATTCTCGGTATCGACAATAGGAGTATCGAGACGTTGGGGCGCTGGCCTTTCTCTCGGTCCGTTCATGCAGATTTGCTCAATAGCCTCAGCAGGATCACGGACCAAAATCAGCGTGAAGACAGTGTTTTTCTCGACTTTTTCTTCCTCGATCGGGAGAGTCAGGCAGAGAATGATGTAGCATTTGCTGACGCCATCAAGTCCCACGGGCGGGTTGTGATGGAAACGATCTATGCGCCGTCTACCATGGATGTGGATCAGTCCCAAATCCAGTTTGACCGTCTTGAGGTTTTGAGGCAGCGGGGTGGGGCGGTCAAGAACGTGACAGGGGACTGGGCAAACATGCCCAGCTTTGAGACAGTCTATGCTCCGCTGATTCCTTTGGCAGAGGGGGCGGCGAGCTATGGACACGCTTCCTTTGTTGCAGATGCGGACAAGATCTTCCGTCGCCAGACGCTTGTTGCAAAAATAACAAAGGTTCTCGAAAGCATCGAACTCAAGGATCTGAAACCCGATACCACGGATTACACGAATCAGTTTGTCCGATACGCCTATACCGATAAGACTGGGAATAAAGTGAACTTGCCAGTCCCGCTGACTCAGCAGGTTCTTGACAGTCTTCCGGCCTTCCTGGAACCCATTGCCCTGAAACGTCAGGTGACTGATGAAGGTTCAGACCAAATCCGCGAGGTCTTTTTCATCCAGAAAGTTCAAGATATATTTCTTCCTTCCGTGACGCTTTCCATGGCGCTACACTACTGGCACAAGACACCAGCCGATATTTCGGTGAGCCTCGGCGACGCGATAGTTATCCCGGCGCCAGAGGCGTATTCCGTAGAGAGTGGAAGTTGGTCCAGGCTCCCTCAAGCCGAAGTTCGCATCCCCATTGATCAGGCGGGAAACATGATCGTCAACTTCATGGGTCCCCGTTCTTCTGAGAAAGGCGATGAGTATCAGACGTTCCCTGTTCGGAGTTACTCCAGTTACGCGACAAGAGCTCCGTCAACTGACGTCACGACCTGGCCAGAGACCCGTGTTTTGGGAAATAAGGTTCTGATGGTTGGGCCCTTCAGCAGCGGCGTGGCTGACGATGAAAAAACAACGCCTTACGGTCTGATGTACGGCGTCGAAATTCACGCCAACGCCCTGAATACAATACTCACACAAAACTTCCTTCTCGATCTTCCCGTCGGCTACGTCATACTGGCGATGTTTGTCCTGATTATGCTGGTGGCATTCTTGGCCTCACGAACACCAACGATTCTTTCCCTCGCCGTTACGTTGGTACTCTTTCTCGTCTCGTTCGTCGGTGCCGCCTTACTTTTCGATCTCACCTCGTTTGTATTCCCTTTCACCCCCTTGGCGGCGGGAATCATCTTTACGTTCCTGCTGATTATCGTTTACCGCGCGCTGACTGAAGAGCGCGACAAACAGCGGATACGAGGAATCTTTGGAAAGTACGTCAGCCCGGATGTCGTTAGCCAACTAATGGAACATCCGCCTGAACTTGGCGGAGTCGACAAGGAACTCACCGTTCTCTTCTCGGATATTCGTGGATTCACCTCGCTTTCTGAAGGCATGTCCCCTCAGGAGTTGGTCAATCATCTAAACCTCTATCTGACTGCCATGACAGACACGATCCATGAATACCGGGGCACACTGGATAAGTATGTGGGGGATGAGATCATGTGCTTCTGGGGGGCCCCCCTGGAAGAGAAGGACCATGCCGAACTTGCCGCCAAATGCGGCTTGCGGATGATGGAGAAGTTGGCAGAGATGAACGCCGAATGGCCCGAAAATCGCAAGATCAACATAGGAATTGGTCTTAATTCCGGGATCATGACGGTCGGTAATATGGGTTCGCAGGGGCGCATGAACTACACACTGATGGGTGACAACGTGAACCTCGGCGCGCGCTTGGAAGGTACCAACAAGGAATATGGAACAAATGTGATCATCAGCGAAAACACCTACTCGCACTTCAAAGAGCGGGCTGTGGTCCGTGAACTTGACAACATTCGCGTCAAGGGCAAGAACAAGCCCGTGCTGATCTACGAGTTGGTTGATTTTGTTGATGGGTTTGCCGCGCCTCAAGTTGTTTCCAAGAAATGATTTGGAGGGTCGCAGGAACCGTTCTTGCTGTGCTACTTTGGTCGTGTGGACTTGAGACCTACCAAAGCCTCGACGCACCGGTACTGACCGTTACCTATCAGCAACAGTCCGACTACACCCGACTCTCCCTTACTCACGACCCGGGTACCTATGGAGGGAGTGACTTCTTGGGTTACGAAGTATATTACAAGATCTATCCAGATCAGCTAAACGCAACGACGAATCTTGCCCGCGATGCAGGCGTGGTCAGCACCACACCAAAAATCGAAACACTCACTTCCCTTGGATACAAGAGGTTGAGTTCGGCGACGTTGATTCATCCGCTGTTGCCTATGGATCTCAACACAACCTCCAAACAGACGGTAGTGCTTGACTTCAGCGCATTTCTAGCTTCGCTGAAGTTCGCCACGGGAACAGTAGACGAACCAACCGCGAGCATTGTTTCGGCCACGGGCACAAAGTTGACGGAGATCGTTTTGGTCCGAAGCCTAAGTACTCCCAATGAGGTACGGATTAGCGCAAATTTCTCTGACCTGGCGAACGCAGTCACATTGATACCAGATTCGGACATGGATTCCGCCAGTGTCACTACGGCTACCAAGTCCTTTGAGATCGAGTTCTTTATCGTTGCCTACGCAGAGTCCCGCGAAACCTTCGTTCAGTACTACAGTACTCCTGTTCCCTGGGGAATCATTTCGGGAATCATGGTCCGATCGTGATCTACAACATGTTCACGCTGACCGTTCAATTGCTCTTGACGGGCTTCCTTGTAGCGGTCCTTTTTCAGCGTTTCTTTTCTTCTCGGGGTTCACGCATCATCTACCTGGACTTGGCGCTCAGTGTCCTTGGTGCGTTTCTAGGTACAATGGTTGAAGTGTGGCTCCGGAGCCTCTGGCAAGCTCCCTTGATGGCTCAGATCATCCTTCAGTATGTAATTCCGGTAGTGAGCTCGATTTTCTGCGTCTTGGTATACCGCCTGCTGAACCGAAATCGCGAATAGAAGTTCGTATAATGAATATTTGGTCTACTCATACCGACAGAGGGTAAACCTTGCGCTCAGAACATGAACCGGCGATGGTGAATGTTCATCACAATCCCCATCATCATGCACGCGGCCAGCAAGGAACTTCCACCGTAGGACAGAAAGTACAGCGGAATCCCTGTTACGGGCATGATGCCTACGGTCATTCCTACGTTGACGAAAACGTGGGTAAAAATAACACCAATAAACCCGGAGATTACAATGACACCATACCGGTCGCGTATTGCCTGCATAATGAACAGGAATCGGAACAGGATTGCGAGAAATAGTCCAAAGACCAACAGTCCACCTAGAAATCCCCATTCCTCTCCAACCACGGAAAAGATGAAGTCGGTACTCTGCATCGGAAGGAAGCGGAGATGGGACTGAGTCCCAGCCAGCCACCCTTTGCCAGAGAAACCGCCTGATCCGATCGCGGTAATCGATTGTATGAGGTTCCATCCAGAGTCACGTGGGTCGATGCTTGGATCAAGAAATACGATGAATCGCATGATCTGGTATTCTTTGAGAACCAACCTCAAGCCGCTTGAGACCACAAGAGCCAAGGCTAGAATGGAGCTGAGAAACAGTATCCAATAGAAGACCCGTCGCTTGAGCCGAAGCCAACCATAGGCAGCCACCCCGAGAATTGTCAACAGAAATCCCCCTACGACCAACATGGTTTTCCAGTTGACGAGGAGGCTGCCTATGCCATCGGATTCATGGTAGATGATCGTCTCGACGAAGGGTACAAGCGCCAGAACAAGCGAAGCGATACCTGTTGCTGCCACAAAGAAGAGATGTCGAAACTTGCCACCAGCCATGAAAACCATCAGCAAGAAGACGGGTATGAAGACCAGCGTGGTCCCGGTGTCCGGCTGGCGCAAGATGAGAACCATCGGAATCGAAACGATCAGAAAGGCCTGAAGAAACACCTTCCAATCGCCAATCTTTGCCCGTCGCGATTCGAGAAAACGCGCCAAGAAGAGAATCGTGGCGATCTTAGCGAACTCTGAAGGCTGTCCGCCAAGACCGAAGATGCCGAGCCAGGCTCGGGCTCCATTCACGACTTTGCCAAAGAACAGCGTGAGAACCAAGAGGATCAGAAAGACAAGGTAGATCCAGAGGCTGAAGTCCCGGAGAAGGTTGTAGTTGAAGTACGAGAAGACAACAAGAACAGCAAGAGCCAGTGCCGACCATAGCAATTGCCTCAAGTATTCCGAAGAGATGAGGACCCCGCTGGAGTTCACGCCACTCGAGTAAATGAATAGGATACCTATGGTCATGAGCCCAAGAATGCAGATCAGCAGAAGTGAGTCGATTGGAAGTGGTGCCCGCGTGGTTTCGTTGCTCATTGCCAGCTGATGTACCAAGGTTTGAGAGTTTGTATTGCCTCTTCGTACGTCTGATTCGCGAAGATTCCCTGAAAAATCATATCAGCAGCTTTTGGCGCCCACCATTCCCACTCGTTGGTCTTTTCGACTTGTACCGCCAACACAATCCGATTGTCCGGATTGGGGTCGTCCCAAGGAGCGTAGGCGACAAACCAGGAATGGTTAGACGACCCTTTTCCGCCGTCTTCGGCTGTACCCGTCTTGCCCGCAACCTTGACCGCTTTGGTTGTAATGACAACAGCCGCAGTCCCTTCGGTGATGACCCCCCGCATATTATTCTGGACCTGAGTCCAGATTTCTGGCGTAAGTGGATTCTCAGAGATGATCTCTGGCTGGGTTTCCTCGACTTTCTTGGTGAGGGGGTCGAGCACGGACTTCACCAAGTGGGGCCTGTAAACTCTTCCCATGTTGCTGATCATCGCAACGGCATTTGCCATCTGGATGGGTGTCACCTGAAGGTACCCCTGCCCGATCGAAATATTCACGGTGTCCCCGCCCAGCCATGGATAGTTTAGGTTCCTTTCCTTCCACTTGCGCGTCGGAACCAGACCTGCGATCTCGCCCGGAATATCGACGCCGGTGAGCTGACCCAGTCCGAACTTGTTGGAGTAGTCATCGATCCGCTCGATCCCGAGGTTCTCGAGTCCGGCCTTGTAGAAGTAGATGTTGCAGGATTGGGCTAGCGCCTTAGCCAGATTGACAACACCATGGCCTGTGAGCTTATTGCACTTGAATACGCGGTCACCAACTTCCACAGAGCCAGTGCATACAACGGTTCGGTTGGGGTCGAGCACCTTGTCACCGAGGATAGCTGTCGTCATGATGATCTTGAAAGTGGACCCAGGCGGATAAGCCGATTGGATACTACGATTCATGAGCGGAAACGTGGAGTCCGTTTGAAGGCGGGTGAACTCCTGTGAGGCTTCCTCGGTGTAGAATTTGTTTGGATCAAAATAGGGATACGAGACCATCGCGAGAATCTCGCCGGTCGATGGGCGCAAAACGACGACCGAACCATTTCGAGGGCCGAGGGCCTTTTCGGCGAGGATCTGAATGCGGCGGTCGATGGTAAGGATAAGGTCTTTCCCGGACTCAGGAATGATCTGATCGCTCGAATTGCTGCTGACGTTTCGCCCATTCACATCGACGGTACGGAACCTCGTCCCTTCCTTTCCGCGAAGCACCAGATCAAAGTTCTTTTCAATGCCACTTTTGCCAATGACGCTCCGCATCCCATACCCCTGATTGTACAGAACCTGAAGCTCTTCCTGGTTGATGCTTCCGACATAGCCGATCACATGCGCAAGCGAGCCCAGATTGAGGTAGTTCCTGATGGGATTGCTTTCCCAAGTGACACCACCGAAATCCTCTTTGTGCTCGGCTATCTGGGAAACTGTTGGATAGTCAACTCCGCGCTTGAGTTCGATGCTCTGGAAGGACGAATACAGACTAGCTGGAACTTTCTGGTCGAGACTCGAGAAAGTCACCTTGAGGAGCACGCTGAGCCTCGACAGAATGCGCGGAATCTGCTCGGCTGGCGCCTCTGCCGGGTTAAAGCTGATTTGGAAAGAGTCCACATTTTGAACAAGAGGCGTGTCATGGAACCGGTCAAAAATTTCACCACGTTTGGCGGAAATGGGCAATGACTTCTGAGATATCTGGGTGGCATCCTGACTGAAGCGGACGTTGTTGATAATCTGCATCGAAAACAACTGCACGAGATACAAGAGGACGAAGCTGGAAAGGAGAACCCCAATTGCAATAAGCCGGGGGGTCTTGTTGTCGGGAGAGCCGCTTGCTCGGTCACCCATCGAAGCCCCGCCTCGGATCCTGGAAGCGCTGCTTAAGGAAGTTGAACAGGAAGAACGTCACCGGAGCCGCAACCAGATTAACAAGCAGTTGAACGACGAAACCGATTTGAAAGTACATCTGAAAAGGAAACCCCAGTTGAAACACCTGGGACACAAGGTAGCCACAGATCGACGAATACACTGTCGCCAGGACTGCCATTAAGGCTGGTACGATGAAGGGGTCATAGTAGACTTTTCCTCTTCCTAGCCCGAAGAGGTAGCCGGCGAGCGCGAACTGGAAGGCATTGTAGCCAAGGGGAGCTGTCGTGACGATGTCGATAGCCAATCCCAAGACGAATCCGACCAGTTGACTGACCAAACCACCGTTCTGAGACGCCAAGACGACAAAAACAATCAAAAGAATGTCGGGTTTTACTCCAGCCACAACGACTAGGTTCATGAGGGTTGTCTGAAGCAAGAGCAGAACAGCGAGTATGAGTATTGCCCAAAGTCCTGCTCGGATCATGACTGCATCCTCAAGACATAGAGGTACTCAAGCTTGGCGAAGTCGACAACAGGCTCCACCTCGATATTCAAACTGGTTTCATACTCTTTGCTTGAGACTCCCCTCACCCTTCCTATCAGCAATTCTGCTGGATAGATCGACTCCAATCCCGAGGTGACGACGAGGTCCCCAGCAAAGATGTCCGCAGCCGCCCTTTTCTTGACGAAGTTCATGACGAGAACTTCCTCGTTGCTCCCCTTCCCCGAAATTAACCCTTCGTTGCGGGAGTTTTCCATTCGCGCCGAAATGAAAAGATTAGCATCGAGCACCGGTTGAACGATCGCCGACGCCAAGCTTACTCTTGCGATTTTTCCCACCAGTCCAGGTACTCCGTTCTGGTTGGCAACAACAGGCTGATCAATACGGATGCCATCTAGGTAACCTTTGTTAATCACCATGGACGAATAGACACGGGTCGGGTCTTTGCCGATGACTTCGGCCGCAACATTGAAATAAGACAGCGAGGCATGGAAATCCAACTGGGACTTCAGCCGCTGGTTTTCCAATCGCAACAGCACCAGTTCTCGTTCATTCCCCTCGTATTTTTTGAGTCTGTCGCTTGCTTGGTCGTACCGCGATTTCAAGTCTGCGAAAGAAGAAACCGAATCTGCCGATTGGCCAAACCAATGTAAGGTCTGGGACACAGTGCCCTGGAAGAAGGAAAATACCGCTAGCCCGATCTCTTGAGGCCTGGAGACTCCTGGTGTCCCGTTGAACAGGATCATGATGGATGAGGCAAGCAACAATCCGACCAGAACTGCCCCCCGGCGGTACCGGAGGAGCAACTGCTGGAAAGGAGACGACTTACTCATGTGTTCAGGTTGTTGTATAGACTTCTGTTGTTGTTGAGCTTGGCTTGGTCAAAGTACATTCCTGCACCCAACGCGACACAATAGAGTGCGTTCTCGGCGAGGAACACGGGTACACCCGTCTCTTTTGCGAGGAGTTTGGGAAGACCCTTGAGCAAAGACCCTCCACCAGTCATCACAATTCCCCGTTCGACGATATCGGCCGCCAATTCAGGAGGTGTCTGACCGAGTGTCTTCTTCACTTCTTCGATGACCACGTTGATGGGCTCTTGGAGAGCTTCACGGACTTCTATGGAATCAATTTCTAGTCGACGTGGCAGCCCTGTAATGGCATCTGTACCCTTGATTTCCATTTTTTCGATGGTCTTGTCGGGTGCGGCATTGCCAATGCTGATCTTCAATTTCTCTGCCGTCTGCTCGCCGATGATCAAGTTGTGTACGTTGCGCACGTGTTTTATGATCGCCTCGTCAAACTCGTCTCCCCCGAGGCGTATGGCATTGGTGACAACCATTCCTCCCAGCGAAATCACCGAGATTTCCGTCGTCCCGCCTCCGATGTCACAGATCATGTGTCCAGCCGGCTCGAAGATAGGAATATCTGCCCCAATGGCCGCGGCAAGAGATTCCTCAATGATCTTCACCTCACGGGCGCCTGCTTTGTACGCCGACTCTTCGACGGCACGGCGCTCGACTTCGGTAATGCAGGATGGAACCCCTATGACCATTCTTGGCCTCACGAACCACCGCTTGGGGAGTACTTTCTGGATGAAGTAGCGAATCATCTTCTCGGTAGTTTCCAGATCGGCGATCACCCCGTCTCTTAAGGGACGTATGGCAATGATTTCACCAGGTGTTTTCCAAAGCATATGTTTGGCTTCCGTGCCCACTGCAACAACCCGTTTGGTGCCTCGTTCCACAGCGACAACAGAAGGTTCGTTGATGACGATACCTTTTCCGCGGAGGTAAATCAGGGTATTGCAGGTTCCCAGGTCGATACCTATGTCCGACGAAAATGAAGAAAAGAAGTTGCTGAAAATACTCATGTCCCCCCCAGAAAATCACAGGAAAGATAGCATAAATCAGCCTAGTTGAACAACCTCTGGTTGGCGTTGAAGTGCAGCGGATCGATCTTGAAAGCCTTTCGCCACTCGGTTCGGGCCGCCTCCTTGTTCCCCTTCATATTCTCAATTTCACCCAGAAAGAAATGGGCGTCTGCTGAGTTTGAGTTCCGCGAAAGGATGGTATTGTACTCCCCCTGAGCTTGATCAAACTGTTTGAGGCGGGTGTAGATGTCTCCCAAAAGGAAATGACAGCGCTGTTCAAGGCCGCGGTCCTTGGTCTTCTCGATCGCCCTCCCGAGGTAGAGGATGGCGCTGTCCATCTTCTGCATCTGGAAGTAAGTCTCGCCCAGAGTCCACAGGAGCAAGTCGGAGGGGGATCTTTGCACCGCCTGAAGGAACTCAGCGGAGGCCTCTTCGTAACGGGCGACCAGAGAATACGACAATCCCAAGTACTCGTTAATATCGGAGGCAGAGTAGCCAAGGGCTTCGGCCTGTTTCAAGTGTTCAATCGCCAGATCGGCGTAGAACTTTCCCTTGTGGAAGTATGCCTTGCCGAGGATGTAGTGAATCTGCGGAACTAAAGGAACATTCTGCACGAGGAGAGCTTTGCGAAGCGTAATGATGGAGGAATTGATCAGCGGGAGTTTCTTCTCTACCGAAATCTCCGCGACACCCTTGTGGAAGTATGCAAACCCCGAAAAGACCAGCGTTCCAACATCCATCGGGACTGACTTGAGTTCCTCATTTCCATTGGTTATGATTTCATCGTAGCTACCGTTCTTCCAGAGTTCAAGGATACTGACTTGTGTCGGACCAACCGCGACTTTGGAACTTAAGCTGGAAACCACGAAAAATGCGCCTGCTGAAAGCAGGGAAACGATCGCGAGAATTATGAGGAGACGACTCAGGAGCGACAGTGGTTTTCGTTTTCGGCTCGTGGGAAAGTTTTTCATAAAAAAACAGGCAGACCTATAAGCCGGGTTCTGTATCGATCGGGAAGTCCCCAAAAGACCAACCATCATCTGTCTCGAAGTACCCTTGCGGGTTCTTTCGAAGGCAATCGACCCGCAACGTTGAACGAACCATTCCGTTGCTGCT
This sequence comes from Spirochaetales bacterium, assembly GCA_037142615.1. Lineage (GTDB taxonomy): Bacteria > Spirochaetota > Spirochaetia > JABEVK01 > JABEVK01 > JAIFLN01. Next base: position 353,978 of record JBAXAI010000001.1, on the reverse strand, counting down.
TGATTTTGCTCCTGACGAGGTTTGCCCTGCCGGCCGCATTGCTACGCCCGCGGTGGTCTCTTACACCACCTTTTCACCCTTACCAAGAGTTTCCTCCAGGCGGTTTGTTTTCTGTGGCCCTGTCTGTCGCCTTACGGCGCCCGGTCGTTAGCCGGCGTCATGTTCTCCGGAGCCCGGACTTTCCTCTGCGCGTGACCCGAAGTCGAGCCAAACTCAGCGATGGTCCAGTCTGCCTGCTCGACTCCTTACTCTTCGTCGTCGTTGGGTTCTTCATCCTCAATCAGTTCCGCAAGAGACCCCGCTTCGATCTGGTCCCTCTTCTCTGGATCCATGCCGCTCTGGAAATAGAGGATACGGCTGCAATAGGGACAGAACTTGACTTCCTTCTCCATCCGCACCTCGTTCACAAACTGCATCGGGAGAATGATATGGCAACCAGAGCAAACGCCGCTGACGATAGGCACGATGCCCAAGCCTTCTTTACTCTTGATGATCCGCTCAAACTTGAAAAGAATATCCTCATCCATTCCGGGAGTGATTGTTCTCTCTTCGGAAGTCAACTCGGTCAGACGGTTCTTTTTGGAGGAACCTTCCGCCTGAATTTTGTCGCTTTCTTCCTTCAGTTCTTGCTCATCGAGGTTGATTTGCTTCTCGAGCTTTTCCAGTCCAATCAGCAGCTCCTCAAGATCATTCTCTTCTTTGACAATGTCCTTGCGCAGTGACTGTTCTTTTTCAGTAGCTTCCCGGATTTCCTTGTCGAGAGCTTCGTACTCTTTCTGGGTCTTTATCAGATCCATCTGTTTCTCGAAGTCTTCGCGCTTCTTTGTGGCGTCCGACAACTCGATATTCAGCCGGCGAACCTTGCCCTTCATGGCTTCAGCCGCTTCGTTCTTTTCGATAAACGACTTCTTGGCCCGGTTGAGCACCTCCGTCTTGGTCACAAGGGCTTTGGGGATTTCATTGATTTCCTTCTCCAACCTGAACTTGGCAAAAAGAATCTCCTGAAGGCTCCTCAGTTTCTCGAAAGTGGCTTCCATTTTCCGTCCTTAACTAATTGTCGAGATAGTCCCGAAGTGCCCGGCTTCGGTTCGGCATGCGCAGGCGCCTGAGAGCTTTCGCCTCGATCTGGCGGATGCGTTCGCGGGTCACGTTAAAATACAGTCCAACCTCTTCCAATGTCAAGGAATACCCGTCCTCGAGTCCGAAGCGCATTTTGAGCACTTCTTGCTCCCTTGGCGGTATGGTGGCCAGAACTTTCTGGAGTTGTTCTTGAAGAATTTTGAACGCCGTTTGTGTAGAGGGGTTTTCGACGTCTTTGTCTTCGATGAAGTCACCAAGCAGGCTGTCTTCTTCCTCACCGATGGGAGTCTCGAGGGAAATTGGCTCACGAGCGACACTCTTGACAGATTTTACCCGTGAGACCTGCCACCCAAGTCGCTCCGCAATTTCCTCGTCCGAAGGCTCGCGGCCTAGAAACTGCATCAGTTGACGGGATTCTCGAACCACTTTGTTGATCTGCTCGATCATGTGAACAGGGACGCGGATGGTTCGTGCCTGATCCGAGATGGACCTGGTAATGGCCTGCCTAATCCACCAAGTCGCGTAGGTCGAGAACTTGTAGCCCTTGCGGTACTCGAACTTCTCCACGGCTTTGATGAGGCCAATGTTCCCTTCTTGCACGAGGTCAAAAAAGTGAAGTCCCCTGTTGGTGTACTTCTTCGCGATCGATACGACAAGACGCAAGTTGGCCTTGATCAGGCGGTCCTTCGCTGTCTTCATCATCGTCTTTCCCGAGGAGATTTCCTCTGCCTTGACGACGATATCCTCGATGTTGGTTTCGAACTCGCTCTCAAGTTGCTTCAGCTTTTTGTCAGCGATTTGGATCTGCCGGATCTTCTCTTTGATGGCGTCGCTTGTCAGGCCGAGTTTCGCCTCGACTTCATCCTTTTCGGTGGCGCTTGCCAGGCTACGTCCCAGATTCCGCAGGTCCCGCATGTTCGCAACCCGCAGACGTCGTTCGATCTTGGACTGTTCCTTCTGGTACTTCTTGATGCGGCGTGCGGCATTGATGAACTTGTCTGAGAACTTTCCGATTTCGTCCGGGTGAATATCGATCAGTTCGATTTCCAAGAGGAGTTCCGAACGCAGGGTCGCCAATTCCTCGTGCTCAAGAATGTCGGTTCCAATGGTGGTTAGCCGTTCTTTGAGCTCCATGTACTGCCTGAGTTGACCACTGATGACTTTGAGAGGCTCTTTGTAGAACTGGGTCAGGCGGCGTTTCTCGGCCAAGAAATCTGACAACTCCTTCTTGGAGCGGTTCATGTCGTCACGGGGTTCGCCGCGGGCCAAGGTCTCCTGCGCCAGAAAGGCAAACTCCGGGATAATCATCCCCGAGTTCTTGACGATTCTCTTGATAATGTTCTCGCCGTCTTCCATCTGCTTCGAAAGGGTTACTTCCATTTCCGCAGAGAGCAGATTCTCCTTGCCGATCTCGCGAAGATAGAGTCGGATCGGATCGTCTATCGTGGCGTCCTTGTCGTTGTAGTTGAGTTTCTTCTTGAAGTCGGCCTCAGGATCGATATCCTCTTCGGCCTGTGAAGGCTCGGCACCGAAGAGTTCTTCCTCCGTTTCGAAGAACTCTTCTTCGTCCTCCGCGGTAACCGATTCGAGGGGTTCTTCCTCTTCGATCCGAATCCCCTGTTTAGCCAAGACCTCGTACACGGAGTCGAGCTTTTCGCCGTTGACGAGTTCCTCGGGAAGCAGATCTTTGACCTCGTCAAAGGTCACGCTCCCCTTCTTCTTGGCAAACTCGAGCAACTTGACCATAGCGGGATCATTCACAAGATCAGACATCAAACATTCCCCTTCATGCGGGTGATTTCCCGGTCCAAGAACAGAATCTCCTGCATCAACCTCTGGGTTTCCTCAGAATCTCCCGCCACCTGTCGCAACCTCTCACCAACCCGCTTCCTCTGAAGCATCAGCTTTCTCTTTTTCAAATACAACAGACCATCGTCGATCACCTGACCTGCGTTTGCCTCAAACTCGCCTGACATCACATTTCGAACCAGGTCTTCCTTCCACGCTGCATCACCAGCCCGTTCAAGTACGGTTTCCAATGGGAACGCTCCATTCTCGGTCAGGGCGAGTCCGTCGAGAACCTCAAAAAGTTCCTTCGACCTGGACTCGGTCAGTGTCTCAGGACTGAAATCCCGTCGCAGACGCCCGAAAAGCGAAGGCTGGGTCATCACCGCCATCATGAGCGTCCATTCAACGCTCCGAACCGACTTGGAATCAACCACCGAAACAACAGTACCTGACAGGGCCCGGGTAGTCTTCTTGGCGTCTCCCTTGTCAAAGTCTTCTTTCAAGGTCTCCCGTTGCACTCCCAAGTAGCCGGCAAGCGTGTTCAAGAAGGTCTCCCGAAGGGTTCCATTGGCAATGCGCCTCAAGAAGGCAAACATCTCGCTCAGGAATCCTCGCAGGTCGACATTCGAGTTCGCTGAATACGCAGTATAGCGAAAATCGACGAGAAAATCAAAACCTTTCTTGGGTTCTTCCAGCATTTGACGAAGCGCTTGTGGCCCCTCTTTTTCGAGGAGTTCCGAAGGATCCTTGCTGCCGACGGTTCGGGCGACAAAAGTGTTGAGATCCAGAGGTTCGCAGATTTCGATGACCTTGGTAGTGGCTTTTTGGCCGGCTTCGTCACTGTCAAAGAGGCAGATAACTGAACGGCAGTAACGTTTTAGGAGTTGGGCCTGCTCTTCGGTAAAGGCGGTTCCGAGGGGTGCCACTGCCCAAGTGATTCCGGCTTGATGCAGGGCGATAGCATCCATGTAGCCTTCGCAAAGAACAGCTTGCTGCCGTTCTCGGATTGAGGGTAGTGCTTGATCCCAGGCATAGAGCGTCCTTCGTTTCAGGAAGACGAGGGTTTCGGGAGAATTGAGGTATTTCGGACCTGAACCATCGCCCAAAAGCCTGCCACCAAAGCCTACGGTTTCGGTGGGTGTGACTCGGATCGGAAACAGCAAACGACCCCCGAAAAGGAAGGCATCCCGGTTCTGCGAGCTAAAAAGTCCTGAACGGGCCAGAAACTCTTCGCTATAGCTCTTCTGGAGGAGGAAGTTCTTCATCCAACCCCACTCACGCAGTGCGTAGCCTAGCTGAAACTTCTGGACCATTTCGGCTGATACACCACGACGATTGAGCAGTTCGCGGGCGGCTCCGGCCTCCGGATGGGTATTCAAAAGGTGGTGAAACGTTCCCGTAAGGCGCCCGAGCAACTCATGCAAGGCCATCCTTTCCTTGTCCCCTTGCGTGAGTTCCGCGGCTTCTCCGAGCACTACGCCCGCCGAGGCAGCAAGCGCTTTGACCGCTTCGGGGAAACTGAGGTGATCGTGCTTCATGACAAAGCCGAACGCGTTTCCTTTTTCTTGACAACCGAAGCAGTAGAAGAACTGGTTGGTTGCATTAACGGTGAAACTCGGCGACTTCTCATCATGGAAGGGGCATAGACCCCACCAGCGTTTTCCGTTCGCCTTGAGAGTGACCGAACGTCCTACCAGTTCGACCAAGTCGGTCTTGTCTAGAATCTCCTGCAGAAGTTTTTCGTCGTAAAGCATTTCAGCTCTTTGAGATGTAGGTATTCAGGTACTGCTCGCGGGCCCTTTCGTGGTCGGCGTAAGAACTGGAGAATCGGTGTGAACCCTTCCCTGGGTCCGCGACAACAAAGTAGAGGTATTCTGACTTGGCGGGCTGAAAGGCGGCTTTGAGAGCAGTCAGGCCCGGGTTGCAAATGGGTTGTGGGGGAAGTCCTTTATGCAAATAGGTGTTGAAGGCGCTTTCGATCTGGGTATAGACAAAGAAGATGCGTTTTGGGTGGGGACGTCCCTGAATCTCTGTAAGGATGTACTCGATCGTCGCGCAAGAGGCCAACGGGATTCCTCGTTGCAATCGGTTCCAGAACACCGAACCGATCAGCGGAGCTTCGTCAGTGACCCGGTATTCCCGTTCGATAATCGAGGCCATCACAATACCGTTATGGAGAGACTGGGGGTCCAGACCCCCAGTAAGGGGCGATGTCTTTTCGGCGAAGTTCCGTACCAGGACACGAACGACCTCTTCGGCAGAGGCACCCAAAGGAAAGAGATACGTGTCAGGAAACAGAGTTCCCTCCAAAGAGTCGGCCCGAACTTTGTCGAGGAACTGTGCGGAACCAACAACCTGTTTTTCCTCCAGAAGTCTAGCGATTTTGGTCGCAGTCCAACCTTCGGGAATGGTAACCCTGACTTGGATGGGTGTGGAGGTTCGAAACCACTGGGCGAGCCCCAAGGCCGACATCCCGCTGGGTACTGCAAAGGTGCCCAGCGGAAAGGCTTTGGAACCTCCGCTCAATTGAACAACCAACTTGAACAGGACAGCGGAACGAATGATCCGTAGGTCCTGCAGCCTGCCTGCGGTGATTGCCAGCGCTTCTCCTGACGGGATGGTGACTTGCACCGTTCCACGATCGGGGCTAGGTTTGTTTTCGTTCCAGAGCCAACCAAGGCCTATGCCCATCGAAAGAAGGGCAATCATGGCGCCTCCCAGCACCAAACGCAGCCACAGTTTCATAGATCTTCTCCAACCAATGCCTGAAACTCACTGATCGTCATCATTTCGAAGAAATGCTTCTGGAGTTGGCCGTACAGTTCAGGAAAGGCATCCTGATGGTCTCTGTCATGCAGCAGTCGGATCAAGGCCCTTGCTTCGGTCTCTGGGAGTTCAATGGCAAGGCTACTCAAGTGATGACCTGCGAACGGCCTTCTCGGGCCAACTTGACTTCCAAATGTCCAGCCTTCTTGTGGTCAGCGTACCATTGCGCCAGCCTGCCAATTTCCTCGATCTTGGCGTCACTATTCGACGGTTCATGGTGAAAGAGATACAAGCATCTCACGTGAAACTCAACGGCAAAATCTACGGCCAGGCTTGCTGAACTGTGACCCCAGTCTGCCTTTTCAATGGCTTCGCCGAGGGTATATTGGGCATCCATCACGAGCACATCCACGGCCTCGTAGAACTTGTTGTTTTCACCGGTTTTCACAAAATCAGCCGCTCTGAGTTCGGTATCGGTGCTAAAGACAAGTGCTCTGTCATCAGCATCAAACCGATACGAGACACAACTCCCGGGGTGCTGCACTGTCTTCCAGGTAACGATCAGCGAACCCAGAGTCACCCGACTGCCCTTGAGCTCCGAAAACTCAACGCGGGCCGGAAAAATAGAGAGCGGCACAGGAAAAAATGGGGCCCGCATCTGTTCGTGGATGAAACGCTCGAACCCCCCGACCGGGCTGTAGAGTGTGATCGTGTTTTCACTTCGGTTGAGCCCCGGAAAAAAGGGCAGTCCCTGGATGTGGTCCCAGTGAAAGTGCGTGAGAAAAATGTGGTAGTGGACGGGTCCCTTTGAGTTTGTCTCATAGAACCTGCCTGCCTCAACCAGTCCCGTACCCGCATCTACGAAGACAACATCAGTTTGCTGTTGGGAAACCACTTCCAGACAGGTCGTGTTCCCACCTACGTGTCCGAACAGTTCCTCAGGCAAACCCGCGAGAAAGCGTTCTTTGGCCTCGACGCTCGCTACATCGATGGCTTTGACCCGCTGCAGGACTGAGGAGATCTTGGCCCTTACGGCAGCCGGTGACAAAGGTGTCGGCACCGAACCCCGAGTTCCCCAAAAGCGGAAGGTCAAAGTTGTCCTCCCCGGATGACCGGTGACTCGCGGCGCTTCGCCAGTGCAGCCTCAATCTCTTTCTGGGTATGGACTTTACCGCGGTTGACTCCCGGGCAGTAACGTCCTTCCCAGGTCCAGCTTTCGAGTGATTTCAGTGGACTCTCCCAGAACGGGTATGTTCGACACTGGACAGGGCGGCTTGCGTACACCGTGCAACCCTGATCCCAAAAGATGCAATCGAAGTTCTTTTTTTCTCTCAAGCTCAGCACTAGGCCGTCACCCAAGTCAACCCAGCGACAAAAGCGTTCGACAAAGTCGTTTTCTGAAGTATGCAACTGCTGGCAGAGTGCCTGGAGGTCAGGCCGGGAAAGAAACACGTACCCCGGATCGTGCCGACAGCACGCGTGACACTGAGTACACTCAAACTTCAGACCATCTTTGTAAAAAGGTTCCAACATCAAAAAAAAAGCCTTCCGCAAAGAAGGCTTGTTGGGGAGAGTAGGATTCGAACCTACGAAGCGATTCGCAACAGATTTACAGTCTGCCCCATTTGGCCACTCTGGAATCTCCCCGAAGACGGACAAAAATTAAACGAACAGCAAAGCTTTGTCAAGCCAACTGTCGGAATTGAACCGACGACCACGAGATTACAAATCACGTGCTCTACCCCTGAGCTAAGTTGGCATCACTGAGCTACGATAGGAAAGGCTGGGCTTTGTGTCAACCATGGAATGTAGTGCTCTTCGAGAATCCTGGTCCACTGCGAGTTCTCAAGTACCGAGGCGAAGGCGGTGCGGCGCATGTGGTCAAGTTGGGTCCGGTTGGACCTCTGCAACTCCAAAGTCTTGAGAAAAACCCCCCACAACCCGGGTCTGGTGTGGCGTGAATACGAGAACCCTGTGACCCCATCAAGGACCTTAACCAATCCCCCCACGCGATGAACAATAGGAAGCGTTCCCATCAATTGGGCCTTGAGATCTGTCAGTCCGCAGGGTTCGTACTCAGAAGGAATCACGAGAAAATCGGCAGCGGCAAACAGCAGCCTTGCCATGCCGTCCTCGTACTTGTTGATGAACAGCATACGGCCCTTTTCTATGTGATTGCGGGCCAGCCACAGGAGTCGTTCTTCGAACTTACGTTCTCCCTGAGCCATTACGATGAAGATAGCGTCTGGTTGTTCAGTGAGGGCCTTCTCGATGAGATCACAGAGCGCGGCAATCCCCTTTTGTCCCGTCAATCGGCCTTGGTTCATGTACAACGTCTTGTTCCAGTTGGAAATCCGACCATGGATGAGAGACGGAGTCAAAAGAATTCGCTCCCGCAGGAGGCTGCGACAAAGGGTTTTTCCCTTCCAGTCGCCAGTTGAGGGGTCAAATGGGGGGAAGCCCGGCTGCAACTGCTTCCGAGGATCCTTGTCATCCATCCCGATGCCGTTGTTGATCCCTTTCAGGGGAACTCTGTTCTCGCGCAGAAAGCGGCCGAAGGTACCTGACCAATGGTCATTCTTGCCTGAGGTGAGCTCGAGCGCATAGTTCACGCTCACCGTTGCAAGGCTCGCATGGTGACTGGCCGAAACCATAGGATCGAGCCAAGATTCCAGCAGGCACTGCTTTTGGACGGGAAGTGGCAAATGGAGCAGTTCGCGGTGAAACGGCGAGTCGGGCATCTCCTGGCGGTACCCTAGACCTGCGTTGTGAATCAGCACGGAGAACTTCGTGCTGAGAAAGTGGCCCCGATACGCCGGGTGGGTCCGCGCAATCGCAGGCAAGAACGCCGCGTGACCATCGTGCCCCAAGACGAACTGGGGCTCTATTTGGTTGGCAAACCAATAGTCGGTGATGGCCCACTGGTACTCAAGATTCATCTTGAAGGTATCAAGGTACCCGGTTCCTTTGACCTTCCCGGCTTGAGGATCCGCGTCCTCGCTGGAATAGGTGTAGATTCCGTCCTTATCCTCAAACGAGGGAATGCGAACAAAGTGAAGTGTCATCTCGGCCTGGTGTAGGGTCCACACCTCGATCGGGTTCTCATCGAAGGCTGGGTGCTGGCTCGAACCTCGCCAGAGGAGTGCCGCCTGAGCGAAGACCTTCGGTCGCAGAAACCCGTAGAGCGGAAGGACAACATTTGTTTCCCAGCCCAACCGGGCAAAGGCCACGGCCTGATCTCGAACAACGTCCTTGATCCCCCCAGCTTCGGCCCAGCCCTCCATTTCCCGGGAAAGCAACCAGATACGCCTCAAGGAAGTGTTCCGGGGTAGATCCACGCCTTGAGGAACTCAACCAAGAAGTACAGGCAACCAAAAAAGCCCAGAATCAACAGATTTGACACCCGGCGAAGTACAGTCACCGCTTTCTTTGACAACAATAACACCTGCGAGAAAATGGACATGAGCAGACCGAGCCAGGCGAAGAAGCGGAAGGCCGAGAAAAGCGTGACCAAAGTGTTATCCATGAAGCTCTGGTAGGTACCCAGCAGATACATCGTCAGCAGGATGATTGTCATGAGGAAGAAGAACACCAGAAGGCGGAAGAAGACGAACTCCAGATCAACTTTCAAGGGTGATTGCTTCCTTGAGTATGAAGACTGTCTTTTGGAGCACGACCAGCATCCTTTCGAGCCCATGAGCAATATCTTCTTGCTGCCCCTCGAGTAGGTAAGGCATAGCAAGGACATTCATCACAACCGGTATGTTTTTTTCTCGCAGGTTGAACAGGAACGTTGCCATCGCCTGCAGGTTCTCGATTCCCCGTTCAACAAGCTCGCGGGCCTGATCGTCTTTGTTCTGGACGAGCTGAATGAACGGCTTATAGCTGGTGGGTTTTGTCGCCAATTCGTACTTGAGTTTCTGGAACTCCTTACCCTCCTCCATATCCGGATGGAGGGATTTGTCAAAGCGTGCAACCTTCTCGCGCAGATTGACCATGTCGTCGGCGAGGTTGGTCATGGGTTGCAGAAGATTCTTGTTGGCCTGATACAACATCCGTCCCATGCTTTGAAGGAAGGGCACATGTTTGCGCAGGAAATGCTGGTTTAGGAAGCCCCAAAGCATTCCGAGGGCTTCCGGATAGCGGAAGCCCTTGAGTTGGTGTTGACCACCGAGGGCTGTTCCCACTCCGGGCACATAGTACTCAAGTGGTTGGTAGTTGCCGTTTTGAAACAGTGTTGCGCGCTCCGAAGTCAGAATCTCTTGCCTTACCTGGGGCAGCAGGTCATCAAGTTGCTCCAGAAAACGCATTTCGAGCGTGTTTTGGTAGAACTCCTTGAGCGAGAACTTGGGAAGGTAGAACTTCACCGAGTAATAAGGGTCGCCGAAGCTCCATTGCAGCAATTCCTTCCAGGGAATCCTCGTGGAAAGTTCCAAAGCCGTTGTGTGAAGGGAACTTAGGTGTTTATTGACCTGCTCCACGGTCAGAGCACCTTTTGAGTCACCCATGCGGTCAACGACTCCCTGAACAAGGACATTGAGCGACCCTTCCTGCCAGTCCACCTTGGTGCAAAGGTAGATTCCATAGTAAAGGCGCTCAAGGTAGCCGGCTGCCTTCTTCCAGGACGAACCGACAAAGTATGGATACTTGACGGGGTCCGACTTGTCGGGATTGTGCCCAAACAGGTCCAAGAGAAAGGTAAAGGGGTAATTGACAACGTGTTTGAAGTAGTAGACGGGTTTGAGCCGTCCTTTCACGCGCTCAAGAACTCCTGACGGAAACTCCATGAGGTAGACCTCAAGCTTCTTCCTGAGTTGCTGCTGGAGCACGCCCCGCTTCTGCTCCGAGCGGTAAAGACGAGCCATCTCATCCGCCGGAAACAGATCAGTGAGCTGATGTGCAGCATCGGGATGTTCTTCGGCCAATAGGTGCAGGACCCCGGCCTCCAGCGTCAGACGTTGCTGAAACAGTTGATCGAACACCGGTCTCAGCGCGGCGGCGTCAAAGTACAAATCGTAAACTCGTTTTGCAAACTCGGGGGTCAGTTCCTCTCGTCCCCAATGAACAAAGGAACCCATCCTCGTCTTCAGTGTCTCACGCGTCTGCGCCAGTTTACGCTCTGCCATGACTTCGTAAACCGCCTGACTGCGAAAGAAACCCGTGATCCGCAGGACCAAACGCTCAAGGAGTCCCAGGTTTTCGGCCTCTTTTGTCAGTCGGTGGCGCAATTCCTCGGGGCCATCGACCTTGCTGATGATGCTATCGGTGTCTTTTACCGACAGGTTCAGACTCGCCTGAATTTTCCCCAGCAGTGCCTTCTTTTCGTCAAGGGAAATGGAGTCCGAAAGGTCCTCAAAAGTGGAGCTCACGCTTGGGACTCCAACAATTCGCCGGTCCAATCCTGAAGAACCAGGAACTCGCCTTGCTGAGACTCGATTGTTGCCCCCGTCTGAGCGACATTGCTCAAACTGTGCCAACGTGAAAAATCGACCTGGTCCAGCGGCCATCTGAGCCCCTGGCTGGAGGCCTGCCAGGGGCCGAGCCCGACCGGAAATACCGAGACCCGGCCATCGGAAAGCCTCAAAGACAAGCCTTCACCCAACCTGAATCCGATGTCAAAGGGCGTGTACCATCGCCCAATGGCTGGAGAGCTCTCGAAAAGTCGCAAGTTGGAGAGCCAGTGGTCCATCCGGCCCCCTCCTCCACCGAACAACCAAAGACATCCTGCACCGGAACCCAAAGCCAATTCGACAGCCAATTCCGTGTCTGTGAGGTCTTTGTGAGATGAATAGGCTTGGACTTCTTTGGTCAAGTCTCGCCAAGGCAACCCACTTTCCTGCAGTGAATCGAGGTCTCCCACGGCCACATCGGCAACAAAGCCGGTACCCTGCAACATCAACAAACCTCGGTCGGCGGCGATGATCGTCGTACACTGCCGCAAAAGGCCTCTGAACCGGTCCCCACTGAGCAGTTCTCCGGAAGAAAGGATGGCAGTGATCATGGCTCCAAGATAAACTTGACTTTTCGTTTTGTACAACCCTAACGTAGTTGCATGTTTGACGAACTGCTAAGTAAGCTGCATCCCTTTTCTGAGGTCTTTGTGCAACACGGCCGTTCGGTTTATCTCGTCGGGGGTGCTGTCAGAAATCTTCTGATGGGGCTCGGTGCGAGCGACCTGGACTTTGCCACCGATGCAACCCCGGGCGAAGTGATGTCCTACTTCCCCCGAGTGATTCCGACCGGAATCCGCCATGGGACTGTGACCGTACTCTACCGGAAACAGGCCTTCGAGGTAACGACCTTTCGCATTGACGGAACCTACTCTGACGCTCGCCGACCCGATAGCGTCACCTACACTTCCAACCTGGAAGAGGACCTCAGTCGAAGGGACTTTACCATCAATGCAATGGCAGTCGACCTTAGTAACGGAGAGTTGCTCGATATTCATGGGGGACAAAGCGACTTGTCGGAAAGGATCCTGCGAGCGATAGGCAACCCCGTTCACCGCTTCACGGAAGACGCACTTCGAATTCTCCGTTTCTTTCGTTTTGCGGCTCAATTCGATTTCGGCTGGGATCCACGCACCTTCGATGCAGCCGTAGAACTCAGTCCCAACCTGAGCAGTGTCTCGCGTGAGCGGATCCGGGACGAACTGCTCAAGATCCTTGGCTCAACGGCGGTGTCACGCATTTGGCCCACATTGGAGCAACAAGGTGTGCTGCGCCTCCTGTTCCCTGGACTTGCATGTATTCCGCTGGCTACCGAGGTGTACGAGTGCTGGGCGCTCCTCGACCCCCTGCAGCGCTTGTCTGTCTGGCTTGCCGCTGGTTCAGCGATGGAAAGGAGCTCCTGGGAGCCAACGCTGAGAAACCTCAAGCTCTCAAGCCTGGAGGTCACTTCGGTGATGGCTCCGCTGCTGGCCATCCGCATTTTGGAGTCCCGCTCAACCCTCTTGGAACGCTCCCGTACCATCCTGTCGCATTGGAACTCCAGAGAAGTCATTGAACACCATGCGGCGGTGTTGGAGTGCCTAAGTCGGTCTGGAGCCATTTTGCCTTCGCAGGACACCGTTGAGGAGCTGCGGGCTTTGAAACGGCCGGGAACCCCTGTTTTTCTCGCCGAATTGGCCGTCAATGGCAACGACCTTATTCAAGCGGGACTGAACCCCGGTCCCGAGGTGGGCACGACACTCCAGAGACTGCTGAAGCTTGTCTGGGAACGACCAGAGCTCAACGAACGCTTGGCCCTTCTTTCGTTCCTGAAGTCCCAGTGATGGCTTCGTACGCAATCCCGGCCGCGACTTGCTCGGCTTCTTTTTTGTTTTTGCCGGAACCGCTACCAAGCACCCGACCCTCGACGCTGACATCCATATAGAAGGTGCGGTCATGATCCGGCCCGACACGGTCGGTCAAAGTGTACTTGGGGTAGGTACGAAAGTCTTTCTGCACCAATTCCTGCAACAGAGTTTTGTAGTCTTTCTGATGGCGGTCTTCCAAGACAAGGGCAATCTGCGGTTTCAGGAGCCCCAACACCAACTTCTCGGCTTCTTCAAAACCAGCGTCGAGATAGTAAGCACCGAAGACCGCCTCGAGGGCATCAGCCAGAAGTGCCTTTTTGTTTCGCCCGCCGGAGTTCTCCTCGCCCTTTCCAATCAAGAGAAGAGAGTCTAGTCCCCAAGCTTTGGCCAAGACGGAAAGAATACCTTCCGAGACAACAAAGGATTTGATCTTCGCCAATTCACCTTCGGGACGGTCTGGAAGGTGTTGCACCAAGTAGGAACTGACGACAAGCCCCAAGACAGAATCGCCCAGAAACTCCAAGCGCTCGTTATTGTCGCGGGAATCCTGGGCCTCATTGACGTAGGAACGGTGGGAGAGTGCCAAGTTCAGAATACTCAGATTCTTGAACCTGGCCCCGGAAAGCGACACAAACAACTCTAGTTGCCGTCTCCTTTCCGGGTTCAGTGCAGAAGTTTGAGGTGGTTTCGGCTTACCGAACACGTCCACCGAGGTTCACTTCTGTTGGCTGCGCAGATAGTTCAGGACATCACCGACCTTTTCAAACTCGGTAGCTTTGTCCTCGGGAATAGTAATTCCCATGTCTTCTTCGATGGCGTAGAGGAGTTCATAGGTATCCAGACTGTCAGCGCCGAGATCCTCGCGGATCTTGCTGTCCAAGGTTACCTTGCTCTCGGCGACTTCGAGTTTCTCAACAATGATCTTCTTCAGTTTCTCAAACAGTTCGTCCATTGGTCACTCCTTTGCTCAGGCCATTGCTTCGGGTTCAAAAACTTGCTTCCCGCGGTAGAAACCGCACTTGGGGCATACTCGATGCAGAAGAACTTTGTTTCCACAGTTGCCGCAGGAAACCAGGTTCGGAACCGTGATCTTCATGTTTGCCGATCGACGTTTGCGACTTCGGTGCTTGGAAGTGTTAAACTTGGGTGTTGCCATTCGCCTTCCCTCAGAAAAATTTCGTGGATCAACTTATCCCATTTCCAATAGGGTGTCAAGTTGAAAGAGATCTTCTCAGCCGAGCTCCCCACGAGCGTGCTTCTCTTTCAGAGCGGCCTCGACCACCGGGGGAACCATGGTTGATACGTCGCAATCCAAACGCACGAGTTCCTTGATAGCTGAAGAACGAAGGACAAAGTAACGCGGATCGGTTGGCATCAGGAAGGTTTCGATCTGGCTGTTGATGCCCTTGTTGACCATGCTGAGCTCAAACTCGTAGCCAAAGTCGGTAAAGGCCCGTACCCCTCGAAGTATGGTGCGGATGCCGTGCTGGCTCGCGAAGTCCACGATGAGTTTGTCCCAGACGTAGACCTCGACATTCGGCAGGTGCCGGGTCATTTCTACGAGAAACTGACGACGCTGTTCTGGCGAAAACAGGCAGTTTTTTTGGGAATTGTCGGAAACCACGACAAGGAGCCGCTCCATGAGCCGACTCGAGCGTTCGATCAAATTGAGGTGGCCGTTCGTTGGTGGGTCGAAAGTGCCTGGGAACACAGCTTGCATGTCGCATACCCTAAACTTGGAACCGGGATAAGGTCAAGAAACATTTTGACAAAGAGGCCGCCAGAACCTAGTATGACTCTATGCGTACCAAGGTCTTTTGTTGCCTTTTGGCCTCCGGACTGTTGGCGGTATCCTGTGTTTCAACTCCTGTCGCTCCGTCGCCTGTTCCTTCAGTTGAGCCTGTGGTGGAAGCGATCCCCGTCGTCGAGACTCCACCGGTTGAACCGGTAGTCGTAGTTGAACCGGTAGTAACCGCAGTCCCTGAGCCGATTCCTGAAGTGATACCGCCCAGCCCACCCGCCTCCGATGTGTTTCAGGTTTCAGAAGAGAAATACACCACCTCCCTGAAGGAGATTCGCGACCTTGTCGATAGGCTCAACGCCACCATCAGCAGCAAGGATATCGAGGAATGGAAGAATCACCTTGATTCCACCTACCTCAAGAAATACAGTGACGCGGTGTTTCTGAAGGCGGTTTCCAACGACAGTGCCGTGCTCAAACAGTATTCCATCCGCCTCAAGACCCTGAAGGACTACTTCGAATGGGTCGTGGTGCCCAGTCGCTCCAAGGTCATGGTCGACGAGATTCGGTTCGTGGACGAAGAGCGTGTAGAGGCGTATACACTCATAAAAAACCAGAAAATTCTACTTTACCAGTTGAAATTGTACGGAAAAGAATGGAAGATATCATTTTGGTAAGCAACAAGGAGAACGTATGAAGAAGTCTTTGCCCCTCCTTTATGGGCTGTTGATGGCTCCCGTCTTTCTTTTCGCGCAATCGACAGACAAGGCCGGACCGAAGACCGTGGAGGACGTCTATCTGCAGAGCAGCGTGGAAGTTCAGGTCGTTCGTAGCTTGGTTAACGAGCAGGGGCGCAGCGAGAAGATCAAGGCGCTCGATTTCATCGCCAAAATGGTAGAGACGGGCAAAGTCAACGACAAGAGCGTGGATGTGATCGTACTCTTGGATCAACTTGGCGGCGAAGGCACCACAAGTGAAATCCGCCAAAACGGCCGTGTGATCAATGACTATCCCGAAGTTCGGCGGCAGGCCGCAGAACTTCTAGGGCAAATAGGTGGGGACAAGGCGCGCGAAGTTTTGCTCAACATGGCGATCAAGGATCCTGAACCCATGGTGATTTCTGAGGCGGTGTACTCTCTGGGCCTCATCGGAGGCGGTGACCAGTCGGCTCGTGTGGAAAGTGTCATCACCAACCTTGTCAAATCTCAAGACGCGATCCGCCCAGACAGCAATTTCGCTTTTGCCGCAGTGTCCTCGCTGGAGATGCTCGGCAAGAAGAACAATGGGAGAGTCAGCCAGGAAGTGTTCGCCGCCCTGATCAAGATCCAGAACGGCAACTACATTACGCCCGTTCGCAAGAAAGCAGAGTCGGTTTTGGCCGCCTTCACGAAATACTGAGTTAGCGAGTGCAAAAAAAACTGACCCGAACTGGGTCAGTTTTTTTTTGCGCCGGAGCCATTTCACTACCTTTTGTAGAGTGTTCGTATTTCCCGACGCCATTCGGGCGCACTCGCAGGATCATCCACCATGATCTTCCGGTGAACCTCAAATCGGCTATTTTCTTTTTCCACAATGACGCCGAACATGCCAGAACCAAGGTAGGCGATCTTCTCAGCATCGACCAAAGTTTCTCGCTTGGTCAGTTCTTGGAGGACACAGTCAAAGTGAGCAGGTCGTTTCTCGGTGCTCCACGCCACAGCGCTGGCCATTTCAGCGATAGGAGTGCCGCAAACCGCACAATCCTGGGGCGGAATCACCACCCGTGGACTTTCGTGGTCGTGACGAAAGCGACGTCGACCACGGGAACCGCGGCGTTCCTGATTATTTTCTTTCATGAAGTAGAAAATGACTCCGATTGATGCTCTCTGTCAACAACAAAGCCATTTCTTGGATGGCCTTGCTGAGATATTCCTCTTCACGGATTTTTCTCCGAAGTTCAAGGATTCGTTCGGCATCCGGTTTGTTGTCGGTGCTCATTGGAAGCCTGCTTCCGTAAAAGCATCTGGAAAATGATGGATGCTGTTGTCGGCGGCAATGAAGGCCACGTCGAAACGAGGACGGAACTGCTTCCATTCCGGGTACTGACGAAGGAAAAATCTGGCTGTTCGGATGATGTTTCTCCTTTTTCCTGAATGGATTGAGAGTCCCAGTGACTCAATGCCGAACTTCTTCCAGGCTTTTACCTCGACGAAGGCAACACATGCGTCCCTGTACACTATTATATCGACCTCTCCCTCGGGACACCTGAGGTTTCTTTTGATGATGTGGTATCCCTGCGAAGACAACCAGAGCGCAACAGTATCTTCGCCTAGGTCTCCGTCCTTTTTAGTTGACATCTTTGGGGAACAGGTCTTCCAGGTTGACAGGTCGAGCGATGAAGAGTTTCGGGGCTTCTGACAATTCGAACAAGGGCCCGCGGTCGTCTCGGAACGGACTTCCGAAGTGGTCAATCAAGATCCGGATCTGCGGTCGCATGACGTTCGTGTGCGTCAGTGCGATGACCCGGGCGATGCTCCCGTCGCTAAGAAGGAGGATACTTCCCGGCGGGTACAGTCCCGTAGTCTTGACGAAGTCCTTCACGATCGAGGGTTGAAAACGGACATTCTGATCCTGTATCAACTTCTTGACGGCCTCGTAGCCGACTACGCTGTTTCGATAACCTCGTTGGGTGACGCGGGCCACGAAGTTCAAGCAGACAGCAACGGTGCCGGCCCAAGGGTGAATCTTGGAACCGACCGCTTTGGAAGGATAGCCGGTGCCATTCCACTCTTCATGGTGCTGCAGAGCTACTTGGGTAGCTTCGAAGCTTTCTCCCCACTTCTTGACGAGCTCGAAGGAAACCGAGGGGTGACTCTCGAGGATTGCCCGTTCTTTTTCGCTGAGTTTGCCTTCCTTGAGGAGCACGGAAGGGGGCAGAAACAGCATTCCGATGTCATGAAGCAAAGCCGCCCGTACCAGAAGCCCGGTGTTTTCACCGCTCCACGCATTAGCGCGTGCGAAAAGAAAGCAAACCAAGGCCGTATTGAGGCAGGTCGAGGCGGTTGAGGCCTGGAATACCTTCTGGTCCAGAAAAACGCGGAAGAGCCCCCAGGACTGACTTTGAAATGTCGAGACGAGGGAGTTTACGAACTTCTCAAACTCGGAAAGGCTGAAGGCATCACGCTGGACATCGATGAAAAGCTTCTGGAGTTGTTCGAGAGCAGCGAGATAAGTCTTTGTTGAGGCAGCATCGTCTGGGAAGTCCCAGTGGCTGAGCGACGGCTTGTTGCCGAGGTTTTTTTGTGGGTTCATTTTGGAGACTGCTTTAGATGATAGACTGCCGCCAGCAGTTGAGCAAGAACTTCAAAGTGCCGTTCTGGAATCCATGATCCTTCGGGGAGTTGGTACAGCAAGGGCGTTAGTTGTTCCTCTGAACGTATGGGCACGCCAAACTCCTTGGCAAGGAGCAGAATCCGCCGCGCCTGCTCGCCCTTGGCCCGGAACAGAAGCCGTGGGGCCGGCTCCGATGGAATGTACTTGACGCCTACTACTAGCTCATCGGACTTCATCGACACCACCCGTTTGCCTAAAGACAACCTCTGCTGCCAAGGTCGGCGTTGTTGGGCCGGCGAGCTCGAGAGACAATTCCGGCGACTCGGCGAGGATTCCTTTCGTCCAATCGCGCCAGCTGGAAACCGCCTTCTGGTAATCTTCTAAACCCAAGAGTTGAAGTTGCACGATCCAGCCAGGGTTCTGCTTCCGCGCGGAAAGGCGAACCGGGTGATGGGCAGGAGCAGCCACGACGGTCCAGTAGTGGATCTCTGAGCGCCATGGTTCAATGGCGGCTTTCAGAAGGGCCCATCCGGTGTCGGTCCCGATGCTCCACTGGAATGGGCAGGTAACCCAGCGTTGGGAACCCACAGTAGGAACGCTGTTCCAGAGTTCCCAGAAGCCGTCCTGAGAAGGTGGGGGTTCTGCCTGACCACGAAGCAGGTTTTGTTCCCAGACGATCCACGACAAGAGATTGTCACTACCGGGCCCATTCTCGGGCCATCGGCGGGATTCCCAGGCCCTTCCCCACGTATCACTTTCCGGGCCGGGTACCCAGGACGTGGTTTTCCACCATCGTTCAAGTGCCCTGAGCCTTTCTGGCAGCAAGGTCAGTCCCTGGGCGACAAACGTTGCTGTCGCGGCACCTAAGTGAGGCTGGCCGAATGGAAGTGCCGGTTCAGACAATATCGGCCTGGAGCCGAGCCCAACCAGACGAAGCTTGACCTGCTGTCCGGGAACCAGGTCTGAGGAGGTCTTGATGGTGAGTTGGAGAGACCCCTGTTCAACTCGCCACGTATCGTGGCCCAAGCGGACAAGAACTTTTACCAAAAGAACGTCCCCCTGAATCCGCGGAGAACCGGGGGCCAGGGGGACGGAAATCACACCGGAAACTTCGTTCACGATGCTCGCGACTCTATTCTGCGACGACCTTTTTCTTGATCAGTTCCTTTACCTTGGCCGACTTACCGACGCGTTCACGCAGGTAGTACAGCTTGGCACGGCGGACTCGCCCGGGACGAACAAGCTCAACCATGTCGATCCGGGGTGAGTGGTAGGGGAACACACGCTCCACGCCCACGCCGAACGAAATTTTCCGCACGGTGAAAGTCTTGCGGACCCCCCCATGGTTCATGGCAATGACGGTGCCTTCGTACACCTGCACTCGCTCAGTCTTGCCTTCGACAATCTTAAAATGCACCTTGATCAGGTCCCCGATGGAAAAAGGGGTCAGTTCGCGCAACTGGCTTGATTCCAGCGCCTTGATGATGTCCATGTCATCCTCCTCTGCAGTCTCTGTGTCACACATCAACCCAACAAGTCGGGTCGCAAACGTTTTGTTTTTTCGAGGCTCTGTGTACTGCGCCACTGCAAAATGTTCTTGTGGTGCCCCGAAAGAAGCACCTCAGGAACCGTCCGCTCGCGGAACAACTCCGGCCGCGTGTATTGCGGATACTCAAGAAGGAACCCGCCAGAGAAACTCTCTTCCTCTAGCGAATGCGCCTTGATAACCCCTTCACGCAACCTGTACACCGCATCGATGATAACCAAAGTCGCGATCTCTCCGGAAGACATCACATAGTCCCCCAAAGAAATTTCGTCATCGACATATTCGTCAATGATTCTCTGGTCAATTCCTTCATACCGGCCACAGATGAAGACGAGTTCTTCTTCCGCAGCCAGTTCCTGAGCGGTCGCCTGCTTGAACAGACGTCCGGACGGTGTCGGATAGAGGGTTCTTTTCTGGCCAGCCCCCACAGAATCCAGGGCTCTTGCCAGAGGTTCCGGTTTCAGAACCATACCTGCGCCACCACCATAAGGGATGTCATCGCACGTTCGGTGTTTGTCCGTGGCAAAGTCACGGATATTCACGAACTCGATGGCAACCAAACCTCTTTCCACGGCCTTTTTCATCAGTGAGGACTGAAAAAAGCCTTCCAAGATCTCGGGAAACAGACTCAGGACGGTAAACTTCACGGGGTGGTCCTCATTCCAGGATCCAGTCCACCTTGAGTTCGATTGTCCGACCGGTCAAGTCGATGTTTCCCAAATACCGGTCCGCGTAGGGCACCACGGCGGCACCCCCCTCGGACTTTTCCACTTCTAGCAGTTCCGTATGCCCGCCTTCCAGATAACTGGTGACGGTCGCGACGGACCTACCCTCAAATACCAACTGGCAACCGATCAGGTCCTTGAGGTAAACCTCGCCTGGCGCCAAGGGTGCCGCCAAGTTCTTAGGAACCCAGAGCTCCAAATCGGCCAGCCTCTTGGCTTCCTCGGGTTGTTCGATCCCCCGGAACTTCATCAGCAAGTTGTCGCCGGCCCAGCGACTGGACTCTACCAGCAGCGTCCGCTCCACCGCGCCTTTGACCGCCAACGCTTCGGTCAGACGTTCAAAGTGCTTCCATTCGCCGGAGTAGCTGACGAGTTTGACCTCACCCAGCAGACCGTGAGCGGTTCGAATCTTTCCGATGGCGACAAAGTCCTCAGGTACCATGGGCTTTCAGAACCCTCAGTCCAGAATCTCGAGCACGAAGCGCTTCCCGGTACGGGTCGACGACGCGCTCAGGACGGTGCGGATGGCTTTGGCAATCCGGCCATGCTTACCGATCACTTTGCCAAGGTCGTCCGCTGCAACACGGAGTTCGAGAATCGTTGACTTTTCGCCTTCGATCTGATTGACAACCACTTCGGAAGGTTCGTCTACCAGTGTCTTGGCAATGTACTCCACCAGGTCTTTTTCCACTTGAAATCTCCCTTACCGGAATCTTTCCTCAGGAGAGAAAGAACTGGCTCTTGTTGAGAAGGCTCTTGACCGTCGGTGACAACTGCGCACCCTTGGAAAGCCATTCCCGGATCCGGTCGGCCTTGAAACTGACCTGACCTTCTTTTTCCACCGGGTGGTAGTAGCCTACTTCCTCAATGGTCTTTCCGTCCCGCGGAGCTGTGGAATTGGTTACCACGATCCGGTAATAGGGACGCTTCTTGGCGCCGAATCTCTTCAGGCGAATGGAAACGCTCATCGTTCCTCCTTGTTCACTTCATGCCGCCGAACTGTTGCATCATCTGATTCTGCATGCCTTTGTTCCGCGCGACCTTTTTCATCATCAATTTGGTCTTCTCGAACTTCTTCAGTAACTGGTTCACATCAAAAATGGAGGTTCCCGAGCCATTGGCGATCCGCTTGCGGCGGACCGGGCCCAAGATGAGCGGATTCTTCCTTTCTTTTTTCGTCATCGAAAGGATGATGGCCTCTTCCTTCTTGATGGCCCCCTCGTCGATGGCTCCCGCATCGACCTGCCCGGCGAGTCCAGGAACCATGGCCACCAACTGCTGCATCGACCCCATTTTGCGGACCTTTCGAAACTGTTCCAGATAGTCTTCGAGGGTAAAAGTGCCACCAGCCATTTTCTGCTGGAGCCCCAGGGCCTCGGTTGCATCGAAGTTTTCCTGAGCCTTCTCAACGAGCGAAACAACGTCACCCATGCCCAAAATGCGGCTTGCAAACCGCTCAGGGTAGAAAACGTCGAGGTTTTCGATCTTTTCGCCCATACCGACGAAGACGATGGGTTTGCCGGTGATCGTCTTGAGCGAAAGAGCTGCACCACCCCGGGTGTCAGAGTCAAACTTGGTAAGAATTATTCCGGTGATGCCGACTTTTTCGTCGAAGGCTTGGGCGATCTCAACGGCGTTTTGCCCGGTCATCGCGTCGGCGACCAGCAAGCACTCTACGGGGTCAGCGGCTTTCTTGATCTGAACCAGTTCGTCCATGAGCCCCGTGTCGATTTGCAACCGACCAGCGGTGTCGACGATGACGGTGTCAAAAAGGTTCTTCTTGGCGTGCTTCAGCGCATTTTTGACAACATCGACAGGATTCTTCGTGCTTTCGCGGTAAACCTCAACCTCGATGGAGGTTCCCAAAATGGAAAGCTGATCGATGGCTGCGGGGCGCTGGAGGTCGGCGGCAACCAAAAGCACCTTTCGGCCTTGCTTTTTGAGCCGTGCGGCCAGCTTGGCCACGGTGGTGGTCTTGCCTGCCCCTTGAAGCCCCAGAAGCAAGATGGTACTGACAGTGTCCGGACCACGCAAAGTCAGGTCAGTCTTGACGTCACCGAGAAGCTTGACCATTTTGTCGTGCAGAATCTTGACGAACTGCTGACCGGGATTGACCGAACGGACGACCAGCGAACCCTTGGCTTCTTCCAAAGTCTGGTTGATGAAGCGCCTGACAACCCGTAGGTTGACGTCGGCTTCGATCAAGGCAACCTTGATTTCCTCAACCATGTCCTGAACGTTCTTTTCAGTGATGGCGCCTTTGCCGGAAAGAGATCGTAAAATGTCGGAAAACTTCGTCGTCAGCCCGTCGAACATAACTGGACTTTTATAGTACAAACGACCGCTCTAGGTCAACCCAAATCACCGTACTTGAAGGAAATGGCGACCGAGGTACGAAGCTCGTTCACCGGCCGCACTCCAGTACGCGCTGAGCGGATACTTGGCAACCAGCTCAGAATAGGCCTTGTAGGCCTCCTTGATGTTCAGCAGGTCACCCGGTGCTTCGAGCAGGTTCCCCGTCAAAAACAGGTACAGGTCGCGGGAAACGGGTGCCTTGTACCAAAGGTCGTAGACTCTCAGCCAGTCCTTGGCGAGGGTGGTGAGCTTTTGGTCTTTGAGGGAAGCCAGAACCGAAAGGTAGACATCCTCAGGGGGTGCCACCGGCGAAGTCAACCATTGCCGCACGTACGCTGGCAACTTCTGGCTCGCTGGAACCTTCACGGCAAGTCTGGTGCCGAGAACCAGCGAATCCTTGAGATCAGGGGTGTCAAGCGTGAGGTTTTTGTCGAGGTAGTCCAGTGCATCAGTCGTCTGATTGCCTTCTTCGAGCAGACGGGCGATTTCGAGGTTCGTCCGGGTATCTTGCTCCCGGTAGTTTTGAAGGAGGCGCTGGACGGCCTCGGCCGTCTTCCCTGCGGCGGCCAATCGGCGACTGGCTTCGACAGCATCGTTGGTGGCGGTTGTCGACTGCGGGTTTGTCACGGTACCAGTAGTCGCGGTCTTTGTCCCTGCGGCGGCCACCTTCACCCGCACATGTCTGACCTCGGTCGCCGGTGTCACGAGATCCTGACGTTGAAACTCGAGAATATACTGGCCGATGCTCATTGGCTTGAAGGCAAACGTTGTCCCGTCCTTTTCGCGGGTTGTCGACTGGTAGCCGAGTATTTTCTGCTGGGCCGGAGAGTCGAGATACAACCAGTTGGCCTTGGGAAAGTGCAAGCTCAGGGTCTCACCGACGCTGATATTCATGTCCTGCCACGAAAAGTCCTGTGCCTCGGCCGCCGCA
This sequence comes from Spirochaetales bacterium, assembly GCA_037142615.1. GTDB lineage: Bacteria > Spirochaetota > Spirochaetia > JABEVK01 > JABEVK01 > JAIFLN01. The sequence continues at coordinate 330,437 of JBAXAI010000001.1, read as the reverse complement.
CCTGGAAGTAGGCCGGGGGTCTGGAACGGATCGACCGGCGCTGGCAGCTGGGTAGAGGGTTTGACAACTACCGGAGCGAGTGCCGAAGTTGTCGCACTGGTGGACGCTGTTGTCGCCGAAGTGGTCTTGGGTGTGGCGACAACAACGGCAGCTGGGGCTGCAACCGTCACAACGGGGTTGGGGCGGAGCAACGCGGGAGCCACCGAAACTTGGCGCACCTTGGGGACCGGCGGGCTTTCCTGAACAGGAATAAGCTGGACCACAGATGGCAACGGAATTATCACCGGCACAGGAGGCGGTAGCACAAGCGTCGGCCTTACCCACACGGGGCCGGTCGCAATGACAGTCAGTTGGGCAACGGGGGTTGAGGCGCGAACCGGCGCCACCACTACTGGGGTAAGCCATTCAGAGGGGGACGGCGCAACCGTCATCGGTGGCGAGGTCGGGCTCAGGCGAGGAAGTACCGTTGCGCAAGAGGCACAACTCAGCACTAGGGCCAGCAAAACGGTGCGCATCAATGAACATCCTCGAAGAACCGTTCGAGCAACTGGTCATTGGTTTCGGGCAACTGTAGGAGCGGGATTTGCTCGACAGGAGTCCAGTACGGCGCTATCTCGGCAGGAGTCCACTTTTGGGCCCCCTGTCGGCTGTACAGCCACGAACGCGTCAACCACTGACCTCCCGGTGCAGCGAAGACAAAATCCTTCAGGCCCAGGGCATCGGGAATGGTGTCGTCGATGTTCTGCTTGAAAGGAGACTGCGATGGGAGTTGGTTTTTGGGCTCTTCGGGCTTGTTGAGAAACAGATAGGTAGCCGTGCCACCACCCGCCAGCGCCGAGAGACCCAAAGAGACGATCCAGAAAAGTCGCCATTCTTTGCGGGTGATAAGCCTCTTAGTGCCCCGTTTCACGCCGAAGCCTCCACAGGATCGCTTGCCAACCGAACCGCAAGGATCGTGGAGACGCCAGGACTCTCCATGGTGACCCCGATCATCGTTGTTGACCCGGTGACCGTTTTCTTATTGTGCGTGATGACAACAAACTGAGAACGATGAGAGAACTCCGTCAGCATGGCGACGAAACGGCTGACATTGGCTTCGTCAAGGGCCGCGTCGATCTCGTCGAGAATACAGAATGGCGAGGGTCGCACCATGAAGGTCGCGAATAGCAGCGCAACCGCAGTCATCGACTTTTCGCCGCCAGAGAGGAGGTTGATGCTTTCGAGCTTCTTTCCAGGGGGTTGGCAGAGCATCTCAATTCCCGACTCGAGAACTGTCTCGGGTTCGGTGAGTCGGAGTTCCGCTCGCCCCCCCCCGAATAGACGCCTGAAAGTCGTGTTGAAGTTGATGCGGATCTGTTCGAAGGCGTCCGAAAAGAGCTGGGTGGACTCTTTTCGGATCTCGGTGGTCACCTTCTGAAGGTCGTCCTTGGCTTTTCTGAGGTCGTTGATCTGCCCCTGCAGAAACTGGTGCCGTTGATCGATCTCGGCGAACTCTTCGACGGCCAGCAGGTTAATCTGTCCAAGGAGCCGGAGTTCCTCTTTCTTCTGGGAGACGAGGTCCTTCCAGTCACCCTGGGCAGAGAGGCCCGTAAGCTCGGAAGAGAACTCGTCGAGCCCAACCGAGTGTTTGTCCCGGAAATGATCAAGCAAACCTTGGACTTCGGTGTCGACTCGAACTTGGGACATTTGAAGCGCCTCGAGGTCAGCCTGAACAGAATTGACTTTTTCAAGTTGCCGTTGCAGTTCGATCTGTCGTCCGGCCAAGGCTTTGTTTCTCGATTCCAAGTCGTGTCGGGAGGTTTCGACGGCCGTCTGGACAGTTTTCTCACGGTCACCAAGTTGGGAAACCCGTTGTTCCAGGGTCGAGAGGTCCCCAAGGCAAAGCGTGATTTTGCCCTCTATCGCGGCCTGCTCGGCAAGAGTCGAAGTGAGCTGGACCTCCTGGGATGCGGACTCCTGCGTTAACCTTTGCAGGCTTTCGGTCGCAGAGGTTGCTCTGGCTACCATCCGGACTTCATTCATCCTCAGACTCTCGAGCGTCGTGCGGTGGGTTTCGATCAACTGACTGGCGAGTTCGCGGTCAGTCTGCCGCTGCCGGATGACTTCCTTTTGAAGTTTCCATTCGGCCCGCCCGCCCGCAAGAAGGAGTTCCAAGTCGCGTTTCTGGGTAAGGATGCCCTCGGGCGCCAAAAACTCGCCTAGAAACTGCGGAACAGCACCCTTGTAGGTTTCCCAGTCGTGCTCGAACCCGACGATCTGGGCAACGGCTTCCTCAAGTGATGTTCGAACCTGCGTCACCACCTGTTCCCACGCCCCTGAGGCCGGAGTCTGGAGCAGTAGGCCCAAATGATCAGAGCGACCTCGAAGGAGAACCTTGAGCGACTCCAAGGTGGCTTCCATTTGTGTCGTGAGACCTGGAAGCTGGTGCCAGGCAAACCCGTCGTCCTTGAGACGCTGGTCGAGTTCTTGAACCAGCACGTCGGTCAGTTCGCGCCATTGATCTTGGCGCTGAGAGTCCAAGGACTCCAGTTCGGCGGCCTGCTGCTCAGCTGCCCGAATGGCAGACTCATGGTCGGCAACGGCAATACGTGCCGACTCCAGCGCAAGTGAATACTCTTCCATGTTGGAACGGCAAGCCAACAGTTCCAGCCGAACAGACTCGGCCTCGGCCTGTTTGTCGAGCGCCGCAGCCTGAAGTTCAGCCAGTCTGGACCCGATAGCTTCTGCTTGTGCCGCGTGCCGATGGGCGTCCTGCCTGTAGACCGATAAACGTTCCCGCTGAAGGTCTCCTTGCTGATGAAGGCCCTTCCGCTCGAGATCGAGCTCCAGCAGAGTCTTTTGCAGTTCAAACTGCTGCGACTCCAGACGGTTCACATCCTGCATGCCCGAGGACAAACTGGTGTTCAGCTCGTCGAGTTCCAACTTGGCCTGGATTTTTCGCGAAATCGCCGCCTCTGACTTCTCGGTCTGTTGCGCTTTCTGATCGAGAAGCGCCTTCCATCGATGGAGTTGCTGGTCTTTCTCGAGCGTGAAGAGCTCCTTCTTGAGCCCGCGAAACGACAAGGTCCTCTCGCTTTGTTTCTTCAGGGATTCCCAACTATGACGAAGCTCGCCAAGGATACCTTCCAGCTGCCTGAGGTTCTCCTCGGTCTTTTCCAAACGCCTTTCGGCTTCCTGCCCGCGGGCCTTGTATTTGGTAATGCCGGCTGCCTCTTCAAACAGGTACCGCCGTTCCTCGGGTTTGTTGGAGAGAATCTGGTCGATGCGGCCCTGTTCCATCACCGAGTAGGCGGACTTGCCGACGCCTGTGTCGTAGAACAGTTCACGGACTTCTTTGAGCCGAACAACGGTGTTATTGATGAAGTACTCGCTCTCACCTGAACGATACAGACGGCGCTTGATGCTGATTTCGGGAAGGTCAAGGGCAAGGACCTGGGTCTCGTTCGAAACTGTGAGCGTGACTTCGGCGACGTTGAGAGCTTTTCTCTGGTCCGTGCCATTGAAGATCACGTCTTCCATTTTTTCGGCACGCAGCGACCTGCTGGCTTGTTCGCCCAACACCCATTTGATGGCATCGACAACATTGCTCTTGCCGCACCCGTTGGGACCCAGCAGAGCTGTAATACCTGGGGTAAACTCGATTCGGGCCCGATCGGCAAAGGATTTGAAGCCGAAAATTTCCATACTTTTCAAAAACAAGGAAGGCTCCCGGGCAGAGGACTTGATAGACGACGCGACTTGGACTTCAATCTACCATCGTGAAGGAAAAAGCGCAATGATTGTGACTTGTGGCTTTGATGAAGCCGGACGGGGACCCTTGGCCGGACCCGTGACAGCAGCCTGTGTAGTCCTAGGGCCCGACTTTGATCCGAAGGGCCTGGGAGACAGCAAGGTGCTGAACCCGAAGAATCGAATGATCCAAGCGCAACGAATCCAGTCAACTGCCCTGGCCTGGGGAATCGCGACCTGCACCCCACGGGAGATTGATGAGCTCAACATTCTGCAAGCGAGCCTTCGGGCCATGGAACGGGCTTGGTTCGACCTTGGGATTCGTTTTCCAGGCGTCAAGCCTGAGCTCGGCCTGATTGACGGGCTTCACTGTCCGATTGTTCCGTTTCCATGCCGTGCCATCGTCCGTGGTGACGCCCTCGAACCCTGTATCTCGGCGGCGTCAATACTTGCCAAGGTGAGCAGAGACGCGCAGATGCTTAAGCTGGATGCGCTCTACCCCCAATATGGCTTTGCGCTGCACAAAGGCTACCCGACTGTGCACCACCGTGAGATGTTGCGCCGACATGGACTTAGCCCCGAACACCGTCTGAGCTTTCGCTGGCACTCTTCGGACTAGCGGTTGAGGGTCTGCGGTCACTCTTGAGGAAAGCCACCGCCTGATTCAGGCCATCGAGAAACACCTCTAGATCCTCTTCAAAGACGATCATCGAATGCCGTTCGAACGAACTGTCGACCTGCTTCTTGCTTTCAACGACGTTGAGGAAAAGATCGCCGTGCCGGTTCTCCTTGATATTGAAGAAGTAGGTCCGCTTCCCAGTGGATGTTTTTGTGGAAAAGACCTCGCCCCGAATTCCCATAGCCCCGCCTTTTGAAATCTTGAATCGATGCCAAAGATAGCTCAGAAACTCCAACTAGGGCAACACGGGAGAAACTGGAAGGCGAACCTGAAATACGGTGTGGCCCGGCGAACTTTCAAAACTGATGTTCCCTCCCCCTTCCATGACGATGCGCCGTGCGATATCGAGTCCCAAGCCCGTGCCTTCGCCTGGTTTTTTCGTCGTGAAGAACGGGGTGAAGATCCGGCCCTGCAGGGGCACCGGGATTCCGGAGCCCGAATCCTGAACGCTCACGACAACCCACGGCGCCTGCTCGAAAACTTTGAGCGTCAGAGTGCCTCGGTGGCCCATGGCGTGGAAAGCGTTGCCGATCAGATTCGTCCAAACTTGCTGGATCCCCTCATGACGGCAGCGAACCAGCGGGACATTTTGGAAGTCTTTTTCCACCTTCACGCCGAGCTTGATCTCGTGCTGGAACAGCAGGAGTACCGTCTCAAGGCTCGCGATAACATCGACCTCTTGGGTATCATCGCCGTCATCGCTGCGGGAGTAGGTCTTGAGCGCCGTGACAAACTTGCTTGCCTTCTCGGTTGCCAGTCCGACGATCCGCGTCGCGAGCAAGAGCGAACCCAGTTTGCCGCCGGCCTCGATAACCTCGCTGTAGCCCTTCAGGCCAACCAGGTAGTCCAGACCGCGTTCGTCGGTTCGGTAGCCTGTTTCGACCAGAATATCGGCTAGGTTGATGGGATCATCGCCTCCGTGGGTTTCAAAAAAGTGCACGTAGCGTTTCTTGAGCAGCCGGTCTTCGGGTGTGTCGAGAGGAAATGTGCGATGAGCGGCACTCGCTACCAGAGCCTGAAGAAACTCGCGCTCAGGTCCCCCCAGGGAGGCGAAAAACGGCAACAGATCCGTGCCCAAGTCGGCCAATCCCTGCAAGACTGATGAATTGGACGACACAATCGCCCCCAAGGGGGTATTGAGTTCGTGCGCGATGGTTGCCACGAGTCGGCCGAGCACGGCCAACTGGGCTGAGTTGACCAGTTCATCCTGCACGCGCTTGAGTGATTCCAGAGTTTCGGACAACTCCCTGTTGGTGTGTGCCAGTTCCTCGGTCCTTTCCAGGACGAGCGATTCCAGGTTTTCGTTGAGGTTCTGGATCTTGGCTTCGGTGGACTTCTGCTGCGAAATAGCTGATGAAATGGTACTGAACACAACATCGAGGTCACTGGCCATTCTCTCCAACTCGGGGAAAGCTGCTTTGGGAAGGTTGTCACGGATGGAAGGGGAGTTCGCGCCTCGACTGCTGCTTTCGGCAGCCTCGATCATTCCGGAGCGGAGAAACTCGAGCGGGCGAACCAATTGACGCAGGACCGAAAAGGCCAACAGCAGCGTCAGAGTGACAACAATGAAAACGACAACGAGGATGTTCCACACCAAATCGCTGATGAGAACGCTCAGAGAAAAGCTGTCGTCGAACCAGAGGGAAACCGTCGCCTGCAACGAAAGTGCCCCGCCGTTTCCAGAATAGTGGATCGGGAAGTTTCGGGTGTCGTAGTTACCCACAGGGGCGCTGGTGACTTGGGTGACCTTGCCCGTCGGAAGTCGAGTAAGCCAAGCGATCGTGTCGGACTCGTTTTGGAAGATTCGCACCGAAATCAACGAGTTGTCGAGAAGCTCAGAACGGAGGATGGTATCGAGGGCCTGGTCATCAAATTGCCAGACAGCGGCGCCGCAACTGGCACCAATGCGCACTGCGGTGTTGGACTTGGCCGCTGCACTCTGGCTGGCAAGCGCAGATTGGCGTTCCCAAGCACGCCCGGCAATAGCGAGCACCAAAACCGTCAGCGAGACCATGAGGATGGAAACCACCAGGCGCCGGGTCATTCCTGTCTCGGCACGTGTCAGCGAAAGCATAGCTGTAGTGTGAAGCCTGCCTAGACCGAAGTCAAGAAAGCGGGAATTGTTTCGAGAAGTCTTTCGGCAGGTTCCAGAGCGCGCAAGGTTTCCGGAACCGAAGCGGTGAAACTGGCGCCGTAGGCCTTTCGAACCATTCTCGGGTCAAGAACCACGACGCAACCGGAATCTTCCGTATGTCGGATCAAACGCCCGAAACCCTGTTTGAAGCGGGTGACGGCCTCGGGCAGACTGTAGTTCATGAAGGGATCGAGACCCCTCGATTGAAGGAGTTCCATCCTGGCCGCAAGGACCGGCTCGGAAGGGACCCGGAACGGCAAGCGGCAGAGGACCACCAGTCGTAGGGTGTCACCGGGACTATCGACTCCTTCCCAAAAGCTATCGGTGGCAAACAGCACACTGGTAATTTCTGTCTTGAAGCGGTCGAGGAGTCGGGTCCGCTCCTCGTCGCCTTGCCGGTACACCGAAATATTTTCTTTTGCCAGAATCGGCTGCACCTTCTGCCACGCGCTGCGCATGCTCTCGAAAGAAGTGAACAGGACCAAAGCACTTCCGCGGGCGGCGCGGAGAAGTTCCGGAAGATAGGACTCCAACCGGGGCTGGTAGTCGGACTGGTCGGGCATCGGAAAATCGGTAGGGCACGCCAAGAGGACCCGATGGGCGTAGTCAAAGGGAGAGGGGAAGATTCCTGTCAGTTTCCTGTCACGGTCCACCAGATCGACTCCGACGCGGGACGCCCAAAACTGGAAGTCTCCTTTGACGGTCAGCGTTGCCGAAGTGAACATCACAGTCGGGTAAGGGTCGAACACGGCCTTGACCATCAACTGGTCGATGGCAAGCGGTGAGATTGTCAGGTCGACCTGGGCGGTTCCAGCGGGGTCGCGCACACGCTCGAGCCAATAGACATTGCCGGTATCGCTGGCGTACTTGGTGACCCTGTCGATGATTTGTGACAGGCCTTCCAGCCGCCTCGCTATGGAACGCACTTCGCGGGCCTCGCTGGGAACTTCGGTTTCGTCGTCCCACACCTCGGAAAGCCGCAGACAGAGTGCCCCAAGCTGGACCAGAGGATTCTGCAGGTCTTTCAGCCGGGGCAACAGCCGGTCAAGGAGACGGTCCCCTGCTTCGCCGGCGATGCGCAGACTGCCCTGGCCATCCAGTACCACGAGGGCTTCGGTCGTCCAGAGGTCGAACTGGTTATGGATCGTTTCGATGAACTCGGGAAACGCACTGAACTCGATGTTCTCGGTTCCTAAGCCCTGCAGGGTCAGGACCAGTCCCGTTGCCCTGCCCCTCCGCCGGCGGAAAAGCCGGCCCAACTGCTTGAACAGGAAGACCTTGTTCAGTGTAGACGAGAAGTAACTGGTGGCGCTCTTCTCGATGTGGTGTGCCTCGTCGAAGATGATGCGCTGAAAAGGCGGCAAAACAGCGGTCGCCTCGGTGCCAAAGCCATTCATGCGCAGGGCAAGATCAGCAAACAGCAAATGGTGGTTCGCCACCAGGAGTCCCGCGCCGGCGGCTTCCTTGCGAGAACGAGCCAGAAAGCAACCGTCGCCTTGAGCACAACGCAGACCCGAACACACATCGGCATCGCTGCAAACCCGGCTCCACTGGCCTTCATCGGGCACAAACCCCAGTTCCGAGACGTCACCGGTTCTGGTCTGGGCGCTCCACTCGGCGATCGCGTTGAGCTGTGTGGCGGGGAGATTGTTGTCGAGTGCAACCTCGCGGATCTCTTCGGCCAACCGCGTGGGGCAAAGGTAGTTTCGTCGCCCCTTGACCAGGACGGCCTTAACTTGCGTTCCAAGGGACTTCTGAACGAGCGGAATGTCTTTTTCAAACAATTGCTGCTGGAGGTTGATTGTCGCGGTCGATACCACGACCCTCTCTTTGTTTCGTGACGCCCAAAGCAGCGCCGGAACGAGGTACGCGAAGGACTTCCCTACCCCCGTCCCTGCCTCGGCCACGACCACCGAATCTTCGTTGAAACCGCGGGCAAAAAGCTGACTGAGAGCCACCTGACTTTCCCTGCTTTCGAAGTTCCTGAGGGTCCGCGAGAAACTGCCACCCGAACTCAGGTGCGACGCCACCGCAGGCACCGATACCAGGCTGAGTTCCTGAACGACAACAGGTTCGCAGACGGCATAGCACTCGGTAACGTCGTTGTTGATGATCCAGAAGCCGATGCCCTGCTGCCCGAGGCCCGAAGCTACCGCCAGATCCGGCTGACTGGGCTGAAGATTCCCAGAAGGATGATTGTGGAGCACCACGTCACCTGCTTCCATGTGGGGAGCCAGAGCCGGAACTGAGTTCTGGTCGCCGCGAGCCACCGCTTTGACCTGACGGCAAAAGCCTTCGGAATTGACGAGCCCGACAAAAAGCACTTCGTTGCCTGAAGCTCTGACAATCTCAAGCCTAAGTTCGGCGACGACGGTATCTGACAGCCGTTCGGAGATGTCCCGGCTCAGGGAAGGTCCTGGACCAAAGTGGTCAGCAAGGTCGTGAGGGCCCCTTCGGCCTTTCTGCCGTTTTCCATGACTTCCTGGTGGTCAAGTTCCGTAGCGCTGATTCCCGCCGCTAAGTTGGTGCACACGGAAATGGCCGCGAGATCCAGACCACACGAACGTGCGGTGATGGCCTCGGGGACCGTGGACATTCCGACAAGTGAGGCTCCAAGCAAACCGGCCATTCTCACTTCGGCGGGCGTTTCGTAGCAGGGGCCCGTAAAGCCCATGTAAACACCTTCGGCCAGCTCACCACCCAGTTTGGAACGGGCAATCCCCTGCACCCGCTTGCGCAGTGCCGGGGTGTAGGTGGTGGTCATGTCAAAGAACCTCGGCCCCAGCGCGGCGTCATGTGGGCCGATGAATGGGTTTGTGCCCATGAAGTTGATGTGATCGCTGATGAGGACCAACTGCCCCGGTACATAACTTGGGTTCACTCCACCTGCGGCGTTGGTGAGGACAACCGTCTTGACTCCCCACTTCTTCATCAGAAGGACGGGAAAGACCACTGTCGACATCGAGTTGCCCTCGTAGAAGTGAAACCGGCCCAGAAAAATGATGGCCTTGGGGCCGACTTTCAGAATGCCTCGGTGTCCCGAAACTGTAGGCTGGGGAAACCCGGGGATATCACTGTAGGGGATGCTTTCGCCGGGAAAGGCATCACCGATGCCCGAAAGACCCGAGCCAAGCACAATGCCAATCGATGGAACAGCCGAAAAGCGACTTTTCAGGTAGGCAAGCGCCTTGTCAACGGCAAGCGAAGTTTGTTGGTCCATGGAGTTCTCCTTCCAGCATCCTAACGGGTTTCCCCGTGCGCGGAAAGGACTTTGCATTTCTTGACACCGCGCCAGTGCTTCCTTTACCTTGAGCCCATGATCGTGCTGAAATTCGGCGGAACTTCCGTGCAAAATGCGCAGGCTATCGATGGGGCCCTCGACATCGCCGCCCGGGAACTTTCCCGAGCCCCCTTGCTGGTCTCATCGGCCATGGCCGGGGTGACGAACGAGCTGGTTGAACTGGTGTCGGCCCTTGAGACGGGCCAACAAGAGGTCGCCAGTTCGCTTGTCGCCGGGATCGTTACCCGCCACCACGAAACGCTGGAAGCGCTTGCGTCGGGACACGCCCTCGAGCAAGGCAGAGTTCTCTTGAACTCCCACTTGGGCGATCTCGAAGCACTGGTCAAGGGTTCTCTTCTCCTCAAAGACTGTTCGCCTCGGGTTCAGGATGCCTTGGTTGGAACCGGTGAACTGCTATCAACCGTTTTGATCTGCGCCCGAGCCACCCAGCGGGGGCTTCGTTGCACGTGGCACGACGCGCGCCAATTGTTGCGGACCGACGAAAATTTCGGAGAGGCTGCCGTTCTGTGGGGTCCCACAGAGTCCGCCGTTCGGGCTTCGATTCATCCCCAAGCTGGTGAGCTTCACGTCATTCAGGGCTTTGTCGGGGCCACCCTGGCAGGAGTCACAACCGTGTTGGGACGGGGCGGCTCGGACTATTCGGCGGCGTTGTTCGGTGCAGCGCTCGGTGCCGAGGAAGTTCAGATCTGGACCGATGTCGACGGCATCATGACCACCGATCCCCGTAAAGTCCCCCACGCCCAGTCTATTCCCGCGATAACCTACGCCGAAGCGGCGGAGTTGGCCTTTTTCGGAGCGAAAGTCGTGCACCCCGCCACGATTCAGCCCGCTGTCGAGCGTCAGATTCCCGTCCTAGTCAAAAACACCCGAAACTCTTCTCACCCCGGGACACGCATCGTTCAGGAGGCCCCAGGCAGCGGTCTGCGCGCAATCGCCGGAAGAAAGGGCGTCACGGTGGTCACGGTCACTTCGAGCCGAATGCTGAACGCCTACGGTTTTCTGAAACGAATCTTCGAAATCTTTGACCGCCACAAGGTTTCAGTAGATCTCGTAGCCACTTCAGAGGTGTCGGTTTCGACCACGATCGAAGGCAAGCGTGATATCCGCGAACTCGTCGCCTCGCTTGGAGAGCTGGGAACCGTGAAAGTTGAGGAAGACTGCGCCATTATCTGCCTCGTCGGGCAGGACGTCTGGAAGGACAACCGTGGGATTGCCCGCGTGTTTCAGGCCATTCCCGAAGTCCAGGTCCATCTGATCTCGCTGGGCGCCTCAGAAATCAACCTCTCCTTTGTGGTGGGCGCCGGTGACCTGGACCACTGTGTGGCTGCGATTCACGATGTTTTTTTCCCGGCCAAGGAGGCCTAAATGGATCCGATTTTTGACCGTCTGGGACGGCTGATCCGTTCCTTTGGTGTGGATTCGGCCCCGGCAAGACCCGTGACACCCGAAGACGACGACTTGCAGGCTGCTTGGGAAGAACTCGAATCCGAGGGTTTGGGAAAGCAGGGTTCCGGCCCAAGGCCCGCACGCCCTCAACAGAGTACTCACGGCTTCCGCGAGCAGAACCAGAACGCCCGTCCCCATCCGGCAACACCCGGACTGGACCCGGAACTGATCGCCGCCTACGCCGTGCTGGGCGTAAAGACGGACGCCACCTGGGAAGAAATCACGGCAGCCCATCGCACCCTTCTCAAAAAGCATCATCCAGACCGCCACGCTGGTCACGAAGGCAACATGCGCAAGGCTACGGCGCAGTCGCAGAAGATCGGCGAGGCCTTTCAGAAGATCAAGAAGCAGCTCGGCCGTTGATGCACAGGTGGGCTGTTGTTCGCGAGCGTATTCTCTCAAGCCGGAAACTTGGCTTTGACCTGGAGGGTGACTTCAACCTGCACCGCTACGGCAGGCGGATCTGTCTGTTCCAGGTGTCCTTGGAAGATGGAACTGCCGTCCTGCTCGACCCGTTGGAGCATTCCTTTGAAAGCGAAAGCGAGTTCGCTGAATGGCAAAGCGTTTTGGAAGATCCGAGCATCCGCAAGGTGATCTGGGCCGCCCAGAATGATGTCCGTGCCCTTAAGTTCTGCTATGGCATCCCGTTGCGCGGCTTGTTCGACCTCTTCGATGCGGCGAGGCTGACCGGATTCCCAAAACCCTCGCTCCCTTTGTTGGCCAGTCGCCTGCTCGGGGTCGAACTCGTCAAGGAAGAAAAATGGCAGACCTCCGACTGGAATATCAGGCCCCTTCGCGCTCAACAACTTGCCTACGCAGAAAAGGATGTTCGTTACCTCTTGCCGCTCGGTGCTGCGCTCGAGAGTGCGCTCGACGAAAAGAAACAGAGATCGCCATTTGACCAGCGCATGCGCGCTGTCGAGGCCTTTGTGTACGACGACACTGATCAACCCTGGCGAAAGGTCAAGGGTGCCGGAGCACTGCTACCCAAGCAACAATTGAAGTTCCGGGAACTTTGGGAACAGCGCGAAAACCGTGCCCGCGAGTCGAACCTGGCTCCCTGGCGTGTCGTTGCCAACGAGCAACTCCTCGATCAAGCCAGAGCCGAAAGCTAGAGTTCCTGATCGACGTCTTCGGCAGGGGGGGAATCGGCGGCGCGGAACTCCGCATAGAGGGCTTCCAGCCTCTCCTGAAACTCTTGCGTGGTTTCGACATGCCCCCACCCGATACTGAGTTCCTCCGAGAAACCCCAGAGCGAGTCGCCGTGTCGCACCACTTTATGTGGGATGCCCTCTTCTTGAAGGAGACCAGAGAACAGCGCCGCCTCGGACGAATCGTCGAGCGGACAGGGCCATTCGGGTTGCCGGAAGATCATTCTTCTTCTCCTTCGGGCTCGTCTTCGGAACCTGCCGAACCGGTCCGGACGAACTTGGCGCTGTTGAAGTCCTTGTTCGTGATCCGCACCCCCAACGCCTTGACACCCTTTACCAGATACTTGTTCACGGGAAAGGCTTCTTCCAGGACCCTCAACAGCGGCTTCTGCTTGTAGTCAACGTGGATGCTTACGTTGACCTTGGTGGTCATCTTCAGAAACTGCGAGTCCTCCGGCATGAACTCGTACACTTTGTCGAGAATGTAGCCCTCGATCTTGAAGCGCTTGAGGTAGAGGTTTCCTGTCGAGTTGTCTTTGTACAACACCGAAAACGTCACCTTGTCGAGTTCATCCTTGTCGGCGTCCCAGATCCCCAGCAAGCCCTTGCCTGCAAACTTCTTTTCGGGAACACGGATCACCGAGTAGGTCAGGTCTTTGTGAATGAGAAGCACCTTGTCGAGGTCAGAAACTTCGAGCTTGACATCACCTGTGGACAGTGAATAGCCCAGATAACCGGAGGCCTTGTCGTATCGAAGTTTCTTGTCGCGTGCGGCAACTTCGCGTGCACCGAGTTTTCGGAACGTGCTCGCCTTGGTCAGTCGGGGTGTTTGCGAAGCCGGCTTTTTCAGCAGTTCGTCGAGGAAACCAAGGGCGTACTCGGTCAGGTGAGCCAAGTGGTACTTGATTTCTTTCAGCCGCTTGTTGATGGCCTCGACCTCCTGCCGATTTTTGCTGATGTCGTACAGCGAAATACGGCGGATGGGGATTTCGAGTAGGTGTTTGATGTCGTCATCGGTCACCGGGCGGATGAGCTCTTTGGCGAAGGGCTCGAAGCCGGTCAGAACCGCTTCGTAAACTGCCTCCTGCGTCTTCATCTCTTCCATGCGCTTGTAGATACGCTCTTCGATGAAGATCCGTTCGAGCGTACGCAGATGGAGCTTGTCGAGCAGTTTGCGCTGTTCGAGCTCGAGCTCCTTCTTGAGCACTTCAACCAGATGCTTGGCGTGATACTCAACGACCTCGGTGACGGTCATCAGAACAGGAAGGTCATCATGAATCACCAGAAGATTGACGTGATGGTTGATCTGGCAGTCAGTGAAAGCGTACAACGCCTCGACGACTTCGGAGGTATAGACCCCTCGGGGAAGCTTGATTTCGATCTCGACCTTGTCGGTGGTGAAGTCCGACAAGCCCGCAATCTTGAGTTTGCCTTTCTTGGCCGCTGTCTCGATGGAATCAATCAAGCTTGCTGTGGTGGCGCCAAAGGGCAGCTCACGGACCACGATGCGTTTTTCGTCGGAGGTGTCCAGCTTGGCCCGGACAAGAACGCTGCCCATGCCATCCTGGTAGGCTGTGGCGTCCATCATGCCTCCAGTGGGAAAATCCGGCAGCAGTTGAAAGTTCTCACCCCGGAGACACGCTTGCAGCGCCTGAACAACCTCGCGGAAGTTATGGGGCAGAATCGTCGTCGACATCCCGACCGCGATTCCGTCAACGCCTTGAAGCAACACGACCGGAAGTTTAGCCGGGAAGACCACCGGTTCCTGGTTTCGACCGTCGTAAGAATCGACAAACTCGGTGATCTCGGGGTTGTACAAAATTTCCTTGGCCAGCGGCAGCAAGCGACACTCAATGTAGCGGCCTGCGGCGGCCGAGTCGCCGGTGAAGATGTTGCCGAAGTTCCCTTGCCGGTCGATGAACATGTCCTTCTGACCCAAGTTCACCAGAGCCTCGTAGATCGACGCGTCGCCGTGGGGATGGTACTTCATGGTGTGACCCACCACGTTGGCTACCTTGTGGAACTTGCCGTCGTCCATCTCGAGCAGGGAGTGCACGATTCGCCGCTGTACCGGCTTCAACCCGTCGTCCAGATGCGGAATAGCCCGTTCCTTGATGACGTAGCTCGCGTATTCCAGAAAGTTGTCGTTGAAGAGTTTTTGGACGTACGCCATTACCGCATGTTCTCCATAATGAATTGCCGTCGGGTGGGCGTGTTCTTGCCCATGTAAAAGTCGAGCGTCTCGCCGATGGTCTTGATCGTTTGGATGTTGACGTCGATGAGGCGGATGTCGCTGCCGATGAACTGACCGAACTCGCTGGGACTGATTTCGCCAAGGCCCTTGAAGCGGGTCACTTCCGCACTGGAAATCTCGGAAAGCGCGGCGTCGCGCTCTTTTGCGTTGTAGGCGTAGCGGGTCACCTTCTTGTTGCGCACCCGGAACAGGGGCGTTTCGAGGATGAACACTTTTCCGGCCACAACAATTTCCTCGAAAAAGTTCAGGAAGAAACTCATCAGCAGGTTGCGGATGTGGAAGCCGTCGGTATCGGCATCGGTGGCGATGATGATCTTTCCATAGCGCAGGGTTTCGACATCGTTTTCAATTCCCAAGGCCATCATGAGGTTGAAGAGTTCCTCGTTCTTGTAGATCTCGGTCCGCTTCTTGCCATGAAGGTTCTCGGGTTTGCCGCGCAGAGCATAAATGGCCTGAGTATAGACATCGCGGCACGTGACCATCGAACCGGCTGCGGATTGTCCCTCGGTGATGAAGATCACCGAATTGGCGCCTTTTTCGCCGTCCTCGACGTGGTACTTGCAGTCCTTGAGCTTGGGGATGTTGAGCGCGATCTTCTTGGCGGCTTCCTTGGCTTCTTTCTTGACCGAATTGAGTTCCTTGCGGAGTTTCTCGTTCGAGATGATCCGATCCTTCAGGATGCGGGCCGTTTCCGGAGCCTTATGCAAGAAGTCCACTACGGCTTCCCGGACTTCCTGGAGTATCCAGGCCCGAATATCCGTGTTGCCAAGCTTGTTCTTGGTTTGGCTCTCAAAGATAGGATTCTTCACTTTGATTGACACGGCGGCGGCAATTCCTTCGCGAACGTCCAGCCCGTTGTAGGCTTCTTTGTAGAAGTCGTTGATACCCTTGAGTTGGGCCTCCCGGAAGGCCGACAGGTGGGTGCCCCCGTCGCTGGTGTACTGCCCGTTGACAAAGCTGAAGTACGTTTCGCCGTAACTCTCGGTGTGGGTAAAGGCAAACTCGATTTGTTGGCCCTTATACCAGCAGATCGGGTACGCCATCTTGTCACCGATTTCGGCACCCAAAAGGTCAAGCAAACCGTTCTTGGCCTCGAACTTCTCTTTGTTGAAATACAGCTTAAGCCCCGAGTTGAGGCAGGCGTAGTTCCACATCCGCTGCTGAATAAACTCTGTGTTGAACTTGAACTCATGGAAGATATCACGGTCGGGGACGAACTCGACGTAGGTTCCGTTAGGCTCCTCGCTTTTACCCGACTCTTCGGCCAGGAGCTTCCCTTGGCTGAAGGTCGCCTGAAAGAACTCTCCCTCTCGATGGGAACGAACCAGGAAGTGGCTTGAAAGCGCGTTGACCGCCTTTGTACCAACCCCGTTGAGACCCACCGAGAACTGAAAAACGTCGTCGTTGTACTTTGCTCCCGTGTTGATGATCGATACGGCAGCCACCACTTTTCCCAGCGGAATCCCGCGTCCATAGTCGCGGATCGTGGCCTTTTCGCCGTCCAGGGAAACATCGATCCTTTTTCCGTGCCCCATGATGTACTCGTCAATGGAGTTGTCAACCACTTCCTTAAGCAGGATGTAAATACCGTCGTCAAGATTGCTGCCATCGCCGAGCCGACCGATGTACATGCCCGAGCGCAAACGGATGTGCTCCAGCGAACTGAGGGTTTTGATGGTATTTTCGTCATAAATGGGAGGGGAAGCTTCTTTTGCCATGGTTACCTTGGAATCTCGAGAGATCGCAGATGGGAAACCCCCTGCTCGATGGTAGAACGGACTTGATCAGCAAAGGCGTCCTCGTCGGCCCCGCGCAGTCGCGCAGTGTCCAGCGGAGGATGGAAGCGTATCCCAATCCATGCTGGCCGGAAGTAGCCCTTTTGCTCAAAGACACGGAAAGTCCCGTGCACAGAAACGGGGACGGCCAGGGCCTTGGCCTTTGTGGCGAGTTTGACCCCTCCCCTGCGGAAAGGAAGCATGACGGGCCCCTGACTTCGAGTTCCTTCTGGAAATATGATCATCGGGTGACCTTTCTTGACCTCGGCCGCACCGTACAGGATGGCCTTGAGCCCGTCCTTGAGACTGTCCCGCTTGAGGAAGTAGCAACCCATATGATGCATCCAATTCCTGACAAGGGGAAGATTCCTGAGTTCCACCTTGGCGATAAACCCGGTTGCCTCGGGAACCGTGGCCATCAACAACAGGACATCGGCATTCGCCTGATGGTTGGATATGTAGCAGTAGGGCTTGCCGACCGGCACGTTTTCCAAGCCTTCCACATACAAACGGGCTCCTGTTCCCTTCAAAATACAGCGGGTCACAAAACGGCCGTAGCGCCCGAGGTATCGGCTTGCCTCTTCGGGAAAACCCAGAAGTTTCAAAATGTGGATGGGGATGAACCCGGCCATGCAGACGGAGAGGAACAACCAGAACGCCAGCCAGTAGACCAAAGAAAAGTAGACCATTGCCCCTCCCAACCCCATTCTAGCCGCTACTGGATTCTTGTCAATTTCCTGTTTAGGATCAGCAGGCAGGAGAAACCATGAGAATCCGATATAACGCACCGTTCACCCTGACCTTTTCCCTGGCCTGTGCCGCCGTTCTGGTGCTCGACCAGTTCTTGGTTCCGCACCTGGTCGCCAACTACTTCACCGTTGGAGGCCAAGGCTCGTTCCGAGCCGATGACGTATGGTCGTACTGGCGGTTGGTCGGCTACTCGGTGGGCCACTCCGGCTGGGATCACTTTCTGGGCAACCTGGCCTTCTTGCTCTTGCTCGGACCGATTCTCGAGGAAAAGTACCAGACTCCCACCATTCTCGTGATGGCAGCCATTACCGCCGTAACGACGGGCCTGATCAACACCTTCTTGTTTCCTACTTCGCTCTTGGGGGCGTCGGGTATCGTCTTCCTGTTCATCATTCTGGCTTCGTTTGCGAACATCCGTGCCGGCGAAATCCCGTTGACCTTCGTTGGTGTCATCGTGCTCTACCTTGGCAAAGAAGTGATGGACGCGTTCAAGAACGACAACGTCAGCCAGTTCGCCCACATTGTCGGAGGCGTGCTGGGAAGCCTTTTCGGGTTCTTCGCTACGAGGTTCCAGGAAACTCCCGGTAGATCAACTCAGTAGCCAGGTCGTCTCCGAGTTCCCAGCGCCGCCAACGCAAGGGGCGCTCAACCTCGGCCAGCACGGTTGAGTTCAAGTTTCCAATCGCTTCGATGCCTGTTCCGATCACAAACGGGGCCGTGACCACAAGAAGTCGGTCCACCAAACGGGCTCCGAGAAAGGCTGTTATCACCTGGGCGCCGCCTTCCACGAACACGGTTGAAATCCCCCGCGAAGTCAGCCACGCCAGCAGCGCAGGCAGGTCCGCCATCTCGTGGACGTCCACTCCCAGCGATTCGAGAGTCCGGCGGCGATCCGCATCGGCGCCTGCTCGGCAGATGACCCAGGTCGGTGCCTCGGCTATCCCTGTGACCAATGCGCTGTTCACCGGAATCCGCAAGTCCGAGTCAAGCACGACACGGGTGGGGTTTCGCCCGCCGGGAAGCCGGCAGGTCAGCCGCGGATTGTCGCGCAGAACCGTGCCAATGCCGACCAAAATGACCTCATTGTCGCGTCGTAGTTCGTGCGCCAACTGAAGGCTCAGGGCTCCCCCGATCCATTGGCTGTCTCCGGTACGGGTGGCGATCCGACCGTCGAGGGACTGCCCGTAGCTGACGGTTACATAGGGGCGCGGCAAGACAGTTGGCATCTGGTGAGTATACCGCAATTTTGGTGCTCTTGACCAAGGTCGCATACCCGGACCATGCTCAAAAGGGAGGCCCCCATGAATCCTTGGAAAAGCCTGAGTACCTATTCCTCGACGGTTCATGCCTCGCACCCGAAGGTGGAGGGTCTGTCGGTCCACGAAGAGACGGCGGTTGACACCACCTTCACGGTGTATCGTGATTTTTTTCGCGACGGGAGAAAGTTCACAGGAAAGGCCTCTTTTGAAGTGCCTGGATCAGACCTGAGATTCCCTCCTGGCCAGCAATTGGCGGAGGCGGAACAACGGGCCGAGTTGGGTAGTGACCCTTGGTATCCAGTCAGTTTGGAGCGTCCGGGTTCCCTGCCTTCCAAGACCTCCAGCCTCTCAAAGCAGGCCCTGACCGACTGGATAGAGCCCATTCGTCAGACCCTTCTCGAGGCGGTGGCCGGCAACGATTTCGAGCTCCAGAATGAATTCATACGCCTGAGCCGACAGGAATTGAGGTATCGAGATTCGTCCGGCCACGAGCTCGACGACATTCGCTATGTGGGGTATCTCGAGGTGTTCCTGTTGCCGAAAGGGCAACCGGAAGCTCACCCTTTCCATGGGGAGCTTCACTTTTCTGAGTTTTCGCCGGCCCTTTTTTCGAACTTCCTCAAAGAGCAAGGGCGCTTGACGCTGGGAACCTCGCGAGCGGTTCCTTTTGCCCGACCCCGAAAGGAGTTCCCGGTAGTGATCCGTGGGCAGGCCGTACAGCAGGTTTTCGCCTATGTGATGCGTCAACTAAGAGGGCCGTCCCTCTATTCCGGAGCTTCAACCCTGACGAGGGCTCAAACGCTCTGGGGTCGCGAATCGACGGGGGATCTGGTGACTCTCAACGCGCTGGTGCTCTTGTATGATTCACCGGAAACTGCGCTCTTTGATGATCAGGGGACCATCCTCAAAACCCAATCGCTCGTCAAAGACGGCGTTGTGCAGAACTTCCTGACCAATCAGGAAACGGCCCACTGGCTTGGCGTGCCCCTCACCGGGCTCAACCGCAATCTCGCTGTTTCCCCCGGTACAGCGGACCTCCGGCAACTTGCCGGCCAAGAGGTTCTCGAAGTTCATCGGCTCAGGACAGCGGACATTGAGGAAAGCACAGGCGAGTTTGTGGCGGAAGTGGAACTAGCGGACTTTCATTCAGGTTCACACAAGACGCCCGTCTTCGGCTTCGCTCTGAAGGGAAACCTACGTGATGCGCTGTCACGGGCCCAGTTCTCGCGCGAAATTGGGAGCTGGGAGAACTTTGAAGGGCCCGAGTTTCTCCTCGTTCCTTCGACTTGCGTGTTGGAGGCACTGTAATGGAGTGGAAAGCCAGTCATATCCTCGTTAGGGATAGAAATCTCGCAACGGAGGTGCTCAAGCGGCTTAAGCAGGGCGCGTCCTTTGAATCGCTGGCCCGCGAACATTCGACCTGCCCTTCACGGACTTCCGGTGGCGATCTGGGTTGGTTTGGCGCAGGCAAAATGGTGCCCGCCTTTGAGGCGGCAGTTCGGCGCCTGGGCGTTGGGAGCCTGAGCGACGTGGTTTCGACAAGTTTCGGCTACCACGTGATCAAAGTGACCGGAAAGCGTGAGTAGGCCCGATTGGCGATTGTCCGTTCTACCCATTGGCTGACAACCGAGGTCTTTGAGCTGGTAGTGAGCCGGGAGGGTTTGGAGTATCGTGCGGGCGACTGCACCCTGCTGATTCGCGACGACGGGGTAGACTCGAGGCCCTACAGTTTTTCGTCCCACCCTTCGCAGTCGGAGCTTCGCTTCTTGATCCGGAGTCCTGCCACCGTCCCGTCAGAGGGGCAGTTCAGTACCTGGCTGGCTAGTCGCAGGCCTGGTGACCTCGTAGGTTTGGGGACACCCTTTGGCGGGTTTGCGCCTGGCCAATCCGAATCCGAGGTCTGGCTGGCGACGGGAACTGGTATTTCGCCATTTGTCGCCTGCCTGCGCGGCCCCTCGAACTTCAGGCCCAGGCTGTACTTCGGGGTCAGAAGTCGGGCAGAAGCCCTTTTCAGCGAGTTTCTGGAAAGTCGATGTGACGTTCAGTGGTACTTCTCACGGGAAGAGCCTCGACGCCACATCCGTGTGAACGAGAGCTTTCCGATTGGACCCGGTCATCAGTATTATCTTTGCGGGAACCCCCGGATGATCCAGAGTTGCAGCGAGCAATTGGCTACGCTCGGGATAGAACCAGCACGCATCCATGAGGAGAGCTTCTTTGTCTGAACTTGCCCAACTTCGAAAACCTGACTGGCTCAAAGTTCAGGGAAGACGCAGCGATGAGTTTCACGATCTGAGGTCCAATTTGAGGGAAAAGGGACTACACACCGTTTGTGTCGAAGCTTCATGCCCGAACCTCAACGAATGCTGGAGCAGTCACACGGCCACAATCATGATCTTGGGGGACACGTGCACCCGGGGTTGCCGCTTCTGCCACGTCAAGACAGGGCACCCGGCAGGACTCGTTGAGGCCCGGGAAGTGCAATCCACGGTGGAGTTGGTTACTTTCATGGGATTGTCGCATGTGGTCATCACCAGCGTCGACCGTGACGATCTACCCGACCACGGTGCCCAGCATTTTGCCGACGTGATTGACGCGGTGCACCGGGCACACCCTGCGACAAAAGTGGAAGCTTTGGTGCCCGACTTCGGCGCGGATCCGGCGAGAATGGCGATCCTAGCCGATAGCCAACCCTACATCGCCGCCCAGAATCTCGAGACCGTGCGGCGCCTGACCCATCCTGTGCGCGACGTGCGGGCCGGTTACGAAAAGACTCTGGCTTGCCTTTCTTTTTACAAGTCCCGTGGTCTGAAGACCAAGTCCAGCCTGATGGTGGGACTTGGTGAATCCACGGAGGAACTTTTGGAGGCAATGAAGGACCTCCGCACCGTCGGCACAGATTTCCTGACCTTGGGGCAGTACTTGCAACCGACCGTTCATCACCTCGAGGTGCGTAAATTCTACACGCCTGAGGAGTTTGTTCAGCTGAAGCGAAGTGCCCTTTCGCTGGGTTTCCGGCACGTCGCTTCGGGTCCGCTGGTAAGAAGCTCCTACCGTGCCTCGGAGGTACAAGACCTATGAAGCTTTTCTCGCTCTCCGGAGAATGGGTCGAAGCCGTGGAATCGGGCTGGCGCGTCGGACTTTCCGTCGAAAATGTCAGCGATCTTGGCGACGTCACGTTCATAGAGTTGCCTCTCGTCGGCACCAGAGTTGCTCCCGACTCCCCCGCAGCAGTCATCGAAGCCGTAAAGGCAGCCACGGACTTTCACCCGCCGGTCTCGGGAACCGTCCGCTTGGTAAACGCCGCGGTGTCTGGAAACCCTGGACTGCTCAATCAGGACCCCGAAGGTGAGGCATGGCTCATCGAGCTGGCAAACGTTGTTCCAGGAGACCTCGAACCCCTCCTTACCGAGGTGGCCTGGAGAGCAAAGGTCCATCGGGAATGACGAAATGGCGCTTCCTGCGTTCCGGCTCCGCTTCCGGGGCGTGGAACATGGCGGTCGATCACACACTGCTCGAGTCGATGTCCCGGCAGTTCCAACCCTTTTTTCGCCTCTACACTTGGGAACCTGCCTGCCTCTCGCTGGGGCGGTTTCAGAACACCTCGACGGGATTATTGCCGGGAGTGCTCGACCGGTTTCCGGTCGTTCGGCGCAGTACCGGAGGCGGCGCCATCTGGCACGACCGGGAATTGACCTATAGTCTGGGGTTTCGCGCCGAGGACTTGGACACCTCCGGGGTCAAGGCGACTTATGAGCGCCTGTGCGGTTTCCTTCTCGCTACTTGGAAGGAATTGGGCTACGAGGCCGGTTTCGCGAAGGACCTCGGGCCTGCCCCTAGTCTTGGCGCTGTGACTCCCGCCTGTTTCGCGGGAACCGAAGCGTACGACATTCTTGTGGACGGCCGAAAACTTGGCGGCAACGCCCAGAGGCGCGAGCGCGGGTTCGTTTTCCAGCACGGCTCGATCCCTTTCCGACTGGATTGGTCAGCCCTGGGAACTCTCTTCGCCCCAGAGTTTCTCCCGGTTCCAGAAAAAGTGACCGATCTGGATTCCCTGGGCTATCGTGAGGCGACAGACGCGCTAGGGGATCGCTTGGCCAGTAACCTCGAATTGTGTCTGGGAATCCTTCTTGAGCCTTCGAACCTTGGCCCTGCCGAGACAGAACGAGCCGATCAATGGGCGTATGCACGGTATTCCAATATTGATTGGACCTCCAAAGGTACCGGGACTCTGCGGCCTGTTGAACTTCCTGTTCCTTGATTTTCTCGGCCGCAAAGGTATAATAAGAAGCTGAATTGTTTGTCCAAGGAGTGTCCATGAAAAAACCCGTTTTGATGCTTGCCGCTCTGACCGTGTTGTTCTGCTCGGTTGGCTTGGCCGGTCAGGCCTTTTCGTCCCAGAAGGCCCTAGGCCTTTTCAAACTTGAGTTTCAATCCAATTTGGCCAACGTGCAGGTCACCATCGACGGACAGGATGCCGGAACTATCCCGTTCACGGTTTACGTCAAGCCTGGTCAGCACGTGCTGGGCTTCCTGGTCCCTGGGCAGCCGGTCAATACCGTCAACGCCAAGATCAACGGTGATACGACAATACCCTACAATCCGGTGCTTCCTGCGGCCCCTGTGGTGAGGTCCTTCCCCCTGAGTATCGCCGTCAATGTTCCGGGGGCTCAGATTCTGATTGACAACCAGGCCATAGCCTCCAACCCTGTCGCGCTGACGGCGGGCAACCACACGCTCACCGTAACTGCGATGGGCTTCAGCCCGTGGAATCAGTCGTTCAACATGCCCGCAGGCGCCCAAACCATCAATGTCACGTTGCAGGCCGCTGGATTCCCGCTCAATGTCAGCGTCAACGTACCCGGAGCCACAATCCTCGTCGACAACACGGCAATCACCATCCCCTCGATGATCAGCGCTGGGCCCCATACTTTGACCGTCACTGCGCCCGGTTTTCAGCCCTTCACCCAGAATATCTCGATGGGTGCCCGCGGCATCAACATGACGGTGACGCTTCAGCCGGCCAGCTTTCCGTTGACGGTGCGGACCAACGTGAACGGGGCCAACGTGCAGATTGATAATACACCGGTACCGGCATTTCCCGTCGCCCTTGCCCAAGGTAACCACACTCTTCTCGTCACCGCCCCAGGGTACCAACCTTACTCGCTACAATTCACGATGCAGGCCCAGCCCAACATCCTGAACATCACTTTGGTTCCCGCCTTGTTCGCCCTGAATGTTGCCGTGAACGTCCCTGGTGCGCTTATCACGATCGACAACCAGCAGGTGGTTTCAAACCCGGTTTCGGTTACTCCTGGAATCCATAATCTGGTTGTGACCGCATTGGGATACCAGATGTATAACCAGCAGTTTGACATGCCTGCCAATCCGACCTCGATCAGCGTTGGCCTGATACCCGAGCTTGGAACCATCCAAATCAAGACCGATGGTTGGATCCAGGCCGCTAATCAGCGCTTGGTAAGGGTCTTCGTGAACGATGTGGAACAGAAAGACAAGCCTTTACTTCTGGGCCTCCCCCAAGGAACCTATAAGATCCGGCTCGAAGCGGGTCCCGTCGCTGTTGAGGCCAAGGTCACCGTCGTTGCTGGAAAAACCACAACGTTGGCGCCTAAGTCGGTCGTCGACGTTGTGAACGAACTCCGTTAGCAGGTCATTCGGGGTAGGTCAGAACGATCTGCCCCGAAGCTGCTCCGGAGATCAGTGAACGGAACGCTTCAGCGGAATCCTCGAACGGGACTTCAGCCGCGATGTCGGACTCCAAGTCCGTGATGGCAAGCAGTTGCCAAGTTTGGGCGGCCCGTCGTTCCTTGGTCCAGCGCGCACTCAAGGCAGGCGCGATTGTGCTGACTTGACTGGAAATGAGCGTGACCCGTTTGCGATGAAACGCGGTTCGTGCTCCGGAATCCACCGGGGACTGGCCGTGCCAAGACCCTGAAACAATCCTGCCCGAAAAGCCAACGACCCTGAAAGCCTCGCTCAGTCCTTGTTGTGTCCCCGACAGTTCGATCACCACGTCAAAGTTGTCGGTGCCAGATTCGTGAGGTCCTGACAGGCAGACCGAGGCCCCGGCTGCGAGTCCACGGGTCCTGCGGGCAGATTGTGGCTCAAAAGCCGTGAGATTGGCCAGTGGGAACTTGCTCAAGATACGTGTCACCAGCAGTCCTATCGTTCCCAGACCGAAAACAGCAACCCGTTCACCCCAGAGAGGCGCCGCGTCGAGCACCAGGGTTATTGCGGTCTCAAGAAAGGGGTAAAACAGCGCCCTTCGCAGGGGAATCTCGTCGGGAACCGGCATGACCCTCTCCAGCGGCAAACGGCAGACGTCCTGATGGGGATGAAAGGCGAAGAAACTCTTTCCCAGAAGTACCGGGTCAACCTTCGTCCCGACTTCGACACAACGTCCCACAAGGCTATAACCATAGGCAAACGGATAGCCGATTGCCCTTTGGAGCTCTGGGATCACAGCATCGAGCTCGAGTTCCTCGGGAAACTGACCCGTGAAAAGAAGGCGCTCTGTTCCTGAGCTGATCGCCGAGAAATCAGTCTTCAGCGTCAGACTCACAGAGCTCAAAGGCCGAAGTTCGACGGGACGGACTTCTACCTGCAGAGGAGCTACGTGAAAGAGTCCCCTCGCGCTCAGGCCCACAGTTGCTCCAGCTCAGTCTTCTTGAACCAGTAAGCAGAATTGCAGTGGTGGCATTTAGTTTCCATCGGGAAAGGCCCTTGGGAGAGGATCTCTTCCCTGTCGTCCGCAGGCAAGGTTTTCATCACCTGAGAGAACCTGTCCTTGGAACACTGACAAAAGAACTCGACACGTTTCGAGTCAAGGATCTGAGGGTGAGCGTCCGAAAACCAAAATTGGAGCAGGGCCGACGGATCGTGACTTTCGGCAGCGTTTTCGCCAACGCTGGGCAAAGTACTCAACCGGCTCACCATGGAGTCCCAAACCTCCGCCTTCACCCCGGGCATCGCCTGCAGCATCAACCCGCCGGCTCCGAGCAGGTGGCCTTCCCGATCAAAAGGAAGACTTAGCAAGAAGGCAGTCGAGGTCTGCTCGGACTGTTGATAGTAGTAGGCAAGACTTTCGGCCAGCGAGTTGGGAAGGTACTCGACAGTGCCCATCATGGGTTGGGTGTTCTTCTCGAGGTATCTGGTCACCGTTAGTGACCCGTTTCCCAAAACCTGCGCCAAAGTGGCTTCGCCCCACTCGGCAGGAATCCTGATCGGATTCTCGAGCAGGTAGCCCCTTACCGCGCCGAACGCGTTGGCTTCAACGGAGAATCCACGCACGGGGCCGTCTACCGAAATGCTCAGGTGGAAACGGTCCTCCCCTTTCAGAGTCGACGAGATCAGCAATGCTGCAACATAAGCCTGTCCGAGAATGAGCGTCTCAAAGGGGCCCAGTGCATGGTTGAGGGCCATTTCCTCCAGCACCAGATTGGCCTGAACCCAGGTTCCTCGAACTGTGCCATCCGCGATCAGAAACTGCGTCATCCTGTCGCGCGCTCTGGCAATCAGGTACTCCTTGTCTCCACGCGAGGACTTAACCTTGATCACCTTCGAACCGCCTTGATCTGAGCTTCCATGAGGGTCTGCTTCTCCCTCTCTTCGAGAACGGCGTCTTTGAGTTCTTGAAGTTCCTTTCCAAAGTCGAAAAGGTAGCGCTCGATTTCGAGATAGTCTTTGTTCGTTGACTTCAGGAGGTCAGCAATCCCTGCAAGAGCCGTTTCGATACCCGCCGTGCCGAGGGAAACTCCTTGGGTAGTGTCTTCCAGGGTTTGTGTGGATTCGCTCAGACCCGTCAGTTGGTTGCCTATTGAACCCGCATCCTGCGAAGTGGAAACCAGGTCCCGGGTAATTGCGGAGAACTCTTCCGAAAGGCGGAAGAACTCATCCCTGAGGTCTTGGAACGCGTCGACTCCCTTGCTGTTCAACCCCGAGGCCACCAAGAGTTTTTTGGTGATCACCTGCGAGTTGGCGGTGATGATTTCCGCATTGAGTTGTGTCGTCTCGGCCAGTCGCCGTATCTCGTCGGCAACAACGGCAAAACCCTTGCCCGAATTGCCCGCGTGGGCGGCTTCGATCGCGGCATTCATCGCCAAGAGGTTTGTCTTCTGCGAGACGTCGTTGATGATTTCGGCTATTTTTTCGAGCTCTTTGGTGGATTCACGAATCCCGTCGATAGTTCGGCGGCTTTCTTGCAGAATTAGGGTTCCATCCTCGGAACGCTGTCGAAGCTGCATCATCTCCGCCAGATGATCCGCTGTCGAGGCTTCGATGCTCGCAAGTTGCTTCACAATCCCAACTACCGTCTGGGTACCTTGCTGAACGGAGTAGTTCTGGTTCTTGGTCTTCATGATGGACTGGTTCAAGGTCTTGCGGATGTCACGGAAGGAATCGACGTAGTTCTCGAGAATGTTCTGCGACATGGTGCGAGACTGGAAGATCTTCTCGATGTTGTCGGCAATGGCTCGGTAAAGCTCTTCCAGGAACATCACCTTGCGCTCGGAGCGCTCCGAAATCATCGTCGCCGCCGTGGCAACGTCGGTCAGGCTGCGGTCACGTTCCTTGATGCCCGTCAGGAACAAGTTGTAGAAACCGGTCACCTGCCCCAGCTCATCGCTTCCGGTCCGAGTCAGCTCAAAGGCATGGGCAGCGCCGTCACGCGACAACAGACGCAGGCTCTCCTTCAGGTCAGCCAGTGGGCGCCGCAACATGGTGGAAAGTGAAAAACCGGTAACCAGCAGAATCAGGAGTACGGCCGCGAAGATTCCCAGAATCTGCAGCGTGTACCAGGAAACTCCCGCCTTGAAGTCGGAGTCAAGGCCTGTTTCCAGAGCATTGCTGTCACGGACAATGATACTCAAGTCATCAAGCAGCTTGGCACCTTGGGCATCGAACTTCGTCATCGCCACATTTCCGGATGCGGTGTTCGTGCCATACGAGGTAAACATGTCTCTCCCTGCCGAAAAGAACTCGTCAAGATGAGCCTTGTATTGGGTCAGGTCGTTGCGAAACGCTTCGGCACTTTGAGTAAGAAAGAGCAGCTTCTCAAGGTAGGTTTTACACCGCTCGTAAGCACTCTGTGCATCGATCTCTATCGCATCGAGATTCCGCGTCAGCGAGGCATCGGTGAGGAACTGCCACATGTTCGAAGTCTCCAGTTGGAGGTTCTGGACAAGCTTCTCCTGTTCCATGATTTGTCTCGAATGCTCGAAGAGGTCGTTGACCTGCGGAACAAACGCCAGTGAAAGTGCCGCAAAAAGGGTCAACAACACCGCGTTCAGCCCGACCATTCCGAAGATTCGTTGACCTATCCTCAACTTCCATCTCATGTTCCACCATCCTTGTTGGAGGGAAGTCTCAGCCGGAAGACCGTTCCTACTCCCGATACGCTCTCCACATCCAGACTCCCGCTGTTTCGGTCCGCAAACTCCCTGCACAGCAGGAGCCCCAGGCCCGTCCCGGACTCTTTTTCGGTACCGAGAGTCGATACCTTCACGTCGAGCCGGAAGAGTTGATCCTGCATTTCGGGCGTCATGCCTAACCCCGTGTCCTTCACTTCTATCACAGTTTGGTCGCCCTCTGTTCGGGCAACGACGGTGATCAGCCCACTTCGTTTGGTAAACTTCACCGCGTTGGAAAGCAGATTTCGAATGATCGAAACCACGCTTGCCAGTTCGGCCCACACCTGAGTTGCCCCCACTTCCACGCGGAGGGTGAGTTCCTTGAGTGCCAGCATCGACTGAAGGGGCGCCAAGGCCTGCTCGACCGCCGAACTGACGGAAAAGGAAGAAAACTGAAAGACGGCTACGCCGGTCTGGGCCTTGCCCCACTCAAGGAGCGTAGTGAGTAGGTTATAGATAGCCTGCGTCGAGGTCTGGATGGCATCTACCGCCGAGCGAAGTTCCCCGGCACTGAAGGTTTCCAGATTGTCGCGGATTTCACCTTGCAAAGACATGATTCCAGCAAAAGGGTTCCTCAGGTCGTGTGCGAGGATCGAAAGGAACTTGTCCCGGGCCAGATTGGATTCCTTCAGTTCACGCGACGTGCGGGCCAGCACGAGGTTCTGCTCCTTGAGGTCCTGGCGTGCCTTCCGAAGTGTCAAATGGGTACGCACCCGCGACAAGAGTTCCTGCTTATGAAACGGCTTGGAGACATAGTCGACGCCGCCCGCCTCAAAGCCCTGAACAATCTCGTGCTCATTCGACAGCGCCGACAGGAAGATTACAGGAAGATCGGCGGTCTCCGGCATTGCGTGGAGGCGCCGAGAAAAATCGAACCCGTTCGTTACCGGCATCATCACGTCGAGCAGGATCAAATCAACGCTCTGACTCTGTAGGACTTCCATCGCCTCGACCGCTCCCTGCGCACCGCTGACCAGAAAGCCCTCGGCCCTCAAGACGGCTCCCACCATAGCCACGTTTGCAGCAACGTCATCGACCACGAGAATCCTGGGATGTTCGTTCTCCGCCATTTCGTCCCCCCTTTCATTCTAGTGCCAACCGTTGAGGAAACAACCCTGTTTTCAGACGAGTCTGCCCTCTATCGAAAGGGGAACCACCGACTCAACGACAACCGACACGAAGGATCCGATGAGTGAAAGATCGGAAGAAGCAAACCGGATCGGGATCTTGCCCTCGGTTCTTGCGGCCAAATAGCCGGCCTTCTTGTCTTGGCGTTCCACGAGCACCCGAAGGTTTCTTCCCAAAAGCTTGCGGTTAAACTCCAGCGAGCTCAGGTGAAGCTCTTCGGTCAAAACTTGCAAGCGACGCTTCTTCTCGCCCAGAGGAACATCGTCGTTCCAGCGGGCCGAGGCCGCGCCGGGTCGTGGGCTGTAGGCAGCGACAAAAGCCATTTGGTAGCCAAACTCCCGCATCGCCAACCGTGTATTCTCGAACTGTTCGACTGACTCTCCTGTGAAGCCTACGATGATGTCGGTAACCAGCGTCGCCTCCGGGAGTAGTTCGCGCAAGGTGCCGACGAGAGATCGGTAACGGTCCATCGAATGATTGCGGTTCATCCGGATCAGAACCTTGTCATCACCCGACTGCAAGGGCAAGTGAATATGTTTTGCGAGTACCGGAAAGTCCCGGATGGCCTCGAGGATATCGGTTCCCATATCTCGGGGATGCGGCGAAGTGAAGTAGACCCAGAACTCCCGGCCGGTTGAACGACCGTATTCGCCGATCTGGGTCAGCAGATTGACGAACGAAAGTTCTTCACCGGGCTTGTCGAGGCCATAGCTGTTCACGTTTTGTCCCAGCAGGGTAATACTTTTGAATCCCTTGTCGACAAGGTCCCTCACCTCTTGCAGGATGGCTGCTGAAGGCCGCGAGACCTCACGGCCTCGGGTGTAGGGAACGGCGCAGAACGTACAGAACTTGTCGCACCCGTTTTGAATGGGGACATACGCTTCGAAGGTGCTGGAATACTGGGGAACCACGTTCCAGAAGTGATCCAGACCGTTGCCAGCGGGCAAGGTCTGACTCAGGGGCGTTACGATTCCGTGCCCCCTCAGGAGTTCCGGCAACTTGCCGAGGTCGGCAATCGAGAACATCAGGTCGAACTTCTTCAGAAAAGCGTCTTCATCCGCTGGTAGTACGCAGCCCGAAAGAAAGGTCACGACGTTTTCTTGCGCCTTGCGTTCGTTCCATTCGTGGATCTTGGTGTGGACCCGGTCGATCGCTTTCTGACGCACGGAACAGGCGACCAGGCCAAGAACGGAAGCTTGGGCCTCGTCGTCGGTCTTCTGGAGCCCCATGGTTTCCAATACCGACTGAATGCGCTCCGAGTCGGCCTGGTTCATCTGGCAGCCCAGATTCAGGATGTAGTACTTCATGAGGCTCCTAGTAATACACTTCGGTGAAGATCTGGCCTGCCGGAATCCCTTTGGCCTGCAACAAGTCGAAGGCGTCATAGATCATGTCGCAGTTCCCACAGAGGAAGACTCTGGTTAGGGGTGAAAGCTCCATGGTCGAAAGATACCCGGTTACCCGCCCATGGTAGGTACCCCCTGGGCTGCCTGAAACGCAGGATACCGTTTGACTGCGAGCAAAGCCCGACGAAAGCACGGTTTCCTCCAGACTTCTCGTGCCGTGCAACAACACGTAATCTGTTTCGGGCAAGGACCTTGCGAAGGAGCGGAAAGGCGAAATTCCGGTTCCGGTAGCGATCCACAGCAATGGATACCCGGGGCCGATGGTGGGCCGTAGCAGGAAATAGCCGAACGGCCCCGACACGTTCAAGGCGTCGCCGGGCTTCAACTTGGCAAGTTGGGGGGATATTTCGCCGGAAGGAACTTCTTTCACAAGCACGCTCAGTTCAGGGTCCGCTTCGCCGGAGTAAATCGAGTATTCGCGCTCTTTCCGCAGCCCTGGCAGTCCCAAGCTCAGGTATTGCCCTGTCTCGAACTTCAGGCCCTTTCTTTCAAAGCGCAGGACAAAAATCCCGGGCGCCAGTCGTTCAACGCCCAGAACGCGGTTGGTTGCTTGGCTGACGGTCATAGCCGTCAAAAATAGAAAAAAAAACGGCCGCCGTCAAGGCGACCGTTTTGGTCAGAAGGTATCGAAGTCGTCGTTCAGCAAGATGTCTGGCTTGCTCCCCGCCGGGGGCGTATAGGGCTTCGAAGTTGAGGGTTTCGGCGCCGACGAATGAGGGGTCGCCTTTGCCAGAGTGTGACGCGCGGTCGGTGGAGCCGCCACCGGCCGGGCCGAGGTTCCGTCTTTCGTCAACTGGAAGCGAGAAACCATGACCTTGAGCTGTTGAGCTTGGCCACTGAGCTCCTCGGCTGCCGAGGCGCTTTCTTCGGCGCTGGCGGTGTTCGACTGGGTGACCTGATCGATCTGGTCGAGCCCGCCGTTGATTTGCCCCATGGCGGTGGCCTGTTCATGGCTGGAGGCCGCGATTTCTTCGAGGAAGTCGGCGACCTTGTTGGCATTTGTCAGGATTTCATTGAGCTGTCCGCCAGTGGCCTCGGCCGTTTGGTTGACCTGCTGGATATTCAGGATCTGCTGTTCAACCATTTGCGTCGTCTCGCGCACCGCGTTGCCCGACCGAACGGCAAGGTTTCGAACTTCTTCGGCAACGACCGCAAAACCCTTGCCGTACTTGCCGGCCCGCGCCGCTTCCACGTTCGCATTCAGGGCCAGCAGATTGACCTGGAAGGCAATGTCGTCGATGGTCTTGACGATTTTCTTGGTGTCTTCCGAACTCTTGGTCATCGACTCGATGAGAACCATCAAGCCTTGCATGCGCTGATCACCTTCCTGCGCGTTCTTCGAGGCAACCTTGGCCAGTTGATTGGCTGTTGTGGCATTTTCGGCATTCTGCTTGGACTGGCCGTGAATCTCGTTGGAACTGGCCGTGATTTCCTCGAGGCTTGAGGCCTGCTCGGTGGCTCCTTGGCTGAGACTCTGGGCTGCCGTTGATACCTGATCCGAACCACTGGCGATCTGCTCCACGGCAATATTGACCTGGGTCAGGATCTCATTGAGCGATTTCTGCATCAGTTGCAACGAACGCCCCAAGTTGTCGTCGTCGCTGGCCAAGGGAATGGTGTTGGTCAGGTTTCCGTTGGCGATGTTCTCGATAATCGCGGCCTTGGCCTTGAGACCGTCCACCATGTCGTAGAACGACTCGATCAGGGCCCCGAGTTCGTCGCGGCTCTTCACCGTGGTCCGCTCGATGGCGAAATCGCCGCCGGTGACCTTGCGCGACAGCACCGTAACCAATGAAAGCGGCACTGTGATGGCGCGGATCAACACGAAGGCGACCCCAATTCCCAGTAGGATCGAGATCAGCAGTCCCGCAATGATGGTCCAGTTGGCGACGCTGATGATCACCGAGTTTGCGGTGGCTTTTTCCTGACTGATGGTCACGCCCGCGAGGCTGGTAGCCTGAGCGAGGTCGCCCAACTCGGTGGCGACGGTAGCACGTTGGGTTGCCAGACTGTCGAGGGTGGCATTGTGAGCAAGCCAGTCGGTCACGGCTGTCTTGTAGGCGCCGACTGAGTTCGTCACCTCATTCAACTGGTCCTTGTTGAGTTGCTGGACGGTAATCGAAAGCAGCGCCTTCACCTTGTCGTCGATGATTGTGAAGTTGCCCATCAGCTGGTTGATATAGCTGACATCGCGCAGCGCCTGAGTCTTGAAGTTGGCAATACGGATGGCATTGCCGAGGTCCATAATGAGATTTCCCTCATTGATCTTGGAGACCCGCTGGCTGAGTGCGGCCGCCTTGGCACCGGCGGCAATGTCTTTGGCCATGGATTCGTTTTGGTTGTCGATATACTTCGTGATCGAAGTGACAAAATCTCCGGCGGCCGCATTCATGGCGTCGCGAGCTTTGACGATGCCATCGGTGCCAATCTTGGTCTGCTTAATCAATTCCGAGTACGTCGCAAAGGCGGCCTGTGCCTTGGGAAGCGCTTCCTTCAGTTTGACCAGCTTGGGCGACTTGTCTAGCAGGACTTGAATGTCCGCCAGCGCTTTTTGGAGTGCCTGCTGGTTTAGCAACGCCTGATCGTAGTACTTGCTTTCTCCGCTGAGCCAGTAGCCCCGAACGTTGTACATCAGGGTCAAGGTTTGCCGCTCTACTTCGTTGGCGATCAGTGCCTCAGGCAAAAACTGCTCCGAAAGCTCATTCGAAGTCGTTTGGATCGACAGCATGCTGACCATGGCTATCGTACCAATCAAGACCGACAGGGCGATAAGGGCGCCCAAGCCCAAGATTAATTTCGTGCCGATTCCGAAACGGATTCCTTCGGAAGATTTCATAGTGTCACTCCTCGCATGCGTATTTAATCCTAGGACATTTGTGGAAAAAGAAAAGACCGAGTACACTTTTTTTGTGAACCTTTTCGAGACGAACTCCCGCACCTACGAACCTCTCGCCAGCCGGATGCGACCTACATCCCTCGACCAGTACATCGGCCAGAGCCATATTCTGGGACCCGGTCGGCTCTTGCGGCGTTCCATCGAGAGCGACAAACTCACCAGCTTGATTCTCTCGGGACCGCCCGGTACCGGCAAGACAACCTTGGCCCGCGTGGTCGCCCAAGCAACCAAAGGTGCCTTCCTGTCGGTGAATGCCGTGCTTTCCGGGGTCAAAGAGATCCGAGAACTCATCGAAAAAGCGCAGGAGACCCGCCAACTTCAGGGCCGGAAGACCATCTTGTTTGTCGATGAGGTGCATCGGTGGAACAAGAGTCAGCAGGATGCCCTGTTGCCCTGGGTCGAAAACGGTACCTTCATTTTGATCGGAGCGACCACGGAAAACCCGTTCTTTGAAGTAAATGCCGCCCTGGTGTCCCGGAGCCGAGTATTTACCCTGCTCCCGTTGACCGAGGAAGAACTCGGCCAGATTGCTGCTCAGGCTCTCGACGACGCCCGGCGGGGTTACGGGGCCTTTCGGGTGGAATGGGAACCAGGCGCCTTGGAGCACTTGGTGAAGATGGCCTCGGGGGACGCACGGAGCCTACTCAACGCGCTGGAACTCGCCGTGGAGAGTTCGTGCGTTCCGTTTCCTCCCGCTTCGGGAGAACGAATCTGGATTTCCTTGACGGCGGCAGAAGAGAGCATCCAAAAGAAGGCCGTGCTCTACGACAAGGACGGCGACTACCACTACGACACGATTTCTGCCTTCATCAAGTCACTCAGGGGAAGCGACCCCGACGCGGCGGTTTACTGGCTGGCCCGTATGGTTCAGGCCGGGGAAGACCCAGCATTCCTGTTCCGCAGGATGCTCATTTTGGCGAGCGAAGACGTGGGCCTCGCCGATCCACAAGCTCTGGTGGTGACCCAGGCCGCAGCCGAGGCTTTCCGGAAGGTGGGACTGCCCGAGGGGCAGTATTTCCTGGCCCATGCCGCGTTGTATCTGGCGACCTGCCCCAAGAGTAACAGCGTGGGGGGGTACTTCGAGGCCTTGGCGACCCTTGAGCGCAGTCGCACAGGGGAAGTTCCTTCTGCGCTCAAGGACGCCAGCCGCGATGGCCCGGCCATGGGCCACGGCAAAGGGTACGTGTACCCTCACGAGCACGATCAGCATTGGGTCAATCAGCAGTACCTTCCTGCGGGAATGAGCACGCAGGTGTTTTATCGTCCCTCCGACCAAGGCTATGAGGGGCAGATCCGTGAGACAGTTCTGGAACGCAGAGCCCAGGTTCTGCAGAGCACCTGGGCAGACGATGGGGGCAATCTGACCTATACAAAGCCGCAGGAGACTCCGTGGCTGCGGCGTTTGGAACGTGAGGATCCGGGACAAGTTCAGGCGCTTGTCGACGAGTTGCTTCGTATCGCGGCGCTGGCACGGCATCATCGGGTCTGGATTGCCCGCGACATCGGTGGTCGCCTGCTCTTCGCGGCTTTGAAGTTGGTGCCCGAAGGGCAGGTGCTGGTCAGCTGTTCGGATCCGGACCGCGCGGCCGACTTGGCGGAGTCGGTGAGCTTTCTGCCGGAGTTGCATCGGCCCGTCGTTCTGTCGTCCGGTTGGGGAGTGGCAGAGTTCGACGGGAAGGTCGATTGTATTCTCGCGATCGGAACCGACAGCCTGCCGCCGGGTTGGGCCGACTCCGAGTTGCTGATGTCACGTATCGAGGAGGGAGGCCGGCTGGTTGTCGCCGACCCCAATGATCTGGGAGGGCCTCGCCTTTGTTCTGCACTCGGGCAACTAACCGGAGACTTGGTTTCGCGAGACGATTTCGAGGCACTCAGTGCGCTGGAAGACGAGTTCCTCCATCGGCGCGACCATCTGGGGCGCCTTCGTGGCTGGGGTTTCGAGATCCGCGAGGTTACTGTTCCGGGCACGAGAAAGGTGACGCCCCAACAGTGGAAGTCCTGGTGGACTCTGGGCCGCCCTGGAAGCTGGCCGGAATTCCTCATCGAAAAATCACAGAACTGGGCCCCTGTTCTTAAGTCGATGAGCGACTTGCCCCCGGCGATTCCTGTACCATGGCCACAAAGCTGGTGGATAGGGTCCCGAAGCAAAGGAAAAAGATGACTGCGCAAATGGCCAAAGACAAGCAACTCGACCTGATGATGAACATTTCACTGGTTACGGGCTTCTTCATGCTGGCGATCAAGAGCTACGCCACGGTGATCACCGGGTCGGCCGCGATACTTTCGGACGCCGCAGAATCCGTTGTGCATGTCGTGGCGGTCACCTTCGCCGCCTGGAGCCTGCGCCTGGCCCGCAAGCGCTCCGATAAGTCCCATCAGTTTGGCTACGACCGGATCACTTTCTTTTCGGCCGGGTTTGAGGGGGCCATGATCATTCTGGCTGCAGGCTATATCATCATGGAAGCAGTCAAGAAGATCATTGCGGGTCCCACTATCCAGGAACTGGGGCTCGGCACGGCCATTTCGGCACTGGTGGTTGTGATCAACGGCGCTCTGGGCCTGTCGTTGATCTTCTTCGGCAAAAAGAACTCCTCGCTGATCGTAGAAGCCAACGGCCGTCACGTTCTGACGGACAGCGTGACTTCACTTGGCGTTCTGATCGGGTTGCTCCTTTGCATGTTTGCCCAGAATCCTTGGTTCAGCAGTCTGTACTTCGACCCGATCTTCGCTATTCTGGCGGCGCTCAACATCCTCAAGGAAGGCTTGAGCCTGGTCAACCGCTCGTTCCGGGGTCTCATGGACACGGTTCCCGAGGCCGAAGAGACTAAGATCGAGACACTCCTGGCGAAGTTGTGTCAGACCCATGGGGTCTCAATGCACGAATTACGGACACGAAACTCTGGCAGTCGCTATTGGTTTCAGTTTCATCTGATTTTTGATGACCGTGTCCTGCTCGTCGAGGCCCATGACATCGCCACCAAGATTGAAGGCGAACTGGTGGCGGTCTTTCCCGATGCGGTAGTCACAACTCATCTGGAAACCCAGAGCCATCATGACGAGGCGCACCGATTGATACCCGAAAGCCACGAAATCAAAAGCTAGTTGGGTCGGGATTTCTCTTCAAAGATGGCAGGGAAGTTCTTGAGGTACTGAACAAAGTCGCTATAGGGCAAGGGCTTGCTGAAGTAGTAGCCCTGATAGACCGTGCAACCATGATCGAAGAGCCAGTCGATCTGCTCTCGGTGTTCGGTGCCCTCCACAATGATGTCTTTCCGGAGTTCCTTCGCCAAAGTGATGATAGTGCGAGTCATGGCGGTATCTTTTTCACCGGCAGGTACCCCATCGACAAAAGACTTGTCGATCTTGACGACGTCGATCGGCAGATCCTTGAGGTAACTGAGCGACGAGTAACCGGTGCCGAAGTCATCGAGCAGAATCTTAAAGCCCATCTCTTTCATGTCACCGATCTTCTTGATGGTGTCTTCGATGTTCACCATGCCGCTTTCAGTGAGCTCCAGTTTCATGGGATGGTCGGCAGTCTTGAGGCGGCGAACGATCTCTTTCATGCGGGGTATAAAGTCGTCCATGTTCATCTGCACGCTGGAAATGTTGACCGAAACCGTGATGGTGCCATACCCCTGCAGGGCCAGATCCTGGAGGCAGCTGATGGCCGTGTGCAGAATCCAGGTGCCCATGTGGACAATCAAGCCCGTCTCTTCGGCTACCGGAATGAACTTTCCGGGTGGGATGAAGCCGTCAGTCGGGTGATTCCAACGGATGAGCACTTCCGCGCCGACCACCCTGCCCTGTACTTCTGGTGTGTTCCAGTTGCGGATCTCGACTTGGGGTTGGAAGTACAACATCAGTTGGGGGCGCTCATCGGAGTTGTTCACTTCGAGCGCTTTGAGGATCTTTTTCTGCAGCTCATCTTTTTCGATCATTCGGTCCCGCAGTTCGGGCGTGAAGAGCTGGTACATGCTCTTGTTCTTGATCGACTCGCTGAGGGCGATGTCGGCGTGCCGCAGCAGAATGGACTTGCTTTCACCTTGTTCGGGGTAGAGTGCGATCCCAATGTTGACGCCAAGAGAAATCGTCTGCCCGTTGAGCACGTAGGCTTCCTTCACCTGCTTCACGATTTCGGAGGCCAATTGCGTCACAGCGACGGGGTCGTGCAAGTCTTCCAGAAGAATCAGAAACTCTTCTTCGCGGGTGTGGTAGACCCGACCGTGCTCGGCGACGACGGTCATGATGCGGATTGCGGTGTTGAAGAGAATCCACTGGGGCTTGCTCGGCGAGGTTCGCTTGAGCGTGGTGTACTGGTCGGTCAACGACAGGAAGAGAACGGCCTTCGAATCGGGAGTCGCCTTGAGAAGTCCTTCCATTTCGCGGTTCATGACCACGGCGTTGGGCAAGCCGGTATCTTCGTTGACCTCGAGCTTCTGGGTCAACTTGTCGATCTTGCCCCGCGACAAGGCGAGCTCATTCTCGAGGCTCTCTATGAGACGCCTATACTGGAGATTTTCGGAAACGGCGAGAAGCCCCAAGGATACCCTCTTTAGTGCGTATTAAACGGCGTATCGGGGGCTTCCGTCAAGGCTGGGCAAAACCGGCCTTGAGACTGGCCCCGGCGACAAGGAACCTCAGAGGTTGCTGTGGACCGCTCCAACCTTCCGGCTGAACGAGCAGAATAATAGCCAGACGGTTCTCGAAAGGCGAAGGGATAAACCCGAGTACGGAAGCCCACCGCCAGGCCCCCGACAGGTCGCAGACGGTCTTGATTCCCTGGCCAGTTGACTGTACGACGACCTCGAGACGCCCGAACAAGGCCGGGTCAGAGGCAGACGCCGTACGACGCAAGGTTGCCGTATAGAATTGGTCGTCGAGAATCACCGGAAACTCACCCATCTGAAAATCGACCGGTTCCAGGTGATGGCTTTTCAGTGACCGCATGACGCCCCCCCCCTGCTCAGGCCACCAGCGGTCAATTTCCTCGTCGGTGACCCAGATTTGTTCCCAAATCAAGCTGTCATCGACGAGATCGACAACACGAGCCCGAAACAGCCAGGACTCACCAGGCATCGAGACTCGCTCCAGATAGCCCATTTGGTTGTTGCTTCCCATCGCGAGAACGAACAGTTCATCCTGAAGAGACACAGGGGGTGCTCCGGCTGGACGCCCCTTGCCGAGCAAATGAGCGGTTTCAAGCGCCGCGGGCACCGGCACTTCGGCCGCCATCGGAAAGGCCAGCGCCAGACTGAGAAGAAAACAACCCCGCTTCAACGGAGCAGCAGACCCGCAACCCAGCCGAGGGTTGAAAATAGGGTATAGGCGAGGAAGGTCTGGGAGACTGCCCCCATGTTGGGTCCCTTTGTCTGGTGCGAGAAGCCACGTTGGAACATGCCCCGCCAAAGGGGAACCGTGAACAGCAGGCCTGCGAGCGAACTGAACGCCAGCGGAAACGGAAGAAGGCCTCCCAGCGAAAGCGCGATTGTCAGCACGTAGGCCGCCAGGGGTAGAAGCACGATCAGGAGATCTGCTGGTGGTCCCAGAAGAAGCGACAGTGTTTTTCGTCCGGCTGCCGAGTCCCCTTCGCGATCGCAGCAGTTGTTCACAGTTAGGATGCTCGCGATGAACAGGAGTGAGGGCAAGCTGTGCAGAAAGTGAAGCCCCCAGAATTGGGGATCCCAGACCGGCGAGGGTGTTCCGGCGGGTGCCAGCGTGAAGGAAACAACGAGCCAAAGCACCGAGCCCAGAAAGAAGCCGGCAAAGGCCTCACCCCAGGGAGTGGAACTGATAGGAACCCTCCCCCCGGAATACCGATAGCCGACAAGCAGGCTCAGCCCGCCGAGAACGAGCAGCGGCCAGCCCTTCCACAAGGCCAAGAACAGTCCGAGAACGGCGGCAAATGCAAATAGTGCCAGTGCGGTCAGTAGCGCATAGCCCGTGGGAATCCTTTGATGAACCAGAACTTTGTCCGATTCCTGGTTGGTTCCCGACGTGTCAACGCCCTTTTCAAAGTCAAAAAAAGAGTTGAACGCCGTTGTTCCCATGTCGATGGCCAAGACGGCGAGAAGCAAGAAGACCACCAGGACCCAAGGAAGTTCGCCGTACAACCACGCAGTTGAAAGGGTTGCCAAGAGGAAAGTTGACACACTGACGATTTTGGTTCGCAGTTCGACGATCTTGAAAAAGGTTGTCCAGGTCATTGTGATTCCCCTTATACTGAAACTTTGGAGGCTTGTCCATGAACCCCTACATCGAGATTCTCGGGACCTTCAGTTCGGTCGTGGTGGCCATTTCTCTGACCATGAAGAATCTCCGCTGGTTGCGGACGGTCAACTTGGTCGGGGCGCTGTTCTTTTCGGTCTACGGGCTGCTGATCCAGTCCTGGCCGGTCTTCGGCCTCAATGCCTTCATCGTGGTGATCAACACCTACTACCTCGTGCAGTTGGCCCGTCAGAAGGACAATTTCTCGCTGCTCGAGGTGAAGTTTCCCGAGTCTGACGCCCTGCTAGGTCAATTCCTTGCCCATCATTCGCAGGATATTCTCAGGTTTCAGCCCGAGTTTACCGCCGAAGACCTCAAGGGTAGCCGGGTCATTTTCCTGCTCAGGGAAGTACTTCCGGTGTCACTCTTTGTATGCAGGAAAGAAGGCGACACACAGCGGATACTCTTGGACTATGCGATTCCCGCCTGGAGAGATTTTCAGACCGCGAGGTTCTTCTTCAACGAAGGCGTCCGGGAACTGGACTGGGAGAAGAACGGCAAGTTCGTCGCCGAAACCCGGGTCAAGGCCCATGAAGCCTACCTGAAGCGGGTCGGTTTCGTGCGGACCTCCGAAAACGGACGCCCCCTTTGGGTTCGTGGCTGGGGAGATCAGTAGTCGGTAGCGGTCGGCTTGAGCAGGGCTTTGGTCGACAGCATGCCGCAGGCCGCGTAGATATCTTGGCCACGGGACTTGCGGATGGTCGCCTGTAGGCCCTTTTCAATCAGAGCGTCTCGCATGCGAACCATGGCCCGCTCGTCGGAGCCCACCAGGGGAGTCTCTGGAATCGGGTGAAACCGGATCAGGTTGATTCGGATCTTCAGACCATGAAGAATGCGGACCAATTCCTTGACGTGGCGGGCGCTATCGTTGACCCCGGCAAAGCAAATGTACTCTACCGACAGACGCCGGGCATCCTGCTCCTGAGCGACCTTGAGGTACTCGAGCACCGACGCCAACGGGTGAACCAACTGCACCGGCATCAATTGTCTTCGCTCCTCGTCGAACGGCGAATGAAGTGACAGAGCAAACCGGACTTTCGTGCGTTCGAAGAAAGTCTGCAGCGCGGGAAGCATACCGATTGAAGACACGGTGACTTTTTGGTTTCCGAACCCCAGGCCCCAGTCCGAGGTAAGAATCTCAAGACTGGCCAAGGTGTTTTCCAGATTGTCGAGAGGTTCTCCCATCCCCATGTAGACGATGTTCGTCAGTTCTTCGCGTTCAGGAAGACTGCGGATCTGGTTGAGAATCTCGGCCGCGGTGAGGTGGGCCTGAAAGCCCTGCCTCGCGGTCATGCAAAACAGACAGCCCATCTTGCAACCAACCTGGGAACTCAGGCAAAGAGTCTTGCGGTCAGAATCCGGGATGTAAGCGGCTTCGACAAACTTTCCCGCCACGGGAAAAAGATACTTCTTGGTGCCATCCACGGAAGAGTCGACCCGCGAGGGTGCCACGAGTCCCAACGAATAACTCTCGGCAAGCCGCTGCCTCAAAACTTTGGGCAGGTCGGTCATGGAATCGAACGACGACGCGCTCTTTTGGTAGAGCCAGGAAGCCAGTTGGTTACCCGTATGGGCCGGCGCGTCAAGAGTCTTGGCAATTTCACGCAGTTCGCCCAGAGTTTTTCCGTAGAGCACAGGAAGAAGAACACTCAAAAGAAGACCTCCGCCAGAATTGACCGGAAAGGAACACCTTTGCGAAAAAGGATTTCCCGGACATCGACGATCATGGGAGCGCTCCCGCACAGGAGGTAAGGTCGATCGGCGGTCCACGGTTGGGCTTCAAGATAGCGGGTCAGGCGTCCCGAGAATACCCCTGGGGCGGCTTCTGTCGTGCAACAGCGCACATAACCAGTTCCCAAGTGTTCTGCCAGGAGATCCTGTCCGTAAAAGGAATCAAGAGTTCGTGCTCCGTGAATGAGAGTTTTGCCTGCGCCGAGTCCGGACAAAACCATCGAAAGGAAGGGTGCC
Organism: Spirochaetales bacterium; assembly: GCA_037142615.1. Taxonomy (GTDB): domain Bacteria; phylum Spirochaetota; class Spirochaetia; order JABEVK01; family JABEVK01; genus JAIFLN01. The sequence continues at coordinate 288,866 of JBAXAI010000001.1, read as the reverse complement.
ACACCGGTACCGGTGGCAATCCACACCGCAGGACCTGCGCTTCCGGGGAAACTCCCAAAGGGCTCGCTCACCCAAACTGTGGCTCCAGGTTCCAGTTCGGCCATCGAGGGAGTGAGTTCTCCGGCTTCCACGCGGTTGAACAAGATACCGGCCTCGCCCTGCCCGGACCCGGTCGCCAGGCTGTACATACGTTGAGGCCCACCCTCGACCAGAGCCAGCGAGACCACCTGCCCCGCGCGAAACGGCCAGTTGCGAGTCCAACGCACAAGCCAAGTCTCCGGCCCCCAAAGCTCCCGCCTGGTTATCGTGACGGGAGAAAGTCCGGGAGCCGGGGACAAGGCTAGATCACCGTGCTGTCGGCTATGACCGCGTTCTTGGGGATGATCACAATGCCGTCTCGGATGAAGTAGTTTCCACCGTCGAAGTGATCGACCTTGTCTTTGTTGTGGATAGTGCAGTTCTTGCCGATGCGGGCGTTTTTGTCGACGATGGCGTTGCGGATCACGGTACCGGCCCCGATGCCGATGTCAGGGATCCCCTTCTTCTTGTTGGCCACTTTGTCAGCAGTGGATTCGTAGTGGTCCGCCCCCATGATGATGGTCTTTTCGATGTCGGCGCCGTGAGTGATGATGGTGCGTATACCGATGACAGTTTCTTTGAGGCGGGTCTTGTTCAAAATTGTTCCGTCGCAGACCAACGATTCGTCCACCGTGCAGTCGCCGAACCGGCTGGAAGGCAGGTACCTGGCGTGGGTGTAAATCTGGTTGTTGTAGAAATCGAATTGCGGCGAGTTGCTGGCAAAGTCGAGGTTGGCTTTCCAGAACGAATGGATGGTCCCCACGTCTTCCCAATAACCATTGAACAGGTACCCACCGACCCGCTTGGTTTTGATGGCCTTGGGAATGACTTCCTTTCCAAAGTCCTTGTGATCGTTGTCGAGGAGCTCAAGAAGAGTTTCGACGTTGAACAGATAGATGCCCATGGAGGCCAGCCATTCTTTGCCGGGCTCGATCTTGGGAAAGGTCTGCCGGATGAAGTCGGTGGTCTTCAGACTGTCAAGCAGTCGGTCTTCCTTGGGTTTTTCCACAAACTCATTGATGAGCCCGTCGCGCATTTTGACGATGCCAAAGCCCTTGGCGTCGTCACGGTTGCACGGAAGCACGGAAACCGTGAGGTTGGCATTGGTCTGCTCGTGATAGCGGAACATCTCGCGGAAGTCCATCGTGTAGATCTGGTCGCCCGAAAGAATGAGCACGTGCTTGACATTCTTGAACGAGGTGAAGTGCTTGATGGTCTTGCGGACAGCATCGGCGGTGCCTTGATACCAGTCGGCGTTCTCCATGGTCTGCTCGGCCGCCAAAATATCGACAAAGCCATCGTGGAAGCTGTCAAAACGATAGGTCTGATTAATGTGCTGGTTGAGCGACGCGGAGTTGAACTGTGTGAGGATCAGAATCTTGAAGATCTCAGAGTTCAGGCTGTTGGAAATCGGGATGTCGATCAGGCGGAACTTGCCACCGATCGGAACTGCGGGTTTGGAACGGTCTTTGGTCAGCGGAAACAGGCGGCTTCCCTGTCCCCCTCCGAGGATCAAACAAATCGTATCTTCCATCATGGCGGGTTTCTCCTGTGGTCAGTTTGAAGCATCCACGAAGCCTTGTAAACAAGTTTTCATGCCCGAGAAACTGTTGAAACGGTATAGGTAGGACGCTTGACCCACAACCCCTGCGTTTCTAGAATGTGGCCACATGTCCTGTAAAGGATAAAGGAGCATCTATGAAGAAAATGGCACTCGCCCTTGCGGCTTTTGCAGTCCTGTCGTTGGCCTTGGTTCCCCTCGGAGCCCAGAGCAAGAAAGTAGGCATGGTGACCGACTCCGGCACGATCGACGACAAGTCGTTCAACCAAGGAACCTGGGAAGGGATTCTCAAGGCCAAGACCGATCTTGGGATCGATACCCCCAAGTACCTGAAGCCCACCGGCACCACCGAGGCCGACTACGTCAAGGAAATCGGTAACCTGAACGATGCCGGCTACAAGCTCATCGTGACCCCTGGCTTCAAGTTTGAGACCGCTATTTTCGTCGCCCAGGACAAGTACAAGGACGCGAAGTTCGTTCTCATTGACGGCAGCCCCAACAACGGTGCCTTCGATGCGACCCGCAAGGAAAAAGTCGGAACCAACACCGTGTCGATCTTCTTCGCCGAACATGAGGCTGGCTTCCTCGCTGGCGTCGCAGCTGCGCTCGAGATCAAGACCGGTGACTTCGGATTCATCGGCGGAATGGAGATTCCCCCGGTGCAGAAGTTCAACTGGGGTTTCCAGCAGGGTGTGGACTATGCGAACAAGACCTACAAGACTTCGGTCAGCATCAAGGCCGAGAACGTGATCTATCAGGGAACGTTCAGCGATGTGGCCGCCGGTCAGCAGCTCGCCGCGCAGATGTACGACAAGGGCGTCAAGGTGATTTTCGCGGCCGCTGGCGGTGTCGGTGTCGGTGCGATCAACGAGGCCAAGGCCCGCGCGTCCAAGGGGGCGTGGCTCGTCGGCGTCGATACCGACCAATTCAACCAGGGCATCTATTCGGGCAGCAAGTCGATCATCTTGACTTCGGCGATGAAGCGCATTGACCAGGCAGCCTACGACATGGTCAAGGCCAACTTGGCCGGCAAGTTCCCCGGTGGCCAGACGTTGACCTTCAACGCCGCCAACGACGGCGTGGGAATCCCCGCAATTAACCCCAACCTCTCGGCTGATACCGCCAAGAAAGTTGCCGAAGTGTTCGCCCTCCTCAAGAAGGGAACCATCAAGGTCGCCGCCGAAAAGGGCAATCTGATCAAGTAAGCAAGACTCCCGGCGTCAGGAATTCATTCTTAACAGGGGCAGCAATGCCCCTGTTTTTTTTGAGATTTCGCCCTTATGATGGTTCCGGGAGGTTCCCATGGAACCCGTTGTCGAAATGCTGCACATCCGCAAAGAGTTTCCGGGGATCGTCGCCAATGACGATATCAGCCTATCGCTGGGCAAGGGTGAGGTCTTGGCCCTGCTGGGCGAAAACGGCGCCGGCAAGAGCACGCTCATGAGCGTACTTTTCGGGCTCTACAAGCCCGAAAAAGGCACGATTCGCGTCCGCGGCAAAGAAGTGCAGATCGGCAACCCCAACGTGGCCAACGCCCTGGGTATCGGCATGGTCCACCAGCACTTCAAGCTGGTTCACAACTTCACGGTGACCGAAAACATCATCCTCGGCCTGGAACCCCAAATCGGTTTTGTTCTCACTTTGGCGGCCACCTCGCGGCGGATCCGTGAGCTGTCGGAAAAGTATGGGCTCAACGTCGATCCTGAAGCCAAGATCCAGGATATTTCGGTCGGAATGCAACAACGCGTCGAGATCCTCAAAATGCTGTACCGCAACTCCGACGTGCTGATTTTTGACGAGCCAACGGCGGTCCTTACGCCCCAGGAGATTCAGGAACTAGTCAAGATCATCCGCAACCTCCAGCACGAAGGGAAGTCAATCATCCTCATTACGCACAAGCTCAAAGAGATCAAGGCCATCGCAGACCGGTGCGTCGTCATCCGCCGGGGCCGGGTCATCGATACCGTTGACGTGGCCACGACGACGGAGTCGAGGATGGCCGAACTGATGGTCGGACGCGAGGTCTCATTCTCGGTGGAAAAAGCGGCCTCGAACCCGGGTGCCGTGTTGCTCGAAGTACGGAACTTGACGGTTCGCAACAGCCGCAACATCCAAGCGCTGCGCGACCTCAGCCTCAGTGTCCGTGCCGGCGAAATCGTCGGCGTGGCGGGGGTCGAAGGAAACGGTCAGACCGAACTGGTGGAGGCGCTCACCGGGCTTCGGAGCGCGGAGTCGGGTACTATTCTCCTGGATGGCAGGGACATCACCAAAACCAAGATCCGCGACCGCATTCTGGCCGGGATGGCCCACATTCCCGAGGACCGGCAGAAGCGAGGGCTCATCCTCGACTACTCGCTGGCCGACAACTTCATTCTCGAAACCCACGACCGGGCGCCCTTTTCCCGAAACGGCTTCCTCCAGCCGGCTGCCATTCTCGCGAACGCCCAGCGGTTGATCACGGCCTTTGACGTTCGATCCGGCGAAGGAGCCAGTTCGAAGGCTCGAGGACTTTCAGGAGGCAACCAGCAGAAAGCCATCGTGGGGCGCGAGATTGATTCGAACCCTGATGTGCTGATCGCTGTACAGCCAACCCGAGGGCTCGACGTAGGTAGCATCGAATACATCCACAAGCGACTTGTTGAACAACGGGACAAGGGGAAGGCAGTGCTGCTCGTTTCGCTGGAACTCGACGAGATTCTTGACCTTTCAGACCGGATCGCGGTGATCTGCCGCGGAGAATTGGTTGGCCTTGTCGAGGCCAAAACGACTAACGAAAATGAGATTGGACTGCTGATGGCTGGCGTCCGACAGGAGATTACCGCATGAAGTTCCGCTCAGGAAGAGAACTGACTGTCGGGCTGACTGCGGTGGCATTAGGGCTGTTGGCCGGCGCTATCTTGATGCTACTCACGGGCAACAATCCCATTGATGGCTATCTGTATCTCTTTGCCGGCGGCCTCATGAACATGGAGCGCTTGGGCAACACCCTGGCGATGGCGACCCCACTTGTGCTGACGGGTTTGTCGGTCGCCTTTGCCTTTCGAACAGGCCTGTTCAACATTGGTGCCTCCGGACAGGTGCTTATCGGTGGTCTGTGCGCCAGCGCGCTGGGACTGACCCTCGGCTTGCCCCAGCCTGTACTACTGCCAATTCTGCTCGTGGCGGCCGCTTTGGGCGGTGCTGTCTGGGCGGTGGTTCCGGGTTTGCTGAAGGCCCGCTTCAATGTGCACGAGGTTGTCTCGACCATCATGATGAACTGGATTGCGTACTGGGTGGTGTACTACACCGTTCCAGCCTTTTTCAAAGGCAGCTTTGAGACCGAGTCGAGGATGATTCCGCCGGCCGCCTCGCTGAAGATTCCGCAGTTGACGGACCTGTTCGCAGGGTCGTATATCAACCTCGGCGTATTGGTCGCGGCGGCCAGCGTGGTTGTGATTGCGATCGTGCTGAACAAGACCGTGCTCGGCTACCAGCTCAAGGCTGTGGGCTTCAACCGCTACGGCGCTGAGTACGCCGGAATCAATGTGAACCGCAATATCGTCTTGTCGATGATGATCGCAGGGGCCCTGGCCGGTCTGGGCGGGGCGTGCCTCTACATAGGCTACGCTTCGTCGATGCAACTGGGGGTACTTCCTTCGATCGGGTTCGATGGAATTGCCGTGGCTCTCTTGGCGGCCAACTCCCCGGTCGGCGTCGTCGGCTCGGCCTTCTTTTTCGGCATTCTTCAGACAGGCAAGGGTTTCATGAACGCGATGACCAACATCCCACCCGAAATCGGCGACACCATCATCGCCACGATCATCTACTTTGCGGCGACCAGTGTTCTGATTGAGCGGGTCTACGACCACTTTCGAAAGAAGTCACGGGGAGGTAAGACCGGTGTTTGACATCATCCTCCACATTTTTCCCTATGCAATTGCCTTTACAATCCCCCTGCTCATCACGGCCCTGGGGGGACTTTTCAGCGAGCGCAGTGGCGTTGTCAACATTGGACTCGAGGGCCTCATGGTCGTCGGTTCTTTCGTCAGCGCAGCCGTCATCGTCGCGCTGAGCCCGTCGCTGGGAGCCAGTGCCGTATGGGTTGGTCTGCTGGCCGCTGTCGCCGGTGGGGCCATATTCTCACTTCTCCACGCTTTCGCGAGCATCAATCTGGGCGCCAACCAGGTGATCAGCGGCACCGCCATCAACATGATTGCCGGAGCCTTGACCGTGTTCGTCGCCCGCATCCTGAGCGGCAGTGGCAACATCCAGCTGAAACAGGGCCTGATTCGGGGCGACATTCCCTGGCTCTCCGACATTCCTGTACTCGGTCCGCTTCTTTTCCGGCAGACCTACGCCACGACTTGGGTGGCACTGGGATTGTTGGCACTGGCGTGGGTCATCCTCTACAAGACGCCCTTCGGACTTCGACTTCGAGCCTGTGGCGAGCATCCGCATGCCGCTGATGCAGCAGGGGTCAACGTTGCGGTGATCCGCTACATCGCCGTGATGATTTCGGGAGGACTCGCGGGCCTCGGTGGGGCCACGATCCTTGTCACCTACTCGGGCGAGTTCAACGGTTCGGTGGCAGGGTTGGGGTTTCTCGCCTTGGCGGCCTTGATCTTCGGCCAATGGAAGCCCTTGGGAATCCTCGGGTCGGCCCTCTTCTTTGGCTTCGCCGCGACCATAGCCAACGCTTCTCAGGCCGAACCAGCGTTCAAGGTGGTTCCCGAAATTATCTTGAAGGTCTTCCCCTACGTCGTCACTTTGATCGCCTTGGTGCTCTTTTCCAAGAAATCACAGGCCCCCCGCGCCGTTGGGGAACCCTACGAGAAAGGAAAGCGCTGACCTTCACAAAGGCGGCCTAGACCCAGAACGACTTGCCCCTCGGGGAGTGCGCTGAGGGGTAGTCCGCCGCACCGAAGGCCTTTGCCAAGCTTTGAGCCACATCGGCGAAGGATGAACGTATCCCGAGACTTCGCGGCGCCTGCTTGCGCGACCACAAGAGCAGCGGCACGTGCTCGCGCGTGTGGTCGCTGCCCCGGTAAGTCGGGTCGCAACCGTGGTCAGCGGTGATCATCAGGACGTCATCGTCCCGCAGCAAGGGCAACAACTCGCCGAGCACTTCGTCTGTTTGTGCGACGCAATCGTGGTACCCCTTGGGGTCCCGTCGGTGTCCGTAAATCATGTCAGTGTCGACCAGATTCACAAAGACCAGTTGGGACTTCGCTGTTGGGGCCCGGACCAGCTCGACGGTTCGCGCCAAACAGGCCGGATTTCCCTTGTCGGGGTAACTTTGCGAAAAGCCCTGCCCATTGAAGATATCCGAGATCTTGCCAACGGCGATGGTTTCGACTCCGAAACTCGCCAGGTGATCGATGATGCTTGGGCCCGGAAGCTGATAGCTGTAGTCGTGGCGCCCTGAAGTTCGCTCAAAGGCGCCTGGGGTTCCACGGAATGGCCGCGCAATCACCCGCCCGACTGTCCAGTCGTTGCAGATCACGCGAGCCTTGGCGCACAGTTCGTACAATTCAACTTGGCTCAGCACGTCCTCATGGGCCGCGATCTGGAACACCGAATCGCTCGAAGTGTAGACAATAGGTTTGCCCGTACGGAGATGCTCAGCACCGAAGTCTTCGATGACCTGCGTACCGCTCGCGGCACAGTTTCCCAGGAACTCCAGGCCCGAAACCGCAGTGAGCCGGTGCAGGAGTTCAGGGGGAAACGAGGGAAAGTCGGGCCGAAAGACGGGAAAGGCCTCTTCCAGCTGAAAGCCGGCAAGTTCCCAGTGGCCCGTCGTCGTGTCTTTGCCCGGAGATACCTCTTCCATCACACCCCAGCAACCGCCCGGATGGAGTGCCGCCGGACACCCTGGGAGCGAAAAACCGAGCAACTCGGCGGCATTGCCCAAGCCGAGGGCCTGCAAGTTCGGCCATCTGGCGCCCCCCACTGCTTGCGCGATGTGCAAGGCAGTATTGCTTCCTACATCGCCGTATTGCGCCGCATCTCCCAGTTCTCCGATCCCAAAGCTATCAATAACCAGAAGAAACGCCCGCATCGGCTTCCCCCTTCAACTCCTTCAGGATAGCGACCGAAGCGCTGGCACCCAGCCGGGAAGCACCGGCCTCGATCATGGTCACCGCGTCGGCCAGGGTGCGGATGCCACCGGAGGCTTTCACTTTCATGGACGCCGGGACACGGGAACGCATCAGACGTATATGACTCTCGGTTGCCCCCCCAGTCCCGAACCCGGTTGAGGTTTTCACAAACGCCGCCCCAGCTTTGGCGCTCGCGTCGCACGCCTTGCCAATGGCCTCATCGGTCAGGTAACAGGTTTCGAGGATGACCTTGAGCGGAGTTTTGCCGGCCGCCACGCGGATCTGCCGGATCTCTTCGGTGACATCAGCCCAGCGCTCGTCGAGGGCCCAGCCGACGTTGATCACCATGTCGACCTCGGTGGCACCTTGTTCGACCGCCAGTTTGGTCTCTGCCACTTTGACCGCCGTGGTGTTGGCGCCGAGGGGGAAGCCGATGACCGTGCAGACTCCCACGCCTGAGCCACGTAATTCGTCGGCGCAACGGGGGACCCAAACGGGCTGGATGCACACCGTGGCGAAGTGTGATTCCCTGGCTTCGCGGCACAACTGAACGATGTCAGCTTCGCGGGCGGTAGCCTTCAGGAGAGTGTGGTCAAAGTAGGGGGCGAGTTCTTTTGCAGTCATGCTTCCTCCAGGGATCGAGTGAGAACTTTGCCGTTATCGGCGAGGCGACGGTTCAAGAAAGGCCGGTCGAGATCGAGGCTTGCGACGAGGGAATGCAATTGCAGCTCAGACAAGAGATTACGCTCCGCGTACAGGTAGACCACTGCCCGCTCGGCCAGAAAGGGAACAAGCAGTGTCGCCCGGCAAACCTCCGACTCGCCAGCCAGGCTTTGGGCGAGAAGCGACTGTTGTGGAGCATTTTGCAGCAGTTCCAGCTCGTGCTGCAGACCCTGCGGTCTTGCGTGGACGAAAGCCTCACCCAGCGGAGTCAGGGTAAGGTAGGTGTACTCTTTTCCGGGCAGATAGTGATGCAGGTCGCAGCGCGTGCAGTAGTTGGGCTCCCAAGGCGAACTGGCCGACCGGTCGCCACCGATGATAATCAGCGGGTCAAAAAACGGTGCCGGACATTCCTGCCCATCGATCTGATACCACCGGTAGGTGTAGAAGGAGTCTTGGGCACAGTCAGGGTGCTCGCAGTAGGCCGTCAACGGGAAGACATCGGTGGCGGCGTCCAGCAACAGGCGGGCGGTCGCATTGAAAATATCACTGCGGAAGTTGAGCACCAGCGTGGGAAAAATGAAACTCAGGTCGCGCTGCTCGCTCGCCTGCCGGATCACGTACACCATGCGCTCCTCGTAGAACGAGGCCTCATCGATGATCCAGGTGCCACATTCAGGGTGCTCAGCCATGAGTTGCTCCAGTTCAAAGGAGTTGCGAATGCTGGCCAGATTGGAGCCTAGTCGTTCGTAGCCGGAACGGTAGGCCAGCGCGTCAGACGGAACATCGGGAAAACGAGCGGAATCCAGCGCTGTCCTGACAAAGAAGACCTCGCGCCGATCGGCCAAGCCTGTGCGCATGACGAGGTCCACTTTGGAGCTCTTCTTCAACAGGATGCGGGAGTCGCGCCAAACCCGCGCAGAAAACTCGGTCTTGCCAGAGCCCATGGGACCGATAACGAGAATCCTCCGCCTTGGAATCCGGAAATCAAAGTGGTTGGAAGCATGATGAACCTTTAGGCTCGGAAAACCCAAGGACTTAAGGAAGGACGAATCGCTCGGTGGAACCATGACTCCATTATACCTGAGTTGGACATTTTTCGAAACCAAAGTTAGATTCAACGGATGATCGATACGCTTAAGGCTCTCCCGAAAATCGAACTGCACGAGCACTTGGACGGGAGTGTTCGTTTGGCTAGCATTCTTGACTTGGGTTCCCAAGACGGGGTGCGCCTTCCCTCCGGCAACCTTGAGGAGTTGCGGGCAATTCTGACTCCTGGACCATCCAGCCTCGAAACCTATCTCAGAGCGTTTTCGGTCACGCTGAGCGTCCTGCAGACGGTAGCTTCGCTCGAGCGGGTCGCCCGCGAGACGGTGGAAGACTGGCACGCCGACGGAGTCGTCTATGGCGAGGTGAGATTCGCTCCCGAACTCCACCAGGAACGAGGTCTGGGCCGACCGCAGATTGTCGAGGCCGTGTTGCGGGGGTTGGAAGCGGGTTCGAGGACAACAGGAGTCGCCACGGGTTTGATCTTGTGTACCATGCGCTCGGGACCTCCCTCGCTTGAGACCGTCAAACTGGTCCGTGACTACCGCAACGACGGGGTCGTCGCCTTTGATATCGCCGGAGCAGAGGCCCCGTTCCGGCCCTCCATTCACCGTGAAGCCTACGAGTTCGCGGCAGAGAACTACCTGAACACGACCTGCCACGCCGGCGAAGTCACCTCGCCGGGCTACATCCGGGAAGCGCTCTTGGCCTGTCGCTCCTTGCGCATTGGTCACGGTACCCAGTTGATCCAGGAGTGGGGCCCCGCACGGAGCTTGCCCGGCAGCGGGTCGCTTACCGCCTGGATCCGCGATCGCCAGATCCCGCTGGAACTCTGCCTGACGTCGAACCTTCAGACCAAAGCGGTAGAAAGTGCGGCGGCACACCCGTTTGGAGAGTTTATGCAGGCCGGGCTCGCTGTCTGTCTCTGCACCGACAACCGGTTGGTGAGTGATACAACTCTGACCAAGGAACTGGAATTGGCCCAAACAACCTTTGGCCTCTCGATCGAACACCTCAAAGGGGTTCAACAAAACGCCTGGAACGCGGCTTTTTGCTCTCCTGAAGTGAGAAAACGGATTAAGGAAAAGGTTTTTTCCTGAACCACCGATACTCGTAGTGTCATGAAACACACTTCGACCCTTGCGCTATCCGTCAGTTTCCTTTTTTTGACTGCCTGTCAGACCCCGCCGGTTGCGACTCCGCCGCCTGCCAAGGAGAGTCTTCTCGATCTTGTCGAAAACCAAAACCTCGACAAGATACGCGATATCTTCGGGCTCAATACCGACATCAACAGCGTCAATGCAGCAGGCCAGTCGGCTCTACACATCGCAGCGACCAAGGACTTGGCCGACATCGCAGCCGTGCTTTTGGCCCGGGGTGCTGTGGTTGATCTTCAGGACAAGCTGGGCAACACGCCGCTGCATTTGGCGGTCAAGAGCGGCTCGGTCGGAATCCTGCCTGTGCTCATTCAATACAATGCGTCGCTGTTTGTCACTGACAAACAAGGCAAGTCGCCCTTGCAAACTGCGCTGCAGCAGAATCCGGAGTTGATCAGCCAACTGATCACCAAAGCCAACGTCGCAGCGGTCGACCTCGACGGCAACACGGTGCTGCACCTGGCGGCTTCCCAGGGACTGGAAGGTCTGGCCGACATTCTGCTCAAGCTCGGAGCCAGCACCAGCGTGCGCAACGCTGCCGGACTGACTCCGCTCGACGAAGCCCTGCAGTTTTCACAAAGTTTGCCGCATGCGAAGATCGCCTGGAAGTTGATTCGCCAAGGCGCACCTTCGCCTAACGACAAAACGGCGGACTACTTTTGGAAAGCGGCTCAGGCCGACAACCCGAACCTTACCTTTGAGCAGGGAAATACGCCCCTTCACTACGCGGCTTCCCGTGGCCATACCGGCTTCCTGAAGGTTCTCACTGGACTCGGAGCCAGTGTGACCGCCATCGACCAACCTGGAAACACTCCCCTTCACCGGGCTGTCGAAAACGGAAATCTGGAGGCCGCTGCCTGGCTGCTCGATGCTGCGTCCGACATCAACGCCAAGGATTTCAACAACAATACGACGCTGCATCTCGCCCTCACGAGCAAGATTCCCCAGGAGATGGCAACCTTCCTTCTCGACCGGAAGGCGATTCCTAGCGCCAAGAACAACTTTGGTGACACCCCGCTACACCTGGTTGTCGCCCTCAACCTCCCGGCCCCGATGGCTACTTTGCTGATCCAAAAGGGCGCCGACGTGAATGCACGCAACAAACTCGGAAACACCGCGCTGCTGGAGTCGGTCAAACAGAAGAAGCAGGAACTTGTTCAGGCACTCCTTGTTTCGGGAGCCAACCCTTTCGCGGTCAACAACACCGAAGACTCACCGTTGACGGTGGCGATCCGGCAAGGTGGCGATTCACTTTCCTGGCTGATCAATGCCTCGAACAAGGGTTTGCGTGATGACAACGGCGATTCAGCCCTTCACCTTGCCGTGAAGTTGGCCAAGTTCCCCGCCGCCGTTGGCTACCTGCTTTCGATCGGCACGAGCCCCAACGAGCGCAACAAGGCCGGTCAGAGTCCGCTTCACCTGGCCCTGAACGACCAGAATCTCGTTCTGTGTCAGACGCTTCTCAAGGCTGGTGCTGACATTTATCTCCTCAACAACGCCGGACTGTCCCCTTTGGTGATGGCTTTCCAGTCGCCGGCGGCTTTTCAGGAATCCTTTTTCCAGCCCGATGTCTTGGAGTTGAGGGACTCAAGCAAGAGCACCCCCCTCTTTCATGCCGTCTTTGCAGGTAACTTACCGGTCCTCCAGTTGCTGTTGAAGAAAGGGGCATCGCTCAAAACCCAGAATCTATCCGGAAGCACACCTTTGCACGAAGCCGTGCGGCTTGGAAACCTTGATGCAGCCGGACTCTTGCTCAAGGGTGGCGCTTCGGTCACCGTGGTCGACAACCTTGGCAACAGTCCTTTCCACAATCTGATCTTCTGGGATTCCACCGACTTGGGTGACTTGCTGTTGGCCGCGGGGGCACCGATCAACCTCCGAAACAAGGAAGGCCGATCGACGTTGCAGGAAGCGGTGAGGCGGAGCGAAACCAAACTCGCAACCTACCTGCTCAAAAAGAAGGCCGATCCCAACTCTCGCGACAATTTGGGCCGCACCTCTTTGTTCGATGCCGTCCAAAACACCAACCAGGAAATCGTCCAGTTGCTGTTGAGTCAGGGGGCCGCTGTGAACATTCGCGACGCTTCCGGGAGCACCATCATGCATCAGGCGGCCGTCGCCTCGCCGAAGAGCATCATTGATCTGTTGCTCGCCAACAGCGCCGACCTGTTCGCCGAGAATGGTGTGGGTCTGACCCCTGCCGTCATCGCCCTCAAGGGAACTCCCGAAACCTGGAAACTCTTCTTCAATGCAAAAAACGTCAATGGACAGAATAATCAGGGACTCACCGCCGTGCACCTCGCGGCGACCTCGGGAGTTTCAGCCCAGGCGGTTCAGTACCTCATGGGCATCGGTGCGGATCTGGAGATCCGAAACAAGGATGGGAAGACGGCAGCAGACCTTGCGAAAGAAGCCGGACGGGCCGACTTGCTGAACCTCTTTTCCCCGCCCAAGCCTTGAGAACCTTCAAGGGTCGAGGTTGCTCCATTCGAGTGGTGTGCCCGGGTCGACGGACACACTCGCTTGATGGAAAAAGCACGACGGACGGGCGACGCCGGCTGAGTTCTTGGTGTGGCAGGCACCCTCTCCGGCAGCAATGACAAGCAGAAGTATGGCGTCAAGGTCGCAGTCGAGCCGAACTTCGCGCACCACAAGGAAATCACCGCTGGTCTGGCCCTTGACCCACAGTTCGTTACGGCTGGTGCTCCAGAAGGTGGCTCGTCGCGTGGAGAGCGTTTGCTCCCACGCGACCTCGTTCATGGAAGCCACCAGGAGCACCTCCCGCGATACGTAATCCTGCACGACAACGGGAAGCAAGCCCCCGCGTTTGGCAAAATCCGGGGTTTGAGAACTCACTCGTCGGGACCTTCTAGCCCTAGCCGTTCGAGCTTGGACTCAATTTCGGTTAGTTTTCGACTGTACTCTGCGATCTTCTTCTGCAGAGCCTCCCGGTTGCGTTCCAGAACATCGCGCTCGAGCGACTCACGATCGAGCGGACCCGAAATGAACGGTCCGGGTACCGGGTCACCCCGCAGTTCCTGACGGAGCATTTCGGGGCTATAGCCTTCCTTGCGCTTGATTTCCATTTCACGCCGAATCTCCGGGTCTTTGACGGTCGTCATCAGCTTGAGGTGGTCGTACCCGAAGTCGGGCGTCACATCCTGCGCGAACGATGCCATGACCGTCTTGGCGGTGTTTCTCGGAATACAGAGGACACGGTCCATGTAGTCCTCAAAACGGACATGATACTTGGTGCACAGCTGCACGGCCTGCAAGAGTGCCTGCCCAAAGTCCTTCATCGTCTGCCCGTTGTTGTGGAGGAACTTCTTTTCGATCGTCGCGGTGAGTTCGAGGAACTCCGGCTCTGCCCGGAAGACGTTTCGGTAAACACCAAGCTGCTCTGCTCGCCCCAGCAGGCGGTGAAAAAGGCTCCAGTACGCGGCGGTGTGCGAGCGGATGGTCGTCGGTCGCTGCTCTGAGCAGAAATGCAGGTGGTGGGCAAACTCGTGGACCGCCGTATAGACCAGTTCCTCGTCGGATTGAAAGTTTCGGTTGTGGAGCAGTATTTCACGGGTTTCCGGCTTATAGAGTCCGTTCACCTTTTTGCTCGCCTTGCCTGTAAACAGCAGGAAGAACTCGGGGGCAGTTGGTTCGATCTGGAGAAGGAGGTCTTTCGTCTGTTCCTGGTTCATGGTGTGGATTTCAAGGAGAAGCCCAGCTTGCGGATCTCCTGAAGCAATTTTTCCTTGTCGATAGGTTTCGAAATATAGGCCTCGGCTTGGAGCCGGAACGACTTCATGATGTTCTCGGAATCATGCAACGCAGTCAACATAATGACTTTTACGCAATCGAGTCCACCGATTCCTTTCGAACTTTCCAAACTTCGAATACCCGCCAAAACCTGAAGCCCGCTGAGTTGGGGGAGCATGATGTCGAGAAGCACCAGGTCAAATGGCTCCTTGGCTTCGAGCGTTTTCTGAAACCTGGCGAGGGCTGATTCCCCGTCACCAGTCACCTCGATTTCCCCGAGACCCTTGAGAAACAACTGAAGCAGCTTCTGTCCCGCAAGTTCGTCCTCGACAATCAGGATCTTCATGGTACCACCTCGCTCCACGTGAGGTGGAATTGATAAGCGTCGATCTGAAAAACGAAATCTTGGGTTTCAGCGCCGTGATCAGCAATCGGCTCGTCAAACAGTACCGTGGGAAGGCCCATCACATAGCCAGACTGCTCACCGAAGTGCAAAGTGAGCAACCGCCCGACCAGAACGTTCAGCAATTCCAGCAGGCTGTCGTCGATCTGTTCCGACGAGAGTTCCTTCCAAGACTCACCGTAGATATTCTCGGAGGATAGAAACTTGATTTCCTTGGGCATGCTGAGGGAAAGGCTGCCAACGCGTGGGTGGGAATACGGCAGGAACAAGATCGGGCCGGACTCTACCTTGGCAGGGTTAGGTCCGGCTGGCCCGACGTCCAGAAAGGTCATTTCCTCGAAAGTCGCGCGAACGACACTGAGAACCGAGTCTTCCGTCATGATCAAAACTCTCCCCCTTCTGCCGAGCCCGTCTCGGCCCCGACAGCCTGAAGGATCTTGGCGGGAGTCACGGGCTTGCGGATGATCGAAAAGACCCCCAGATTCTGCAGTTCGCTATCAATCTGTTGGTTCCCCATGCTGGAAATAACAACAACCTTGAGTTCACGGGTCGCGTCTCCTTTGCGTAGCTTACGAACCAAGGTCAGCCCGTCCATCCTGGGCATGTTGAGATCTGTCACGACCAGATCAACGGGGTGAGAACCAAGGATAGACATGGCCTTAATGCCATCCTCGGCCTCCCAGTAGGAAGCCGCTTCGTGACCGGACATCAAAAGGCATTTCTTGATGATCATGCGGGAAGTTTCCGAATCATCAACAATCAGAATGTTGTCATACATGATGCCTCCTAGATGCTCCATCGAGAGTTGCCGTTGGCTATGACAAGTTCACCAGTCGGCACTGCCAAAGACACTGTTCTGGAAATATTGCCGCCGCAGTCCTCGGCTGTCAGAGCCAGACCGATCTTCCAAAGGAACTTTTTCACGGCCAGCGCGTTTCTCCGCCCAATATCAAAGGTGTTGTTTTCATCGAGAATGCTCGAGCCACCAATCATCTTGACCCAGCAGGTCTTGCGGTTGGCTCCCAGCTTCTTCAATTCAGAAAACAGAAGCGGGAGTCCGGTATCGGCAAAGTAGCCCGGTTTGTCGCGGGCCTTTTCTGGGTTGATCTGGCTTTCCGGCAAAGCGATATGAACCATCCCGCCGGCCTTGAGGCTGCTGTCCCAAACCACCAGCGCCACGCATGACCCCAGAGCGTAGGTCTTGATCTCTTTGTCTCCGCCAGTGACGCTCAAGTCCCCTATTCCGACGTCGATCCTGGTCATCCTTGCATTCTCTTGAGCGAACGAATAATTTCAGCCGGGACGTTCTGAATTGGCACCTGCAACTCGGAACCGCCGTATTCCCAAGCTTCTTTGGGCATTCCGTAGATGAGCGAAGTCTTTTCGTCCTGGCTTAACGTGCGGGCACCGGCTTTCTTCATGTTGAGAAGGCCCTGCGCGCCGTCGCGACCCATTCCCGTCAGCACAACGCCCACGGCATTGGCCCCCACGGTTTCGGCAACCGAATCGAAAAGAACATCCACCGAAGGTGCGTGTCCGTTGACCTTGTCTCCCTCGGCAACCCGCACCAGATATTCTCCTCCAGACCGGAAGACCGTAGTTTGGAACCCTCCAGGAGCAATCAGGACCCGCCCCTGAATGATCCGATCCCCGTTGACGGCCTCTTTGACCTGAACCTGAGACTCGGAGTCGAGTTTTTCGGCAAACAGGCGCGTGAACACAGGTGGCATATGCTGCACAATCACGGTTCCTGCCATGTCGGGCGGAAACGCGGTGATCACAGTGTGCAGGGCTACCGTTCCACCGGTCGACGCACCAATGACAACCACTTTATCAGTCGACCTCGCCAACGATCCGGCTCGAATCCGGGCGACTGGATCTTTCCAACTGTCACTTTTCCACTTGCTCACATCGACCAGCGCCGCAGCCTTTATCTTCTCGGCCAGGTCGTCGAGCATCACACCAAGTTCCTGACGCAAGTTGGCAGCCGGCTTCGTGACCACTTCTACGGCGCCGTACTTGAGGGCTTCCAACGAGGCCGCTGCTCCGGGGCCAGCGAGCGCGGACAGCATGATCACGGGGATAGGGTACTGGGGCATGAGTTTCTTCAAGAACATCAAGCCGTCCATGCGAGGCATCTCAATGTCGAGCGTCAAGACATCGGGAGACTTGGACAGAATAACCTCGCGGGCGCGAAACACATCGCCAGCCGTTCCAACGACCTCAATTTCCGGGTAGCGGGAAAGGCCGTTTGACAGAATCTCACGGACAACGGCCGAATCATCCACGATGAGGACTTTGATCCGCTTCACGGTACGCGCTTCTTGTAGACAGATGGCTTCACATAGTCCAGATCAAACGAGTCACGCCCCAGAGTTTCCGAATGCCCGATGAAAAAGTAGTGTCCGGGGTACAAACAACTACTCAACCGCGATACCAGGTCATTCTTCGTTGGACGGTCAAAGTAGATCATCACGTTTCGGCAGAAGATCACGTGGAAACGGTTCTTGAAGGGAAAACTCTGATCCATGAAGTTCAGACGCTTGAACAAGACCATCGACTTCAGGACCGGATTGATGGCCCAAAGATCTTCACTGAGCTTGGTGAGATATTTCTTCTTCAGGGTTTCTGGTATCAGACGAATGCGTTCGTCGTTGTACTGTCCCTTCGAGGCAGCTTCCAGGGCCGTCACCGAAATGTCAGTGGCCAGCAGCTTGATCGTGCCGGCGAAACCGTGGGACTGGGCAAAGTCATGGCAAAGCATTGCCAACGTGTAGGCCTCCTCGCCTGTAGCGCACCCAGCGCACCAGAGACGGATCTCCTTGGTTGCTGATTCCCTGGCAACCTGCTGCAGAAGACCGGGAAGCACTTCTTCGATGAGGAAAGTAAAATGGTCAGCCTCGCGGAAGAAGAACGTGTGGTTGGTCGAGATCCGGTCAATGAGCTCGATGAGGCTCAGTCCGGTGGGGTCGTGCTGAACGAGGTCGAGGTACTCACGAAAAGTCTTCAGGTTGCGGTTCCGGAGCACCCGATTGAGGCGTCCGCGAACCAAGGCTTTCTTCTTGTCGGTCAGGTTGATGCCGAACTGCTGATAGACGAGTGCAGAAAGAGACTGGAACTCCGAGTCAGAAATATCGACGAGAATCGTACCCTCAGGAAGTTCCTCGACGCTGCTCAATCGAGATACCTTTGAAACAGTGCGTTCACGTCAATAATGAGGCTCACCTCGCCGTTTCCCATGATCGTACAGCCCGAGACGCCCTTCAGATGGGCCATAAACTCAGGAAGAGCTTTGAGCACGATCTGTTTGTAGCCGACAATCTCGTCAACAATGACGGCCATCTTGCGGTTTTGGCTCTTCAGGATGATGGATACCTGCTTTTCGGAAGCCAGTTGGGTACTTTGGCTGCTGCTCTGGAAAAAGTCCGACAAAGCCATCACAGGGAGGATTTCGCCTCTTAGCCTCATGACGCTGTGGTGAGGGTCGGTGCTGGTCAGTTTCTCGGGGTCAAAGTTTTGAAACTCAACCACGTCACCAATCGGCAAGGAATACAGCATGCTGCCACAACGCAACGTGACCCCGTCGATGATCGCCAAGGTTAACGGAATCTTCAGGACAAAATCGGTTCCTTTGTCTGTCACCGTCTGAATGTCAATTTGGCCGCGAAGTTTCTCAAGATTCTTTTTGACGACATCCATGCCGACACCGCGGCCCGAAATTTCAGAAACTTCCTTGGCGGTAGAGAAACCGGGCTCGAAAACCAGCTTCCAGACCTCGCCGTCGGTCAGTTCATCACCGTTGGTGAGCAAGCCCCTCTCAATCGCGACTTCGAGGATCCGCTCGCGGTTGAGTCCGGCACCATCGTCCGACACGGTGATCCAGATTTCATTGCCTTCGTAGCGGGCGTTCAAGCTGATCTTTCCGTTGAGGTTTTTTCCCTTGGCCTTGCGGATAGGGGTGTCTTCAATGCCGTGGTCAACGGCGTTCCGGATAATGTGAACCAGCGGGTCTGAAATCTCTTCAATGATGTTTCGGTCCATCTCGGTCTCGGCACCGCTGATGTCCAATTCTATCTCTTTGTTGAACTTGCGTCCCAAATCCCGCACCAAACGGTTCATCTTGCTGAACAGCCCCTCGAGAGGAATCATGCGGATCGACATCGTGATGTTCTGCAACTCGCGCGTGATCTTCGACAGGTAGGCCGCCGACTTGCTGAAGCCCTCGAGGTCGAGCCCTTTGAGATCGGGACTGTCGATCACCATGGCCTCGGCCGTGATCAATTCACCAATGAGGTCAAACAGAGAGTCGAGTTTCTCGGTGTCGACCCGGATATCCTTCTTCTTGACGCTGTATTTCGCTGTCTCGGTTTCGGCCTTTGGCGGCTCGGCCAAAGCTTCGGGCACAACCGCGACTTCTACGCGAACTTCCCGGACAGCGGGCTTGGGCACGGTTGAGGTCTGGACCAACCCACGTAGACGGTCAAGGTAGTGCAGAAGGCTCTGGATGCTATCCTCACCGATCTGGGTTTGACCTTTGCGCAGCGAATCCAGATCACTTTCCATCTCCATACAAAGGCTCTCAAGCTGGGCAAACCCAAAAAAACCGGCATTTCCCTTGAGCGTGTGAATGGAACGAAACGCCTCGTTAAGGTAGTCGCCGGTTTTCCGGGTTTTTTCCATCGTCAAGATGCATTGTTCGACGGTTTCGAGTGTATCGACGGCTTCCTGACCGAACTTCGCGATGAGTTCAGGGTTCTGCAGCAGTTCGCTGATTTCGGGGGAGCCGGTTGGAGCCGTGTTTTGGATCCGCTGGAACTGCTGCATCAAGGGAGCCAGGTCAAAGGGGGTCGGCTTCAACAGGCCCAAACCCGCTTCCTTCTTCATGGAGTCTGCCTGAGCCCCGACATCGTGAACCATCTTTTGCAACTGATCGCATCCTTGAAGCAAGAGATCCACCACCGCCGAGCTGATCCCAAGTTTACCGCTGCGAAGCCCGTCGAGAATGAACTCGAGTTCGTGGCTGAGCGACTTGATTTGATCCAAATCAAGGAAGCCAGAGACCCCCTTGATGGTGTGGACAGCGCGGAAGACCTCGTTGACGGTCTGTGGGGAAAACTGTGATTCGAGGCTCAGGATCCGCGGTTCGATTTCCTCAAGGTGCTCCCTGGCCTCGCTAAGGAACGAACCCAATACCTCAAGGTCAACCCAAAGACCATCCGAGCCCGCCAGGGTCCGGGCAGTCGGCTCAGCAGACTTTGTGCTCTTGGGGGCTCCCCTTCCGGTGGATTTCTTTGCTGGCAACGTCTGCAGCAACGCCTCCCACCTGGCATCAGCTTCGACACCCGCCTCGCTGCGGACTACGACCGTGAAGTCCTCGAGAAGCTTGCTGAGCATCGCGGAGTCATCAAAACTTGTCTCGTCAGCTACAATGAGGGCTTCGAGCGCCTCGGTCAGTTCCGCAGATTCCAACAAGTCACCCGGACGAAAAGCTCGTAACCTTCGCAAAAGCGCTGCTGTCGCGGCGGAGGGTTTCTTCACGGAGCCAGCATCCGAAGAATTTTCACAAGGGCTTCGGGCTCAAAAGGTTTCACAATCCACCCCGCCACCCCAAGCTGGCGACCTTTGTCCTTCTTTTCCTGACTGCTCTCTGTGGTAAGAAATACCATCGGTACCTTGCCGTACTTGGGCGTTGCCTTCAGGGCTGCGACGCACTCAAAACCATTCATCACCGGCATGTTGACGTCGATGAGAAAGAGATCTATCGGCTCGCGGGCCGCGATTTCGACCCCGGCCTGACCATTATCCGCTTCGAGTACAACGTAATCCAAGCCCGCCAAGGTTTTCTTGACGAGCATTCGAATTGTCGATGAATCATCGATACAGAGGATTTTTTTCGCCACGTTTCCCCCTAGAACAACTCAACCATTTTCGGTCCGTCTTTTTTGGCGGAACCGCTACCCAGCAGGGCCCATTCCTGATCGACAGTAAACAGGGCCTGCGCCTCGCGCCGGGCACGCTCCTGAAGCGGGCCCGGAACCTCGGAAAGCGAAACTTCGGTGAAACTTTCGATTTGTTTGCCGGCTGTTTCGGTCAGGATTCTCAGGTGCTCAAGAATCTGGCGAATCCGGTCCTGAAACTGCAACGAAACAGTCACGCGATTCAGCTCCTGGGTCACGAGCGACGCGACGGATCGGCTTTGCTCGATCATTTGGCCGACTTTGAGGACTTGAGGTTCTACCAGGGAAGACCAAGTCCGCAGATCAGTCTCCGATCGTCGAATGAGCGCCTGCGATCCCTGGATACGCTGAGTCTGGCGGTCAAAGGACGCCTCTACGGTCCGCACGACATCACTGACTGTTGTCGCCATTTTCTCAGCGATTTGCTTGGAACTCTTGGCGAGACTCTGCACCTGGTTGGCGATCACCGCGAACCCCTTACCGTGGAGTCCAACTCTCGCGGCCTCGATGGAAGCGTTGATAGCGAGAACATTGGTCTGATCCGCCAAGTCAGAGATGTTGTCAGAAAACTCATCGATCGCACTGACCGTCTGGGTGAGCACCTGGATATCCGCCGAAAGCGCCTGCTGCAGGGCGGCGAAGTTTTCGCCCAGGTTGCGAAACGAAAGCCAGTGGCTTTCAAGGTTTTTGGCCGTATTGCCTAGTCCCGCTTCGCCTTTCGTCAACGAATCGAGCGATTCCTCGATATGGAGGGAAACCTGCCGACTGGATTCCAGCAAGGAGAAAAGACTTTCGGTCAATGCGACGACAGCCTCTTCGGTGTCCTTCGCCACCAAATTGGACAACCGGCCCGCGAGGTCAAGCGACACCTGCTGTTCTTGCAAGGGATCGGTATCAAGTACGGCCACGGGAGCAGCCACGACCGACTCCGTCGGGGGCGAAAGGATCGGTGGTTCAAGCGGTGCGGTCGGAGTTGGCTGCACGGAGGTTGCGGGCTTGAAGAAGAACAGGGCTACCAGCAAGACAGCACTCAACAGGCAGACAACGGCGGTCGCCAGCGGTGGCAATAGGAACACGGCGAGTGCAATCCCTACGACCTGAAGGGTAAAAAGGACAACGAGAATGGGGAGGAACAGGCGCTGCAACATCTCTTACAGTTTAGTGAGGATTGTTGAACTTGCAAGGCGTTTCCCAATTTGACAACCGGGTCGCATACGGTAGAATGGTGGTATGTCAAACATCTGCATCATCTGGGACATGGAGAACGTGACCCCCCCGGGGAATAACTCACTTTTCATTGACTCCCTGCAGGAATACGCCGAGAACTTGGGTCGGGTTGTTTCTGCCAAGGCTTACGCTGACTGGAGCGCCCCCAATTTTGCCAAACTGGCGTTCCAACTGAAGAAGTACCAGTTCTACCTTGTCCATGTTCCTTCGGAGCGGAAAAAGAAGAACTCTGTTGACATCCAGTTGGTCAGTGACACGCTCGAGAATCTTCGCCTCTACGAGCACATTGACACCTACGTTTTGGTAACTGGCGACAGCGATTTCCGGCCTCTCTTGCTCACCCTGCGGCGGGCCGGAAAAATGACCCATATTGTGTGCGATATCAAGACTGCAAGCCAAGAACTACTTTCCATCGCCGACAGTTTCATTGACTATCGGGATATCCTGCCCGCTGACGAGGACGAGGACGATGCCCCGGGCCCAGTCCAGGCACCCACGCAGAAGGTCGGTCCGGAGTTCTGGTTCTCGGCCTTGACCGAGGCGGTTGGAATCCTGGCCAAGGAAGGCAAACCGGTCAATGTCGGCAATGTGAAGATGCGGATGAAGATGCTGAACCCCAACTTTGACGAAAAACACATGGGCTACAAGCGATGGGGCGACTTCATTTCGGCCGCTGTGCGCCACGGAGTGATCCAGTTGATTGAAAAAGACGGCAACCCCGAAATTCTTCTGGCCGAAGCCAAAGAAAACCGCGAGGTCCGCGACAAGGGCGGCGACCTGCAAAAGGCGCTCAAGGCTTTGGTGGAGTCGCTTGGCGACCTTGACTCGGGCCGCGAGGCCCAGTTTCATGAGTACAGCCTGATCAGTTCCCGCATGCGGGAGCGCAAGATCGACCTCAAGACTCTGGGTTACTCGCAATTCAAAAAGTTCCTGCAGGCAGCGGACCTCCGAGGGCTGGTTGAGACCAGAACCGAAGGGGTCAGCAATTACGCCAAACTCAATGCCAACTGAGGGGCAAGATAATGTTTGATCAAGTGACGTTCACCGAGGTTGCCGGTCCCAAGAGTTCGGGTCGGTTGCAAGTGCTGGCGCTGTCAACCTGCGGTTTTTGCAAACGCGGAATGGATTTTCTCCGCACGAAGGAAATTGCCTTCGAGTTTGTGTATCTCGACCTCGTCGAGGCCGACTTGAAACTCAAGAGCAAGGATGAGTTCCGTCAGAAGTTTGGGATCAACCTTTCCTACCCGTCGCTCGTCAAAGACGGTGAAGCCTACACCCTGGGCTACATACAGCGCTATTGGGAGGAGTTCCTCGGACTCCCTCATCCTGACGAGGCGGACGAGGCGGACGAGGCGGAACCCGTTGAGTAAGCTTGGCGACCTGCCTTCGATCGAAGCCTACGTTTCGCAGGTTGCCCAAAGGCGCGGGTGGGTGGTCAACACCGACAAAGACCTGACACAGCCCATCCTGGAGGGCCTCTCGAGCCGATCGCTTGAAACCGGTAAGCCGTTTTGTCCGTGCCGGGACCTGGAGGGTGCCGAAGAAGCAAATGCTGACATCATCTGCCCTTGCCGCTATTCGGCAGCGGACATCGCTGACTATGGACAATGCTACTGCGGGCTGTTTCTGGCGGCGGGCAAGGATCCGGCGAAGGTCAGCTCGATCCCCGAGCGTCGGCAATCGTAGTCAAGGCCGCCAGAACCTGACCACCACAACCAGTTGAGTTCCTCGCCTGGAACTTCCCCAACCGACCTGAGCCCAACGGGTGTCTTCCAGGAGTTCGCGGTGTGTCGCGCTGGCCTTCCAGCCTTGGAAAATGGACGGCCAATCGGGTCCCGCTCCGAGGATCTCGCCCCACTCGCCGGGTTCCAGACCCCGCGCAAGCATCTGCTGCCCAACGCGGGCACCGTCGGCATCGACGTGCGAAAGTACTCCCAACGTGGCCAAGGCCCGGGCGCGAGCCTCGCAGGCGTCGCTGATGCGCGGGTTTTCGACGGCGTTCGGGCTCGCTACGGGGTAGTCCCGGCTCCAAAGCGCGGGAAAATCCAAGACTTCTCCCGACAGCGGAACGGTCACACAAAGAACCAACAGCACTGCTCGCATTGGGGACATTATACACCCGGAAACGGACTGTGTCAGACATCTGGGCGCATTGACTCTTTCACTTGAGAAGCATAAATTGCAAGGGAAAGTGAGGTCGGATCGATGAGCGAGACATTGTGGTCCCAGCGCCAAAAGGCGACTTGGAAAACGAAGATCGGGTTGGCGGAAATGCTCAAAGGCGGGGTCATCATGGATGTGACCACGGCTGCCGAAGCCAAGATCGCTGAAGAAGCTGGTGCCATCGCCGTGATGGCCTTGGAACGGGTTCCCTCCGACATTCGGGTGCAAGGCGGCGTTGCCCGCATGTCAGACCCCAAAATGATCCAGGAAATCCAGGCTTCGGTATCGATCCCCGTGATGGCCAAGTGCCGCATCGGGCACCTTGTGGAAGCTCAGATTCTCGAAGCGCTCAACGTGGACTTCATCGATGAGAGCGAGGTTCTCACCCCCGCAGACGACCAGTTCCATATCTACAAAAGTGATTTCAAGGTTCCCTTTGTCTGTGGTTGCCGGGACCTGGGCGAGGCTCTGCGCCGCATCGGGGAAGGTGCCGCCCTCATCCGTACCAAAGGTGAAGCCGGAACGGGAAACGTCATCGAAGCGGTGCGCCACATGCGAACCCTGATGGACCAGATCCGCCAACTGACCCTCACCCCGAAAGAAGAATTGATGACCTTCGCGAAAAACCTGGGAGCTCCGTTTGAGCTGGTCTTGGAAGTCGCGGCAACCGGCAAACTTCCGGTTCCCAACTTCTCGGCAGGCGGAGTCGCAACCCCAGCGGACGCGGCACTGATGATGCAACTGGGAGCCGAAACGGTGTTTGTTGGCTCTGGAATTTTCAAGTCAGCCGATCCAAAACGGATGGCCCATGCCATTGTCGAGGCTGTGGCCAACTTCCGGGATCCGGCAAAGTTGGCGGTCATCTCGACCGGTCTCGGACAAGCCATTCCCGGGCTGGACGTGCGCCAGCTGAGCGATAACCAAAAGCTGTCACTTCGCGGTTGGTAGCGTGACGGTTGGAGTTCTGGCCCTCCAGG
This sequence comes from Spirochaetales bacterium, assembly GCA_037142615.1. Classification (GTDB taxonomy): domain Bacteria; phylum Spirochaetota; class Spirochaetia; order JABEVK01; family JABEVK01; genus JAIFLN01. The sequence continues at coordinate 263,809 of JBAXAI010000001.1, read as the reverse complement.
GTGGGTACGATCCGCACCTTCGAGCTCTCGCGGGTTTGTCAGGTGTCACGACGATTTTGGTGCGCACGGTCGCCGATCTGGCGGCCGTGGACGCTTTGGTGATCCCTGGTGGGGAAAGCACAACGATCGGCAAACTGCTGAACCTGCAGGGCCTGACTAGCCCCTTGCTGAAGCGGATGGCCGAGGGCTTGCCGGTTTTCGGGACCTGCGCAGGAATGATTCTGCTCGCGGTGGAAGTCGTTGGCCGCGAGCAGCCGTTGCTGGGCGCGCTCGACATCAGCGTCGAACGCAACGCGTACGGCCGTCAAACCGAGAGTTTCGAGACCCAGTTGTCGGCAAACCTTGGTGGGCCAAACCCACAATCGATTCCCGCGATCTTCATCCGGGCCCCGCGTATTGTCCGCCTTGGGCAGGGTGTCACAGTCTTGGCCGAGTATGAGGGTTCACCGGTTTTGGTGCGGTCTGCGAATGTTCTGGCGGCCAGTTTCCATCCCGAGTTGACAGAGTCTTCGGCTGTGCACCGGTACTTCGTTTCGCTGGTGCGTACCTAGGGCTTTTCTTTGGGGGCGGCTTTTGCCGCGTTGCGGGCCTTGTCAAGGCTGTCGAAGATCTTGAGGTACGAGCCGAAAACCCACCCTCGCCTCCCTTGAAACTGAATCTGATACCACCGGTCGTTTTTTCCCTCGATCGTTTCTTCGCTGCTCGAGGACGTGACAATTTCAACGATTGTCCCGGCACGCAGCATAGTGACCAGATTGCCGTCCTGAACCGGACTCTCACGTACCCTCACCAGCACAAAGTCTACAACGCCATAATAGGTCTGAATCGTGAGAACGGGCGTAGCAGGCAGTGTGAGCCCTTCGTACTTGTCGACGCGGTTGCACGAACCCAAGAGGCCCGCCAAGACAATCAGGAGAAGGGAACAGCGCACCATTCAGGCCTCATTTCTTCAGTTTCTGGATCTCGTCGCGGATCAACGCCGCGCTTTCGAACTCGAGGTTCTTGGCGAGCTCCAGCATCTCTTTTTCGAGCGCGCTGATCAAGGCTTTCTTCTGCGCCGGGACCAGCACGTTGAACTTCTGCTTCATTTGTTCCACAGTTTGACGGTGCTGATCGGCCGGAGTCGGTGCTTCGCGGTGGAGAATATCTTGGACTGCCTTGACGATGGTTGCAGGCGTGATGCCGTGTTGCGTGTTATACGCCATTTGCCGGTCACGCCGATTTTGGGTTTCCTCGATCGCCGTGGCCATGGCCGGACTGATGCGGTCAGCGTACATCAGTACCAGTCCGTCAGAATTGCGTGCCGCTCGTCCGATCGTCTGGATCAACGAAGTGGCAGAACGGAGAAAACCGATCTTGTCGGCGTCGAGAATCGCCACGAGCGAAACCTCGGGTGTGTCCAAGCCTTCCCGAAGCAGGTTGATACCGACGAGTACATCGATGGTTCCCGCCCGCAGGTCGCGAAGTATGTCTACGCGCTCGAAGGTTTCAATTTCGGAATGCAGGTAGCGAACTTTCAGGCCCATTTGGGCGAAATAGGCCGAAAGCTCTTCCGACATCTTCTTGGTGAGGGTGGTCACCATGACGCGCTGATTGCTCGCGATCCGTCGCCGGATTTCCCCATAAAGGTTCTCAATCTGCCCTTCGGTGGGGCGAACTTCTATGACGGGATCCAAAAGCCCCGTTGGTCGGATGATCTGCTCGACAACCTGAACGGCTTTGGAGGCCTCTTCCTTGCCTGGCGTGGCCGACACGTAGATGGTTCGGTCGAGCAACCCTTCAAACTCCTCGTAGAACAAGGGGCGGTTGTCGAGGGCCGACGGCAGCCGAAATCCGAAGTCAACCAGCGTCTGTTTGCGGCTCCGGTCGCCCAGATACATGGCCCGAATCTGTGACAGAGAAACGTGGGACTCATCGACGAACGTCAGGAACTGCTTGGGAAAGTAGTCGAGCAGAACCGCCGGTCTTTCGCCCTCTCTGCGGCCTGTCAATTGACGGGAATAGTTTTCGATTCCCGAGCAATAGCCCATTTCCGACATCATTTCGAGGTCGTACTCGGTGCGCTGCTTGATCCGTTCGGCCTCAAGAGGCTTTCCCGTGGCCAGGAAGTTCGCGTGCTGGGCGTCAAGTTCCTCGCGTATTCGCTCCACGGCGCTCTTGACCTGGCTCTCAGGGAGGACAAAATGCTTGGCTGGAAAGATCGAAAGGATTTCCAGTTCCTCGCGGGTGTTGCCGGTAAGACAGTCAAACCGCCGCAAACGGCTCACGTCACCCCATTCGGTCTCTATGCGGAAGCCTTCTTCCATGTAGGCCGGCCAGATCTCGAGCACCTCGCCTCGGACCCGAAAACTGCCCCGCTCGAGCACGGCGTCGTTTCGCTCGTATTGAAGGGTGATAAGCGTGCGTTTGAGTTCGTCGATCGAGAGCCGCTGGCCTTTGCGGATTTCCTGCGCCATTTCCAGGTACGAGACCGGGCTTCCCAAACCGTAGATGGCCGAGACGGTGGCTACGACGATGACATCACGGCGCGAGGCGAGCGACGTCGTTGCCGAAAGGCGCAAACGGTCGATCTCTTCATTGATGGAAGAGTCCTTTTCGATGTAGAGGTCCTTGGATGGGACGTACGCTTCGGGCTGGTAGTAGTCGTAGTACGACACGAAATACTCGACGGCGTTGTCGGGGAAGAAGTCCTTGAACTCCCGGTAGAGCTGGGCCGCTAGTGTCTTGTTGTGACTCATGATCAGTGTCGGGGTCTGAAGCTCCTCGATGACCTTTGCCATGGTGTACGTCTTGCCCGACCCCGTGACGCCTTTGAGGGTCTGGAACTTGTGGCCGTTTCGCAGGCCCTGGGAAAGCTTGGCGATGGCCTGGGCCTGGTCCCCAGCAGGCTCAAAAGGAGCCTGGACGGTGAACCTCACTCGAGCTGGTCCTGGGCGGTGCGCTCGGCAAGGGTAACCGAAAGGTCAACCTTGCGGCCTGCACGGTTGACGGTCACCTTCACCTTGTCTCCTGCCCGGGTCGATTCAAGCGCGGTGTAAAGGTCGGCCAAGACCGCAATCTCGGTGCCGTTGATCGAGGTGATGATATCACCACCAAGGTAGAGGACTGAGTTTCCATACCTCACGCCCTGACTTGGGTCGCCCCCCTTGAGGCCCGACTTTTCGGCCAACCCTCCCGCGGCGAGCTTAGATACAAGGATGCCTTTGTCGATGGGAAGCCGAGCATAGCGTACCAACTGGGGGAATAGCTGGACGGGCGTCACGTCGATCCATCCTCGTTTCACCATTCCATACTGAATGAGCTCCGGAACAACACGCCGCGCAGTGTCAACGGGCACGGCAAAGCCGATTCCAACTGAACCGCCTGTGGGAGAGTAAATCATGGTATTGATACCGATGATCTGGCCCCTGGTGTTCAGAAGTGGACCACCCGAATTGCCGGGATTGATGGAAGCATCGGTCTGTATGAGCTCGTGCAGGACGACGCCATTGTCGTTCTTCAGCGGCCTTCCGAGCGCGCTGACGATTCCTGTGGTCAGGGTCCGGTCCAGTGCAAAGGGATTGCCGATCGCGAGAACTTTCTGACCCACGCGCAAGTTGGTGCTGGTGCCCATCGGAATGGTCGTCAGCTCACGGCCTTTGGGGTCAAACTTGACCACGGCAAGGTCGTTCTCGGGGTCCTTGCCGATAGTCTCGCCGTCAAACTGGGTTCCGTCCGCGAGCGTGATTGTGACCTTCACCGCGTTGTTCACAACATGCTGGTTGGTCAGAACATAGCCCTTCTTGTCGATGATCGAACCGGAACCGGTTCCTCCTGACTGGGGAACCGCATCGAGAAACCAGTTGTACCCCAACACCTCGGTGGTGATGTTGACAACGCCGGCGTTGAGCGATTCGTAAATGCTGATGTTCTGTTTTTCCTCGGCAGAAAAATCGTCTTGAAGTGAAATGGCATTCACCCCGGTTTGAACCGCGGGAAGGGCTGGCGACTTCAAGTTTTGCGCGGTCTGGGTGACCGAATGCCCTTCTTCGGCCTTGAGATACCAAACAAAACCCCCAAGAGCGAGAACGGCCGAGAAAAGGAGACCCGAAATCAAGGCCCAGACCAGCGTGGATCGGCTGTAGAGTTTCATCTGCCTAATATAGCAAGCCAGTACGAGCTCGACCACTCAGTCCCTCCAGGGTTCGCCTCCGGAAGGTTTGCGAAGGTTACAGGCCGCCTCAAGGTGCCGCAGCAGCACTGGACTCGCCTCCAGGTCAGCCAGGGTGAGAGCCACGCGAAGAACAGATCCCAGAGCCCGTGTAGACCAGTCCTCCCGGTGGCCCCAACGAGCCAGCAGATCGTGACTATCAGCCTTGAGCGCCGAAAGGTCGCGGAGCTCCTCGAGTCCAAGCAGGCTGTTAGGTCTCGAGGGCCCCTGCCCGCGCTCGCGTTGGCGCTGGCGAGCCACCAGCACCGGATCGCGGACCTCCTCCCACGACAAGGCTGGTGCCTGGAGAACTTCCTGAGGGTCGGCTGGGGTCATGAAGACACGCAGATCCACGCGGTCCATCAGCGCGTTGCCGATACGGTCCCAATAGCGGCGAACTTGCTGTGCGGAACAGAAGCAGGTTCCCTTGTGACTACCCGTTTGCCCGCAAGGGCATCCATTGGCCGTCATCAACAGGAGAAAGCGGGCTGGATACCAGGCAGAACGACCGGCGCGGACCACCTGTATCCGTCCGGACTCCAGCGGCTCACGCAGGGCCTGCAACAGGCGGGGTGAGAACTCCGGGGCTTCGTCCAGGAAGAGCGTGCCATGGTGGGCCAGGGAAATCTCACCCGGCGACAGCAGCGGCCCGCCCCCTAGAATGCCCTCCGTGGAAGCACTGTGATGCGGCTCCCGGAAGGGTCGGGATACCAGCAACCCCTGGGGATCGGGGGATTTTCCCGCCAACGACCAAAGACGGGAAGTCTCCAGCGAGAGGTCACCGTCAAAGGGTGGCAAGAGGCTCTCGAAGGTTCGTGCGGCTAACGTCTTGCCGCTCCCTGGAGGACCGTAGAGCAGCATCGAGTGCCCACCGGCTGCGCCAACCTGAAGAGCTTTGACAACTTCAGGTTGTCCCCGCAACAGGAACGGTTCGGTTGGCGCAAGCTCGTGGTGTGTCTCCGTCGTGCCCGTCGTGCTGCTTTGCTCCCAAAAGGCAAGCAACTCGGTCAATGTTGCGGCCGCGTGCAGCTCCAGGCCTGGCACCCCGCGGGCCTCGGCAACGGCAGCCTCCGGCACGGCGATGTGGCGCAGCCCGAGCTCGTGTGCCCTGGCCGCAGCTGCCAAGGTTCCTGGAACCCTCCTTAAGCTCCCGTCGAGGGAAAGTTCTCCGTGGGCCAGGAGCGAAACCTCACCCGCCGTCCACTGCCCCGAGGCCGCCAGAAGCGCCAAGGCCAAGGGCAAGTCATACCCCGATCCGGTTTTGGGAAGATCCGCGGGGCTCAGGTTGATCAGGATTCGATCCTGGGGATAGACGAAGCCGGCGCGATGCAGAGCGATTCGGATTCGGTCGCGGGCCTCTTTGACCGCGCTGCCAGGCAGACCCACAATTTCAAGCCCAGGGATGCCCCTATGCAAATCAATTTCCACCCGTACCAGATGCCCCTCGTATCCCCAAGGCGCGTAGCCGAAAACTTCCATGTTGGCCTCCGTCTTCCTAACGGGAAACATGGGCTGTTTGCTTCAAGTCACGGCTGGATTTTGTCCATCGTCTGCCGGACCAGGGCGTCGCAGCGCTCGTTCCGCGGGTTGCCCGCGTGGCCTTTGACCCACTTCCATTGGGGCGCCAAAGCTCTGTCCCAAGCCTGGAGCGAGAGCCAGAGTTCCTTGTTCTTGACAGGTTCCTTGGCAGCCGTTTTCCACCCGTTGGCTTCCCAGCTCTTGATCCAGGTGGTGATGCCGTTGCGGACGTACTGGCTGTCCGTGTGGATCACCACGGACAGCCCTTTCCAATCCTCGCGCTCCGAGATGGCCTTCAAGGCTTCAATCACGGCTTGCAGCTCCATCTTATTGTTGGTGGTCAGCGGTTCGCCGGAACTGCCCTCAAGCGTTGTGGTTCCGTCTTCGACCAGGAACGCCCAGGCCCCTTTGCCGGGATTTCCGATGCACCCACCATCAGTGTAGACAGTCAAGTGCGTACCGACCCGGCGCGCGACCATCTCTAAGGCCGGTGCGGTTTGCCGACGAGGAGTTGTTGGGTTTGAGCCAAGCAGACCTTTGGCCTCGAGCCAAGTGCCGAGCGAGGTCGCGAGTGCCTCGAGCGAGGTAAGTTGATACGCCGGATCGCTACCTTTCGGGCCGGCCACGGCGTTGACGAGCGGTTCGAAGTCCTTGGGAAGCTCGGCCAATCGCAGCGAGCGTTCCAAGAGGCGCTTTTCGCCAGGGTTTCGTACTTGATTGACGGCGAAAACCACATCGAACACACTGGCCAGAAAGGCCGTGCACCGGTGCTGCACACTCACCCAGTCGCGCGCCAAAAGGGCCCGCTTCACGTGAGCGCGAAGTCCGAGGGAGGATTCGCCAAGCATCGACCAATTCTTGGAAACGATAGCCTTGGTCAGGTCGTGTGCATAAGGAACGTCCAATTCCTTCTGAAAAGCCCTGAACTCTCCACCGCGATCAAACAGCGCGCGCGAGTCAACGACGTTGGCCCAGGCGCGGGTCGAGTACCCCAGTGTGGCTTCGAACCTGAGCATAGAACTTTGGAGCTGGGTCCGAAACCGCGTCAGGTTCCTGTAGACCAGCTCCACTTCGGTGCCATCGCTCAGCACGCCGATGTCTTTGGTCTCACTCCAGAGGTTATTGAGTTCAAGGATTGTCGTCACGGGTGCGAGAATCTCCGCCCTGCGTTGCACAGGAAGTTCCTGCGTGAGGTAGATGTTGAGTTCGTAGTCGGAGCTGGCCAGAACGATGGCTTCGACCGCTGGTTCGTGTTCAAGTTGGTCGATGACGCTCTGGAGCAGATGAGGCAGGTTCATGGTTCCCCTCCGGAGCTCGTTTGTACCACGAGGTCGCAGTGTCGATCTAGCGAAGCGGTTTCTGCAGGACTGCCGAAAACATCGAGTTTGCGTCGTCGTGGGGAAGTCCCCACTCCGATTGGTTCAGCAGACGGCCGGGATTTCTTTCAAGGAAGGCTTCCACTTGGGCTTCGTTCTCTTCCGGAAGCCACGAGCAGGTGATGTAGACCAACTGCCCGCCGGGCTTGAGGGCTGACCAACCTAGGCTCAGCAAACGTGACTGGTGGCGCGTAAGTTCCGACAGGCCAGAGCGCGTGATACGGTAGCGAGCCTCGGGATCGCGCCTCCAAGTCCCCGTTGCGCTGCACGGTGCATCCACGATGACCCGGTCGAAACCGGCTCGCTTCTCGACTTCTCGGCCGAAGTCCGGCAGGTTTTCGCCATCCCAGTGTTGCAGGCGGATGTTTTGCCAGCCTGAGCGCCTTACCCGCTCCTTCAGATTCTTCAGTTTTCCGGATGCAATGTCGGTGGCCACCAATACGCCCCGATTTTCGAGCGCTTCCGCCGCGAGGAGGGTCTTTCCCCCGTTCCCAGCGCACACGTCCCACACACGGAGTCCTGGCCGTAAGTCCATTCCGAGCAAACATTTCTGGCTTGATCCATCCTGAATCCCGCAGAGTCCGTTGCGAAGTGGTTCCTGGAGTTCACGTCCTTCGCCCCCAAAGATAAGAACCCCGTCAGACGCGATTGTGAGCTTTCCGTTCGCCAGCCAGAGTTCGCGCAACTGCATCCCTGCCGGAGAGGGGCTCAACCGTACGTGGAAGGGGGCCGCCAGTATCTGGGACCCCAGAAATAAAAGTTGCTGCTCTGGACTCCACTTTGATCTTGCCACTCTTGCGTCCCATTGGGGCAAAAGCCAGCCCGGAACTCCGGCCTCAGTGGGTGTCGAGGGTGAGGTCTTCCAGGTGGCCCGTACCCACTGTGAGGACTTTCCCATCAAGGCGCCACGAACCAGGGCCCAGCTGGAGTCGCCGTCTTGCTTCGCTGCGGGAACAAGCCCCAAAGCGCCTGCAAGTGAGCGCCTCAGGCCGTCCCAAAGGACTCTTTGTTCGCCGATGTTCCAGTGGTTTTCACGGCAAATCCCGGCAAACCACCGGTCCAGGTAGGGGAGTTCCGTTTCGCGAAGGAGTCTGTCCAAGAGCGTTTCCAGAGTCATTGCCCATGTTGACTCCAAAACTCGGGCTCCTGCAAGCGGATTCTCAAGCCTCTGTACAAAGGAGTCCTTTTGGGGTATTTTGGTCCCGTCGGACACGTAGCTCATTTGGATAGAGCGTCGGCCTCCGGAGCCGAAGGTGGCCAGTTCGAGCCTGGCCGTGTTCATAGAATAAGTTTCTACGGTGTAGAGACTTAAGATGATCCACCCGACAACGGGCGATCCTATTCCATTTTTCAGCGGGCAGGTTCGCCGGTTTTCGTGGTTCAATTCACGGAATCCGGTGGAAATCGCCGAACTTTGCTCAATGATGTCGAGTTCTTCTGGAAAACCCGGTACTTCAAGGCCAAGACGAGCCGGGGCAAGCCTATCGGGCGATCCAAATTGGCCGACCGGATTTCGATCACCCGCAATCACCTCTTGCCCATGTTCGGCCAGGTCAAGTTCAAGGACCTCTCGACTGAGTCCATTGACAACTGGGTTCTCGAAGCCTTTGCGTCTGGTAACCTTTCCGGCCAAATGATCAACCACGACCTTTTCAACCTGCGGATCCTATTGGATTTCGCCTTGGCGGACGGGCTTATGCTTTCCAATCCAGCTCGGTCGGTAAAGCCAGCGGTGGTACACGCCAAGGAACGGGGGGCACTCACCTCAACTGAAGTAGCCGCCCTTATTTCGCCCGCGATCTGGCACAGTGGAAAAATCCTCTACCGAACGGCGATCGTCCTTTCGTTGCTGACAGGAATGCGCGCAGGTGAGGTTCGGGGACTGCGGTGGGAGAATGTCCACCCCACCTAAATTCTGGTCACGGAGACGTGGGGGCGTGACAACCTTCCCAACCCTACGGCAAAGTCAGGGAAAGACCGCACCCCGGCAATTGTGCCAGCCATGTTCGCGCTCTTTGCGGACCTGGCCACGACCTATCGGATGCGGCAAATGCCCCGTGACTTGGTCTTTCCTTCATTGAGCGACTCCCAAAAACCCCCGCTCACAATCTCTTTGCCGAATGCCTGGCGGGTGCGCTGCGAGAAATTGGAATCTCGTTTGGCACAGCCTTCGCCATACCTGTATCACGCTTGCGATCGAAAACAACGTGCCCGAGGCGAAACTGCGCCAAACCGTGGGGCACTCTGATTGGCGCATGACCGACCGGTACTCTTCGGGCCTTTCGGAAAGTCAAAGGACTCACCCAAGCAGAAACCTCGGTTCGGACGGCGATGTCTCAGCAGGCATACTCGATCCTAGAGAAGCGACCTCAGCGTGCTAGCTTTGAAAGGCTCTTCGCAGTTCTCGCCACACTCGACGTCGAGGTGGTCCTTCGCGAGAAGGTTCCACATGTCGAACTCAAGCCCGGGGAATGGTGAATCTATCCACGACCTTCCAGCGTATTCACCGAACGCGATCGTTGGTGTAAAGTGGCTCATGGACTTCGTAGCCGCCCCACAGCAAACCTCTGACCCCGTCCTCGTCTCGTACACTCGAGATTTGCGAACGCTCCTTGGGCCTCGCCTCAAGGAACTGTGGTTGTTTGGGTCCAGGGCCAGGGGCGATCACCATGAGAACTCCGACTACGATCTGATCGTCGTGGCTGAAGGCGACATCAAGGAGTCCCGTTCAACCGTCGCCGACGCCAATTATAGGATTCTCGACGGTCTTGGCGAGTTGGTGGGGAGTATTGTCTACACCCCAGAACTTTGGGCCAGGAGCAAAAACGGGCCACTGGGAATGAATGTCCTCAGTCATGGAGTTCGACTCGCGTGACGTCTCGCAGCGCGGAGCAGTTGGCGGAAGTCCACGATTTGCGGGCCTTGGTTCTGGAGAAGCAGAAGGCCGCAATGGCACTGCGTGATCTAGACCTCTTCAACGATTGCCTCTCTAGGGCGTACTACAGCGCCTTCCACGCCGTTACGCTTCTGTTCTTCCTGAGGGGCCAAGCGTTCGACAGTCACAAGCAACTCCTTGGTCAGTTCAACAAACTGTTCGTCCATGGTGGTTCATTTCCCCCCCTCCACGGCTCGGAACCTGGAAACCCTGTTCAGTTACCGTCAGAGCGGCGACGATGATGCCCACATCAAGTTTGATCGGAGTGAGGCGGAGAAAGGATTGACACAGGCCCAGGAGATTCTGGACACAGTGCGCAAGCACCTCCTTGAGTCCGAAGGGATCACGCTCTCGTAGGCCATCTTGGTTTACCTGTACTCAGCTATACTTCAGCTAGACCCCCAAAACCGCCCATTTTCAATCAGACTCGGCTTGAAACTAATCCGCTACCTAGCGTAGATTTACCTCAGAGTACGTGCGTGAACACGGGGCTTAACTTTTGGCTGACAGGGGCAACTTGGCTGTGACTGATTCGGCACCTCTTCTCCTGCTCGCCTCAACCTCCCCCCGGCGCGAGGCCCTGTTGGCGACCTTGGGCATACCGTTTCGGGTGGTCACCAATCCGTGGCAAGAAGTCCCCTTGCCACGGGAAAAGCCCACGGCCCAAGCCCGAAGGCTCAGCCGCGAGAAGGCTATGCACTTCGCAACCGCCCATCCCGAGAACAGCCTGCCAGTACTCACTGCCGACACCTTGATTAGTTTCCGAGGTCGGGCCCTCAACAAGCCGACAGACTCGGATCAAGCGTTGCAGTGGTATCGGGAACTTTCAGGCCACCACCATCAAGTGCTCACCGCCGTTACTCTATGGCTTCCCACGAGGCGTCTGGCGACCCGGGTCGTCTTGACATCGATCCGCTTTCTTCCTTGGAACGAAGGTCTCTACCGCGGCTATCTCGAGACAGGAGAATGGGAAGGCGTGGCCGGTGGTTATCGTGTCCAGGAGTCCGGCATCTGCCTGGTCGATCGAATCCACGGTTCCTGGAGCAACGTCGTGGGCTTGCCTTTGGCCGAGGTTTATGGCATTCTTTCTCGTCATCTACCTATCCCGGGCCGACAGTGATTGGCTACGGGAAATCTCCGCGCCGGCGGGTTCCACTTGGGTACTCGCGGATGTCGTGAAATATGAGACGTAGCACTTGGCAGCAACTCGTTGCCCGGTGAACACTAAGGAGGACTACCTTGGCTGTAGTCACTATGAAGAACCTGCTCGAGTCAGGTGTGCATTTCGGTCATCAGACCAAACGTTGGGACCCCCGCATGAAGAAGTTTATCTTCGCGGAACGCAACGGCATCCATATCATCGACCTGCAGAAGACGATTCAGGCGATCAAGGAAGCGTACAACGCTGTCCGCAAGACCGTGCTGGACGGCAAAACCGTGCTCTTCGTTGGTACCAAAAAGCAGGCCCAAACCTCGATCCAGACCGAAGCAGAACGCTGTAACATGTTCTACGTGAACAACCGCTGGCTTGGCGGCATGTTGACCAACTTCTCCACCATCAAGAAGTCGCTTATGCGCCTCAAGAAGATCGAAAAGATGGAAGTTGACGGCACCTACGGTCACCTCACCAAGAAAGAAATCGCCATGCTTGGCAAAGAAAAGGCCAAGCTCGAGAAGAACCTCGGCGGTATCAAGGAAATGAAGGAACTCCCAGGCATCCTTTTTGTCATTGATCCCCGCAAGGAAGCCATCGCCATCGCCGAAGCCCGTCGGCAGGGCATACCGATCATCGCCGTGGTCGACACCAACTGCAACCCGGAAGGTATTGACTTTCCGATCCCGGGAAACGACGACGCGATTCGCGCCATTACGCTGTTCACCCAGATCATCGCCAACGCTGTCATCGAAGCCGACAATGAAATCGGCCTGACTGTCATCGACAGTCTTCAGGAAGATGACACCCCCGGAATGGACGATCAGGGCTTTGCCAAGTCGGGCTCCAGCATCGCTGCCCAGCTCGACGAAGAAGACGAATAACTCAGGAGCTTGAAAAGAAATGGCTGTTAATCCTCTCGACGTCAAAAAGCTGCGCGACAAGACGGGCGCCGGCTTCGGAGACTGCAAAGACGCTCTCGAAAAGGCCGGCGGAGATTTTGCCGGCGCTGAAAAGATCCTGAAGGAAAAAGGTTTGGCAGCTGTCGCCAAACGATCCGGCCGTTCGGCCACCGAAGGCAGGGTTTTTACATCGCTCAGCGGTACTCTCGCGGCGGTGATGGAAATCTCTTGTGAAACTGACTTTGTGGCGCGAAACAGCGACTTTGTCACCACGGGCCAGGCGATCATCGACGCTCTGGTCAAGGACGGAGCGTCGGCACCGAATGACAATGCGCTGGCAGCTTTGTCGGACCTTGCTGCCAAGACGAAGGAAAACCTGTCAATCAAGACCTACAAGTCCCTCGGTGTTGCCTCCGGCGAAGTGGTTGTGCCTTACCTTCACGGCGAAGGCCGGATCGGCGTCTTGGTCAAGGTCAAGGTGGCCGATCCTGCCAAGGCCTCCGACGCCAAGGTCAAGCAGTTCGGGTTTGACCTCGCGCTTCACGCTGCCGCCTTCAACCCCGCCTTTTTGGACCGCACCAAAGTCGACGCCAGTTGGATCAAGGAACAGGAAGAAATCATGCGCGTGCGCGATGCTGAACAGTTGGTAGGCAAGCCCGACAACATCGTCGTGGGAATCATGAAGGGCAAGGTCGAAAAGCTTCTCAAGCAGTTGTGCTTCGTGGACCAGCCTTTCGTCAAAGACGACAAGATCACCGTAGCGCAGGCAGCTGATAAACTCAGCAAGGACCTGGGCTCCAAGGTTGAAATCGCCGCCTTCGCCTATGTTCAGATCGGGCTCGAAGCCTAAAGTCTCAGGAGGGCAGCAATGTTGAAAGCCGACGCGGAAGCGAAAATGAAAAAAAGCCTGAAAAGCCTTCAGGATGAATATTCTCTTCTCCGCACGGGACGTGCAACTCCTGCCCTCTTTGAGCGGATTCAAGTCGAATACTACGGTGCCAAAACACCGTTGAGCCAAGTGGCAAATATCTCTGTCCCCGAGGCACGCATGGTAGTTATCCAACCCTGGGACAAAGGGGTCATCGGTGACATTGAGAAAGCACTTCTTTCGAGTGACCTGTCGCTGACTCCCAGCAACGACGGCAAAGTAATCCGAATCAATTTTCCTCCGCTCAACGAAGCCCGCCGCAAGGATCTTGTCAAACAAGCCAAGACAATGGCCGAGACCTACCGGGTTGCCGTCCGTAATATCCGCCGCGATATCAACGAGGCCTACAAAAAGCTTCAGAAGGACAATGAGTTGACCGAGGACGAGGCCAAGAAGGCCCTTGACGAGATCCAGAAAGTCACGGATGCCTCGATCAAGGACATTGACCGCCTTGCCGCCGAAAAAGAAAAGGAAATTCTGGAAATCTGACATGGCCCTAGCCACAGCTTCCGTTCCCGTGCACCTCGGTATCATTATGGATGGCAATGGACGTTGGGCTGCCGGTCGCAAGATTCCACGTTCCGAGGGACACAAAGAGGGGCTCAAGGTGGCCAAGGCCATCACCAAGGCCGCCTCTGATTTAGGGATACGTTATCTGTCTCTCTATGTCTTTTCAACCGAGAACTGGAAGCGGGCCGAACAGGAAGTCTCCTTCTTGATGTTCCTGCTCAAGACACACTTGTTGCGGGAATGGGACTTCTACCGCGAAAACCGCATCCGGGTCGTGCACTCCGGAGATTCCGAGGGCCTTCCCACCGAGGTCCAACAGGATCTCCACCAAGTGGTAAATGACACGGCGGCCTTCGAGGGCCTAACCGTTAATCTTGCGATCAACTACGGAGGCCAGGACGAGATTCTCCGTGCGGTTCGCCGTTGGGCCTCGGAACCCGTTCGTTCCGAGTTGACCGCTGCAACGTTTTCCAGCTTCCTCGACCAAGCGCTACCACCGGTAGACTTGGTAATCCGGACGGCCGGAGAACTTCGACTGAGCAACTTCCTACTTTGGGAGTCTGCGTACGCAGAGTTGGTTTTCAGCGAGAAACTCTGGCCCGACTGGACCGCCGAGGATCTTATTGCCGCGGTGAGTGAATATCGGGGGCGGAATCGCCGTTTTGGCGGCCACAATACGGAGGAAATGCGTGAATAAGAATGCCGTGATCCGCATTGTCCTTACTCTTTTGGGACTCCCGCTCATCCTCGCGCTCTCGGTGTGGGACCTGTATCGCTTCTTTCCCATGTTCCTGCTCATTCTGGCCTTTTCGGCCTTTGGAGCCCATGAGTCAGCGATTCTCTTGAAGTCAAAGGGCTTTGTGATCAACCCGTACCTACCGACAGTCTTGGGATTTGCCTTTCCAATCTTGGCCTATCTTGAGAATTGGGGTGTCCTGAAACCCGAAACGACGCTGGTGGTTTTGGCTTTGCTCATTGTCGCAATCTTTATCCGGCAGATTTTTGCCAATACCGAGCAGAATCTTGAGCCGGTCCTCGGGAAAATTACTGGCATTCTGTTTGTTCTGATCTACCCGGGTTTCTTTATGTACTTTCTGGTGAAGATACTCGCGCTTTCGTCCACGACACCCCTGATGGCAGTCTTTTGCCTGGCGACATTTGGCAATGACGCGCTGGCCTGGGTGTTCGGTACCCTCTGGGGCAAAAAGAGTTGGAAGCCGTTTCACGTCAGCCCCACCAAGAGTCTCGTTGGCTTCGCTGGGGGCATTTTCGGGACTCTTCTGGCCTTGGGCCTTGCGGCCTATTACTTTCCTGGTTCCCTTGGAACTCACTGGATCGTTGTCGGGGCCGCGGCCCTCGTACTTTCGCTGACGACGATTGTCGGAGACCTCTTCGAGTCGAGTTTGAAGCGCAGCGCTGGCGTCAAGGACTCCGGATCCCTGATACCGGGGCGTGGTGGGGTTTTGGACTCCGTCGATTCCCTCCTATTTTCGGCACCCGTATTCTATGCCTTTCTCTTGTTCGGGAGGTGGTGATGGAGATCCTCTTGTACATTCCGCTCGGGTTGGTCGGGTTGACGGTCGTGGTCTTCGTTCATGAGTTGGGCCATTTTCTAGCGGCACGCTGGGCAGGGGTTGAAGTAGAGGCCTTCGCGCTTGGTTGGGGTAAAACACTCTTGAAATGGAAACCCGGAAAAACGGAATACAGGCTTTGCCTTCTGCCGCTGGGTGGCTACTGCAAAATGAAGGGCGATGACTACCTCGTCAAAGCCATGGAGGCCGCCAACCAACCCGGCAGCCAGGCGCCGTTGCCGGAAGAAGGTTCGTACCACGCCGCTTCGCCCTGGCGCCGCATTGGTATTTCGGTCGCGGGCCCAGCCGCAAACTTGCTGCTGGCTTTCTTGGTCTTTTTCGTGCTTCAACTTTCGGGGATTCCGCAGCAGTCTTCGCCGGCAAGGATCATCTTGTTGGAAAGTGTTGGGACTCCCTACCCCGCGACTCAGGCGGGGTTAGCGTCTGGAGACTTGATTCTGTCAGTTTCAGGAAAGTCTACCCGGAGTTTCGCAGACCTGCAGGCGGCGATCGCACAAGCTTCCGGCCGGTCCTTGGTACTTGAGGTTCAACGCTCGGGAACTACGCTGACGATCCCCGTTACACCCCGCTACATCGAAGCCGAGAAGCGCACCATGATTGGTATTTCGGACTGGGTAGACCCGGTTGTAGCCTCAGTCACGGCAGGGAGTTCCGGCGATATTGCTGGGTTCCAACCACGAGACCTCATAACAGAAGTTGGTGGGGTCAGGGTGCATAACACCCACGATCTTTCCAAGGCTCTGCCACTGAAGGCCGGAGCGTTGGAAGTAGCCGTTGAAAGGGCCGGAACCCGGGTCTTGCTGACTTGGGTACCTGAGTTCCACGGAGGCGTAACCGACTTGGGGGTGGCCTTTGCGCGGCAAACCTATCCTCCACAAGGAAAGCCCTTGCTCCCCGCGAGCCTCGCGGCTGGACTTCAAACCACGACCATGATCGGTCAGATGGCTCAGGGCCTCGTGCAGTTGTTCACCGGTCAGGTTTCTGCAGGTGAGAGTCTTTCGGGCCCCCTCCGAATTTCTTACATGGTCGGCGAGCAAACCAGCCGAAGTTTCGAGTCCGGCTGGTTCTCAGGGCTGACAAACCTGCTCAATGACCTGGCTTTCCTCAGTTTGGCGTTATTCTTCATGAACCTGTTGCCGATTCCTGCGCTCGACGGCGGCAGCATCGTTCTGCAACTGTACGAAGGACTGCGGCGCAAACGTACCCCGATCCGCGTGCTCATTCGGTATCAGCAATTCGGTGGTGTTCTGATTCTGATGTTGGTCGCCTTCACGTTGTTCAACGACACGAGTTTCTTGATGGGACCAAAGTAGCACTGTACCCCCGGTCGCTGGACTAGTCTCGATCGGTGCGCGCGTGCGAGGGGTTCTCGAAGATCTTTCCGATAGCAATAGCTACCGAGTGCTCGAGACTTTGTTGGTTTTCATCATTGTCTGCCTGAGCATAAATGGATCCCAGCAGGGTGACACGGTAGCTCGGGCGGGTGTTGTTGAGGGCTAGTGTGACCATGTCGAGAACACATTCCTGACAACGACAGACTTCGGGGCGCTGGACCAGCTGCTTTTCGAGCTCATCAATCACCCAGCGTTCTTTTTCGTTCACGAGCAGGCTGAAATCGTACTTGTTATGAAAACTCATGGTAACTCCCGCCTTCATTATACAGACGAGGGGTCATGTCCGCCATCAAAACTTTCGAAGCGGGTGTACTGAGGCAAGAACATCAGCTTCACGGTGCCAATTGGACCTTTCCGCTGTTTTCCGATGATCAGGTCGGTCTCTACCGAGTTCTGATGCGAATCCTTCGCGTCCCGATCAGTTCCTCGCTTGCGATGGAGGAACAAGACGACATCGGCGTCCTGCTCGAGCGAGCCCGACTCCCGGAGGTCAGCAAGACCCGGGGCCTTTTCCTCCGTTATGCGGGTGAGTTGGGAGAGCGCCACCACTGGGATCTTGAGTTCACGGGCGAGGGCTTTGAGCGAACGACTGATGTCGGCGACCTGTTCGTGCCGTGGGATATTCATGTTTTCGTGGCCAATGAGCGAAATATAGTCAACGTACAGGATCTGAATGTCGTTCTTGCTCTTCATCCGCCTGGCTTGGGCACGCAGATCGAGCAGTTTCATGTTGGGTGAGTCGTCAATGTAAAGTGGTGCCTCGTAAATCGCAGGTACCACGTCACGTAGGCTGGTAAGGTCGGCGGGCCTCAGGAACCCGTTGCGGATCTTCGAGGAGTCCAATCGGGCCTCCGAGGCCAAGATCCGATCGACAATATCCAGATCGGGCATTTCGAGCGAAAGGAATCCGACAGGAATCTTCTTGGTGACCGCCTGATGAGCAGCCATGTTGAGAGCAAGGGTTGTTTTGCCGATCGATGGTCGAGCCGCGATGATGATGAACTCAGCCTCATGGAATCCCGTGGTCGCTTGGTCGAGATCCTTGAAGCCGGTCGGAATACCGGTTACGACATCCTTGGATTTGGAAAGCGCGATAATGCGTTCCATGGCTGCCGTCACGAGCTCGGAAGCCTTCTTGTAGCTACGGGAAGTCCGCTCTTCCCCAAGCTCGAAAATGCGCTTTTCGGCGTCTTCCAGCAGGATCCTGCTATCGGTGGACTCTTCGTAGCTTTGGAGAATGAGTCGGCTTGAAACTTCAATAAGGTTTCTCCGCACCGCAGCGTTCTTGACCATGTGTGCGTAGTATTCTGCGTTGGCGGCCGTCGGGACAGACTCAGTCAGCAATGCCAGCGCGACGGGTCCACCGGCTAGATCGAGTTTTCCGTGCCTTGTCAGAGCGTTCGACAGGGTGAGGACGTCAACCTCCTGACCTTCTGTCTGCATAGAGAGAATCGATTCGTAGATGAGCCGGTACGACTGTTTGTAGAAGTCTTGCGGGCGAAGGATCTGGACAACAACGTCCAAAGCATCCCGAGAAAGGAGGAGAGCACCCAACACTGCGGATTCCGCATCCTCGTTGTGTGGAGGAACTCTCTCCTTTCCCACAGAATCAGGCTTCCAAAGCCTTCACTTCCACCTTCACCGTTGCGTATTCGCGGTCGAGTACGCGAACTTTGGCCTCGTACACACCGACCAGTTTGATGGCATTTCCGGGCAACGAAATGTGGCGCCGATCCATCGTGATACCTTGCTTCAGCAACTGTTCGGCAACGACGCCGTTGGTGACAGCGCCAAATAGCTTGCCGTTGTCGCCTGCCGGCATCGAAATCACCAGATGCAAGCTCTGGAGCTTGTCCTTTAGACCCAAGGCTTCCTTGCGCTTTTCTTCCTTGCGGGCCTCAATCTTGACCTTTCTTTGTTCAATCAGGTTCAAGCCGTGCTTTGACGCCAATACAGCGAAGCCGCGGGGCAGAAGGAAGTTCCGACCGTAGCCATCAGCCACTGTCTTGATTTCCCCTTCTTCCCCCAGATTCTCCACATCCTTCAGCAGAATGACCTTCATAATCCTACCCTCTTTGCTCAGTCTTTCGAAAATCGATCCAAAGTTCCAGTACCGCCAGCAATGGCAAGGCGATCAATACGACCACCGACATTACTCCCCCCGCAAAAAGCGAAAGGATCAGCATCATTCCCATCAACGTCTGAGCCAGGGGCGGCACCTTGCCTCGCTGCAAGAGTGACTTGACAATACCCCAGCCGACAAGCGCGTAGGCGATCCAAGCAACGATGGCTAGATTCGCCACACCGTACCAAAGCACCCCTTCCAGGCCCCGCCCACCCAAGTTTCGGACCAAGCTCTGGACCAGAATCACCATCCATAAACCCAAGAAGACAACCACGGCACGGGAAGGCAGACGGAAGTCCACCCAGCGAACCGGGCCGGTTCCAGACCAACCCCAGCGTCGGGACCACGACTCTGTTGCTGCCCAGAACAGAAACAACACTGGTAGAAAGGCCGCTGAAATCGACTCGCGAACAAGGACAAAGAAGTCGTCCTTGTTCGCCGACCAGTCCTGAAGTCCTGCCGAGCCCGAGGCCTCAGCGATCTGCTTCCACACTATCTCGAAGCCGTCCTTCCAGGCCTTTTCCACCGCAGGCACGGCAAGGAGGCCCGTAACCAGCGGCAACCCAATGACGGCGGCAACTAAAGTGACCGCGCCAAGGCGGTAAACGAAGCGCCAACCCGTGCCGTTCAAAAGTACCAGAGCAACCCAACCCGCAAGCAAGAAGAGCGGCAAACCCAAATCCAGACTGTCCCAGACTGTCCAGGTGGACTTCTCGAGCGCCAGACGTCCGAATGTCCAGCAGATCAGTAAAGCCGCCGTGGCTGCCGCGCCTTCCAAAGCCGTCGCCTGGGAGTGCCTCTTGTTCAGCCACACCAAGGGCAACAGAAACAGGACCCCAAGCAGACTAAGGTGAAACAAGACGGAGCTTACCAGCGCCCCAGCCAGGGCAAAAACCCAAGCAGGAACGTTCGGCTGGGCCATTTCTAGTTCTTCACGTACGGCAACAGGGCCAGAACCCGCGCAATCTTGACCTGTTTTGCCAGCTTTCGCTGGAACTTGGCGCTGGTTCCTGTGATTCTTCGGGGCAAAATCTTGCCACGTTCAGTGATGAACTTCTGAAGAATATCGGTCCGCTTCCAGTCACATGGCCACTTGTGGACCGTGAACTTGCAGATCTTCTTCTTGAAGTACACTTTACCGCGACGGGCGCCTCGTTCGGCACCGTCTCTGCGCTCCATGTCCCCCGACTTGGGGCTCTTGTCCAAAGATTCTTCTACTTCTTTCATTTCATTTTCAAAAGACACCATAATCCTCCTTGAGGTAATCAGAACGGAATGTCGTCCTCGTAAGCTTGCGGGTCAAAGTCATCAGTTGCAGGAGAGGGTTCAGACCTGGGTTTGTCGTTGGAGCGGGTGGGCACCTGTGAACCGGAGTCAGGGCCTCTTACATCCCCGGAATCGCGACCCCTGCCCGAACCCAACAACTGCAGATTATTGACGAACACCTGGACCTTGCTGAACTTCTGACCGTCTTTTTCCCATCGATCTTGCCGGAGCTCACCCTGTACAGCGACTTGAGTCCCCTTGACGAGGTACTTGTTCAGGTTCTCGGCCTGTTTGTCCCACAGAGTAAGGTCGAAGAAGCTGGCCTCATCTGACCACTGGTCGCCCTTCTTGACCCGGCGGTTGATAGCCACCGAGAAGTTACAGAGTGCCGTGCCGGATGCCGTATAGCGGAGTTCCGCATCTCGGGTTACACGCCCGACCAGGACGACCTGGTTGATGTCACCTGCCATAGTCGCGACCTCAGGCTTCCTGAACGATGAACAGAAACTTCAGAATTTCCGTCTGAAGCTTAAAAGACTTGTCGATTTCCACCACTTTGTCGGGTGCAAACTCAACGTTGAACAGAATATAGTGGCCGCGATCCTGTTTCTTGATCGGATAGGCCAGATTCCGTTCCCCCATATCCTCTTCTTTCAGGATATTGGCTCCAAAGGTCTTCAGTTCGTTTCGAACAAGTTCGAGACCTTTGGTAAAGTGATCATTTTCGTGACGAAAAATGAACACAACTTCATAAGTGCGCATGATTCCTCCTTGCGGACATACGATCCGGACCCCAAGGGCCGGATAAAGAGGCGTTGCCAAACTAACACAGTTCTGGTTAGAATGTCAATTCGGACCCAACCAGATGAAAAACAAGATCCACTTCGAGGACGACCTCTTCTTCTTCAACCTTCAGATGAAACTCCTCAAAGAAGGCTTTCAGCTTACCATTGATTCCGACTACTTTCTGGACAAGGTTATTGCAGACCTCAGGTTTGTAGATTCGGGTCTGGGCAAGATCTTCTCAACCCTCAAGGAGAACTCCAACTTGATACGGCGTTCGGAGTACTTCCACAATCTGGTGAAAGTCGAGTCCGTGTTCGTAGACCTGCTCGAAGAGATCCTGACGCAGAAGTATGCTTTCTGCGAGTTCATGGTTTCGTTCTTTCCGGAACTGCGGCAACGCCAAGAGGCACATCGTCAGGACCTTGCCGAGATCCGGGGTTTGCAAAGGATCGCGACGAACGAAGAGGAAGACAAAGAAGACTTCATCACCGCCGACGAGATGCACCTGCTGACGAAGCCGGACACGGAAGAGACCTGAGCAGACTCAACTTACCCAACTGCTGACGAGGTCAGGAAAATCCACCAAAGTAACTGTAGACGGCGCTCCACTTGAGCTGGCCGGGTCAACGTAACCCCACAGGGCAAGAGCACAGAGACAGGTTGGGTGATGAAAGTTCAGATGGTCGATCTGGTCGTCCACCAGCAGGGACGGACCTCCGTTCGTCAGGGATTCCACAAACCCCAGCTTGCTCTCGCTCCCTGAGTACTGAATCCGTTCTATTGGCCAAACGATTCCTTGATAGGAAAGGATTTCCTGAATAAAAGAGGCCTTCTTTGTTGAAAGTATCCAGGCCCTGGGATGAGCCTCGAGGGACTGAAGTACCTCGCGGATGCCGGCAAACAGAGGGTTCCAACTAAGCCACAAGGACCTGTGCCGGTTCAGCATTTCCTCGCGAACCTGGTAGAGCCGAGTCTTGAGCCCATCCAAGGCTGGCCGACCTAGACGACCAAGTTCTAGGTCAAACTCGGCTTGGCTTCGAGGACCCCGCCCTTGCTGGACCAGGCTGTGAAGAACCAGGTAGTCCTCGCCCGAACGAACAAAGGGGCGACATCCGAGAAACGCTCGCCGGTATTCCGCATCAAAGGGCGGCTCGGGGGGTGTCGCAGGCCCGATAGCAACACGCGAAAGCGCAAGCCAACTGGAGCGCAAACACTCTTCGAGGGAATCACACAAGACGCCGTCAAAGTCGAGAAACAGCCAGTTCGGCTCGGTATTCTTCATGGACGAAACCCTCAACGTGTCCTATTCTAGAGAAAACCAACCGACGAGGATAGCCGCATGAAAGTGCAATGGATGAAAGAAGTCGACAAGAAATACCGCCGCTTCTTGCTGGTGGGCGACGTGGGCGGCACAAACACAAACTTGGGCATGGCCGCCGAGTACGACGGCAAAATTGATTTGATTCTTGAGGTGATCTTTGAGAGTTCCTTGGTAACTCAGTTCACGGCCTGCGTCAAAAAGACCATGGAAGTGGTGCGGGAAAAACATCCTAATCTGGCCTTCGATCTGTGCTGCATTTCGGGCGCCGGCCCGGTCAAAGACAATTTCTGCAAGATGACGAACCAGAACTGGGTGATTGACGGCAACGAAATCGAGGACACTTTGGGTGTCAAGACGCTGATCATCAATGACTTTTCGGCGATCAGCTACGGGCTTCCGCTGCTGAACCCTGCCGACCCGGCCCAGATTGAAGTGTTGAAGAGGCCCTCGGGAGCAAGCCCCGAACCGCAGGGTGACTTGAAGGCCGTCGTGGGTGCCGGAACCGGTCTGGGGGTCGGCTTTCTTGCCCGCATGGGTGACCGGTGGAGAGCCTTTCCTTCGGAGGGAGGCCACATGGACATGGCCGACTTTGACGAGGATTCGCACGGTTTCAAGAAGTTTATCCAGGACGGGATCGGTCTGGTCCCCGAATACGAGATGGCCATCTCGGGAATGGGCATCAAGAACTATTTTTATTACCTCCTCGAAGCGGGCCGCCTCGACAAGAACGACAAGGCAGTTCAGGAAATCTTGCGCCTGCCCGATCAGGATAAGCCAGCCCGGATTTCGCAGCTCGCCGCGGAACACGAAGGCTGTCGACAGGTGATGGTCGGTTTCGTAAAGCTCTACGCCCGGTTCTCGGCCAGCGTGGCGTGTTTCCTGATACCCAAGGGTGGCTTCTACCTTGCAGGGGGAATCTCGGGCAAGAACCTCGAGTTTTTCACCCGCGACAACCTGTTCGTCAAGACCTTTGAGCAACACTGCAACCCTAACCTGCTCCGAGTACTCCAGGAGATTCCCCTGTATGTGATCAAGGACTACTCGATTTCGCTGTACGGGGCGGCCAACGCCGCGCTGTCGCTGATGGTCTAGCATGGACTGGCAGTTCACCAACCAGATTCTCGAGGCCTTGAACAACGGCACGCTGGTTTCTCCGCCAGTGCAGTTAGCCGAGTTTCCTGGGCTCGGCGATCTGATTCTGGATTTTCGTTCTGAAAGTCCGCTGACAGTTGACCGCGCCGAGGCACAAAGGCTCTTGAATCGTGAACTGCCAGGCTCGGAGACAACAGTGAAACTGGGAGTGGCCGAACTGGAAGAAATTGGCCTTTCGCTGGTTCCCCGCACGGCTTTCGGAGTCTTGAACGGGGGTATGGCCACCAGTTACGCTGACACCAAGAAGAACCGGGCTTTCGGGCCGGAACTGTTTGAGTTGTGGAAGCCTTCTCTGGATGCGGCAGTACGCAACTTCGGACACCTCCCCAAGGGGATCACACCGGGCTTCTTCCAAAAGGATGGAACTCCGGGTCCAACGTACCTCGAGCTCAAACTTCGGCATCTGGCGCTTCTCAATTTGGCAGCCCGCGAAGCGGGGCACACAGGTCCCGGTATGAAACTCTTCCAGATGACCAGTGCCAGCACCGACGCCCCTCTTCGGGAGGCATGGCCCCGGCTCAAGGAAAGTCCAGCTCTGTCAGAGCTGTTGGGTGAATACCCCATCGACTTGGCGGACTCGCCCACCGCGGTCCAAGATTTGGTGGGCACGTTTGCGCTGGCTCCCGAGGGGCTCAGTTGGCGGGTGTTCGAAGTGGAGAAGCAGGGTCAGCGGGTTCCCTATGCCCTCCCGGCAGGGCATGGGCAGAACTTCCGCGTTCTGCGCACGATCTACGAGGGCCTGAAGTCGCAGGGGTACCGCTACGTATATTTGGGGAACATCGACAATCTCGGCTACCTGCCGAGCCTTCGGGGTCTGGCAGTTCTTGAACTCTTGAAGCGGCCTGCCGCCTTCGATTTCTGCTTCAAAACGCCTTTGGATGTGAAAGGAGGCGTGCTCTACAGGCAGCCGGACGGACGCCTAAACTGTGCCGATATCGGCGTGGCTCTCGACGTCAAACGGGTGCAAGAGGCTGAAACCGCGGGGACGCCCATTCTTTTTAACTGTGCCACAGGCCTTTTCGACCTCGACTACCTGTGTGCGAATCTGGACCGGATCCTGGAACTCCTTCCGGTGCGGGTATCCGACCAGGACAAGGACATCGGACGCTACTCCCAAGCCGAGCAGGTTACCTGGGAAGTGATCGGGCTCATTGATCGCCCCCTGATCTACGGGGTCGAGAAGCGGCGACGTTTCCTTGCGGCCAAACTCTTGATGGACTGCTTCCTTTCGAGCGGACTCCTTGACGAACGCCATGCCAAAATGGAGGGGCTTCAGAGCTACCTTCGGGTTTCCCAAGTGCTCAATGGCGGTCTCGACGAACTGCTGGAAGGCCCGCTCGGGTTCGAGCGCAAGAATGGACTCTGGAAGCCCATCAAACGTGAGGCCTTGCTGACCAAGATCCGACAGTCTTGGCAGTTTCTCGCAGTCTAGCGTTTACTCCAAGCGTTTTTCGGTGTCGAAGATCACTTCGCTTGGCCTATAGGCCTTGGTATCGGTGGCGGCCCTTACTTTGACCATGTCGTTCTTTTCACGCAGAAAGTCGGGAACCTGATAGACCAATGGTGCAGTAGACTGAACCTCGAGTAACCGGGAATCTGCCACATCCCGAAGCATCCGCTCTTTCAGGGCCTCGCGTTCGGGCCCGGGCTTGCCGGGCGCGTTGCGCTCCGAGTCGGGCTCAATCCCCTCGAGTCGGATCTCGAGGGGATTGCCAAAGACGCGCACAAGTACTTTTCTGCGGAAGTTCTCGGTCTTGCGTAGTTCGTTCCTCTGCTTCTCCCTCCAGCGTCGAACCAGCGGAATGCCAAAGAAGAATGCCGAGTAGGCAGCAGGTACGATGCCGAGCACGACAGCGATCAGCGCTTCAGCAGAGGCCAGCCCGAGAGAAGTGAAGTTCACCAACAAAACCACGGTAAGCTGGTACACAAACGCCAAGGCATCCCCCGAACCTTGAATCGCTTCGAAACCTAGGGAACCGAATCCCAGAAAATAGGCCGAGAGGACCAGATTGAAGCCATTGAGAAACCCGATCCACTGGTTGGTCTTGGAAGGGTTGCGGGTGAAGGGGATCAGCTCCGCTTCGGCCAAGTGGGACGAAGTCAGCGACGAGTCTTTGGTAGTGCGGAGAACCTCGGGGAAGAAGAAGTACAAGGTTCCTTCGTCGGAAACCAGCGGTTGACCTTCCAGTTCGAGGAGGAGTCGGCTCACCAGCCTGTCGGCTTCTTGACGCGGCGCTCCCGTCAGGACCATGAGTTCTTCCAACGTTATCGAGCCCTTGTGTTCCTGCAACCAGGCGATCACGGCTTTTCGTTGGGCCCGCTCCCTTACCTCGGGCTTCTCCTCGACACCAAACACAAACTCGAAGACCGCCTTGAAGAAGGGTTTCTTTTTTTTCTGGTCGCGGATCTGGGTATCGCCCGAATAGAGCCAGAGCAGCAGGAAGAACTCAAAAACGCGGGTCACGAGGTAGAATCCCAAGATGCCCCCGCCGGAATCATCACGGTCTTCCCCCCTCTTTGCAAAGGAAAGAGCAATCGAGATCACTACCGCCGCCAGAAGGATGAGAACGAACAGGGCAAAGTAACCCAACAACATGACAACGATCCATGCCTTGAACAGCCAGGTGAGGATTTTTGCGCTGACCGTCAGAAACCGCTTCAGGATCCGTTTCCACGTTGCCGAGGCGCCTCGGGCCTGGTTCGTTAGCCCCTTGGGAAAGCGGTACAGAATGTCTCCCGAGGCCGTAACCTGCATTTGTCCCCGGCACTCATCCACCACAACAGGAAGCATGGATTCCACCTGAAACTTGGGAAGGCCAGAGAGGCTGATGAGGTCGGCAACGGTTGCCGAGCCCTGATTCCTGCGCAGAGCAGTAACGAGTTGCTGCTGGACTTTCTCTTCCGAGAAATCGTAGATCTTGCGGGGCTTTGACATAGTTGGAGGGTACCAGAATTGGCTCAAAAGGAAAAGGATGCGCCCCAAAGTGCGTGTTGCACTGTCAGTGCAACTCTGGCGGGTAGAATGGGCCCATGGACGACTCCAACGAAGTAGTCACTGTCTACGAGCTTGCGGCACTCCTAGCCCCTCAAGACCGTACAAAGACACCAAACCCTCGTACCCGGCAAAAGTTCAGCTGGAAACAACAGGGAGCCAATCGACCCTTTGAGTTTCCTGCAAGGTTTCGAGGCGGTCAACAGCAAAGCTGACGGAGGCCCGACGGCCGTTGCACCAATTGTGCCGGAAATCCACCAGAAACCAGTGCTAACTTATTCTCGCGTAGCGTCGGTGTAGAGCGGCCAGCGTAATCAAGTCTTCGGGGTCCACTCTCTTGCGGGTCTTTTCTTCGACGAACGACTCGAGATCCTCGGTCGTCCATTCAGGGTAGAGCTCCAGCAACCAGGGAACGAGTTGGTAGAGATCAAAAAAGGCTGTGGAGGGAGCATACTGAACCGGAAGCTCCGACAACAGCTCAAGGTTTGATGCCCCGTCAGGAACTCGCATTGGTGCCGTCCTCCGCCAATAAGTATACAGGTGTATACTCTTTTATGTCAAGTGTCCGACACTCTTCAGCGGCCAAGGTCGCGAAGTCTTGGCCCGGTTACAGGAGTCCTCGATGTGGTTGATGGCAGTGTTGTACTTTTGTCGACACTTTCGTCGATGCGCTGAGGAGTGGGTACTTTCCCTGAGGTTGAAGGAGGGGGTTGGGGCAAATCAATCCGGTACTACTTCCCTTTGCTGTAAACACTTAGACACAAAAAAGACTCCCCTTTCGGGAAGTCTTAGGATCAGCGCCTGATGAGAATCGAACTCACGTCTTCAGCTTGGAAGGCTGAGGTAATAGCCATTATACGACAGGCGCACTGTTGGAAAGCAGATTGACCTTAGCGTGCCACTGGGCGCTCTGTCAAGAACTGGATAGCGGCCGAAAGATTGGACAGATCCGGTAACTCGGGGTATCCTTGTCGGGCGCGGAGGCACCGACCAATTGAACGACTTCTACCAGTTTCGAGTACTTTGCGATATTCCCCAACGCAACGCCGAGCTCTATCCCGACAGGCTGTCGCATAAGTTTCGGGCCGGCACGGGTTTCGAGACGAGGACCTGGAAAGTGTTTGCGGCAGAGGTCGACCTTCTGGCTGCGGGCCTGGATGAAGCCGGAGTCAAAGCAGGCGATCATGTGGCGTTGTTCGCTGACAACCGCTACGACTGGGCAGTCACCGATCAAGCGTTGCTGTCGCTAAGCGCGCCTTCGGTTCCAAGGGGTTCCGACACTACCCCGAAGGAACAGAAGTTCATCTTCGACCACTCGGATTCGAAATATTTGATCTTGGAGGGCTTGGCCAACCTCGAGTCCCTTTATCCGGAGTTCACTTCCGACGACCGTTTGCCTGAGCTGGTCTTTCTTATGGACGATCCCGAAGTGAGTTCGCTTGCTTCTCTGCCGATTGCCTGGAAGGACAAAGTGAGGACGTACTCCTCGCTGAGATCCCGCGGCGGAGTTCGTCTGGCAGACAAACCTGAACTGATTCGGGACTTGCGCAAGGCCTGCGAGCCAACGAACATTGCGTCGATCATCTACACCAGTGGAACCTCGGGAAATCCCAAGGGCGTCATGCTGACTCATGCTAACTTCCTGCACAACGTGCGGGCGATCAGCCCCCTATTGCATGTGGATCGGAATGCCGGTGAAGTGACGGTGTCAATCCTGCCGATATGGCATGTCTATGAACGGTGTTTCGAGTTCTGCACTTCGGCTTGCATGATGATGATTTACTATTCAAGCGTCCGCACGCTGAGCGAGGACTTGATCCGCGAAAAGCCGACCATTATGGCATCGGTTCCCCGGGTTTGGGAGTCGGTGTATCTCAAGATTCGCGACAAGATCCTTAAGGAACACGGCCTCAAGAAAGGACTCATCTTGGGCTTCGTTTGGGTTGCGCAGGCCCGGTACCGCAGTGGTCTGGCCCTTCGTGGCTGGCGTCCCACGGTTAAGAATCCCCTGCTTTCCGTTCTGCTGACTCCGTTGCATGCCGTGTGGTGGTTGATGTTGTCTCCTTTCAGCTGGGTTGCCCTCAAGGCGCTGGCACCGATGCGTGAAGTCCTGGGAGGTCGGTTGCGAGCCTCGTTCTCAGGTGGAGGTTCGCTTCCGGTCCACGTCGATACTTTCTTCAATACGATAGGGGTGACTCTCGTTAACGCCTATGGGATGACTGAAAGTTCACCGGGTTCCATTACGCGGCGCATTGAACGAAACGTCCCGTCCTCAATCGGAGTTCCCTTGGATGAAGTGGAAGTACGTATCGTGAGGGAAGACGGCAGTCGGGCGGCCCTTACGGAAAAGGGGATGATCCATGTGCGAGGCCCCAACGTGATGGAAGGTTACTACAAAAACCCCCACGCGACCGGAGAGGTGCTTTCGGCAGACCGCTGGTTGAATACCGGAGACTTGGGAGCGCTTACCTGGAGCGGTGACTACATCATTACAGGCAGAGCCAAGAGTACGATCGTCCTGATCGGTGGCGAGAATATCGAGCCCGAGCCCATCGAAGAAAAACTGCAGGAGTCTGAACTCATTGACCACGCGGTGGTTCTTGGACAAGACAAGAAGACTCTCGAGGCGGTCATTACCGTCAATCATGAACGTTTGAAGCATCTGGCCGAGAAATGGAAAATCAGCTGGGAGGAACTGACGGCTACCAGTGGCGAGTCGATGAAGCACAACAGGGTTCTTCAGGAAATCAGCAAGGAAATCAAACGATTGGTGAATCGGGAAAACGGATTCAAGCCGTTTGAGAATATCTCCAAGTTCGTTGCTCTCAGGAATCCCTTCAAGATCGGCGATGAACTGACGCAAAAACTCTCGGTGAAACGCAAGGTCGTAGAACAGAAATACCAGCACTTGCTCGATGAAGACAAGGTTCCGAAGAAATGAATGTTCCGAGCTACCTGCTGGAAACGCCCTCCTTGCGAGTTGAGGTATCTGCATTGGGGGCGACGATCCGCTCAATTCAGCTCAAGACGGAAACAGGATGGCTGGAAGTCACCGAAGGCTTTGATGAGGCAGACGAATGGACACCAAACCTGCCGTACTTTGGCGTTACAGTAGGACGTGTTGCAAACCGAATTGCTCGGGCGAGGTTTCCTCTCGGCGACCGAGTCGTCGAGCTTGAGGCCAACGATGGCCCCAACCAACTGCACGGCGGCCCGGACGGTTTCTCGCAGCGGGTTTGGCAGGCGCGCCAACTTGGACCCCAAGCGATCGAGTTTCGACTGACCAGCGCCGACGGAGACCAAGGGTATCCTGGAAACCTTGTGGCTCTTTGTCGGATGACTTTGTCCGCAGAAAACGCTCTGCTCACCGAGTATGAGGCCACCACCGACCAACCCACGCCGGTCAACTTCACGAATCACACCTACTTCAATCTTGGCGGACCCTCGCAGGCACAGGTCTTGGATCACGTAGTTTGGTCGAGCGCTTCTCACGTTCTTGAGACCAACTCGGAACACCTACCCCGAGGCACGGTGCTCCCAGTCTCGGGGACTCCATTCGATTTCCGGAACGCCAAGGCGCTCGGATTAGACATCGCTCAGGTCGCGGGTGGCTACGACCATTGCCTGGTGGTAGAACCTCACAACAACCCCCTGCCCGAACTCCGGGAAGTGGCCAAGGTTTCGTTGCCCGGGACAACCCGGGCACTGAGGTTTTCGACCGACCAAAGCGGCTTCCAACTCTATTCGGGAAACTATCTGGCAGGAATCCGTGGCCGCCTAGGCCGAACCCTGGTCAAACATGCTGCGTTCTGCCTGGAATCGCAACGGTTCCCGGACAGCCCCAACCATCCGGAATGGGCCAGCATTGCCTTGCAGCCAGGCCAGACCTATCGACACAAGTTCGTCTACGCATTCGACCTGTAGATGCACTTGAGCAAAAAAAACCGGCCATCGGCCGGTCTTTCCCACCAAAGTGGAACTATTCCATCAATTCTGCGGGCCGACGAGCGGTGTTGCCCGACTTTTCGCAGATGGCGACATGACGCATCTTTCCGTTCTCAAATACGGACTTCATGCGGATCTTCCCGCCCCACTTGCTCAGAAGCTCCTGAGCCCCTTCGCGCCGGGCGTTCTTCGAAATACCTTTCTTGGCCATCCAATGCCTCCAGTCAATATAGGCTAAAATAGCCCGTTCTTGCGACCCGTGTCAAGAAGTGGCTTGGCCACGAGGAGCAAAGGCCTCGACGCCACGTGGCCAACGGTGGGATTCATCGCGCAAGGCTTCGAGCGTAAACGGCAACATCGGCAGGACTTCTTCACTGGCCCCGTCGGCATAGGCGTAGGCAGGCTCCGCCTCAGACTGGGCGTCGCGCAAGGCTTGGGCACGAGCCAGGAGCCCGCCGCCGGCAGCGAAAGGGGCGTCGGTCCGGACCACGGTGGCAACCAAGGAGGCTTCCTCGGGTGCTGCTTTCCAAAGGACAAAGGCCGGAGCTTTCCACGTACCGCTCTTGTCAAAATCGACCTGAACCGGACCACTGGCCAAAATACGGCCTTCATCTTCCCAAGCTTGCCAAAGTGAGAACAGCTCGGTCCAGGTTGTAGTCTGTTGGCCCCAATCGAGGAACCAGAGTTGCGATTCGGGGTAGCTGCTCTTCAGGGATCCCAAGGACCCCAAATGAAGCTTCTGCGGATCTGAACCGGCCAGACTGACCCCGGAAGGATGGTTGCCTGCCAGAATCTGTCCGTCAGCTCCAACAAAGGCCCCATATTCCGGTTCCAAGTCCCAGTAGTTCAGCTCTTCGGTTGTCACGCCGACCCACTTGGCGAGCCAAGCCGATGAGCGTTCATCGTGCTCGGTGAACAGGTCTTTCCATTGGCGATAAATCATGAAAACCCTCTTGCAGTTTCTATCGGAGGATTTTCACTCCCACTCAATCGTCGATGGTGGCTTTGATGAGATGTCATAGGTCACACGGCCAACGGCCCTCACCTGGTTGGTGATGAGACTGGAAATTTCCAGAAGGTCTTTCATGGGAAAATCGTAGACGTCGGCGGTCATTCCATCCTTGGAGGTCACTGCTCGCAGCGCAAGCACGTAACCGTAGTCCCGGGCGTCACCAGTAACGCCAACTGAACGGACGGGTAGCAAGACAGCGAACGCCTGCCAGATTTCGCGGTACAGATTTCGGCGGCGCAACTCACTCAAATACAGCGCGTCGGCCTGCCGCAAAATGTCGCATTTCTCCTTGGTGACTTCGCCAAGAACCCTTATCCCCAAGCCTGGTCCGGGGAAGGGGTGTCTCCAGACCACCGCTTCGGGCAGGCCCAAACGAGCACCCAAGGCGCGAACTTCATCCTTGTAGAGCATTTCGAGGGGTTCGATTATTCGACCGGCCTGGCGTTTCGCTTCGACCAAGGGAGTACCGACGTTGTGATGACTCTTGATGACATGAGCCTTCTTGCCAACACCTTTCCCCGACTCAATGAGGTCGGTATAGAGTGTGCCTTGGGCTAAGAAATAATCGGTCAACTGCAGGCGGGCAACCTCTTCCTCTTGTACGCGGATAAACGTGTCGCCAATGGCTTTGCGTTTGGCTTCGGGGTCGGCCAAGCCTTGGAGGGCCGTCAAGAAACGAGCTTCCGCGTGGATCAAATGCAAGTGTTTTGCGCCCAGGGTTCTCAGGATGACCTCGACTTCGGTCGATTCGTTGGCGCGCATGAGACCGGTGTCGATGTACATCAGATGCACAAGCTCCGGGTCGAGGATTTTGAGCAACATCACTCCTGCGACCGTGGAGTCCACTCCGCCCGAGATCAAGAGCAAGACGGGCGAAGAGCCAACGCGGGACCGGATCTTGGAGCCTTCCATTTCCAAGTACAGTTCCATGGTCCAGTCGGCCTTGGCCCCGCAGATGCCGAGAGCGAAGTTGGAAAGAATCACGTTGCCGTACTCGCAATGGCTGACTTCCGGATGAAACTGAATGCCCCAGAAACGCCGTCCGGAGTCCCAGGCAGCGGCAGGATGGTTGTCCGACTCACACACCAGATCAAACCCGGGGGCAAGGGACTCAATGCTGTCGCCGTGGCTCATCCAGCTCTGAAAGCCTTGTGGGACCCCAGCAAACAGGGGATCCTGCCTTTGGACTTTGAGGGGGACCCTGCCATATTCCTTGAGGTCCTGCCCCTTCACCTTGCCTCCCAGTGTCTCGGTGAGCAACTGGAAGCCGTAGCAAATGCCAAGAACCGGCAGGCCCGCCTGAAGGAACTTTGGATCTACCCGCGGAGAGTCTGGCTCATAAACCGAATAGGGTGAGCCGGAAAAGACCAGTCCTTTGACGTCTAGCAGCAGTTCGGTCGTACAGGGTTTGTCGTGGCTGATGATCTCGGAATACACCCCCGCTTCGCGCAACCGTCGCCCAATCAACTGGCAGGTCTGGCCACCGAAATCCAGGATCAGGATCTTGTCCACGGGTCCTTCCTTTGAAAGGTTTGGGCTTTGTCAGGTCCCACCGAAATCACAGTGATGGGGGTCTCGACAAACGCCTCGATGAACGCGAGGTACGCCACGACTTGTTTGGGAAGCTGCTCGAACTCGCGGAGCACGCTCAAGTCGGTCTTCCAACCGGGGAACTCCTGAATGACGGGCACAGCCTTGTCGAGCGCCTCGATGGTGGTCGGGAAGTCCACCGTCAGTTGACCATCAATTATGTAGCCGGTGCAGACTTTGATCGTATCGAAGGAATCGTAGATATCGAGCTTGGTAATCACCAGGCCGTCGAGGCTGTTGGTCCAGCAGGCGTAACGGAGGGCCACCAGATCAAGAAAGCCCGTCCGACGCGCACGACCGGTGGTGACTCCGTATTCTTTGCCGATGGAGCGGATCTGCTCGCCCAAATCTCCGTCGCGCTCTGCACGGAACTCGGTTGGGAACGGCCCGTTGCCGACACGTGTGGTGTAGGCCTTGAACACTCCGTAGACCCTGTCAATGGCGCGAGGACCGATTCCACCGCCGAGGGCCGCACCACCTGCCGCAGAATAACCTGAGCTAACAAAAGGATAGGTACCCCAGTCGAGGTCAAGGAGCACACCCTGTGCCCCTTCAAAGAGCGTGGGTTGGCCTTTGCGTGCTCGCATGAACGCCGCTTGGTCCACAACCAACGGTCGAAGCCGCTCACGGAAAGGAGCCAGAAACTCCTTCTCGGCCGGGCGCAGATGACTCCAGATTTGTTCGCTGAACAAGTCGCCGACGCGAACGCCGTCGCGGTGGGCCTTGAGTGCATAGGTCACGCCGATGCCTCGACCCGTCGTCCCGATCGGAATGCGCCGCTGTTTTTCCATCTGCTGGTCAAGTTCTTTGTAGGTAGAAAGCACCAGATGAGCCCGGTCGCTCACGAACACGCGACCCTTCCATTGCACGCCCGCCGCCGACAACTCGTCCAGCTCGTTGAAAAGCGCAACTGGGTCAACAACCATGCCCGCTCCGAGCAAGGACAGCTTGCCCGGGCTGACGATTCCGGAGGGTACCAAGTGCAGTTTGTACACCTTGTCGCCGTGGATAATGGTGTGGCCAGCGTTGGCGCCACCTGAGAACCTCACCACAAGTTCGGCCTTTTCGGAAAGGAAGTCGACAATCTTGCCCTTCCCTTCATCGCCCCATTGGGCGCCCACAACAACGATGTTCATGGTTGCTTCCTTAGTTCCGGGAGTAGTTGGGAGATTCCTGCGTGATGTAGACATCGTGTGCGTGGCTTTCCCGCAGTCCAGCTGCGCTGATCTTAACGAATTTGCGGTAGGTCCGCAATTCGAGGAGGTTCTTGCACCCGGTGTAGCCCATCCCCTTCTTGAGGCCGGTGACCAACTGATGCACAAAGGGCTTCAGCTCGCCCTTGAAGGGCACCCTGCCCTCGATGCCCTCTGGTACCGGATCGGCCTTCTTGTCCATGGCGTAGCGATCTCCGGAACCTTCCTTGATGGCGCCTAACGAGCCCATGCCGCGATATTCCTTGAAAATACGGCCCTCGTAGATGATTTCCTTACCGGGGGCCTCCTTGAGCCCGGCAAACAGGTTGCCAAGCATCACCGTGGCGGCCCCGGCTCCGATGGCCTTCACGATGTCACCCGAAAACTTGATGCCGCCATCGGCGATCACAGGAATGCCCGACTTGAGGGCTTCTTCGGCGCAGTCATAGACGGCCGAAAACTGCGCGACGCCGATACCGGCCACAATTCGGGTGGTGCAGATCGAGCCAGGGCCCACCCCGACTTTGACGGCATCGGCCCCTGCTTCGATTAGCCTCCGGGTACCCTCGCGGGTCGCCACGTTCCCGCCGATCACTTGAAGGTCGGGATACTTGGTCTTGATGGACCTGACGGCGCTGACCACGTTGGCGCTGTCACCATGAGCGGTGTCGAGAACCACGAAATCGACCCGGGACTGAAGCAGCAGCGGAATGCGTTTCTCCCAGTCCTGTGGGCTGATGGCGGCCCCCACGACCAAGCGCCCACTCTCATCCACGCTCGCGTTCGGAAAGGCCTGATGCTTTTCCATGTCCTTTACAGTGACCAGGCCAATCAAACGACCATCGTCGTCTACGACCGGAAGCTTTTCGATTTTGTAGCGGTTGAACTTCTCTTCGGCCGTCGCGAGGCTGACAGTGCCGACCTCGACGACGGGGTTCTTGGTCATCACGTTCTCGACCAACTGCGTGTAGTCGGTGCAAAACCTGAGATCGCGACCGGTGATGATCCCGACCAGCTTTCGCTCCGCATCGACCACGGGCAAACCAGAAACGCCGTATTGGATCATGATTTTCTGCACGGCATCGACGGTTTCGCCCTTGCGGACAACCACGGGATTCTCGATGACCCAGTTGAGGTAGCGTTTGACACGGCCCACGTGTTCGGCCTGAACTTGTGGCGTCAGGTTCCGGTGGATCACGGCCGCCCCGCCTTCGAGCGCCAAGGCAATCGCCAAGCGGTCTTCCGACACGGTGTCCATGGCGGCAGCGAGAATTGGAACGTTGAGGGCGATCTTCTTGGTCAGTTGAGTTTTGACCGTGACCTCATGGGGCAAGAAATCGGCAAAGCCAGGTTTCAGCAAAACGTCGTCGTAACTCAGAGACTCCTCCATGGGAATCATGCGCGCACCTCCAGAAAGGGTTTCATCAGGGATTCGTATTTGTCGGCCAGCGCCACTGCCTTTTGCGGTGCCTGACCATGATAGAGGTCCGGGTGAGAAAAGAAATGCTCGGCATCCCAGCCGGTGGTCGCCTTCAACTGGGTTTGGATTGTCGCCCAGACGGCTGGACGAGCCTTGAGCGCGTCCAGAAGAGTCTTCTTTTGGGCTTCACATTCCAGAGTCAGCACACGAACGACTTCGTGGCCTTCGGGTTCACCCGCCAGTGACAACAGAATGTAGACACTCTCAGCGAGCACGAGGTCACCGGCGCCGACGCGTAAGTTTCTTTCCAGACTTGCTTTATCTACCGAAAGCGTTGTCACGACCTTCTTCATCCGGGCCACGGCCGCCACGAAGCCGGCTAAGTAGTCGGTGACAAAGCGTCCCGACGCCGAATTGGTGAGATCGCGCTGGTGCTCGCTGATCTGATCGAGGAAGAACGTCATTGCACGCGGGGCAAACGCCTTCCACAGACTCTTCACGTGCTCAGAGTTCCAAGGATTACGCTTCTGAGGCATGGTTGACGAGCCAACCTGCGTTGCCGTGAACAGTTCTCGGAACTCACCGATCTCGGAGCGCTGAAGGTTGCGCAGATCGTCGGCCAGGTTGGCGATCACCCCGAAAGCGACGTTGATTTCCAAGAGCAGCCGCAGGAGGTATTCCGGTTCCACGAGTTGGGTGGAATGCTCCGATGGCTCAAGCCCCAGGTAACCAAGAACCAGACGTTCCAGGGCCTGAGGGTCGGTGGTCATGACGCTGGTAGCGTTGTATGCCCCGACCGCCCCGGCAAACTTGCCTCTGAGTTCGCCACTGAGCCTTTGGATCTCCAGGATGGATTTTCCGAGCCGGGAAACGTACTCGGCCAGGGCGAAGCCCACGGTGATGGGTACCGCATGTTGGCCGTGAGTTCGTCCGATCTGCGGGGTCAGCGACTCCTGCCGCGCGAGTTTCGCCAACGCCGTTTCGAGCTCTGCCAGCAAAGGAACAAGCACCAGACGGACCGCATCGCGGATTTTCAGGGCGTTGGCGGTGTCGAGCATGTCGACCGACGTGGCGCCCAAGTGGACAAACGGGACCAAGGCCGGAGGCAGATGCCGCTTGATCACGTTCACGAGCGCACGGATGTTGTGCTGGGTCTTTTCTTCTTCCTCGTAAACTGCTTGGGAAGTCACGAGGAACTCAAGGGCATCGATGGACGCCTGAAGCTCCGGCCGCTGCTGTTCGGGGAACCTCAACTCGAGGTGAGCCTTCAGAAGTGCCGCCTCGCAGCGAACCGCGTACTTCACGGCGGCGTCCTCGCTCAGGTAGGAGCCCAGCCGGTCGAACAGGTCACGATTGGACAAATAATACCGATGGTCCAACGGCGAAAGGTTCTGAAAAAGGCTTCTTTGTTCCATGCGGCAGTATGTCAAAGGGCCTTCTTTTTGTCAAACTCATCGGGTAGACTGCAGCTATGTTTTCCAACCGCCCCTGTCGTCATCCCGACTGCCGACGCCACGCCGTGGAACGGGCCGACACCTGTTTTTCTCACTTGGAGGCGCCTACCGAGTTCGCCCGTCAGTGGGCCGACGAACTTTCCGCAGAGGGTGCTTTTTCCAGCCTTTCGCTGGGCCGGTTCCCTTTTTCCGGGCGAGACTGGTCGGGGAAAGTCTTCGACGGCTGCAGCTTCATGGGTTCAGATTGGACAGGAATGAAGCTCGATGGAGCCCGGTTCCATCACTGCTTCTTTGATTTCAGCCAGTGGAAGGACTGCAGCGCCAAGGGAGTTACCCTGCTCTTCTGCAGTTTCTCCGGCGGGAGGCTGCAGGAGGTAAACTTTGCAGGCAGCGACCTTTTGCACGTGAACTTCAACGCGCTCGAGGCCCGCGAGGTTGTGTTCTCAGAGTCCGACTTGTACTTCTCCCGCTTCATCGGTTCCCAGCAGGAGTCAGTCAAGTATGTAGACTGCAACCTCAAAAAGACCCATTTTTCAGCCTCCAGGCTCGAGCGAGTCGAGTTCAAATACAGCAATGACGAGGAAGCTGAGTTCGATGGGGCGGTGAGAATCCCATGAAGTTAGTTTTCCATTATTCCGTCGAGAACTTCTCCAACACCTATGTCGTGGGTCCGGACGGCGGCGGCGACGCTATTCTGATTGACCCTGGGGTGCTCGATGTCCGGTTGCTCGAGGCCATTGAAGACAACGGCTTTTCCATCCGCTGGGTGCTTATTACGCGGTGCCAACCCGAGCATCTGCGCGGGCTTCGCACCTTGAAAAAGGTCTACGACGCGGAGATCTACAGCCGAAACGACCGCGTGTTGGACTTTGAGTGTCAGCCGGTCAAGCCGGGGAGCCATCTTCCCTTGGGAACGTTTCTTGTCGATGCACTCTGCTTTCCAGAGCTCAGCCACGATTCGGTGGTCTACAAGATCGGTAACTGGGTCTTCTGTGGAGATCTGCTTTCAGCGGGAAAACCCCCCAAGACCACGAGCGCCTACGCCCGTGCCAACCTGGCGATCGCTTTGGAGCGCAGATTCTTCACCTGGCAGGACGATACGCTGATCTTCCCCGGCGAGGGACCTCCTTCGCTGATGCGAGGTGAGAAACTCTTCAATC
Organism: Spirochaetales bacterium; assembly: GCA_037142615.1. Classification (GTDB taxonomy): domain Bacteria; phylum Spirochaetota; class Spirochaetia; order JABEVK01; family JABEVK01; genus JAIFLN01. Next base: position 225,896 of record JBAXAI010000001.1, on the reverse strand, counting down.
AGGTGCGGCAATCGGCGGGAGTGGAAGTGACAGACTTGTCAGGACTGTTCGAAAATCCTCGGGAATCTCTGCCCTGAAGATTTGCGGCACGGAACTCCCGGGAAGGCGAAGCTCGAGGCTGGCGGCATGCAACATCAGGGGCGCTTGGGGCATTCGCGAGTCGGTGCGCGTATAGACCGGGTCCCCGAGGATCGGGCATTGCAGATGAAGGGCATGAACCCGCAGTTGGTGCGTTCGTCCGGTCTGCGGGCAAAACTCCACCAGAGTGTAGCCCCGAACCTTCGCTAGCACCCGCCAGCGGGTCACGGCCTGCTTCCCTTGTTCGGGCCCCGTCACCGTGAATCGTTGTCTGTGATGGAGATCACGGCCCACGTTGGTATCAAGGATTCCCTCGGCCTGCCTGAGTTCGCCCTTGAGTATGGCGTAGTAGACCTTTTTGGTGGTCCTGTCGCGGAACTGAGCCGACAGTGACTCGAGCGCACCCGGGGTCTTCGCCGTGACCAGCACCCCGGTCGTGTCCTTATCGAGGCGGTGTACAATACCTGGACGGGCTTCGTGCTCGTCGAACTGGTCCTCGAGGTCCTTTACATGAAATAGCAACGCTTGAACCAGGGTGCCCGTCCAGTTTCCCTGCGCCGGATGGACAACCATGCCACGGGGTTTATTGACCACCAAAACCGTTTCGTCTTCATAAAGTATATCGAGAGGAATATCCTCTGCACCAAAGGAAACTTCGGGGAGGTCGTTCCAAGAAACCTGCAGAACCTCGCCCCCGCTGAGCTTGACACCGGGTTTGAGAATTCTTCTTCCCGCGAACGCCTCGACGATACGTCGCTCGTATTGGGTCCTCGGAAACAACCCCAGAGCCTCACACAAGAACTTGTCGAGCCTTTGGGGTGTATCGAGCTCCGGGACTTCGACCCTCCGAGTCTGACGCGTCACGGGGCCCCTGCCAACGGCCAATGAAGCACAAGCCAATCAGCGGCCGCGATAGCAACGGAAACCCCCAGACTCGAGACGACCAAGAAGAGGTTCTTGGCGGCGAGGTCCTTGGAGTTGGCGGCCTCGGTCCAGCCCGAAGTGCCAGGACCTACCGGCCAGGGAATCCTGCTTTGGTCGAAACTGTGCGAGCTCCAGTAGACAACGTCAAAACCAAGGCCGGCAAAGAGAAAGACAAACGGAAACGCCCCCACTGTCAAGATCTCCGCCCGGCGCAAGTCCTGGGCCCAGACCGGAAACTCCTCGGGCGCGTAGTCCTTGGGTTTGTCGGCTTCCGCGCCAAAAGCTGCAGTCAAGAGAAACAAAAGAACGGACGCCGCACACAAGCGTTTCATGGGGTACTCTCGAACAGTAGCGTACCGATACGGAGCATGGTACTTCCCTCAGCAATGGCCCATTCAAAGTCATTCGACATCCCCATAGACAGTACCGGCAGCGCCTGTCCGGAGAAGCGTGCCGACAAAGACTCCCTCAAGTGGTAGAGCCGCGAAAAACACCGGCGGACAACCACTTCATCCCGAGTGAAGGGCGCCATTGTCATCAACCCCTGCCAGCTCAGGTGCGGGCATGAAAGGACAGCCTCGATCACCTCATTCAGCTGGGCTTCGGTGGAAGTACCATCTTTCTGTCCTTCCCCGCCGGTATTCACTTCGATCAGGACACGCATCGTTTTGTTGCCGCCAATCAGAGACGACTCAAGAGCGCGCGCGGTCTTGGCCCGGTCCAGCGACTGAAGCGTGTGGAACCTTGTACACAGGTCGGTCTTGTTTGATTGTAGGTGCCCTATCATGTGCCATTCCACTTCTTCAGGGAAAAGGGCAATCTTTCCGAGCGCTTCGGCCACTCGGTTCTCGCCGAAGCGCCGTAACCCCAGATCGTACAGGGCCTGGACTTCGTGCACCTTCCGCATCTTGGTTACCGCAAGAAGCTCGATTTCGTGGGCCTTCCGACCGCTTGCCTCGGCTGCTCTTTCTACTCGGTTCTGCACCGCTTGCAAGCGCTCGACCGGTCTGGAAGGTGAAATCATGCTCGTATTCTACGGTTTCCCGAAAAAAAAAACACCTCCCGGTGGGGAGGTGTGCGCGTCTGCACTGGCTGACGCAGGCTTTGTCAGTAAGGTATCCTATTCAATGACGGCGAGGATGTCGGCCATCTTGACGATCAGATGCTCGTCCTGGCCCACTTTCACTTTGGTACCCGCATATTGGTCGTACATGACCTTTTGACCGACCTTGACGGTAATGACGTCCTTATCCGTACCAACGGCAACGACCGTTCCTTTCTGAGTCTTTTCCTGGGCATTGTCAGGAATAAACAGTCCGGAAGCCGTCTTCTTTTCGGCTTCTTCGACTTTGATGAGAACGCGATCGCCGAGAGGCTTGAGTTCCATGGAATACCCTCCTTGTTATGATGGATAAGTAGCAATATACCAATTCACCTGCGAGGGGTCAAGAAAAACGGGGTGAGTCGTTCCAACCCGCTTTTTGCCTCCAAACAGAGTCGAGGGGTATTTTGACACGAAAAGTTGGCTCATTTGGCGTATTGCGTCATTTCGACTCATATTACATTGCATACAATTGTATCATGACCAACTAAGTTAGGTGTGAGGCATATTCTAAATGCTTATACAGCAATTGTTTAACAGGTAACCTTCGACACAAGATGGAAGTTGGCATGGCATTTGCTTCTCCATTAGGGTACTTTGGGAGGGCAAGAATGACCAAGAGAAAGACGATGAACACGGTTTCCTACGACGGCGAAAACTCACTTTCGATGTACCTCAAGGAAATCAATCGGGTTCCATTGCTTACCCGCCAGGAAGAGGAGCACTTTGCCCGTCTGGCCGCTACCGGCAATCAAGCCGCTAAGGACAAGTTGGTTGCCGCCAACTTGCGTTTTGTGGTCAACGTTTCCAAAAAGTATCAAAACCAGGGCCTACCTCTGGATGATCTGATCAGCGAAGGGAACATTGGGCTTATCAACGCCATTGAACGCTTTGACGTAGACAAGGGCTACCACTTTATCTCCTACGCAGTCTGGTGGATTCGTCAGTCCATTCTCAAGGCGATCTGCGAAAAGTCGCGGACCATCAGACTGCCCCTCAACCGCGCGAACGAGTTGGTGCAGATCGAAAAGATGCGAAAGGAAATGTTCTCCGAAAATGGCAATGAGCCCGAAGACCGTGAATTGGCACGCCGCCTGGGGATGAACGAGGTCCAAGTGCGCGATTTGTTGGACATCAGCCGTGAAATGATTTCGCTCGAAACTCCCGTTTACAACGACCGTGACACGTCGGTTCTGAGTGATTTCATCGAAGACGCTTCGCACCAGTCACCCGAGGCAAGTACCGTGGTCTCGTCTCTGAAGGAAAACCTCAACTTGGCGCTTGAAACCCTATCGCGGAAAGAGTCGCGAATCCTTGAGCTCCGCTTCGGACTGAACGACCAGAAGCCCTTGAGCCTGAAGGAAATAGGCGAAAAGTTCCACCTTACCAAAGAGCGTATCAGGCAGATCGAGAAGAAGGCTCTTGGCAAGCTGCAGACGCCCTCGGAAGAAAGGGAGTTGCAAGCCTACCTGGTTGCAAACTAGCCGCTAGGATCAAACAAAAAAGCCGTGACGACGAAGGTCGTGCACGGCTTTTTTATTCCAGCCTCGTTTGCCGGACTACTTCCACTTGAGCGGTTTGATATCCCATATCTCGCGGGCATATTCCGAGATCGTACGGTCCGACGAGAACTTGCTGCTCGACGCGATGTTGATCAGCGCCATCCGGTGCCACTTCTTCTGGTCCAGGTAGGCCGTTGCAATCTTCTTCTGAGCCTCAATGTAGTCGGGAAAATCCTTGAGGACGTAGTACTGGTCGGGCGCATTTCCTTCGACCCCGGACATCAGGGAATCGTAGAGTTCCTTGAACAGATCAAAGGCCTCGAAGTTGTAGGTCCCGTCAATCAACTGGTTCATCACCTTCTTGATTTCGGGGTATTCATCGACAACCGACCACGGGTTATACGACTGAGCCATGGTCAAGCGAGTCACCTGGTCAGCCTTGAGGCCAAAGATGAAGCAGTTCTCCTCGCCCGCCTCCTCGGCTATTTCGACGTTGGCGCCGTCCAGAGTTCCGACCGTAAGGGCTCCATTCATCATGAACTTCATGTTTCCCGTACCGGAGGCTTCCTTGCCGGCGGTCGAAATTTGCTCAGAAACGTCGGCTGCGGGTATGATTTTCTCAGCCAAGGAAACACGGTAGTTTTCGAGGAAATGTACTTCGAGTTTTCCCTTGGCGGCGGGGTCACTGTTGATCACCGAACCTACCGTATTGATCAGCTTGATGATGTTCTTGGCCCGGCGGTAGCCTGAAGCCGCCTTGGCCCCAAACAGGAAGGTGCGAGGCACCACCGCTTTGCCGGGATTTTCCTTGAGCTGGTTGTACAGGTACATCACGTGGAGAATGTTGAGAACCTGACGCTTGTATTCGTGGAGCCGCTTGACCTGCACGTCAAAAAGAGAATCCGGATTGAGCGTAATCCCTTGGGTGGTCTGCAAATACTCCGACAGACGCACCTTGTTGGCACGCTTGATTTCCGCGAGCTTTGCCACAACCTTGTCATCCTCAGCGAAATCTCGGAACTTGCGGATCTGAGAAAGATCCTTCGCCCACGACGAACCAATCTTGTCGTTCAGCAAAGACGACAACAGGGGGTTGGCTTTCAAAAGGAAGCGACGCTGAGTGACTCCGTTGGTCTTGTTGTTGAACTTCTCGGGGTAAAGCTCGTACCAGTCCTTCAGTTCCTGGTTCTTAAGGATTTCCGTGTGGAGGGCAGCGACGCCGTTGACAGAGTGCGAGCCGTGAATAGCCAGCCAAGCCATCTTGACAACACCATCGCCGATGATGGCCATGTGGCGGTGTTTGCCGTAGTCGTTGGGATATTTCTTCCGCAGTTCCTCGATGAAGCGGCGATTGATTTCTTCGACCACCATGGTGATGCGGGGAAGTTGAGCCTGGAACAGCCCGATAGGCCACTTCTCCAAGGCTTCCGAAAGAATAGTGTGGTTGGTGTAGCCGCAAGTGCGGGTCACGATGTCCCAGGCCACATCCCAAGGAAGCTTCTGCCAGTCAATAAGCAAACGCATCAACTCGGGAATGGCCACCACCGGGTGGGTGTCGTTGAGCTGGATAGCCACCTTGGAGGGGAAGAGGCTGAAATCGTCGCCGTACTTCTTTTTGAAGTTGAGAACGATGTCCTGCAACGAGGCAGAGACAAAGAAATACTGCTGGCGGAGGCGGAGAGCCTTGCCCTGAGGTCCCGAATCGTTGGGGTAAAGCACCCGACTGATGTCTTCGGCAGCGTTTGCCCGTTCTACCGACCGCTGATATTGCATTTCGTTGAACAACTGCAGGTCGAAACCTTCGACTGCCTCGGACTCCCACAACCTCAGGGTGTTCACGGTTTTTGTGTCGTAGCCCACAATGGGCGTATCGTAGGGCACGGCCCGGATGTCCTCGGAATTGACGCGGATGTAGTGCTCTTTGCCCTCGGCATCCTTGTGGATGACAACGTGCCCGCCAAACTTGACAATCACGGCCTGGTCGGCGCGCCGGATTCCCCAAGGATCACGTTCGTCGAGCCACAATTCCGGCTTTTCAATCTGAAAGCCGTTCTCGATCTTCTGTTGAAACATCCCATAGCGGTATCGGATCCCATAGCCATGTCCGGGTAAATCGAGTGTCGCCAGCGAATCGAGAAAACACGCGGCCAGTCTTCCGAGACCACCATTGCCGAGGCCGGCATCGGACTCTCTGTCTTCCACCGCGTTGTAATCGACCCCCAACTCGGCGAGCACTTCCCGCACATCGCCTTCCGCGACGAGATTGACAAGGTTGTTGCTGAGAGCTCGTCCCATCAGGAACTCCGCAGACAGATAGAACGCCTGCTTGCCCCCCTGTTCCACCGTGACTCTCCTGGTTTCGAGCCAGTTGTCGAGGATGAGTTCCATAGCCGTATCGGACACGACAGAATAGATTTCTTGGGATGAGGCTTCTTCGAGCCGCTTGCCGAAGTGGCGTTTCAGTCGGCCAACTACCCCTTCTTTGAACTTGACCTTGTCGATCTTCATGAGGGTCTCCTTGAAGGACAAATCAGCATTGCATGGAAGAATCTGAATGTCAATCCGACGAAACTTCGGTCCTAAATCGGTTCAAGGAGAGACATTTCCCAGTTTCCGCCCGGTGGCGGCGTCCCACAGTATTACCTGTGAATCGCCTCCTGCCGACACGAAATGACCTGGGGATCCCCAGGCGACAGCATTCACGGTACCTTGGTGCGACTTCCAATGACGAGGTGCAGCGGAAGTCTCCCGTTCGCCGGTCCAGAGCTCGCCAAAGCGGGTCCCGGCGACCCAGTGCTGGCCGCTTGAGGCCAACGCCGTCACACCGGTCATCAGCGGGGTGCCCGGAGACTTCAAGTCGCTCGACCACAGCACCAAATCGCCCTCGACGCTGACGACCAACAGGGCGTCGCCAAGCCAAACCACCTGACGGCCCGCAAAAGGCACCGATGCGCGCAGGTTGCCGTCCGTTCCCCGAACTTCCAGAACCCCGATAGCCCGGACCGCTGCGACGAGTGAGAGGTCCTTGTTTTCGCTCATCGACAACGTGTCACTTTCCGTCCCCGGCAAACCCAAAGGCTGTGCCACAAAACGAAGTGAGTCCAGCTCAACCGCGTGGGGTCCGGTGAAGGACCAACTTGCCTGCAAACGTCCACTCAGAGCGATTTTGAGCGTGAACTCCGACTCAAAGGAAAGACCCCGCACACCAGCGGGCGCCAGGCCGGCATGGACGAGTTCACCGGTCCGAAGGTCCCGCACTTTGACCTGCCCGGAAAGCGAACCGGTAGCCAGCCATCTTGAGTCGGGCGACACGGCCAAGGCCAGCACTGGCGCCTGGGGTTGGCCGGCCAACAGCGAAGGAAGCAAAAATCCTAGCATTGCCCACTTCGTCAAGGAATCCACCCAATGAGTATCCAAACGTCGATGCCGGCGAAGAACGCCGTCTGAATGATCGTGTACCAAGCCAGGATGGCAGAACCTCGCCGTGGAAGTACCCTCGCCCCCCAGTAAGCTGCGAGCGCCCCGATGCCCCCCCAGGCCAGGTAGTTCTGGAGCGGGATTTCGGGAACGTCCCAAACCCAGTAGCCCAAGTGGACGGCAACAGGTTCAAGCAACAGGTCAAAGGCGATGCAGGCCAGGCCGGAAATCAGTGCTGTGGCCACGGGGGGCCACGTCGGAGCAAGAGCGCGTACACCGACGAGTGATCCGACGACGACGAGTACCCAATTGAGTCCAATCAAGAGCGGTACACCCGCAAGAGAAGGGCCCAACGCGTTGGTGTAGTGGTAGGGTCCGAAGACGAGCCCGGTGGCGACTCCCAGAACCTCCATTCCAAACGTCAGGATGCTCACAGGCACGAACCAAAACCAGAAAGGCCAGACGTCGGCCGTCTGTAGATGACGAAAGACGATCACTCCACCGGCTACGAGCAAAAATCCGGGTGTCAGCAGCAGCATCCAGGGCCGAAGCAGGTCAATAGCATGTGCTACCAATCCGACAGCGTAGAAGAACCCGACCAGGCCCGTCCAAAGCATGAGGTCCCGTTGAGCTTGGTTCATAGGTCAACCACTTGTCGGAAGCCACCAGACCAATATTCGTCTCCGTAGTCGACGAACAACTGCCCACCTACGGGTATTGGTTCGGTCACTCGAAAAAAAGTGACGAACAAACCATCGACGAGCGTGTGATCGACCGCACAGTTTGGTTTTGACGAATGATTCACGTAGCGAAGATGGTTTCCCTCGTAGAAGGCATTCACCTCGAACGCTGACCCATCCGGAAGTTCATCGGGATAGTTCCAAGAATAGTCTGAGAGGAAGTGCCCCCCCACCTGCGCATCGGCCGGCGCGTCGGTCAAACTCTGTATCACCCCTGAGTACTCACCGACCAAGGCCCCTTCGAGCAGCGGTGCCGAGGCGAAAACTCCCCAGCCGATTCCAGCTCCGGCGTCGGCAAGACAGAGCGGCGCCGTTTCGCCTGCTCTCAGTGCGTCGCCATAGCGGGATGTCAACGAATCAAACTCGTCGCGGTTGGAGTGCGCGTAGGGCGAGTCAGCCCAATCGTACGCCAGCACTTCGGGCGCTGCGACTCGGGATCTTCTGAGGTAGACAAGTCCCTGCGCACGGAAGAACTCCTGTGCTTGGTAAAAGATCTGCGAAGCTTCTGCCATAGCACCAGACTACTTGTCAGATAGCCAAAGTTCAAGAGGTATGCCCTTGCATCGAGACTAGGTTTTGCCGGTGTCTCACTCGGACTTCTTTGCATTTTGCCATTTTTGCGTTCACTTTCTGTTACGCCTGCGCTCAAACTAGGTCATATTGCCCTTGACCAAGACGTTTTTCTTCTCCACACTTGGCACGTAGTGAGGAATTGCATCACTTTGCGATTCTTTTTGGAGGTTACCATGTCCAATCCGGAGCGTACCGGCGCCGACGCTTTGATCGATGTCATGATTCAGGAAGGGGTTGAGTACATCTTCGGACTGCCGGGTGGGGCTGCAATTCCCGTTTTCGACGCACTTGTCGGCCGCAGTATCCAGCTCATCCTGACCCGCCATGAGCAGGGAGCCACCCACATGGCGGATGGCTACGCCAGGGCCACAGGAAAAGTGGGGGTTGCACTTGTCACCTCCGGACCGGGAGCCACCAACGCCATAACGGGCCTCTTCACTGCACTCTTGGATTCGGTTCCCATGGTGGTGATCAGCGGCCAGACCCCAACCTGGAACCTTGGGCTGGACGCCTTTCAAGAAGCCGATATCTTCGGAATCACCCAGCCGGTCGTCAAGCACTCGTATCTGGTCAAGAACGTCGCGGACCTCCCCCGCATCGTTCGGGAGGCTTTTCATCTGGCACGTTCCGGCCGGCCCGGCCCGGTTCTCGTCGACCTCCCCAAGAATATCGCCAGTGCGCTCTTGGAATATGAAACCGAAGCGCCGTTTCAACTTCCCGGTTACAGCATACCAGGTCCGCCGTCGATTCCCGAGGTAACCCGGGCGGCCCAACTCCTCAAGGCCGCCAAGCGCCCTATCTTGCTCGTCGGTAATGGTGCGATCATCTCGGGTTGCCAGGACGAATTGGCTCGAATGGTGGAAATACTTCAGGTTCCTGTTACGAATACCCTCCTCGGAAAAGGCGCTTTCCCCGAGAGCCACGAGCTCAGTCTTGGCATGCTTGGAATGCATGGTACCGCTTACGCCAACAAAGCGATGGTCGATGCGGACCTCATCTTCTCAATAGGGTCGAGATTCGATGACCGAATTGTCGGCAGCTATGCTGACTTCGGCGAAAACGCTGTGATCATCCACGTCGATATCGACCCAGCTGAGATCAACAAGGTCGTGGAGGTCGATTGCGCCTTGCTCGGAGACGCCAAACAAGTTCTTCAGGCTTTGTTGCCCCACTTGGAACGCGGCGACGTGGCACCCTGGACCAAGCAGGTCAAGCGATGGAAGCGGGAGTTTCCCCTTCATTTCAAGAAAGAGGGCCGCCTACGTGCGCAGCATGTCATCGAGGAAATGTACAAACTGACGAAGGGTAAGGCTGTTGTAACCACTGATGTCGGCCAGCATCAGATGTGGGCTGCTCAGTTCTACCTGACCGACCAGCGTTTCAACTGGATCTCCTCAGGGGGTGCAGGCACCATGGGCTATGGCTTTCCGGCAGCCATCGGAGCACAACTCGGTCGTCCGGGTGAAACGGTAGTCGCCATCGTCGGTGATGGTGGGTTCCAGATGACTTTGTCGGAGCTTTCCACTGCGGCAAACAACAAGTTGCCGGTGAAGATCCTGATTATCAACAACCGCTACTTAGGAATGGTCCGTCAATGGCAGAATATGTTCTACGACGATCGTTTGTCGGGCGTCGATCTTGAGGGAAATCCGGACTTCGTGAAACTTGGGCAGGCGTATGGAGTAAAGGCGTTCCGAATCCGACGCTCTGCCGACGTGAAGAAAATCCTTCGTGCCGCCCTCGCCTACAACGATGGGCCCTGCATTATCGAGGCCGAAGTCGAAAAACACGACAACGTATTTCCAATGATCCCGGCCGGTGCCAGCCTGAGGGCTATGCTGCTGGAAGCGCCCAAAAGAAAGATAGAAAAACCGACGGGAGGAACTTGAGATGGTAAAGAATTCCACGCTGCGGCACACGATCAGCTTGTATGTCGCCAACAAGCCGGGGGTATTGAACCGGATTGCCCAAGTTTTTTCCCGACGCGGCTACAATATCGACTCTCTGGTTGTTTCCGAATCGACTGACCCCCAGTATTCCTACATGAATATCGTGGCCCTGGGCGACCTGCCCACCCTTCAGCAGATTCTGAAGCAACTGAATAAGCTCATTGATGTGGTCAGCGCGCGCGATTACTCGAATGAAGATGTGATCCAGAAAGAACTCGGTCTTTTCAAGATTCACTGTCCTCAAGAGAAACGGACCGAAGTGTTGCAAATTGCGCAGACGTTCAAAGCGGTAACCGAAGACTTGACGGCGACAACATTGACGTTGATGGTGACTGGAAAGACCGAAAAACTGGACGCCTTGAAGGAGATGTTACTCCCCTATGGGATTCTCGAACTGGTGCGCAGCGGAAAGGTGCTCATTAGCCGCGGCGAAAGCCATACCTCCCGCAATTGACAAAAAGCCTGGCCGACGATAGATTCTTGTCGGTCGCTGATCGGACGAGTAGCTCAGTTGGTTAGAGCGCCTGCTTTACACGCAGGATGTCCGGGGTTCGAATCCCTGCTCGTTCATTTCTCCAAGCCTTTTCGGCTCAAGGAGATGCGTTTCTTGGTCAAGTCCACAGAGAGGACCCGGACGGAGACCCTCAGTCCCGGTTGGACCACGTCCAAGGGCCTATTTACGAACCGGTCTGCCAACTGACTGATATGAACCAGGCCATCTTGATGCACGCCGATGTCAACAAAGGCCCCGAAATCCGTGACATTCGTAACCACACCCTCGAGGACGTCACCTTCTTTCAAGTCGGCCATTGTCCGCGCTTCCAGCGAGTGGTTTGCGCGCGCTGAGGCAGCCCGAGGATCACGGCCCGGGCGCTCCAACTCGGCAAGAATATCGGCCAAGGTTGCTGGGCCCGCCGGCAACTTCAGGGGACCTACCCGCTCGCGCAGGTTCGGGGCACCAACCAGGGCATCCACGGATTCGCCGAGGGCCAAAGCGATCTTTTCGACCACGGAATACGATTCAGGATGAACGGCCGTACCGTCGAGGCAGTTTGTTCCGCCCGAAATACGAAGGAATCCCGCCGATTGTTCAAAGGTCTTGTCTCCGAACCCAGTAACCTGCCGAAACTCCTGGCGACTTCGGAACGGCCCCTTCTTCCTCCGGTGTTCAACCACTTGTCCGGCCAGCTTCGTGCTGAAGCCAGCAACGTACCGCAGAAGTGAAAAGGTCGCGGTGTTTACATCGACGCCTACCCGGTTTACACAGCTCACCACAACCCTGTCGAGATGCCTTTTCAGCTCATTTTGGTTGACATCATGCTGATATTGTCCCACTCCGATGGACTTCGGGTCGACCTTCACTAGTTCGGCCAGAGGATCGAGAAGGCGTCGCCCTATCGAAACCGCTCCACGAACCGTCAGGTCCAGATCCGGAAACTCTTCCCGCGCGACAGCACTGGCGCTGTAAACCGAAGCTCCGCTTTCGGCAACGGAGTACAAGGGAACACCCAAAGCCATACTTCGGAAAAACTCAAAGGATTCCGAACCTGCGGTTCCGTTTCCGATAGCCACGGCTTCCACCTTGTGTTTGGAAACCCAAGCCCGAACTCTCGTCTCGGCTTCTGCTGAGCGGTTGTGCGGCTCCAAAGGCGAGATTACTCCGTACTCCAGCAGATCTCCCTGAGCGCTCAGCACCACGACCTTGCACCCAGTTCGGAACCCAGGATCCACAGCCAGTACACGCTTCTGCCCCAAAGGCGGCGCGAGGAGAACGGACTGGAGGTTGCCCGCAAAGACCTCAAGCGCCTGAAGCTCAGCCCGTTCACGGGCCTCCGTGAGCACCTCGGCTTCCAGACTTGGGTGGATCAGGCGTTTCCACGCGTCTCTGGCAGCCATTCGAACGGCCTCGCGAACTGTGGACGTCAAACCTGCAGACCGCTCCAGAACTTCCAGAGCGAGCGCCGGGTCAATTTCCACTTCCAACTTGAGGTGGTCCTCAGCAACGCCCCGAAGGAGCGCCAAAAGCCGATACCCCGGAATCAGGCGTAGCAACTCATTCCTTTCAAGGTGGTCCGAAAATGGGTTCTCACCTTTGTGGCCCCGAGGTTGCCGGACTCTCAGTACGCCCTCCCGTCGGCACAGGTCCCTCAGAGCGGACCGGACCAAGGGGGTTTCGCTCAGTCGCTCGGCAAGGATGTCATTCGCACCCGAGTACGCCTCGGCGGTCCAGACCTTCGCCGGTTGCAGCGTGCCTTTGGTCCATAGCCAGTCGGCTAGTTCACCGAACCCCGCCTCGCGCGCCTGGCTGGCCCGGGTCTTCCGCTTGGGGCGGTACGGAAGATAAAGATCCTCCAGGGTTGCAAGGTTGGGTGCGACCAGTAGCGAAGCCTCCAACGCGGCGGTCCAGAGCCCTTGCTCTTTCAACGACAGCAGAATCGTCTGCCGCCGTTTTTCGAGAGCCTCGAAGCGCAACGAAGCCTCTTCCACCGCGGCGATTTGTACCTCATCGCAATTGCCAGTGGCTTCTTTTCTGTAGCGGGCAAGGAAAGGAACTGTGTGTCCTTGCGAGAGCAACTCCAGGACGGCACCCACTTGTGAGGTGGACAGCCCGGTAGAGTTAGCGGTGTATTGCAGCGTTGTCATCGAAACTCCAAAAAAAAAAGGGCCGGCTGAAACAGCCGACCCTCTCGATCAAGACAGGTTTACTTGGTCGCGGCAGCTGCAGCAGGAGCAGCGCTGTCGAAGCCAGATTCGCTCGCCTTCTTCTTTTCTTCCAGCGATCGGAGAACCTGAAGGTTGCCGAGGCGGGCAAGTTCGAAGTTGCGCTGCGACTCTTCGCGCTGCTTCAGGATACCCCAGATTGCTTCATCGTCCACGTCGGCGTTGCGATCGACAACAGCCAAGTCATAGATGACTTTGATATCCTTGATGTAGGAAACCACGTCACCGCCGTCCTGAGCCGCGTCACGACGAACCACGATGCCCTTGAGCTTCAGGAACGGAGCCGAGCGGGGGTACAACGCATTCACCTTGAGTTCGCGGTTGCGGACAGACTGTTGGTAGTCAGGATTATTCCAAGTCAGCGACTTCCAGCCGTCGAAGTTCAGGTAACCCATGAAGATTTCCTGTTCTTGACCGAGCTCGTCTTCCAAAAGAAGTGAAAGACCGTTGGGGAAATTACGTCCGAGAACGTTGATCTGAAGCGACTTGACAACGCCCACGTTCTTGATCACGCCATAGCCATCAAACTGAGCACCGGCCTTGGCATTCTGGTCACCTTCCATCGTCGCATAAGCGGGAATGGTGAAAGGTGGGCGGATGACGGCAAACGAGTTGACTCCGTAGGTGGGGAAGTGAATCCGCACACCCATGACCGTCTCGCCGGCGTACTTCGCTGCATCAGCCTTGACCGGAGCAGCGGTGATGTAAGAAAGAGTCTGGTTTTCGACGGAACGAGCCGACGATGCCAAGGAAATCTCCCAACTGGGGATTGCCAAGGAGATCTTCATCTTCACCTTGTCTTCGGCGCTATAGGCAGAACCTGCCTGACGCGAGTAGTCGATCGCTGTGGCGGCGTGGAGGCCAGTGTCGCCCGACCCGACCAACTTCGCAAAATCGATGAGGGTAGCTTGTTCTGCAAAGGCTCCACTGTTAGCCAGGAACAGAGCCACACCCAGAATCGTGAAAAACCTTTTCATCCAGTGCTCCTTAAATTTACCTTGGAATGTCATTTTTCATTATATGGATGCTCCCTTCTTTGTCAACGAGATTTATCGAGTGGCTGGAGCCCATCGACGGAAATCTGAACCGACGACAAATTACGGAAGTTGTCCAATACAGTCTTCTCAAGGACATCCAAGGACCTTTGGGGTGAGTATAATACATCAGGGTCGGGAATAAAAGAGGCTTTCTCCAAATCCACGTAAATCACGCCCGACCGCACGAGAACCGACCTAACGGAGGCCTGCCGCGAAAAAAGTCGCTGGTGATTATGCCGGGCCGGGCCGAGGACGACTTCGTTCACCAACAAGCGTACGTTGTGTTCTTCTTCCCATGTGAAGGGCAAGAAGCGAACCTCGGGAACAAGCTTCCCGGTAATGTCCTCGGGAAACGAAAGAACGGTCCTGGCCAGGCTCCTGGGAACAAACAGATAGAGTGCCAAGGAAGCAAGCAGAAACAACACAAGACTGCTCCCGATCCAGAAGGCAACACGGTCAATTCTCATGGAACGTCCTCATAGGTGCGGATAAAAGAAGCCAGTCCAGTATAGAGGCCGTGTGCCAACTGCTTCAAGTATGAGGGCTCGGTCAGACTCTTCGCCTCGTCGGCGTTGGTGATAAAACCGAGTTCTGCCAGGACGGCTGGCATGCGGGCCATGCGGACCACAAACCAGGGATTCTCCTTGAGACCCCGTTGGATCTGGTCATCGCCCAGTTCGGCGGCCAGCCCCTGGGCGAGGTCTTGGGCTAGGTCCTGGCTTTCCTTCTTGAACTCCTGATCGACCATCAAATTGAGGACTGGAAATACCGATTCTGGAACATCGTGCGCCGCGATAACCTCGCGCTCGAACTCCTGAGGCACGTACCAGAACTCCAACCCTCGCGCCTTCGCATTGAGGGAAGCGTTGAAGTGCACCGACAAAAAGAGAATCGAATCGTGAGGACCGAGTTTCTGGGCATGGGCCTTCCTCACCCGTTCTTCCAGCGTGGGATACGTGTCAGTTGCCCTGGTCAGTACAATGGTGCGGTCTGGAAACGCTTCCTGCAGGAGGCGGTTTGTCTCGAGCACGACAGCGAGGGTAAGGTCTTTTTCCTTTAGTACCACGGTTTTGCCGTCGATTTCGTGGCGGCCAATGCTGCCCGGATCGTTGCCTCCGTGGCCTGCATCGAGAACGATCACCTGGACCCGGCGATGGGAATCTTGCCTGATGGGGGCCTCGGCGACAACCGGGTCGGGACCAGGTTTTGGGGGACCGCCGCCCGAGGTCTGGCGAAACCAGTCGCGGAGCCGGTCCGCGTCGGCCCTTGCCAGCAGGGGCCCGGAGGCAGAGGCGGCGAGTGGCTGGAGTTGGAACTCCTGTTCACCATCCCCGAGACCAAGGCCCGTCGCAAAATCGACAGAAAGGGTCCGGTTTTCGGTTTGAAGCAAGGCAACGCCGCGCCAAGGATCTGTCCACAATTGAGCACCGGCCTGGGTTGCAAAGTCCTGGAGCGAGACTCCGGCGGGTTGCTGCGACGCCAACGAGGCCGAAGCGAACAACAAAAGCGACAACGCCAGAGTTCTCACAAGCTTTTCTGGCTCGCCCGGACGTAGTTGAGACCTTGAAGGCCCCCCTTGAAGTAGGCACGGGTTTCACGGGGCGAGAGGTTTGCCTTGTCAGCCTCGAGGCCCGCCGCTCGGAGCAACTCAGCAACCGTGTTGCCGTAGGGATCCTGCCAGCCCTCGGATGCCGAGCGTTCCCACCAGTGGGCCGGATCGCAGGAGGCTGCGCCCTCAAACCACCACGGTTGGTCATCATCCGCCAAAAAGGCGTCTGTGAGCCTCTGGTTGGGTCCGAGGTCGAGCGAAAGCAGATTTCGGGCCCGGCGGGCGGAGGTTTCTGCCAGTTCGAAAGTAGCACCGGTGCAGATGAGATTGCCGGCTTTTTCGACGTTGTTCCTGGGAAAACTCATCGTTTGGCCAGGCCTCAGGTTAACAAAGACTTCTGCGACGCCCGGAATACGACGCACGGCTTCCAAGTCTCCGATGTTGCGCAGGAGGCCTGGAATGCTGATCCACGCCCTCTCGACGACGGGAGAACGCTTGTCTTCCGCCTGCGGCGTCAAGGGCTCTCCCAGCGCGGTTTCCAGGGCCCAGAGCGTGGGATCACGACCCGAAGACAATGGGTAGGTCCAGCCGGACATAAAGCCGCCCGACAACCGCGCGGCGATTTCGCCGATCATGGGTCCTGAAGAGGAAAGCTTGACATCGCCCTTGGCTGCGCCATTGCGGATCCCGAGGGCACGGACTCCTTTCTCGAACTCGACCCAAAGCGACTCAATCACCTCGGGCCCGAAGCGCGATGGAAGGGTGTGGCCGATTTCGACAAAGTACGGCGAAAAAACAATATGCCGATCGGCAAGGCCCATCCGGTGCAGTTTTCCGTCGCGGACAATCGAGTCAAGCGAGAACTCAGGGCCGTCGATGAATTGCTCCACGATGACTCGTCCCGTGGGAGAGTGGCCGGAAGCCTCGTCGAGTGCCACCGCAAGCTCTTGGTTCGAGGTTACGAGACGCACACCTCTTGCGCCCATGCTGTCAGCAGGTTTGACGACGCACGGAAGTCCGAACGACGGCTGGAAGTCTGTGCCGACTTCCTTGGTCCAAACGTGATACCGAGGCGACGCGACGCCGTTCTCGGCGAAACAGGCCCGCATGAGCCCTTTGTCTTTGGCCCTTTGGGCAACTTCGTAGGGAATGCCAGGGAGCCCGAGCCCGACAGCGACCCAAGCTACTGTCGTCGAGAAGTCGGTGCCCACCGTCAGGACCCCATGAAGGGGAAACTGCTTGGTGGCTTGCTTTGCCGCCTCAAGGCACGCATCTTTCTGGCTGATATCGCAGACGACAAAATGGTCAGCCAACGGACGGGCAAGGACGTCAGCTTTCGCGTCGAAACAAACAACACCGAGTCCCAGCTTGTGCGCACCCTCGAGCGCGGGAAGCTGCATTCGACCTCCGCCGAGCAACAAGACAAATCGCTTCATTTCAACTCCCTGGATTTTTTTGCGTAGACTTCAAACGTATCGCCCCACCCCAGCCGCTTGCCCAGCCAAGCGACGACGTGGTACCGCCAGTCGCGACCTGGTCCGATTCCTGGGAAGCGCTCCGGGTGGAGTCCGGTATTTCGAAAGCCGAGGATGTCAAAACCGTACTTTCTCAGGATTCGTCTCGCGGACCGGCGGTTCCAAACAGAAAAGTGGTCGTCGGGACTCTCGTCCCAGAACTTCGTACCCCGGAAACGACGGGTCATTCCCAAACCGTTGGGCGTGCCGAAGGCGAAGGTACCGCCGGTTGCCAAGACCGCACTGACCTTTCTTAGCACAGAATCGAGGTCGGAAAAGTGTTCGATGACGTACCACATCGTCAGCAGGTCGGGCTGGGGAGCTCCTGGAAATGCGTCTTGCCAAACGAAATCGAGCCAAGAAGCCTGGACGGCAGGAAACCCCAGCGTTTGGGTGACGTGCCGGATGGCTGACGCGGCAATGTCGACGCCGAAAGGGCGCAGGCCCTCTTTCGAAGCGGCCGCGAGGAACGGACCAAAAGCGCAGCCGACGTCAAAGACAATGCCGGGCCGGATTCCGAGCTTTTTGGTGACAAAGCTCAGGCGCTCGGAACCAAGCGAGGAGATGTGGGCGAAATCTTCGAGATAGGTTTTGCCATACTGCGCTTGGTAATCCTCGAAGAAATAAGCGTCGGAGTAAACTTTCGGCGCAAGTTGGTAAACAGACAGGAACTCAAGCGAGCAGGTACGACAACGGTGAAACGACTTGTGCGGTGTCCGGGCGAAAACCGCGTGCCCGGTTGTGCCGCAAACCGGACAACGCGCTGGGGTGCCGCCGAAAGTTCCCCAGTAGTCCGAGGATGAGGCTGGTTCGGGCAACAGGCGGGCGCAAGCAGCTTCGGAAGCCGCTGGAGCCAAGCCGAGAGCATCGCGGAACGCCTTGGCACGTGGCTGGAGTACACCAAAACGGGCAAGCCCGGCCGCGCGTGCCAACCCATCGTGGTAGCGCGAGGGATTGAGCAGGAGCACGGGAGTTCCCGCCGCCAGAGACTCCAAAACGGTCAGACCCCACGAGGTAATCACCAAATCGGCCTCCCTTAGCAAACGAGGCAAGTCGGGAGGATTGTCGACAACGGGGAAAACGGCTGCCAACTCGAACCGGGCCAGGGGACCGCGGACAACGGTAAGTTCCCAAGCAGGACGGTCGGCCAGTTGAGACCAAAACCGGCAAAAGGTGACGGTGAGACCCAACGGGTCTGCCCCGCCGAAACTTACAACGACCCTTCGGATCGGACGGTGAAACCTTTCGCCGGGTACCGAAGCACCGGAAGGATAGCCAAGCAGACCGGGATGTTTCAGGTTGGGAGCCGGCAGGGTTTGGTGAGGCAGTGAGTCGACGAGAAACGGAAACTTCAACCGTGCCTTGCCGCCTTCATCCCAGCCAACGACAACCTTGGCGCGCCGGGCCACCCAAGCAAGCAAGGCAGGAGAGGTACGCTGAAAGTCGAGGACAGCCACTTCAGCGACCCAGGAATCGGGCCACTGCGCCAGTGTCGGTAGGCTGCCAACCCAAAGTTGCAACTGCTCAGGGTCGAAGGTGGGCCCCCCGGCTAACACCGGGTCGAGGCAGAACCACAGCGCGACCTCTTTCACGGCCTCTGCGGCCGAGGCGCACCGCTTGAGGTGGCCCATGCCCTGTGACACCAAGGTGTTCGGGATGAGGACCACCCGTGGCCTTAGCGGGGATGCGTCTTGAGCCATGGAATCACGGCCTCCAGTTCCGGCGGAGCGATCGGGTTCAGTTCGGTCCACAGCGCTTCCAAATAGGCGCCGTCATCCAGAGTATCGAGGGTGATACTACCCTCCGGGTGCCTGAACTTCTTGGGCACGGGAGGTCGGTCAATTCGAAACGCCTGGGGACGTCGGTAAAGGAACGGGCTGACATGCTCGGCCTCGTGGGTGTCCGGTTGCGAGGCCAGCGCCGTTTCCAGGGCGGCGACGTCCAGGACCTCGACACCACTGCCCAGAGGCCCACCTTGAAATCCCGAGTACTGCGATGTTTTGCGCAAGTGCCGGGCCAGCAGAAGATTGGCCAGATGGGCCGACACAAGGGGATTGTCCCCCGTGGCCCGTACTACGGTCGTCACGCGAAACTCGCGCGCCGCCAAGACGAACCTCTCGAGAACGTGGTCCTCGGGTCCGCTGAATACGTCCCAACCGAGGGCCCGGGCAAGCGGGCTCAGTTCGGCGAGGCTTTGTGGTTCGGTGACCACAACATGCAACGCCGTCTTGACGGCGGACAGGGCTTGCAGACACCGTTCAAAGACGGTCCGATCCCCCAGGAGGGCCAGCGCCTTTCGCGGATACCGTTGCGAACTCAGGCGCACCTGCAGGAAGACCGCAGTCACGACGAACTCCCCCAGCTCTCGACAAGAATCTTGGCGTCGGCCACAAAGCGGTAACGATGGGAGTGAACCCAAGCCCTTACCTCGCGGAACTCAGCGAGGCACGCCCAAAGGGTCGACCCTGACTGGCGCCAAAAACGGCCAAACCGGTCCCACGGAAGCACGGCGTGGTCACCCGAGAACCTCAAGGCCAAGTTCTTGGCGTAGAACCGGAGGCTGCCGGAGCGGGCCGACTGATCTTCGGGAACCCAGGGCGTACGGAGGTCCACCCGGAAGACCCGCCCCAGCGCAACGGCTTCGCCCCACAGGTGGCAGCGCACTCCCCAGTCGGCCCTTTGCCAGTAGGGTTCGCGGATCTTGGGGTCAAACCCCCCGGAACGCAAGAACTTCTCACGGTCATACAGGCCGGTAAAATCCTGGGTAAAGAGAGTTTCGACGAGTTCTTCCTCGCCCGGAAGCGTCAGCATGCGCAGATGGTTGCCGTCAAGACTTGGCACGAGCACACCGGGAATTTCCTTGCCGTCGCTGTCACGAAGCTCGGGCGCCAGGAGCATCATGGTGTTGTCCTGCCAAAACTTGCTGATCTTGGTGTGAAGTCCGGGCTCAGGGATTTTCTGATCGTCCCACAGCACAAGGAAACGAGGCCAATGGATCTCGAGTGCCGCGAGATTGATCTTCTCGCCCGTACTCACCTCATTCTGAAGGACAAGAAGGCGAAGTCCGGGAAACCTCCCGAGGAGTTCCTCGGGCTCGTACTTGAGCGGTGCCGTCTCGACGCAGAGGATTTCTGCGAACCCAAGCTGGTAGAAGTCCTCGAGCACACCGGCACGGAACAACCAGCTGTCGCGCCCCAGCACGACCAGACTGACCTTCTGTTCAAACCGCTGGGCAGAAGGCGGCAACCCCGCTGTACCGATCACGGTGTACGGAGGCCTAGAAGAAGAAGGTGTAGTACTCATCACAGTTCCGGCAGACCGGGGGATAGGATTGTTGCAGGTGCGAGGCGAACAGGGCCTCCCCAGCCTGCCAAAGTTCGGCAGGGGTTTGGACATAGGCGTTGCCGAGGCTTTGTGTCCGTTCGTAGTCATCCCGGCAAACAACGGTGGTTCCGTCGAGAAAAATGGCGAGATCCCGGGCGGCGTGCCAACAGGGGTGTCGAGCCCAGGGCGAAAGGTCGGCCGGCTTCAGAGACGGCAACCGACCTCCGAAGTGATTGTGTTTCTGGAGAACGACCTGACCTGCTTTCGCCTTCCAGAACTTGTAGAACGCCTCCATTTCTGCTTCGTTGTCGCGCATGCGGACCGTCTGAGGCCAAACCCGGCCCGGAAAAAGCTCCAGAAGCCGGTTCGTGGTTGCCAGCGCCTCCTCGAAACCGGGGCCTCGGAGACGGGCATACGTGTTGGCTTCCAAGGAATCCAGTTCGACGATCCAGTCGATCTTTCCGTCGGCAACTTTTTCCAGGGCTACGAGATCCGCCTCGTTCCAACCCAACCCGGAGGTTTCAATGCAAAGCGAAAGTCCAGACTTGGCCAGGGCATCAGTCAGAAGGCCGGCAATCTGCGGGTGAAGCGAAGGTTCGCCCCAAAAAGCAGGCAATACCGTAAGGTCGCCGGCAAACGCCAGCATTCGATCGAGCAGTTGGTTCCACGCTTCGCGCTCAAGAAAGTCACGACGCGTGAGCGCACTTGGATCGAACTGACCCTGGGGGGACCAAACCGGAAGCTGGCGAACGCCGTTGGTTACCTGCACGAGTAGCGTGGCCGGAAGCGTCCGGAGCAAAGATCCCTCCGAGGCGATCTTTTGGAGCATCTCTTTGATAGGCAGAGAAATCCATGGCTTGACGCGCTCAAGAAGCCGGATTCCGCGTGCCGAATTTGCCGTCAGCGACAAGCGCTGAGTCCGAAGGTCAACGGGGGACAGGTGGGTCTCAACGTCGAAGCGGTTGATGTCGTGAGAAAGAACCTGAAAGAAAGACTCGCGGGTTGGAGGTCCACCTCGATCACGGCTCCATTCGGTCAAAACGGCAAGGATGCGAGGGTGAAAGATCTCGGGGGTGAGACCAATGGGAAAGCCGTCAGCAAAGGTGTAGTCGGCCTGGTAACGCCGGTGAAGTTCCAACAACTCCAGTCCGGTATCGCCACGTAGGAAAGGCGTATCGGCGCTCGCGAGCACAACTTCCTCGAAGCCTGCTGCGGCGGTTGCGAGGGCCCGGAAGTACTCCACAAGGGTTGCAAAGGGACCGACTTCTACGCACGGAGAGTCGGGAAGTACGTTCTGCAGCGAATGGCGGATCCTGTTCGTGGAAGTCAGCCCATCCCACAGGTGGTTCAGGAACGGGGATCGGTGAAAATGGGCGAGCAGGACCAGCGTTTTCATGCACCCCTATCATCGTCAGATTTGTTGCGTTTGGCAAGAAAAAACGCTAAGCTGAGCCCATGCCCGCCCCCACTGGAGTGCTCTCGGTTTCTGGTCTGACTGCGCTGATCAAAGACCTGCTAGAAACCGGCTTGACCAGCCTTGTCGTCGAGGGCGAGATCACCGGCCTGAGGACCACGGCCGGCAAACACCTGTATTTTTCACTGAAAGACGAAAAGGCCGTTGTCAAAGTCGTATGGTTCGCTTGGAATGCACGAGGGACCCCCTTCGTCCCGGAAGATGGCCAAAAGGTACGCATTTCGGGCCGGCTGTCGGTCTACGAGCCCCAAGGTTCGTACCAACTGGTGGTCGCCACGATTGAGCCCTTGGGGCTCGGGGACCTGCTGGCCAGGCTGGAACGCCTCAAGCGGAGCCTGGATGCCGAGGGGCTGTTTGCCGCCGAACGGAAGCGGCCCATTCCCCTCGCTCCGGCCGTGATAGGGCTCGTCACCAGCCCCGGAGGCGCAGCCCTGCAAGACATGCTCCGCATCTTTCAGCATCACCGTGTCACCGCCAAGATCCGGGTGTTTCCAGTGCTCGTCCAGGGGGCCGAGGCGGGCAGACAGATTGCCACGATGATCGACTACGTCTCGGTGCAGGCCTTGGCAGACGTCCTGGTTGTGGGTCGGGGTGGTGGCGCCGTCGAAGATCTTTTGCCGTTTTCTGACGAAGCGGTGGTCCGGAGTATTGCCGCTTGCCGGTTGCCCGTTATTTCTGCCGTAGGTCATGAGATCGACAATCCGCTGAGCGACCTGGCGGCCGACCTCCGGTGCCCGACCCCCACGGCAGCAGCCGAAACCTTGGCTCGGACTTGGTCGGTGTTAAGGCCTGCGTTGGCCTCAACCCGAACGGATCTGGCGCAGTTGATCAGGTCCCGACTGGAGCGAACGCGACTGGCCCTGACCGACTATCGGCCGGAGCGGCTGGAAGAAACCCTTCGCCGGGTCTTGCAGCCAACCTATCAGCGCTTTGACGACGCCAAAGAAGACCTGCTTGGCGCTTTGGCGCAGCGACTGGCCGAAGTACGGGTGCAGGTCAACCATCAGAAGGCCACGCTGGAAGCTCTGAGCCCGCTCGCGGTTCTTGAGCGAGGCTACGCCCTGGTTACGGATCGGCAGGGCACGCCCGTTTCAGGCGTTGACCGCCTGACAGCCGGCGACCCGTTGACGATAAGATTCCATCGCGGCCGGGCCTTGGTCCAGGTCAAGGAGATTGAAGATGAAAAGCTTTGAGGAACGACTGACTCGGCTCGAGCAACTGACTGCCTCGATCAAGTCGCCTGCCACGCCCTTGGATGCGGCGCTGGCACAGTTTGAGGAAGGCATCCAGCTGGCACAGGGTCTGGAGAAAGAACTCGACAAGATGGAAAAGAAGGTCGAAATCCTGCTGAACCCGGGGAACTTGGCGCTAGGTGGGAACTTGGCTGACCCGACCTTCGACCTCTTCAGCGAGCTTCCGAAAGCCCCTTGAGACCGTCGAGGTTCATTTGGTCGCCAACGTGGACGCCCAGGCGCGTGAACGCACCTTGATTCACCTCGAGAGCGTACATCACCGCGTGAAGTGACGGTACCGCTGCCAGCGAAAAGGGCGCCATGTCGAGGATCTCTTTGACAACCCCTTGCTTGCTGATGTAGGCGATAGAGAGCGGGAGGGGCGTATCCTTCATCCAAAAAACCCGTTGGCTTTCTTCCGGAAACACGAAAAGCATGGCGCTCGTTTCGGGCAGCGTTGCCCTTTGCATGAGTCCGCGCTCGCGTTCGGCGGGGTTCGAAGCGATTTCGGTGCGAAAAACCACCTTTCCTACGGTCAAGTCACGTACCGGCAACGAAGAGGCGTTGCACGCCGTCAGGAGCAGGCTCAAGGAGGCCAGCAGGACACTAAAAGTTTTCAAGAAATTTCTCCCGGGTCAGGTTCTGAAGGGCTTTCTGGGCAGTCCCACTCTTCTGCAAGGCGACAAAGCGGGGCATATCGAGGTACTTCACCGTCAATGGGCGCTCCAAGGTCAGGCGCACCGCCGGAGTTTCCCACCGCGCGATCGAGGGGTCGAGAGCAACCGGATCCCCGTATTTTTTGCTCAACGTCGTGTACATGGCGAAGTAGTCGAGCTGCACCGGATTCAGTTCCAGCGTGATGCTGTACAAAGTGCCGTCAAGCAGTTGAAATACCCCACGGGAAAAATACGTGATGCCCGGCACATCGATCAGGCTGGTGTTAGGCCGCGACAGCAATGTCACGTCGGGATCTCCCTCGTACAGAAAAAAAGAGTTGTTCTTCAGCGCTGCCTTGAGCTCGGTCAGAGGCATGCCCAGCTTGAACACGTCAAAGCCCGCTACCAAGGGAACCTTGGTCTGGGCTGGTGCCACGCAGGCCAACGAAAGCCCCAGCGCGAAGATCCAAAGCCCCCGGGCACAAGTCTTTTTCATCGGCGAACCACCCAAGCGACCACGGCCGCAGCTGCGAGCAAAATCAACAGCACCGTCATGGCAGGAACAAAGCGTGAGGAACGAGCACTGGCCCTTTCGGGGGCCACGGAAAGATAACCACATGACGGACAGCCGTTGACAAAGGTCGGTGAAGGTCCGCTATGTTGGCACCGCGGACACAGAACATCGCCGAAACCGCGATGACACTTGGGGCAGGTCGAAACTTCCAGAGGAACCTGAGCGCCGCAATGTTCACAAAAGAAACGGCCACGACTCATGGAAGCTCTGCCAACGAAAACTCTGTCATGAGGGCATTATCGGCAGATGCGCCGTTTTCGACAAGGCGACGGAACTCAAGGGTTGAGCCAAGCAGAGCCGTACGGTCCGCCTCGGGCAGGCGATCCAAGACAATCCACCCCTCGAGATCGTTTCCAGCGCGCAAGCGGGTTCCCACGGCAAGGCCCTTGGGGAGCTCGGGGCCAAACAGCCAGACCCGGCCCTCTGCTCCGGCGGAAGCGATTTCCCACCAGCGGTTGCCTGCCTTGAGAACCCAGGTGACAGCAACCGGCTTGGCTCGATCAACAAAATGGAACCAGAGTGCCTGGTCAGTAACAGCAAACTGAACCGAAGCCGGGCTTCCTTCAGGGAATCCTCCACCGAAGCGTGCCATGGTGGGGAGGCCGGCCCAGTCCCCCGGTTTGCCGTCAAGGGCCAAGGTCCCCGTGGTGAGACCCCAGTCCTGAAGGCTGGCACGAAGTTGCACACTGGGTGTTGAGTCCCAGGCCTGGTGGTTGAACGAAATCTGCTTGCCAGGAGTCAGGGTCTTGACCCTCACGGCGGCCCCGATCAGCTCATCCTGGTAACCTGGAGACTGATTCCAAGGAACAAAACAAAGCAAAAGGGTTTCGTCAGCGCGGTACTCCAACAGACTGGTTTCACCGTGCGCCAGAGGACGCTGCGCTACGGGGGCGCTGTCGAGCCGACTTTGCAGGGTCGTCTGCGTCACCGGCGACGAATCCAAGAGCCAATAGAGGAGAAGCTGGTCGGTATCTCCATTTCTCAGCTGAAATTGGTGTGCCGAGTCCTGGCCACTCGCCAGCGATGACAGAAAAAGTGACAACCCCAGCAGCAGGGCACGGCTCATTTGCGCCGAATCGCCAGCAGCGTCAGGTCGTCGAACTGATGGTCTTCCTTGAGGTGGTTATACCAGATGTAGGCGGGGTCCTGAATGACGCGCTTGCCACCGACGAGTTTGTTGCCTTCGGCGTCGGCGAGATCCCCTTTCGCTTTGTCGGCCTTCTCGTAGGTCTGGTAACCGTCGCGGAAGTATCGCTCGTATTCCGCGAAATGAGTTCTCAGGAACGCGTCTTCGACAAGGTCGAGTTGAATGCGGTCCTCTTCGGTTGCCTTCGGGTCGGGGACCAGACGGAAAATCCGGTCGATCGAAATCAGCGCCGTCACGAGCTGCTTGGCCGAACCGTCGCAACCGGTGAAGTCAAAATGGTAGACGAGGTTCGGGTCCGGGCTGTTCTTCTTGCGGAGTTCGTAAACCTCACGCCGGTAGAAGGCTTCGATCACGGCCTGCATGCGTTCGGGGCTGAAGTCTTCGGTCCCTTGGGCCTGAACGGTCCGCCTCACCCCTTCTGGTGCCCCTTCTACCTGCACTTCCCGCCGTGAACCGGGGGGGGCAACCGTGGTGGGATCCTCAGGGTTGTAGTAGGCGACCTCGTGCCAGTTGGCATCGCGGTAGTGGCTCTGACTTTCTTCGATACCGTCGGTGAAATACAGCAGTGTGTCGCCGACCTCGATTGCCAGGTCGCGGTTGGCGTACTTCAAGTCGTTGCGATGCATGGAGGTCGGCATGGCGCCGACCGAAATGGTGTTGGGAAGCGGTACGGTTTCGTAGCGCCCTTCTCTTCCACGCCAAACGTGCAGAATGTTGTCACCGGCCTGACCATAACGAAGGTGTCCGGTTTTGGTGTTGAGCACGCCAATGTTCAGCGCCACGAAAAGACCACGCCCAGCCTCGGCAAGGATAGGCTCGAGGGTATCGTTGACCTGGTAGAGCAGGCTGTCAATTTTGGTGTCTTTCGCGTCGCGGGACTCGGTCCATTTGCGGAAGAAGGTCGTGACGAACATGGCGGCGATGGCCATGATCATGCCCGCTTCGACGCCCTTGCCCGACACGTCACCCTTCATGATTCCGTACCACGGGGAGTTCAGGTTCCTACCGTCCCGGGTGTCAAGCTGACGGAACTCGTAGAGGTCCCCCGAGACAAGCTTGGCGCCCTCGTAGTACGCGAACACCTCGATGTCCGGTAGATCCCGGTGGAACGTTGTGAGTTTCTGGTCGTCGTCGTCCTTGTCGAGCGGGATGAAAAGGGTCTTCTGCTCGACTTTTCCTTTGGTGAGGTCCTGGGTCTTGTTGGCACCATCGACCAGCCCGCGCGTCATCTGGTTAATCGCTTGGGCCAGTTCCGACAGCTCGTCGCGAGTGTTCACGCGGATCACGTGGCCTTCGAGCAGGGTTTTGTCTTCGGTGTCGCGGATCACCTTCACGCCATCAGCGAGGAGTCGGATCGGACCGACCGTAATGCGTGACAGCACCAATGCACCGATAAGGCCGAGGAAAAGGGCCACCAAAGCGATGATCAACGTGGTCACCACGAGGTTCTGCTGTGCGGTCGTGATGTCGCGGACAATCGACTCGGTAGAGACTTCCAGCCGGACAAGACCCTTGACGAAGTTCTCGTTGTCGCCCTCGGAGTAATAGAGAACTGGTTTGTAGAAGTCAAAGCGGGTTATCGGGTTGGTGAGCAACGTCGCAGTGTCGTACTTCGGCTCCGTGTAGCTCTCTTTTCCGACCGTAGCGAGCTGGGTGGCGATCTGTGTCTTGAGATCGCCGACACTGGCTGTGAGGTCGAGGTACTTGGCGTCGGTGACAGAACCCTTGTAGTCGACAATCTGCTTGTTGAGCGCATCGACCTGCGTTGTCAAGTCGCCGACCTGTTGGCGGGCCCGTTGATTGAGCGAAGTCTGCAGTTCGCGGTAGGCCTTTTCGACTGCGTCGGTCGACTTCCAGGTCGACACGCCACGATTGAGTTGCGGGGTATCAATCTTTTTGAGATAGTCGGGATCGTTTGTCGACCAGAGGTACGAATACCCCGGTTTCTTGCCTGGCTCACGGTTGATTCGTCCTGTAATGGTAGCAAAAATCGCGTCCAAATGACGGTCATCCTTGCGCATCGACGCGATCTGCGAGGGCAGCAGGATGAGCTCCGACAGGTTGTTTTCGGCCGTAGGCAGGTTGGACCTCGCCCCCGAAACCATTCCTTCGAGGAGCACATCGGCCCGCTGCTGAAGCGCGTTCCCCAGGCTGGTCCGCGAGTTCTCGGTGATCACGAAGCCAAGGACGAGCGCCAGCATGAGGATGACGGCGATGGTCAAGGCGAGAATCGAGGCTGCGAACTTGATGGTCAGGCCAAGGCCTCTGCGTTGCATGGAAACTCTCCTGCCAAGTGAGGCGATCTTGCTCAGTTCGGCTCTCTTGCTATAGGTATCGGTAAACAGGTCGTTTGCCTGACGGTCAACCCGGCGCATCTCGGTCCATACCCGGCCCAATTGCCTCGCCGAGAAGGCAATCGCCAGCGCAAGGAAGGCGACTACGACCCAGAAGAACGCGGTATTGACCGAGAAGTAGACTGCAACTCCGCGGAAGAACTCCCAGACCGTCTCATCCAGGTTTCGGAAGTCCCCGAGCTTCACGGTGCCGTTCTGACCGACTTGCAGCGTCTTGGTGGCGAACGTGGGACCGCGGACGCTGTGCAGCACTCCGATGCGGTAGACCCCCTGTTGCAGATCTGCCGCCCGGGCCGTGATGACCGTGTTGGTAAGTGTCGCCGGCGCAAGCTGATAGTCCCAGGGAGCTTTGCCGTCGCGGTCCAGAACCACGGTGGTCACTCGCCCCCCAGCGGTGAAGCCGAGGCCCTGGAGCTCGAGGGTGAAGCGCTGGAAGTCGTCCTCGGAGATCACGACCCGGTTGATCAGCGTGAAGGGCTTGTACTTGTTGAGGCGGAAAAAGAAGCTGGAGGAAGGCCCCTGGTTTCCCGCTTCGTCGAAGGCCGCAACCGTCAGGCTCCACACGCCGTCTTCCAGGTTGGTTCTCGAGAACTGGGCAACCGCTCCCGTCGGGGTGAGCGGAGCCCGGTCGAGTTTCAGTTTCTGGAGGGTCGCCGGTACAGCAAAATCGCCGATGCGGTCCAAACGCCAGGACCAGGCCGAAGTCTCGCCGGTCGAGGTGTCCCAAGACAGGTCAAACGTGTTCGAGGTCAGGTAGCCTTCGGTATCCACCGCCGGAAGGCGGAAAAGCACCGAACCAGGGGGAGTCAAATCGAGCACCAGTTTCTGAAGGGCGGGAGCTGACCAGTTGCCGGCCAAGTCCCGTACGCGCACAGCCAGCCACGTTTCGCCCTCCAAGCTGTCATGGACGACCAGAGTCGGGTCCTTCCCGGTCAGAGTCACGACGGGTTCCGGAACCTGAGCAGAATCCTTGCCAAATGACCAACTGGCTCCGGTGATTCCCGAGATATCGCGCGGGTACAAAATCTGGACCCGGAAGTCGGCGTTACTGGAAGCCCGGCCGGCGAGGAAGTTTACCGGCACAATGGTTGGCGCGGCGACGCGGAGGTCTGGTCCCCTCACCACTACCTGAGAAGTCGCCGCTGTTCCTGAGCCAAAAACTGACTGCCAGAACACGTAAAGATCGCTACCAAGGCCGATAGCCTGACCGAGGTAGTTGTTGCCGGGGCTGTCAGAAAGCACTTTCGAGGTGAAGCTGGCAACCTCGGCGTTCCAGGTTGCCAGCGTTTGATTGTAGGCGCGGCTCTGGTTCTCAAACCAGGTCATTTGCAGGCGGCCGCCAAAACTGAACAACTGGGGATTGCGCGAAGAATAGTCGTTCGTGGTGAGTTCGCGCGCCGAACCGGGAACGACTTTGCCGGCATTGTCGAAGGCCAGCCACTGCAGCAGGGTCTGCGTACCGGCGGTCTTGCGCTCCCAAACGACGTAGAGGCGGTCCTTGTACCAAAGGGCGTTCGGCCGCTGGTTGTCGTAAAGGTCCGGATTCACCGTCGGGTCAAAGTCGGAAAGCAGCACCGAGGGTCCCCAGCTCAGACCCCCGTCGAGCGAGTCCCGCCGGTAGATCTGGTAGTTGTTGCGGCTGTTGGGGCTCTGGTAGACGGCCGTGAGCACGCTTCCGTGAGCCGAGACCGAAATCTGATAACTGCTGAGCGTTTCGCTGGCCGGGGCCAACGGCTTCAAGTCGCTCCAGACTCCCCCGTGAAAAAGGGCCGAGGAAAGGCGGATACTCACGTCGTCGGCCTCGTTGACAACAAGAAGGGGTTCATCGGCGGCGTTGAGAAACAACCGAGGAACCAGAAGGGTTTGTGTTCGCGGGCTGGTCAGCACGTCTTCGGAAGCAAAGGTGTTCCCCTGGTCTTTCGACCGAAAAATAGTAACCTGGCCCTCTTTGTCCAGCGCCGCCACCCAGAGATCGCCCGAGGCGGTCCAAAGCGCCGAATAGAACTGGGAATCGCCGCCGGTCAGCGTGAAGGGCCCGAGCACATTTCGGGGAGCCGACCATGTCTGGTCACCCAGATGACGGTGGACGAAAGCCAGGTAATACTGTGGCCAGCCTCCCTCCACGCCAGCCTTCACCTGCCAGAAAGCGCCGGCCTCCTGGGCGTTCCCCACGGTGACGGGAAAGGCGGAGGCTTTGAAGCCCAAGGTTTCCGGATCGTCCCAGAAGGTGGTTTGGGCCCCAAGAAGGGAACTCATACCCGCCAGCAGCACGGTGAGCATCCACCGTTTGACACCTGTCATCGATTGAGTCCGTTGGAAATCTTGTCGGTGTATTGCACGACGCGGGAGTCTCTCACGGTGTTAGGGTACTTTCTCTTGAACCCGTCTAGCAAGCCAGAAGCGATCACGAAGGAGCCTTGGTTGACCGCGCCGAGGATGGATTCCCACTCTGCCTGCTGAGCCAACGAGAACGTCACGGAGGTGTTTGTGGACTGCGACAGCAAGTCCTTGAGTGCCGTATAGCGGGCGTCACTGGTGGGCTGGATCAGCGAAAGCGCGCTGTCAACGTCGACCCTGGCCTGAGCAAAACGGTTGATGTTACCACTGTCGTAAGCCGCCTTGGCTTGCGCGTAGAGTTTGTCGGCCTGGATCTTCTTGGCGGGATCCAGGGGCTGTTTTTCCAGTCCGAGCACCGTGCGTACCCGCTTGATGGCTGCAGCCAACGATGCGTCTCCAGGCTGAATCTTGTCGAGGTCCTGGAGGTCGGTGTAGGCCTGAGCCGGGTTCTTGGCAATCTGGGCCACGGCCGTGTCGAGCTTGGTCTTGAACAAGGCCGAGAACCCATCGGGGTTGCGGTCCTTTTCGATCTGCAACTTGAGCAGACCCATTTCTTGATTGAACGGATAAATGAGCAGAATCTTGCTCAAGACTCCGATGGCGCGGTCGAACAGAGCGTCGGAGTCCTTGGTCTTGCCCGCTTTGAGCAGGGCCTGCGCGTCGTTGTAGTCGCGGCGGGCAAAGTTCAGCAACTGCTGAACCTCGTTGTACAACGGGTCGATCGCGTTCACCTCGCGGCCGGTCGACGCACCTTGGGCGATAGTCGCCAGGTTGAGCCAACGGGCAACTTCCTCGTTGGCGTCGCCGTACGCCTCGGCCCAGCGCGACTTAGCCTTGGTGAGAACCTGCTCGGCGGCGGCAAATTGCGCGTTCAGGTAGGCCTGGCTACCGTCGGTGATGTACTTTCGCACATCCTTTACCACCAGATTCTGAAAGCCCTTGTTATAGAGGTCATTCAGGCGGGCGTTTTCTTTTTCGGCCGAAGCGGCGAACACCGGGTCATCTTGCGCGGCGAGCGACTGGGTATAAAGGCCTGACATCTGCGTCAGAAGCGTCTTCGCTTGCGGGAAGTTTTCGGCCCCAATCGCGGCTTCGACCTGAGGCCCGAGGTCTTGCCCCTGCTTCTTGAGCGTCTGGGACTGGGCGTAGTTCGCCCTGGCGGTGGCTAACAATTGGGTCTGCAATGCCTGGCTCTGGGCAAGCGCAGCCAGCAAAGTGCGGCCCTTGGGTGGCCAAGCCAGAACAGCGGCCGTTTTGACCTCGGGGGTTTCGCCGTCGTAAAGGCCGATGAAAGCGGCGATGTCTTTTTGTAGAACATCCTGCAACGGCCGGAGCGCCTCGAGAGCCACGGATGCTTGCAGGGGCAGCCGCTTAGTCTGGGTATTTCCTGCGACCACCGAGACGACACCCTGGACCTGGGTCTGGGCTGCGGCCAACGAGGCCACCAACTGGGCGTTCCTGCCGTCAAGCAGGTCGTAGTCAAGCTTGCCCCGGCGGTCTACAAAGACGGCTTCCTGCCCGGCCGCCTTCTGCCGGAAAGTATTCCACTGGGCCAGCCAACCGTTCAACACCGCGAGGGGGTCGAGGAGCTTCCACCCGTCCTGGGCCAGCGAAGTTTCCCGGCGGATTCCCGACGTCGTTTTTTCGGCATCGGCAATGAAGTTCTCGCGCATGGTACGAACATTCGCTCGGGCTGCTTCGAGCCCCGGTCGGTCGAGGTTCCGGTCCGAAGACGCAACAGCGAGCGCCTTCAAGTCCAGGCTGGCCTGAGCACCCTGGTTGGCCAGAAGCAGGCGGCTTTGAACTTGAACGGCCAGAGGAAGGGTGTCCTTCAAGCGTGCCGTGTAGGCCCTGTCAAGCGAACCGTCGTCGAGAACGTAGGCTTGCAGGTTGTTCAAGGCCAGCAGGTCCACCGAAGAACGGGTTAGCACTTTCAGACTCTGAAAGGCCGTCAGGGAAGCGTCATACTGACCGGCTTCGAACGTTGTCTTGGCCTGCTGGTACTGGGTTTCGACCCTGGTTCGAATCTGTTGACTCCACGGGGTGATGGCCTCGGTCCAGAGTTGGTCCATCGCATACAGGATTCCCTCTGGGGCCTTCGCGGTGGGCCGCCCCTGGTCAAGCCACAACGAATACGTCAGGTAGAAGTCATCCTGGGTGCGGCTTTTCAAGATCAGGCTGGCCTGAGTCTGGAATTGCTGATTGCTTGCCCACACCCGCTTTCGCCACGAAAAGAAGCTCTTCCAGGTGTCAGTCAGGCCCGCCAGCCCGGCCGTGAGATCAGCCAAGGGACCGCCAAGCAAGCGGGTCCCCGTCGTGGCCGAAGTCTTGAGGGCGGCTTCTTGGGGTGTGAGCAGCGCCGTCGCTGCCTTCAGGTCGTCCCACGAACGGTTCACGAGGTTCTCGGTGATGTTGCCGTATTGGTTTTCGGCGAACTCGGCCTTGGCCACGGGTTCAGCCTCCAGATACTTCAGGATGGCTGCGCCGTACTCGCGGTTCTTCAACAGGAGGGCTGCGGCGTCCATGATGGCATTGACTTGCTTCTCAAACACGATCTTGTTGACCGAGCGTTTGGCGAGCTTGATCTGAACCAGAGTCTTGTCGTTGGGGTTCTTGTCGACCGACTCCATGGTCACGATGATCCCCTTGGCTTTCTCGGCGTCGCCAACTTTGAGGGCAGCCACCAGTTCGTCGCCCAGGCTGTTGTAGCGGTTGCGCAAGTCGCGAACCTTGTTGATCAGGACCTGAGCGTCATCGAGGTAGTCGGGACGGCGGATAACGCCTGCCAGAACGACGAGAGCGTCATTGTAGTCCTGCTCCTTGATCAACAGGTCGGCAATCGCCAGAAAGTCTCCGTACCCGTCGAACACGATCTGCTGCTCGGGATGTGGGTTGAGCGCGATGAGCTTGGAGGTAATGTTAACGGCCGGCGCGAGTTGCTTGAGAGGAACCAACTGCTTGGCGATGGCCATGGCATCGTTGTAGTTCTGCTGCTCGATCAGTGAAAGGGCGACCTTGAGGGCGCCGTCGTAATCCTTGGCCTCGATCAACGACGTGGCGTCGGTAATGGTGACCTGATTTTCCTTGACAAGTCCCAAACCCTTGAGAATCGAGGTGAAGAAGTCGGTCTGCTGAGCCGGCAACACCGGAACGACGACGAGGAGGAACAAGAGGGAGATTCCAAGGCGTGCTACGGCGGGCTTCAGTTCACTGGCTCCGGGGTCATCCAGGACCCGTCAGGTTTGGCTATCATACCCTTTTATGGTATAATGTGGACAACTTCATGAAAAGATTCGCGGCGGCCCTCCTTTTCCTTTTTCTGGCAAGCTCGGCCTCGTCGCAGGGTCTTGAAGACTGGTACAAGGCCCTTGCCGACATCGCTGGCATCGATCCGCACGCTGGAAAGGCCGCCTTCTGGACGTTGGTTATTCCGCCTGGTGGCATGTACCAAGCCATGGGAACCGCCTATTCCGCCGTCCTGAGGGACTCGGGGTACATGGAGGCCAACCCCGCCGGCAGCGCCCTGCTCAAAGACACCGAAATCTCGATTTATCACAATGACTGGATTGGCGAATCGCGGCTCGAGGCCGCCGTCTTCACGATCCGCGATACCGATCTGGGCATCGGTTTAGGCGCGAAACTCCTCTACCTCCCTTTTACAGCCATCGACACCTGGGGAACCCGGTACAAAAACTCGTGGTCGACAGAAACCGCCAAAGGCTACTATACGGAGTTTATCGGTACGGCCAACCTCGCCTACAACCTTCTGCACACGTTTTATTTCAACGGAGTGACCGTCGGCGGCAACGTCAAGTTTGCCTCGCGGAGCGTTCCCGAAAGCATTGCGCAGGGACAGTCCGCCAGCACCTTGCTTTTCGATCTCGGCGCGGTTACCAAGGTCAACTTCCTCAAGTTCTACTACTCGCGCGAAAATAATCTGGCGCTGGCTCTCACCATGAAGAACCTCGGTTTGCCAGTTGGCGGGGACCCCCTACCAACTTCTCTGGTGGTCGGACTGGCCTACAGTCCCATCAAGCCGATGACCTTCTCTTTCGATACCAACCTGCCGTTTTACTTTACCTGGCCGATTGGGCTGGATTTCAACAACGCCGAGGCTATTTCGGAGGCGGTCGGCTTCAATTGGGCACTCTTGGAAAACCTTGGTGTCCAGGCGGGTCTGAACTTCCGTTCCGGCAGTCCCCGGCTGTCGGCGGGAGCAACCATCCTGATCGACTCCTTGACGATGAACTTCAACTACACCGTCGACTTGATGACAACGCTTACCCCCTTCGACCGGGTCAGCATCGAGGTCAAGATGAACCTCGGTGACCTGGGACGTCAGGACCGCGAAACCTCTGCCAGGGAATACTACCTGGCCGGCTTGGAGTTTTACGCCAAGGGCAACCTTGACCAGGCAATTTTCCAGTGGGACAAAGCCCTACAGGTTTTACCCAACTTTTTGCCTGCCAAAGAAATGCGCGATACGGCGGCCAAGGCTCTCGAGTTGCAGGCCCAGATGGAAGCCAGCCAGAAACTGCAATAGCGTCCGGGCTCTACATTCGTCCGGGATACATGGTGGAGACCATTTCGACGATCTCTTTGCGACCAAACATTTGGGCGTATTTGAGAGCGCTCATGCCAAGTTTGTCATCGACAAACGGATCTGCACCCGCTTCGAGCAGGACGCGGGAGACCGCGTCTGCACCCTTCCCGATGGCCAAGACGAGCGCATTCTGTCCGTTGCGGCTTTGACCCGCCAAATCGGCCCCCTTCTGGATGAGTTCCTGCAGCATTTCCAGATGGCCCTCGGCGGCGGCATCCATTACGGGGGTATTGTCGCGATCGCGGCTGCGGAGGTTGATGTCTGCACCCCATTGCAAGAGTAGCCTCAAAACCGACAAGTGGCTGAAACGGATGGCGAGTCCCAACAAGGAGACGCCCTTCTTGTTTGTCTGGTCCGGAGTGAACCCCGCCTTGAGGAACAACTCGACCGAGGTCGTGTCGCCCTTTTCGACGGTCTCAAACAGGGCCGAGGGAGTGACTTCAAAGCCCCGCTCAAGCAACTGCCCCTTGGCTTCCAGGCGCTCCAGGAAGTCCTTCCACCGCTGTTTCTCTGCGATCAGACGGGCCAGTAAATCGTCCAGGGCTCTGCTGATGAAGATGGTATTGCCCCAGAACCCGGGGAAAGACGCCTTTCCGGATTCCCAGATAAACGAGCGCTCGCCCAAGGCCAGAAAGTACCCCGATGCAAAAATAAACATCGGGTGGGCGAGTTCGTCCTCTCCCAGCAGAAAAAGGTAGTGGCTATGCTCCTTGAGCTGGAACAACACATCCTCTGAATCGTTCACCGACCAATGTGAAGCAACAGGAAGGCCGTGACTGGTGATTTCCAATGACGACAAACGGCGCTCAAGTTGCTGAAAGTCGTCGGTCCGACGGTCCGTGTACAGCACAAGCAGGTCCAAACCTTCTGCCTCCTTGAAGGGAATCCGGTTTAATGTTAACCTAAAACGGTGGATAAGGAAATTACTTTCCGTTTTGAAAAGAGTCCCGACTATCGGCTCGTGCTGGCGAACGGTGCTTGGGGTGGCATGACTCCTCGTGGTGAACTCAAGTTTGATCTGTTCTTTGAGCATGTTGACATGCCCGAAGAGATTACCTATATGGCTACCCCCGATGGTCTGGGCCCTGAAACGAGCCGATCACCGGCCACGTCGCCGATCACCCGCGAGGCACTGTTCGGTGTGGTCATGACGGCCGAAAATGCCGAGAACTTTGGCCGTTGGCTCCTCGAAAAGGTTGGCCAGCAACGCAAAAAAGAGACCGGCGAACCTGAACCCAAGGGCACCTGAACATGTCTGCCAAGGGTGACCGCCTGAGGGATTTCCTCCGCGAACGGAAAGAGACGCCCCCTGGTGAGGTTCCCAAACCCGCCGATTGGGAGGCGTTGCTCGAAGCCGCCGAATTGACTCCGGATGATCTAGCGCTGTACCAAAAGCAGGTTGCAGGTCACAAGGCCCGCGCGTTGAGGGCCGCCGAGGCTAAACTGGACGACGAGTTCGTCTTTGAAGCCCTCCAAGCACTGCTGCTGGCGCCCTTCGATTTGGAGTTTCGCGCCGCCGTTGACAAGCACCTGAACAGTCGGCCTTGGATTGCCGATGACCTTGCCGCCCTGCGCGAGCGGCTCACTGCCCTGGGTCGTGCCAAGTCGCAAACGAAGGTTCCTTGGCTTTGGCTCGCACTCCTTGGTGGCGCGCTGCTGGTTGTTCTCTCGGTGCTGGCGCTGTTTTGGTGGTCCCCTTGGTCTGCCCCGGCTGGGCTTACCGCGCCGCCGGTTGTCAGTCAAAGCAACCGCGACCTCAAAGTAACCCTCGATACCCAAGGGGTGAAGTTCCAAACGACCCGTTTGGAGGCCCAGCTGCAAGTCTACGCGGAGTCAGAAGTTCTCGGGTTGCACGTTTTGCTGGAGTTTCCGAACTCGCGCGTTCAAGCTTGGTCGGCCAAGTTCATCGTGATGGACACGACCGGGGCCGTTGTTCACCAGGAGGATCTGGAACTCCGTGCGAAGCGGGAAGCCCCTCTCGAAGCTGGGCAAGGCTGGCAGTACGATCGTCAGTTCGATGCGGTTTCGTGGGGGGAGCGCGCCGATTCCATTCTTATCCAGACTGTCGCGATGGAGGCAGCCAATACCGATCCCAAGACCCTGATTCAGCTGCCGGTCGCCGGAAAACAGTCGCTCACGGGGGGCCACGAGTTTCAAGTCTATCAGGTTTCGTCCGAATGGAAGCAGCGCTTCGCTAGCCAGGTCAATCTGCTTTCGCTGGAGTTTCGTAACACCGGGCTGAAGAGTTTCCAGGCGCTCAAGCTGAGGCTGGACTGGTACGATGCCGACGGCAGACGCCTCAAGACGCTTTCGCTTCCTGTGCTTTCCGAATACAGGGCCGAGTTGCCCTCGGGAGGCCACGTGGCCCTTCAGCCGGCCACGGAGTTTGAGTCCGAGGTATTTTCCTGGCCGGCGGCAAGCCCGCCCCACCCCGTCCTGACGCTGGAGTCTTGGAAGTGACCGAGAAGGCCTCACTCGTGTGGGCTTTCCGCCAGCAGGACGGTCGACCTCCCGAGATTCTGCTGATCCATAAGAAGCGTGGACTCGGCGTGGGCAAGGTCAACGCCCCCGGGGGAAGGCTGGAGACCGGAGAAAGCTGGCCCGACGCTGCGGCGAGGGAGCTCAAGGAAGAAACCGGTACGTTGGTCTCAGCCGAAACTCTTGTGGAAGTCGCCGATCTGAGCTTCCGGTTTCTCGACGGCTACGAACTTGAGGTGAAGGCCTACTTTGCCGGTGAGCCTCTTGGTGACCCGATGGAAACCGAAGAGGCTGCACCCTTCTGGTGTCCAGTGGACTCGATTCCTTGGCAGAACATGTGGAAGGATGACGCGCTTTGGCTGCCGCCTTGCTTGGCTGGAAAGCGCGTCGAGGCCCATTTTGTGTTCAACGAGGACGCAATGCTCGAAGCCGATGTGCGCGTACACGAACGGCCTATGACCCCCATCAGCGGTTGACAACAGAACGGCTTGGACTATAATAGACAGACGAGGTGGATCATGAGTGACTCGGTAGACAATGAGATCATGACTTTGTCGGAAGTAGCAAACTACCTGAAGATTGCCGAAAAGACCGTCTCCCGCATGATTACCCGGGGAGAGATCCCCTGCACCAAGGTTGCTAGCCAGTGGCGTTTTATGAAGTCAATGATCGACGACTGGCTGATTTCACGGATGAATGTTGTCCCGCAAAATGATCTTGCCAAGGTGCTCGAGAACCCGGAAGGACTGATCCCCTTCACTCGCATCACCACCGAAGAGTTCATCGTCGACAACGTCAAGCCTGGCACCAAAAAAGAAATCCTGGCCCAGCTCATCGTTCCCCTGGTGGAACAGGAGCTCATCGAGGACTCGGATGAGTTCTTGCGCAAGCTTCTCACCCGCGAAAAGATGGTGACCACGGGGATAGGCCGTGGCGTCGCTATCCCTCACCTTCGGCACCCCAAAGAGAACCCCGGTGGAGTTCCACGCATGGTGATCGGAATCTGCAAGGCCGGTACCGACTATGAGGCCATGGACGGAAAGCTGACACACCTCTTCTTCCTGCTAGTATCGGACAGCGAGGTAGTGCACCTGCGCGTGTTGGCCAAGCTCAACCAGATTCTTCGGGAAGGCGAATTTGTCACGCGCCTGACCAACGCCAAAAAGCAAGAAGTTCTCGGCATTCTGGTCGAGGGCGAAAAACTCTTCAACAAGGCCTGAGTTGCTACCAGCCGCTGACGCGGCTGTCAAGGTCCTGCGATCCGGTTGCCCACTCGCGTTCCTTGAGGATGCCTTTCCCTGCGGTCTTCTTTTCGAGGGCCCAGGTCACGCCGGTGAGCTTTACCAGACAATCGGCCAAGGTCTGCAACCCGAAGGCTTGTTGTCCTCCGCCGGTCAAGGCAACGCGGGATGCACCGAGTTCCAACTGCCCACCGTTGAGGCTCAGGCCCCCCTGATAGCTTCCTGCATCAATCTGGATGCTGCTTTCCCACATCGAAAGGCGCGAGTCCTGCAGACGGAGCCCTTGGTTGAACTCTTGGCCACTTTGAACTTCCAGCGTTACTTTTTGCAGGTCGACCTGGCTGTTGGCCAACTGGAAACCAGTATTGCCCCGCGAGGCGTAGAGGTTCATGGCCAAGTTTGCCAGCGTTGCCGTCGTATGATTGAGCACAAAGCCGGTACACCAGGCGCTACCGTCACCGGCGAGGATCTTGAGCGCGGTGGCTGTCACCTCGCTATCCTGTGCCCAGAGAAAAGTTTCCATGCCCTCGTTCTTGCGGGTTACGGCGGAAACTCCGGTCAGCAGCAATTTCGAACGCAGCAACGAAACAAACCGGCTGTCCAGGCTCCCCTGACTTGTCCAGCGGACATCGCGGATGCTGGCATCGACATCGGTCAGGTGAAAGAGACCGCCCTGTTTGGAACCGTCCAGCAAGGCTGTCATCCCTGAGACCTGCAAACTGCCTCCGGTCTGCCGCCAGCCGATCGAGGCCGAGCTCGACTGCCAGGAAGCCTGATCCAGGATCACCCGGCTGTTCTGACTGTTGACAAGAGTCTCCAGCGGCTCACTCGGATTGGAGAAATCCAGACGATGCAAGTCGAGCGCGCCAGCGTAGCTTTCCAGGAGCGTCTTGCCGGCAAAACCCCTGGCGACAGTCAAGGTAGAATGCCCCGGTTGAGCTGTGGTTTCCCAGACACCACTTTGAAGTCCACCCCAAATAGAGAAGCCGGAGACATCCTGGGGCGAGGCGACGAGGGTACTCCCTGTCGCCAGAAGAAGCACACGGCGACCCTCCCGACGCATTTTCGCCACAGCGATGGCCAAACTCGCGGCGGGTTTCTCGCGGCTGCCATCTCCCGTCGTTGGCGCAGCCGGGTCAACGTAGGCCACATTCCGGTCGATAATGACCGTGCGACGCCGAAGCTCGCTTGTGTTTCCCGCCAGATCCTTGACAGAGGTTTCGACGGTCAGAGTGGTCAGTTTGTCGTCGGGGCTGACAAAGCGGAGCTCGTCCTTGTTGACAGGCTTCCAGTCGGTTTGGCCTTCACCCTGGGGAAAGGACTTCCACTGCCAACGGTACAAAACGGTCTCGTCGGAAGCTCGCTCCTCGACAGGAAGGACAACGAGCGCCTCGGGTCGACGGGAATCAGCCTTCAGCGTGAACTCGGCCGGCTCCGGTGGGCTCCGGTCAATCCGGAACTGCCAGCGGGCTTCCGGCGTCAAGGGACGCCCGTCGGTCGAGAAACTCCGTACCGCCAGCACGTAACGGCGGTCCGCACCTTCGGAACCAGTCAATTCGAGCTTTCCAGGAAATACGGGAGAGAAGGCCTCGACGCCGTGAGGACTCGGACCCCCTTCAGCCAACTCGTAGTGGAGCGTTCCCCAGGCGGCAGAGAGGCTCAGTTGGAGCGGCGCCGAACTCAGCCCCCCCTCGGGCACTCCCGTCAGCGTAAAGGTGGCATTCGCCTCGCCTGCCAAAGCGGTGCTCACAGGGGCCTGACTGAGGTCCACAAGAACCGTGTAGACGTCGCTGCTGGAACCGGGAGTTCCCGATTGGGAGAAAGGCCTCACACGAAAACGGTAAAGGGTCTGCTGGCCGGCGACACCGTTGAAATCGGCTGCGTTCCCCACGAGTGGCGACGAGGAGTCCGGCAGCGACGGAACAGACCCATCCAATGTGGTGGTCATTCGCAAGAGCGAGGCTGGATGCGGGAGTTCAACCCTGAGAGGTGCGGTCTGATAAGTAAAGAAATCCAGAGAAGGGGTTACGGTAGGAGGCGTTGTCCGGTCAATGACAACTGGTTCACCGGTTGGCCACTCGCGACTCAATCCAGACACCGAGGTAGCAGCCAACCGCCAGCGAAAGGTGGCCCGTTGGCCATCGGGAACATCAAGGGTCAGCGTGCCGGGCCAAGGGAGGGCCCTCCAACTCGTGGGGTCCTCTGCCGGGGTGCCATCCTTGGTCAAAGTATAGGTCAGCCTGTCACCGGCCTGCCCTATCGCAGCAGTCGCCGTCCAGGTATCCCGAACGACTTTGCCCTGGGTCGACAGCGTTACGCGCGGAAGCTGGGGTGCCGCCTGGTCAAGAGTGAAAACGACGTGGCGGGGGGTATCCCACAACCAACCCGTAGCGGTCTTGGAGTTCCACCAGGTCGAAAAGGTTTTCCGCTCGCCGGGGGCAATCCCCAGAACCGTGCTGCGACCCGCCGGAACCAAAGCCACCGCCCAGTTCGACGGCAACTCGGCCGCTTCGGTCCAGTAGAGGTCCGGCACGCGGTCCGGGTTGGCAGCTACCAACGTCACACGGTTCACGGGAAGTACCGCGTCGCTGGCAAGCGGCGCCCCTCCACCGGGCAAACTGGCATCGATCAACCTGAGGCCGCCCCAGTCCTGGCCGGCGGATCCTGAGTCGACCAAGACGTTGAGCAGCGGAGCGCTGAGGTTGCCAGAAGCATCTTTGGCCTGGACGTGCAACCAAGGAGTTGCCCCACCGCCAACCAACTTCGCTCGGTCGAGAGTTCCCTTGCCGGGCAGGAAATCCAAGGAATCACCTGGACGAGCGGGTTTGGCCGACACGGCGTAGAGAAACTCGAGCCCTTCTTCGGCTCCTTGAATCTGCACCTGCGTTGCGCCGAGAGTAACCGTGGGTGTCGCCGGTGGAAGATGGTCGATTCTCAGAGGAATGGCCGCAGTGGGGGGGCCGACCGTACCGGATTCGTCCCGCCAGGCAAAGCGAACATAGGTGGTTCTGTCGGAACCGAGCGGAACTTGGGGCAACAGAGGTCCAGCCAAGAGCGGTGACGCG
The DNA here is from genome assembly GCA_037142615.1 of Spirochaetales bacterium. GTDB lineage: Bacteria > Spirochaetota > Spirochaetia > JABEVK01 > JABEVK01 > JAIFLN01. The sequence goes on along the minus strand of JBAXAI010000001.1, from coordinate 184,305 downwards.
CGCCCGGGTTCGGGAACTTCGCGGCTCGCTCCGATCTCGTAGACCGCTTGAAAACCCGCGCGAGGGAGAACCCGTCCGCCGAGCGGCAGCTGTTTCTTGTCGGCAAGCACGCCCTTGGCGTCCCAGGGTTCCCATTCGGGACGGATCCAACCGCTTTCGGGAAACGACTTCGCTACCGACCTGGACTGCTTTCCGTTGACCAGACGGGTCACAATGGTGGCGGCGACAACGCCGTCAGGGATCTTCCATGAACCGGAGGGCCCCCACAGCCCGTCCGACAGCGTAACGCTGCCGTTAGCCGCCGTCCATTCGACCATCGACCAACCGTCCGGCGCCCCGGAGAACGACAAGCGTGGATTCCAGCCGCCCCAATAATCTGCCACGGGAGGTACGGGCTCGCGGTTGTCCATCCAGTACAGACCGCGCCAAGCAGTCGGATCGGTGAGCGTTCGCCACTGAAGAACCAGAAGCTTGGTGCTACTGGCTACGAGCGGCTCCAAACGCTCTTTTTCCTGCGTCCTCCAAGTCTTTCCATCGTCAAGACTCAGTTGCCAGCCCGACTTCACCGGAAGCGTGAGGTCTTGGCGCCAAACTCCCGCTTCCGGAAGTCCCGAAGCGCCGAGAGTCTTGTCGGCTGACGTCCAGCGGACCGTCTTGACGACGTCAGAACCGCCGGCCTTGGGCTTTCCCCAAACGGTGACGCTTAGCGGGCCACTTTTTTCGAGGAGGACGGGCGCCTGATACAAAGAGGCATGGGCCACATCGGGAGCCTCGCCCCAGGACCAGAACACTTGTTCAAGACCTTCCAGATGCACGGCCAGCAATTGTTTGTTGGCCCAGGAACCGGCCACCGGGCTGAGAACGTCCAGTGAAACCACGGTCTGGCCCCGCCTGTCTACCACATAAACCCACGGTGGATAGGCCGGATCCTTGGCAGAAGCGGGCTGAATATCGAAACGGTAGGTGGTCCGCTCCCCGGGAACACCTTCGAGTGTCAAAGGGAAACTGGCGGATCGGCCATCGAGGGAAGCGCGTGTCCCTTCGGGCAGGGTCGCTTCGATGAGAACCGGATGTTCCCACAGCCCCGGAGACGGTCGGACCGACGGAAGCGCGGGGGCGGGTCGCACAATTCGGTAGCGGAAGTCCTTTATCAGGCGTTCTCCGGCCGAATTGCTCGTCTGGAGACGAAGGGTGTAATCGCGGCTCTCGCCGGGGAGCGCGGAAAGCAGCAGCGGATCGGTCCACGGCAAAAAACGTTCCTCGGCGTCGAGGAAACGGTACTCGACGGTGAGTCCAGGAACCTGGGGCAAGACAATGGTGACCGGTTCGGCGAAGACCCCTGGAGCAGGCTCGGGTGAAAGCGCCAAATCGGCCGTCACGCCGAACAAGGGGCCGACGAGCAAGGTTGCCACCCCTAGGAGGATCAACTCAGGGAGGGGTTTCATACGTCGAATACGGACATGACCTCAGCCATCTCCGGATCGTCCTTGATGTAGTAGGTTTGGCGCTCTTGGGCACTCAGGCCGACAAGTTCGTGACTCAGGTAATGGATCCACAGATCGTGGGCCCGATCCGGCAGGTCATGCTTTCGGCAGTAGAAGTCAGGCACAATCGGCAAACTCGGCGAGTCCCGAAACTCCTTAAAGTCGTGCACGGCCACTTTGATATCCTTTCGGGGAAGTCCGCGCTCCAGAATAATGTTGACCAGCGCATTGATCGTTCGGCCGCTGTCGAAAATGTCATCGACAAAAAGTACCTTGTCTCCCGAACGCAGGTACTCGGGAGCGTAGGTCCAGCCGTCCACTCGAACCGACGACTGTTGTTGGATGTCAGTGTACGAATGAGCGACCACGGCCGCGTAGAATACCGGCCGCTGGCCCTTCCTCAGGACCTTGAAGTACTCAGAAAGGATATTCCCCAAGTAGGCGCCCCCGCGAAGCGACACGTAGATGACATCGGGCACAAAGCCAGACCGGGCGATTTCCCGGCCCAGCTTGAGCGCGTTGTCTCGGACAGCTTCGTAGGGAATGAACTCTTTCTTCATACCCCCTATTATCGGGAGACGCCGATACTTAACTCAACCCCTTCGCGGGAGAAATTCAGCTTGATCTCGCCGCTCTGCGCATTGATAGCACGATAAAACTCGCCGATAGACTTCACCGTTTTTCCGTTCACGGCCTTGAGCAGGTCACCGGCCTTGAGTCCAGCGATATCCGCGGTCGAGCGGGTTTCCACCTGCGACACCAGCAAACCCTCGGCGGCAGGAGCAATATCAAGCTGGTCCCGAAGGTCGGGCGTCAGCACCGACACGACAAAACCGGGCCACAGGCGCAGGTTCTTGACGTCGGCTTCCTTCGGTCGGGGATCGATGGTCACGGTCTTCTTGATGGCGACACCGTCGCGGATGATCGAGAACTCGGCGCTCTGGCCGGCCGGCAGGTCGCCCACCGTTTGGACAAGCGCGTTGGTATCGGCGATTTCCTTGCCATTGATGGCGGTAACAAAGTCGCCGGGTAGAATGCCCGACTTGTCGGCCGGCGAACTGCGGAACACGTGGGGTATGAATGAGCCCTTGGAGACGGGAATCTTCATGTCCTTGAGTTGGTCTTTGTCGATATCGGTCACCGACGCACCGAGCCAACCGTATTGGACTGTACCCTTCGAAATGAAGTCCTTGATGGGCTTCTTGGCGTTGTTGACGGGAATCGCAAAGCCCAACCCGACGCTGGCACCGTTCGGGGACGCGATCCAGGTGTTGATCCCGACCAGTTCACCCTTCAGGTTCACCAACGCGCCGCCGGAGTTTCCGCGGTTGATCGAGGCGTCCGTCTGGATGTAGTTGTTGATGTTGACCGTATCGTCGGGTCCACCCTGACGGCCCAGGGCGCTGACGATTCCAGAGGTCAGCGTGAACTCAAGACCGAGGGGATTGCCGATCGCCAACACCCAGTCGCCCACCTGAAGCTCGCTCGAGTCGCCGAGTTTCACCAAAGTCAGGTTGGTTTCTTTGGTGGTGATGGAAACCATGGCCAAGTCACGGCGGACATCCGTGCCCACCAGTGTCGCGTCGTACTCGCGCTGGTCCGAAAGCTTGACGATGATCTTGGTGGCGCCTTCGACCACGTGGTTGTTGGTCAAAATGAAAATCTTGTCACCCTGACGTTCCACCATGATGCCGGAGCCGAGGCCCTCCGATTTCTGCGCTTTGGGCGCCTTTTGGGTCTTTGGGGCCGGTTGATTTGGTGTCGATGGGCTCGGTGTTTGGGGAGTCGTCTGATCCGGGGCGTTGGGACCGAAAAAGAAGTCAAACGGCTGGCTGTTCGGGTTAAGGGGGCTGACCTGATTGTTCACCACATCAGCTTCGGTCTTGATCTCGACCACTCCGGGAAGAACGTTCTTGGCGATCGACCGGAAGGTGTTCTGCATGTCGAACAGGCTGGCGGGGACGACAATGGGCTTGTCTTCGGCGTACACGGTCTTCTGGGGTGTCCAGCTTCCGTTGAACGCCAGGACCCCCACAGCGAGGGCAAACCCGGCCGTCATACCGACCAGGACAAGATTGAAAACGAGAACCTTGCGGGAACTCCAAAATGACTTCATGCTCATGGCGCATCTCCTTGAAAATGTCTGCTAGAAAAAACGCGCACGAGGTGGATGGTTACAGGTCTTTCAGTCAGAGAGCGTAAGGATTTCGATTCGGTCTTCCCAGACGGCCACCGTATGCTCAAAATGAGCCGACTTTTTCTTGTCAGCGGTCACCACAGTCCAGTCGTCGCTGAGTACGCGAACCTCGGCCTTCCCCAGGTTGATCATTGGTTCAATGGCCAAGACCATTCCGGCCGCGATTCGGGGGTTGGCTCCCAACGAGACGGCATTGGGCACCTGCGGCTCTTCGTGCTGACTGAAACCCACGCCGTGCCCGCAGTATTGGTGCACGATCCCGAAACGGTGAGGCTTGATGATTTCGGTCACGGCGGTGGCAACGTCGCGGATTCGCCCTCCGTGGCGGACGGCTCGAACGGCAGCGTCGAGACTTGCCTGTGTCGCCTGAAGCAGAACGTTTTCTGCCTCGGTGATGGCTCCAATAGGCATCGTAAACGCCATGTCGCTAAAGTAGCCCCTGAGGTCGATGCCGCAGTCGAGGCTCACCAGATCGCCGGTTCTCAGCTTGCGGTCCTTGGGAATACCGTGGATGACTTCCTCGTTGATTGATGTGCAGAGCGTCCCCGGGAAACCCATATAGCCCTTGAAGGCGGGCTTGCCGCCGGCCTGACGAATGTAGTTCTCGGCCCAGCGGTCTAGTTCCAGCGTGGTCACACCCTCCACCACCAGCGGCCGGATCTCACGGAACATCCGTGCGAGAAGACGGCAGGATTCACGGATGCGTTCGATCTGATCCTTGTTCTTGAGCTTGATCATGGAACTTCCTGAAGGGCGGAAGCTGACTGTCTGAGCAGAAAGGCCGCGCGGAGATTGTTGGCATCGAGTTGCGAGGCCTTGCGCAGGTCGTCAAGGGCGAGATCCTTCCAGCGCTGGCGAAGCGAAGGTTTCTGGAAGGCGACTAACGACCAGGAAACCGTCCCCCGGTGAGCCAAGAGCTGGGACCGGAGAATGAGATCCTGCCGGCCGTTCCCGGTGGGAAGGAGGTCGAGAGCTTTGGTGTCATTGTCGAGCGCCCTTTCGAGGAGCACTTGTCGTTGATCCTCCGGGGCTCGCCTTGAAAGGCTGGTTTGGACTTGGGCCAAATTGGCATGGAAGCTCGTGTCCCTCCACGCGGCGGGAACTTCCTCCCAGGTTTTCTCGGCCCCTTGAAGGTCTCCGTCGAGAGCCAGAAGAAGGCCCTGGTAACTCGACCACCACCAAGGCAGTTCCGTGACTGGCTTGGACTTTTGCCGGTACAAGTCGAGTGCCTTCTGTGCTGCCGGGTAGTCCTTGACAATCAACTGGGACCAAACAAGCCGCTCGACGAGCGGTGGCGTGTCGGGATGACGATGCATGAGCGACCAGAGCCGAGGCACTGATTCCATTTCGGGGAACAAACGGTACTTGAGGAGTTCGGCCTCCAGCTGGAATGGCGTTTCTTGCCCATCGCCTAACACCTTGTCGAGTTGGGCTCGGACCTCAGACTCCTCGCCCAGATCACGACGGGCCTCGAGGAGAAGCAACCGGATGGCGTTGAGCGGGGTCCCAGACTCAGAACTGCGCGTCACGAGTGCCCGGTTGAGCAGCGCCAGAGCCAGGCCAGGGTCACTCTGAATCAGGGCGATGGTCGCACGATTGAGGTACAAAGACGGCGGCAAAATTTCGCTGGGGGACGAATCGGCAAGGACCTGGTCATAAATCAGGCGCGCTTGTTCCAGTTCACCCAGGTGCAGGTAGACGTCGGCGAGAACTTGATGGGTAGTCGGGTCGCTCACGGCCAAGTTGCGTAGCAGGGCCGCCGAACGAGCCCAGTCTTCCTGGTCATAGGCCATCAGGGCCTGCAACTTGTCAAACGGAGGCACACCACGCTCGCTCGGGCTCAGGGCCCCGAGAAACCCCTGGGCGAGGTCCAGCCTTCCCTGCGCGAGAGCCACAAGAAGAGCGTTCTTGCGGAGCAAGTCGTCCGGAGCCAGTTCCAAGACCCTCCCATACAACTCTGGGTCGGCGGCCTCGGAAGTAGCCAGAGCCTGACGCAACGCCAGCCAGTCGCTTGACGAGTCTCTCGGTTCGCCTGGTTTGGCGGCAAACAATCCCGCCTCCAAGCGCGCCTGACCGAGAAGCGGTGCCCAAACGGTCTTTGCCAACAACTTTTCGCTCACCCCTAGCGCCTCGCCCGCCCGACCAGCCTTGAGCAAGACCCAAGTCTCAAATGCCGCCAGTTCGGTGTTCCCAGGGAACTGGGCGGTGGCCAGATGCGCCGCGGACGCGGCCCAACCCCACTCCTTGGTCTTGACGACAATACTGTGAATCCGCTTTTCCCACTGGAGCCACTGGCCTGCGGAAAGACCCTCGGGCCACGGTTCGAGGGCCTTGCGTGCGAGGTCAGCGCGGCCCTGCTGGAGGGCAGAATCCGCCTTTGCCAGTCGGGACAGGAGGCCCGGACGCTCCGGGGGGAAGACGAGCGGCCAAGCCCACCAACCTGCCGCCCCGAGGGACGAAAGCAGGAGGAACCAGGCTGATACCCGCAGGAAACCTTTCATTGGATGCTAGAGGCCCTTTTCCTTCCGGAGGCCATCGAGCACTCCATTGATGAAACGGTAGGAGTCGTCGGAGGCAAAACGCTTTGCGATATCGATCGCCTCGTCAATGACGACCTTCACAGGAATATCCTTCACGAACAGCATCTGAAAGGCAGAAATCCGCAGGATGCCGAGATCAACCTTGCCGACCCGGTTGAAGTCCCAGTTGCGGAGTTGCCCTTCGATCGCAACGTTGAGCTCGTCCCAGTGCTCGATGGTGCCCGAAATCAAGAACCTCGTGAAGAACAACACATCGGGCTCCAGATCCTGACGCTCCTGCGCTTCCATCCAGTCCAGCGTCAGGAGCTTCTCGATCGACTGAGGGTTCAAGTCCTGGCTAAACAGGCTCTGGAAAGCCAGAATCCGGGCTTGACGACGCGATCCCATGCTAGAGATTCTGCTTGAACAAATCGATTTTGGCCTGCTTCTTCAGGGCGTCGCCCGCGTCGGTAACGAGTTGCTGCTGGTAGGCCGAAACTTTTCGCTGCTGAAGCGTCTGCAAAATCGTATCCTTGACGGTCGGGGTCTTTTTGCCTGGGTAGACGGCCTCGTCCAAGGTCAGAAAGTGCTGATCAAGCTTCTGGGTGACCCGAACGATGTGCAAACCTGAGTTGCTCGTCAGCACCTTGGAAACCTCGCCCTTCTTCAGAGCAAAGATCGCGTTCAGGAAATCGTTGCCAAACAGGTTGGTTAACTGTTGGCCGAGGGCTGATTCCAGCGTTCTGGGAATGTAGCCCATGTCACCGTTGAGCTTGGACGAGCCCTCATCTTCCGACACCGTGTTGGCAAGTTCCTCGAAGGTTGACTGGCCAGCAGTGATCTTCGCCAACGAGTCGTCGGCACGCTTCTTGATATCTGTCAGGCTACCTTTGGGATTGACCTTGGTGTCGAAAAAAATGTGCGAGACCCGCACGTAGTCGGGGCTGACGAACAGCGCCTTGTTCGAGGTGTAAAAATCGGAGATTTCCTGGGCCGACACATCGAGTTTGGGCGTGGGTTTGTCCTTGGAAAGGACCCCAAGGTACTTCAAGAAGACGATCTGTTTCTTCAGCGACACAACCGCTTTGTCCCAGGTCACGCCGGATTGTTGCTCGAGCGCCTGTTTGATCTGGGCGTCGGTGGCCCCGGGGTTGGACGATCGGAACTGGGCCAAGACTTCCTCGTCGCTCGCCTTGAGCCCCTTTTTGTCCGAATCCTGATTGATCAATTCGTTGAGAACCAAAGAGTTGAGCAGTTTCACCTTGTCGTCGGCGGTCAAAGTTGACTTGGTGGTAGACTCCAACGCGGCCACCTGTTCCCGAAAGGTCTTCTGGGAAATCACCGTCGTCTTGTAGAGAGTGACTTTGGCGACCGCCTGATCGAGCCCTTGAGCCCCGAGTCCCAGCGCCAACAGAAAAACAGCAACGGACAGAAGTGATTTCTTCATGAAACAGCCTTTCAAAAAACAGTATCAGGGCCTCACGGCCCTGTCAAGAAACGGTCAATCCGTCGATTTTCAGCTGGGAAGCAACCCGAGAAGCCTCATCGGCTTTGGTGAAGATTTCGGAGGTCCGAAGAAGCAAGCCCTCGGCCTCCATTGCCCTCATAAGCTGCAAAAGAGTCTTGTTGGCGCCCAGAGGGGCCGAGGTGACCCAAGCCAGCGCTCTCTTACCGGCAATCAGCCCCGAATTGGCCAGAAACACCTTGAGTTCCGGGGGGAGTTTGCCGCCAAAAGCAGCAAGGACGTCGCACCCAATCGCAAGGAAATGATGACCGGTAAGCTTGGCATCTCGAGTCTGAGAGCCGTTGACAAGGTCGACCTGTGCCCCTCGGGCCTCGAGCGCCTTTGCAAGCGCCGTCGCCGTGGCGTTTACGCGCGAAGACTTCGACTTGCTGAAATACACAACTGCCACTCGAACCATCGCCATGGAGCCCCCCAAAAAAAAGACTTCTCCAGAGTAACTCCGGAGAAGTCAGCCGGTTACGTGAAGAACTACTTCGTGCCCGTGGTTTCGGCAGGTGCCGGTACGGGGGTTTCGACGGCCGGTGCCGACGGCTGGGCGTTCCACCACTCCGTCTTGCCCGCGCCAGCCTGACGTGCCGCGGCGGCCACATCACCCGTCGTCGGGGTTTTGAACAGGAAAGCCAGGAAGAAGGCCGAAATGAGGAACAGCGCGCCAAGGATTGAGGTCGTGCGGGTGAGCACGTTACCGGCGCGTGAGCCGAAAGTCGAGGCGCTTCCGCCGCCGAACATGCCAGCCAAACCGTCGCCCTGCTCGTCTTGTATCAAGACCATCAAGACTAGCAACACAGCCATAAGAATGAAGAATCCAAGCAACACATACAGAAGAATGTCCACGAAAGTCTCCCGGGATTTATTTGTCGAACGTACAGATGGGAAGGAACGTCTCCGCTTTCAGCGCAGCGCCCCCGACCAACGCACCGTCAATGTCGGGCATGGCCATCAGTTCCTTGACGTTGTCAGGCTTCACAGACCCACCGTACTGGATGATCATAGCATCGGCGGTGCGCTTTGTATAGAGTTTGGCGACGGTGTCGCGGATGACAACGTGGATGGCATTGGCGTCCTGCGGTGTAGCGGTCTTGCCGGTGCCGATTGCCCATACAGGTTCATAGGCAATCGTCACCTTAGCCAGGTCGGCCTCGGTCAACCCGGCAAACGCTTCGGTCGTCTGGCGGATCACCACTTCGGCGGCTTTGCCGGCTTCGCGTTCTGACAGAGTTTCACCGTTGCAGTAGATCACCTCGAAGCCGTGTTTGAGCGCGAGTTTGATCTTGTCGTTGACCAGTTTGTCGGTTTCGTTGTGGAACTGCCGGCGCTCCGAGTGGCCAAGGATGATCACGTCGACCCCAAGTTCCTTGAGCATGCCCACCGAAATCTCGCCCGTGCGGGCCCCCGTTTCGAGGGCCGAACAGTCTTGGGCGCCCACGAGAATAGGACTGCCCTTCACCATTTCCTTGACAGTCGCGATCGCCGTATACGGGGGCGCTACCAAGACGCGGTTCTTCGTGCCCTTGACTCCAGCTACAAGCGCAGCCACCAAGGCCTTGGCCTCCATCTGCGTCCCCCAAAGTTTCCAGTTCCCTGCCAAAAATTTCTGTCGTGCCATGTTAATTCCTTCTATTGTCGTATATTAGCGGCGAACGAGGTGATGCCGCGTTGTGAGCCTACCTACAAACTTCGATGCCAGGCAATTTCTTGCCCTCGAGGAGCTCCAGCGATGCACCGCCGCCGGTAGACACATGGCTCATCTTGTCGGCCAGCTTGAACTGGTTGACGGCAGCCACGGAGTCGCCGCCCCCCACCACCGTGATGGCGCCCCGACCGGTGGCTTCAGCAACCAGTTTGGCCACCGCTTCCGTACCGGCAGCGAAATTGGCGAACTCAAATACCCCAACGGGACCGTTCCAGACGATGGTCTTGGCCTTTGCCAACACTTCTTTGTACTTGGCAACTGTTTTGGGACCGACATCCATGCCCATCAGGTCGGCTGAAATGTCAACTGAGTCGGTCTTGACGGCTACGGCGGCCGCGTCGAACTTGTCGGAGCACACGTGGTCAACGGGCAGTACAATCTCGGCGCCCAGCTTTTTGGCAGCCGCAAGGATCGACTTGGCAGTATCAAGCTGATCGTCTTCCACCAGGGACTTGCCGACCGTGTGGCCCTGAGCTTTGAGGAAGGTGTAGGCCATGCCCCCCCCGATGACAAGGGCCGAGGCGTTCTTGAGCAGGCTTTCGAGTACAGCGATCTTGGAACTGACCTTCGCGCCGCCAATGATGGCCACCAAGGGCTTTGCCGGGGCGACAACGATGGGCTCGAGGTAGGCCACTTCTTTTTCCATGAGGAAGCCGCCGACACTTACCTTGAGAAACTTGGCGATAGACGCCGTTGACGCGTGGTCGCGGTGGGCGGTACCGAACGCGTCGTTGACGAAGATCTCGCCGTAGGTGGCCAGTTCCTTGGCCAGCTTGTCGCGCTCGCTGGCGTCTTCGCTGGTTTCTTCTTTGTGGAAGCGGGTGTTCTCGAGCAGGATGACGGTGCCGTCCTTCTGGCCTTCGATGAACGCCTTCTTGCCGAAGCAGCCATCTTCGCCGCCGAAGACGACGGGTTTGCCGAGCTTGCCGGCCAGGTACTCAGCGACGGGGGCCAGGCGGTGCTTGCCGGCGATGTACTTGGCCTCGTCGAAGGTCTTTCCGTCCTTCTCAGCCTTTTCCCTGGCCTTCTTGGCGTCTTTCTTCGGGTCGCCGAGATGACTAAACAAGGTGATGGTCTTGGCGCCCTTCTCGAGCAGGTATTGGATGGAGGGAATGGCCGCGGTGATGCGGGTATCGTCCTGGACCTTGCCTTCCTTCATGGGAACGTTGAAGTCGACGCGCATGGCGATGCGCTTGCCCTTCACATCGATATCTTTGATGGTCTTGATCATTGCAGGCTCCTTATGTGAAAAAGGCCCCCGTGAGGAGGCCTTTTCGTTGTGTCAGATCGATTTACTTCTTGGCCATGACGCGGACCATCTCGACAACCTTGTTCGAGTAGCCCCATTCGTTGTCGTACCAGCTCACGACTTTGACGAAGGTGTCGTCGAGGCTGATGCCGGCGTCCGCGTCGTACACCGAGGTGTTGGTTTCGCCGCGGAAGTCGGTCGATACAACCTTCTCGTCGGTATAGCCGAGAACACCCTTCATGGCACCCTCGGAAGCCTTCTTCATCGCGGCGTCGATGTCGGCCTTGGTGGCAGGCTTCTTGAGCACCACGGTCAGGTCGACGACGGACACGTCGCTGGTGGGAACGCGGAAAGCCATACCGGTGAGCTTCTTGTTCAGCTCGGGGATAACCTTGCCGACGGCCTTGGCAGCACCGGTGGACGAGGGAATGATGTTTTCGAGGATGCCGCGACCGCCGCGCCAATCCTTGTTCGAAGGTCCGTCTACGGTCTTCTGGGTCGCGGTGGCCGCGTGGACGGTGGTCATCAGGCCCTTCTCGATGCCGAAGGTGTCGTTGAGCACCTTGGCGATGGGTGCCAGACAGTTCGTGGTACAGGAGGCATTGGAAATGATGTCCTGGCCCTTGTAGCTGTCATGGTTGACGCCGTAGACGAACATCGGCGTTTCGTCCTTGGACGGTGCCGACAGGATGACTTTTTTGGCGCCGGCGGCAATGTGCTTGCGGGCAGTGGCGTCGTCCAGCCAGAGGCCGGTCGATTCCACCACGATCTCGGCGCTCACTTCGTTCCACTTCAGCTCGGCGGGGTCTTTGATTTGCGTCAGGCGGATCTTCTTGCCATTGACGATCAAAGTGGTGCCCTCGACAGCGATGGTCCCGTGGAAACGGCCGTGCACCGAGTCGTACTTCAGCATGTAGGCCAGATACTCAGGCTCGAGAAGGTCGTTGATACCGACAACTTCCACATCCGGAAAGTTCTTGACGATGGCGCGGAACACCATGCGGCCGATGCGGCCGAACCCGTTGATACCGATCTTGATTCCCATAAAATCCTCCGTTGTCGTGGTCTTTTTCCCTTTCATTTTATGAATCCTCGTCAACTCTGTCAATCGCATGAAGGATTATTGTTACCGAAGGCTCAATAAATCCCGCTGAAGCACAGCAGTTACAGGAAGCGGTATATAAGCCAGCGTCGGCGGTACATCTTTGACGAAGAGGACTTCGTCCCCGACGGCAACCGTGTCGAAAAAGCCGGACTTTTCCATCTTGCCGGCCGAGGTCCAATCGTCGACACTGGCGACGGTCCAAGTGCCGAAGAGATCGCTGGGGTTCCAACTGTACCACGACTTGTCGCCGGTAAGCACCGAGGTGCCAGAACGGATGATCGAGAACTTCTGGTTCGCCGCGACACCGTCCCTCCTGCCGAGATTGACCAGAAAGTCGTTGTTTTGACGCTTGAGCACGCTCCCCCTGAGGGGAAAGGCTTGCGCGCTCGTGGCCGCAAGTTCACGCAACCCGAGAGTCACCGGTTGAAGGCCCTTTTTGTACACCGAAAAAGTTTGGATGAGCCTCCCGGTGCGGCCCAGATAGAGCTTGAGGTCAGCTTGAAAATCGCGGGGCCCTTGATGGACTTCCAGAAGCGCAAAGTACTCCAGCCCGGCCTTTCGAGCCAGAAGAAACGCCTCGTTGAAACCTTGCACGGACCAAGCCTTGTTCGAGTCCGAGGCACGATTGAGGTGCAACTGCCGACTGGCTTCCCATTCGTCGGAAAAGACCTCGGCGAAGGCTACGCCAGCCTGATACTCCTGAGTGGAAGAGGCGTCAGCACTTTGAAAGAGGCCGACCTCAAAGGGGCGGAAAAAGCGACTGGTGCCGACACTGTTGAGGCCGTCGAGATCTTTGAGGGTAAAGCCCCACCCGGCGGCCAGCGAGTCGGAATACTGGCTGCGCTGGATCTCCAGGTCATCGAGGTAGGCGACATCCTTGAAGGTGGGCTGCAAGGCGTTGATTGCCTCGAGTTCTTCGAGGGATGAAGTCCTGTAGCCTTGGCGTTTCCAGATGTCGGCCCGCCCCAGACGCCCGGGGATGGACAACGGATTGAGGGCCAGGCCCCGGCGCCACTCGTCGAGCGCCAGAGACAGTGAGTTTTTTTTCGTCAATTCCAGGGCACGGTCGAAGTGCCGTTGAGCAGGGGCCGCCCGCAAGGGATCCTCGGGCAACGTCTGGCGCAACAACCAGGCCTCGTAGCCCAGGTTCCACGTCTCGTTGTCGGGCTCGAAGCTGATCGCCATCCGGTAGGAGTTCGAGGCTTCGGTGTTCTGCCCCAAGCGCGTCAGCGCCACGGCGCGGAGGTACCAAACGCGTGGGTCTTTGGCAGCCCGCATGACAGCGGGCCCCTTGATGACATTCTCGTCGAGTGTCGACAGCGCGTCTTGGTCCCTGCCTTCGTCCAGCAGCAACTCGGTCTGGAAAAGCCAGCCGCGCAAGTCATCTTTACCGGAAAGGAGCAGAAAGCGGTCGAGGGCCACCCGTGCACCGGCCCTGTCCTTACGCTTCCAGGCCTCGGTGGCTATCGCGAAATGCACCCTCGGATCCGAGGAATACTGGCGCAACGCGTCAGAGGAAACCCGGTCGAAGGTCGTTCGGTCGCCACGGGCCGAGGCAACATACATCAGCGACAAAAGAGCCCTCAGACTCGCAGGATCTCCACGGCGCAAGACCTCGAACTGACTCGTTGCCAGTTCCAGACGGCCTTTCATCACCTGATATTCTGCCAGACCGAACTGTGCCCCCTGGTTTTTGGGCTCCCGGGTCAGGACGCCCTGAAAGACCGCCAGGGCCTCTTCGAGTTTCATTTGTCCGAGCAGGATGCGCCCCTGGAGGTTGTTGACGCTGGCGCTGAGCTTACCCAGCTTGAGGGCCTCCTGAATCTGCAATCCGGCCTCATCGTATTCGCCGAGAGCAAAGAAGCTTTCTGCAAGTCCTTGAAAAGCATCGAGATAGCGTGGATTCACCTTGAGCGCTTGCCGGTACTGGTCGACGGCACCCCAGTAGTCGTCGCGCTGGAAGGACTGCTGACCCTTGGTATACGACTCGAGCGCGGTTTGCGCGCCCAGAACGGCACCCGTCAGCAACAGCAACAGAGCCCAAACGGGGCGTATCATTCGTGGGCCTCCGGTGAGGAACTGAACTGGATCTTCACCGTCCGGATCTTGTAGCCGTCCATGTTCTGAACAATAAAATCGGCCCCTTGGAAACTCACTTTCTCGTACCGGACCGGGATCTTGCCGAAAAGATCGAACACAAAGCCGCCAAGGGTATCAAAGTCGTCGTTGGGCAGGCTGGTTCCGAGCACCTCGTTGAGGTCGAGGATGGAAACCCGCGCGTCGCAGAGGTAGGTCTTGTCGCCGATTTCCAGAATGTCTTCTACCGAGGTGTCAAACTCGTCCTGGATGTCACCGACGATCTCTTCGATGATGTCTTCCATGCACACGATACCCGACACACCACCATATTCATCAACAGCGACGGCGATGTGCACACGGCGGCGCTTGAACTCTTTGAGAAGACTGTCGAGCTTCTTGCTCTCGGGCACAAAGTAGGGTTTGCGCACGAGCGTTCCCAAGTGCATCGTGGAAGGAATCTGCATCGCGTTCTTGGCCAAATGACGGAGAAGGTCCTTGACGTACAGGATGCCGACCACGTTATCGATGGTGTCGCGGTACACGGGAAACCGGGAATGACCGCTCTCAGTGATCCGTTCCATCATTTCCGGGAACGCAATTTCTTCGTTGAGAAAAATCACATCGATCCGGGGAACGATAACTTCCTTGACCGTGGTATCGCCGAGTTCGACGACCCCCTGGATCATCTCTTTTTCTTCGCTGTTGAGCTCGTCCAGTTGAGGCTCGGCGGGCCCGCGGCGACCCAACCCGAAAAACCGGCTGAACAGGTTCTTGTTCTTCAAAATTTCCGTTCCTTGAAATCGAGCAGGAGCCGCTCCTGAAGTCGCAACATTGGCTCGGACTCCTCGTTGGAAGCATGGTCCCAGCCCATGAGATGGAGAAAGCCATGCACGGAGACCCGCTTGAGCTCTTCTTCCCAATTCACCGAGAAGTATGCACTGTTGGCGTGCAATGTGTCCATGCTGATCACCAGGTCGCCATAGCATCCTTGGCTCCGCGGTGCCCGGGACTCCGGTGACAATGCCAACGGGTCGACTTCGGGATCGGCCTCGAAACTGAGCACGTCGGTGGCCTCGTCTTTTCCCCGCCATTGACGATTGAGCGCTCGGATGACCGGGTCGGTGCAAAGTGTCACCGAAACTTCGTGGTCGCGAGCTCCAACGGCTTCCAGAGCCTGGAGAAGAAACTGGTGGTAGGCCTCGATCCAGGGAGCTTCGACACCGTCGAGAAACACTTCGAGTTCAGGAACCTTCATGGGTCTCGTAGGCCTCGATGATGCGGCGGACGAGGGTGCTTCGGACCACGTCCTTCTTTTCGAACTCGACAAATTGGACCTCAGGCATGCCTTCCAGAATACGGCGGGCGTGCAACAGTCCGGATTCCTGAGCCCGGGGCAGATCGACCTGCGTCAGGTCGCCGGTGATGACGGCCTTGGCCCCCTCGCCGAGCCTGGTGAGGAACATCTTCATCTGTGTTCGCGTCGTGTTTTGCGCCTCGTCGAGGATGACGAAGCAGTTCTTGAGGCTGCGACCACGCATGTAGGCCAGGGGGGCAATCTCGATGACGCGGTTCTCCTCCAGGCGATTGAGAATCTCGGCTGGAACCAAGTCTTCCATGGCGTCGTAGAGTGGCCGAAGGTACGGGCTGATTTTCTGGGACAAGTCACCGGGAAGAAATCCGAGATTCTCACCGGCTTCGACCACCGGTCTGGTCAGCACGAGCTTGCGGCGCTTCTTCGTGAGCACCTCGAGGAGCGCCTGAGCAATGGCGAGGTAAGTTTTTCCAGTGCCGGCGGGGCCGATGCCGAACGTGACGTCGGAGCGTCGGATCGCATCGATGTAGCGGGCCTGGTGCCAGCCCCGGGGAAACACCTTGACCAACCCGCCGGGGATCAGCACGGCCGAGTCTTGAAAGGTCTGCAACCTCGTCGGGTCGTCGCCGCTGAGGGTCTCTGACAGCGACTGGATCAGGTCCGGGCTGACGGTATGCCCTAGGTTGTGATGCTTCTGGAGGGTACGCAGCAGGAGGTCGAAGCGCTCTTTGACGGGTTCGTCCTCGGTACGTAAATGCACTTCATTGCCAAGTGAGAAAACGGGTGAACCGAGCACAACTTCCAGTTCCAGCAGGTTCTGATTGCCCGC
The DNA here is from genome assembly GCA_037142615.1 of Spirochaetales bacterium. GTDB lineage: Bacteria > Spirochaetota > Spirochaetia > JABEVK01 > JABEVK01 > JAIFLN01. The sequence continues at coordinate 168,313 of JBAXAI010000001.1, read as the reverse complement.
TGTGCACAACTGCCCGAGAAAATCTTCGTCGTCGATGACGAACTTCGTTGTAGCGGTCAGGCCATCCCCCTTGAAGTCCAGAGTCTAGTCGCACCCCCGGTCTCGGTCAAGAACTGGTGTCAGGGCGAATTGCGGGGAATGGAGAGCTTTCCGTCTTTGTCCCACTGAAGCTGAGTCTTGAGCTCGGGGACGGGGAGCCACTGAGCGGTCACGCTCAGCGTGCCTGTCCATTGAAACTGCGGCTTGGTACCGGCCAACTGCGGTGATCCGGAGTAGGCGATCTTGAGCTGCCAGTCTTCCAGGTAGTGGACCAGCGAAACACTCAGCGAGCTCATCTTGAACCCGGCCCGATGCCGGGCCACGTCGTCCCAGAACGACAGGGAGTCCCAGACGTCGGTGAGGAAGTTAACCGACTGGATGTTGCTCACCCCCAACGAGTCGATGAGCCAAGGGAAGTAGAGGAACACGGTTCGGTTGACAACGCTCTGGCTGATCTGCAAATCGACAAACCGGTAGAGTTTGTACTGCAGGCCATAGTTGAAACTCACCGGCATCTGAGAAATCTGCTGAAGGTTGATCGGCCACGAAAAGCTGAAGTTGCCCGAAACCGACTGGCGGTTTTCCCAGCTCTGCTGCAGAGGCACGGTGAGGCTGTAGGTCGTGTTGAGTTCCTGGGGCAGAAAATCGGTGACTCCTGTAGCGACCCAGCGTCGGGTGACGGGGTCAAAGTGGTACCCGAGGGTCTGCAGTTGCCGATATTGAAGCGCCAGTCCGGCCCAAGTCACCTGAGTTGTTGAACTCTGCGGTTGGTACTTCACCAGGTCGTACACGAACGACTCTTTGAAAGTAAGGCCCTCAAGCGGTGTCACCTCAAGACTCGATTCCCAAGGATCGGACTTCCAGTCGGCCCCGGTATTTTTCCATTGGGTCCTCGTTGTCAGGTGCCCCAGAGGAATCTGGTAGTCAAGTGAAGCCCCTCCCGACAAGTTGGTGGTCTGCGGAGGAAGAACGTTGCGCCAGCTAAAACCCAACTTGAGGGTGTCGAGGGCCTGCCAGTTGGCCTGGGCGGTAAACTGATTCGCGAGGATAGACGCCGTAGAAAGGTCGAAGAACGAGTCCTTTCCATCCTTGTTTTCCCACAGACGCGTGCCCAGTGTGTAGCCCAACGAAGAGTCTTGCCAGGCGTGTAACCCGCCCAGGGGCTTCCAGGCCGCCGTGATCGTCGCTTGAGCCAGACTGTTGGTCTGCTGGGAATCTTGGAGGTCGGAAGCCGTCTTTTGGGCCGGTGCCGTCGAAGGCGAAAGATACCAGGCCTGCTGCATCTGCTGATGCAGGGAGACCGTACTGCCCACGGTGAAACCTGAGTTGCTCAAGCTCCCGTTGTAGGCCATTCGCCCGTCCCAAGAGCCAGTCCAGCGGGAACTCTGAATCTCGCTGTTGGAATCCTGGGCTTGCAGAACCCGACTGTTGTCAAAGCGCGTGTCGAGACGGAACAGCGGGTTGACGTTCCAGGTGAGCGACTGGGTCCAAGTAGCGGGGGCCCCAGGAACCGTCAGCGAGGCAAGGAGCGCTGAGCTCAGCAGTTCGGGAAGGTCACTCGACGCACCCGGCGGCGCAGCCTCAGCCACGCTTTCGGGGGACTGCGGGCTTGGACTGAGGGGAAGCAGGTCGGGAAGTTGGCTTTCTGCGAGGGAAACCTTGGTCGCCTCCACCTTGAGCAGGTCACCGCCCCACTGAAGGCTCAGGCTGGGGAGAAAGAGCTGGCCCGGCACAAAGAACGACGACTGAGGATCTTCGGCGAGTTTTGCGGGGACGGATTTCTTTACATCCCAGTTCCAAGTTCCTTGGGCACTCGCTTGCAGTCCCGGAAGGGTTGACGGAAGTGTAGCACTCATCTTCCAGACCAAACTCCCCAGGTTGGACCGGGCCGCCGTCTTTGTCGCCGGCCCAAGACCCAGCAGGGCGAGCATGCTGAAGTTTTCTGAACGACCCGAAGTCAGGTCACCCCAGAAAACGGGGTCGGAGTCGAACTGTCCGCTGAGGTTCCACCAGGAGTCTGAAAGTTCCAGCGTCCCTCCCCACCGAAACGGCACCGTCACGCCGAGAACGGCGCTGCTGTTCCAGTGCGACTGCTCGCCAGGAGCTAAAAGCGAATCAAAAGGGCTCGCCGAATAAGTGGCTCCGTCGGAGGTGACGTTCCTGGTAATTCCCATTCCCATGGTGACTTGGAAAGTCTTTAGCGACCCCAAACCGGGAAGATTGGCATCGACCCCGACCAGCATGCCGAGCCGGGAGTAGAAGTCTGCCAACACTTTGAGCGACCAGGAAGAGGGAACGGTGGTCGCGGCAGGCTTGCCTCGGGTCAAGTACAAGCCGCGCAGGACTTTCCCCTTATCGACGGTGGAAGAGTCGTCGACCTGGAGGAAGCTCAGCGGCGCCGCGTCCTTCTTCTTTTGCCCAAAGACATAGGTCGTTGTCTGCAGTGAAGTTCCGCGGCGACCGGTTGCGTCCGAAAACGTCAAAACCGGGTTGAACACCATTTCGTCGCTGGGCTGGAAATAGAACGGAAACCAGAAGACAGGGATGTGCCCGAGGTACAGCACCGCGTCTTGAAGGCCCCACTCGCCGGGACGGAGTACCCAGATCTTGCGGGCCTGAACGTGGTAGTACGGGTCCTCGCCAAGGCTCGAAGTGATCGTTCCCGAGTCGAGAACAACCACATCACCGGCGGAGCGCCGAATGGCGTCACCCTGGTAACGAAAGACCAGATTCTGGTCGGCCACGCTGCGGGAACGGTCGGAACTCCCGCCATAGAAGACTCCCTGGGCATCGGACAGGCGAAAGGTCAGGCTCTCACCTCGAAAGGTTTCCCGCGAGCTCTCGCGGATCATGGTGTATTTGACGTTGCCGCGGGCGGTCATCTCTCCAGAATCCTGGTCATACCACAGCTCGTCGGCCTCGATGATGTGGGTCACCTTCTTGTCGAGGTCTTCCAGAGTCACCTGGAGATCTCCGCTGAGGTGAATGAGCTTGCCACCCCCGGTCACATCGACGTTCATCACGCCCGCCTCCTGGGCCGAGTCGATGGTGAGGGTTTTGCCCGCGTTCTTTTCGACAGAAGGGAGGACCAAGCCAAGTTTGGTCGCGATGCTTTGCCGCAGCTCGCTCACCCCGCCGGTTTCGGGCAGGCCCAAGGCTCGAGCCCGCGCGACCAATTCATAATAGCCCGACGTCCGGAGTTCCAGCACCTGGGGATCTTCGCCGCCAGGGTCGTCAGCCTGCCCCGACAGAGGCACCCCGAAGATGAGAAGAAGACACGCCAGCAGAAGCGGTCGCTTGGCCACGGTGCGCTCAGGACCGAGTCTTGAGCAGTTCCCTCAGGAAGCGCCCGGTGTGCGAGCTTTGGTGCGCGGCTACGTCTTCCGGGGTGCCCATCACCATCACCTGGCCGCCGCGAGCGCCGCCCTCGGGGCCCAGATCCACGATCCAGTCCGACTGTTTGATCACGTCGAGGTTGTGCTCAATGAGGATGACGGTGTTGCCAAGGTCAACCAATCTCTGGAGCACTTCGATGAGCTGCTTGACGTCGGCGAAGTGCAGACCGGTGGTCGGCTCGTCGATCACGTACACCGTTTTGCCCGTGCTCCGCTTGGAAAGCTCGAGCGAAAGCTTGACCCGCTGGGCCTCGCCTCCGGACAGCGTCAGCGCCGACTGGCCGAGCTTGATGTAACCGAGGCCGACGGACTGCAGGGTCCGGAGTTTATGGGCGATCGGCGTGATCCCGGTAAAAAAGTCGGCCGCCTCGTCGACAGGCATTTCGAGCACTTCGTGGATGTTCCTGCCTTTGTAGCGAACCTCCAGAGTCTCGCGGTTGAAGCGTTTTCCATGGCAGACGTCGCAGGTTACGTAAACGTCGGGCAAGAAGTGCATTTCGATTTGTATCGAGCCGTCGCCCTCGCAGTTTTCGCAGCGGCCACCCTTGACGTTGAAACTGAAGCGGCCCGGTTTGTACCCGCGCGCCTTGGATTCAGGCAGGGTGGCGTAGAGGTCACGGATGGCGCCGAACACACCGATGTAGGTGGCCGGGTTAGACCGCGGGGTGCGACCGATAGCGCTCTGGTCGATCGAAATGACCTTGTCGAAGTTCATGATGCCCTTGAGCTTGGTGTGGGCACCGACCGGGATCGGCGACTCGCGGGTCAGGTTGTTGACCAGCGCAGGGTACAGGATATCGCTCATCAGGGTGGACTTACCCGACCCCGAAACCCCCGTGATCACGCTGAGTGTTCCTACCGGAAACTTGACGTTGATGCCTTTGAGGTTGTGCTCGGTGGCACCCTCAAGCTCGAGCCACTGACCGGTTCCAGAGCGCCGCTCATCACGGTCTTCAATCTGGATTGCCCCAGTCAAATACTGACCTGTGATGGAGTTAGGGTTAGCAAGGATTTCAGCCACCGTACCCTGGGCAATGATGTAACCGCCGTGGATTCCGCTCCCCGGCCCCAGGTCGACGACGTAGTCGGCTGTGCGGATGGTCTGCTCGTCGTGCTCAACCACGATCAGAGTGTTGCCGATATCACGCAGGTGCTTGAGGGTGTCGATCAGACGTTCGTTGTCGCGCTGGTGAAGGCCGATCGTCGGTTCGTCAAGAATGTAGAGCACGCCGACCAACTGGCTCCCGATTTGGGTGGCGAGCCGGATGCGCTGCGCTTCGCCTCCGGAAAGGGTGCCGGCCTTGCGCTCGAGGCTGAGATAGTCCAAGCCGACACTGGCGAGGAAACCTAAACGGGCTTGGATCTCCTTGAACACCTGGTCAACGATCTTGGTTTCATTGACGTTCAGCTTGAGCCCCTTCAAGAACGAAATCGTGTCTGCAACGGTCATCTGGCTCAGGTCGTGGATGTTGGTACCGCCCACGTACACCGAAAGGGCCTCTTTTTTCAGACGGCGCCCCTGGCACTCTTCACAGGGTTTCTGCACCTGGAACTTTTCGAGCCAGCTCTTGATGCCCTCGCTGGTCGTCTCGTGGTAGCGCCGGCGAAGATCCTTGAGGATTCCCTTGAACTGGCTTGTATACTCGAACTTTCCCGTTCCCGAGGTGTTTTGGTACACCACGTCAATCGCTTTGTCGGTACCATGAATCATCGAGTCGAGCACCGATGGGGGAAGATCTTCCAGCGGTGTATCGAGACTGAAGTTCAAGTTGCGCGACAGAGCCTCGAACCAGGAACGGTGCCAGTTGGCCTCGGGGTTGTACGGTACGATTCCTCCTTCGTTGAACGACAGCCTCTTGTCGGGCATGATCAGCTCGGGAGAAAACTCCATCGTCACGCCGAGACCGCTGCACGCCGGGCAGGCGCCGAAGGGGTTGTTGAAACTGAACAACCGGGGTTCCAGATCGGGAAAACCGACCTCGGTGTGGACCGGGCAACTGCCTTTTTCGGAGTAGAAATGCTCGTTTTCGGCGGTTTCGGTCTTTTCGAGCACCAGAACCTGGCCCTCCGACATCGAAAGGGCCGCCTCGACGGCCTCGGCCAGGCGTCCGCGTTGCTCAGGGGAATAAACCAGACGATCGACGACGACTTCGACGGTGTGCTTTTTTTTCTTGTCGAGGAGAATCTCTTCTTCGAGGGTGCGAAGTTCGCCATCGACCCTGGCCCGCTGATAACCCAGTCGCTTGGCGTCTTCCAACACCTTGAGGTGCTCGCCTTTCTTGCCCCGGATCACCGGCGAAAGCAGCGTAAGCTTTGCGCCCTCGCCCAGCGAAGCCACCGCGTCGATGATCTGGTCGACGGTCTTCTTCTCGATGGGGCGACCGCATTCCGGACATTGGGGTTTTCCGATGCGGGCGTAGAACAGGCGGTAGTAGTCGTAAATTTCGGTGACGGTTCCCACCGTGGACCGGGGGTTTCTGTGGGTCGTCTTCTGCTCGATCGAAATTGCCGGCGAAAGGCCTTCGATATAATCGACGTCGGGCTTGTCGAGACGTCCCAAGAACTGGCGCGCGTAGGCCGAAAGGCTCTCGACGTACCGACGCTGCCCTTCGGCAAAAATCGTGTCGAATGCCAGCGAGGACTTGCCGGAACCGCTCTTTCCCGAGATGACAATGAGCTTGTCGCGCGGAAGTTCCAAGTCGATGTTCTTGAGATTGTGCTCGCGCGCACCCTTGATGATCAGTTTGTCCATGGCCTAGCGAGCTCCCGGGGAAAAGAGGATTTTCTGCCACTGCCGGATTTCGGCCGCCACTTCGGCCGCGGGCCTCAGAGTCTTGTCCCGGTCGCCGGTTTTTTCCTGGGCCGCCAACCCGTCCAGGGCCTTGGCCAAGGTGTCGAGGGTCTGCTTGGTTCCCGAGTCGCGTAGGTAGTCCCAGATCGGCTGATAGCGGACCAACCAGCCGGGGTTGGGACCGCCTGGGGTCGAAGTGTCTGCCAACGTGGACCTCCCCAGAAAAACAGGCGAGGTGGAATCGACAAACAGTTCTTTCAGATCGCGGAACACGTAGTCGGGCTGAAAAACCCGAACTTCGTCGAGTACGGTGCTGAAAATGGCCGTCAACGCGAACAAGGCCTGCGCCGCCGCCGCCTTGTAGGCCCGGTTTTCCAGCGAAAGCGCGGCGATCTTTTCATGGGCCACCAACGAGAAGGACAAAGGATGCCTATACAGGTAGAGCACACGGTTGAGCCCGACAAAGCTCTCGTTCAGGCCGGGACCGGTCGAGGTCTTGAGGACAATGGGACTGTTGGGCACGAGCAGGGCTCGATAATAGCCTTCGAGTCCGCCGGATTCCTGAGCGGCTTGGTACACAGTGTCGTCGCGCAGAATTTCTCGCCAGGTTTCGAGGGCTTTTTCCCCCTTGAGAATGCCGCCGGGGATTTCGGTTTTGAGTCGCAAGTCGGCCAAAGCGTATAGAATCGTATACCGGTCTTCCGGAACCTGAAGCAGGCCGGATTCGGCCAACGCCTTTTCGAGCAGAGATTCCTGCAGCGCCGGATTGCCGTTGAGGCCCGCAATCGTGGCCAGCTGGATCTCGGCCTCGGGGTACAGTCCGCGCCGGTCGACAGCCTTCCGGAGCGAAACCACGGCGTCACCGTACTGGTGTTGCTCGGCTGACCGTTTACCCAAACCCAGCAACACCCAGGAAGGCAGGCTAGCTGGCTCCGAGGGAACTTGCGAGTAACCGAAGCCGCCCAAGGCGAGGAGCATTGCTAACGAGGACCAGCGGAAACCGTTCATGGCAAGTCTGACGATAGACACAAGAACCCGGGAGGTCAAGCTTTGGAAAAAGGCCCCGGTGGCGCTCACCAGTTGAGCTTCCACTCGGCCGGGGCTTTCTCTGAGGCAAAATCGCGAAGTGCAACCGCATAGACCGCAGCCGACGCGTTGTTGGGAGGCAGAATCTTGAGGGACCATTGGGTGTCGCCCCACAGGTCGATCCACAACTTGCGGGTTTCGGCGGCAGCAGCCGAAAGCTTCGGGACCAGCGGAGCATACGTCAGGGTCGTCTTTCCCTGGGCATCCTGCAGCAAAGTCAGTTTCTGTTTGAAACTGACGAACAGACTTTCCAGCCCTCGAGAAGTGGAGAACCCGAGCACGGTCTTGGTGTGGGTGCCCAGATCGTCAGCAACGGCCTCAAAGCTCGTGAACGAGGATCCCGGGCTTTGTGCGACAATGGCCGCCCACTCGACGCGGCTGCTGGGAAAGACCAACCCCTGCCAGTCCAGCCCATCGGACAGGTGATCTTTCACACCTTCGATTTCCACGGTACCCGTCGAGCCCGTCTTGAACGTGACGGTGACCTTGAGTTCAAGGCAACCGGAGAGCAACAGACAACCACCGAGAAGTAGGACCTGCCAAACTGAAGCGCTAAAGCTGAACGATGGTTTTGCCGTAACCGCCCTCCTCGGGATGCGAAAAAAAGAACTTGCGAACTTCACGACGCCCCTTCAAATAGTCCTGGACTCCCTTTTGCAGCACCCCTTCCCCGAGTCCATGGATGATCGAGAACTCGCCCAGGCCCGACAAGAGAGCGGCGTCGACCTGCTTCTCGAGCCGTTCTACAGCCTCGGAAAGGCGTTGCCCGCGCAGGTCAAGCGAAAAGACAGCCGAACTGCCGGTGCCGAGGCCCGAGGTCGAAATCTCCACTTTGCGCGGGGGCTTGGTGGTTTGACGGATGGCCCTCAATTGGGTCAACTTCACCGTGAGGTTCACCGACCCGATGGCCACGACGTAGCGGTCGCGTCCGGCCCGGCGCAGAAGGGTCCCGCGCTGATTGCCGGGATCAACCGCCACCAATTGGCCGGGTTGCCATTCGTCAGCGGGCGTGGGATCGATTGTAGTAGGATCTGGTCTTTCGGCAGGAGAGTCGACTCGCTCCTGCTCGAGCTGCTGCTTTTGCGCGGCCAGCGTTTCGGCGGTTTCGGCCAAAAAGCCCCGCACCTGCTTGATCTTCTCGGTCGTCAAGCTTTCGCCCTCGCGAATGTCCTTGACGAACTTCTCGAAGGCCTTTCGACTGTCGGAAAGGAAGCGGTTCACCTCACCGAGGCCAGACTCCTTGAGCTCGTTCTCCCGTTGTTTGAGGCGCAGCGCCAGCAGGTCGGTTTTGCGTCGGGTGTCTTGAAACCCCGCTTCGCGCAGGGCCAGCTCTTTTTCCCTTTCCGCCAGTTCCCGCTGCTTGTCGCGGAGCGTGGTGATCACCTTCGCCACGTCGGTTTCACCGCCTTCGAGGATCTGCCGGGCCCGGTCAACCAGAGCCTGAGGAATCCCCACCCGCTGAGCCGTCTCGAGCGCGTACGAAGTGCCCGGCACATCGGGAACGATCCGGTAGGTGGGCTTGCCCGAGGCGGCGTCAAACTCGACCGAAGCATTCTTGACCCCAGCGCGAGTGAAGGCAAAGTTCTTGAGCGCACCGTGGTGGGTAGTCCCGAGCACTGTTGCTCCGGTTCCCAGAAAGTGCTCCAGGAAGCTCATCCCAAGGGCCCCACCTTCCTGGGGATCGGTGCCGCTGGCCATCTCGTCGAGCAGGACAAGCGATTGGGCCGAAGTACCGCGAAATACCTGAGCCATGCGGTCCATGTGGCTCGAGAACGTCGAAAGAGCTTGGTCGAGCGACTGATGGTCACCCACGTCGGTGAACACCGCGTCCCAAAGTGGCAACCGGCTTTCGGCCGCAGCGGGAACCGGAAGTCCGAACTGATGGAGAAGGCTCAGCAGGCCCACCGTCTTGAGGCTGACCGTCTTGCCGCCAGTATTGGGCCCCGAAAGCAAGAGGATCGAGGTATGGGGTGGCATCACCAGATCGACAGGCACAGCCGAGTTTCCCAGTAAAGGGTGCCGGGCCTGGAGGAGTTGCCAACCTTCCCCGGCCACGGCCAGCGAAGGAAACTCACAACGGAAACGCAGCCCCCAACGGGCACGGGCCAAGCGGCTGTCGAGCCAGGTCAAGTTAGCCACGGTGGTGAGGATTGCCTCGCGGTGCTCTCGAATCTGGGCCGTCAGTTCACGAAACAGCCGTGCGAGCTCGGCCTTCCAAGCGGAATGGTTTTCGGCCAGACGGTTGTTCTTTTCGACCAGCTCATAGGGCTCCACAAACAGCGTCGCCCCCGAAGCCGAGGCCTCGTGAACGACGGCGGCGATCCGCCCCTTGAAGTTGCTCTTGAGTGAAAGAACTGTCCGGCCATCCCGCTGAATTGGGGGAGAATCCTGCCACAGGTCGTGGGTGCCGACGTCTTTCAAGAAACCCCGCGCGGTGGTGTCGATGTCCATTCGTGTACGCTGGATTTCACCCCGGAGGTGCATCAGAGCCGGCACGGCCTCCTCCATCACTTGACCGGTAGCATCGAGAACCTGGTGGACAGCTTGGGCCACGGCGCTATGGTCGCCCAAACGCAGCGCCCAGACCTTGAGTGATTCTTCTTCCCGGGCCGCCAAAAAACGTTTCCACACCGAGGCAGAGCTGAGGTAGCGGGCGATTGCTTTCAGCTGTTGACCGTCGAGCACGCTTCCCTCCGGCCCGCAACGCTCGAGGGCTCCTTCCACTTCGGGAAAATCGGCCGCCGGGAGTTCGGCGACCCGGATCAAAAGGGTCAGCAGCGGCTTCACCTCGGCCTGAAGCGACTGAAGCTCCTGTCGGTTTGTCAGCACAGGCTGCAGCGGCAGCTCGCGGGCGGCTTCGGCGGTCATGCAGCAGTCGGCCACCTGGGCAAGGATCCGTGGAAACTCGAGGGTCTCGAAAGTGGTCAGGTCCATCGGCGCTCGGCTTCCTGCAACTCTAAGTACAGTTTCTGGTAGTTGTCCCAACGGTCGGGATGAATATCGCCACTTTCGAGGGCCTTGAGCACCGCGCAGCCGGGTTCTTTGGTGTGCGAACACAGATTGAAGCCACATTGGCCCAAGAACGGCGCAAACTCAGGCCAGGCAAACGCCAACTGCGCCGCTTCGATGCCGAAGACTTCGAGTTCTCTCACGCCCGGAGTGTCGATGAGTCCCCCGGCTGCCGGGCTGCCCACATCCCACGGGTAGTAGAGACTGAAGTTGGTCGTGTGATTGCCCCGGTTGTGCTTGGCCGAAAGTTCACCGACTTTTTGCCGGGAACCCACATGGAGAACATTGAGAAGGCTCGACTTACCTACCCCGGACTGGCCGACGAGCGCGCTGGTGAGCCCCTTCAGATGTTCCTGGAGTTCCGTGATGCCTTCCCCGGTCTGGGACGAACACAAATGTACGTCAAAGCCGAGGTCCTGGTACTCGGCCAGGCGGTCTTCCACGTCGTCCGGGACTCCCTGGTCGCATTTATTCACCACGATGAGAACCTCGAGGTCCTCGCGCCCGGCCATCAGGAGAGCACGGTCGAGAAACCGCGGACGAAACGGGGGAGACACCGGCGAGGTGACCAGCACCAGCAGGTCGAGGTTGGCGGCCAGCGTTTGGGGGCAGTTGCGTTTTTTGTTCCATCGCGAATAGGCGTTGGTGCGAGGCTGGCGGGCGCTGATCATGCCCTTGCCGGCGTGGTCGGGGTCGGGTTCAAAGTCCACACGGTCACCCGGAGAAAGGGGGTTGTACTCGTCTTCGGCGTCCTTGAGGACTTTACCCTTCAACCGGCACTCCCAAAGGTCCTGACCCACCCCGTCGTCATTGCCCCGGACCGCGAAGATGTTGTTGATGCCCCAATGGATCGTGCCGGTCAAGCGCGACTCCAGGGTCCGCCGTATTCCAGACCGAATTGGGCCGCGAAGTGCCGGTACTTGCCCTCGTGCGCGGCAAGTTCAGCCTCAGGCCACGCCGGGTCTGCGGTAAAGTGCAACACCGATCGGGCACTTCGGGCCACGCTCTGCAAGCCACCTTGATCGAGCAGAGTTTCTACGCGGCGGCCCACGCCTTCACGGCTGTCGAGCAGAACCACCTCGGGACCCAAGTGGACTTGGAGTTCCCGGGTCACATGCAAAAAGTGGGTGCAGCCGAGGACCAACGTGTCGGCACCGAACTCACGCACCACCGAGGCCCAATGACTCAGAATGCGCTCGCGCGCCTCGGGATCGGGCTTGAGCGGGTCATCTTCGACCAGCGTCACGATGTCACCGGCGGCCCAGCAGGAAACCTGGCGACCTGGGCAGAACTCCGCGACCAACCGTTCCAGATAGCCGCCTTCGATGGTCCGCTGGGTAGCCAGCACGCCGATACGCCCGTTGCGAGTTCGCCCTGCCGCGGTCTTCACGGCCGGCACCACCCCTACCACTGGGCCGGGAAACACAGAGCGAAGATGATCGAGTGCCAGAACCGAGGCGGTGTTGCAGGCCACCACCATGAGCTTGGGCTGGTAATGTTCCAACAGGTCGCGCGAAAGCTGAGCGACGGCCTCACGGACCCTTTGGGGCGTTTTCTCTCCGTAGGGGAAATTGCGTCGGTCAGCGACATAAACAAAGCGCTCCAGGGGAAGGTGTTCCTGCAACCAGTCAAGATACGGCAGGCCACCGATTCCAGAGTCAATAACCGCTACGGGACGACGATCCATGGGCCCATTCTACGGTTTTTTTTTTGCTTGTAAAAGCCCGGCCTTGCCCTTAAATTGGAGGTATGTTTTCCAACCCATTGCTGGACGGCCTGCAGTTCGCCAAAGAACCCTCTCCCTTCGTTATCACGATTTTCGGTGCGACCGGTGATTTGACCCGCAAAAAGCTCATCCCCGCGCTGTTTTCGTTGTTCCTTAAGGGCAATATTTCCCAGTTTCAGGTGGTAGGCTTTGCACGGCGACCGTGGACCAAAGAAACCTTCCAGACCGAAGCCGCGAGCATGCTGGCCATCGGCCACTATGCCCATGTCCCCGAGGCCCAGAAGCGCGCTTTTCTCGACAAGCTCGACTTTGTGAGTTCGAACTTCGACGATGCCGACGGCTATTCGCGTCTGGCCAAGGTTGTCAACGTTTGGGACAACAAGGTCTACTACCTGTCGACCCCTCCGGATGACTACGAGAACATCGTACGCAACCTAGGGGCCGCCGGTCTCAACAAGTCACCCGGCGGCTATAGCCGAGTCATTGTCGAAAAACCGTTTGGTCGCGATCTGGCCACGGCGCGCGAGCTCAACGATATCCTTTCGAGTCAGTTGGAAGAAAACCAGATTTACCGAATCGACCACTACATCGGAAAGGAAACGGTGCAAAACATTCTCGTGTTGCGCTTCGCCAACGGCATTTTCGAGCCGCTTTGGAACAACCGCTACATTGAGAACATCCAGATCACGGTTTCCGAATCTATTGGTGTGGGCACGCGTGGCAACTACTACGAAAAATCCGGTACGTTGCGAGACATGGTGCAGAACCACATCTTTCAAATCATGACCCTGCTGCTCATGGAGCCGCCCAATGACCTGAGCCCCGACACCATTCGGACCGAGAAGGTCAAGGTGCTCAAGAGCCTGCGGCCCATTACCCACAAAAATGTTCGGGACTTCACCGTACGAGGCCAGTACGCCCCAGGCATAACCCAAGGAAAGGCGGTCAAGGGTTACCTCCAGGAAGACGGGGTTTCTCCAAAATCGCAGACCGAGACGTTCGTCGCGCTCAAGTTGTTCCTGGATACCTGGCGCTGGGAAGGTGTCCCGGTGTTTATCCGCGTGGGCAAGAGCATGACCCGCCGAATGAGCGAAGTCGCGGTCACGTTCAAGCAACCCCCGTTGCAGATCTTCAAGAATCAGGCCACCGACGGTGGAAGCAATCAGTTGGTCATCCACATCCAGCCCGACGAAGGAGTGACCTTCAGCATCAACGCAAAGATTCCCGGCTACCTGACGCAAGTTCGCCCAGTGAACATGGACTTCGCTTACGGCAATACCTTTGGCGAATCCACTCCCGAGGCGTACGAGCGACTTATCCTCGACTGTCTGGTCGGTGACTCCACGCTCTATACCCGACGTGATGAAATTGAGGCCAGCTGGACTTTCATCACCCGAATCCTTCAGGGCTGGGCCGATGACCCGTCACCCCTGCCCCAGTACAAGGCCGGTAGCGCCGGTCCGGAAGAGGCCAAAGAACTCGCCGCGTCTTCCGGCGTCAAGTGGAGAAAACTATGAACCGCTACGCCGACCCAGTGGCCGTCGAGGCCGAACTGCGCAAGAATCAGCAGGAGTTTTCGCCCAACGAGGCGCGGACCAACCTCTTCAACCTGGTGGTATACACCGAGAACTTCGACGATGTGCGCCTAATCGAAGCGTTGAACTACCTACACGGCAAGCGCCCGTCACGCGTGGTGGTCGTTCGGCGCCATGCGGGTGGCGAGACCCGAACCGACGTCTCGGCCCGCTGCATGGCCGATGCCAACGACAAGGTGATGTGCATCCAGGAAATCGTCATCTACTCGGGTGACGACAGGGCTGGCGCGAGTCCCGAGTTCTGGACTCCGTTGTTGATCCGCGACATTCCCGTCTTCGTCTGGTGGCTATCGCCGCTCAAGGACGCCCCGGTTCCGGAACTTTTCGACGGGATCGCAGACCGATGCTTTGTCGATACCCGTGGTGTTCCCGACGCTCATCTGTTTTACGCTGACTTTTCGCGCAAGTTTCCCTCGCTGAACACCGCGGTGAGCGACTTTTCCTGGGTGCGGATCGGCCCTCTGCTCAAGCTGACGGCCAACTTCTTCAACCCCGCAGAAATGCGCGAGAAACTCCACGATCTGGTGTCCGTTGAGTTCAAAGGTGGCCACCGGAGCGAAGTGGAATTGTTCTTTCAGTGGCTTAAAGTGAAGCTGGAATGGCAGGGCAAGTCGGGCAGTACCGGACAAACGTGGGAACTGACCTCAGGCCAGCGAAAGGTGTTTCTCAAGCACAGCGATCCGGGCACTCTGGAACACGGGTTTGAACTGACCTTTGTGACTTCCAAGGGTGAAACCTGCGTACTGAAGGACTCAAAGCAAGGTTTTGCCGTCGCCGAAGGAGTTGGCACCTCCAAGTACACGGCCGTGTTCCGGTATCTGGACACAGGCAAGGCTCTGGTGAGCGAGGTCGACAAGAATGCTAGCGACCGTTTGTATCTGGAAGTGATGAAGGCTTGGACCTGAAGCTGAGTTAAGCCGTCAGGCCTTTTCGACCTTCTCGAACTTCTCAACCAGGATCGATTTTTGATCAGGGGAAAGCCGGAAGGTCTTCCCCTTGATTTTGTCATCGATCTGGAGGCGCGCGTAGCCCATCTCGATCACCGTGCCTTCGTGGACGAGGCCGCTGACCCTGACACTCGTTTCTTGGGGATTGAACAACTGGGGCGTGAGCTGATTCATCTCGGAGACCAGCGTTTCCATCGCCTTTTTGAGGTCTTTTTCAGCGTCGGCGAACTTCTCTTTTCCCAACTCTGCCAATCGGGCCTTGAGCTTGAAGAGTTCTTCTTCCACATCTTTGTACTTGGCCCGAATCCCTTCCATCTTTCGCAAGACCACAAAATCGGTTCCGGCGATCACATGACACGGTCCATTTTCGTTGCCCAACTGGGTACAGAAGAGGTTTCCCTTGACCGTAATCGAGCTCGATACAATCCTTCCGCCGTCGTCGAACGTGAGATTCCCGTTGACCGAAAGTCGGGTGTGCAGCAGAGACTTCGAGAAATGGGCATTGCCCAGCACATCCATCTGGCAGTTTTCCACAAAGAGCGCCTTGACGTTACCCCCGACACGGACCAGACCCGGTTTCTTTCCGATGATGCCGCCGTTGCAGCTCAGGTCGGTGCGGCACATGACTTCCGAAGCGTCCAAGGTTTCGTGCACGGTGATGCTGCCGCCGGCCACGATTTTGAAGCCATCCTGAACGACGCCTTTCACGATAATGGAACCCGGGAAGACGAGGTTCCCCGTCGAGTAGTCGACACCACCCGCAATCTCGAGCAAATCGGAGACGTCGAAGTTTTCGTTCTCGAGAACAAACCGGCCAGCCAACCGTGCAAACACCTTGCCGTGGGCGAAAAAGGTGTTCGGACCCGGCTTGAGCATTTTTATTTCTTTCTTTCCTGCGGGAATCTCGACACCAAAAACCGTCGTTCCCTGTCGCCCGCCCTGGGGAAGTACAGCCCGTGCCAGAAGTTCGCCTTTCTTGACGATGACAAAGGGAGTGTATTCCTTGAAATCGACCTGAACGGCCTTTTCTTTGTCAAAGTGGTGGGAATAGATGTGGGTTTCCAACTTAAGGAAGGCGGGGCGCTCCTTGAGCATCGTGGTGCCGATCGCCAAAGGAACCTCGGGGAGTCGCATTTTTTCCATGTTGCAATGGAAAATCGCTTCCTGGACGGCGCGGTCCTGAAGTCCGTGCGTGATACCACCGTTCTGCAAGGCGTCCACAATGTCCGAAAACACCAACAATTTGCCTTCCGCTTCGGTGGGGGGAGAAAAAACACCCCAGCACTTCATGCCATCGGGTGCGACGAAGACGTCCACTCGCGCGCCGCCTTCGTCACCACCGATCGTCAGGAAGACCTCAGAACCCTCTTCTGCCATGGGAACAGTACTCCTGGCCTAAGTATCGGCACAAATCAGGCCGGAGAGATGGCTTCCGTGGGACATTCGCTCGCACACGCACCGCAATCCGTGCAGGTGTCGGCGTTGATCAGGTAAATATCGCCTTCCGAAATCGCATCGACGGGGCAGGAATCGAGGCAAGCGCCGCAGGCGACGCAGGCATCACTGATTTTGTGGGCCATAGAGTTCTCCTTTATTTTGCTTGACGTCAAAATACTAGCAAGATTCCCGAAGGTCTTCAATCCCTTTCAGGACTCTCTGTAGACGACGCGCAGCGATCCGAGAACAGCAACGGCCATGATTTCCAGGACCGGGGCTTCGGGACCGAGAACCTTTGGCGACGGAGCCAGACTGACTTCTCCCAGCACGGGGAGAAGATTCGATTTCACCCTGATACCCGGAGGGATGATCACAAGGGCTTCGCCCAGTACGGAAACAAGTTGGAGCGACTGACGGCTCGCGAAGGGAAAGCCTCGGTAGTCGAGTTCCAAGTTCCCTAGGACTGACAACGCCGTATCGGCAAGGGCAAGCTGACTCGCGGCCACGCGCCGGCTCCCGAGCACCGACAAATGGGGAGCCGCCCGTGAGGCAAGGGCTTTGGAAGAGGCAACGGGCCTGTCTTCCAGCAGGTCCGAGACCAGCGCTTCGAGCTCGCCGACGTCACGGGCGCCCGTCACATGTCCGGAGCGCCACGTGTACTCCTCTTCGGTAAGCAGGCCGCTTCGCCAGCCTTCGGTGAGCAATTCCGTTGTTTTGGTCTTCAATGCTTCGAGTTCTGCCAAAGCTAGAACCTCCCTGAGCGCCAGATGGAAATCGCCAGGGCAAAGCCCAGCACGAAGCTTCCGGTGAATCCGATGATGGCAATGATGGGGATGTCGTTCCACAACGGCGGAATCTTCGACTGCAACGCTGTCGCCGACGCCATGACACCCCCGGTCACAATGAGCGCAAAGGCGAGTCTGTTGGAAATCTTGTCGGCCTTGTGGAGAATAGGGTCCAGCGTTTCCTTGTCGATCTCGAGTTTGAGTCTACCCCGCTTGAGTTGAGTCAACGCCTGACGCAACTCGCCCGGGAGGTCGGCCGCCAGCGACAGGTAGTCAAGGGCCGACTCCGCGCTCCTACCGCCTGCCTTGCCCAGGTCGAGCTTCTTGGCAAATACTTCCCTGACAAAGGGTTCCACTTCTGAAACCAGGTCGAAATCCGGATCGAGCTGCCGTCCAAAACCCTCGATGGTGAGCAGGGCCTTGAGCAGAAGGTACAACGAAGGGGGCATGGAAAGCCGGTGCTGGAGGATGATGGTGACAGTCTTTTCGAGAAAGGCGGTCAGATCGAGTTTGGCCAGCGGCACGTGCGAAAACGTTTCCAGAAGAACGAAGACATCTTCTTCAAGGGCGGTACTGTCGCCAGGATCCGGGTTGGTCGACAAGCTCAGAAGCGCCGCCGTCAGCGCGGGGGCATCCGTTTGTGCGACAGCCAGCAGCATGTGGGCCAGCGCGATTCGGTAACGCTCGAAAATGATGCCCATCATGCCGAAGTCCAGGAAACAGATGCGGCCATCGGGCAGAATCAGCAGATTGCCGGTATGAGGGTCGGCGTGGAAGAACCCGTGCACGAACACCTGCTTGAGGAGCGCTTGGGCTCCTTTGCGGGCGATGTTCCTGCGGTCAAGTCCGTGCTGGCGGTAGCCATCCCAGTCGAGGGGGTGCAAGCCGTCGATGAAGTCCATGACGAGCACGCGTTTGGCGCTGTGGGACCGGTAGACCTTGGGAACCAGCACATCCGGGTCCCCGCGAAAGTTCGCGGCAAACTTCTCGAGGTAGAGCGCTTCGTTCTGGAAGTCCATTTCGCGTTCCATCGTCCGGGTAAACTCGCGAAGGATGCCCTGAGTATCGATGACGTCGGAGCGCAGGATGATCTTTTCGAACCAAAGGCCGATCCGCGACAGAATCTCGAGGTCTGTGGCGACCTGGCTCTCGATGCCTGGCCGGAGAACCTTGACGGCCACACGCTGCCCCGAGCTGAGGACTGCGGTATGCACCTGGGCGATGCTGGCACTGGCCAGGGGGACCTCTTCAAACCGGAGGAACATCGCATCGAGGGCCTGACCGTAGTCGGACTCGAGCATTTGCTTCACCTGCGCAAAGGCAAAACCTGGAACCCCGTCCTGGAGTTTCCTCAGTTCGATCAGAAGCTCCTCGGGGAGCAGATCGGGGCGGTTGGAGAACATCTGGCCCATCTTGATAAAGGTCGGACCAAGAGCTTCCAGTAGCAGACGGATACGCACCCAGCGACTGGGAGGGAGGGCCAGGACCCCGGAAGTACCTTTCTTGCCGCGCAGTTTCGCTTCACCGCGTCGACGTTCGGGCTTTGCCAAGAGGTAGCCGAACCCGTGGGATACAACCAAACCGAGGATCTCGCCGGTGCGGAGGATGACATGCCGTTTCTCGGAGGAAGGGAAGGTCTGTTTCGCCGCTCGTGCCATGGTATCACCCCAGCCTCCACAGTAACCCAATCGCGTCCAAAAATCAAAATACCCGGCCTCCGCCCTTGCCAAACAGGCAAAATGTCAGACAATGGAACACATGAATAGCGTTGCCTCCGCCCAGGATCTGTCGCGCGCCATGGCCTCCGACACGCCGCTGTTGGTGAGTTTTACGGCCTCTTGGTGCGGGGATTGCCACTATCTGAAGCCGAGTCTACCCGAGTTGGAGACCCAGTTTTCAGGAAAGGTCACTTTCCTCCAGGTGGACATCGATGAACTGCCAGCGGTCGCCCAGGAACAGGAAGTGACGGGTATCCCCAGCTTCATCCTGTTCCACGCTGGCCGCGAGGTTTACCGTCTGGTGAACGAGCGTCGCAAGACAAAAGAAGAAGTCCGGCAATTCCTGGAGAAGGGATTGTCACTGATCCATTGAAAGGAGTGTCCCATGAGACTGAGTTATCGGAATCTAGACAAAACGAAGGCAGGCAAAGTTCTGCTCAAAGGTTCCCAGGTTCCTTCGCTGGAATCTTTGCTGACCGCCGAGCGGGTCAAGCGCTACCAAGTCGCCGGTGCGGCTGGTTGGGTGTACAACTATGCCGCCAAGGCCGTGGACGATTCCGCTTTGGCACTCTTGGGGCAACTCGCCGAAGAACAGCAGGTACTGGGAAAGTATCAAGCCCTCTTCGATGGCGCCTGGATGAATCCGGGCGAAAACAGAATGGTGCTTCACCATTTGACGCGGGGAGTTTTGGGGAAGACAGTCCGGCTGAACCGCAAGGACATCGGTAAGTTCTACGCCGAACAGACCAGAAAGATCGCTGCCTTTGCGGCCCGTGTTCATGCAGGAAGCCTCAAGGGCAGCACCGGCAAACGTTTCGACACGGTCGTGCAGGTAGGCATTGGGGGCTCGGACCTTGGCCCCAGGGCCATGGTGCTCGCCCTGGAACAGTGGGTGCTCCAAGAAAAGAAGTCCCTCGCCATGAAAGCCCACTTCATCTCCAACGTCGATCCTGATGATGCGGCGGCCGTGCTGGCCTCGGTAAGGCTCGAGAGTACTCTCTTCATTCTGGTCTCCAAGTCGGGTACCACGCAGGAGACTCTGGCCAATGAGAACTTCGTTCGCGAAACGCTCAAGAAGGCCGGCCTCGACGGCGACAAGCATATGATTGCCGTGACCAGTGAAACCAGTCCCTTGGCAAGGAACCCGAAATACCTTGCCAGCTTCTACATCGATGACTTCATCGGCGGCAGGTATTCTTCTACCTCGGCGGTAGGCGGGGCCATCCTGACGCTGGCTTTGGGGGCTGACGTGTTTGCCAGGTTTCTGGCCGGCGCCCATGAAGCCGACAAGGCTGCGCTGGAACCCGATTTCCGCAAGAACGCGGCCTTGCTCGACGCACTGATCGGTGTTTGGGAACGCAACGCACTCAAGATGCCCTACACTGCGGTTCTGCCCTACTCGCAGGCCCTGAGCCGTTTTCCAGCCCACCTGCAACAGCTTGACATGGAATCCAACGGCAAGAGTGTCAACAGGGCCAATCTGCCCGTCAAGTACGCCACGGGGCCCGTACTGTTCGGCGAACCGGGAACCAACGGACAGCACAGCTTTTACCAAGAACTCCACCAAGGCACGGACCGCGTGCCGCTCCAGTTCATTGCCTTCCGGGATTCGCAGGCCGCAAGCGATGTTGTCAGCGAAGGTTCGACGAGCCAGGTTAAGCTCAAAGCCAACCTTGCCGCTCAGATTGTGGCCTTTGCCAAGGGCTCGCCGAACGCCGCCGAACCCAACAAAAACTTCGCCGGAAACCGACCTTCGAGCCTGCTCTTGGCCGACCGACTGACCCCGGAGACTCTCGGGGCGCTCTTGGCCCACTTTGAGAATAAGGTCATGTTCCAGGGCCTTTTGTGGAACATCAACTCGTTTGATCAGGAAGGCGTGCAGTTGGGCAAGGTGCTGACGAAGGCCGTGCTGTCGAAGGGCAACATGGACCCCGCGCTGAAGGCGTTTGCCCAGCTACTCGGGGTCTAGGAGCCTGCAAGATTAGGGTTTTGGGGTCGTGACGGTGGGGGCCGGGTTCACGTCCGGCCCCAACGCCTTGAGCACCTGGCGCTTCAGCGACCAGGCCGTCAGGTTCAGCAAGTCACCGCCACGGTCTTGGGAAAGTTCCCAGAACATCACCCCGCCCAGTTTTCGTTCGATCACGTAGTCCAGCTTGTCGAGCGTAGACCGGTTGTCGTCATAGCTGACGAACAGGCCGGAGTCCTTGTCCCATAGGTAGGAAGCGTGTGAGGCTTCGTCCCAAAACGGATGCAAACCCTTGGCGACGAGTTGTTGAACCGAGGCGTAGTCAACAATTCCGGTCTTCACCGACTTGTCGATTTGGGCGCCGGCGGCTTCCTTGACAAAAAGGCCTTTGGGCGAAGCCGCAGGCACCTGCCAAGCTACACCGTACATCGGGATGCCGACGTTGAGCTTTGCCGCCGGAACTCCGTTCTCAAGATAGTACTGGACGGCTCCGTCGACGTTGAGTTTGCGTCCAGAGGGCCAGCGATATTCGGGAGACTCGGGGTCGGCGTAGAGCGGAGCCAAGTGGTTGGTTGTGTCGTCCCAAGCTCCGTGGTAGTCGTACGTCATCAAGTTCAGGAAATCTACCAACTTGGCGATAGCGCCTATTTCGAGGTTCTTGCCGTAGGCCGGGTTGGGCGAAACGGTCAAACCAAGCTCGTAGGGAGTGCGGGAGTCGGCCTTCGAAGAGGCATCAAGAGCGGTGCGCAATGCCGAAAGCAGCAGCGTGAGGTTGGCCTTGTCCTTGGGGCTATGGACGACGTTAGCGCCCCCGCCCTCTACCGGAAACTCCCAGTCCAGATCCACACCGTCGAAGCTGTACTTCTTGAGAAATACGACAACGGAGTCGGCGAATGCCTTTCGCGTCTTTGCCGAGGCCGCCATGTCCGAAAACTGGTCGGACTGTGTGCCACCGCCGACCGAAGCAATGAGGTGCAATTGGGGGTTCTTCTGTTTGAGCAGGTACAGTTGGGCAAAACTCCCCCGGTAGCCCAGGCCGGCAGGCTCGTTTCCGGTCTTCTTCACGATGTCGGCATTCTCGTCGTACAAGGCGATGGTCTTGGTCGCTGGGTCAATCTTCATGAACGCGTAGAAAATGTGGGTCAGGTTGGCGGCCGGAATGTCGGCCACCTGATAGTCTTTCTTGTAGACGTTGGAACTGCTGTAATAGGCTGAAATACGCTTGCCACCGAACACGCCGCTCCCTTTCTCAAAATTGGAAGGACCAGTCGGACCTGCAGTCGATTGTGGCGTCGTTTGGCAGGACACCAGAACCAGCAAAGCGAGAAGCCACGCTGTGGCGGTGGCAGGGAAACTTTTCATAATAACCTCAGCGATCGAAAGCTGGCGCAGAGTGCAAGTAGTAATTCCAAGCCGAATCTTCCGATTGCAACTGCTCTCTGTCGCCGACTAATTGAAGCACCCATTTCGCCTCGCGGTCAAGCGCGACGGAAAACGCGGGTGGCCTGACTGGCTCGAGAACCTCGCCGCGACCCATGCCGGGACACCCTTCCACGGGAGCAACGAGGGACCACGTTTCCAGGGCCGTACCCGGCGGTCCTTCGACTGTTCGGCTTAACGGGGAAAGGCGGCAAACCAAAGGCTTGAACTGGGGATGCAGGGAGCACAGACCACGAAGCGACCCCTGGGTCAAATCGTTCACCAAGAACGGACACTGGTGATGAGGGCCCTTCCAGTACCAGGTTCGGAAGGCAATCGCGGGCCTCAAGACGCTCTCGGTGGCGCCCACGAAAAAACTCGCGAGCCGCACAAGCCCTTCGTCCTTGAGGGCCGTCAGACCCTCAAATTGCTGGAACTTCGCGAGGAGGGCCCAATCGTCAGGCCCGAGGAACACGGTCTGGTCGCCAGTGCAGCAGTCGCCGCAAAGGGTACACCCGAACCGGGTGGTAAT
This sequence comes from Spirochaetales bacterium, assembly GCA_037142615.1. GTDB lineage: Bacteria > Spirochaetota > Spirochaetia > JABEVK01 > JABEVK01 > JAIFLN01. The sequence goes on along the minus strand of JBAXAI010000001.1, from coordinate 145,868 downwards.
CCCAAACCGTGCCGTGGTCTACTTCTTTTGGCCCTGGGCGGCAACTCCAGCAATCTTGGCCTGAATCTTGGCCTGGTCACCAACGTAGTAGTCTCGAATGTACTTCAGGTCTTTATCGAGCTCGATGACCAGCGGGATCGCCGTGGGAATGTTGAGTTCGGCGATGTCTTTCTCGCTGATGCCCTTGAGATGTTTGAGCAAGGCGCGCAACGAGTTGCCGTGGGCGCCGATGATGATTTTCCGGCCTTCCAGAAGCTGGGGAACGATTTCAACGAACCAATACGGCAGCACCCGTGCGACGCAGTCCTTGAGGCACTCGGTGGCGGGAAGTTCCTCGGGCGCGACATTGCCATAGCGGGGATCCAGGGCGGGAGCCATCTTGCTGCCGGCAGGGAGTGGCGGCGGCGGGACATCATAGCTTCGGCGCCACTGCTTGAACTTCTCATCGCCGTACTTTTCGAGAGTTTCGGCTTTGTCCAGGCCCTGAAGCGCACCGTAGTGGCGCTCGTTCAGGCGCCAGGTCTTCTTCACCGGAATCCAGAGCAGATCCAGCTTGTCGAGCACCGTGTTGAGGGTCTTGTTGGCCCTGCGCAGCATCGAACTGTAGCCGAGGTCGAAGGTGAAGCCTTCGCTCTTGAGCACCTCGCCAGCCTCAAGGGCTTCCTGCATGCCACTCGCGGCCAGATCGACGTCGACCCAACCGGTAAACAGGTTCTTGACGTTCCATTCGCTTTCGCCATGACGGATCAGCACAAGTTTATACATGGAAATCTCCTTTTGTTTCGGGCTCAGTTTACCCGCCTCAATGTATTGGTTCAATCCGATGCGACAAGAAATTGCGCGATCTTGCGGTCGGAGTCCGAAAGATCGTAGGACAGCAATTCCGACACAGGAACCCAGGTGGCTTGAAGATGGTCGCGGAGTTCCAGCGACCCGGGCCCGAGTTCAACCTCCCACGCCTGCAATTCGTAGTCCTTGGGGCCGTTGGAGAAGGTGGTTTTGTGGTGCAATGCACCGACAGTGACGGTCAGCCCCAATTCTTCGTTCCATTCGCGGGCCAAAGCCTCTTGAGGGGACTCGCCGGGTTCGACCTTGCCCCCGGGAAACTCCCACTTGAGGCCCTGACTTCCTCCCGCCTGGCGTTGAACGATGAGGAAAGCTCCATTTTTCTGGGCCAAGCCGCACACCGAAACCCGTGAACTCACAGAAGGATGATCCCGGGAACCAAGAAATGCACGAGAGCGAACGTGAGGGCCACGAACCCGACCAGTACGCGGTTTTTGACCAGCAGATCGTCTATTGGCCTTGGTCGTGTCGGTTCGGCGTTGCCCGATTCGTCAGGATTCGGTTCTATTGCGGAGCGTTCGGAAGGGGCATAGAAGTCAAGCATGAGCGTGGTTCCCGCGAGCAGGGCGCTCACCGACGGAAATAAATCCCCGACGAAAAGCTGATCACCCGGAAGGACAAAGATCAGACCAACGAACCCCGTGAGGAAAGTCCCTGCGCCGAGGATTCCCCGGACAACCTTGGACTCGAAGGCGGCGAAGACACCGTCCCAGACGGGAAGCGCCACTTTGAGCCCGGCTCGAGCGAGAACCAGTCCCGAAACCGCGTTGAGAACCACGAGCAGCAAATAGACTTGAACCATGCGTTACCCCTTGTTTCCGTTTTGACGTTGTTCGTTTTCGAAGCGGGCCAGGGCCCCGGGAAGGTCGCTTGCTGTGAACCAACCCGAACTGCGAGCGAGTCGGCTGCCAACACATCCGTGAGCAATTACCCCCGCCGCAGCCGCTTGCCAAGCCGGAAGTCCGCGGGCCAGGTAGGCACCGATCAGGCCGGCCAGGCAATCCCCGCTTCCGCCGGTTCCGAGTCCGGGTTCCTGACCGTCCCACACCGCAAGTTGATCGGCACTTACGAGCCAAGTGGCCGAATCCTTGAGCACAAGGATACAGTTCCAGTCGCCGGCCAGCCTTTGTGCCAGCTCGAGGCTGCGCTCGTCACTCCCTACCAGGCGGGCCCACTCGCCGGGGTGCGGAGTCAGCACCAGCGGCTGCCCCCCGTGACGAAAGCCCTGCTCCACGAGAACTTTCCAGGCGACCAGTCCATCGGCATCGATCACGGTCGGACAGGACAAGCCCAGGATCGTTTCGAGCTGCTTGGCGCGCTCAGGGGCCCTGCCCCAGCCCGGACCTGCCACCCAGGCCTTAGCTTTCGCCAACGTAACTCTCGAAGTCGGCCTGACCTGAAACGAAGCCTCCGCCAGGGCCAAAGTGGGAACCAGTTCGTCGTCGGTGTACAGGCTCACGACGCCGGCCCCGCCTGCTGCAGCGCTCCGTGCGGCGAGGAGCAGAGCTCCACTCATGCCGGGCGCGCCGCCTGCCAAGGCCACAGCGCCACGGGTGCCCTTGTGAGAACCGGACGGCATTCGGGGCACCAACGTGGTAAAGTCGCCAACCTCCAGCCCCTGGGCGACCGCTTTGGCGTCGGCCGGATAGCCCAGCGCCAGCGACTTTATGGTACCGCACCACGATCGCAGTCCCGGCAGAAAGCAGGTCAGCTTGGGCCACCCGAGTGCCAAGGTGAGCTCGGCAGGAAGCACCGGGTCGTCCTGTCGGTGACCAGACCAGAGGCCGCTGGGGAGATCGACGGCCACAGCGGGCGCGGGGTAAAGGTTACAAAGGCTCAGCAGTTCAGCCATCCGGGAGCGATCCTCCTGACGCCAGGGTCCCCGGAACCCAGCACCCCACAAAGCATCAATGCGAACCCCAGCATGCGTGACAAGGGCCAACGCTTCCGGGGTGCCCCAGGAGCACACGGGGATTCCCAGACGACCAGCAATGTCGGCCATGCTCACCGCATTGGTCGCGGTCGGCGGTTCCCATTGGACGACCTGTACGGCTTGGCCGGCAAGAAACGCGTACCGAGCCAGTGCCCAGCCATCGCCGCCGTTATTGCCCTTTCCAGCCAGAATAACCCAGGGGCCCGTGATGCCCCGCCGCTTGGTCCAGCCCGCCAACTCGGCAAACAGGGCCGCCGCTGCCTGCTCCATCAGCAACAGCGATGGAAAGCCAAAGCGGACTTCCGCTTCGCGGTCGGCAGCCAGTTGCTGGGCCTCAGAAACCAGTCTGTACATAGCTCCCCAGCAATTTGTCACTTCGCCACCAAGCGATCTCGGCGCTCGTCCCGTCACTGAGAAAACCCGTCAGAATTCCTTGGGGGGATACGGCGTACTGGGCAAACAAGATGTCGGAACCAGCCAACTGGATGTTCCGTTCGAGCTGAACATCGCCGGTACGGCTAAGAACGAGAAACCGTTGACTCTGGCTTTCTGGACTCGACAGGAAGAACGCCGAGCCGGCGTCATTCAGGCCCAGGAACTGGTAGGGACGGTCGCCCAAGGGGTCCTCGGCGGCACCTTTGGCCCGCTCGCGCTTGAGTTGGGGTATCTCGTATTGGCCGATGTAGGACTGTTTTGCCAGGTCATAAATCCAGACCAGCGAATGGAGCACCTGGATTCCGGAGGGAGTCTTGGTGGTTGAGTCCAAAGTCTCCTGAAAATAGTCAATCTTCAGCTGGACCTCCTGGCGTTTCCAGTCCGCGTAGAGCGTCTCCAATTGAGGCAACAGGGTGACCCCGGGGGAATCAGGAACGGGCAGGTGGGTGCGATCGACCTCAAGGTGACCGGTTGGCGCACCGAGGTTGTTGAACCACCACAGACTCCAGCCCTTGCCGGTGCGGCTGAGCACGACGATATCGCCGTTCAACGTGATGGTCAGGCGTTCAACGGCCGGAAAAGGTGTGCCCCCGATGCCTTCCTGCCCCAGAAAATCGAGAAATTGACCGTCCTTGCTGAACCGGAGGATTCGGCTTTCCCACACGACGCTTTGTCCCGGATCGTACACGCGACGCTCCACCGGTACCTTGTCTTCGACGTAGAGCTGGTTGGTCGAGCTCAATCCGATCGTACCGATCTCATTGAAGGAATACGGAAAAGCCCGTCGGTTCTTGACCGGATTCAAGGCCAGGTTTCCGCTTTGGTCCGAGGTCCCCAGCAGGGAAGGAACTGGGTTGGTTTCGGGGTTGTAGTACAGCGTCAGGAGGTCTCCATAGGAAGAGAACTCCATGACCTTGCGGGAATTGCCGTTGGCCACCAGCACCAAGCCATCATAGAACGAAAAGTTGTTCCGCAAGGGAGAGGGGAGCCCGGCGCGCGCAAAAAGGTCAATCTGATCGTCGAGAGTGCCCAACTCGAGCTTGAACAAGGACTGCTTGGGCATCAACGGGGGTACCGCAGGGGCGCACGAAACCAGCAAAGCCAGCAGGAACGCGGGGGCAAAGGCCTTCATGGGCCTGAGGATACCAAGCGACACCCTGACGGTCAATGAACCTTGACCGCTGTGGAACGTTTCTTTACAGTGTTGCCATGAATCTCCTCAGCCTCGTGTTCGGCTCCAAGCTGGAACGCGACCTCAAGCGTCTGCTTCCGCTTCTTCACCTGATCAACGCCAAGGAAGAGTGGGCCGTCGGCCTCAAAGCCGAAGATTTCCCGGCCATGACAGCGACTTTCAAAGAGCGCCACAAGAACGGCGAGACCCTCGACCAACTGTTGCCCGAAGCCTTTGCTCTTGCCCGCGAGGCCGCACGCCGCACGCTGGGCGAACGCCCCTACGACGTTCAGTTGCTTGGTGGCATCGTGTTGCATCAGGGCAGCATCATGGAAATGAAAACGGGCGAAGGGAAAACCCTTTCGTCGGTGGCGGCCGCCTACCTCAACTCGTTGCCAGGCCTGGGCGTGCACATGGTGACAGTCAACGATTACCTCGCCGAGCGCGATGCAAAGTGGATGAAGCCAGCCTTCGACTACCTCGGTGTCAGTGTGGGCTGGATTCTCAGCTCGATGGACCCCGAAACCCGCCAGCCGCAATACTCTGCCGACATCACCTACGCGACCAACAACGAGCTGGGCTTCGACTACCTGCGCGACAACATGCGCTGGGATCTGAGCAAGAAAGTCCAGCGGGTGCCCAATTACGCCATCATCGACGAAATCGACTCCATCCTCATCGATGAGAGCCGCACACCGCTGATCATTTCGGGTGCTGTGGAAGACGACACCGCCAAGAACTTTCAGTCGGTCGACCCACTGGTGAGCTTCCTGAACGAGTGCGCGAAGGACCCGAAGACGGGCACTTACCCCGAAGAAGCCGAGGAACTCAAGGGCGATTACAAGCTCGAAGAGAAGAACAAGCGCATCATGTTCACCGACGAGGGCATGAACAAAATCGAAGACCTGCTGCAAAAGAACCGCCTCATCAAGGGCAGTCTCTTCGTCGGCGAGAACTTCGAGTTCATCCACTATTTCACCCAGGTGCTCCGAGCCCACAAGCTCTTTCACAAAGAAGTCGACTACGTCGTTCAAGACGGCAAAGTCGAGATCGTCGACGAGTTCACGGGCCGCATCCTGCATGGACGCCGGTACAGCGAAGGGCTTCACCAAGCCATCGAGGCCAAGGAACGCATCAAGGTCGCCGACCACAACAAGACCGTGGCTACCATCACGTTCCAGAATTACTTCCGCCTTTACAAGAAGTTATCTGGAATGACCGGCACGGCCGACACTGAGGCCAAAGAGTTCACGAAGATTTACAACCTCGACGTGGTGGTGATCCCGACCAACCGTCCCGTCACCCGCCTTGACGAAGACGACATCATCTACTTCAACGAAGAGTTTAAGTTCCAAGCCATTACGGAAGAAATCCTGGCCGCCCAGAAAAGGGGCCAACCGGTTCTCGTCGGTACCGTCAGCATCGACAAGAGCGAAAAACTGTCGGCCTTCCTCACCCGCAAGGGTGTGCGGCACGAGGTGCTGAACGCCAAGAATCACGCCCGGGAAGCGCTCATTATCGCTGAGGCCGGTGCCGAAGGCTCGGTGACCATCGCGACCAACATGGCCGGCCGTGGTACCGACATCAAGCTCGGTGGCAACCCCGAGTTTCACGCGCGGAAAAAGGCCGGTACCGAAGCCGACCCCGAGACCTACAAAGAGATCCTGGCAAAGGAACTCGACGGCTGGCGAAAAGACTACGAAAAGGTGAAGTCGTTGGGGGGACTGCTTGTCATCGGAACCGAACGCCACGAAAGTCGGCGCATCGACAATCAGTTGCGAGGCCGTTCCGGCCGTCAGGGTGACCCTGGCCGATCCAAGTTCTTCGTCAGCCTCGACGATCAGCTGATGCGTCTGTTTGCTAACGACAACGTGCGCAACATGATGGGCAAGATGGGCATGTCGGGCGGTGAACCGCTCAACCACCCCTGGCTGACAAAGGCCTTGGAAAACGCTCAAAAGAAGGTCGAGGACCGAAACTTCGAGATCCGAAAGCACCTGCTTGACTACGATGACGTGCTTTCGGCCCAACGGGCCTTCATCTACGAGCAGCGCGACTCCATTCTCACCGACGATAATCTCAAGGTGCGGGTTATGCACGCTGGAGGAGAACTGCTCGAGGACTTCTTCGAACCCTACAAGAAAGCCGACGTGATGGCGGAGTACCTCAAGGAAGCCCTCGACCTGCTCAAAGACGACTACTTCTATGATCCGGGAGAAGACGGAGCGGCCAAGTTGGCGCGCCTTTCGCCGGCGGCCATGCACAAGCAAGTGTACAGTTATCTCGAGAACGACCTGAACTCCAAAGAGGTTCAGGTAGGCCACGACCCGCTGAACTTCTTCATCCGGGCCGAGTACCTGCGCAAAATCGACACGCTGTGGCAGGATCATCTTGAGTCGATGGAAGAACTGCGTGATGCCGTCTACCTTCGAACCTACGCCCAAAAGAATCCGCTGCTGGAGTACAAGGTAGAGGGCTTTGAGATGTTTGACCGCCTCATCGGCGAGATCAAGACCACCATCGCCAAGAAGCTCTTCAAGATCCGGATTCAACAGGCCCCTGAAGCACCGGTAACCCACGACCGGGTCCCGGCCCAGGTTCGATCAACGCACGAATCGGTCTCCAGCTATGGCGCGATGGCCCGGCAAGGGGAACGCAAAGAGGTCCAGGGTGACAAGGTAACGATCCAGCGCAGCCAGCCCAAGGTCGGACGCAACGACCCATGCCCCTGCGGCAGCGGGAAGAAATATAAAGTTTGCCACGGAAAGTAGGAAAGGAAGGGACACATGGACGAAAAACGACAGGCAACTCGATGCGCGATGGACGACGAAGTTCGCATTCTGCGCGACGGCGAAATGACTCTCGGCGCTCAGACCATGGATATTTCGGAAGCCGGTTTGCGACTGCGGGTCGATGAGCCGCTCAATCCCGGCACCAAAGTCAAACTGGTCCTCGACTTTCTCAAGAAGGACCATCCGACCACCACGCTCGAAGTCGAAGCGAAGGTCATGCACCGCTTCCGCGAACCGGGTGGAGTCTTCTATCAGGTCGGCATGAAGCTCGACTTTGTCGATGACGACCAGGAACGCAGCCTGTTGACGGCCCTCACCTCCTGCCGCAGCACCTTCTAGGAAGTTTTCTCCATGGCCATCAAGGGTTTACGCAACATCGGCATCATGGCCCACATCGATGCGGGCAAGACGACCACTTCGGAACGCATCCTTTTCTACACGGGCAAGACCCACAAGCTTGGTGAAGTGGACTCGGGCAATGCAACCATGGACTGGATGGAGCAAGAGCAGGACCGCGGCATCACCATCACCTCGGCGGCGACAACCTGCCTGTGGCACGATTGGCAAATCAACCTGATCGATACCCCCGGCCATGTCGACTTTACGGCCGAGGTGGAACGTTCTCTTCGGGTGCTCGACGGCGCCATCGGCGTGTTTTCGGCCGTCGACGGGGTAGAACCGCAGTCCGAGACAGTGTGGCACCAAGCGGACCGTTATAAGGTTCCCCGCATCGCTTACGTGAACAAGATGGACCGCATCGGAGCAGACTTCACTATGGTGCTCGCTGAGATCCGGGAAAAGTTGGGGGCAAACCCCCTCGCCGTCCAAATGCCTATCGGATCGGAAGATAGTTTCGAAGGCGTCATTGATTTGCTGACCCTGGAAGAACTGAGGTGGGCAGGCCAGGACGGCACCGAAATGGTGCGAAGCCCCGTCGCCGCCGAGCGATCCGCCGCCGCCGCGAAGGCCAGGGACGCGCTGCTTGACGCGTTGACCGCGTTCAGCGACGAGATGACCGAACTCTATCTCGACGGCGCCGAGATCCCCCTGGCTCTGATCAAAAGGACGTTGAGAAAAGCCGTGCTCGACCTCAAGGCCGTGGCCGTTTTTGCGGGGGCCTCGCTGCGCAACATCGGTGTTCAGCCGTTGCTCGACGGGGTGATCGACTACCTTCCGGCACCTGACGACGTTCCGCCTTTCCGCGGGCACCACCTGAAGAAAGAGGAAGACGTCGAAATCACGCCCGATGCGGGCGGCAATCTACTCGCGCTGGTGTTCAAGATTCAAAACGACGTTCAGTCTGGCCTTCTGAGCTACGTGCGGGTGTACTCCGGCACGCTCAAGAGCGGGAGCCAGTTGCTGAATATCGGCAAAAAGAAGCGTGAGCGGGTCAACCGCCTTCTCCGCATGCACGCCAACCGGGCCGAAGCGGTGGACCAGTTGGTGGCCGGTGACATTGGCGTCATCGTGGGCCTCAAAGAAAGCCAAACTGGCGATACTCTGGGCCTCGACAACTATCCGGTGCTCCTCGAAAAAATGCAGTTTCCGCAGCCAGTGATCAGCATTGCTATCGAACCGCAAAGCACCGAGGAAGCCGGCAAGCTCGCGACGGTGCTCACCACGCTCATGCTCGAAGACCCGACCTTCCTCGTCAAAGAAGACAAAGAGACGGGCCAGACTCTGATCTCGGGCATGGGAGAGCTGCATCTCGACGTGTTGGTGACCAGAATCACCAAAGAGTTCAAAGTCAAGGCGCGCGTGGGCAATCCTCAGGTCAGTTACCGCGAAACCGTCACCGAGCCGGTGGTGCATACCGAGGTTTTCGACCGCGTGCTGGCCAGCAAACCCAACCACGCTGAAATCACGCTCGAGGTCAAACCCGGCGCCCGTGGCAGTGGAAACGTATTCCAAACCGCCGTGACGAAGTCGGCCCTCCCCGAAGTGCTTCAGGACGCCGTCGAAAGGGGCGTTCGAGGTGCGTTCACGGGCGGGGTCCTCTTGGGCTACCCGCTCATCGACGTCGAGGTGACGCTGAGGTCTGCCAAGTTTGACGAGCTGACAGCCACCGAGTTTGCTTTCGAGGCAGCCGGCTCGCTGGGCTTCGACAACGCCGCCCGCAAGAGCAGTCCCGTCCAGCTGGAACCCATCATGAAAGTCACCATCCTCAGCCCCCGCGAGTTCGTTGGCGAAGTGGTAGGCTACCTGAGCCAGAAAGGTGGCATTGTGCACTCTATGGACAGCCAGCCCACGCGCGAAATCGTGCACAGCGAGGTTCCCATGGTGAAGATGTTTGGCTTCACGACCGGACTTCGCAGCATGACCCAGGGCCGGGGCACTTTCAGCATGGAGTTCAGCCACTTTGCCCCCAAGTCCTGAATCCGTTTGGCTGACAGGGGTCGTCGAGAAGCTTGTTTCTGGCGGTGATGGTCTGGTTCGCGGCGAGGGACCGCTGGTCTTTGTTCCCGGTGCACTGCCGGGCGAGGTCATCCGGTATTCCGTGAGCCGACAGGAAAAGGGGTTCTTGAGGGGGCGGCTGGAAAGTGTGGTCTCGCCTTCCGCAGACCGGCGAACACCCCCCTGTGAACTCTACGGCCTTTGCGGTGGTTGCGACTTCATGCACCTGACCGAGGACGCTCAGCGGCGCCAAAAACAGTTGCTGGTCGCTGAAAGTTTCCGACGTATCGCCAAGAAGGAGATTCCCCTGCCCGCGCTCGTTGCCGGGCCGGCTTGGGCTTATCGGACCCGCCTCCAACTGCACAAGAGCACGGCGCAGTCCCGGGCGGGCTTCATGGCGCGCGGTTCGAACGAGGTGGTACCGGTTACCCGCTGTCCCATAGCCACCGACGGTTTCCGCGAGCTTTTGGAAGGCGGCGCTCCAGACCTCAGGGTCGGCCGAACTCTCGTGTTCGCGCCTGGGGACACCCCGTGGGAGGAGGGCCGAGACCCGGTGGTGCGCGTCGAGGTGGCTGGCAAACCCTTCTTGGTGGCCACCGACGGCTTTTTTCAGTCCAACAGCGCCTTGCTGCCGGCCTTTGTCGAGCAAGTGGTTGGAGGGCTCCCGGAGACCGCCCACGGCCGCGCCCTTGACCTCTACTGCGGTGTCGGCCTGTTCGCGGCTTTCCTGGCCGACCACTACCCCAGGGTCACCGCCGTCGAAGAAAACGCATCGGCGCTCGACCTGGCCCGCAAGAATGTCGTCGGCCCACTGCATGAGTTCATTGCTTCGTCGCTCGAAGCCTGGGTGGCCCGCCTCAAGAGGGTCACCCCCAAACCTCGGTGGGACGTCATCGTCGTGGACCCCCCTCGAACCGGACTTTCGGGCGAGGTGAGGCGCTTTCTGGCAGACTTCCCGACATCGCATCTTATTTATGTGAGCTGCAACCCCGATACCTTGGCCCGCGACACGGCCGACCTCGAAACCAAAGGTTATCGCCTTGACTCGCTCACGCTGTTCGACTTCTACCCGCAGACCAGCCATATCGAAGCGGTGGCCCGGTTTGTCCGCTAAGTACAGCGCCACCGCGTTTCTGGCGCTCGCGACCGCCGTGGCACTGACCGCAGCCCCGGTCCCAGAGCCCTCGAGTTCCGGGGAACTTCTGTTCCCGGGGCGCATGGTTTTTGGGCTTTCCGGTCTTCCCGGTGGTGAGCTGGTGGCTCCCTGCGAAGACCAGAGCGTTTCGGTTCTCGATGCGCAGGCTCGTGTGCTGACGGCCTGGCAGGCAAGAGCTCGCATCGCGGCGACGGTGACAATTGCCCCGAGGGGACCACTTCAACTGCTTTCTGTGCCTCAGATTACCGGACGCGTCGACATCCTGGCCTGGGACGCTCTCACAGTGCACCTGGCGGTGCAATTCTCGCTGCAGCGTGCCGAGGTCCCTTCCGGCCCAACGGTCTGGGACGCTTCCGGGCGCCTCTACCAAGGCTGGATGGACGGGCACCTGGAGTCTTGGAATGCCCACGGTCAGCTTCTGTGGAGCCGCGACCTTGCCCCTTTCCGGGGCCTGCTCAACGATGACAGCCAGGGCCTCTTTGTTGCAGCCTCGGGATCTTTGCTCCTGCTGGACCGCCAAGGGAACACGCTGAGACAGTGGCCTCTTGACGCTGCTCCCAGGGGCTTGATCCAGACTCTGGCCGGCAATCTCTACCTTTGGTCCGAAACGGGCCTGTGGCTTCTGGACCCCGAAATGGCGGCCTTGCGACGAATTTACTCTGCGCCGGGTATCCTTGGCGTCACTTCTGACCGCCAAAACCGACTGGTGGTCACAGAACCGGCCCGCGTACGTCGTCTGGGTCCCGGCGGATCTGTCGTTGTTCAGTTTTCGCTCCCCCACCCCGCGCTCGCCGAGGCGGTTGTCGACGATAGGGGCCGTGTACACGTGCCAACGTCCTCCGGGCTTGAACAATGGTCCTACGACGGGCACTTCCTGGGCACCCTCGGGTCGGGGATTCCCACGACGGCACCGGTGTTGACCGAGGCGGGACTTTTGGCCTGGGGGACCGAAGACTGGCGGGTGCAAGTCTGGAAGGGAGGCCGCTTTGCGCCTTTTTCCTGGTCACAAGCCGGCGGGGGCCCTGCACGCGCTTCGTCCACCACGCGGCCTGCGACTCTGGTTGCGAGGGCCTCGAACTGGGAAGACCAGCCAGATTTCGGCTACTTCCTGCAGCTTGCCTCGTCAGGAGAGGACGAAAAGCAGCAGACTGTCCTCAGGCTGTTCGAAGCAAAGGAGGCCACAGCGACCCTCCTTACCACTTGGCCATTTGCCAACCTCATTTTGCTCAAGATCGTGCGGTCTGGAATCACCGATCTGGAATTGCACAACAACTATGTGACGAACAACTGGCCCGGCAACCGTCTCAGGGCCTACCGACTCTTGGCCCTCACGGCCGGTGCCGAAGACCGGGAGGAGTTGCTTTCGCTGCTCGACCGCGAGTTTGATCCGGTCAATCTGGCGCAGGGAGCCAGGGCAATGGCCGCTACGGGCTGGGATGGCGACGGCCGGCTCATGAAAATGCTGACCGCGCTGCAACAGCGCAAACCCGGCGAAGCGGTTCTCGCCGACGCGCTGCTCGACTCTGCGCGGCAACTCTGGGTGGCAGGGGGCAATTCGGCGGATCCGTCGATGGTGATCTTGCTCACAGCGCTCTACCAGGCCGACCTCCCCCGGAATATCCGCCAGAAAGCGCAGACTTTCTTTCAGGATCTCATGGACGCTCCGCAATAGACGCGAAGCAAGCCTTGGCCTAGACTGCTGGCAGGGGGCCTTTTGTGCCACGACTTCAAGAACCGGACTGTCTTCTCAACGCCTACATTTACAAGCAATGGGAGTTCGTCAGCGCAACCCGCAAGTACTTGGCTGACCTGATCCTCGGTATCTTCAAAGAGAGAAAGGACGATCATCTGTACGCCGAGAAGCTCGCGACTGCGTCCTCAGAACTGATCGAAAACGCGTACAAATACTCCCCGGCAGACACCGATTTCCATGTGATGCTCCTCCGCTCGGAAGACGCCATCACCCTCCAAGTCCGCAACTACGTCGAGTCTTCCGGTCCAGAGGTCTTGAAACTGATCCAGGAAGAGATCCAACTCGTCTACCGGGAAGCCGACCCGCGCGAAGCCTTCAAGCGCAAAGTCCTGGCGTCCCTTTCCGATCAAAGTGGCAAGTCGATGCTCGGCTACGCCAAGATTCGGTTGGAGACCGGGGCTCTCATACACGCCGACCTTGAAGGAGGAGAACTCCTGGTGATCACGGCAGTCTTTCCCCTGGAGCCCCTTCCCCTTCGTTGACAGTCGGGGTCGTCCGTGCTATTTTGTTGGCTCAAATCTCGCCTCAAGGAACCGACATGCCTTCGAATACCGTGAAACTCAATCCAGAAAAGTCCCCTAAAGACAAGCGCCAGCATGGACTGGGCATCACGCTCTTCTCCGGCGGCATTCTGGTGGTCATTATCGTGACTTTTATCGGTGCTCCGATAGTTTCCAAGGCTGGCACATCTGACGCGTTCGTGTTCGGCAGCTACGACGGGGTTCCCATCGAGTACGTGCAGGGCAACTACTACGCCCAGCAGGTCGAGTACCTCAGCCGCCTTTACGAGCAGTTCAACTTCGGTTCTGACGTGAACCAGACCCGGCAACTGGTGTGGAGGCAGGCTTTCCAGCAGACCGCACTGCAGGTCGGCCTGAAGAAAGAAGCCGAGCGGGCAGGCATCGTCGTCACCGACAAGTTTCTCGACTCCCAGCTGGTCAAGCATTCGGCTTACCAGCAGGATGGAGCCTTCAGCGAAGAGCTCTGGCGTAACACCTCGGCCGCCGATCGCTTCCGCTACCGTCAGGAAACTCAGGCCGAGTTGCTGACCCAGCAGTTCGCAGGGGACTACACCTCGGGTACCTTGCTTTCCGGTTCGACTTCTAAGTTCGTGACCTCGCTCGCGTTTCCTCAACGCAAGTTCTCGTACATCAGCTTTGTCGATGCCGACTTTCCGCTCGATCAGGTCAAGGACTACGCCCAGAAAAACAAGGCCCTCTTCCGCACGATCAACCTCAGCCGGATCACGGTGACCGCCAGCGAGGCCGAGGCAAAGAAAGTGCACGACGAGGCTGTCAAGGGCGTCAAGACCTTCGAAGAGCTGGCCAAGACCTACTCGAAGGACCCCCTCGCTGAGACCGGTGGAGCCTTGAACTCGCGGGCCTATTACGAGCTGAAGAGCGAAATTACGAAAATTGAAAACCTGGACAAAGTCTACGGGTTGGCAAAGGGCGGCGTTTCCGATGTCTTCTCCAATGGAAGCAACTGGACCTTCTACAAGGTTGTCGAAGCCTCTCGCGACGCCGACCTGACCGCCACCGCGACTTTGGACTTGGCTCGATCGTACCTCGAAAAGAACGACCGTGGACTGGTGGAAGACTACCTTGAGAGCAAAGCCAAGGAGTTTCAGGTAGCTGCGACTTCGAACTTCGACGCGGCAGCCAAGGCCCTGGGCAAGAGCGTTCAGAAAACGGAGTGGGTTTCGCTCAACTTTGGGAATGACGATTTGTTCAACTCCCTTTCGAGCGCCACGAAGGACTCCGTGATCCAAGGCCAGAGCGCGAACGAGGACTTCTTCAAGAAGGCCTTCCGAACCGCCGACAAGGGTGTTACCGCCCCTATCCTGACGGGAACCGTCGTGCTCGTAATGCGCGTAGATGAGGTCAAGACGGAAGCTGCCACCGGCGACACGGCCGTTACCGAAGCCTCCGTTCGGTCCAAGGCAGTTTCCGATCGCCAGTCAGCTCTCCAGCAGCTCATCCTTACGTCTCCCAAGTTCAAGGACGAGTTCCAGACGGAATACAACCGGCTCTATACCCAGTGATTCCGGAGTCGCCCCTCCGAAGCTGGAAGGGGCGGACTTTGAGGATGCTCGAGGCGACACCGGCCTCGGAGTTCCAGCGTCTGAAGTCCCTTGCCGATTCGCTGGGCTCCCGACTGGAACAGGCATTGATTTTCATCCCCTCGCCTTTGGAGGCTTGGGGAATGTCGGTCTTGGAACCTTGGCTCACCTCGGGCTCGGTGGTTGTTCTCGCAGAAAAGGACCCCTCGCTCCGCGAGTTGGCTGTCAGGACCCTGTTACCCTCACGGCAATACTTTTGGCTCGAAGACGACACAGAGGCCGCTGTTCAGGACTTGCTGAGCCGCCTCAACCTAGACAGGCTCCGACGTTGCGTTTGGTTTCCCATTACAGGAGGCTGGCTGTTACACGCAGCTCGCTACCGCGAGGTACTTGGCCGTCTTGAAGCCGGTTTGGCCATGCATTGGGCCAACAGGATGACCTCCCTTCACCTGGGTCCCCTGTGGATCCGGAACCTTTTTGACAATCTTGCCTCGCCGGCTTTCGCGTCCTTGCCATGGCCGCACTGGGGAGAGGACCCCGTGGTCGTTTGCGGCGCCGGCACCAGTCTCGAGGCGTGGCTCCCTGCCCTGAAGCAGAAACCCAATGTTCGGGTCCTTGCTGCCGACACGGCCCTGCCGACGCTCTTGGCCGCTGGAGTTCGTCCGGACGGTGTGGTGTGCGTCGAAGCGCAGCAGGCGAATCTCCGCGATTTTCTGCCGGGTGCCGGTAGCGGTATCGCTCTGTTCGCCGACGTCACTTCGCATCCTACCAGCCGACGAGCGCTCGGGGGACCGGTTTGGTGGTTTAATTCGCGGTTTGCGCCCTTGGCCCTCTGGAGCCGCTGGCCACTCGAATCGGTGGTTCCCTGCCTTGACCCGCTGGGCTCGGTGGGTGTAACCGCTGTCGCACTCGCCCATCGGCTCACCAGTGGGAGTGTCACACTTGCAGGTTTGGATTTCAGCTGGCCGGAAGGCAAGACTCACGCCAAGGGCGCCCCTGCCCTCACCGCGCTTTTGCAGCAAACCACCCGACTCAGAGGCACAGAACAGCCGGGGACTTGGTCCGCCACGACCAATTCGACAGCTCCCGGAGGCTTCCGCACCACGAGTGTCCTCAAAGGCTACGCGGCCTCGCTAGCCCAAATCGCGCGCCCGCAAACGCACCGAACCTCCGTCCTGGGAGCGCAGGGCCTAGAGTTGGGACTGAGCCGGTTGGATCAACTTCCGGCGCACACTTCGCCAAAGTCGGGGTTCACCCCCAGGGTCAGCGGGACGAACGAAAAACCAACGCAGGGTCCGGTCTTGGCGCAAAGCCTTGTCAAACAAGAACTTACCAGGCTTGAACTCCTACTAGGATCTTTCGAGGCCGTCAACCGCGGTGCTCCTGGTGACGAGCTTCTGCGACAACTGGCGGAACTGGATTACCTCTACTTTCACTTTCCTGACCCTGAGGTCAGGCTCGAAAGCAGCTTCCTTTCCCGCGCCTTGTTGTCGGCCCGTTGGCTGCATGGCCGCCTCAGTCGTCGTCACCCGACTTGAGAACTGACAGAAAGGCCGATTGAGGCAGTTCCACGCTGCCCACCATCTTCATGCGTTTTTTGCCCTCTTTCTGCTTTTCGAGGAGCTTGCGCTTGCGTGAAATGTCTCCGCCATAGCACTTTGCCAGCACGTCCTTGCGAAAGGCCTGCACAGTTTCGCGCGCGATGACGCTGTTCCCGATAGAACCCTGAATGGCGATCTTGAACTGCTGCCTGGGAATCTCTTCCTTCAGTTTCTCACACACACGGCGGGCACGGTCGTAGGCATTTCCCTTGAAAACGAGCATGCTCAGCGCATCAACGGGATCACCGTTGATCAGCATGTCGAGTTTGACGAGGTCGGTCTGCTGAAAACTGGCCACATCGTAGTCGAAAGACGCGTAGCCCTTGCTGATCGACTTGAGCTTGTCGTAGAAGTCAAACAGAACCTCGGCCAGCGGCATATCGTAGCGCATTTCGACCCGCTTCTCGTCGAGGTAGGTCATGTTCGTCTGCACGCCGCGCTTGTTGTTGCAAAGCGTCATGATGCTGCCCAGGTAGTCAGTTGGCGTGATCACGGTGGCCCTGATGTAGGGTTCTTCGGCAAACTCGATCGTCGTCGGATCGGGGAAGTCGCCTGGAGTCTCGATCAGGTAAGGGTCGCCCTTTTTGGGGGTGATGCGGTACTGAACCGAGGGCGAAGTCAGGATGATGTTGAGGTCAAACTCGCGCTCGATACGCTCCTGCACCACTTCGAGATGCAACAACCCCAAGAAGCCGCACTTGAAGCCAAATCCGAGCGCCGCCGAAGAATCTTTTTCGTAAATCAGCGCGGCGTCATTCAACTTGAGTTTCTCCAGGGCCTTCACCAACTCTTCGTATTGGTCCGAATCCACCGGGTAGATGGACGAAAAGACTACAGGCTTGACGTCTTTGAAGCCCGCCAGAGGGTTCGGGCAAGGATTGTTATCGAGGGTGACCGTATCACCCACCCGGATGTCGCTGATGTTCTTGATGCCGGCAATGATGTAGCCGACCTCGCCGGGTCCCAGAATGCGGGTTCTCTCGAGGGCGATGCGGAAGAAGCCGACCTCTTCAACGAGGTAGGTGTTCCCGTTGGAATACAGCCTTATTGTGTCGCCTTCCTTGAGCGTCCCCTCGAAGTTGCGTACGTGGACAATCACTCCGCGGAAGGCATCGTAGTGAGAATCGAAGATGATGGACTGCAGTGGAGTGGAGTCTTGCCCCTTCGGCGGCGGAATGTAGCGAACGATGGCCTCAAGCAGTTCATCCATGCCCAAGCCGATTTTCGCCGAAACCGGCACGGCGATCGACGAATCGAGGCCGAGATCATGATCAATCTGGTGCTTGATCCGCTCGATGTCGGCCCCGGGCATATCGATTTTGTTAATCACGGGAATGATCTCGAGGTTGTGTTCCATGGCCATGTACAGGGTCGGCAGAGTCTGAGCCTGCACCCCCTGAGTGGCATCAATGACCAGCAAAGCCCCCTCGCAACTCGCGATGGCCCGACTGACCTCATAGCTGAAGTCTGCATGTCCGGGAGTATCCACGAGGTTGAGAATGTAGCGCTGTCCGTCTGAGGCAGTATGAGGCAGGCAGACGGCCTGGCTCTTGATCGTGATGCCGCGTTCCCGCTCGATATCCATGCTGTCAAGGAGTTGGTTCTGAAAGTTTCGGTCGTCAATGATTTTCGCTCGTTGAATGAACCTGTCGGCCAAAGTAGACTTGCCGTGGTCAATGTGCGCGATAATGCAGAAGTTGCGGATCATGGAAGTGGCGTGGGGCATGCCGCAATGTAGCAGAAGGGCCCAGAAGTTTCAAGAAATCCGGCCAACACACCTCTAGAGGAACTGGCGGAAAGCCAGGGGAGCTTCGAGTTGAACCTGCGCCTCGAAGTAGCCGCCGACCCTTCGCTTAATAGCCAAACGGGCGGTCAGCACGTTACGCTTGGTATCCGCCTGCCACTCGAGGACGGTCACCGGGTCGTTTTCGGTCAATTGGAGGGCCTCTCCGTCGGTGCCAGCCCAGACCCGTTTGACACGGAAACTTCGGTCTACCGGAGTCCCGACATCATCGGCTTCGATGCCGGCCACCAAAGGAAGAAGCTTTCCCACCAGATCGCTCTCGGTGGCGACCTGAAGGGGAAAGTCCGGTCGGGCTTCGAAAGTCGTCCAGAGGGTTCGGGACTGACCAGCCCTGATGATTCCCATCGGAGCCACCCGGTCGGCTCCTTCGTTGAGAACAAGAGCTTGGGTGTGCGCGATCTCCTTCACGGGAACCTTGTCAAAGGAAACGAGCCTATCCCCGGGAAGGAAGCCTGCAAAGTCGGCGGGACTTTGAGGGAGCACGTACACGACTTCCAGACCAGTCATGTCTTCCTGCAGTCCCAGGCCCATCCAGGGAACAAACGCCTTACCACCCGCCTTGAGTTGTGGCAAAAGCCGCTGGACAAGTGGAGCCGGAATAGCAAAATTGACCCCCTGGAACTCCGAGACGCCGGCGAAGACTACCCCGACGACCTGACCCGACGAGTCCACAAGCGGACCTCCGCTGTTGCCCGGATTGACGGCCACGTCGATTTGAAACACCTCGCCCATCGGGAGAAAAGTCCGCCCGGTAGCCGAGACGATTCCTTCGGTGACGGTTGCCTCCAGACCGCCGGGCGACCCCAGAGCCTGCAACCGCTGCCCCGGAGTCACGGTTTCGATGGGGCTGAAGGCGAACACGTAGTCGGGCTTGACCTCAGCTTTGAGGAGGGCCACATCGTGATTCTTGTCCCAGCCAATCACCTTGGCGGGAACTCTTTCGCCCTTGGAACCGGGAAGCCTGAGGCTGATTCGGGAAGAAACGGTGCCGGGCTCGATGGCAGAAGCGATCACGTGCTCATTTGTGATAAGCAAACCCGACTCGTCGATGAAGAACCCGCTGCCAATCACGACATCGGGCGAAGCAGAACCGTGGTCGAGTTTGAGTCCCTTGTTGACAATCACCGTAACGGTTCCCTTGAGCCAGTCGGAAGGGGTCCCCGCAGGTCCTTGCGGTCTCGCCACAAGTACCGCAGGACTGCTCAGGTCAGCGGAAGTCGCGGAGGAAAGACCGGCCACAACCAGGTTCGCAGACCACTGAGCAACGGGATGACTACCCGGCTGGGCTCTCCAGGACGCAAATCGCTCGAGCAGTCTCTGCTCGGTGGCTTTCAGAAGTGAAAGCTCGAGATCAGAACCCCTGCCAAAGTTCATCAGGAGCACCCAGGCCTTCCATAGCCGCTCGTGGTCGAGTTCTACCTGAGCCCGCGACAGGGTCGCTTCCGTAGTCGTTGGAGGCTCCCAGGGCGCGATCTTGTGCGAAGTTTGACAGGAAATGAGGGCTAGGACAAAGGCCGCCAGTCCCCAACCGAGCTTCAAGGTCGAGATTCCCATACCGGCATCGTGGCCCACGGAATCGTCTCACCGGAGAAGGCCGCCGCTTCGACTCGCTCGGATCCCCAGTTAGCCAGTTGAAGCCAAGGTGTTCCCGTACCCTCAGGGTCCCAAAGTTGCACCTGCTGTTCAGGAAAAAGAGCGAACATCGTTCGCCCTGACCGGGCCGGATCGGCCAAGAAAGCCTGAAAGTCACCCTTGGAATAGAGTTCCTGAAGGGTGGCCGCAGCACCCTCGCCCGAAGGATTGCGGTACACCCGGTCGAGCTTTCCCTGACGGAAGAAACTCCAAGTGTCTGCGCGGCCATCGCTATCGGCGTCGTCTACTGTGAGCCAAACGGCCCCCGAAGCCAGCGAAACCGTCGACCGGACCAAACCAGCTTCCCGGTTGAGGATGGAAGAGGCCTGAAGAACCAAGGAAGGCAGCGAAAGTGGCTGGCGGCTCTTGTCGAGTTCCCACGGCCAAAGGACCTCGGGACCCTGAAAACGTTCGTCGGGCGCCAGACGTACAGCCACTGAGAATGGCGGAAACTGGTACTGAATCTCGTGGGTCGCGTAGGTATAGGTGAGTGTACGGGCGTACGGGTAGTCCTCGTAGTCCAAGGTCCACCGCGCCGAACGAACCCCCTCTTGCCACTGCACCGGTTTGCCCTTCGCAAACGAAATGGACCAAGACTGACCTTCCGGGTCGCCGAGCCCTTGACTCCAGACCTGAAGATGCCCACCCGACATCACCACTCGGCTGTCGGTAAGCCCGTCGATATTGATGTCCCAGAAGTACGTGCCAGTCGCGGCTTCTACCGGCTTGGAGGCCAACGTCGCGTAGTCCCAGGTCAGCGAGGCGTCGAGCGAGGTTGCAGCGTACCCTGCTTTTAGCAAAAGCTCGCGACTGGCCGGGTTGCGCCGCAGGATGGCCCTGAGTTCCGTTGGGGAAAACCCACCGCCGAGCACGCGGTCACGTTGCACCAAAGCCAAAGTTTGTGATAACTCCTTCGGGTGCCTCAGGAGCCAAACCAGCCAGCGTCGGTCCTGGGGATACAGTTCCATGGCCTGCTTGAGTACACCAACCACCGAAGACGGCTGGGTTCTTTCGAGGCTTTCCAAACCCGTCTCGATCACGGAAGGGCTGAGGTACTTCTGTTCCCAAGCCTTCCAGGCCGCCGTAAGCTTTTCGTCTTGCGCCAGAAGGCGAAGTGTAGAAAACCAGGCCTCGGCGCGAAGGGTGATTGGCAAGGTCGATGAGCCGGACGGCGGAGAAGACCACAAGCCTTCCAATACCCCCGAAGCTTCTTTGATTCGGTCCTGCTGAAGCAAACTCCAAGCCTCGACCAAGGCCGTGTCAGCCCCGGGAGAGTTGGAGGTTCGAACGGCCAGCTCGAGCTCCAGTTCGGGCCAGAAGGGAACTTGATCTTTCGGTTCGGTGGCGGCCAGCAAAGGCAAACCCCGCGCAGTTGCCTGCGCGAGGTAGTGACGGACTGTGTCGTCGGACTGAGCGCTCAGTCCCCAAGCCGAAAGAGCCCATGCAAGCCCGACAACCGCCCTCACGCTCCCCCTAGACACGGTTCAGTCCATCGTCGGAAGGATGCGGGGCCCGAAACCGAGCAGCTTTCGCACCTCGTCATCGTCAAGGGTTTCCTTGGCCACGAGTTCTTCCGCAAGGCGAACCAACTCGTCCTTGTGTTCCTTGAGGATCTTTCGTACAGCGTCGAGACCTTCGTTAAGAATGCGTCGGATTTCGCTGTCGATGGTCTTGGCGGTTTCTTCGGAGTAGCCTTTTTGAGTGGCGATCTCCTTGCCCAGGAAGATCGGCTCACCGTCGTTTCCCAGAGCCATCGGGCCGACCTTCTCGCTCATGCCCCACTCGGTGACCATGCGGCGTGCCATCGTCGTGGCCTGTTCGAGGTCGTTCTGCACGCCCGTCGTGGTCTCGCCGAACATCAACTCCTCGGCAACAAAGCCTCCGTAGCAGATCTTGATGCGGTCGAGAAGCCAGCCCTTGTTTCGGGAGTACTTGTCTTCATCGGGAAGCGAGAACGCAACGCCCAGAGCGCGGCCGCGTGGCACCACGGTCACCTTGTGCAGGGGGTCAGAATCCTTGAGGTAGTAGTGCAACAGGGCGTGGCCGGCCTCATGGTAGGCGGTGGCGAGTTTTTCTTTGGGCTGTATCACTTTGGAACGTCGGGCGAGTCCCATGAGGATCTTGTCGCGGGCTTCTTCAAAGTCAAGCATTTCGACTTCAGTCTTGCCCCGGCGGGCGGCAAACAGCGCCGCTTCGTTCACAAGATTGGCAATATCAGCGCCCGAGCAACCTGGTGTAGCTCTCGCGACCCGGTTGAGGTCCACCGTAGGAGCCAGTTTGATCTTGGTCGAGTGGATGCTCAGAATCGCCTCGCGTTCCTTCACGTCGGGCATGTCTACCACGACCTGGCGGTCAAAGCGGCCGGGTCGCAGAAGTGCAGGATCAAGCACATCGGCCCGGTTGGTCGCAGCGATGACGATGACGGCTTCTTTGGTGTCAAAGCCGTCCATTTCTACCAGAAGCTGGTTGAGGGTCTGCTCCCGCTCGTCGTGTCCGCCACCGTAGCCGGCGCCTCGGGTGCGTCCCACAGCATCGATCTCGTCAATAAAGAGGATGCAAGGCGAGTTCTGGCGCCCCTGCTCGAAGAGGTCACGGACACGACTGGCGCCGACGCCAACGAACATCTCCACAAAGTCCGAACCCGACATATGGAAAAAGTTCACGCCGGCCTCGCCTGCGACAGCCTTGGCCATCATCGTCTTGCCAGTTCCGGGAAGGCCCACCAAGAGAACGCCCTTGGGTATTTTGGCTCCGATGCTGGTAAACTTGTCAGGACTTTTGAGGAACTCAACGACTTCCTGCAGCTCGTTCTTGGCCTCTTCCTGACCGGCCACGTCGGCAAAAACCACCTTTTTGCCTTTGTCGTTGTATTTCTTGGCTCGGCTCTTTCCAAAGCCGAAGGCCTTGCCCCCGGCCCCTCCATTCACCTGTTTGTACATCATGTAGATCAGGCCGATGCCGATCACCCAGGGGATGAACTGAAGCAGGAGAAGGAGAGGACTGACGGCCCGGTCGCCACCGGAAACCACAACTTTTTTGTCGTCCAACAGCGACATCAGTTCCAAATGGGTGTAGGGAATCTTGGAGGTGAAAGGAAGCGAGGACCCGGAACTGCTGGTCAGGTTGCCCACAATGTCAGTGCCGTCGAGGATCTCGACCGACTGAACTTTTCCGGCGCGGACGTACTCCAGAAAGGTGGAATACGCCAAGGGCGTACCCGTCTTGAGGTTGCCGGTCATGACGATGGCCGTCACGAGACCGATGACCACCAGGAAAAGAATCAAAGCAAAACGGTTCTTCTTGAAATCGAAAGGAGAATTGGAGCCGTTTCCCGGTCCCCGGTTTTCCTTGTCATCATCGTCGTTCATATACGCTCCGTACCTTCAACGTACTAAAAATTCTTGTTCCCTTCAAATAGTGGGGCTCAGTTTCACACCAAATCAAAACGCCGGTCGAGGTATCATACACCTCATGCACATGCTCATCCACCAACAAAAAGACGCAGGAGGCGTAGGACAAGTGAGCATAAGCCTGCAAAGGCTTCTTCCGTAACCACCTGCGAACCACCTGCGAACCCCAACTGGCGACGTAAACGTCGGGTGGATTCCCGCTGTCGAGCTCCGCCACCCAACGAACCTCACCCCCATGAAACGGAGTCAGAATTCCTTGCGGGACCTGAACAAAGTACTGCACTGCCGGGACTTTGGCAACCATTTCCCATACCAGGTCAGACTTGTCATAGCGCAACTGATAGCGTCCCGCCTCGCCTGCGCCACCTTGTTGGAGAGACTTCACCAACTGCTCCAGTGACCTCCGTGGCACGGAAGTTCCCGGCCTCCAGCGTTGCGCGACAGCCAGCAGTTCAGCTTCCCTGCGCACAGGGGTCCAAGACTCCCAGACCGACCGTGGCAAGCGGGCCGCGCTTGGCTCCAGGTTCCACGTGCGATCGGGTGAGGTGGGGAGCGCCATTTCTCGCCAAACTTCGCCGAAGCGGACCAGGGACTCCACGGCACGCGGAAAACGAGTGGTCAACAACGGGAGAACCTCGTTCCTCAAGGCGTTACGCAAATACCTCGTTTCCTGGTTGGTGGAGTCTTCAGACCAAATGAGGCCCAGTTCGACGGCACAAAGTTGCAGTTGTTGAGGAGTGACGGTCAACAATGGACGCAGAAACCCCGGCCTGCTCTCGGGTATTCCAGCAAGACCCGTCCAGGAGCGTCCCTTGAGCAATCTCATGAGCACCGTCTCGGCCTGATCTTGAGCGTGATGGGCCAAGAGGACTGTTCCACCTGGGTTTTCGATGAGAAACCTTTCAAAGCATTGAAACCGGAACCGTCGGGCCAAAACTTCGGTCGAAAGGGACGAAGTGGCCTCAAAGATTCGCAAAGGCACGTGCCAGCGAGCGCATTGCTGCTCGACCAGTACACGTTCCAGGGCACGCTCCTGCACAGGGCGCATGGCATGATCCACGTGGAGGGCCACCAGCTTTTCTACGGGATGAGTCTGGGCGCACAGCGCCAGCAGCACCGAGGAGTCACGGCCGCCGGAAAAGCCGATCGCGAGTGTCTGCTCAGGAAGGAGGTGAAACTGCTTCCACTTCTGCTTCAGGTGCCGCAGCAACTGTGGTGTGGTTGACTCCATAGATCAGTCCCTCCCAATCCTGCCAGCCTTCTGCGACCAGAGGTACGAGGTCACGGATCAGCGCGTCAATCTTGGCTCTGTCGTCGGGGGAAGGTTTTCCCAGCACATGGGCAACGACATCAGCACTGTTCCTTCCGATTCCCAGCGCCAACCTCGCGTACGAGTGGGGGGCCAACAGGGCATCGAGAGACTTCAGGCCGTTGTGCCCAGCGGAACTTCCTCGCAATTTCAGCTTGGCGCGCCCCGGGGGCAGGTCCATCTGGTCCACGACGACCAAGAGATCGGCGGCCAAAAGTTGCTTCTTGTGAAACAAGACTTCCAGCGCCTTCGCAGACCGGTTCATATATACCAGTGGCTTGACGAGAACTAACTCGTGGCCGCCAATGCCCAGTCGAGCCGATAAAAAAGGCCGAAACCAAGGCCTTCGAAAGGAAAGCCCCAAGTATTCGGCCAACTGTTCCACAAACCAGAAACCGGCGTTGTGGCGGGTGTTCGAAAAACGGGGGCCGGGATTCCCCAGCCCCACGATATAGCGGGTCAAGCCTTCGCGGGAGCCTTGGCAGCGGCGGCATCCTTGGCAGGAGCCGCGGCAACTGCCTCAGCGGCAGGAGCGGCTTCAGCGGCTTCTGGCACATCGGCCAGACCGTGCGTCGAGATCACATGCACGACAACAGCATCGGGGCTTGAAAGGATCTTCACGCCGCTCGGGGCAACGATGTCACCCACCTTGATCGAATTGCCGATTTCAAGTGCTGCCACATCCACCACGATGGAGTGCGGAATGTCCTTGGCCAGACATTCGACTTCCAGTTCATGCACGACCGTCTCCAAAAGACCACCGTTGCGCACGCCAATAGCCGAACCCGTCACATGTACAGGCACATTCGTATGCAGGGTCTTGGTGGCGCTGATATGGTAGAAGTCGATGTGTTGAACTTCGTTCGTCAAAACGTTGTCCTGATAGTCCTTGACCAACACTTCGTAGCTAGTCTTCCCCGACTGAAGCTTGATGACAGTGTTTTCACCGAACGAGGCAAAGCGAATGCCGAACTCATGGGCATCAACCGAAATCGAGGCCTTGGTTCCCTGACCGTACACGACGGCGGGAATACGTCCGGCAAGGCGCAGGCGGCGAGAAGCCGACTTCTTCAGATCGGCTCTTTCCTGAAAGGCCAGGGTCACTTGTTCCATATTTCTCTCCTTGACGACTTGTTACTGGGACGGAAGGACTCGAACCTTCGGATGCCAGAACCAAAATCTGGTGCCTTACCAACTTGGCGACGTCCCACAGTAGAATCTCACCCAAAATAACAGAAGAGCATTTTACTTTTTCCCGCAGTTTTGTCAAAGGGTATTTCTCCTTTTTCGTATTGACAGGGACCCGGGCTCCGGTTAAATTCCGTGGAGAACAGGGCGAAGGCCCAAGTGATTACTTACCGAACAAAGGGACGTCCATGGCTTTCTATCGACTCAGTGACGAAGACTTTGATGACTACGACTCGGATTTTGAAGAAGACTTCGAAGAAGACTTCGACGATGACGACGACGAGGACTCCACCGACGACGATTATGACGATCTGGACGACGAAGACGGCTTCGACGACTTTGATGATGAAGACGACTTCGAAGAGGACAGTCTGGACGACGAGGATGACCTCGAGTACACCGGCTTCGACTACTGAGTTGACCGGTACAACACGGGTGCGTTGAACCAAAGCTTTTCCAGTTCGTAGTACGAGCGGGCGCTTTCCGAAAACAGGTGAATGACGATGTCGTCCCAGTCGATGAGCATCCAGTCGTTGACCTGATTTTTTTTGGGCCGATGGGGTGCATCAGGTAGATTTTCGGCACTCCAGTCGTCTAGTTCTTGGACCAGACCCTTCAGGTGCCCCTGACTGTTGTACGTGGCTATCACGAACGTAGACGCCCAGGAGCAGGTCGACGCCACGTCGAGAACGAGCACGTCGCGTGCTTTGCTGTCGTGAAGAAACTGGCCCAACAGGCTCAGAGTAGTATTATTGGACGTATCGGCCATCAAAATCCTTCCCTAACACAATCGTGATCTTGGCAGCCCCGTCCGGGGCATCATTCTGGACGACAATCTTCTTGCAGTGCAAGAGATCAGCGAGTTTCTGCACCTGCTCCGGATTGCCGGTCCGGTCGATGATGGTCGTCTTGTCTTGGTTGGTGTTTTCGGCGTTCTTTGCCGAAATGACCTCGTAACGTTGGTTGCGAAGGAGGTTGGCGGTGCGGGTTGCCAAACCCATCAACTTGGTGCCATTGAGGACTTCCACCGTAAGCGTGCTGTTGACCAACTGATCGGAATTGGCCGTTCCCAGACTTTCTTGCACCTGGTGCACAGTTTCCTTGAGAAGGGCACCGTTGTAGTGAGGGAACAGCAAGGGCTTCTGATCCACAACCCGGAGGGTCCCCAGCACTCGCTGGAGCACGACCTGCTCCCAGTCGGCGGCGGCGGCCAGCGAAATCAGGCTCTTGAGGCTGGCCTCTTCCATGTTGGACTTCATGGTTCGGAAAAACAGCGGAAATACGTCATCGGCCACGAGGAAATCCTCACTTTCGCCCCAGCGCCGCAAAAGCGACTGAACAAACTTCTGGTACCTCGCGATCCGGTCTGACAACTCCTCGCCCTCATCGGAGTAGAGAAGAAAGTCGGTGGCCTTTGCTCCGTCGAACAGATTGTTACCGCTGGGAAGAAGAACCATGGGGTCGGTCTTGGTCAGCTCCACGGCTTTGGGTACAAAGAGCTCCATTCCCGACAGCAAGTCGATCTGGCTAGTGAGTGCGGTCGAATCGATTTGCAGTTGAAAAGGTATGGTTAACCCCGAGAGCTCCTCAAGTTTACCCACATAGGACTTCAGGTCCTCAGGGCGGTACAGGGCAGAAACTGCGTCCACACGCCCCAGTTCAGGAATCAAAAGACCGGTCTGCGGAGGAATATCCACCAGCGCTGTTTTGCGAGTGGCCGGATTGTACAACAAGATCTCGTTGAACAGCGGTGCTTTGTCGTGTGTTACCAAAACAAGCACGACGAGTGTCTGTCCGGCGTCAAGGGCATCCTTGACTCGGTTCGATTTGACCTGAAAGGCCAGAAAACCCACCGCCCCGAGGCTCAGAAGCGCAATAATGACCAGCAAAACCCTCGATGGATCCAGAAGATTCTTGGACCTCATGCAGGCTCCCGGTACAGGCGGTTGTCGTCAATGTAGGACGCCACGGCGGGTGGGACAAGCGCCTTCCACGCCTGTCCGGAACGGATCCGCTGGCGGATTTCCGTAGAGGAAACGGGCAGGAACTTGTTGGTGAGCACAAAGTGAGGCCACACGGACTCGAGCGGCTGTTGGTGCATTCGCCTCGCGACCAAGAGGTCAACCAGCGAACACAACTCGGAAGCGTCTTTCCAGGTGTCGAAGGTTGAAAACAGGTCGTCACCCAGCAAAAGCATGGGCTTCCCGGTAACCTGATGGTGTTCCAACACACATTTCACCGTGTCGATGGAATAGCTGACGCCTTCGCGGTAGAGCTCGCAGGTCTCGATGAGATAAGGACTTGTTTGTAAGGCCAACTGCAACATAGCCAACCGCTGATCGGCGCTGGTGCCGTCAATGACCTTGTGGGCCGGTTTGTGCGACGGAACAAAAAGGACGCGCTCGAAACGCTCTTGGGCGACAGCTTCTTCGGCGAGCATCAGGTGCCCGATGTGAAAGGGGTTGAAGGTGCCACCGATGATCAAAGTGGTCATAGCACTGCCTCTTTCTCGGCCAGTTGGAGAAACACCCTCCTGACATCGTCAAGGCGGTCGCGTGCAAAGCTCGAAATCCCCAGCACTGTTTCCTGGGGTAGCGAGGCCTTGAGAGCCTCCAAGCGGGTTCCGTCTTCGTCAAGGTCGGTCTTCGAGCCCAAGACAACACGGGGTTTGGTTGCCAAGACCGGAGAGAACTCCTGGAGTTCTTCCAGCAAGGTCGCGAAGGTCTGCGCATGGTTTTCATCGGACAAGTCAATCAGGAAAACCAAACCCTTGGTCCGGGCAATGTGTTTCAGGAACTGGACCCCGAGGCCGTGCCCCTGCGAGGCACCCTCGATGATGCCGGGAATGTCGGCAAGAATCACATCCTGATCGTAGATGCGCATGACGCCCAAGTTGGGAATCATCGTCGTGAACGGATAGGCCGCAATTTTGGGCGTCGCATTGGTTAGAAGCGAGAGCAAGGTGGACTTGCCAGCGTTGGGAAACCCCACGAACCCAAGATCCGCAATAATATTGAGTTCGACCCGCAACGTTGCTGCGAACCCGGCCATGCCAGGCTGAGCGTGCTTGGGAACTTGGTGGCGTGCGGTACGGAAATGCCAGTTTCCCTGCCCGCCGCGTCCACCGGTCAGGTAGACCCACTGAGGTTCGGAGTCTACCGAAAAATCGTGCAGCAGCGCGCCGGTTTCATTGTGAATCACCAGGGTTCCCGGAGGAACCGTGACGAAAACAGACTCTCCGTCTTTGCCAAATCGGCGCTCGCCCATTCCGGGCTGGCCGTTCTGGGCATGAAAGGTGCGCCGCATTCGCAGGTGAGCGAGGGTCTTCAGGTTGTGTTTCACCTGGAAGACGACATCACCGCCCCTGCCACCATCGCCTCCGTCGGGACCGCCGAATGGAACGTACTTTTCACGGCGAAACGACACCGAGCCCGCCCCGCCGTGGCCGGAAGAGACTTCGATGATGGTTTCGTCGACGAAGCCTTCCAATTAGTACAGTTATTCCGAGGCGGGGATCACGGCGACAGTTTTCTTGCCGCGGCGTTCGAGAAAGTTCACCACACCGGCCACCATGGCAAAGAGGGTGTGATCGCGGCCGAGGCCGACATTCTCACCTGGGTGGAACTTCGTGCCGCGCTGGCGGACGAGGATTTCGCCGGCCTTCACGGTCTGACTGCCAAAGCGCTTAACGCCCAGCATCTTAGGATTTGAATCGCGACCGTTCTTGGAACTACCAGCGCCTTTTTTATGTGCCATGTGACTACCTCCCGGAAGCTTGGGAATATGAAATACTAACCTGTTCCGGAAAATCCCGGGCTAGGTCGTCGACGCCCTGCAGGAAGAACCAGCAGGAACCTCGGAATTGCTCGACGTTGTCCGATGGGACGCTGTCGAACTGCAGCCGGAAACTGCCCGAACGGTCCTCGCGAACCTGAAACCCCGCTTCCGGAAGGCGTTCACAGGTTCGGACGAACGTTCGAAGCAGGATCGTGAAAGCGGCACAGACGAGGTCTGTGCCCTTCCAAGAAAACCCGGCGTGTCCGGAACAATCCAAGGCCCCGATCAGGTTGTCGGGTGACAACCTAACCGCGACCGAGATCATGCCAAAACGATGTCGTCGATCTTGACCAAGGTGTACATGGCCCGGATCCCCACCGTACGGTGGTAACTCTTGCGGCGTTTGTACTTATAGGAGATCACTTTAGGCCCGCGGGTCTGCGAAGTGACGGAAGCCTTGACCTTGGCTCCCTTGAGGTAAGGAGCACCGATCTGAACACCCTTGTCATCGCTGACAAGCAGGACCGTTTCAAACTCCAAGGCGGCGCCATCGGCGGCGTCTACATGATCGATTTGCAGGACAGCACCCTTCTCGGCTTTGAATTGATGTCCCTTGATTTCTACCAGCGCGTACATAAAATCCCTCTATGGAAAGAATAGCAGAGTTGCTTATAGCACATCCGGATCAGCGTGGCAAGGCCCTGAGATAGCGGTCGATCTCGCGGGCGGCTCCGCGGCCTTCATTGATAGCCCAGACCACCAGCGACTGCCCGCGGCGTGCGTCGCCCGCACCAAAAACCTTGGGATGATTCGTTTGAAACTTGCCGTAGGCGGCCTTGATGTTCGACCGGGGATCCTGCTCGACGCCGAGTTGCTTGACCAGTTCTTCCTCGGGCCCGAGAAAACCCAGGGCGAGGAACACCAGATCGGCTTCCCACTTGCGCTCGCTGCCAGCTACCTCGGCCATCTTCCAAGCGCCTTTCTCGTCCTTGGTCCAGGCCACGTCGATGGTGACCAAGCCGACGAGCTCGCCCTTTTCATTGCCGAGAAACTCTTTGGTGGAAATGGAATAGACCCGCGGGTCCTGACCGAACTTCTCGACGGCCTCGGAGTGGCCGTAGTCAGCCTTGTACAGGCGCGGATAGGTCGGCCAGGGAGACTCGTCGGTGCGACCCTCGGAGGGCTGGGGAAGCACTTCGAAGTTGACCAGCGAAGTACAACCGTGGCGCAGCGAAGTGCCCAGGCAGTCGTTGCCGGTGTCGCCTCCTCCGATGACGATGACCTTCTTGCCCTTGGCGTCAATGTAGTTTCCGTCGGCGAGGTTGCTGTTGAGCAGGCTTCGTGTGTTGGCAGTGAGGAAGTCCATGGCGAAATGGACACCCTTGAATTGCCGCCCAGGAACCCCTAGGTCGCGGGGCTTGGTGGCGCCCGTGGCAACCAGGACTGCATCGAACTCATTGACCAGGTCTTCGGGCTTCACGTCTCTTCCGACGAAGGTGTTGGGCCGGAACTCCACGCCTTCGGCCTTCATGAGGGCAAAGCGCTTTTCGACCAAGGCCTTGTCGAGTTTCATGTTCGGGATGCCATACATGAGCAGGCCACCGAGACGGTCGTTGCGCTCAAATACAGTGACGAAATGACCGGCCTGGTTGAGTTGGTCCGCCGCAGCCATTCCCGAGGGACCCGAACCGATCACCGCGACACGGCGGCCTGTTCGGTGGGGCGGAGGCACAGGAACCATCCAGCCTTGCTCGTAGGCGTTGTCGATGATCCAGGCCTCGTTGTCCTTGATCGTGACCGCCGGGTTCGTGACGCCGAGCACGCAAGCTGTTTCGCAGGGGGCCGGACAGACGCGACCCGTAAACTCGGGGAAGTTGTTCGTCTTGCGAAGGCGGGTGAACGCCTCCTTGTCCTTGCCATGGTACACGAGATCATTCCACTCCGGAATCAGGTTGTCGACGGGACAGCCGAAACTGGACTGGCAGAACGGGACGCCACAGTCCATGCACCGACTAGCCTGGGTACGACGTTCGTCGACCTTCAGAGGAACAAGGAACTCGCGGAAGTCGCCCATTCGCTCACGGGGATGACGGTCCTTTACCTTTTGGCGTTCAAACTCGAGGAATCCTGTGGGCTTGCCCATCACTTCACCTCCGCGGCCATGGCCGCTTTCTGAGCCAGCAGGACTTTCTTGTAGTCCACCGGCATCACTTTGACAAACTCTTTGCTGTGGAGCGGCCAGTCGGACAGCAGCTTCTGGGCCACGTCTGACCCTGTGTAGGACTGGTGGAGCGTGCAGAGTTCCTTGACCCGAACGAGGTCCTCTCCGTCTGGAACTTCCAGCTCGACCATCTGGAGATTGATGTTGGCCTTGAGGTGCCCGTGAGGATCCCAAACATGGGTGATACCGCCCGACATACCGGCAGCGAAATTGCGGCCTGTTGGCCCCAGAATTACGGCTTCGCCACGCGTCATGTACTCACAGCCATGGTCGCCGACACCTTCGACAACCACCGTGGCGCCCGAGTTGCGGACGGCGAAGCGTTCGGCGGCCACGCCTCGGATGAAAGCCTCACCCTCGATGGCCCCGTAAAACGCCACGTTGCCGATGATGATGTTCTCGCTGGGCTGGTAGCCTGCGTCGGTTGGCGGGGCGATGACGATGCGACCGCCGGAGAGGCCCTTACCAACGTAGTCATTGGCGTCGCCGGTGAGACGGAATGTGACGCCCCTCGCCAGCCACGCTCCGAAACTCTGGCCGGCGTGTCCGGTAAAGGCAACGTCCACGGTGCCGTCAGGGAGCCCGGCCGCACCGTACTTTTTGGAAATGGTGTGGCTGAGCATGACCCCGGTCGAGCGGTCAAGGTTGGTGATCTTGTGCGTGAGCGCGACTTTCTTCTGGGACTCCAAGGCCGGTTTGGCACCCGCAATCAACCGGTTGTCGAGAACGTGTTCCAGTCCGTGGTCCTGTTCCTGTTGCTTGTAGAGGCCAGCTCCGGGGTAGGGTTTGCTCGCCATGGTCAGCAGCGGTGTCAGGTCGATGTTTCGGCTCTTCCAGTGGAGCACAGCCGCGTCCGTTTCCAGAAGGTCAACGCGTCCCACCAAGTCGTTGAAGGTGCGAACTCCGAGTTCAGCCATGATTCCCCGAGCCTCTTCTGCGATGAAGGTCAGGTAGCGTTCCACGTACTCTGGCTTGCCCTTGAAGCGTTCGCGAAGGCGGGAATCCTGCGTGGCGATGCCCACAGGGCAGGTGTTCTTGTGGCACTTGCGCATCATGATGCAGCCCAACGAAATGAGTGGACCGGTAGCAAAGCCCATTTCCTCGGCACCCAGCAGCGCAGCGATCACGACATCCCGGCCGGTCTTGAGTTGACCGTCGGTCTGTATTGTCACCCGCGAGCGAAGGTCGTTCATAACGAGCGTCTGGTGGGTCTCAGCAAGCCCGAGTTCCCAAGGCAGACCGGCGTTCTTGATGCCCGTCAGTGGTGAGGCGCCGGTTCCGCCTTCATGCCCCGCGATGAGGATGTGGTCGGCCTTGCCCTTGGCGACACCGGCTGCGATGGTGCCGACGCCCACCTCGGAAACCAGTTTTACGCTGATCCTGGCCTTCGGGTTGGCATTCTTCAAGTCAAAAATCAGCTGCGAGAGGTCTTCGATCGAGTAAATGTCGTGGTGAGGCGGCGGTGAGATGAGACCGACCCCCGGCGTCGAGTTGCGGGTCTTGGCGATGTTCTTGTCGACCTTGTCCCCCGGCAACTCTCCACCCTCACCGGGTTTGGCACCCTGGGCCATCTTGATTTGGATTTCGTCGGCGTTGGTGAGGTAGTTGATGCTCACGCCAAAGCGGCCCGAAGCGACCTGCTTGATGGCTGAGCGCTTGGAATCGCCGTTGGGCAAGCGGGCAAAACGTTCGACGTCTTCACCACCCTCGCCGGTGTTCGACTTGCCGCCGAGTCGGTTCATCGCGATGGCCAAGGTCTCGTGCGCCTCGCGGCTGATGGAACCGTAGCTCATGGCGCCGGTGACGAAGCGCTTCACCAGGGCCGAAGCCGGCTCTACTTCGTCGAGCGAAAGGGGCGCCGTACCGGCCTTGAACTTGAACAGTCCGTGCAGCGTCGCTTGATTGGTGTTGCGCTCGGACTGACGGGACGAAAACCGCTGATAGGCGGCCTTATCGTTTTGCCACACCGCGCGCTGAAGGTCGGCAATCGACTCGGGGTCCCACATGTGCTTTTCGCCGCCGAAGCGGTAGTGATAGTCGCCGGGATTGGGAAGCGAGTCGAAACGGTCGGGGTTTCCGTCAGGATAGCCGAAGGCATGGCGTTGCAGCGCCTCGTTTCCGAGGGCTTCGAAGCCCGCACCTTTGATTCGGCTGGCGGTGCCGACAAAGGCTTTGTCGATCACTTCCTTATCGAGACCGACAGCCTCGAAGATCTGTGAGCCCTTGTAACTCTCAAGGGTGGAGATGCCCATCTTGCCGAACACCTTCCGCATGCCCTTGGCGACGGCCTTCAGGTAGTGGTCCAACAGGTCCTCGAGCGTGTGCTTGCCGTCATAGCGATCGTCGAGGAGCATGCGCTCCAAGGTTTCGAACGCCAGGTATGGGTTGACGGCGTCGGCGCCGTAACCGGCGAGCATGCAATAGTGGTGCACCTCGCGCGGTTCGCCCGATTCGATCAGCAGGCCTATCTGGTTGCGGCGTTCCAGGCGGGTCAGGTGGTGGTGAACAGCCCCGGTGGCCAACAGTGCCGAGACAGGGACCCGGTCGGCGCTGATGGCACGGTCGCTGAGGATCACCAGAGAAAAACCGGACTCCAGAGCGGTCTGAGCCTCGAGGGTGATGCGTTCCAGCGCGGCTCGCAGACCGGCCGCACCCTCGAGTTTGGCGAAAGTGATGTCGACGACTTTCGACTTCCACCCCTTGACCTGGCTGTTCTTCAGCGCCGCCAATTGCTCGTTCGTGAGCAGCGGGTTGGACAGGTACAGCCGGTGAGCATGGGCTTCGGTGACCGACAGCAGGTTGTGCTCGGGGCCGATGAAGCTTTCAAGGCTCATGACGATCTCTTCGCGGATCGAGTCGATGGGCGGGTTGGTCACCTGCGCGAACAACTGCTTGAAGTAGTCGTACATCATGCGGGGCTTCTCGGACAGAACTGCGAGGGCAGCGTCGTTGCCCATGGACCCGAGAGGCTCCTGACCACTTTCGGCCATGGCCTTGAGGATCACCTTGAGCGTTTCGTGAGTGTAGCCGAAGGCGTTGATGCGCTGGTTAACCGATTCGGGGTGAAAACCATGGGCGGCTTGGTCGCTCTTCAGGTCGGCGAGTGTCACCTTTTGGTTCTTGACCCATTCGCCGTACGGTCGGGCCTTGGCAATGCCGGCCTTGAGCTCGGCGTCGTCGATGATGCGCCCCTGCTCGAAATCAACGAGGAACATCTTGCCCGGCTGCAGCCGGCCCTTCTGGCGAATATCTGCCTCGGGCACGTCGATGACGCCGACTTCGCTGGCCATGATCACCAGGTCGTCCTTGGTGACGTAGAAGCGACTCGGCCGCAGTCCATTGCGGTCCAAGACCGCGCCGATGACCTTGCCGTCGGTGAACGCGATGCTGGCCGGGCCGTCCCAAGGCTCCATGATGGCGCTCTGGTATTGGTAAAAGGCCTTCTTCTCGGCGTCCATCCCGGTGTGGTTTTGCCAC
Source organism: Spirochaetales bacterium (assembly GCA_037142615.1). Lineage (GTDB taxonomy): Bacteria > Spirochaetota > Spirochaetia > JABEVK01 > JABEVK01 > JAIFLN01. The sequence goes on along the minus strand of JBAXAI010000001.1, from coordinate 110,907 downwards.
GCCTCGGGAATCATCATCATCACCGCTTCCGGCAAGCTCCGGCCGCCCAGGACGAGGAGTTCCAGCACGTTGTCGAAGTCGCCGGAGTCCGACAGGTCGGGTTCGATGATGGGGAATGCCTCTTTCAGGTCGGGGCCGAAGAGGTCGCTGGCAAGGCTCTGCTGGCGCGCGAACATCTTGTTGATGTTGCCTCGCACGGTGTTGATCTCGCCGTTGTGGCTCATCCAGCGCAGCGGTTGTGCCCGGTCCCACGAAGGGAAGGTATTGGTACTGAAGCGGCTGTGCACCATGGCCAAATGCGTCGTGTAGTCGGGATCCGAAAGGTCAGCGTCGTAGTAACTCCATACCTGATCAGGAGTCAGCATGCCTTTGTAAACAAGGATGCGTGTCGAGAGCGAGCTGACGTAAAAAAATGACTGGCTGTCAAAACCAGGTTTGCTGCGTAGCGCGTGGGTAACCTTCTTGCGGATCAAAAAGAGCTGCCGGTCGAACGCATCCGCCGAAAGACCAGCGGCGCTACCGACGAATAGCTGTTCCACAACCGGCTCGGCAGCCCTGGCGCTGGGCCCCAGCGACGAGTTATCGACCTTGACTTGGCGCCAACCGATCAGTCGTTGGCCGCGGGCGGCGATCACACTGCCGATCTCGGCCTTGCAGGCCTCGCGTTCCCAGATGTCTTGCGGCAGAAACACCACGCCGGCCGCCCAGGTACCGCGCGCTCCCAGCGACAAACCCGCATCGCGCCTGGCAACTTTCTCAAGAAACTCCCAAGGCAGGGCGGTAAGGATGCCGGCGCCGTCGCCGGTGTTGACTTCGGCACCCCTGGCGCCCCGGTGATCCATGCGACACAGGATCTGGGCCGCATCGACCAGAATCTGGTGGCTCCGTTTGCCCTTGATGTTAGCCAGAAAGCCAACACCACAGGAGTCTTTTTCAAAAGAAGGATCGTAGAGTCCGGAGGACTCGGGTCGTTTCACCATGGGCATCTTGTTCCCCTTATGACCTGTCACATGCTCCGCAAGAACGGAATGTTCAGAAGCTCGAAGACGTTTTTCAGCACCTGGAGGACGCTGGCACACAATTGCACTCTCTGGGCGATCAATTCGGGTTCCGGCGCATTGAGCACCGGCAAATCGTGATAAAAGCGCGCGAAACTTTTGGCAAGCTCGTAGGCGAAACCGGCCAGAATACTCGGGTCGAGGCCCCTGCCCGCCTGAATCACGAGTTCGGGATAGTTGGCCAGCAATTTGACCAGTTCCCATTCCTCGTTGGTGGTGAGCCGGTCACAGGCCGTCATTGAGGTCAGTGCCTCGGTAGGGGCCTTGGCCAGCAAGGCCGACAGTCGGGCCCCCATGTACTGCAGGTAGGGTCCAGTATTGCCGTTAAAACTTAGCGATTCCTGGGCGTCGAAGATCATGTCTTTGCCTGGAGTTGCTTGCAAAAGAAAGTAGTGGAGCGCCGCCTTGGCGATGGAAGCGGAAACTTGGGCGGCGTCTTCGAGCTCTTCCTCGCGGCCCTTGGCCCGGATCTCTTCGAGCGCACCGGCCTCGAGATCGTCGAGAATGTCGTCGGCATCGGCGGTGGTGCCTTGGCGGCTCTTGATTCGGCTGCCATCGGGCAACTTCACCATGCCATACGACAGGTGAAACAGGTTCTTCGACCAGTCGTAGCCCAAGACAGACAAACAGTGGAACAGAACCTGAAAGTGGTAGTCCTGCTCGCTGGCAACCACGTAAACCAACTGGTTGAACTCCCAGTCAGCGTGCCTTGCGATGGCCGTACCGAGGTCTTGGGTCATGTAGATGGAGGTGCCGTCGGGGCGCAGAAGCACCTTGACCGCATTGGTTTCGCCGCCCGCTTCCTTGGAATGATCGACCCACGGCAGGTCAACGACCACGGCGCCGTCGTCCCGAGATCGAAAAATCCCAGCCTTGAGTCCCTGGAGGATGACATCCTTGCCCAGTTGCCAAGTCTCCGACTCGCGGTAGAAGCGGTCAAATCCGATGCCCTGCCTCGCGTAGGTTTGGGAAACGCCGGAAAAAGCCCAGGCGTTCATCGTCTTCCACAACTCATGGACGGAAGGGTCACCCGCTTCCCACTTCAGCAGGAGCGCCTGCGCCTGTTCTTCGGCCGTCGGGTCGGTCGCAGCCCACTCGCCAAACTTCACGTACGCGTCGCCGACAAAGCGGTCGGACTTGACACCTTCGGTATCCGGAGTCTTGCCGGCAAAAAACTTGGTGTAGGCCAGCATCGAGCGGCAAATATTGATCCCCCGGTCGTTCAACAGGCACACCTTGTGAACCTGCGCCCCGTTGGCCCGGAGGATACGGCTGGTGGCCTCGCCAAGGGTGTTGTTGCGAAGGTGCCCGATATGCAGGGGTTTATTGGTGTTGGGGCTCGAAAATTCGAGCATGACCCGACGGTCAGCCAGCGAGGTCGATCTGCCGTACTGGTCGCCGCCCCGAGCCACGTCTGACAGCACCCGACTGCCAACCGGGCCTCGCGAAAAGTGCAGGTTGACGTAGGGCCCGAGCGGTACCGCCGACGCCTCGGAGGAGTAGGCACCCAAAGCCTCAGCCATTTGGCGGGCTAGCAACGGAGGGGCCAATCGAAGCGCCCTGGCGTGGGGAAACATCGGGAAAGCGAGATCGCCCATTTCCGGCTTGGGAGGCACTTCCATCAGAACCAGCGAAGGAGAAAACTCAAGCCCCGCCTGCTTGTAAAGCGTGGACAGAGCTGAGTGCAAACGGTCTTTCCAAAGGTCATGCCAGCGTTTCATGTTCGCAAAATTAAAGCAGAAAACCGAAAAACCGTCAATCCAACGGAAGTCTTGGCAGAAACACGCGCAGAAATGGGCCATTTTCTGGACCTTCCCTCACAAGTTGCCCAGAACTTACGTTTTTGTCGGTCGTTCCACCGAAAGGTTTGTTCAGAGTGCCCCAGCGGTTGCAATCACAGACCGCAGCACCATGGAGCAGTGAGTCGCCGCACCGCCAAGAATGAAGAGGTGAAACAGTTCGTGGAATCCGAATACACCCGGCTTAAAATTCGGTTTCTTGAGCGCGTAAATGACCGCCCCCACGGTGTACCAAGCCCCTCCCCAGAGCATGTCGAAAAACACCATGGTTGGCATGTTTTGATACAGAGGAACGAGGTCCACAACAGCTACCCAGCCCATGAGCACGTACAGGACGGGGTCGATCCAACGGGGCGCCTTGGGAAGGAAGAGCTTGAAGAGAAGCCCGGCCAATGTGACGCCCCACTGGATCAGAAGGGTGGGAACCCTCCAGGCGGGATCAAACCAGATCCAAACCACGGGGGTGTAACTGGCTGCGATCATTACGAAAATCGCAAAGTGGTCCATGGTGCGCCAAAACGATTTCTCGTTCTCGGCCCGTTTGTTCTTGTGATAAGTGGAACTGCAAAAGAACAGGAACATGACGCCGAGGCCGTAAATGAGTGAGGTGGCAAGCAGGTCCCAGCGAACCGTCGGAACAGCGTTCCAACCGAGAGGCCAGAAGGCTGGCGAAAGTTGCAAAAGGCCGCCGCTGACAAGCAGGAGCAGAACCGTGACGGGGATCCAGGCCAAAAAGCCGAGGAAATGGGTCCAATAGTTGACGCGCTCGGTGGGCAAGTTGGTGATCATGGCCGCCATCCTAGACTGCTTGCCCGATTCCCACAAGGCCGGGTATTCTCGGTCCATGGAAACTGAGGACCGTATCAAGATTTTCGCCGGAAGCTCCGGACAAGACTTCGCCCAGGGCATGTGCCGCTACCTCGGCATCCGACTGGGAATCAGTGACGTGCGCAAGTTCTCGGATGGGAACCTGTTTGTTCGTGTGGGCGAAACGGTCAGGTCTCAAAACGTTTATCTGGTGCTGCCCATAGCGCTGCATCCCAACGATGAGTTCACCGAATTGCTATTCTGGATGGATGCCTTCAAGCGGGCAAGTGCAAGTTCGGTCACAGCCATCCTGCCCTACTTCGGCTATGCCAAGGGCGACAAAAAGGACGAACCCCGCGTGTCGATCCGCGCACGGGTTTGCGCAGAGAGCATCGAGTTGGCGGGGGCCGACCGAATTGTCTGCTTCGACCTTCACAGCCCTCAGATTCAGGGGTTCTTCAAGAAACCGGTGGACCACATCTATGCGCTCCCCATTTTTGCGGCCTACCTGCGCCGCCAGCAGTTTCACGACCCGGTGCTGGTGAGCCCCGACCTGGGTTTCTTGAAGCAAACCCGAAAGTTCGCCGACGACCTGGGTTGGCCGCTGGCGGTAGGCGAGAAAGTCCGTCGCAACCACGACGAAAAGGCCGAGGTGGTTGAAATCATGGGAGATGTCAGCGGACGCGATTGCCTGATCGTCGATGACTTCACCATTTCGGGCGGAACCCTGGCTGACCTTGCGAGGGGCCTCAAAGACAGGGGTGCCCGGAGGATCGTTGCCGTGCTCAGCCATTGCCTCATCCGCCCTGAGGGGATTGCGCGACTCGAGGCCAGCCCCATTGAGCAGATCATCACGACCAACAGCGTCGCGAACCCCTACTCGAAGTGCCACCCCCGATTTGTGACGCTGTCAGCGGCGCCGTTGTTTGCCGAAACGGTGCGCCGCATTCATGCCCAACAGTCGGTGAGCCCGATGTTCGATTCCCCTGACGACCCTGTGATCCAAAGCTGCCTGGACTATTCTGAACTGTGTTAGTGGCTGGGGATAGCCACGCCAAGGCGGGCCGACCAGTCGGTCAGCGCGGCGACAACCCCTGGTGCCAGAACCAGACCATGTTCCAGTGCCTGCGCGGCGGCCCGGTGACTTCGTTCGCCCGGCAAACGGCCACCGTGGGCTACGGCAGAAGCCCGGCTTCGAAGCGAGGCCACCCGTTCCAGCACGGGCCCGCGCCCGCCAAAGGCGTCAAGATCAAAGGCAAGCGCCATCTGGTTGTGGGTGTTGAGCCCGCCCCCAGTGGCAATTTCATCCAGCGTTGTTCCGCCGGACAGAACCCCTGTGAGAACCTCGCCAAGCAGTGCGAGCGAAAGCCCCTTGTGCCCGCCGATAGGGCCCACTGCCCCTTCCAGAAGTTCCTGCGCGGTGGCAGCGACCTGGTCGTCGGCGTTACGTCCCCAGTGGGAAGGGACGCTCTGGCCGGTGGCAGCCAACGCGTGGAGATTCCCCAGCGAAGAATAGGCCAGACTCAGGTCGGCCGACAGGCCATCCATTCCGGTGCCGATGCCAAAGCCCAGCGGATTGTTACCGATTTGGCGGGTATGCCCATTGGGCAACCCCATTCCCGCGTCGGTGTTCGACCAGACGACCAGCAGGAACCCTTCGCGGGAGCCGATCTCGGTGTAGGGTGCCGCCGCGAGAAAGTGGTTGGAACGACGCACTGAAGCGTAGCCGACGCCCTGGGTCCGAGCCAACGTCATAGCTCTGATGGTGACATGGTGGCAAAGCGCCTCACCTAGACCGCCGTCGCCGTCCCAAACCTCGCTGGCGGGAGCTTGGTACACCCGTGACAGGTGAGGCTTGGCCTTGACCTGCCCGGTGGCCAGCCAATCGAGGCGCTGCGGCAGATAGCTCACATCATGATGCCCCAGGCCGCGAAGGGTAGCCAAGGCAAATACCTCGGCGGCATCCCGAGCGGCACTTTCGCCGACCCCGGAAGCCAGCAACAACTGGGCGGTCCACTCCTGGAGAGTTTCGACGTCCATCCCGGGCTACTGGATGGTGACAGTGAGGTCGGCGGAAACGGCAACGTTCGTCTGTTCGACTACATCCGAAACAACCTCGGAAACCACTTCGTCGAGAACCTCGGTAAAGCTGGGACCGGTATCCGTGGTGTCCACTTGGTCGCCGAAATCATTGGAAACCGTCTCGAGATCCACCGTGGTTCCGTTCTCTGCTTCCTGGTTATCCTGCTCAGTGACCTTTTCCTCGTCCACCGTGCCGTCGTCCTTGAGCGCGGGAGCGGCGGCAGGTTTGACTGATACGGGAGGTGAGACCGACGGACCGCTGCCGCTGGTCGTGAACTCGCCACCCTGAACCGACCGATTGATGCCGAAATTGTTGGTGAACTCCACTTCGCCATGGTTAACAAGGATGCTCTCGCCGTCGGTGTCGAGACCAGTACCGCGCACCGAAGCGGTGGCGTTGGGCCCCTTGACCTCAAACTCCTGGTCGTTGGCCGCCGTTTTGGGGCGTACTTCGGCTTTTACCTTGCCAGACAGCAACTTGAGGCTGGTCTTGGTTCCTGTCTCACTCTTAACCAGCTCATCGAGGCTCAAACGGGTCAAGGGCTTCAGGGAAATAAGAGACCCCAACACCGACAAGCTGGCAGTACTCTTGAACCCGGTCGAAACCAACGTACCAGCCGGAATCGAATCTCCCACCTTGGCGGGAGACCAGGCTTTACCGGCGAGTTGGTATTCCACCTTCCCCTTGACGTCCTTGAAAACCGCCTCTTGGGCGGCCAAGCCGAACGAAAGCAGCAAGACAAGCGCGGTCAGGATTGTTGTTTTCATGTTGTCCTCACAATTCCAAGGTAGCCGTCAGGACGGCCAGATACGTCACAGCCGTGTTGGCAGCGACGGTCGAAGGGTTAGGAACAAAGGCGCCCAAAGTCCAGCCCAGATTGAACTCAGCGCTTGCGGCCCAACTGCCGTAGGTGCTCGCCTCAGCGCCCAGCCAGCTGTCGGTCGAAGCGGCGAGTACGCCACCCAGTCCTGAGGGACGCGCGGTATTGGCACGGAACAGCGCATCGGCCTTGAGGCCCGTGCTCACCTTGGGCGCCGGGCTGAACGACCAGTCGGCACCGGCCATGCCCCCGTTGTAGGACGGCAACGAAGTCACGCTTGCCATACCTTTGCCGGCCAAGGCCACAAAGTCCGACTTGTCGTCAAAGCCGCGGGCCCAAGCTCCATCGAGGACCAAGCGCCCAAGTGGTAGGTTGGCCGACCAATGCGTTGCCGCGAGGGCACCGAAAGCGGGCACCCAATCGGTAGCGACGACGGCACCGGTCACCGAGGTTTCGTGGCGAAAACCGAACAGCAACGGACCCGAAACGTCAAGGGTGCTGTAGGCGCTGTGCACCAACGCCCCACTCGAGCGAAGGTCATATTGCGCCAAGTTTTCCCACTGGAGGTCTTGGCGAAGGAAGACCTCATTGAGGCCCAGATTGAGCGAACCAATTGCTCTCGAAGGCGCGAAAAGCTTGGTGTTCACTGATGAGTCGGCCGAGTCCAGCGCTCCTATGCCGACGCGACTGTTCTTTTTGAGCACAAGCCCGGTGTACCAACCGCCCAGATCGAGGTGGAACTTGCCGGAATAGTACGACACGGTAGCGCCGTCGGCTTTGCCACCGAGAACCCAACCACTGAGGTCCGAGAGTCCCAGACGTCCCAAGGCGATGCTCAACACCCCGTTTGGTTTTCCGTTTGCGTCGGTACCAAGAGGAATGAGGCCGGAAAGCTTGGCCAGACCGAGATCAAAGCGGGGATCCGCAAACGACGGGTTGGTAGCAGAAATTGCGGTCATCGGCAGGTAAGTCAGAGAGAGATCGGCCACACCTTCGGCGTGAAGGGCAAAGTCCCCCAGGGGAACCTTAAGGTAGGCGGTGGTCTTGGAAGTTTGGGTTACGATAGGCGCCGTGATCTTGGGGACCAGGAGGACGGTGGCTTCGTTCTCGGAGGCACCGAAGTCGAAGGCCTGCAGCGGAAGCGCCAGTACGCCCAGGCCGAGCAGGAATAGGGCGTTTTTCATGGTTTGACTCCTGCGGGGGCCGTCGCGTCGATGACCTTGCCCAGAACTCGGATGGCTTCGTTTCCGGCGACCAAGGCACCTGGGTCACGGCCCGAGCCCACCCAACCACGGAATTGGAACTCACGGAAGGCGTAGCGCGGTCCAGGCATCAGACTGAACCACAGGCCGCCCTTGAGCTTGTAGGCCCGGGCGAGCAACCAGGTGAGATCGGCCTCGGTCAGTGGGGCCGTGGAGGGGGTGAACCAAGGGGCCCAGCCCATCTGGCTGAGAACCTCGAAGGTCTGTTCCGGCGTGGCTGACTCGTCAACCTGCCCGGAAGCCACCAGCACGAGGTAGGAGGCCTGAGCCCACGAAACACCGGAACTCGCCACGATGTCGTCGAGCACCGCCGCCGATTGTGCCCAAAGTGGCACGAGCCCTGCCATCAAAAGGGCACACACATACAGTCTTTTCATAAAGTTGTTCCTGTCATTCCTATGCACTGGAATTATACTCGTTATTGTTGACGATTCAAAGTGAAGGTGAGGATTTCATGGCAACATCTCCAAAAAAGGTTTCTCCAGCCCTGATTGTTCCCGGAATTGTCAGTGTCGTGATCATCGCGCTGGGGCTATTTTCTGTGGTTCGGAGCATTGATAGCAATCTTTACGATGTTTATCTGCATATCAAACCCGCCCTGGCAGAGTCGCCGCGAATCCTGTTGCTGGACGTCGATGACGCGGCGATCACCAAGTTGGGACAGTGGCCCTGGCCAAGAAACATCATGGCTGACGGTCTGGTGACGATGCGTGAACTGGGTCTCGGGTCGGCTGTCTTCGATATTGAGTATCTCGAGCACTCCCCGCCCGGGATCGACCTCCACTACATGCAGAATGATCTGCCCGTTGCCTTCCACCGGGGGATCGGCGAGCTGGGGGGCAACTTCGCTGACCTGTTCACCGCCCTGCAAAACCGGCAGATGACGCTCAAGGAAGCTGCACCGTACGTGAACGAGTTGCTGACGCAAGCCGACAGCGCGGAAAAAGACCTTTACCAGTCCGCTACCAAGGTTGCCCGCAACAACGACCTTTACCTCGGTCAGGCCATGGGTTTTCTGCAGAACACCTTCATCACGCTCAACCGGCTGGAAAAACCTACCAACGAAGCCGACAGCGCGCTGCTCAAAGGCGCACGCGAGCGCTTTCCGGTCCAGGTTGAAGGTTCGGAAGGTCGTCTGCCCAAGTACGTCGACGTTAAGATTCCGCTGACCGAACTTGTAACCCGGGCCAAGGGAGCCGGGATCACCAACGTGCAGATCGACAATGATGGCAAGCGCCGTCGGATCCGTCTGCTCGAGAACATCGGCGGAGTCTGGTATCCCCAGCTGGTCTTCGCGCCCTTGATCGATCTCCTGGGTCGCCCCAAGCTCATCCTGAGCCCGAACAACCTGAGGCTGGAGGGAGCGCATTACCCCGACGGGACCGTGCAGAACGTTGATATTCCCCTCGACGAAGACGGCATGATGCTCATCAACTGGAGCCCCGCCACGTTCGACGCAGCCTTTGCCCACGTTTCTTTTTCGAAGTTGGTCGACCTCAACCAGAACGAGGATCTCGTGGTGCAGCGTTTGTTCGATCTTTCTCAGCGCGACATCTGGAAGGCCACCGACAGTGGCAACGTCAGTCAGGACCTGCTGGTGGCCCACGAGGCCCTACTGCCCCTGAAGAACGCCGCGCTGGAATCCGGCAAAGCGGAAGACGTGCAGGCCTGGCTCGACGCGAAAAAGGCTTGGCGCCAGAACCTGGCAGACTTTCTTGCCCCGACAACGTTGACAATGCTCATGGAGACGGCCGACCAGCAGATATCCGTGGCCAAAGGGGCAGACCGTGACCTCTGGACCCTGGAAAAGACACAGTCCAAGGAGATCTTCGAACTACTGGCTGCCGAGACAGTCAACTACGAGTCCTTGTTTTCCGCGCTGGCCGACCGTTTGGGCGGAAAGATGGCCATCATCGGCTACACGGGAACCGGAACTTCCGACATAGGCGTCAATCCCTTCCACGCGCAATACGTCAACGTCGGTACGCACTCGTCGCTCGCCAACACGATTCTTCAGCGCCAGTTCCTTTCGGAGACGCCGGGCTGGTTCAGCCTGCTTCTGGTCGCGCCGTTCGCTTTTGGGCTGATCTTTGTACTGCGCAACTTGAAGCCGCTCCAGCAGAACTTACTGGGCTTTGGCATCGTTCTCGGGTTGCTCGCGGTCGGCATTGTGATCTTCCTGCTCACCGGCGTCTTCGTCCCGCTATCGGGCCCGCTGCTGGCGATGTTCCTGTCGTTTGTCGCGTACTCGCTGGTGAGGTTCTTTGGGACCGAACAGGAAAAAGCGTTCCTCAAGAGTGCCTTTTCAACCTACCTGTCACCCGACGTCATCGACGAGATCGTTCTCGATCCCGGCAAGCTCAAGCTGGGCGGAACGGAAAAGTGGATGACAGCCATGTTTACCGACGTCAAGGGGTTTTCGACCATCAGCGAGAAACTCACCGCCAGCGAGTTGGTCGCGCTGCTCAACGAGTACCTTTCGGGCATGAGTGATATCGTGCTGGCCGAAAAGGGAACCATCGACAAGTTCGAGGGAGACGCCATCATCGCCTTTTTTGGGGCACCGCTCGACATCCCTGACCACGCTTCGCGCGCCTGCCTGTCGGCCTTGCGGATGCGTCAGCTTGAAGAGAAACTCAATGTGCACTTCCTTGAGGCCAAAATGTCGCCGACGCCCCTGATGACCCGGATCGGCATCAATTCCGGGCAGATGGTCGTGGGAAACATGGGCACCACAGCCAAGATGAACTACACCATCATGGGCAACGCGGTTAACCTTTCGGCCAGGCTCGAGGGGGTCAACAAGCAGTACGGCACGTGGATCCTGACCACCGAGTACACGGCCAACGACACAGGCGACAGGTTCCTGTTCCGGCGCCTCGACAGTGTCCGCGTGGTCGGAATCAACACTCCGGTGCTGTTGCAGAACCTTCTTGGCGTGCGCTCCGAACTCCCGCCGGAAACCTTTGAATTGGTCGAGCAGTTCCACAAAGGGATGGACGCCTTCGAAGCGCGCGACTGGAAGGCGGCGGCGGCCATCTTTACGGCTCTCGAGACCCGTTTTCCCGAAGATGGTCCTTCGAAACTCTATTCCAAGCGGAGCCAGGAGTTCCTCGCCAAGCCTCCGGTTGCAACCTGGGACGGGGTATTCAATCTGACAGAAAAGTAGTAGATTCTCGGCCCTGATGAGTCACACCTTTTATATCGAGAATCTGGGCTGCTTCAAGAACCAGGTGGATGCCGAGTACATGATCACCTCGCTGCAGGACAAGGGCTATACCCGCAGCGAGTCGCCCGAAAAGGCCGACCTCATACTGGTTAACAGCTGCACCTTCATCGAGAGTGCCAAGAAAGAGTCCATCGAGGCCTTTTTCCAGCTCCGTCAGGCTCGCAAAGACGCCAAGATTGTCATGACAGGTTGCATGGCCGAGCGCTATGGCAAAGAGCTCCTTGAAATGATCCCCGAGGCCGACGGGATTTTCGGTAACCGTGATCCGCAAAAGATTGCCGACATTGCCGACCAGGTGATGAACGGCGAAAAGACGACCTACTTCCCTCCCAACATGCGACTTGCCCCCCGCCGCAAGCACTTCCTCAGCCTCAAAAACTCGGTGTATGTGAAGATTTCGGAAGGGTGTTCGAATGCGTGCACCTTCTGCGCCATCCCCAAGTTCCGCGGCACGTTGAGTTCGCGCACCTTTGAAGACGTGGCCACTGAAATCGAGGGACTGATCGATGACGGGGTAAAGGAAATCAACCTCATCGCGCAGGACCTGGCGAGTTTTGGCCTCGACCGGGGCAAATCCGAGTTCATCGACCTTATTGAACGAATCCTGAAGAAGCCGGGCGACTACTGGCTGCGCATGCTGTACCTGTACCCCGACCGCTTCCCCGAAGAAGTTCTGTCTATCTGCCAGCGCGACAAGCGCCTGCTGCCGTATTTCGACCTTCCGTTCCAGCATGCGTCGGGGCGCCTGCTGAAACTGATGGGCCGCCAGGGAAATGCCCAGGAGTACTTGGACCTGATTGCCCGCATCCGGCGCGAGGTTCCCGATGCCGTCATCCGTTCCACCTTCATTGTGGGCTTTCCCGGTGAGCGGGACAGCGACTTCCAGGAGCTCGTGGACTTTCAAAAAGCGGCAAAAATCGACTGGATGGGTGTTTTCACCTACAGCCACGAAGAGGGCACCCCCAGCTACCGCATGACCACCGAAGACGCCTTCGAGCTTTCGAGGCCCAACGCGGAAGCCCGAAAGATGCAGCTCGAAGACGCGCAGAACGAGATTACGGCCGCGAATCTGGACCAGTGGGTAGGTCGCGAGCTCGACGTGCTGATCGAAGAGCCGATTCAGAAAACCGAGATGGCCCTCGGGCGGAGTTTCTTGCAGGCGCAGGAAGTCGATGGTCTGATTGTCGTAAATGGCGAGGGCCTTGAGCCGGGTCAGGTCGTGAGGGCGCGCATTGTCAAGCGCAACGGCGTCGATCTCGAAGCTCAGGTCCTGTAGTGCCTCTCAAACGTCTCGGTCTGCTGCAAGGGTTCTTTGCCTACGTCCTGTGGGGACTCTTGCCGCTGTATTGGAAGGCGCTGTCGGCCTTTTCAGCTGAGGTCATCCTGGCGCACCGGATCTTGTGGGCGCTGGTTTTGACGGCTGGCTTGGTTCTGGCGCTCAGGCAGGAAAAAGAGTCCCTTTCAGTGTTCAAGAGTCCACGCAAGCTGGTCGCCATGGTTGGAGCCGCAGCCCTGATCAGCGTCAACTGGTGGCTCTACATCTGGGCCGTCGGCCATGGTTTTCTGGTCGAGTCGGCCTTGGGGTATTTTATCAACCCGCTTGTCAGCGTTGTCCTGGGCATCGTTTTTCTGCGCGAGAAGCTTTCGGGCTGGCAGACGGCGGCCTTTGCCCTCGCCGCCGCCGGCGTGCTGGTAATGGGTTGGGGCATTGGCCATGTGCCGTGGATCGCCCTGGGACTGGCTTTCAGCTTCGGCTTCTACGGTCTGCTCAAGAAGCAGGCGCCCGTACCTTCCCTCGTCAGTCTTCAGCTGGAAACCCTGTTTTCGTCACCGCTGGTGCTCATCTTCCTGCTTCCTGCGGCCGGCTTCTGGGGGAACGCCCAGCCGGAAGCCTGGCAAATCGCGCTGCTCGTCATCGCCGGTCCCGTCACCGTGCTTCCCCTCTGGCTGTTCGGCAGCGCGGCACGCAAGATCACTTTGGCCCAGATCGGCTTCCTGCAATACGTGAGCCCAACGCTCAACCTCGTGATCGGAGTCTTTGTGTTTCAGGAACATTTCGACGCCAACAAGGCAGTGGCGTTCGCGCTCATCTGGTGCGCTCTGGTACTTTTCAGCGTCGGCGAGTGGCGCAAACGGAAGGCGGTAAAACCTTGACCAACAACGATATCCTGAGGCGTATCCGGTTCGCTTTGAATATTCCCGATGTCCGCGTGCTTCCGCTGATGGCAGCAGGCGGACAAACGGTTACCCAGGCCGAGCTGGAACCGTGGTTCCTCAAGGACGAAGACCCCGGCTTCGTGGCCTGCCCGGGGCTGGCGCTCAACGCGTTTCTGGACGGACTGATTCTGGAGTACCGTGGTCTGCGCGAAGGCTCGGCGCCCGCTCCGGTGACCCGCATCAATAACAACTTGGTGCTCAAAAAGCTCCGCATCGCGCTCTCATTGCAGGAGGAAGACTGCCTGGCCGTCTTGGCCAAGGCCGGGATGCCGGTCTCAAAGAACGAGTTGTCGGCCCTGTTCCGTAAGCCGGGCACCACCAACTTCAAAGTCTGTGGTGACCAGCTTCTGCGGAACTTCCTGACCGGCCTGATCGGCCGACCTCGCCCAAGCTAGAGGCTTCGCGCTCGGTTCACCCCGCTGAGCAGTGCCCTGATCGAGGCCGTCACAGTATTGCGGTCCACTCCAACGCCCCAAACCACCGGTCCGCTCTCGCCAATCCTGAGCTCGATAAAGGCCACCGCCTGACTGGCGGCTCCCTTGCCTCCGAGCGAATACTCGCTGTAGTCCATCAGCTTGACTTCGTCGGGGAGCGATTTGACCACCGCCTCGATGGGTCCTTCGCCAACCCCGTGAAAGGTATGGAACACCCCGTCGACATCGGCTTCCAACGTGAACCGTACGGCGTTCTTGCCCACCGGATCGTCGCTCAGGTGGTGGCTCTTGTACGCATAGGGACTGCTGACCTCGAAGTATTCCTTGGTGAAGATTTCGTGGAGGTGAGCGGCGGTGACTTCCTTGCCCGTGGTATCGGTGTGCTGTTGTACTACCTTGCTGAACTCAATCGAAAGACGGCGGGGCAACACGAGCCCGTATTCCTTTTCGAGCAGGTAGCTGATGCCACCCTTCCCGCTCTGGCTGTTGACGCGGATGACAGCGTCGTAGCTGCGGCCGAGGTCCTTCGGGTCCAAAGGAAGGTAAGGCACGTTCCACAACGCCGTGGTCTTCTGCGCTGAGAAGCCCTTTTTGATGGCGTCCTGGTGGCTACCGCTAAAGGCCGTGAACACGAGATCTCCGGCGTAAGGATGCCGCGGATGCACCGGCATTTGTGTGCTTTCCTCGTAGAACCGGCGGATTTCGTCGATGTCGGCAAAGCGCAGCCCGGGGTCGATTCCCTGCGTGTACAGGTTCAGCGCGAGCGTGATGAGGTCGACATTTCCGGTACGCTCGCCATTGCCAAACAGGCACCCTTCGACGCGGTCGGCGCCGGCCATCAGGCCCAGTTCCGTGGCGGCGACCGCCGCGCCGCGGTCGTTATGGCAGTGCAGGCTGAGGAGCACGCTGTCGCGCCGCTTCAGGTTCCTGCCAAACCACTCGATTTGGTCTGCGTAGATGTTGGGCGTGGCGACCTCGACGGTGGCCGGCAGGTTGAGAATCGCCTTGTGCTGCGGCGTTGGGTTCCAGACATCGAGCACCGCGTTGCAGATTTCGAGCGAAAAGTCGAGCTCGGTGGCGCTGAAGGTTTCCGGGGAGTACTCGAAGCGCCAGTTTGTTTCTGGGGCTTTGGCTGCCAGGTCGCGCACCACCGTTGCCGCCTTGACGGCCAAAGCAACCGTGGCCGCCTTGTCGTTTCCGAAAACGACGTTTCGGAACAACGGACTTGTCGCGTTGTAGAAGTGGACAATGACGTTCTTGGCGCCTTTGACCGCTTCAAAAGTACGCACAATCAGATCTTCACGGGCCTGGACGAGGACCTGAATCCATACGCCCTCGGGAATGAGCTTGTCTTCAATCAGGTCACGGACAAACTGGAAGTCGGTTTGACTCGCCGAAGGGAAGGCCACTTCGATTTCTTGAAAACCGATCGTGGTCAGCACCTGAAAAAGATTCTTCTTGCGGACCGGGTCCATGGGCTCGATCAGCGCCTGATTGCCGTCACGCAGGTCGGAACTGCACCAGACAGGCGGTGTCGTGATCGTCTTGTCGGGCCAGGTGCGGTCTTTCAGGCCGATGGGGCTAAAGGCTTGGTATTTCGTGTTGGGTTGTTTCAGCATGGTTGTTCTCCTTACAAGTTCGTCGTGGGGTGCCGTTCGCGGGGCTCAACCCCGCCGCCAAAGCTTGAGCAAACACAGAGAAGCAAAGAACGTCGGCCGCGAACACGTTGTCATCCAATCTCTCCTTTGCAGCGCAAAAACGATCCCCGAAGCCAAAAAAAAAGCCGCTCTTCGGGGGGAAGAACGGCCTTCGCAAAGGTACATTTTCTTCCGTCAACGAGGACAAAAAAGGAGAAGAAGGAGGTTGACATTGCGCGAGGTAGGCATCATCGAGATCATGAGCCACCTTAAGCCCGGTCCTTGTGCCTGTCAAGTGGCGGCAGCAGGGGAATGTTGCTTGACAAGTTGGCGGTCACCCACCAAATTGGAGTTGGATATAATAGGAGTTCAACTGTGGGAATCAAAATCCTGATCGTCGAAGATGACAAGAACCTGAACATGATGCTGAAGCTCATCCTCAAGTCAAAGAATCTCGATTGGGAGCTGCAGACAGCCCATTCGGGTGACGAAGCCCTGAACCTCCTCAAGACCTTCAAACCTGAGGCCGTGGTGCTTGACATCATGATGCCCGGCATGGACGGGATCGAGTTGGCTAAACGGATTCGCGGGGATGCTCGCCATAGTCGGGTCAAGATCGCGGCCCTGTCTGCGCTCAGTGACGCCGACACCAAGAACCGCGCAACCGCTGCGGGCGTCAATGCCTACTGGACCAAGCCCATCATTCCCGACACGCTTGTTTCGAACATCCTTGCGCTCCTGAAGTGACGTGAAAGGTCGCCTCGGCACGAGCGTCGCGCTTTTCTGGCTGGCGGCATCCCTGTACGGTCAATCTATCGACTGGAGTCTAGCTCCGAGCGAGGCCTTGAAGTCGGCCGAAGTCACGGGTAAGCCTCTTCTGGTTTGGTGGGTAGCCGGCTCGGCTGCTCCCGCGTTTGCTCAGGAGTTGGACCGGATGTTTTCTCAATGGCCTTCCTGGACCACGAAGCTGGCCGGGCAGATCGTTCCACTGCGTCTTCGCAGTTGGGAAGCCGATTGGCCTGCCAACCTGCCGCCGATTCCGGGTTCTGGAAAGGCAAGCGTGCTGGCGCTGGTGCGCTCAGGCGACAGCGCGCTTGTGGCGAGCTGGTCCGAGGTTCCGCCCTCACTGGAGTTTTCCCACGCTGCGGTAGCGGCCGGCCTGCAACTGGACGAGCCCTACTCGCTGAATATTGTCGAATATGACCTTCCTGAGCTGGATACCCCGCAGGCACAGCGCAAGTTTGTTCGGGTCGACTCGGGTCCCTATTGGACCGAAACCAACGATGCGGGAACACGGCTTTGGAAAGAAGACGGACCGTTGGGAGCCCTTCTGGTTCTCCGTGATACGGCCTCTCCGGTCAAGGCTGCCTTCCCTTTGGAAGACGACTGGAGTTTTC
Organism: Spirochaetales bacterium; assembly: GCA_037142615.1. Lineage (GTDB taxonomy): Bacteria > Spirochaetota > Spirochaetia > JABEVK01 > JABEVK01 > JAIFLN01. Next base: position 94,164 of record JBAXAI010000001.1, on the reverse strand, counting down.
TGTTCAATCCCACGAATCAGAGTTGGACCCCGTGGTCCCCTGTTCTGGTCAAACACCGCTGATTCGGCCATACTGGCGCCATGGATCCCCACCAACTTCCCGTCTACCGAGAAAAAGAACGCATCCTTTCTGTTCTGGCCGACCATCCGGTTGTGGTGATCGAAAGTCCCACTGGTTCGGGTAAGACAACCCAGCTCCCGCTGATTCTCCACGAGGCCGGCTACGCGAACCGGGGCGTAATCGGTGTCACCCAGCCTCGCCGCATTGCCGCCGTCAGCGTCAGCGACTACATCGCCCGACAATTGGGGACCAAGATTCCCGGGTTGGTCGGCTACAAAATGCGTTTTGAGGACAAGACGACCTTCGAAACCCGCATGAAGATCATGACGGATGGTACCTTGCTCCAGGAAATGAAGGCTGACCCCATGTTGCTGGGGTATTCAGTTCTGATGGTCGACGAGGCGCATGAGCGGAGCCTCAACATCGATTTCATCCTGGGTTTGCTGAAGAACATTCTCAAAGTCCGCAAGGATTTCAAAGTCATCATCAGTTCAGCCACCATCAATGGTCAGGCCTTTGCGGACTACTTCGACGGCGCACCGATCATTCATATCGAGACCCAAACCTTCGCTGTCGAGATCCTTCACGAACCGCCGTCCGTGGTTGGCGACGAAGAGGCTATTGTGCTCAAGATCGGGGACCTCGTCGGCAGAGTGGTCGAAAAGGGTCTCCCCGGCGACGTTCTCGTTTTTCTTCCAGGCGAAAAGATGATCAAGGAAGCCACAGGCATGCTGGCGGCGCGGCCGTGGGCACGCAAACTGTGGGTGATTCCGCTCTACGGTCGGCTTTCGGGTGAGGAGCAGGAGCGCGTTTTCTTGCCGACTCCGGAGGGGAAGACCAAGGTGGTCTTGTCGACCAACATCGCCGAAACCTCAGTCACCATCGAGGGTATCACCACCGTGATCGACACGGGTTTGGCGAAGATGAACTTCTACAACCCCAAGACCTTCACCTCTGCGCTGATCGAAAACCCGGTGAGCCGTGCCGGTGGTCAGCAGCGCAAAGGGCGCGCCGGCCGCACAGGACCTGGCACCTGCTACCGTCTGTATTCGCAGGAAGATTTCGACGCCAGGCCCCTGTATACGCTCGAAGAGATCTATCGGACTGACCTCAGCGAGGTGGTGCTCCGCATGGCCGAACTGGGAATCCGCGATTTCGAGAGCTTTGACTTTCTGTCCCCGCCCGGGAAGCAGGGCATTCACGGGGCGGTCGAGGCGCTCAATCTGCTCGAGGCCCTGGAAAGCGACCACTCGCTTTCGGCCATCGGCAAGATGATGGTGAAGTTCCCGCTGCTGCCGCGACACAGCCGCATGATCGTCGAGGCCATTTTGCGCTACCCGGAAGTGCTTCGCGAAGTGACAATCGCGGCAACTTTCCTCTCGACAGATTCCCCTTTTCTGCTTCCGCAAGGCGAAGAGATCGAGGCCAGACGGGCCCATCACCAGTTTCGGGACCCTCTGGGGGACTTTGTCAGCTACCTGCGGATTTTCGAGCAATTCGGCAACGCGTTGAACAAAGAGCGCTTCTGTGCCAACGCCTACCTCGATCACAAGACCATGCTCGAACTGGTGAATATTCAGGGTCAGCTCGAAGAAATCGTCAGCAAGCTGGGTATCCCGATCACGGGCGGCGGCAAAATGGACGACTACCTGTGCGCCGTCGCCAAGGGCCTGATCCAGTTTGTGTGCATTCACACGGGCCGAGGCATCTACCGAAGCTTGACCGCCGAAAAGATTGGCATTCACCCCGGTTCGGTGATGTTCAAGGAAACGCCGCCCTTCCTGGTGGCAGGCGAGGTGGTCAAGACCAGCCGAATGTACGCCCGCTCGGTGTCTCCAATACAAAAGGAATGGCTTCATCGGATCCACCCCACACTACTGGGCGCCTTGCTGGTAGCCGAAAAGGGGTATTCCAGCGAGGGAGTTCAGCGTGTCACTCCGGGCCAGCGCCCAGGGGGCCAGAGTTCGGCACGACCCGCCCATGTCAGTGCCACCGAGGGCCTTCGAGCTTCGGGCAGCCCCAACGCGAATGCGGAGGTCCGCCTGGGGCGGGAAGTCTTCCCGGTCAAGATCGAAAAGGGCAAGAACAAAGTGGTGATCTTTGAGTGGGACGCGCTTGCACGGCTTCTAGCCGCCTCGAAAGCGACGAGCTATCCGGAACTCAAGAATGTGAAGGGTGAACTGGCCATTGACGGCTGCACGCTGCTTTCGGGAACCAAGGCCAACAAGATCCTGGAAATTTGCCGCAAGGTGGACCCACGAGCCGACAGGCTGGTCCACTGGCCGCAAGGCGTGACCTACACCACGTCGAACAAGTTGAAAGGGTTGGTTCCGGTTCTCGAAGATCTGATGAAGGTGGCACCGCTCAAGCCGGGTTCGACCGTTCTGGGCTTTTTGGGGTTACTCACCGACAACCGAGGACAATACTGGGTACGGGTCGACAAGAACTTCACCGAGGCCCTGGCCGACAGCCTCGCCAGCCTCGAAGCCTTGGCCGACGATGCCGCCGAATCGCTCGACAAAGCCGACTTCAAGGAAGTCAACGGTGTCTGGCGTCGGCTCAACAAGCTGCTGTAAACGGCCTATTTGACAAGAGTTTCGTAGGTCTTCTTGTCGAGCGGGTAGAACTGCAGAATCACGGCGGCGACGAGAAACAGAACCACAGGAATCGGGCTGGTCATCCACTGGATTGCATCCAGCGCCTGGGTTGTTTGTTCCTGGTTGGCGGCGTACCCCGAAAGGCCGAGCACGGTTCCGATGACGAGGCTTGCCAGCGACTGACCAAGCTTGGTGCTGAACGTCATGAAGCCGTAGTAGGAGCCTTCCTCGCGGAATCCGGTGCGTTTGGCTTCAACTTCGATGGTGTCGGGAACCAGAGCGAACGGGGGGGCGTAGGCAAAGCCCATCCCGATGCCGGCGAAGACCATGATACCCAGTACGCCTCCCGAACCGACCGAGGTGCCAAGAAGGCCAATGAGAGCACACGCCGCGGCCAACAGGACCATGGCCAATTGATAGGTGCGGATCTTGCCGATCTTGCCCGAGACCCACACACTGACAGGAATGAACGCGGCGGCGACGAGCAGCAGCAGGCCGAGCGCCAGCGTCGTGGCGCCTGCGTCGTGCAGCACGTACTCGAAGTAGTAGGCAAGCATCGACGAAACGAAGGTGATGCCCAGAATGTTCACGACGTATCCCACAATCACGAGGACAAAGGGGCCGTTGGTAAGAACTTTCCTCCAGCTGCCGAACACAGAGCCCGAAACCTGTGGAGCCTCCCCTTGCTTGCGCTCAGGTTCACGAACCGAGAATGCCGTCGTCAGCGTGCTCGCTGCCATGACCGCGCCGAAGATCAGTCCCGCCAGGAAGAAACCTCGGGGCGCGTCGCCGGGATAGGCCTGCGCCACCATGCCGAAGGCGACGGCGCCGAGAATGGTTCCCAAGACGGCAAAACCCATACGATAGCCCCCGAGACTCATCCGTTCGTCGTAGTCGGTGGTCAATTCGGGGGTGAGCGAACTGTAGGGAATGTTCACGACCGAGAACGTCATGTTGAGGACCACAAGAGTGATGGCGGCCCACCAGAACAGGAAGGTCTGGTCCTGCGAGTTCGGCACCGTGAAGAAGAAGACAAACACCAGCGCCACCGGCAGAGCGCCGAAGAGCAGGTAGGGGCGGCGCCGACCCCAGCGCGTGCGGGTACGGTCAGAAAGCAGGCCCAGAACCGGGTCAAACACGGCGTCGAGAAGGCGTCCGGCGCTCATGGCAAACCCCGCCGCGGCCCCGGCGAGGAGAACCGAGTCGGTCAGGTACTTCATCCCCCAGAAGCTGAGCACCGTGAAGAACAGGTTGCCGCCGATATCCCCCACCCCGAACCCTAACTTTGTTACCACCGGTAGTTTCGCCATTGCAGCCTCCTCAGCCTTCTCATAGTCAGGCAGGACAGGCCCGGGGTCAAGGAAAATCGAAGCTTGTCAATTCGCGAAGGTGTGGCCTAAACTGTGGGGATGACAACAAACTTCGTCCGCGTTCGTGCCCTTCTGTGGGCCGTCCTCGCTTTTGGCGCCGTCCTGGTGCAGTGGTACAGCATCGACCGGGGCACTGGCGCGGCCTACTACACCTCGATGGGTAACTTCTTCAGCTACTTCACCATTGAGAACAACCTGATGTTCGGCCTTTGGTTTTTGCTGCGTTCGTTGCACCCATGGAAGGATTGGGGCGGAGGGATTCCCGCGGTTCGCCTTTCGGTGACGGTGTACGGCATGGTTACGTTGCTGGTGTACTGGAGTTTGCTGGCCGCCACCGACCATCCGGAAGGAATCCGCTTCTACGCAAACTTGGCGCTCCATCTGGTTATGCCGCTGGCGATGCTGGGGGAGTGGTTCTTTGACCGGCCAGCCAAGCCCGCGACCTGGGGCTCGTGGGCCTGGTCGCTCCTAGTTCCCGCGCTGTATTGTGTGTATTCGCTGGTTCGCGGGGCGTTCACCGGCTGGTACCCCTACTTCTTCATCAATCTTCCCAAACTGGGCTGGGAGATGACGGCAGCCTACGTCGCGGGGTTGTTCGGCTTCTTCCTCGCTTTGGCTGCGGGCATGGGCTGGGTGTGGAACAGGCTCCTCGTTCAGAACTCCGGCAACCAAGCTACGGCACCGTAGCCCTCGTCGTGGCTCAGGCTGAGGCAACCTGCCACTTTTTGTGCCCCGCAAAACGCGATGGGGGGTCGCCCTTCGATGCGGTCGACCCGGGTGCCTAGCTGGGTCAGCAGGCTCAGCGCTAACAGCCTGACCCCTTCGGACTCGGGGCCAGACAGAGGTTCGACGCGGTGTTGTACCCGCGAAAGTTGTTGCTCGTTCGCCGTTACCCAGGCATGGACCCAGCCGTCGCGCTCGCTGGCCCTCCAAGGCCAGTGTTCTCCCTCGAAGCAAACGGTGCCCTCGAGTTCGTCCGGGGACACTGCAACCTCGAGACGGCACGGTGAAAACACGGTAGGATGGACACGACTGACGAACTTGTACGCGGATTCCTTGACGGCCCAAAAGAGCCAGACCAAGAACTCGGCCCTTGGTGAAGACGCCAACAGGGCCTGCTCGGAAGGTGTGCAAACCCTGTGGATGAAACGGCCCTGCGACGCGGAGCCCCGGTTCGGGCCCGCATCCCAGACCACTAGATCGTTGCCGACACCACTGAGAACCGGAGACAACAGTTCAGGCCAGGACAAACCGACTGAGGTAGGCCTGCTCCATGGCAGCCAGCTTCTGGATGATCTGTTGGGACAGATCCCGCTGAGCCCGAAGTCCCTTCGCGGTTGTCGTTGGATTCAAGGGTTCGACGTCGACAAAGAATCGTTCGCCACGCCGGGGAATCCAACTTTTTCCCGCCTGCTTGCGCCCGCGGAGGTACATCACCAGCACGTTGGGCTTCATGCCGTCGGCCTTCACGTCCTCAAGAATCTTGCCCACGCCGTAAGAGTAGTTTTCGGTGTCGACCCGGCCGCTTGGACTCCGCGCCCCTTCCGGGAACATCATCAAGCTCTGACGACGTCCCATGAGGTCTCGAAGCTTGTCGAGGAACTTCTTGGTCTGATCGGCCGTACCTTGCCGGATGACAGGAAGGCACTTGCCCAGATAGCAAAAGAACCTAAGGACAGGAACATGCGAAAAATTGCGTTTTTCGGGAGTGTTCCAAGGAAAGGTTTCAGGTTTGGTGAGCGCCTTCCAAGGAGGCGTCATGGCCCATACCAAAATGAGCGAGTCAATCATCGTCAGGTGGTTGGGGCAAACGATCACCGGGCCCTTCTTTTCTCGAAGCAGCTCGGTGATTTTGCGCCGGAAGGAACGTAGGTTCTCGATGCGGTAGCCCAGCAGCCCTTTCATCAGCAGGATGGAAACCCCAAAAGTGAAAGGAACCGACAACTGGGCGACCCAATTCTGGACCGTAAGGCCCAGTTTTTTCATCATAGAAGCTACTTGGCCCCGAGAGCCAGAATCTGGTCCACAGCGTCGCCGAGGGTCCGGATCTTGTCGGCGGCATCGTCATCGATGGCGATGTTGAACTCGTCCTCGAAGGCGAGAATGATGTCGACCAAGCGCGCCGAGTTCACTCCGAGGTCGGTGAGAATCTTGGTTTCGCGCGTAGCGGCCTTGAGCCCGTCGGCGTTCTTGGCGAAGGGGCCGATGATGGCCACCACTTTGGTGAAAGCTTCGTCTTTGGTCATAAATGCTCCTTTTGACTCTTCGGTCTGCGGGGAAAACTTCAGTCGGTGTACTTTTTGAAAAGGACACACCCGTTCACGTCGCCAAACCCGAAACTGGCTTTGGCCAGGATCGTGAACGACTTGTCGATGGTCTTGCGCACGATGCGGGATTCGTAGGGAACCAACGCGGTATGCAAGTCCTCACAATTGATTGAACCATGGATGAAGCCTTTTTTCAACTGGAGGACCGCTGCGACGCATTCGATGCCCCCGGCCGCGCCCAACGCGTGGCCGATCATGCTCTTGGTTCCGTTGATCAGAGGGATCTGATCGGGCTCGACACCGAGGGCGACTTTCCAGTTTTCGACTTCCATCGGGTCGGCCATCGTACCGGTAAGGTGCCCGTTGATGACATCGATTTGCGAGCCCTTGATCCCGGCATTGTCGAGGGCCGCCTGGATGCACTTGCGCACGCCCACGGGATTAGGCGCGGTCATGCTGCCCTTGCCACGCTGGCCGCCCGAGTTGACGTGACCACCGAGAATCTCACCGTAAATCTTGGCACCACGGGCCTTTGCACTTTCGAGAGACTCCAACATCAGGATGCCGGAACCCGAGCCGGGAATGAACCCGGCCGTACTGGCGCTCATGGGGCGGCTGGCCTTTTCGGGGGTGTCATTGTGGCTTTTGCCGAGCACGCGCATCGCGTCGAACCCAGCCCAGATGTAGGGCGAGGAGCCTTCGGCGCCACCGGCGAGCATGCGCTTGGCGCGGCCTTCCTTGATGTGGAAGTAGGCATTGATCACGGCTTCGGTGCCCGTGGTGCAGGCCGAGGAGTTGGTGTAGACCTGCCCCCCGAGACCGAGGATGCCACCGATGCGGGCGCTGACTGCCGAAGCCATGGCCTGCTCGACCATGGTACTTCCGAGTCGGCGGACGTTTCCCGCATCGGTGCCTGGTCCAACCCGACCGCAGAGGGTGTCGGCTCCGCCGATGCCGGTGCCAAGGATGGCCCCGGTGTCCCAGTCGACTGAGTTCTCGTCAGCCGACGGTTCGGGAAGGCCAGCGTCGCGCCAGCAATCGAGGGCGGCGATGCCCGCGTAGAGCATCGACTCATTCATTGCCAGGAGAAGGTCCTCGCTGAAGTATTTCTTTTTGATTTCTTCCAGATTCTCGGGTATGCCGCCCACCTGACAGGCAAACTTGAGCTCCTGAAGTTTGGGCACGAAGCGGATGCCAGACTTGCCGGCCCTCAGCGCCGCCTCAAAGTCGGCCAAGCCGTGACCGTTGGGTGCGATGACCCCCAGGCCGGTGATCACAACGCGGGTTTTGTCAGACATTTCGGACTCCTATGCCGGACGCTGTGGCGGTGGCCGCCAAAGTTCCGTCGGCGAGATGCATCGTCACGCGGGCCTTGAGTTTTTTGCGGCGCCAGAACTCCAGATCGCCCCGCACGGTGACGGTATCACCGGGAAGGACTGACTTGAGGAACTCGACCTGCGCGTCGGAAAACAGCGTCAGCCAGTCGTGGTGTTGTTCGGGTGGAAGCTCGATGCCGACCAAGTAGATGCCCTGGAGCACCACACCGATCTGACACATGCACTCGAGCAGAATGACACCGGGTGTCACCGGGTTGCCCGGAAAGTGCCCGGGGTAAAAGAACTCGTCGGCCCGGAAGGTGTAGCGGCCCACGATGTGGGTGGCGTCAACCTCGGTGATCTCGTCGACAAAGCGGAAGGGCTTCTGTTGCGGAAGAAGTTTGAGCAGCTCTGCCGGGCTCAGCGGGGGGTAGGTGTCAGCCAAGGTACATGCCTCCGTTGACGTGGATCACCGTGCCAGTGCAGTAACTGGCGTCGACCGCGAGGAATCGCACGGCCTTGGCGATTTCCTCAGGCTGGCCCATGCGGCCGAGGGGGATGCGGGCGAAAATGCCGGCCTTGATGTCGTCACCGAGTTCGGCCGTCATGCGGGTTTCGATGAAGCCGGGAGCGACCGCGTTGACCAGAATGTTGTAACCGGCGAGTTCCAGCGCCGCAGTCTTGGTGAAGTTGTCGATGGCCGCCTTGGTCATGCCGTACACCGACTGCGTGGGGTTGCCCGTGTGGCCCACCACGCTCGAGATGTTGATCACCCGGCCTTCCTTGGCGCGGATCATCAGGCGGGTGAGTTTCTTGGTGAGGTACCAAGTGGAGCGCATGTTGGTGGCGACCACTTTGTCGAAGTCCTCGAGTTTGGCGCTGAAGATCGGTGCGTCGATGGCCATGCCGGCGTTGTTCACCAGCACGGCCAGTTGGCCCTTGCCCTTGAGCGCTTCGACCACCGAGTCTACCCCGGCTTCGGTCGAGATGTCGGCCCCCACGGTGAAACTTCCGTGCAGTTCTTTGGCCAGCGCCTCGGCCGCCGCCGCCGAACTGTTGTAGTGGATGCCCACCGTGAACCCGGCCTGGGCCAGGATACGGCAGCACGCGGCGCCGATGCCGGTGGCTCCGCCGGTCACCAGCGCGATTTTAGCGTCACTCATCGTTGCATCACTCCTCCGACCGAGTTTTCGGACGGGTACGGGTAGTCAGGATAGCGGATGTTTTTAAATACTCCAACTTTGGCGTCGGTGAGCGTGTAGATGGCCTCGCCGTCGACGAGTACCTTGGCACTGCCAATGGCGAGCGCCGAGTTGCTCGCCGGAAGGTCGGCAAAACGGCGGATCTCGACTTCATAGCGCACGATCTTGTTGTACGGCCGGATCTGACCGAGGAACTCGACGGAACCGACGCCTAGCGCGCGGCCCGAGCCTTGGGCCCCGCGCAGGCCGGCGTACAGGCCAATGAGTTGCCAGACGGCGTCGACGCCAAGGCAGCCAGGTTGTACCGGGTCGTTGCGGAAGTGGCAGTGGAAAAACCAGGCGTCGACCAGCACGTCCTGTTCGGCGACGATGCGTCCGCGGTTGCCGTTGTGGCTGATCTCGGTGATGCGGTCAAACATCAGCATCGGCGGGGCCGGAAGCGAGGCGAAGCCGCCTTCGGGCTCGTCCTCGACGAGGTTGCCGTAGGCCAGCGCCAGAATCTGGTTTTTGTCGAGCGACGTGCTCTTCAGGTAGTCCGCGTATTTCATGGGGTCCTCACAGAACTTGCAGGGCCACGCCGCCCCAGGTTAGGCCGGAACCAACCACCACCAGCGCGATCTCATCGCCGGAGGCAAAGCGGTCCCAGTTTTGCGACAGAACGGACGGCGCCCCAGCGGCCCCGCAGTTCCCGAACTCATGGACATTGTACAAGTGGCGCTCGGCAGGGATGCCCGCCCGGTCGCAGATGGACTGCAGCATCAGCAGGTTGGCCTGATGGCCGATGTAGTAGTGCTCGGGCCCCACGTGCTCACGGAGCGCCTTGAGCATTTCGCCGGACTTGCGGATGCCGAAGGTCTGCACGGCCGAGCCGTTCTGCTGAAAGAAGCCGCCGGTGGGAATACTCACCTTGTCCCAGCCCGAGGGGTCAGAAACCAGCGTCGTCCATTTGACCCCGAAGCGGCCCTGCTTGCGAGGTGACACGATGGTGGCCGCAGTTCCATCACCCCACAGTACGGCGGTCGAACGGTCGTTGTAGTCGACGGTACGGGTGGTGTTCTCGGCGTTGACGACGAGGATATAGTCAGGAAGCGTTTCCGGCTTGGTGTTGCGCAGCGCGTTCAGCTGCGCGGCAAAGCTCGAGCACGCCGAGTTGATATCGTAGCCGGGTGCCTCGATGCCGAGCTCGGCTGCGATGCTGCACGCTTCGGCCGGAATGGTGTGCTGGGGCGAACAGCCGCCTGAGATCACCAGGCCAATGTCGGAGGGTTGCAGGCCGGCGCGGGCGAGCGCCATTTTGGCGGCGGCGGCACCGGTCTGGGCGTTGGTGAACAACGAAGCGGCGCCAGAGGCCCGGGGATCCACGTTTTTGGTCGACGTGATGTAGTCGAGAGAAAGTACGGTACGCCGACGCTGGATGCCGGTGCGCTCAGTGATCCACTCGTCGTTGGTCCCGATATCCAGACTGGTCAGGAAGGCATTGTCGATGACGTTCCCGGGGTGAAAATGCCCCATTCCCAGAACGTAAAGTTCGCAGTCGGTCTTGTTAACCGGCAATACGTTCACCACCGTCGACCCGGATCAGACTGCCGTTTACCCAGCCTGCTTCGTCCTGACTGAGCAGAAAAACCATGCCGGCCACGTCTTCGGGCAACGTCAAGCGCTTGAAAGGGTTGATGCTGCGGGCGTGGGCCTTCATCTCGTCGTTACCGGGAATTTTTCGCAGGGCAGGCGTGTCGGTGACACCAGCCTGAAGGATATTGCTGCGTATGCCGTAGGGCGCGTACTCCACCGCGATGGACCGGGAAACCGCCTCGAGGGCCGTTTTGGCGGCGCTGACGGCTGCATAACCTCGCCAAGCCACTTCGTTGCCCTCGCTGGTCATTCCGAACACGCGGGCGTCGGAGGCAAACAGCCCCGCACGGAAAATCGCCTGGGTCCAGGTCAGCAGGCTCGTTCCCATCGCAAAAATCGTGCGGGCCATGTCTTCGTCTTCGATCAGCGCCTCGCCGTAGGTTTCTTTCAGTTCCGGGGTGTTGACGGGGGCAATAGGCTTGAGGTTGCCAAAGGCGATCGAATGCATCAGGGTGCGAACCTTGCCCGCGCTCCCCATGGCCGCCTTGAGGGCCGTCAAGGTCTCTTGGACGCCTTCGGGGCTGAGGGCGTCAAGGTTGAGGGCGACAAACCCGTTTCCGAGCTTGGCGATGGCGTCAAACTCGGGCTGGATGGCGTCCATACTGCCCTTGCGGTCGCGGTGAACGACGCAAACGCCCATGCCTTCTTTGCTGAGTTTCTTGGCGGTAGCGAGGCCAAAACCACTGGAGCCACCGAGGATGACCGCCCACTGGGTTTTCTGGAAAACAGGCATGTTGCGCCCTCCTTGGGGTTCCAAAACTAGGCTGACCTTATAGTCGTTGCCAGCCTCTGTCAAGTCTGGACTACTTCTTCGGGTAGATCACTTCTTGTTCGCCGAGGGCCGAAGGGACCAAAATCCCGCGCTCCAGAAGGGTCTTGAGGAGGTCGGGAATGTTCCGTTCCGGGACGCCCAAGTGCTGCGAAGCCCAGGCAGAAAAGGCCGGTATGCTCACACGCGTTCCCCTGACGGTATCGGTGCCGTTCTCACGGGCCCAGTCGACCAGACCTTCTTGCACGACCTTGAGAGTATTGCCCACCAAGGCCTGCTCGATGAGTTTGTTCGCCCCCCTCAGCCGCTGGGCGAGGTTCCGGATCATCTTGGCCGCAAACTCTGGATTGGTAACAATATACGAGTCGAGCAGGGCATCGCTCATCACCAGGAGCCGCCCCTCGGTGGTGGCCACCGCGCTGGCCGAACGGGGCCTGTCCTCAATGAGGGCCATTTCACCGAAGAATGCGCCCTTCCCCACGGTAGCAAGCACTTTGGAGCTGCCTCCACCGGCCTGTTTGAGGATCTCGACTTCGCCGTCGAGCACGATGTACATATTTTCGCCCGGCTCGCCCTCGCGGAAGATCACATCGCCGGCCTGAAAGGCCAGCAGACTCTTTTGAAGGTTCACTGCGCGCGGATCCATCCTAGACACCCCTCGCGAGGCAAGCGAGCACGTCGTCATCGGGCACGGGTTGCTGGAACGTCTTTCCCATGGCTTCCTGCAAAACAAAGCGGACCAAACCATCCTTTTTCTTCTTGTCGTTCTTCATTGCCGCCAACAGCGCGGAGGGAACGGCACCCGCAGCCGTCAACCGGAAGCCATAGGCTCCCAGCATCGCCAACACCTCGGCCTGCCAAGCCTTATCGGTGCGACCAAGGCCGACGCCCAGGTCGAGCGCCCGCGCGATTCCCCAGCAAACGGCCTCGCCATGGGTCCAGGTGCCATCAAAGGTCATGACCGACTCGAGCGCGTGCCCAAACGTGTGGCCGAGGTTGAGAAAGGCGCGCTCGCCCGCTTCCCGAAGGTCGCGTTCCACAACGCCGACTTTGACCATGATGGCCCGGTACACCAACTCGTTGAGGACGGCCGGCTCGCGGGCAAGGATGGCCTCGTGGGACTTTGACAGGAGTTCCCAAAGCCCTGGCTCACCAAGCATGGCGTGCTTGATCACCTCGGCGAGGCCACTGCGGTAGTCACGTTCCGGGAGAGTCTGGAGAAAGCCGGGCCAGATTCGGAGTTCCTGGGCCGGGTAGAAGGTTCCCACGAGGTTCTTGAAGCCGTGGTAGTCGATGCCCGTCTTGCCACCGAGCGACGCATCGACCATGGCCAGCAGGGTCGTTGGCACCAGAACGAGCCGGCAACCGCGCATAAACAAGCTGGCGGCAAAGGCAGCCATGTCGGTGACCACCCCGCCACCGACGCCCGCGAGCAGGCTGTCGCGAGCCAAGGCGAGCCCGAGAGCCCTGGCGAGGAGCGCGTCGATCTGAGGCCAGGTCTTGTGCGCCTCTCCGGCAGGCCAAACCAGGTCGGGACCCGTGTAGCCGGGTACCAAACTGCGCGTGTTTTCGTCAAAGACGGCGAGCTGGGCACCCTCCAGCAAGTCCTGTGGTTGGTGATAGAAGCGGATGCGGGTGGAAAACTCCCCGGCCGTAAAGCGGATTTCGTCGACCATAGGTCCAGACTAGACCGGAACAGCGGCCTTGAGAAAGTCCTGCACCATGCGTCGCACCATGGAATCCTCGATGTGATACAAGCGTTTGTTGCCCAGAACGGTGGTTCCAACGATGTTCTTTTCGCGCAGTACCGACAGATGCTGGCTCACGACCGGCTGCGGCTGTTCGAGACACTGCCAAAGGTCCGTCACGCAAGCCGCCTGCCTCTCGATGAGGCACAGGATCTTGAGCCGCGTGGGGTGGCCACAGACCCTGAGTTTAGCCGACCAGTCTTCCAAGAGCTCGGGGGGACATTCAAGCGCTTCTGTCATAGCAAGAATATAGCACAAGTTCTATATAGAATCAAGTTTGTCGAGTTGAAGGCAAGCCTGCCGGTAGCCCTCGTTGATCAGGCGCTTCCAATTGCCGAAGTCCAGTGGGTCAAAGCCGGTGACATTGATCGCAAGCAAACGGTGCGGCAGGTGCGAAGTTTCCCGGTAGCGTCGCCGCGAGTTGACCTCAAGCGACTGCACGAGGAGATCGGCCAACGAGGGCACCTTTCCGGCGTGCGACGGGTGCAATTGGTCCCAAACCTGATCCCAGGCCCGGCGGGCAGCCGAGGGGGCCCCAATCCAACCGGTCTCGGTTTCCCAGTCTGCCGCAGTGACGTCGACGGCAAGCAACTGACCCAGGGGCAAACGTTGGGCCAGCACGTCGATGGGAAGGTTGTTCATCAAACCCCCGTCGACCAGAATCTCGCCGCCACGGACAACAGGGTAGAACACCCCGGGGATGGCGAGGCTGGCCCTGACGGCGTCTTGCAGTCGCCCCGAGGTGAACACAACTTCCCGGGCAGCCGTCAGGTCGGTGGCTAAGGAAAAGGCCGGCAGCGGAAGGTCTTCAAACCTGAGGTCGCCAAACAACCCCTCGAGCAAGCGGGCAACTTTGAGGCCCGAGGTGAGCGAGGTCGCACCCATCGTCCAGTCGGGCACACGGCTGGAGTGCCCCAGATCGCGAGCGAGGTCCTCAAGAACAGCCACGTCCTGATGGACTGCCCAAAGGCAGGCGATGAGGGCGCCCATGCTGGCTCCGCCAACGCTGTCGGGGGCCAATTTGCGCTCGCAAAGGGCCTTAAGCTCGCCGATATGGGCAAAACCTCGGGCTCCACTGCCCGAAAGCACTTGCCCGCGGGCCCCGCCGGTGAGGAGCCGGACCAAACGGGCCCAGGCTTCTGGATCGTCGATCCGAAGGCGACCGGGCAAGCCGGGAAAGGTCGCTTCCCCCTGGGCTCTCGATACCGGAACCAGCCAGGGGCCTTCAGCCTTGAGGCTCAGCGAACCGTCGCTCTGAGCCGCGCAAAACTCGTTCCAGCCTTCGACCTCGCCGTCTACCAGAAAAACCCGCTCGTGGTGCTGCTCCAAGGCAGCCAATTGGGCCGTAGTAGCTTCATCGACAACCTGGGGCATCAGCAAGGTCGCGCCGGAGTTCCCCGGAAGCAACTTAATCAAACTCTCGCAACCCGACCCCAGGGTCCAAACCGCGCGGCTGGCCGGGGGGTGTTGCTGGCTCAACTGGCGCAAGAATCCCATCAAACCTGTCGGATGCAGGGCCAGACCACGGTCAAAGTCCTCAAGCGAGAGCGACAGGTACACGCTGGTGCGAGCGGCACGGAAACCAGGCTCGTGACGGTCGCGGCCCAGAAACGGTTCTTCTCCAAAGGCCGTTCCCGGCCGAAGGGTACGGAAAGCCGTTTCGAGCCTGCCAGAAAGGAGGATGCCGAGTTGGACTTCCTCGGACTCGGTGAGCAGCTCGCCCCCGGGCTCGGCCGTTCGCAGGCGGCAAGCTTGGGCAAGCCATTGCCTGGTGGCGCCGTCGTGCGGCACCAGACGCCGCAGCGTGAGGTCGGCCAGTTGCTGCAAGTCGGTTCCTCTCGGTTCCATAGCTTCAGTATCGTCCCGGGGTCCGTTGCGCGCCAGAGTGCGGTTGAGGTATCCTTGGCCCATGGCAACTCTGATCGAACCCCAAGTGCTCAAAGGCTTTCGCGACTCCCTTCCCCAGCAGGAAATTCCCAAAAAGGCCCTGATGGCCGGGCTCGAGACCGTCTTCGAGTCCTTTGGCTTCGTTCCCATTGACACTCCCGTTCTGGAATACACCGAGGTGCTTCTGGGCAAAGGCGGCGGCGAGACCGACAAGCAGGTGTACCGCTTTGAGGACCACGGCGGGCGCGACGTGAGCATGCGTTTTGACCTGACGGTCCCTTTTGCCCGCTTCATGGCGGCGAACTCCAGCAAGTTGGCGCTTCCATTCAAGCGCTATCACATGGGCAAAGTGTGGCGGGGCGAGAACACGCAGCGGGGCCGTTACCGTGAGTTTGTGCAGTGCGATTTCGACATCGTGGGTGCCGACACGGCGGCTGCGGACTTCGAGATCCTCTTGATGATGACCCAGGCCATGGATCTTCTGGTCGGCGGAAAGGCAACCATCCGGCTCAGTCACAGGGGCATTTTCAACCGCTTCCTGGAGTCCCTGGGCGCCCGTCAGCACTCGGTGGCCGTGCTCAGGGCGGTTGACAAGCTGGCAAAGATAGGCGCCGCAGAAGTGGGCCGACTCTTGGGCGAAGTGGTTTCCCCCGAAGCCTCCAAACGGATTCTGGAGTACATCGGTGCCAAAGGCGACTTCCTGACGGTCCTGACCGCACTGGAATCTCTTGCCGGGGGTGAGGCCGACGACACGCGGCGTCTGCGCGAACTTGCGGGCCTGATGACCGAACTTGGTATCGCAGGACGTTTTGTTCTGGACCCTTCGATCACCCGGGGCCTGGACTATTATACGGGAATCGTCTACGAAACCTTCCTCGATGCATTGCCCGGCTTAGGTTCGGTGATGTCGGGCGGCCGCTACAACAACCTTGCCGACTTGTACACCAAGGAAGAGCTCCCGGGCGTGGGCGCGAGTGTGGGCCTCGACCGGTTGCTGGCGGGCCTGGAAGAGCTGGGGCTGACGGCGGCGGTGGCAGGCAAGAGTCACGTGCTGGTGCTCAGCGGTACCGGTGGCTCGGCACAAAAGTTGGCCCAGGAACTACGCAGCCAGGGCCTCAACGCCGAGGTGTACCTCTGTGACAAAAAGGTTGCCCAACAGTACAAGTACGCCGAAGCCAAGGGCATTCGTTTCGTGGCGCAGGTCTCCGAGGCGGGTGTCAACTGCAAGGACACGGCGACCGGCGAGGCACGCTCGGGACTTGAGCCCAAGGCGCTGGCCTTGTGGGTACGCAGTCAGCCAAACGTGAAGGCGTAGACGGCGACCTGCCCAGCCATTTCGAGCTCAAGCAGACCCTCACCCGAGTCGGTTTGGTCCACAACTTGGTAAAGGCGGTCCTTGTCGAGGGTCAGCACGCCGTCGTGGACGTCGCCTCCGTTGGCCGGCCTTCCACCGATCTTCACCGTTATGTGCGCAGCTTCTCCCGGAACGGGTCGGAGGACCAAGTAGACTCTCTGCCCTTGAAAATGCAGCAAAAGGCGGGCTCCCTTGGTCGCGGTGGACGCTTCGGAGCCGATGGTCCAGCGCCCGGCCAGCGCCCATTCATCGGTGGCAAGGGTTGTTGGCAGCGAATACTGCGCTTCGCTGTCGGCCGCGACGTCTTGCGGGCTCGCAAACCGGGCTCCGCGTGCGTACCCAAGGTAGGTTTCCGGGGTCAGTGGCCCGCTGGAAACCGAAATGGCCCCGGCCACTGTGCCCATCGAAGCAGGGGAAGCCCCTGCGGTCGGCCGCAGGCCCAGGGCCCGGACGATCAGGGCCTCGGTTTCGGCGTAGCCCCCCTCACCGGAGTGCGTCTCGAGCAGTTCGCCGTCGCGGCCATACAGGTAGTGCGAGGGCCAGAACTTGTTTTGATAGGCATTCCAGATGCCGAACGCGTTGTCTTGCACCACCGGCCAGGTCACCCCCAGATCCTTGACCGCCTGGCGGACGTTGGCTTCGGACCTCTCAAAGGCAAACTCAGGGCTGTGGACCCCGACGATCACCAATCCCTCGCCTTTGTACTTTTCGTACCAAGCTCGTAAGTAGGGCAGTGTCCGCACGCAATTGACGCAGCTGTAGGTCCAGAAGTCGAGCAGAACCACTTTGCCCTTGAGGCCATCGAGCGATAAAGGCGGCGAGTTGATCCAAGCTCCCGACGCCAGCGACAACGGTTGGGCAACCGGCGTCGAAGCACGCGTCGGCTCCAGCTTGGCCAACTCCTCGCGGACGACACTCTGGTCCTCCAGCGCCGTCAAACCGGTGCCGTACTGCGGAAACGTCGTCAGAACCCACACCTGCACCTGGCGGTCGGCCCCGGTCAGCAACGCCACGGCCGTCAGGAGCATCAGACCCCCAAACACCCGCTGAACCGCCCCAGAACTCTTTACCAGGAAAGGAAATCTCTGCAACAGTCGGCGCCCGCCCAGCAGGATGGCAAGCAGGGGAACGGCCGTGCCACAAGCGTACGCCAAAGTGATCAGCACGCTGTCCGAAGTGACCGTCTGGGTCAGCGAAAGGCTGATGACGCTGGCCATGATGGGGCCCACGCAAGGGGTCCACACCACACCCAGGCTGAACCCGAGCAGCAGGCCAGGCACCAGGCCTCCCCACCGACTCGCGGCGGCGGGGAACCCGACGGGTGCCGGCGCCGAACGCGAGACCAACCGGGTGGCCAGCGCCAAAAACGCGTCCTTGAACTGCGGAACCACCAGGACGATGCCGAACACGGCCACCAGACCTGCGGCCACCCACCGCAACAGATCCGGCGGCAGGTTCAGAGTCTGGACGAGTGAACTGAGAGTGAGGGTGAACAGGGTAAAACTACCGATGAACCCGGCCACGATGCCCCACGGTCTCAGGCGGCCCTGGCCCGCGGTGCCGCCGAGCACGAGAGGCAACACTGGCAGAATGCAGGGCGAAAGGATGGTGACGATGCCGGCCAGAAAAGCAAACGCGATGAGGATCATGCTGGCCTAGCGGCGGCTTTTCAGCACGGCCAACCGCTGGCGGTCGTCGGCCGTGGCGTCGTCGAGGATCTCTTTTCGGCTCAGCAGATAGAGTTCCTCGAACTTGAGAGCTTCGCCGACGATTTCGGGGCGGGCAAACACCTGGGCGCCTGGCAACACAACCTTGCGGGTTTCGTAGTGGCGGACCGCCTGGCGCAACCGGGGGCGCTGTTCGAGCACGGCGATGCTTTTTTGGCTCAGGCTCCCTCCCATCCAGACATCCCAACCCGCCGTGGCTGCTCTGGAGGCAACATCCTCAACGATGTCCAGAAGGAACGCGCTGTCGGGGGTGACGAACGGGTCAAAGTACGAGCCGGAAAGATCGCTGCGGCCGATGGTGAACCCATCCATCTTGCCCAAGCCGTATTCCAAGATGCCGTCGAGGTTTTCGACGCAGGCCCGGGTCTCGACGTTGAACGCCAGTCGCGGGCGGCGTCCGGTACGGAACACCTTGTTGGCGGCTTCCCAGAACTTGGCCAGCGCGAAAGGGCTCTCGATCATCGGGGCGACGATGGCGTCGGCCCCCAACTCCAGCGCGTCGCGCAGGTCGCGGACGACCTCGCACCCACCGATTTTGATCAGCAGGCCCATGCCGGCCGAGGCGCTCAGGCGCCGAAGCCGGACCAAGTCGCGAAAACTGGAACCCTCAGCCTCGAACTCGGCTTTGAGGTACTCGACGCCGAACTCGTCTCTGAGCCTTGTCATCTGCGCGAAAAGGTCGACTTCCAAGCCGTACATGGTTCACCTCTGGTTTGAATATCGGCCCGTCTTGCCAATCCTAGAGACCGACGCGCTTCATGCCGTTCTCGTCGTAGCGCGTGCCCGCCACAGCGCCGGGTGAAAACACGTCGGTCAGGCGGGCCAGTTCCGTGGGGTCAAGGCCGATTTCCGTCGCCGCGAGGTTGTCTTTCAGGTACTTCAAGCGGCGGGTGCCGGGAATCGGCACAATGTCGTCTCCTTGCGCGAGAACCCAGGCAAGGGACAACTGAGCCGTGGTGACCCCTTTTTCAGCGGCCAAGGCCTCGACCTCGCTGACCAGTTTGCGGTTGGCGGCGAAGTTCTCACCGCTCATGCGGGGGTTCACCGACCGGAAATCGCCGGCCGCGAAGTCACTGGGAGTGGAAAACGCGCCGGTGAGAAAGCCACGGCCCAACGGGCTGTAGGCGACAAAACCGATGCCCAGTTCGCGCAAGGTGGCCAAGATGTCGCCCTGGGCGTCGCGCGTCCACAGGCTCAGTTCGGTCTGGAGCGCCGTGATGGGGTGAACCCGGTGGGCACGCCGGATGGTGTCGGGCCCGGCTTCCGAAAGCCCCAGGTATTTCACTTTGCCGGCTGCGACCAGTTCGGCCATGGCGCCGACGGTTTCTTCGATCGGAACCGCCGGGTCAACGCGATGCTGGTAGTACAAATCGATGTGGTCAACCCCCAGGCGCTTGAGGCTCTGGTCGCAGGCGGCCTTGACGTATTCCGGTCGGCCGTTGACGCCCAAGTGGGCCCCATCGAGCCGGCGCATGTTGCCGAACTTGGTGGCGATCACCACGTGGTCGCGAACGGCCCGAAGCGAAAATCCCAGCAGCGATTCGTTGGCCCCCACGCCGTACATGTCGGCCGTGTCGAAAAAGTTGAGGCCCAGATCGACAGCCTGCCGGAGCAACGTCTCCGAGGCCGCATTGTCCGAAGGTCCGTAGAAGTCCGACATGCCCATGCAGCCCAAGCCGATTGCCGAGACGACGGGACCGTTCCTACCCAAGGTTCTTGTTTTCATGTGCGCAAGGTACGTCGCTTTGTCGTGGCGGTCAAATTAACGGATGAACGTCCCGTCGTTCAGATCCCTTTGCGCCTGCCGAATCTCCTGCTGCGTGTTCATCACGATGGGGCCCATCCAAGCGACAGGTTCGCCCAGGGGTGTTCCCGTCGCCAACAGGAACCGCAGTCCTACCGGGCCGGCTGACACCACGATTTCGTCGCCTTGGTCGAACAGGACGAGGTGGCGGTTCTCGGCTGGACGTGCGCGGGTCACCAGGTCGGTGGCCAAGTCCTCCGTCAGCACCCCCTGCGGTTCCGAGGCGTCGTGAAAGAACCCTTTGCCCTCAAACACATAGGCGAAGGCATGCCGGTCCACCGCGACCGGAATCCGGCGGGTCACTCCGGCGGGGATAAAAAAATCGAGGTAGGTCGGATCGGCGGCGATGCCCTCAACCGGCCCGGTTTTGCCCCAAAAATGGCCCGCCAGCACGCGCACGATGGTACCGTCGTCCTCGTGAATTTCGGCCACGGCCTGGCTGGGAATGTCCTGGTAGCGCGGCGCGGTCATCTTGAGGCGGGCCGGCAGGTTGGCCCACAACTGAAACCCGTGCATTCGGCCGCCCTCGTCGCCTTCGGGCATTTCCTGATGGATGATGCCCCGGCCGGCGGTCATCCACTGCAGATCGCCCGGCTTCATGAGGCCGCGGTTTCCCAGGCTGTCGCGATGTTCCACCTGGCCCGCGAGCACGTAGGTAATGGTTTCGATACCCCGGTGCGGATGCCAGGGAAAGCCTGCCTGGTAGTCAGCGGCCTGATCGCCACGAAAATCATCGAACAGCAGGAACGGATCGAACTCGGTGGTGGTGCCAAAGCCGAAGCCCCGGCGCAGCCTCACCCCGGCTCCCTCCATGGTGGGCTGCGAGGCTGTGATGGAACGGATGCCGCGAACTGACATGAAAAGTCTCCTTCGGCGCCCGGGCGCCTGAAGGTCAATGTCCGTGATTTCGGCCCAATCGGCAACTCAGCGCGACTTGGGAAGGTTCGCCGGGTCAAACGGCTTCCAGAAGAGGTTGCGGTGGCCCTTGCGGTGCTGGGGCAGCGTGTCGCGTTGTTCGGGCAGTTTGTAGGCCTTGCGTCGGTACCCGTGACGCTCGGGATCGCTGGCGCAGGCGATCTGGTAGTCTTGCATCGCCTGGAACACCCGCGGAAGTTGCTCGCGGTCGGGGTACACGTCGAGCCCTGCCGCTTCGAGCGCCAAAAGGAACTGGTGCGTGGCCTCAAGTGTGCTCAGGCACAACTCATGCGGTTGCCGCTTGATGACGAACCGGCTCTTCTCGGTGGGTGTGAACATCAGCTTGTCGAGGCGCTGCAGGCTCGGGCTCAGCTTGAGCATTTTTTTGGCGCAGGCCCAGGTTCCGTCAAGCAAGAAGACCACCAGTCGGCGCCCGTCCAGGTCGGCCGGGGCCAAGGTGCCGTCGGACACGTTGCGGGCTCCGTCGCCGGGGTAAAGCAGCATCGGGTAGTTCGCTGGGTCGCTGATCAGTCCCTGCACCACCGGATTGTCGTCGAAGCCGATTCCCATCTCGATGAGGCTATCTCTCAGGGCCAACGCGGTGAGGCGGCCAGTGCCGTTCTTTTCCTGCTTGTACTCTTTGGGATGCATCAGAAAAACAAACCGCGTGCGCACCGCCATGGTGGTGATCTCGTCGCACCAGCAGCGTTCCTTGGGCCAGAAGCAGCGCCAGCAGAACTCTCGTACCGTGGGTGGTTCGCCTGTCAATCCTCGCCCTCAACCACAGGAATCAACTCCGCCTCGGCGCGGGCCGACGCCAAAGTCAACTTGTAAATCGCTGCCAGCGCCTTCCAGAGCTTTTCGGCGCGCAGCCCGGCGCGGTGCAGAATCTGAAACATCCATTCGATGTCGACGTAGATGCCCTTGGGATCAGCGGAATCCACGTCAGGCCACACCAAGACGGGAGCCTGAACCGAGCCGACCAAGCGGCCATCTTCTTGCAGGTACGCCCACGCCACCTCGACAGTGACTCCTACCTCGGCGGCACTAGTGGTGAGCGCGTAGGAAGGCTGTTTTCCGTCGGCAAAGACCCGCGTGTAGAACCAGAACTGCAGGTCTTCCTTCTGTTCGTCGGTCATGCTCGCACCTTCCTCGTAGGCTCAACTTCGCACCCGGCTGAGGTCTTGTCAATCCTTGCTTATTCGGGCACCCGGACTTACGCTTAACGCATGGCAACCGACGTCTTTTCCCCTGAGCAGCTGGAAATGCTTCCCGACAATGTTTTGATCACTGACCTGAGAGGCCGTATCGTGCAAAGCAATGAGCGTGCCCGTGTCGCGTTGGGCCTCGCCTCGGAAAAGGCTGTCGATTCGGTGGCGGAATTGTTTCCCTTCCGGTCGCTCGACCAGCTGCCGGTCGGCGTTGCCAGCCCCGGCGTGCAGGTGTTTGAAGACATCGTCCGCGGCCTCAACCTCAACGAGTTCCGGGTGAAAGTCAAAGTGAACTCGGCCGGCCCCAACCGTCTGGTTTGGCTCCTTTCCGACCAAAGCACCGAACAGGACGACAGGCAGGAGATGATCGACTACATGGCCGACCTGACGACCGCCCAAACCCGCATCAAGCAGTATACCCGCCAGATCGAGGTGTTTCGGCACATCGTCGACGGCATGGACCAGGGCGTCTTCCTCAGCGGTGCCGACAAAACCATCAGCTTTGCCAATACCTTTGCCAATGCCTTGTTTGGCGTTGATCTCACGGGCAAACTGCTGACGAAAGTCCTTCCGTTGTTCTCGCACATCGGCAACCTCCCGCTCGAAGATTCCGGGCTCGAAGTCCTTATCCCACTGAGGGGCGAAGTCCTCGTGCTCGACGAAATCAAGGGCCGCGAAACCCGTTGTTTCCTGAACGTTGCCCCCCTCAGCCGCGACGACCCTTCGGACCTCACGCTGGTGTGGACGCTGTTTGAACTGACCGAAGAGATCGCCAACACGCAGGCCTTCATCGACTTTTCGGCCGAACTTGCCGAGCTCAACCGCGACCTGGAGCGCAAAAACGACGAGATTCTGCGCCTGTCCCGCACCGATTTTCTGACCCAGGTGCCCAACCGGGTGTACAGTCTCGAGCTGCTCGGCAAGGCGCTGGAGTTCTCGGTCAAGAACGGAAACGCCGTGGCCGCGGTGCTGTGCAGTGTTGACAACTACAAACCGGTCAACGACTTGCAAGGGCATGTCGAGGCCGACAGGCTGCTGCAGGAGTTCTGTGGCATCGCGTCGGCCACGCTGGGCGAGTCCGGCACGGTGGGACGTTTCGGCATTGAGGCCTTTTTGCTGATCATGCCGTCGGTCGACGGGGCACAAGCGCAGAAGTTGGTGAAAGCCGTGCAAAAGGCGCTCGGGCCGAGCGGAGTCACCGTGTCGGGAGGCTTGGCGCTGGCCAGGCCTGGCGAGTCCGTCGACAGCCTGTTGCGGCGAGTGTCGACCCTGCTGGCCGAAGCCCAAAAGGGTGGTCGAAACCAAATCGCGACAGAAGGCGCGTCTTGACCTGAGCCCGAGTTCTCTAGTTCAATGATGCACCATGTACAAGTCGGTTGATCCCAAAGTCCACTTCCCTTCGATGGAAGATTCTGTGCTCAAGTTCTGGGACCAAGAGCGTATTTTTGCCAAAACGCTGGAGCAGCGCCGGGGCCGCGAAGAGTTCGTGTTCTACGATGGTCCGCCTTTCGCCACCGGATTGCCTCACTTCGGCCACTTCGTTCCCGGCACCATCAAAGACATCATTCCACGTTACCAAACGATGAAGGGCAAACTGGTCGAGCGGCGTTTCGGCTGGGACTGTCACGGTCTGCCGGTCGAGAACATCGTCGAAAAGCAACTGGGCCTCAACAGCAAGCACGAGATCGAGGCCTACGGGGTGGCCAACTTCAACGAAGCCTGCCGCACCGCTGTGCTCAAGTACACCGAAGAGTGGCGCACCATCATGACCCGTGCAGGCCGCTGGGTCGACTTCGACAACGACTACAAGACCATGGACCCCGACTACATGGAGTCCATCTGGTGGGTCATGAAAGAGCTTTGGACCAAGGATCTGCTCTACGAAGGTCACTACATCCTGCCCTACTGTCCCCGCTGTTCCACCGTGTTGTCGAACCACGAGCTCAACCTGGGCGGGTACAAAGACGTTCATGACCCGGCCGTTACGGTGAAGTTCGCGCTGCGTGACGAGCCCGGCACCAGCTTCCTCGCGTGGACCACCACGCCCTGGACGTTGCCCAGCAATCTGGCCTTATCTCTTGGCCCCAAAGTGGAATACGTCAAGATTCAGGACGGAGCGGAAGCCTACATTCTGGCCAAGGGCCGGCTCGGCGCCTACTACAAAGATGTCGAGGCGGTCAAAATCCTGTGGACCAAGCCCGGCAGCGAACTCGGTGGCGTCGCCTACCAGCCGTTGTTCCCCTACTTTGCCAGCGAGGCGACCAACGGGGCCTTCGTCACCTTTGTCGGCGACCACGTCACCGACACCGACGGTACCGGCATCGTGCACACCGCTCCCGGCTTCGGCGAGGACGACTACCGCATCCTCAAGAACTCTGGCATCACCGTCGTCAGCCCCATCGACGCCGAGTGCCGCTTCACCGCCGAAGTGCCCGACTTCGAGGGCCGCTTCGTCAAGGACTGCGACAAGGACATCCTCGACCGCCTTAAGACGGAGGGCAAACTGGTCAAGCGCGATCAGATTCTGCACGCTTACCCCCACTGCTGGCGCTGTTCCAGCCCCCTCATCTACCGCGCGATCTCGAGCTGGTTCGTCAGCGTCGAGAAGATCAAACCAAAGATGCTGGCCAACAACAACACCATCAATTGGGTTCCCGAACACATCCAGCAGGGCCGCTTCGGCAAATGGCTCGAAAACGCCCGCGACTGGGCCATCAGCCGTAACCGCTTCTGGGGCAACCCTTTGCCGATTTGGCGTTGCGACCACGAGGGCTGCACCGAAGAAATCTGCGTGGGCAGCCGCGACGAGCTGAAAGCGCTCAGCGGCACCCGTCCCGACGACCTGCACAAACACTTTGTCGACCAGATCGTCTGGCAGTGCACCTGCGGCAAGGGCACCATGCGGCGGATTCCCGAGGTGCTCGACTGCTGGTTCGAATCGGGGGCCATGCCGTACGGCCAGGTGCACTACCCGTTCGAAAACAAGGCCAAGTTCGAGTCTCACTTCCCTGCTGACTTCATCAACGAGGGTCTCGACCAGACCCGCGGCTGGTTCTACACGCTCCACATCCTCGGCACCGCGCTGATGGACCGCGCCACCTTCCAAAACTGCGTGGTTTCGGGCCTGGTGCTGGCCACCGATGGCAAAAAGATGTCCAAAAGCCAGCGCAACTTCACCGACCCCTACGAGGTGATGAAAGTTCACGGAGCTGATGCGCTGCGCCTGTTCTTGATGTCGAGCCCGGTGACGAAGGCAGACGACCTGCGCTACAGCGACGAAGGAGTCCAGGCCATCCTGCGCGAAGTGCTGCTGCCGCTGTGGAACAGCTACAGCTTCTTTGTTACCTATGCCAACCTCGACAAGGCAACCCCCGTCGGCGTGGTCAGCCGACCTTCCAATCCGCTCGATGGCTGGATTCTGTCCGAGGCTGAGCGCATGACCGAAGGCGTCACCACCCAGCTCGATGCCTACGAAATCACTCGCGCCATAGGCGAGCTGACCCGCTTCCTCGACCTGCTCAACAACTGGTACATCCGGCGCTCCCGCCGCCGCTTCTGGAAAGGTGAAAACGACAACGATAAGCTCGAGGCCTACGACGTGCTGTATCAGGTGCTCAAACGTTTTGTCGTGCTGGCGGCGCCTTTTGTGCCGTTCATCACCGAAGAGATCTGGCAAAACCTCCGCTCGTACAGCGATCCTGAATCGGTGCACCTGGCTGACTGGCCGGCGCTGGATTCCAGCCGTCGCCGGCCGGACCTCGAGGCCAAGATGGAATCGGCCCGCCGGGCTGTGGTGCTGGGGCGTTCGCTGCGCAACACCCACAACCTCAAGAACCGCCAACCGCTGAAAACGGTCTATCTGGTCACCCGCAACGCCGAGGAAAAGGGAGTTCTCCGCGAGATGGAAGATCTCATCCGCGAGGAGCTTAACGTGAAGGAAGTCCTGTTTCAGGACAATGAGGAGTCGCTGGTCGAGTACAGCGCCAAGGCCAACTTCAAGGTGCTGGGCAAAGTGCTGGGTGGCTCGATGAAGGCTGCGGCCAGTCGGATCGAAGCCCTGGGGCCGGCTGAAATCGTGTCGCTGCTCGAAGGCAACAGCTTGCATCTCGAGGTCGAGGGCATCGCCGTGACGCTGGATCAAGAGTCGGTCGTGGTGGTACGCAAAGAAAGGGCCACACTCAAAGTCATCAACGAAGGCAGCCTCACGCTGGCGCTCGACGGTGAGGTGACCCGCGAGCTCAAACTGGAAGGCCACATGCGCGACATGGTGCGTGCCGTGCAGAATGCCCGCAAGGAGTCGGGCTTGGCCGTGAGCGACCGCATCCGGCTGACCTTCGGCGGCACCGAGGTCATCCGCGAGTCCCTCGACGCGTTCGGCTCGGTGCTGGCCCAGGAAACGTTGGCAGCGAAGGCCGAATGGAAAAACCTGGTTCAACCTGCGGACGGGGTCGTTGAGCCAGGCTTGCAGGAGGCCGAATCCGGTGACGAGTTCTTCTGTTTCCGCATTGAAAAACTCTAGGTTCATGCGCACCAAAGTTGCCTGCAGCCTGCTGGTCTTCGCGATCCTCGCCTCCTGCGCGGGTCTTCCGGAGCCGGGCGCTGAGGTGTCCGCCGGTGCCTGGGTTTCGGCGCAGCAAGCTCTTGTTGCCAAGCTCGAGGTCGATCGACTGCCCGTGCTCAGGGCGCAAGCTGCGTCCGTGCCGGGGCTTGCGGAAGCCGCGCGGCGTACCGAGAAACTTTGGGTCAGTCTTCCTTTGACCGGTGACGAGGCTTCGACAGTCCGCTTGTCGCTGGATGGGGCCCGACTCGCTCTCGAAGGCGACCTGCCCCGCTTGGCCGTGGCGTGGGCACTTTTTTGGAACCCGCCCCCAACCGGATGGCGGGTAATTCAACCGCGTGACGGCCTGGTGCTCGTGGAGCACACCGCGGCCGATACCCTCAGCACCCGACTCGTGCCGCCGCTTTCGCCCGTCGAGGATGCTTTGTGGGCGAAAGCCGATGTGCGGCTTACCCTGAAACAGCCGGCTCCCCTGCTGCTGGGTGCGCTGGCCGGAAGGCTATTTTCCGTCGATTCGCTGGACCTCGACCTTCAGGCCAAGGGAGCGGATCTCTCGGGCAAGCTCCTGCTCAACCTGCCTGATTCCCGCGCGGCGGCGGTCGGACTCGTGCTGCTGGCACTGACCGGCTCGCTGCTCGATGACAAACTTGGGCAGAATCTCAGTTGGAGCGCCGAGGCCGCAACGCTCGTGGGCCAGCCTTTCGTGGTTCCCCAAGCCGAGGCTGTCTCGTGGGCACGGAATCTGCTGGGCCCGTCCCCGGGGGCGCCATGATCACCGGGATCCTGGACTACGATGCGGGTAACCTGACCAGCGTGCAGAATGCGCTCGACCACTTGGGTGAAAAGTGGCTCGTTTCTTCGGATCCGGCCGCACTGGCCCGGGCCGACCGCCTCTTGGTCCCCGGCGACGGCCACGCTCAAACCTGCATGGAGAACCTCCGTTCACAGGGTCTGGACCAGTTGCTGGCGGACTTTCTTCAACAAGGCCGCCCCATTCTGGGCATCTGTGTGGGCAGTCAGATTGTACTCGAGCGTAGCGATGAGGGCCCGTGCGCTTGCCTGGGGCTGGTTCCCGGCAGTTGCCATCGACTCCCAGGCGGCGGTGGTCTCAAGGTGCCACACATGGGGTGGAACGAAGTGTCGCTGACGGATCCGGCGCACCCTCTGGTTCGGGGCATTCCCAACAGGTCTAGTTTCTACTTCGTCCATTCCTTCTACACGGCGCCGGCGCCTGGAGTGAGCGTTCTCGGCACGACCGACCACGGCATCTCGTTCACGGTAGGTTTTGTCCACGGGAGTCTCGCCACCTGGCAATTCCACCCCGAAAAATCCGGGCCCGTCGGGCTGAAGTTGGTAGAGAACTTCCTCAAGTGGAGGCCGTGAAGTGCTGCAAAAGCGCGTGATCGTCTGCCTCGATGTGCGGGACGGAAAGACGGTAAAGAGCGTCAAGTTTGTCGACACCAAGGAACTCGGTGATCCGGTCGAAATGGCCGAGCTTTACTATCGGCAGGGTGTGGACGAGCTGGTGTTCTACGATATCACCGCGAGCGCCGAGAACCGCAGCATCCTGATCGACGTGGTACGCCGGGTCGCGCAAAAGATTTTCATCCCGTTCTGTGTCGGCGGCGGCATCAAGACCGCCGAAGACATCCGCCAAGTCATCTTGGCGGGGGCCGAAAAGGTCAGCCTCAACAGCCAAGCGGTGCTCAACCCCGAGTTGATCCGCCAAGGTGCCCGCCTCTATGGGAGTCAGAGCATCGTCCTGGCCATCGACGCGCTGGCCGACCCGGCGATGCCCTCGGGGTATCGGGTTGTAATCAATGGGGGCCGAACACCCACCAACCTCGATGCCCTGGAGTGGGCCCGCCAAGGTCAGGGCCTGGGAGCGGGTGAAATTGTGCTCAATTCCATCGACGCTGACGGTACCAAGGCTGGCTATGATCTGGTCTTGACCCGGCTGATCTCCCAGGCGCTTCCGATTCCAGTTGTCGCCTCGGGCGGAGCCGGAACGCCCGAACACCTGCGCGCGGTGCTTCAGGAAGGCAAAGCCGACGCCGCCCTTGTCGCCAGCATGGTGCACTACGGCACCTACACCGTGGCTGGCATCAAGGCGTCACTGTCCGAAGCCGGGGTCACGGTTCGACGTGACTACCTCGATGCGTAAACCGGTCCTCGACCGGCTCGGCAAGGCCGCGATCCACTTTTTTACCGACTACACCTGGACCTTTGCCGTAGTTCTGGTCATTACGGTGGTCGGCACAGCGTTTTCCATCCAGTTCCTCACCGCCGTCGAGACCCGGATCCAGGACGTCTACGAAAACGATGTCCGTGGCGGGGACAGCGTGCAGACGGCCCTGATTGCGCTACTGGGCGTGGAAAACGCCGCACAGGCTCTCGTTCTGGGACAGACTCCCGAGGAGCGGGCTAAGGCAGACCTTTCGATCGAAGCGGCGTTAGGGCAACTGCAGGCGGCCGTTCGGGCCGGGGCACCGCGCTTCTACACTCCGAAAGCCAAGGCCGCGCTTGTGGCGACTCAGGACCACCTGAAGGATTTTGTTGCCTTGAAGAAGCGAGTTCACCCGCAGACCCCGAAGGGGGGCGAACCAACGGTCCTGAGCCGCGACGGTCTGCGCGAACTGAAAGCGGGTGCGGCAGAACTGAGGACCAACCTCGAACGGCTCATCTCGAACCGCGAGGCCAACAGCACCAAGGGGGTAGGAGATCTTCTGGGGCAACTACGCCTCAGCCTCGTTCTCACGATTGCCGTTTTGGTGATCACACTCGTTGTGAGAGTGGTGATGTATTGGGCCGGACACCCGCTTAGAAAGCCCCCGGCCGACGATCAAACCAACTCGTAGCCGATGTGCGCTGCCAAGTGCAAGGGCACAACAACGTCACTGCCATCGGCCTTGGTCATCTGAACGGCTTCGTGGTCCACGTGTTTGACCACAAACCGAGCGCCCGGCTTGACGCCGTGATTCTGGCAGTAGGGCAACATCTCCCGAATGCCCTCGCCTTCCTCGGTGATGCGCAGAATGTGCATAGACTCACCGGCGACGGCCTTGTTGAGACGGTTGGCACCGAGCAGTTTCGCTTCGATGGCGGCACCAGGCATCGGATTGCCGTGGGGGCAAGTCTGAGGAAAGCCAAGTTTGGAGTCGAGGTGATCAGCAAGATCATCGCTAATCTGGTTTTGCAGGACCTTAGCCTCGTCGTCCGACTTGTCCCAGGGAAAATCCAAAGTTTTCACCAGCAGGTGCTCCAAGAGAAAGTGTCGCTTAAGGACCTTGACGGCCAACTCCCTGCCGGCGTCGGTCAGCAAAACGTGCTCATAGCGCTCCTGCTCGACCAAACCCTGCTTTTTGAGACGGCCAAGAGCCTGGGTAACCGCCGATGTGGAAACTCCCATCCAGTCGGCGAGGCGATGATTGGCGGCATAGCCGTAATCCCGGCAAATCAGGTGGATGCTGGACAGGTACTCAGCAGCAGCTGGAAAGGCTTTCAGGATCGATGTGTCGGTACTCATGCAGGAAAGTTAAGTCGGAACAACAGACCTGTCAAGGTTGGAAACGAGATTTGTTGACCAATTATATCAGATTTGAAGGCCTTCCGGTCTGGGCTGATGAGGGCCTTGCTCAGATGGGCGCCGAATGCTATTTTTCTGTCACGAGGAACACCATGCCGACGTACGACTATGCCTGCCAGGATTGCGGCCACGAACTGGAAACCTTCCAGTCGATGAACGATGAACCTCTCGCGATGTGCCCCAGTTGCAAGGGCCGCCTGAAGCGCCTGATTGGCGGCGGCTCCGGCATCATTTTTCGGGGCAGCGGATTCTACATCAACGACTCGAAAAAGCCCGCCGCCAAACCCACCGAGACAACCAAGGTTTCGGACTAGCCGATCAGGAGATTTCCATGCACGGTCCCGAAGGCGACGAGAAGCTCGCCCAGATGATGCGCCTGCGGGCCAACATGAAGAAGATCAAGCACAAGGTTGTCGTTCTGTCGGGCAAAGGCGGCGTAGGAAAGTCAACCGTAAGCGTCAACTTGGCCGTCGGACTGGCCCTGAAAGGCCATCGGGTGGGTTTGCTCGATACGGACATTCACGGCCCCAACGTGGCCCACATGCTCGGAATCGACAACGAGCGTATGAGCGTCGCAGAATCCAGCATAGAACCGCTGGAAGCCCGTCCCAACCTCTTCGTCGTCTCGGTGGCTCTGACCGGGCGTCCTGTCGACACAGCGTACATCTGGCGGGGTCCTATCAAAATCGCGCTGATCAATCAACTGCTTGCCGACGTCGCGTGGCCCGAGCTCGACTATCTGATCGTAGACTCCCCACCAGGCACCGGCGATGAACCGTTGACAGTGGCTCAAACCCTCAACTCCTCGCCCAGCCGCGGTTGTTTGATTGTCACGACCCCCCAGTCGGTCTCGGTGCTTGACGCCCGCCGCACCATCGATTTCAGCAAACAGCTGAAAATGCCGCTGTTGGGTCTGGTCGAGAATATGGCTGGCTACCTGAATCCGGCCGACGGGACGCTCTTGCCGCTTTTTGGTGAGGGTGGCGGCAAGCGGGCCTGCGAAGAGTTGGGAGTGCCCTTTTTGGGGTCGATCCCCATGGATCCACGGGCGGTGACACTTTCCGAGTCGGGCAAGGCGATTCTTGAAGGCGAAACCAGCCTCGCACCGGCCTATGAGGCCCTGATCTCCAGCATCGAGGCGGTAATGCCATGTTAGCCCGGTACACAAAAGACTCGCGCGGAAACCCGGTCAAGTCGGCCGACATCTACACCAAGGAAGAGCACGGCCTCAAGCTGGAACAGATTGACCCCGACGCCCTTTTCATCACGCGCAAGCTCCGCTCGGCCGGGTTCGAGGCCTACGTGGTGGGAGGCGCGGTCCGCGACCTGCTGTTGGGACGCAAACCCAAGGACTTCGACATCGCCACCGACGCGCATCCGCGGGCGATCAAGAAAGTGCTGCCGTTCAGCCGGATCATCGGCAAGCGTTTCCGGCTGGTGCATGTGTACTTTGCCCAGAACAAGATCATCGAGGTTGCCACGTTCCGCAGTAACGTGGAAGGCGACAACAACGTGTTCGGCACCTTGGAAGAAGACGCCAAACGCCGCGACTTCACCTTCAACACTCTGTTCTACGATCCGAAAGACCAGTACATCGTCGACCTGACCGGGGGCGTCAAGGACATTCGGTCCAAGCGTCTCCAAAACGTCATTCCCCTGGAAGTGATCTTTGACGAGGACCCCGTACGGATGATCCGTGCGGCCAAGTACGCCACGACCAGCGGCTTTCGAATTCCCGGCAACATTCAGGCGCAAATCCGGCGAAAGGCCCCCCTCCTGTTGGCTATCTCGCCCGCGCGGCTCACGGAAGAGTTCTACAAGGTCCTGTTTTCCGGCAATTCGCAGCCTATTTTCTCGGCGATGGAAAAGCTCAAGGTGCTCGACGCCTTTGTGCCGCAGCTTGCGCTGGCCCTGCACCGAGGGCTTTTCGGTCCTCAGTCGCCGGTAATGGCCCAAGCTTTGGCCCTGCTTGACGCCGAAGTGAAGGCTGGCAAGGAACCTGACCGTTCGGCGGCTGTGAGTTTCTTGGTGGCGCCGTTGCTGGAAGCTCAGGGCTGGCAGAACCGGGCCACGCTGGAGAACTTCGATCAGATTCTTCAGGAGCTCAAAGACTGGTTCAAGCCTATCATTCCCTCCAATCAGGAGCTCGAAACTGCGCTGCGTACGCTCTACCGGGTCTGGGCTGTAAGGGCCCCGAGAAAGCGCCCGCCGCGTCAGCGCCACCGTCGTGGTGGTGGTACAAGTTCGGGAGTTCACCACAAGCCAGAAGGCCCTGCCCTTTGAGTGACGAAGAAACGGTGGTCCTCCCCTTGGGCCGCGAGTTTGACCTGCATACCTTCCGGCAAAACGAGATTCCCGAAGCCACGGCGGAGTACCTGCTCGAAGCCCGTCGGCTCGGTTACGAGCAGGTTCGGATCATCCACGGCAAGGGAACCGGCTTCCAGCGCGACGTAGTACGAAAGGTTCTGGAAGCCACCGCTTTTGTGGTCAGTTACGGCGATGATGTCAACGGCAACCGAGGTGCAACCTGGGCCAACCTCGCGCCTCCGGTCCAAGGCTAACTTTCTTCGGACAAAGAAAAACCACCCTCGCGGGTGGTTCTTGTGGTGGCCGAAAACAACTACTTCTTGATGTTGTACTTTTTGTTGAAGCGTTCCACGCGGCCGGCCGTGTCGACCAACTGCTGCTGACCGGTGAAGAACGGGTGCGAGTCAGCCGAGATTTCCATCGTGACCACCGGGTATTCTTTGCCGTCGGTGTGCTTGACCTTTTCTCTGCTGGTCATGGTCGACCGGGACAGGAACATGGTGCCGGTCAAGCCGTCCTTAAACAAGACAAATTGATAGTTGGGGTGAATGCCCTCTTTCATGCGTGGCTCCTTGCCTGGACTGCCCTTTCTGACGCACTTCACTGGTGACGCCCAAACACAGTCCGGAGCGAATATAGTAGCCGGAAAGCTGCTGAGGGTCAAGGGCACGGGGTAACACCCGGGCTCTGGATCTTCCCCCGGGTTTACGGCAAAATAGCGCCCATGATTACCATCAACGAAAACTACCGTAAACTTCAGGCGTCCTACCTTTTTACAACCATTTCGCGCAAGGTCGAAGCCTACCAAAAGGCGCATCCCGACAAGCCGCTGATCCGTCTGGGGATCGGGGATGTCACGCTGCCGCTTAGCCCTACCATCGTCGCGGCCTTCCACAAGGGGGTCGAGGAGTTGTCCAAGGCCGAAACCTTTCGGGGTTACGGGCCTGAACAGGGCTACGCCTTCCTCCGCGAAGCCATTGCTGCCCACGACTTTCAGGCGAGGGGGGCCCAGATCGGTGCCCACGAGATCGTAGTCTCCGACGGCTCCAAGTGCGACACCGGCAACTTTCAGGAGCTGTTGGGCGACAAGCTGCGAATCGGCATTCCTGATCCGGTGTATCCGGTCTACGTCGACACCAACGTGATGGCAGGCCGCACCGGTGCCGCTGTTGACGGCCGCTACGAGGGCCTTTTCTACCTGGAGGGAAACCGCGAAAACGGTTTTGTTCCCCCGCCACCGACCTATGCCCTCGATCTGGTGTACCTCTGCTTTCCCAACAACCCGACCGGCGCGGTTGCCACCCGGGCGCAGCTTCAGGCCTGGGTCGACTACGCCCGGGAGCACAAGGCACTCCTGTTGTTCGACGCCGCCTACGCCGCCTTCATCCGCGACCCTCAGATTCCCATTTCGATCTTTGAGATTCCTGGGGCCCGCGAGTGCGCCGTAGAGTTCAGATCGTTCTCGAAAACGGCTGGCTTCACCGGCACACGGTGCGCCTACACCGTCATTCCCGACACCGTTCTGGTTTGGGATTCCGAAGGCAACGGCCATAAACTCCTTGATATTTGGAACCGGCGGCACAGCACCAAGTTCAACGGCGTGTCGTACCCGGTTCAGGTGGCCGCCGCAGCCGTCTACACAGCCGAGGGGCAGAAGGAAGTGCGCCAACTGACCGACTCGTACATGGCCAACGCACGACTGATCCGCGAACGGCTGCTGTCGTGGGGGCTCGAGGTCACCGGCGGCGAAAATGGACCCTACGTGTGGGTCAAAGTCGGCACCGACAGTTGGGAAAGCTTCGACCGCCTTCTCGACGAAGCCCAGGTCGTCGTCACGCCGGGATCAGGCTTCGGGACGTGCGGCCAGGGCTACATTCGCATCAGTGCCTTCAACCACCGTGAAAAGGTCGAGGTGGCGCTCAGTCGTCTCGAATCCGTTCTCGGGAAACGCTAACCCAGCTCGACGCGCAGGTCCTCGATCAGATGGCTGACCAGAGACTGCACCTCGGTGATGTTGCGTTCGCGAGCCTCGCCGGTCAGGGAGGCCACTTCGATGGAAAGTTGCTTCAAACGGGCCAACTGCAGGTTCTCGATGAGAGTGACATGCTTATGACGGAACTGCGAGAGCTCTTCGGGATCGGGGGAACGGGCCACTTCGGGGTAGGCAGAGTGGTAGAAAACCAGCATTTCCAAAATTATGGCCAAGAGGTCGCGGAACTCGTCGTTGCGTCCACCGAAAATATCTTCAAAGTAGGCCAGACTGTAGTTGGTTGCTGAAGGAGTGCCCATGAGTCATTCTAGCGTGCCTCAGCCAGACCCGCAAGCGAGTGTCCGCGAGGAAAAAAAGCGGCACAGAGAGCTTTTTCAGACTCTCGTCAGCGATGCAAACGAGGCCGCCGGCATCGTGGAGCAGTTGACTCGGTGGGAGCCCGGAGCCGGTTTCGACTGGGTTTTGGCGTGCCTTCCGGGTGCGACCGAGCCGGATCTGACGGTCTTTCTCAACCTTTGCTTGGAAAGGGGGCAAAGGGTCGCACTCGCCCGGGTCGAAGCCAAGGCAATGACGTTCGTGCACGTGAGCTCGCTCGACGGTCCCTGGGAGAGCCACCGCTGGGGCCTTTCGCAACCGTTCGAGGGACCGTGCTGGGAACCGTCGGAAAATCGCAGCTCCTTGGTCCTGGTTCCGGGGCTGGCTTTCGCACCTGGGGGAGCCCGCCTGGGTCGAGGTGGAGGCTTTTTCGATCGGTTTCTTGGTCAGAACGCTCCCAGTGTCGTCTCACTCGGCTACGCGTTTTCCGGGCAAGCCGTCAGCTGGTTGCCTACCGAGCCGCACGACCACCTGCTCGATGGTTTGATCTTGGGGGCAGATTCGGCTATCTTGAAGGCGGGAGTACACCTATGGCACTGATCAAATCGGCCCTTGAACTGGCCCTCGAAAAAACCGAAGGCCTTTCGGTCGACAAGGACGAATTGCGACGCAAGGAACTGTTCACGCAGGGTCGAGTCGCTGCCGCCAAGGGACTGGAAGAGGGTCCGGCGTTCTTCGCTGAATCGCTCAAGACCCGTAGCGCCGAGCTCGGCAAGGATGAAAAGCAGTCGTTCCGCTCCGGCGCC
The DNA here is from genome assembly GCA_037142615.1 of Spirochaetales bacterium. Taxonomy (GTDB): domain Bacteria; phylum Spirochaetota; class Spirochaetia; order JABEVK01; family JABEVK01; genus JAIFLN01. Next base: position 58,743 of record JBAXAI010000001.1, on the reverse strand, counting down.
GGCGAAAACCTCGTCAGCCGCATCAATCTGGCCTTCGAAATCCCGGCCCTCAAGGATCTTGAAAAGGTCGCGGCCCTTCTGGACGTTCTCACGTCGGGAAAATCCGGACCCATCGTTGAGTCGCTGTCGGGTTTGTTCCAGCAGTACGGCCAGGAGGTCACCCAACTGAGGGCGGCCATTGCCCAGCAACTGGGCCCGCAGCTTCGTCAACGAGCACAGCAGCAGGGAGCCAACCCCGCGCAGTACGTGCTTGAACGGGATCCAGCTTACCTCAAGGTTCTCGCCGAAAACTTGGAACCGATGCGGATGGAATACCAAGGACACCTCGACGAGGCCAAGGCGCAGCTGCGCGCGCTGACGAACTAGCCCTACTAGTCAAAGGCCCGTATAAGCGACAGGAACTCCTCGCGTGTCTTGGGGTCGGACCGGAAACTGCCGAGAACCGCGCTGGTCACCATCGACGAGTGTTGTTTCTCAACGCCCCGCATCATCATGCACAGGTGCTTCGCCTCGATGACAACGCCGACTCCCAGCGCACCTGTCGCTTCCATCACGGCGCCAGCTACTTGGTCGGTGAGCCTTTCCTGAATCTGCAGACGGCGCGAGAAAACGTCGGCCAGGCGTGCGATTTTGCTGACGCCGAGGACTTTGTCCCGGGGAATGTAGCCTACCTGACAACGGCCAAAAAACGGCAGCAAATGGTGCTCGCACAACGAGAAGATCTCGATGTTGCGCACGATGACCATGTTGTGGCCCGCAGCGGTGAACACGGCCTGATTGAGTACCTCTTCGGGGTCTTGCCGATAGCCTCGGGTCAGAAACTCCCAGGACTTGGCAACCCGCTGGGGCGTACGCGCCAGACCCTCACGGTCAGGGTCTTCGCCGAGTTCAACCAGAAGTTCACGGATCAACTGGGCGACGCGCTTCTCGTCCATCACCAAGCCTTGAACTTGCGGCCGGGTTCGAGGGTTGCCCCAGCCTGGGCCAGCAAACTGAACTTTTTCGAAAGGGTGAAAGAGGCACGCTTTTCCATTGCCCGATCTTAGCCCAGTTTGCTGGCCATCGCAAGTTGATTGGGACGCTTGGAGCCCTCTAAGCCGCGGTCTTGATGGCAACCGTGCGAGGCTGAGCCTCGGGCTTCTTGGGCAAAATCAGCTTGAGCAAGCCGTTGGCGAAATGGGCTTCGATCCCGGTCGCATCGACGTCGCGAGGCAGGCGGAAGGAACGGTGAAAAGCTTGGTTCTGACGCTCTCGCACCAACCATCGACTCCCTTCGGGCGTGCTCCTCTCGAGGGCAGGAGCGGAAACTTCCAGAAGTCCGTCGGTCACCTGAACGGTGACCTGCTCCGGGCTGAGGCCCGGCAATTCGGCCGTCAGTTCATAGGCGCCTTGCACCTCGGAAACATCAACCCGCGGCAACGCCGGGACGCTCGCCAAAGCCGGAAGCGTCGAAGTCAGAAGATCGTACATGTTCATGGGGAACCTCCTATTGATTCCTATGGGCGATACCAAAGGAAAGCAAAGGACGTGCCAATTCTGCGAATGTCATCCTAAATCTCTTTAAGAGAACATGTTAATGACAATTCGAGGGCTGGCACCTCCCGAACTAATGTGACACACATGTATCATAAATACCCAGGACAAGAGATCGATGGACTTTATGTCCCTTTATGACTCATTGAGTCATTTTGCTCTAGTCATTGTGCAACTGACCCGCACCGGGGCCTGGGCGGCAGGTTTGAGTACGGTGGCCGTGACCTCGCGCACGAGGTCGGGCGTCAACAGGTGCTGGCAGAGATCCGCCGTGAAGGCCTCGAGCAGAACCCACCGCTTACCCAGCAGCCAGCGCTCACAGTCCTGCCTTAAAACGGCATAGTCAAGAGCCTCGTCAAGGCGGTCGGTGGCGGTGGCCCGGGAAAAGTCGCCCCGCAGGCGAACATCCAACACGAGTTGCTGCGTGGCCGCTTTTTCTTCGTCCCAGGCACCGATGGCTACTTGTATGGCCCAGTTTTCCAGCCGCAACTCGTCAAAGGGAGCCAAAGAGGTCTCCGTGGAGGTGCCGTCCCGAGTCGACCGAGATCACCTGGCCGGTAACGGTCGGACTGTCGAGCAGGAAGCGGAGCGCCGATACCACCTGGTCTGGCGTCGCAGGCTCGCGCAAGGGAGTTGATTCCAGCGCCATCTGCTCCCATTGTGCCAAGGGCATCGTTTCGGGACGCAGGGCCAGGCCGGGCGCAATGCCGTTCACACGCACACCCGGGGCGAGTTCGAGAGCCAACCAACGCGTCAGCAGACCCAGTTCCCGTTTGGCAAACGCGTAGGAAAAATGGTCAGGGTCACGGTCCCGCGAGCGGGCGTCGAGCAAAGTGATCAGGTGGCAGGTCCCGTTAGCTTTCTCAGCGTACTCGGCAAGCCCCCGGGCCAACTGCAGGGCTGTCCAGCTGTGCAGGCGGTGCGCTGACTCCCAATCCTCGTACAGAGCGCTCCTCCAACTATCCACCAACCATTGGGAGGCAGAATGCACCACGACCGAAGGGAATGGCAGCGGCCCCGACCGAAGGGCCGCCAGAAGGGCTTCGGCCCCACCGCCACAGGCAAGATCAGCCTGAACCGCCGTGGCCCTGCCCCCCTTCTGAATCAGGCGGTCTACCAGCTCGCTCGCGGCCTGAGCAGAGCCCCGGTAGTGGATCCACAGGTCGTAGCCCTCTGCGGCAAGAGAAAGAGCGAGTTCTGCGCCCAGGCGGTGGGCCCCACCGGTGACAAGTGCAACCATCGGCTAGCCCAACAGGCCGGCGACGTCGGCCAGCTTCAAGACCCCGGCTTCACGGCACCAGGCGACAATACCGTCGTGAACCTCTTCGGCCAGGCGCGGGTTGGCGAACGTTCCGGACCCGACCTGTACCCCCTTGGCTCCGGCAAGCAGGTGCTGTACCGCGTCTTGCCAGCGGGTGATGCCGCCGATGCCAATAACAGGTATCTTGATACGCCGGCTCACCTTATAAACGGCTGCCACGGCAATGGGAAGGATGGCCGGTCCTGAAAGGCCCCCGGTTCCCAAAGGGAGCACCGGCTTGCGGGCCCGGATGTCGATGACCATTCCAACCAGGGTATTGATGCAGCTTACGGCATCGGCGCCTTCAGCCTCGGCCGCCTCGGCGGTCGCTCCGATATCGGTGACGTTCGGGGACAGCTTCAGGATGAGCGGACGCTTGGTACGGGAGCGCAGCGAGCGCGTAAGGTCGGCCACCAAGCGGGGATCCGTACCGAGCGCCATCCCGCCGTGTTTCACGTTCGGACACGAAACATTGATCTCGTAACCACCAACGCCTTCCACGCCTTCCAGGGCCTCGAGCACGGCCTCGTAGTCTTCGTTGACGGCCCCGGCCACGTTGACGATCACCGCCGACGGAAGGCTGCGTAGAAAGGGCATCTTGTCGCGGATGAACGCTTCGACCCCCACGTTGGCAAGCCCAATCGAGTTAAGCATGCCCGACGCAGTTTCGACCAGCCGGGGCGAGGGATTGCCCAGCCTGGGCTCGGGCGTCACTGCCTTGGTGTAGACGGCGCCGATGCGGGAAAAGTCCACCAGAGCCTCGTACTCCTTGGCATAGCCGAAGGTTCCCGAGGCAACGCCGACAGGACCGGCCAAAGTCAGTTCGCGAAGGCGGAGAGTCAGGTCCATTTGACGGCCTCGGAGGCCAGGACAGGCCCTTCGGTGCACACCCGGACCACCCGTCGCTCGTCGGTGGTCTCCACGGTGCAACCCATGCAGGCCCCGACCCCGCAGGCCATGATTTCCTCGAGCGAGACCCAGCAGGGAACCTCGCGGGACCTTGTCCAGAGATGAACGGCCTTCAGCATGGGTTGCGGACCGCAGGCCCAAACAAAAGCCTTGTCGGTGAGCCCGGAGCTCAGTGTCTTCAGAAACTCCACCACGGTTCCAGAGAACCCGGCGCTGCCATCATCGGTGCACAATTGCAGAGTCACCGCTGGGTTGAGCCGAAGTCTCGGTGCCAATTCCTGGCCGCGATAGCCGACGACGAGTAGCGGGGAAAAGCCCTTTTCGGCCAGCGAATTGGCGGCGTAGACGATGGGACCCGTGCCGACTCCACCGCCAACGAGTACGGCCTCGGGGCGCGGAGGATCGCGAAAAAAGAAACCTCGGGGCCCCAGGATATCCAACTGCTGGCCGGCTTGAACGCCCGCCAGAATCTCGGTGCCCGGCCCACGAACGTGGTAGATGATGCTCGCGACGCGTTCCCGGCGGTCGAACGAGGCCACGGCAAAGGGTCTGCGCAGAAACGGCACCGTGGCAGCGTTCACACGCACCGACAGGATCTGTCCCGGCGCCGGCACCCGCACCTCCGAAGGCCACGAGAGGAACAATTCGCGGTAATCCTTGGCTATGACGGGATTTTCCAGCACACGGGCAAGGAACTGCTTCATGGTGGGGCTGAGTATATGTTGCTTGATTTTTTTTGTAAACTGTGGGAAATTGACTCCCTGACAGGAGGGGCCGTGACCCTGAAAGCCGTCGCCTTTGACGTGGATGGAACGCTGTACCCCAACGCCTCCATGCTCTGGCGCTCCCTTCCCTTGGCCGTGGCCAACTCCCACCTTCTCAGGGCCCTCGAAAAGGCCCGCATAGAACTGCATGACCATCCCGAACACTTGCCTGACGTGCACGAAACGCAGGCCGTGATTGTCGCCCGGATCCTCGGCATTTCTGTGGAAAGCGCCCGGGCACGCATTGAGGCCGTTGTATACACCCGATGGTACCAAACCTTCCACGCTCTGAAGCCCTATGCCGGGTTGCTCCCGCTCTTGCGGCGCCTCAAGGATTCCGGGTACAAGCTGGCCGTGATGTCGGACTTTTCAATCCGGGGTCGGCTCGAAGCGTTGGGACTCGATGGCTGGTGGGACCTGTCCTTTTCGTCGGAAGAAGTCGGCTGGCTCAAACCGCACGCCCAACCCTTTCTGCACATTGCCGATACCTTTGGCCTGCCCCCCGGTCAGGTGCTCTACGTGGGCAATTCCGTCACCTACGACGTGAGGGGTGCCCACGCGGCCGGCATGCCCTGCGCGCATCTGGGCCGCCGGTCTTCCAAAGCAACGACCGCCGCCATCACCTTCCGGAACTACCGGGAACTGGACGCATTCCTCTTCGACAGGAGCTCCACATGACCTTTGACTGGGGATACCTCGTCGTTCTAGGCGTGGTGGCAGTGATGCTGGTGGTCTTCCGTCAGCTCGACAAGAACAACCGCTCCCTCGAGAAGATCCGCAAGTTTGCCGAAAATGTCCGCCACGAGCTCAACACCTTTGTCGACGAACGGACGGCCTCGATCAAGGACTTCGAGACCATCCTCAAGGTGCACGACAAAACGGCTCAGGAGATCCTGAGGCGCATCCAGGGCGTCGAGACCGGCTTGCTCGGGCGCATTCCCGAGATCGAAGACATGCAGTCACGGCTCGACAGGTACGCGCTGTCGATGAGAGACCTCGACGCGATGACCGCCCGGGTCGAAACCAACTTCAAGAAACTCGAGGAAGAAACGATCTTCGTGGATAAGATCGGCCTGCGGATCAAGGGCGCCTCGGATCAGATGTCTGCACTCGAAGCCGCCTTTGTGCAGATCCGCCAGGAGTTCGCCGACATCAACCGCAAGGACCTCGAGACGGTCCGCAAGAATGCGTTGGAAGTGTTCGAGCGCGAGACTTTTGCCTACGTGGAACAGATCAAGACGGCCAATGCCAAGGTCGACGAGTTTCAGGCCACGATGGACAACCTGGAAGCCACGCGCGACGCGCTGGTGCTCAAGGCCGGCCAAGACCTCGAGGCAAAAGCCCGCCAGACTCTCGACGACACCGAGGCGACCTATCAGAAGACCGCCGACGAAGCCGAGTCGCTCAGCCTTCAGGTCTTCCGCGAGCTGGAAGTCCGCATCCAGGGCTTGGCAGCGCTGTCGGAAGCCAACCTTCGGGGTCAGCTCGACACCTTGGGCCGCAACTTCGAAGGCGGTGTCGCCGACCTCAACCAAGTGCTCCTTGCCACCCGACACGACGCTGACGCCCTGAGGTCCGACACCAGTACCGAGTTGGAAGGGTTGCGCTCGCAGCTCGACCGCACGAGTCAGGACCTTCGCGCTGAGTTCCAAAGTGAACAGGGCCAGCTGATGGCCATGACCGCCCAGCTCAAGGGTGACCTCGAAGCCAAGATGCTCGGGGTACGACGGGAAACCGTGGTCGAGGCCGACAAGATGCGACAGGAATTGCTGGCCAGCTTGGAGCTCAGCCAGCAGTCGGCCAAGGACTACCTTGCTGAGGTGAGCAAGAATGAACAGCGCATGGCCGATACGCTCGACTCGCGCCTCAAGGACTACGAAGCGGGCTTTGCCTACCGTTACCAGAAAATGGAAGAGTCAGAAAAAGACCTGCTCGTCTTGGACAGCAACCTGCGCCAAGCTATGGAACGGATCGCAGAGCGCATCGGCCAGGACTTTCAAGCCTTTGACGAGAGGATGAACTTGCGCCGTGTCGAGGAACAAGCCACGCTCGAGAAGAATCTGGAAACAACCAGAGGCTCGCTGGAACGCCTCGACAAGGAACTCGAGGAGCTGAAGTCGAGGGCCTTCGACAATGTCAGCGAGAAACTGGCCGGGTTCGAGGAAGAGTTCTTTGCCGACCTGCAAAAGCGAAACGCCCAGCTGCACCATTCCCTCGAGGAATGGCAAGGTGGCCTCAAAGTCCAGCTGGAAGACGCCCGCGAACAGGCCAGCCGGGGCATGGAAGACGCCCAGCGCAACTTTGCCGAGTCGGCCCGCGTGAAAACTCAGGACCTCCAAGCGACGACCTGGGCGCAATTGGATCGCCTCGAACGTCAGATCCACGAATCGCAGGAAGCCGCAGTCAATCAGATCCGCGGCCATCACACCGAACTCGACGACACCCGCGCCCGCCTGAAGGATGAGCTCGCCGAGCTCGAAAAGTCGCTCAGCGCCCGGTACCAGCAGGAAATCAACCGTGCCGAACTCGAAGCCACCGAAGCCGTCACACGGCTGGAGCGCGAGACCGAAAGCCGCTTGCGCCAGGTCGGCGAGAACCTCGACCAGTTCCGGGCCGACACGCAGGAACTTCTCGACGGCACCACGACCGAGTTCAGCACAGGCCAGGCCAAGTTTACCCAGCGCTTCAAGGACCTCGAAGCCGAAGTCGGCGAACTTTACCGCGGCTACAAGACAACCCTGTCTGAAAAGATCTCAGCGCTCACCGAGGAGTTCACCCAGCAAAAGGAGGAACTCGTCACCCGGTCGGCGGAGGACCGAGCTTCGCTTCGCAGCGAGCTTTCAGGGCTGAGGGCGGGTATCGACGAGCTCGACAACACCCTCAGGCTCAAAACTCAAGCCGCCTCGGAGGCCTTCGAACGCGAGTACGAATCCTCCATGCAGGACTTTCAGAAAAAGAACCGCGACCTGCTGCTCGATATGGAAAACAAGCTTCGTGACTATCGAAGCGCCGTGCAGGACACGCGCGAAAAAGCCGAGGCCATGCAGAAGAAACTCTTCGGCAAGGTGGAGGATCAGGCCAACCTCCTGGCGGTGAGCCTGGAAGAAATCGAAAAGAAGCAAAAGTCCTTTGTCAACCAGACCAAGGTCTTCGAACGGGCCGACAGCCTCAAGCAGGACCTTCAGGAGGCCATCGAGGACCTCAAGGGCGATTTGGCCCGCATCGAGGTCCAACGCAAGGACTTGTTCGAGGTGGAGTCCTCAATCACCCGTGTCAAGAAGCTCGGCGACGAGACCAGCGAGAAGATGGCCCGCTTTGCTACCGAAAAGAAGCGCATCGACCTGATGGATTCCGACTTCCAGCGCATCCTGGCACTTTCGCAATCGATGGAAGTTCGTCTGGAGCAAGTCACCAGCAGCAACGACCTGTTGCAAGATATCCAGCTGAAGATCCGCAAGCTCGAAGACTACTCCAAGGATATCGAAATCCGCTACGAACGGCTGGAAAAACGCCGCGAGGTGCTCGACAACACAACCGATGGCGTGGACCGCAACTTTGCCCTGCTGGAGAAAGTCGAGAAGTCGATCAAGAACCTCGACGCCGACGTGAGGCAAATGCCAGGAGAGGTCGAGGAACTGCGCAAACGCCTCAAGGTGCTCGGAGCCGGCAAGGAAGATGCCGACAAGGCCGTAGAAAGGCTCATCCAGCTCGACCAGTTGCTCAAGGACGTCGAAGGCCGTATCGGCCGCATGGAAGAAGCCCGCGACTGGATCGCGCGCACCGAGACCCGACTCATCGAGACCAAGGATGCGGCCGAGGCCCAGATCGGCACCTTCCAAACGCTGGCCAAGGCCAATAGCCCGGTGGGGACCTCGGCAAAGAGCAAGGGCGTCGACAACGACCTGAGGCAAACGGTGATCAAGCTGGCCCGCCAAGGCTGGGGCAAGGAAGAGATCTCGCGGGCCACCAAACTCTCGCTCGGCGAAGTCGAGCTCATTCTGGAGCTCGGCCCGCGCTAGCTTAAGGCTTGGCGCTACAGGATCTTAGCCGGGTTGGTGTCGAACTTGCCGTCGACAAACAGGGCATCTACCAGAGCGTCCAGACTCACCTGACTCAGGCCGCCGGTCACAAGGACAGCATCGCAGTAGGGGGCCAGCAACGCGGCGTCGGCGGGGCTCCGGGTGGCGATGCCGACAATCACCTTGCTGGGGCAAATCTCCCGTGTGTACTTCAGAGTTTCCAATTGCTCGGGAAAGGCATAGGCATTGACCGTGGTGAACAGGCAGTAGTCGGTGATGAAGGCGATGTCGCCCGCCGAGACCTGCTCCATGTGCGTGGGCCGCCAAGGGAGGAAGGCCTCCTTGATGAGCGTGTGCCCCGTGCGCGTCCTCACGGTCTGCGCCAGCGAAAGTGGATCGTACAGGTTGATGGCGTCACTCATGACCAAGCGCGCCGGATTGGCAAAAATTACTCCGATTTGCGTGTCTGGGGTGCGGGGCAAGGGAAACAGCGTGGACTTTCCGTGGGCGAGGATGAGCGCTTTGCGGGCGATGTCGAGAGCAATGCGGTCGCCGGCAGGTTTTTTGGCCGCCGGTGCTTCGGGAGGCGCCAGGCAGAACTTCGCCTTGGCCTGCAGAACCCTCAAACACGCCTCGTCAATGCGGGCCAAGGTCACCCTTCCGTCAGCTAGAGCCTTTTCGATGAGGTCGATGTAGGTCGCCGAAACCCCTGTGTGCATCACGAGGTCGGCACCGGCGGCGAGAGCGCGCACGACAGCTTCCTCGTCGCCAAATTGTTTGCGGACCGCACCCATGATCAGGTCGTCGGTGACAACCAACCCCTGGAAGCCCAGCGTGTCGCGCAGGTAGTCCATCCACTTTTTCGACATCGACGCGGGGTACTCGGGATCGACCGCCGGGAAGATTCCATGGTGGGTCATGATGACTTCCATACCCGCCGCGATGGCCAGACGGTACGGAGCCAGCTCGACCGCTTCGAGGCGAGCGAGGTCGCCGGGGTGGTGGTCCACTTCGAAATGCGTGTCTTCCTGCGTGAGCCGCATGCCCGGAAAGTGCTTGCCACAGGCGGCAACGCCTTGCGACTGGAGACCCTCGATGTACGCGGTCCCCATGTCAGCAACGACCTCGGGCTGGCTGGAGTACATGCGGTTGTCGACGATGGGAACCGTCTTGCTGTCGTAACTCACGTCGAGCACGGGAGCGTAACAAAGGTTGATGCCAGCCCAGCGAAGTTCCTTACCGACGTGGACGCCCTGCTCCCGCGCCAATTCGACGTCGTTGGCAAAACCGAGGGCCATGTTTCCGGGGAACATGGTCGTGCCCCGGTGAATGGCGGTCAGCTGCCCCCCTTCCTGGTCGATGGTGATCAGAAACGGAATCTTTTGAGGATTCTCGGCCGCGTGGCCCTGAATGGCCGTCGTCATGGCGTGCAGCTGCCCGAGGTCGCGCACGTTGGCACCCGAGAAGAACAAGAGGCTTCCGAGTTCACCTTTGCGGTTAAGTTCGAGAAGGCGTTCCGGCAGGTCTTCGTACCCCTGATAGTATTGAAGAAAGGTCTGGGCGATCTTCTGTCGCAGGGTCAGGCGTGACAACACGACGCGGGCATCCATGGCGGCTCCTAGAGGTTAGTTGCTTGATTCAATTATCCTATAGGCTTTCGGGTTCCTTGTAAAGTCCCAATGAGAACGGACCTTTCATGCCCAGTTTGACTTCAGATGGTTGATTGAATCATGAAACCTCTTGACAGACCGGAAGGATGGGTTTAGGGTGGTTTCAGTTAGCGCCCTGATGTATGTCGGGGACGAAAGAAAAACGGAGGATTTCCATGAAGAAAATGGTCATCTCGCTCTTGGTGCTCTCGGTGCTGGGCTTTGCGCTGAACGCCGAACAAGTCACCCTGAAGGTTCTCAATTACATCGACGCGACCCAGGCTGGGTATGCCGATGACAAGGCCATTTGGGATGCGTTCGCCAAAGCGAACCCGGACATCGATTTGGTCAAGGAAGAGTTGTTCAACGAACCCTTCCACCAGAAGACCGAGGCCTACATTGCCGCCGGCCAGCTTCCCGACGTGCTCTTCGCTTGGCCTTCTGGCCGCAGCGCCAGCCTGCACACGAAGAACCTGCTCAAGGACCTCAAGCCCTTGCTTGGTTCCGACTTGAACAACTTTGTACCCGCAGCGGTTAACCCCGCCAACCAGTCGGGCAACAAATTGGCCATTCTGCCCCAGTCGGTTACTTACACCACTGCCATGTACGCCAACGTCGCCTTGCTCAAGGCCAACGGCCTCGCCGTTCCCAAGACCTACGCCGAGTTGAAGGCCATGGTGCCCAAGCTCAAGGCCAAGGGCATCCAAACCGTGCTGATGGCGAACAAGGACACTTGGGTCATGCAGTCTTGCCTCTTCTCGACCGTGTCGGGACGCATGGCTGGTAACGCTTTTATCGACTCCGTGATCAAGGGTAACGCTAAGTTCACCGACAAGCCCTTCGTCGATGCCCTGACCTTCATCGCCACCCTGTACAAGGACGGCGTGTTGTCGAAGGACACCATTCAGACTGGCTACGGCGAAGTTCCCCAGTTGTTCGCCGACGGCAAGGCCGCCTTCCTCATCGATGGTGACTGGCGCGTGGGTGCGTTCCTGACCGACAAGGCTTCGGGTAAGGCCCTCATTGCTCCCGCTGCCCAGAAGTCCGACTTCGAGATCATCTCATTCCCGTCCATTCCAGGAGAGAAGAACCCCGGCCTGATCTCGGCCATCGTCGGTACCGGTTACGGCATCTCGACCAACGTCGCCGCCGGTTCGGCCGTCGAAAAGGCCGCCGTCAAATTGGTGCAGTACCTGTACAGCCCCGCCGTCCAGAAGGTTCGCCTCGAGACCGGCGCCTACATTCCCTCGCGCAAGAACGTCACCTCGGACAAGATCGAGCCCTTGTCGGGCAAACTGGCTGCCTACTACGGCAAGATCCCGGTGACCGGCTACGTGCTTGACGGCGTCATCGATGGCGACAACGCTCCGGTGGTGGAAGTGCTGAACAACGGCCTCCAGGAAATCGGAATTGGCACCAAGACCCCCGCTGAAGTCGCTGCCGCGATGCAGGCCAAGGTCATTGCCAAGAAGTAAACGCTAGTCGTTTGAGCCGGGGACCCGGGGTTGTGGCCCCTCCCCGGCTCTTTTTTTGCCCACAGCATCACAAAAAGAGAGGTACCGCATGAGTTCTGCCACAAAGGTCGCCACTGTGACCTCGGCTAAGCGCGAAGAGAGAAGAGCGTACTGGGTGATGATTCTTCCCGCCTTCGTACTCTACCTGTTCGTCATGGCGTTTCCGACGATTATCTCGGTGTTTCTGTCGCTTTCGAATTACAACGGCGGCAAACTTTTTGGAGGACAGGCTTGGGGCCTTACGGGCTTCGCCCAATACACTCACCTGTTCGGTGACCGCTTCTTCTGGAACGCGCTGGCGAACAACATGTGGATCGTAGTGATCTCGGTGTTTGGCCAGATTCCACTCGGCTTTTTGTTCGCCTACATCATTTACCGCAAACTTGTGAAGGCCCCGGCCTTTTGGCAGGGCGTGCTGTACATGCCTTCGATCATTTCGACGATCGTGATCGGGCTGCTTTGGCAGACCATCTTTTCGCCGTTCGGCCCTGTGGCCGAAATCATGAACACCTTGTACAAGGCCGACTTCCACACCCATGTGACCGCGCTGCTCGCGGGCGGGGTGACGCTCGACGATGCCGGTATCCAGTCGCTCATCAAGCTGGCTAACCCCGACTCGCTGTCGATCTTTTCGCAGCCGGTACAAGACCTGAAAGACTTCGTCGCCACCTACTCTTCGAACACCTCGGGCGAACTCGCCGACGACCTGACCAACTTGCTGTTCAACAAGTGGAAGACCGACTTCATGAGCCAGCCGGGCGTGGCCATGATTCCTGTATTGTTCGTCATCCTTTGGCTGTATACAGGCTTTTACCTCATCATCTTTTTGGCGAACCTGCAGAAAATCGACGAGTCCATCATCGAGGCCGCCAAGATCGATGGCGCCTCGGAGTTCCAGATTCTGAAGAGCATCATCATCCCGGCTATGTCGGGCGTTATCGTGACCTCGGCTATTTTGGCGATTTCGGGCTCCCTCAAGAGCTTCGACCTCGTCTATGCCATGACCGGAGGCGGTCCGGCGAAGATCACCCAGATTCTGGCCATCTATATGTACGACACAGCGTTCCGCGGCTCGCCCAACTACCCGCTGGCCAACGCCATCTCGACGGTCATGGTCGTGGTCAGCTTCCTGCTGATCGGCGTAACGCGCACGGTTGAGCAGCGCTACGGAGGAAAGGAATAATCATGGCAGACAAGAAGAACCTGGTTGGCCGGACGGGGCAAATCGCCGGCAGCGTGGCGTCGTACGGCGTGATGGGACTGTTCACGGTGATGACCATCTACCCCATCATTTGGCTCATCATCAATTCGTTCAAGGATACCAAGGAGTTCCAGGCCAACCGCATCGGTTTGCCCAAGGACTTCACTTTCGTCAACTACCCCGGAGCCTGGGACATCGGTGAGTTCGACAAGCTCATCTTCAACTCCGTGTTCTACACGGCGGCGACCACCCTGGGCATCATCATGCTCAGCTGTTTGGCGGGCTTCGCCTTTGCCAAGATTCCGTCCAAGGCCACCAAACCGATCTACGGCTCGTTCGTCATCGGCATTTTGCTGACGCTGCAGTCGATCATGATTCCGCTGTATTTGCTGCTCAACATGGTTGGGCTGAGCGCCAACGGACCGCTGGGCCCCAACGGCGAGCGGCTGGCCGTATTGATTGCCTACATTGGTTTGGGCATGCCCATGGGCATCTATCTGTGCACCGAGTACATCAAATCGATACCGACTTCGCTGGTGGAGGCCGCCCGCATCGACGGTGCGGGGCTTTACCGGGTGTTCTGGCAGCTGATTCTGCCTATGACGCAACCGGTCATCATGACTCTGGCCATTTTGAACATCACCGGCACCTGGAACGAGTTCATGCTCGTCAGCGTGCTCACCAGCACCAACGAGACAAAGTCGCTGCCGCTGGGGATTTACCGGTTTTCGGGCACGCTGTCGTCGGACTACGGCAAGCAATTTGCCGCGCTGGTGATCGGCATGGCACCGATGTTGCTGTTCTACCTCGTGTTCCAACGCCAAATCACGGAAGGCGTGTCGGCCGGCGCAGTAAAAGGCTAGCCGGTGGTGGGTCCGGGAAGCCGGGCCCGTACCAGTGCTTTGAAGGTGTTGCCTCGGTCGAACTCGTTCTTGAACAGTTCGAACGAGGCAGCTCCCGGCGAAAGCAAGACGACGCTGCCTGGTTTTGCGAGGGGAGCAAGGGCATCGAGGGCCTCTTCCAGCGAGCTGAAAGGTCCATTGCAGACCCAACCCCGGGCGTGAAGCAGGGGCAAGATCCGGTCGGTCGCCGAACCCCGGAGCAGAGTGACCGAAGCGGGTCGGGACATCGTTTCAAAGGCGCTCAGGTCGAGATTTTTGTCGGTACCGCCTCCGATCCAATGCACGGGGCTCGGGTACAAAGCCCCGGCCTGAGAAACGTTGGCGAACGCGGCAACTGAAGCCGCAGCCGCTTCGGGAATCGTCGCGGTGGTGTCGTTGTAGAAGTCAATCCCTTGCCAAGTATGGAACTTTTCCAGGCGGTGCTCGACGCCACCAAAGCCGGCCAGCGTGCCCGGCACGAGCGCCGGGTCGATATTCCAAAGCACGGCCATCGCTGCTGCCATCAGGCAGTTCTGGCGGAACGGAGCGCCGGGCACAAGGAGTTGGGTCGGGAGCAGTTGGGCGGTGCGGTTCAGACCGTTGGCATCCGTCCATTCGCCAAAACCCTCCAGACCGGACGGCTCGAGCCAGAAGCGGGCCGCGGCAATACCCTCGGGTCTTCCGCAGGCGCTCAGCAAGGCCCGGCGGCCAAAGCTTCGCGCCGAGAACCACCCACCCCACGGCGAATCGACGTTCACGAGCGACCAGGCCTGGGGTGTCAGGCCTTCGAACACCACAGCCTTGTCATCGGCGTAGGCTTCTTGCGTCGCGTAGGCATTCATGTGGTCCCACAGCAAGTTGGTCACGGCAGCCACCTGGGGCCTGAGCAGGCCACGGCCTTTCAGGTCGGCCAACTGCCAGGAAGACAGTTCCAGGACGACCGGGGCCCCGGGCTGCAGCTCGTCAAGAAAGCTCAGCGGTGAAACCGTGATGTTGCCACCCAGGCGGGCCCCAGGGTTCTGGGAACTCAGCAGGGCGTGGAGCGCTGTGGCCGTGGTCGATTTGCCCTTGCTCCCGGTGACGGCCAGCACAGGATTCTTGCGGTCGGGTTCGGCCAAAGCGGCAAGGAAGACGCTCAGATCGGTTTCGACGCGCTTTGCCAGCGCAAGGAACGGGTTGCCGGGCCGAACGGCGGGGTTCTTCACGACCAGATCGGCCGAGCGAAAGTCTTCTTCTTCGTGACGACCAAGAACGAAACGCAGATCCAAGCCCTGCAATTGGGTCAAGGTGGGTTCGAGGACTTCTTCCAGCCGCAGGTCGGTGACGGTCACCTTGGCACCGCGCGAGGCGAAGTAGCGAGTGCTCGCCAAGCCGCCGCCATTGAGGCCCAGCCCCATGACGGTCACTTTGAGGCCGTCATAGCGGGCCTCAGCCATGGTACCGGTATTCCTTCTGCTCGTCGGCGTTCAAATAGGGCTCCAGCCGGTAGTCGCCCAAGCGGGGTTCCACCAGCGGACGGCACACCTCGCGCAGACGCTGAAACAGCGGCAGGTCCTCGGAAAAAGGCGCAGCCTGCAGGTGATCCTGGATTTCGGTCGACGAGGAGGCGATCTGGCCCCAAGCGGTGTCGAGGATGGCGGCCGCCTTCCGGCGACCTTCCGGCTCCAAATCAACGCAAGAGGCCGAAAGTGTGTTGTAGCGGCAGCGAAGCGGATAAAAGGGGAAAGTTTTCCGCCCGGGGGTCAGCACCATGCGCGACAGAAACTTGGTGATGTCCTGGTCAATCCACTGGCCTTCGACGTGATACCGCCGCCCGGATTCTCCCTTCCAGGTGTTCTGGAACAGCTTCGCCAGATACAAACGCTTTTCGGTTGGCGTGGCGTCGAGAGAGGCCAGCGGCAAGACTTCAGACTCAAGAAACAACGCCTTGGTGCGAAAATGGGGCGTGCGGCTGTTGGTGCCGCGTTCCAGAACTTCGCCGTGGCGAGGTCTCCAGGTCAGGTCGACGCGCAGTACATAGAGGTAGCGTTTGTCTTTGGCGCTGAGCATCTGCACAAACAGGGGGTGCAAGGTGTCGCGGGGATCAAAAAACCAGGTCAACCCGGAAAACACAGCGGGAAGAACCTTGGCCAGGTCGTTGCCCAACTTATCGATGGCCGCGGCGTACTGGGGACTGGGAACCGCGTTGTTAATGTCGTGATGCACATCGAGCGAACGGATTTCCAGCGGTTCAGCAAGCTCAAGGAAGAGCTCCTCTTCCTGATTGAAGCAACGCTGAACCGACCTCTGGGACTGCGGATCGAGCCCCTTGAACAGGGCGCTGACTGAAGGGTCGGATGCGCCAAGCAGAAAATCACACACTTTTTCCATGGATACCTACCATAACCCTGCGTGACCGTTCACGGCAAGGGCACTTGGGAACGTTGCAACGACGACACCTTCCAGCCCTTCCAGGTTTTTTCCAGCTTCAGCAGATCGTGCTGGGCTTCGCCGAGGGAAGCTGCCGCCTGTCCAGCGGTCGGCGCGGAGGTGGAAATCCACCGGATGTACGTCGCGCTCCAGTCGGAAGGGCCAATTTGGACGAGCTTGAGATCCGTCAGACCAAAAAGCATTTGCCCGGACTTGAGCTCGGGCTTGCCTTGTGCCACCCAGTCGGCTGCCTTGAGCCGGGGACTCTGCCGCTCGTAGCTGACACGCACCTGGATCAGGACGAAGAGGTTGGTTGTGAGCTCGCTGTCCTGACTCACAGCTTGGCCCTTGCGAGCTTCGGCCGTGGTGAGTTTATCGAGCCCCGTCACCTCGAGGTTCTCGAGCGCATCGTAGTACCCCTGCACCACGGCCTGGGGCGTCCAATTGTCGGTGGGATCAGGCTTTAAGGCTCCCCACACGACAGAGCCGACAATGACAAGGACCAGCGCCGTGAGCCCGCCGACCGCTAGCACCAAAGTGCCCCGGCGGCGCCAAAACTGCCCGGATTCCCGGGCCTGCAAGCGGGCACGGGAAGCATCGACCTTGCGTTGACGAACCACGGGCGGGGTTGGATGCGCCTTCGACCACGCGGCCCACTGCTCAGCGGTCGACGGGACCTTCGCCACGCTGGCCAGCCAGAGCGCCTGGGTAGCTTCATCAAGCCCGGAGGGAAGTTCAGCGGCGCCCAGGGACTTGGAAAGGTCCCGGATTTCCTGCCTGAGGAAGCTTTCGTCGGGCTGGCTCCAAGGCAAGGGTTGTTCGACGGCGCGCCACAAAAAAGCCATCGAGCTGAAAGGCCACGAGGAGGGCCCCTCGTCCGGATAAAGAAACTCTTCCCAGGTCTGCCGGATGTCGCGAGGCAACACGGAAGTGAGAACAGTCGCCAGATCGCGGGGAACAAACGCCAAAGCCCAGCCCTCGCCATCGCGCGCCAGCAAAACCCCCGAGGGATCGAAACGCCGTGGCAGTTCGCCGCGGGCAGCAAGGCCCGTCCAGGCGTCGATGAGAGTGCGTTGCAGCGACCAGGCATCGGGGCCATCCAGCGGCCAAGGCGTGGGCTCCAGGCCTTCGAGCGAACCAGCCGTTTCGCCCCAAACCACCAGCTGACCCTCGTGGGCAAGCACGCCCTTGGTCTCCCAGGGGGCGAGGTGCCCGCTGCGGTAGAACCAACCGCTGCCCCGGCTGGCCTTCACCAGCCTGAGACCCTCCAGGGAATCACTGGCGTGGCCACAGTTGAGCGCCAGAACAGACTTTCCCTTGTGGTCCCGGATTTCCAAACCGGCGGTATGACCCAAAACTGAACTGCTCATGCGCTCTCCTTTGAGCTGTTGCCATCGCCGGTCCGCATCAGGCGCTCCATGCGCACCGGATCGACCACCACGGTGAGGTTTTTTTCTTGGGTGGGCAGAACCAAGCCCAGAGGTCCGCCCTTGGCGCGGCGCAGATACTTCACCGACGTATAGTAAAGGTCGGCGCGGCCTTCGCCCTTGGCCCGGCTGTACCAAACCGCCAAACTGCCGGCGTCGAGCAAAACCTCGAGAGGGAAAGACTTGCCCTTGAGGAAGCGGATAAACACGTAACCCCCGGGAACATCGCGGGTGTGCAGCCACAAATCGTTGCCTCGCACCCAGCGGCGCAGCAGGGTATCGTTTTCGCGGGCGTTGCGGCCTACCCAGATGGTCCAAGGGCCCGATACAAACTCCAGCCCGGGGCGGTCCTCGCCTTTCTTGATCGTCTGCTCGCCCCGTACCACCCGGTGTTTGTCGAGAAACGCTTGCAGGGGCTCGGCGTCCAGAGTCGGCAAGACCTCGAGCCAATGGGCCCAGCGGGCCTCCTCTTCGGCCTGCGAAGCGAACTCTGCATCGACCAAATGCTGGCCGTCGCGGGCCTTCTGGTACTTCTTGTACCACACCTGCGCGTGCTCGTGGGGTGCCAGACGCGGATCGAGCTCAAGCCGAAAGGCGGAGCCGTCGCGCCAGTCGGTGCCTTCAAACGTGCCCGAGCCTTTGGCGATGCGCCAGAGGTCAGCGGTCAAAACATCGCCGTAGAGTTTGAAGTCGTCTCTGCGGGCAAAGTCCTTGGCCTTGGCCAGCGACTTTTCGCGGGCTTGGGCCAAGGCCACCTGACGCCGCTCGACCAGCCGGAGGGCCTGTTCGCGAAGCTGTTCCACCTGCACCGCCGGCAGCGAACGGTAGTGGAGTTCGACAAGTCGGTTGTAGCTGGCCCCGGGTTCGCCTGCCAGCTCGTCAGCAAAGTCGCGCGCGGTGAACACTTTCTCAGCCCGGGCCGGCGCTGAGGCCAACTGGGCCTCGGGGTCGAACAGGCCGCCGATCACCTCGCCGCTGGCGGGACGACGAAAAGCGGCGTCAAGGATATGCCGCCCGTCGGTCAAAAGCAGATTGGCGGCACCGCCCCAGAGCCGGATCCAGAGCACCAGAGGCTCTTCTGCGTGAAGAAAACGAAGCTCAACAATGCGCTCGTGCCCCAGTTGCCGGGCCGCAACCACGTGGGCGCCCACAAGGCGGGCCCGCAGAAACTCGGTGAACCGGGGCGAACGTTTGAGCGTGGGCGGTCGCTGGCGTACCTCGTGGAGGCGGGTTTGCCGGGGCGACAGACCTACCACCACCGTGAAGGCTCGTCCCGGGGTGTAGAAGTCGAGAAAGTAGTGGTGATAGTCGGACTGCCGCACGCTCTGGAGTTGACTTCCCTCCCAAGGGAGTTCGGCCAGAATGCGGTCGATCTCGGTCCAGTTGAGCGACAAAACTACCTCTTTTTGACAGAAACTGCCGTATCGGGCTAGGATGGTTCCTGGAGAATCCCCATGACCACACCCTTCCTCGACCGTGAAACCGGGCTGGAGTTTCCGGTGCCCGACGCTCTGCCTTCTCAATATAGACCGAGTTCCTCAGCGCTGGAAGGGGCGCTGGCGTCCATGATCCTGTCGGCGTCGGGTTGGCGCAAGGTGTTTGCGCCGCGAGGCGAGGAGTCTGCCGCCCCGGAACTGGGACAGGACGACCAGGTGCTGGCAGCAGTTATGGGACTGAGCTTCATCCGGTTCCTGGCCCAAGAAACCGGGAGCATGCACCCAAGGATCTGCGTCGGGCTCGACAGCCGACCCACCGGCCCGATGGTGGCCGACCGTGTACTGCGCGTGCTGGTGGCCATGGGAGCGCAATGCGAATACCTTGGAATCGTCGCAGCCCCCGAAATCATGGGCTACGTGGGTACCTCAGGTCGGCATGATGGGTTTATCTACGTATCGGCCTCGCACAACCCCATTGGTCACAACGGCGTGAAGTTCGGCCTCGCCGACGGCGGAGTCGTGGGCGGTGCCAAGGCTCAGGCGCTGATTGCAGCCTACCGGGCCGACGTGGCTGATCCCGACACCGTGGCCCAGGTGCTCCAGCACCTGTCGGCGGCCCCTGCCTCGGCGCTCCTCCTGCTTTTGGAGGGTATTCCCGCGGCACGAAAGGCCTCGCGCGAGGCCTACAGCCGCCTGTGTGATACGATTTTCACGCTGACAGTCGACACCGACCTGCAGCAAAAGCGCCGGGCGACGGTGAAAGCCCTGGTAGAAAAAATGGGACTGGGGATTCTGGCTGAGTTCAACGGTTCGGCCCGCAGCGTGAGCATCGACCGCGCCTGGCTGACCTCGCTGGGAGTCACGGTGCAGGCCCTCAACGAAAAACCCCGGCAGATCGTGCACCGCATCCTTCCGGAGGGCGCTTCCCTCGACTTGTGCCGCGACACGCTGGCTTCGCTGGCCCAGGACGACCCGCGGTTTGCTTTGGGCTACGTTCCGGATTGCGACGGCGACAGGGGAAACGTGGTCTGGTACGACACCCGTACCAAAAAGGCCAAGGTGCTCGAAGCGCAGCAGGTTTTCAGTCTGTGCGTGTTGTCCGAGTTGGCGGGCCTTTCGTACTACGGTGCGCAGGGCACCAAGGTCGCCGTCGTTTGCAACGATCCAACCTCGCTGCGCATCGACGCCATCGCGCGCGCCTTCGGGGCCAAGGTGTTCCGGGCCGAAGTGGGCGAGGCCAACGTGGTGGGCTTGGCCCGACAGTTGCGCTCTGACGGCTGGACAGTGCGAATCCTCGGTGAGGGGTCCAACGGCGGCAACATCACTTACCCCGGAGCCGTGCGCGACCCGCTGAGCACGCTCGGAAGCCTCATCAAGCTGCTGCAACTGAAGTCGGTTCCGGGCACGCCGGGCCTGTTTGAACGCTGGTGCCTTGCTTCTGGGCAGCCCCAAGCCTATCGAGTCGAGGCGTCGCTGGCCGATATTCTGGCTACCCTCCCCGCTTGGACAACGACTTCGGCAGACGAGCCAAGGGCCGTCTTGCGCATCAAAACGACCGACCAGGCGCGTTTGAAGGCCAACTTCGAGCGCGAGTTCCAAGCTGACTGGCCAGCCTGGCATGCCCGGCTGGAAAAGGAACTGGGGGTGACCACTTGGTCGGAGGTCAACTACGAAGGGGTTTCCGAAAAACCCGGTTTCGGTCCCTCGTTGCGTTCGGGACGCCAGACCGGTGGCCTGAAGATTCTGCTTCAGCGTTCGTCGGGCGAAACGGCGGCCTGCCTGTGGATGCGGGGCAGTGGCACCGAACCGGTCTTCCGGGTCGCCGTCGATGTCGAAGGGGATCGACCGGAACACGAGGCTCTTCTGCTCGGATGGCTGACAAAACTGGTGTCCCGGGCAGACCAAGGTTAGTGTGCTAAACTAGTGAGCGAGGTGCATATGAAACGCGTTGTTGCGGCGCTGGCCGTTTTGTCGATGTTCGCTTTCCTGTCCTGCCAGGCCAAGTTTGATCTTCCGTGGCTCAAGCAAGGTCCGCAAGTTGCCCCCTCGCCCCGGCAGACAGCCCAGGTGGGAGCCTTCGACACCATCCGCGTTGAGGGAGCCGCCGACTTGATTTTCGATGACTCGGTTGCTTTGCACGAAGTGGTGATGACCAGCGACAGCGGGAAGGCAGGTTCGATGTCTGCCCGTCTCGACGGTACGACACTCATCCTGGCAACGGCCGAAGGCATGCCGGGAGGCGGCACCCAGGAGTTCCGGGTCCATCTCGACCCTGGTTTTGCGCACCTGGTTTGGACGGGAATGGGAACGACCAAGTTCTCCCAGCCTTGGAAAGGCAAGGCCCTGACCCTGGAGTTAGAAGGACTGGGAAGCATTCAGGCCAGCGTCGAAGCCGAGGAACTGACTTTGTTGCAGAAGGGAGCCGGAGAGATCACGGCAAGCGGAAGCGCCACGGTGCTGCACGTCAGGTCGTCTGGACTGGGTCAGGTGGACGCATCGGAGCTGGTCAGCAAGACCGCAGTCGTCGAAAGTTCGGGCGTGGGCGAAGTGCTGGTGAACGCCAGCGAGAGCCTTCAGGTCGATTCGTCGGGGTTGGGCTCGGTGAAGTACGCCGGTAACCCCAAGAGCAAGACCTTGCACGCCAGCGGTGCCACGAGCATCGAGGTTCTCGAACCCGGCAACTAGGCCCGGAGGTCTGACGCTTCAGTCGCGGCAGACTCCCATTTCGTACAGGGTGCAGTCGTCGCACTGGCAAAACGTGCGGTCGATCCAGTCGAGCACGGTTTCGGCCTGAAACTCGGCAAACCCCTTGTCAAACAGCAGGTCGGCCTTTCTCAGCGAGGCGCGGCCGCCCTCAGGCCAGGCCGAGGGAATGGCGCACACCCGCATTCCAGCGGCCTTGGCCGCCTCGACGCCGTACTGGCTGTCTTCGAGCACGAGCACTTCGTGGGGCTCAAGCCCCAACCGTTTTGCCGCCAGAAGAAAGACATCGGGCGCCGGCTTGGGCCGCTGCGCCTCGTCCGACGAAATCAAATGCTGGAAGAGAGGACGGAGACCGGTTTCTTCCACGATGGCCTCGATCACGGGGAAGGAACTTCCGGAAGCGATGGCCATGGGCATGCCCTGGGCAGAAAACCCTTTCACGAGCTTGAGCATTTCGGGGTAAACCGTCGTTTTGCCCCGGGCGACATCCAAATACAAGCGGTCTTTGAGCGCCTCGAGTTCCGTCTGCGACTGCTTCAGGCCGAACTTTTCGCAGACCATGGCGACAAACGCCCGTGAACCCATGCCCACGCACTGGTCGCGCCATTGTTCGTCGAAGACGCCGCCGAAGTGACCTACAAAGGCCTTGTCGCTGAGGTACCAGTTCGGCTCGCTGTCGACGAGCGTTCCATCGAGGTCGAAAATGACGCCTTGGAGCTTCATGGGGCGTTACCCTTTTCACGTTTCTTTTTGACGTCCTCGGCCTTGCGGCTGATCCGGTTCCAAACCGAACCAATCCCCATCGCTTTGCGCACCTCGGCCAAGGTGGCACGGGCCTCGGCGCGCATGGCCAAGGTACCGTCGTGGATCACTTCGTCGACCAGACCCGGTTGGGCCGCGAAGTGCTCACGTCGCTCGCGCAGCGGGCTCAGAAACGCGTTGAGGGCTGTGGCCAGCTTCTGCTTCACCTCGACATCACCCACCTTGCCGGCATGGTAACGGGCCTTGAGGTCTGCTACTTCGGCTTTGTCGGTGTTGAACACATCGTGGTAGTCGAACACAGGGTTGCCTTCAACGGTGCCGGGAACGTCGGCGCTCACGCGCTTGGGGTCGGTGTACATGCCGGCGACCTTCTTCTCGACAGTCTTTGCGTCGTCCCCCAGAAAAATCACGTTGCCCAGAGACTTGGACATCTTGGCCTTGCCGTCGGTACCCACCAGCGTGGGCACGTCGCCCACCAGCACGTCGGGAATATTGAACACATCGCCGTACAGGAAGTTAAAGCGCTTGGCTATCTCACGGGCCACTTCGACGTGGCTTTCGTTGTCCTTGCCCACCGGCACCAAGTGGGCACGGGGCAGAAGGATATCGGCGGCCTGAAGGACCGGGTACCCAAGCAGTCCGAAGGGCATCTCTTCGATGCCGGCGTTGTTGGCCATGTCTTTGAGGCTGGGAACGCGCTGAAGGCGGGGCACGGTGATCAGGTTTTCAAAGTACAGGTTGAGCTCGAAGATTTCAGGCACGGCGGATTGCAGGTAAATCACACTCTTGGCCGGGTCGATGCCACAGGCCAGGTAGTCGAGCACCATGTCACGGGAATTGTCGGCGATCTTCTCGATGTCGTCTTTGGAGGGCTTGGTGGTCAGGGTATGGAGGTCAGCGATGATGAAGAAACAGCGGTACTCGTCCTGCAGGCGGACCCGGTTCTTGAGCGACCCGACGTAGTGACCCAGGTGGAGCTTTCCGGTGGGCCGGTCGCCGGTCAGGATGGTTTTTTTTTCCATAGTGGTCGATTGTACCTGAGCCTAGGCCTGCCGTTCAAGCCAGCGTTCGACGGACGGGTACACGCGCTCGAAGGACGAAAAACCACGGCTAAAAATGGTGCCTTGGTCGCCTTCGAGCCCGAGCAACGTGGGAAAACCCGTGATGCCCCACGAGGAAACCTGGGCAAACTCCTCGAGCGTGTGGTCGAGGGTATCGGTCTTGAGGTACTCGATCTCGAAGCCCTCCACCCCGGCGGCCTCGGCCAGTTCGCCGAGCACCCCCAGGCGGGTAATGTCGAGACCATCGTTGTAAAGCGCCTTCTGAAGACTGTGAGCGAAGGACAGCGCGCGATCGGGGGCCAGGATTTTGACCGCCTGCAAAGCACGCGACGGCTCAAGACTCGATAGGCTCATTGTGCCTTCAGCCAGAACACCGTCAAGAAAAGAAGACCCGAAGGTGACCCCGGTGGTCGCCTGCAGGCGGGGAAGAACCTGCTCGAGGAAGCCACGCAGCGTGCCTATGGGGGCCACGCGGTCGCCGGTCACCATGCCACCGGAAAACACCATCCAACTGGTTCTCCGTTTGGTCGCGTCGTGCAGCTGTTGGATCACCGGCGAAAACCCGTAGCACCAGCCGCACAAAGGATCCATCACGTACAGAAGCGTCTTTTCTGGCATGCCGGTAAGATACTACTTCCAGAAGCGTGCAGGCAACTCGGTGAAGAAGGCCAAACCGAGCGAAAGGCTTTCGAGATCGATCCGCTCATCGATGCCATGGATGCGCTGGGCGAAGGCGTCCATCGTCAAGCGGCGGCTGAACAGGCTGAAACCGTATACGGTTGTCCCTCGCGGCCTCCAGAAACGGCCGTCGGTGACGCCACCGATGACCATGTCGGCCAACCTCGCTCCCGGGTGGGCCTCAGCGAAAAGGCTTTCGATGGCGGTTTTGAGCGGGGACTTACTCTCGGACAGGTTGGCCTCGAACCAATCGGTGATCTCGAGGGTCACTTCGCGGGCAAGCCTCGGCCCAAGCACATGGCTGAGTTCGGCCTTCAAGCTTTCGCGGGTGGTGCCTGGTACGCAGCGCACGTCGACCAGCAGTTCGGCGCGGTCGGCGATGATATTCACCTTGGCGCCCGCGCGCAGGACGTTGGGACTCGCAGTGGTACGTGACGCCGTATGCAGGTAGCGGGCCAAGCCAGGATCGCGCGCGAAGACCCTGCCCAGGGCCCAACCTTCCCCCCAGCCGTGGTTCAGGGCCCAGCGTTCCAGGGGGCCCCGGGCCGCCGTGCGGGCCATCGACCGGTACACCGGCGTGGCGCGGAAGGGGAACTTGCGACGGGCCAGACGCCCAGCCGCTTCGGTGAGCTTGAGCAGGGCGTTGTCGGCGCGGTAGGGCGTGGAACCATGGCCGGGCGTGCCGCGGGCGGTGAGTTTGACCCAGGCCACACCCTTTTCGCCCAGATTGCAGAAGGCGGCGGGACCGCGCTCGGTATCGACGAAAAAGCCGCCCAACTCGGTGACCATGTAGTCGCACTTGACGGCGTCCCAGTGGTTGGCCACGAGGTACTGAGCGCCCCAGCGGCCCGAGGCTTCCTCATCGGCCAGAGCCAGAAAGACGAGGTCGCCGGGATAGCCACCTTCGGGAGCCGTCTTGAGGGCCTCGACGAATCCCACCGCCTGCGCGGCGGTCCAGCACAGCATGTCGACAGCGCCTCGTCCCCACACCTGGTTGTCCCGGATCTCGGCGGCGAAAGGGTCGACGCTCCAGTCGGCGGCAGAGGCCGGAACGACATCGACGTGCCCCATGAACATCAGGCTCTTGGCCTTCGGGTCCTTGCCGGGCACCCGCAACAGCAGGTTTCCCCGGCCCGGGCGGGCATGAAACACCTCACCGTACAACCCATTGCGTTCGAAGTACGCCTGCAGAACCGCGATATTCCGGTCTTCGTGCCCCGAGTCGGGTTCACCGGTATTTATGCAGGCGTTTTGGATGAGTTGGCGAAACAACGGCAGAAACACTTCCAGGAAAACAGGGCGGTCGAGGTTGCGGCGTGGGTCCATGGTGTCAGTGTAATCCGAATCTTGCCTTGATGGAACGACCATTGGCCCCTAGAATGGCCGCATGAGCACCATGTCTGACGCCCGCATTGCCGTTCTCGGGGGGGGTTCCTGGGGAACCGCCATTGCCAAAGCCATCGCCGATAAGGGGCAGACCGTCGTCGTGTGGACCAACACCGCGGCCAACGCAGACGATCTGAACACTTTGCACGAGAACCGGCGCTATTTGCCCGGGGTCAAACTGCCCGAAACCCTGATCGCCACCGCTGACATCCGCGAAGCCGCCGAGGAGCGCGAGTACCTCATTCTCGCCCAGCCCTCGCTTTTCATCCTGCAGTCGGTGAAGGACATTCTGAACGTGGCTTGCGTACAGGAAGGACGGGCCACCATCAGCGTGCTCGCAAAAGGGTTCCTGCCAGGGGGCTCGGAGCCCAAGTTGATCGTCGAGACCCTGGAGAACTACCTCCCCGGCTTCTACAAGAACAACCTGGTGTACATCTCGGGCCCCAGCCATGCCGAAGAGGTCGTCGAAGGCAAGATCACGGGCCTGATCTCTGCGTCGTCCAACCCACGTAACTCCATTCGAGTCAGAAACTTGCTGCGGGGGCGCACACTCAAGGTGTTCGCTTCGATGGACGTGGTTGGGGTGCAGGTGTGCGCGGCCCTCAAGAACGTGGTGGCCATTGCCTTCGGCATCATGGACGCGCTCAAGGAGCGCTCGCCGGTGTTCGGTGACAACACCGAGAGCCTGCTGCTGGCCGCAGGCCTCAACGAGATCCAGATCCTGGGCAAGGCCCTGGGGGCAACGCACCCCGAAACCTTCACCTCGATCGCCGGAGTAGGAGACCTCGACGTGACCTGTCGCAGTCCCTTCGGACGAAACCGCCGCTTCGGCCGCGACATCATCCTCAAGAACCTGCTCGACAGCTACAGTTCGATCGACGACCTGATCGCCAACATCAGCCGGATCGGCTACCTGCCCGAGGGCGTGATGGCGGCACGGCACGCCTGGGCCCTGTACGAAAAATACAAACCCAAGATTGAGATTATCCCGGTGGTGTACCGAATCCTGAACAAGGAACTTCCTCCCGAGGCCGCCATTCGCCAGTTGATCGATATCGAAGAAGTCGATCCTGAACATTTGACGAATTAAGTTGATACGCTAGAAGGTTTTCCTGGACACGACCTTCCAAGTGCCCGCGTAGTTGATCAAGGTCAACTGGCCAATCTTGGTCGTGTCGAAGACGAAGTCGACTGTGGCACGGTTCGCCTGCTGCTGGTGGCCCGTGACCTGCCAGTCACGCAAGCGGAACTTCTCCTGCTCATCTGCGGTGAGGGTCTGGTGGAGCTGCGCGATCAATTCGAGGCTGGCCTTGCCCTCGTCGGCAACGTCAGACGCCGCAGCACCGAAATCCAACCGTGCGAGCGCGTCCAGGTAGTGCTCCGCGACTTCCCGGGGGCCACGTGAGGTGCAGCCCAGCAAGGAAAAAGCCACGAGGAACCACAGAACCGAGGCAATGGCAGATTTCATCGGAGTTGACTTTGCACCGGAACTGGGGGTATTGTGAAGTCCTTCGCGCGCCTGTCGTATAATGGCTATTACCTCAGCTTCCCAAGCTGAAGACGTGGGTTCGATTCCCATCAGGCGCTGTTTCAACCCACTGTGCCGCAAGGGTTTGCTGGTTTCCCGCCCCGTACCGCCCGACCGATTTGCCCAACGTAGGGCAGAACATAGGGCAGGAAGGGTAGTTTTATGTCCTCAAGCAAGGCCGCTCTCAAGCTCGTTTCCGACCTCACGCCCTCGGGTGCAAGGTACTGGCGGGCGTAATTTCCTGACCCGATCACCGGCAAGCGCCGCAAACTCTCGACGGGGGTGGCCGACGACGGGACCAAGGCAAGCCACGACGACGCGCAGGCCGTGGCGCTGAGCCTGAACGTATACATCCCAGACGAAGCTTATCTCTGATGGGGGTGGAGTGGCGGGTAAATAACTACGAAGTATACAGGGCTTAAAATACGGGAAGACAAGCGTTGACGGGGTTGAAAAACCCGACGAGATTAGAGAAGAAAGGGGGTGGCGCCATTCGCATCCGTATTAGTCTAGTAGCCGGGTTTCTGGCCGTAGCTCTGCTGTCATCGTGTAGCACCATGACGGCAAGCATTTCAGCACGAAGTGTCGGTGGATTCAGGGCGGGGACGAAAGTTTCCGTTCAGCGCGCTGATCCAAAGGCCGCGAAGTACGATTTCGCATACCAGAACTATGCCCATATGGTGAGCAGATTCCTTGAGCGTAACGGTGCCGTCGTCGCTACCAAGGGGAACGACTTCGACCAAGTGGTATACCTCTCGTACAGCATTGGGAGTCCAGTTTCATCCACAGTCAACAGCCCGGTTTTCGGCCAAGTCCCAACCGGGGAGTCCACCACGACGGGAGTGATTCGCCCTGCTGGTAGAAATGCATTGTCACTCGACATGACGACGACGCAAAATACTAGACTCGGAGTCACTGGGTACCAATCGAATCAAGTGACCAGTTTCTTGAGGATGGTCTCATTGAACGCCTTCGACGCCAAGAAGGTCGACTCGGACGGAGACCCCATTCTCCTCTGGCAACTATCGGTTGGAAGTTACGGAGAGACCAGTGACCTATCCGTAGTGTTTCCATACTTGCTCTATGCCGCCGAGGGAACAGTCGGGAAAAACTACAGCCGGGTGTTCACGCGTGACATAGCTATCACCACGAACACGATCAGGTATTACGATTGACCCGCCAGGCCGCCGTCGCCAGAGTCCTCGCCGAAGTGCAGCTGATTCTGCAGCAAGATACTCGCCCCTGCGTCGAGGTACTCCGCGAGTCCGTCCGTAGGGCAATCGTAGGACACGATGCCGGCGAAAGCGGGCGTAGGCGGCCTGGAAGGAGGTCACACGAAGTGACCGACTGGAAGGGATTCCCATCAGGCGCTTGGCGCATTCCTACGGAAAGCGCCTGGAGATCCGCTTTGCGAATCTCCACCAAACTCCTGTAGCGGGAGTTTTTTTTGCTCCAAGCCTGATGGGAATCGGAAACCGGGGCGCCATCAGTGGAACCCGATCCTCCCGGTGGAACTCTGACCGCTTCGGGCGGAAACTTCCGAAGCCAAGGCCTCGACAACCGAGAGCGCAGTCGAAGCCGGACTGTAGCGGTTCCGGTCCCAAACGATCTGCACGTCTCCCGGCGTCAGTCCCTCGAGTCTGTGGATCCGAGCCTGCTGCGCCTCGCTGAACACAAGGCCGGGAAAGCGTGCGCTGACGAGTCTCACCCGAGCTTCTGCCTCTGGCGGACGAAAAGTCAGCTTCCACGTGAAACGGCGCATAAGCGCGGGGTCAAGAGTTTCCAGGCTGTTGGTGGCACAAAAAAAGACGCCGCTGAAGTTGTCCATCCTTGTGAGAAACTCGTTCACCTGGGTGATCTCCCAGGGGTTTTTGGCCCCTTCCCGACTGCGCAGCAGGCTGTCGGCCTCGTCGAGGAACAGCACGCTGCCCTCGTCCTGCGCGGTGCGGAACATCTGGGCAATGCGGCGCTCGGTCATTCCCACGAACGGTGAGATGACGTCGCCACCGGAAACGTAGGTGAGCCGCATGCCCAAGTCCGAGCAGATCGACTTGACCCATTCGGTCTTCCCGGTTCCCGGCTTGCCAGAGCACAGGGCGTTCCAGCGGCCCTCAAAGTCGGGCCTTTCTCGTTGGCGCTGAAACTCGGCCAGCGTGTCGCCAACCTCTTTCAGGTCGTGGTCACAGCCTACCAGCGACAGATCATAGACGCTGGACAACTGCTTGACCGTGCCACCGGGGGCTCCCTTGGAAAGAATCTCCTGATGGCGTTCCAGGAGCACCCGCAGAAGTCGTTCATTCTTCTTTGACTCTTGGACGGCACCTGCTGTTCCAAGAACCGCGACACTCTTCTTGATCGCGTTGGTGTTGACGCTGTATTCGCGAGCAAGACGCTCGATGACCGGCACTTCGAGGCGACCCGAACTCACGAGGTCTGCAGTCAAGGCCTTCCACGCGCCCAGACGCTGGCGCTCCGACATGCCCTCGAAACCCAGGTTGAAGTCCATACGGCGACGCACGGCTTCGTGGAGGTCCTCAAGGTTGTTCACGATCCAGATGACTTGCAGAACGCTCGAGTCGAGCCAGCGGTTGATCCAGGCCTTCCCCTGCGAGCGGCGACCGCTGTCAACATCGAGCAAAGGTTCGGCCTCGTCGACAATCAGCACGTCGGTCTGGGGACTGAGGCGAAAAGGAGCCATCTTGAGCGCCGACATCCGTTCGGTGGTGGCGTTGCTCGCGTCGACCGGGAGATGCAATCCATAGGGCACCTTGCCCGTAGCCCGCACCACCGAGCGGGCCAGGCTGGTCTTTCCGGAACCTGGCTGGCCCCAGAAAAGGATATTCACCGCCCGGCCTGACTTCAGCAGGAGTTCAAGACACTCCTTCTCGTCGGCCCGAATCGGGAAACTATCGACGGGGTAGACCTCGCCTGAGTCCTGTTTGGCGATTTTCTCGAGCAACCGGTCATGGTCACCGGTACGCAAAAAGTCTGCCGCCCACCGAGCCAATTGGTTGTCTAGAAAGGGGCTGGAATCGAACACGCCGGTTTCGCGGAGCGAAGAGCCTTCCTGCATGCACGCGCTGACTTGTTCCCGCGGAAGCCGACTGAGAATTGAAATCTGCTCGTTGAAGTCGCCCTCAAAATGACGAAGAATGCGCATGATGTCCGGATCATCCTGAATCAGGTGGACAGTCCAGAGCAACCATTGCTCGTCGGACGGCAGCTTGAGGATCTCTCCGAGCTTGACCACACGCTGGGGGAACTGGCAGCCCTCACCAACGACCCAGCTCGCGAGCAGGGGTTCGACAAACCGTTGAATGCCACGTTCGAAACGCTTGATCTGGTCTCCGTCCACGAACTCCACCATAAAATCCGAGAGCGAGGTGCAGACTGAGGTCGAGGATTCTGTCGCACGGCCGGTGCCTGAAAGAAAAGCCTCAACGCAGCGGCTCAGCAGATCGGGAGGGAGTTTCTGGTCGAGGATTCGGAGCAATGACTCGTCGTAGTGTCGGCGCCTCAGAACTTCGACGGCCGCCACCAGGACAAAGTGAGCTTGTTCGGTAGACGGTTCTGGATTGTTGACTTTTCGGCGGGAGCGGGACTTGCGGACCATAGGGCCTCCTGCAACCTGTACGAAGCCGTTCCGGGATTTTGCGCGCAATTCGTGTCGCCATGGACGAGTTTTTCCGCGCCCACGACCTGCAGCTGGCGCAGAAGGTGCTCGCCAGATAGGCGGGAGAGGCCACGCCTTCCTCCACCGCGCGGGTCCAAGTAGACCAGACCCCAGACCTTGCAACCGGGGTCCCGCACCAGGTTTGCGAAGCCTGAAGCGGCGATGGTCCAGCGCCAGCCGGCCAAGAGTCCCGGTCCGATCACGTGGTGGCCAGGGCAACGGAAAAAGACGTGGACGTTCATGCGCTATTGGTGCATGGCTGTGAACTATCCTTCGAATTGAACGAGAATATCGACCAAGGAGCGTCCCATGACCTTCGAAATCACGTTGTTTCCCGCGATTCACACCACCTGCGCAGCCCCGCTGGCTGCCCATTGGGTCCGGACTGCCCAAAAAGCGTTGCGCGAGGGCGAGGCGGTGAAACTTCCGCGTTTGGTTTGGGTGGAACAGAAGTCGCTGTCCGATTCGCAGCAGGAACTGCGCAAGAACAGTCCCCTGAAGGGCAACGATCTGGACGACTGGGTGAAAATCAGCTTCTCGGCCCGCGTCTGCGCGAGACCACCGCTGCCTTTTTGGCACTTGGACTGCCTGCGCGCGCCGTTTTTGACCCTCCAGATGACAAGAAGCTGGGTTCGTGCATGACGTTGTTCGCGCAGGTTGCCGAGGAAAACTCGGTGTTTCACCAAGTGCTAAGAGTTCCTAAAGAAAAAACCTGAGTCCGGAGAAATACATGAACAACACCGAATGGCGGCAACAGTTTTTTGAGGCTTCGGCCGCGAAAGACCGCGACAAACTGCACGCCCTGCGCCAAGGGATCTTCCAGGATACCGTGAAGCTGGTAAAGGCCGACCCAAAACTACTGAAGGTCAAACCAGCTCAACTTTACGCCTCGCCGCCCGCCGCTGTTTCGCCTCCTGTCCGAAAGATCTTGAAGACCGTTGTGGTTGAAGCCGACTGCATCGAGGCCGCAAGGTTGCTTCTTGCCACAGGCCAAAAACCGGTGGTTCTCAACATGGCCAACAGGCAAAAGCCTGGTGGTGGCGTGCTTGGAGGCGCGGGAGCGCAGGAAGAAAACCTGTTTCGCCGGTCGAACTTGTTTGCGTCGTTGTTTCCGTTCGAACCCGGTCTCGCGGCACAATTTGGTTTGCCATCTCATCCGACCGATCGGTATCCCCTCGATCAGCAGACGGGAGGTTGTTTCTCGCCCGAGATCACCTTCTTCCGCTCCAGCGAGACAACGGGGTATTCCCCGGCGATCGCACCGGCTGTTTTCAGCGTGGTGAGCGTTCCCGCCATTAATCGCCCTGACCTCGTTCAGGTAGGTCGCGAGTTCCGAATCGCCCCATCGATGGTCGAACCAACCCGGCAGAAAATCCGGACGATCTTCCGCATCCTGATCGCCCATGGTTACGAGGTGGCGGTTTTGAGCGCCTTTGGTTGCGGTGCCTTCCGAAACCCTCCGGGCCACGTTGCCGAGCTCTTCGCCGAGATCCTGGAGGAGAAGGAGTTTGAGGGCCACTTCTCGACGCTGGTGTTCGCCATCATCGACGACCACAACAGCGGCAAGGATCATAACCCCGAAGGGAATGTGTGGCCGTTTCAGAGGGTATTTGGCTGATTGTCACGCCGGGTTCAAAAGGCCCTGTACACGAGGTTGGTGCCATCGTCGAAGAAGGCATTCCGCTCTATGGCTGCCTTCCCCGGAAGGATCCGCGACGCGTCGTCTTCACTTTCGGCTACCGGATCGCCGGAAACCTCAATGTGGGTGGCACCGAGGACGGTGATATCGAAGTGTTGCGCTCCGGCAACAGAACTCAATCTTCTTCCTCTTCCTCTTCTTCCTCTTCCTCGGGATCCTCGTGATCGGAGTCGACCACTTCACCGGCGCGGATCGTGGTCACGTCCCGACCATCCTCGAACAGGTCGACGGTCAAAACGAAGGTCAGCAAGGGGAACCAGGCGCTGAGTTCCAACAGGGCATCCTCGCAGTCGAAATTGCCCATGCCGAGATCTCCCTTGAGCACCAACCGGGAGGCCAAGCCAAACTCCTCGGTATCGAAGTAGTCGGTTGGCAACAGTTCGGCCAAACGGTCAGGAATTGTTTGGTCGTTGAGAAACGTTTTAACCTCCTTCACGGTCTCGGGCGTGCCTGTCATCGAGCAAAAAGTAGCTTGGTCATAGCTCATGAGTTCCTCCTGGGTTGTTCGCAGTCATGAAAGGTACGCCACCGGGCGCATTATTTCTTCAACAAAAATGGCGGACCGGGAGCGTACTTGAGTGCAAGATGGATCCAAAGTTCTTGTTTGATAGTTTCGGCCCCGTGGAAGACTATCCCAGCCTGTGCGACTTCCCCGCCAAGATCGGAAACGTGGCTACGAAGAGACGACGGGTCTCGAGACAACGACACGGAAGGAGCACCTGGCTTTCTTTGCAGCCCCAGTCTACGTCGTCGACGAATCCAAGCCGGTCCGCGTGTCGGTGCCGTTTCTCTACGACTTCGGCACGTACCTCGTGCAAGTCGTCGGGACTCAGATCGGTTGGCCCGGTGGAAACTGGGAGCACGAAGCGCTTCGCAGGTGACGACTATCGCTGCAACTCAAACCAAAAACGGGCCAACCCGCGTACTATGGTGTGAGGTGACCCATCCATGATTGAACACGAACAGACTTTCGACCCCAGGAACTGCGTTGTCGTCCACAAGACCCACGAACAGTGGGGTGAGCTTTCCAATATGGCCGGCGGCTTTCCTATCAAGGTCGGTGACTACACATGGCCCACGACCGAGGCGCTCTACCAGGCCTGTCGCTTTCCGACACTTCCCGACGTTCAGCGACTTATCCGGGACCAGGCCAGTCCGATGTCGGCCAAGATGAAGGGCAAGCCGCACCGGGCGGAGTCGCGACCCGACTGGGATTCCGCACGGGTCGAAATTATGCGATGGGTCTTGCGGCTCAAATTGTCGCAGCATGGTCGAACATTCGGGTCGGTTCTGAAGGCGACAGACCCAAAGCTCATCGTCGAGAAGTCGCACAAGGACAAGTTCTGGGGCGCCAAGGAAACCCCAGAAGGTCAGCTGGTTGGTCAGAATGTTCTTGGTCAGTTGTTGATGGAGCTCCGCACGGGGTTTCTGGTTGGTGGGTTTGAGGCTCTTACGACTGTGACGCCACCTGAGCTGCCGAACTTCTTGTTGTTGAGGCAGGTGGTGGGGGTAGAGGGGAAATGACTCGGACCTCATCCGAGTCCGGCTGTAGACGGCTGTTGATCGGTTCCGGAAATGGGACTACCATTTTGAAGCGACAAGGGGGAGAGTATGGACGAGTACATTGAGTTTAAGGACAAGGTCGTGTTGATCTGCGTGAACAAGACTTACGTCAACCTGGGACCACTGGCGGCAGCGCAGTATCAGTGGGAACTCGGGACGGAACGATTGGAAAGAGTAAAGGTTGCCGACTATGTTCTCGCAATGTTCAGAGGTAAGGTCGTTGGCGTCATTGAAGTAGAAGAGTGGGTTGAGTCGAATAAGGCCAATTTTCCCCTAAAGAATGACCATCTCGATGGGCGGTACGGATTCTACGGTCGGCTTGTTGAGGATCACAAGATAGTCAGTCTCTATCTCGGCAAGCGTCTACCACCTGGGTTTCGGGAGAGAGGCAACGCGCATCCCATTCTCCTCAGTTACGACTAGGAGGACTCAACTAGGGGCCGCGACCATCTCCCGCCACCCCTCCCAAATCATCACCATGGCCAGGGTATCGATCTCGCAATACCGCAACAGCGCCTTCTCAATCTGCACGCGCTCGTCCACAGGGACATCGGAAAGCTGAAGCCTCGCGAACGCCGTTGCCGCAGCACCACCCGCCTGGATGGTCTCCGCGTCCCCGTAGTACATCCCCGCCCGATCGCCGTTCACGCCCTTCATCACGGGAGGGAGGTTCTTGTAGGGTGAGACAACCTCGCCGGTCGCGGAGTCCGTTTGGACCATCACCGTCGGGCCGAAGTTCAACGAGGTGATCGTGTCTCCGTAGATGGGTTCGGAGTACTTGGCCTGGAGCCAAGAACTGCTGTTGAGGATGGCCGGGAACACGGCCTTGATCGAGTTCGAGCCCCCCATGCTGGGATGATAGTAGTACTTCTTGACCCAGTCGAGGAGGTCCACCATGTCGCGGACTCCAACGCGGCCTGTCTTGCCGTCGTGAGTCAGAGTCTCGCAGAAGTCGATGAGCTCCCGCTTGTCGGGTTCGGTCGAGGTTTCCAGTTGGGCGGCAATCTGGTTCAGAACGGTGTTCTCGTGATTGGCGTAGCGAAAAACGGTTCCCAGATCGTGGGAAAGTGCCGACCTGAGCGCGCGGACAAACTCGAAGTTGGGGAACATGCCGGGAGTCGTGCCTAGGAACTGGTCCTTGTGGTGGTAGGTCCCATCGGCCGCCATTTGGTGGTGGCTGAACTGGAACGCATACTGCTCGTAGGGATGACGTCCCCGATGGAACGGGAGTGCCAACATGGACGTCTCAAAGTCAATGAAATGGAGCGGGAACCTCACTCGGGCCATAGCGGTACGGAGGCCTTCCTTGTCGACAAACGGACGCTTGTCGCCGGTGACGACCTTCCTATATTGCAGGTACTGCCTGGAGTCCTTGTCTGGAAAGTCATCTTCGGTCAGGTCTTCTAGTAGGTAGCGGCCTTCGTGGATTTGTTCGGCCGCGTCGCGATTGCGCCAGAGTTCGAGTACCGTGGGCTTCGCCAACTGTTCCTTCGAGAGACCCCCTTCGTTTGACCAGCACTGTTCAAAGCCACTCTTGAACCCGGTTTCGCTGTCACCAGCCTTGGTTCGGAACTCACAGTTTCGACAAACTTTGCCGAGAGTCGCAGGCCATCTCTGCCGAAGGTCGACTGCTTGCGCCAAGGCGTTGACCCAGCCGGAGAAGTCTCGGCCCTGTTTCTCAAAGAGGGTCCCGTCGAGGATACCTTGGACCACTTCGTCTACGGGGACATCGATCAGAATCGGGGTTCCGAGGGCCCCGGGGGTGACGTCGCCGGCAACCTGGACTCTCGGTCCACGTTGGTCACCAGCTGGCTGAATCTTGAACTTCTGGTTCAAACCGTCGACGGAAGTCCACTTGGTCTGATCGACCAGAAGCAAGTGCGACCAAACCTCTAAGTCGGGAAAGGCCCTGCGAAGCACATAGGCCTGAAAGGCGACGTCACAAAGGTAAGGCGTCCATTGTGACGAAAGCGCCCGCTTGCCCCGCTTCTTGAACAGGGAATTCTCAGGGTGCCACGACTTGGCTTTCACTTCGTAGAGGTTGAGTGTGTTGCCCTTCTTCACCAGCACGTCGGCCCGAATCAGCAGGGACTGGTGGGCAATTGCCGCTTCAAAGACGACAGCTCCCTCGTGGGCCAGCAAGACCGTCGTCTCCACAATCGCCTGGCTCCGATCGAGGGTCTCAACCGTGACTCCTCCGGGGAAAAGGCAGCGCGCCAGAGCGCCCACCTGAAAGCCACCGTCGGCCAGCGCCTTGAGGAACTCGTCCTCGGAGTTCTGGTTCTTGTACTCGGAGTTCAGCGAGTAGTAGACCTTCGTGGGACATTCCAGACCGAGCGAAAACAGCGATTTGGTGAGAAGACGTGCGCCGCCGTGCGAGTCGGCAGAATTATTGGAAGGCATCTTCGGTATCCCATTGTTCCCACTCATCCCACTGCCTCTTCGTTGGCCCGCCTTCGGGAAGCGCGCGGAGCTTGTCGCAGATGCGGCTCCACATCGTCGGATCCCAGCCCTCGGGCTCGTCATATTTCTCGTCGAGTTTCATACCCACGACCAGTCGGCTCAAATGCGTGAACTCCTGGAACAGGGATTTCAGGTCATCACCACCCGCCAGCCAGGTATCAACGAAGAAAATCTCCGTCGCTTCGATGTCGTCAGGATGCAGCCAAACGATGCAGTAGTCGACCCCAAAGGCCGCGCAGTTCTCGTCGGAAGCACTAAGGTCGTACCGGTTGAGGTTGAGTTCAACGCCATCATCATCCTCCTCTTCCCAGTCCCAGGACGCAGATCGGCGCCGTCGCGGCGTCGGAACATTCAAGTCGCTGGGAAAATCGCCTGTGCCGACGACCTTGCCGGCAAGGAGATACGGTGCCGAGTTTGACCGGTCACCCTCGCGAAAGACGGGGTTCTTAATCATCAGTGCGATGGGTAGCTTGTCCTTGTAGCGCTCGAGCAAGTTGGGTCCCTTGATGTCGCGAAGTTTCTGGACGTCGACCTCGAGTCGCCGAGCCTTCTGGTGAGGTCGAAACGCCGTGAACCCCGGAAGCTCCCTGGCAGACAGGGGACCGATCGGCTCACCCAGGAGTTTCGCGCCTTCCACCTCAGGTGGAATTGCAAGAAAGCGCATGGCGGTTGGAAGCATTCGGACCAGCGCGCGAAGTTCTGCCAGCAATCCACCAAGCACATTTCGCCCAACGAGAGTCTGCGTCGAAGTCGCAGAGGTACCCCAATAGCCATCTTCGGGTTTGCACGCGACGATGGGGGACTCGCCGGTCAGAGCCAGGAGGAAGTGCATATTGCGAACGTGTTGGGCGTACTTCATGTGGATTGCCCACCGTTTGAAGTCGACTTTGACTAATTCCCAGTCCGGCCGGGCCATGGCAGAGTTTCGTTCTACGATCCGATTCAGTTCCAAAAGGTCCAGGGCGCCTCGAACCTCGTCCTGCAGCTCGGGATTTTCGGGAAATCTGCAAGCTTGGTACAGGTGCTCGGCTGTTGGCCAACTCGCACCGGCAACGTAGAGTGGAAATCCCGAGGCTTGAGGGAAAAGTTCGCCCCACTTGGCTTCGAGGCCGTTGAGGACGGTGCTGTCCTTTACGGCGAAAACATGATCGACGATCTCGGACATCACTTCGGTCCTCGATGACCCCGATCGCGCCTGTCGGCGCGACTGGGTTTCATACCTTGATTCCCCGATGTCTCCCCTTGCGACCAATAGGTTCATCTTTTCCATCGTAATACCATGATAGGTCAGCAGGAATCGCACGAAGCCAAGTGTAGCTGCTGCTAAGTTCCTCTCTGGTGGTGTGGTACGTGCCATCGAAAGTCAGGTTTTCAATCTTGCCATTGCCGGTCTCCCCGTACGAAGCGTAGGTGACCATACGCACATGTCCGGCCTTGATGCCCCAAACATGAATGTAGTGCGGGCGGTAGCTTGACTGGGAAATTGACCTAATGGCGCAATACCGGAGATCTTCATACCCTTCCAAGTCTTCGTGAACATATTTCTCCCAGATACTTTTCCATCGTCTCTTGTCGGCGGTGTGCCACGATTCTGGTGCTTCCTTCATATCGACCCTCCTTGAAAATCAGTTCCTGTTTCTCAAAAACCCGCCCAGCAGACCCTTAATCCTGCGGGACGCCCGGTACACTTCACTCACCGAACACCCCAACCGCAACGACACCTCACGGCTCGGCAGGCCCTCGGCAAAGTGCAGTTGAAAGACTTTTCGAAGCCTCGGCTCGAGCGTCGCCACAAACTGCCGCAGCTGCCGGAGTTCATCCTCGCGGAAGTAGCACTCTTCCGCGCTCGGTTCTGAATGATCCATTGAGTAGAGCGACATTTCACCTCCCTTCTATTGTACGAGATCAAGCCACACTTTTGGGCCCATCGAAGGACCAAGAGTTCAGGTTTCGAAACTGGTAGAGTCCTTCGCGTCGAAAGAACGAAATCGCGCGGTGGTAAACAAAGGTCTTCAGGCAACCGATCGGGTTGTCGATCCACACCTGGGCGTGAAAGTAAGGTTTGGCGATTTCGAGGACCAACAATTCCATGACCTCGGAAACCACCTCTTCGATGAGGACCTCACGGTCGGAAAAACCATGGGCGGAAAAGTAGACGTGTTTTCTGGCCTGCTCGCGCGAAAAAGCCAGAGCGCAACGGAAGAACGCTTCGCGCGACTTCGTACTTGGGTCGGAAAAATAACCCACACACGCGTGGGCAAACACTTCTGGGGAACACTTCATACCTACCTCCTTGATCTGAAACGCGATAAATAGGGATTTCAAAGAGCGAACTGTCGATCTTGGCTTTGCCAATCTTTGCTGGCCAGAAGAAGTGATATAACGGCCTCTTTCCCACTTGTAAAAAGAAAAAACAGAGAAGTTGGGCTTGAATTGCCTTGAACCTTTTGAGCGAAAAACGAGACCATCGACGTACTTGTGTCATGGAAACCTTCGAACAGTTCGAGCAACGCGACTTCGCCCAGCATTTCTACGGCCACCTGAGGGAGTTGCAGCTTCCTTGGCGCAGACGACGAAAGCTGACACCTCTGGCAGAGCGACTGACGCACTACGTCAACCAGTCCCGGGCCCTGCCTGGGCACCTTTGGCGAGACCTCGTCGCCAAGGATGAGGACGCTGTGGTCCGCCTGCTTTTGGCGGGGGGGCCGGACCTGAACAGGAACACGGGAAGTCATGCCAACCGACGGACATTCCTCCTGGAGATCGAGGGAAAGCGCCTTCAGGGACTTCGCCTTCTCAAGGTGCTGCTGATCTGGCGAGCGGCGAAGGCGATCGCCTGTGACGAGAGTGGCTGGCTCGTACGACAGTCGTTTCGTCGGCTCATCCAGGGCGTTTCAGACTGGGAGGCGGTGCCGCCTCCGCCCGAGGTCAAGTTCCCTGGGGAGGGGTCAAGCGACTTCGAACCGATCGACGAGATTCGCGACAAGGACCTGCCCTACCTCCTCGCGACGTTCACCAACAAGGAGTTGGCGCAACTCTTTTTTGCCGTCGGTGAGCGGACACGGTCCCGTTTGCTCGGAGCCCTTGGCGCGTACCAACTGTACGATGTTCTGGAGCTGGCTTCGTTCCTCGACCCTGAACTGATCGAACTCGAGTTGGTCGGCCTTGTCGCCAAGTTCAAGCGACACTTTGCCCGGTGGAAGATCATCTATCTGCTGGAGCTTCCCGAATGAGCATACTGCGTGACGACCTGGACGAGCAATTTGAGGCTCACTTTCTCCGTCTCTTGCGAACCACTGCCCTCCGACGTTCGAGACGCCAAGCTCTGCACAGGTTTGCGGATCAACTCGTGGAGCTGGTGCGGTCCTCGGAGGACAACTGCTCAGCCGTCGCTGACTTCGGGCCGCACCGGGCCCTCGAGCTGCCGCCGGAGTTCCCCCCGCTTTTCCGACCGTATTTCGACCAGGTGAGCGCTGGAGTTCAGGTGCCCCAACTCCTCGAAGCCCTCCTGGAAGAAGCCTTGGGTCCGGGACAGACCTCACGGGCCCGCCTCGAAGTCCTGCTGGTCTGGCGGGCGACGATGGCGCTGGCCTTTCGCGAAGAGCCTTCGCTTCTGCTGGAGCGGCTGGGGCAGGTTCTTGGTGAGCCTATTTCG
Organism: Spirochaetales bacterium; assembly: GCA_037142615.1. Classification (GTDB taxonomy): domain Bacteria; phylum Spirochaetota; class Spirochaetia; order JABEVK01; family JABEVK01; genus JAIFLN01. The sequence continues at coordinate 18,530 of JBAXAI010000001.1, read as the reverse complement.
CAATTCGAGATGCTCGGGATTCCGTCGCAGGATTTCGAGACTCCGATCCGGAACCGCAATCACCGGTCATGGCCGGAGCTTTCGTTCTTGGAAGACCGCCCGGGCCACGAGTTCTACAGGCTGGTTTCACACTGCAGCCCGCGAACACTCTCGTACCTCTACTTTGCACTCTCGGAGCTCCAGCGTAACCGGCTCTACTCCGCAAGTAGGCACTACTTTCGGGTCGATCTGCAGCGTGAGATCTCGAAAAGGCGGCCCTGGCGGCTGGTTTTCGGGATAGGATGGGCCGTGCAACGGGTCGTACGCTGGCGAAACAAACCGAAAATGGAGGCGAACAATGCAAGCTGAACTCAAGAAACTCATCGATTCGGCGACCCACTTGGTCGCGTTCACCGGGGCTGGGGTCTCAACCCTTTCAGGGCTGCCCGACTTTCGTGGTACCAAAGGACTCCATTCGAACCCGGACAACCTGAGAATCTTCGACATCGCGGTATTCCGCAGGGATCCGTCCCTCTATTACCGCTCGTTCTGCTCGGCACTCTACGGCGACCAGAAAGTCGAGTCGAGTTTGGTCCATCACACCCTGGCCCGCCTGGAACGGGAAGGCAAGCTCAAGGCCATCATCACCCAGAACATCGATCAACTTCACCAGAAGGCCGGCTCACAGCAGGTGATCGAAGTTCACGGGAGCCCCTTCGGCCACACCTGCCTTGGTTGCGGAAAGCAGTTCGAGTTCGCCGAGATTCAGCACCGCGTGAAGGCGGGCGACATTCCGCCCCGGTGCACCTGCGGGGGCCCCATCAAGCCCGACATCACCTTCTTTGGCGAGTCCTTGCCCGAGCGGGCCTGGGAACAGGCGCAGACCGAAGCCGAGCGTGCCGACGTGATGCTGGTCCTTGGCTCGAGCGTGACGGTCCAGCCCGCAGCCAGCCTGCCTGGTCTGTGTGCACGCCGGGGTGGCAAGCTGGTCATCGTCAACAACCAGCCTACCCCTCTGGACACTCGCGCCGTTCTCAGGCTGGAATCCTTGGAAGCGGCCTTCGCGGAGGAGAACTAAATGGCAAAAAATAGTCCTGGCGACATTCTGACAGGGGATTGGAACCCCATCATCGGTTGCGAGCGCGCGTCGCTCGGTTGCCGCAACTGCTGGTACCTGGATGGCATTTTCCAGTGGCAGCAAAGGCTCGGCAACATACCACCCGAGGTGAAGCTGAATGAACCCTATGTGTTCCAAAAACGACTGTCGCCCGAAGCGCTGAAGGCGAAGAACGGGGTCATCGGCATCGTTCAGCACGGTGACCTGTTCTGGGACAAAGTCTCGACCGATGTCGTCCACCGCGTTCTCGACATCATTGATGAGGTGGCGTTAGCCAAACGGATCACGCCAAAATATGTTTTGTGGACCAAGCGGGCCGAGCGCGCCTCGCTGATCCTCAACGCCCGGTACCCGCACGGTATGCCCGACTACCTCGCGCTGAGCGTTTCGGTGGAAGACCAAGCGAACGCGAACGGCCGCCTCCCCCACCTGCTCAAGGCTCCCACCAAGCACAAGATCGTGATGATTGAGCCCATGTACGGACCGATCGACCTTACAGGGTTCCACGGCGTCGAGTGGATTGTCATCGGTTCAGAGACCGGAGCGGAGGACGCGATCCCCATCAACCTCGACTGGGTGCGAAAAGTGCGCGACTTCGCCGTGGAGCACGACATCAAGTTCTTCATCAAACAACTGGGGTCTAGTCACAGGGTACAGGAACGCGTTCTCGATGGCCGAACCTGGGACGAGGTTCCTCGCGGGTTTGTGAAGTAGTGCGCCCTAACCATCAGGAAGTCGATGTAGGCTCACTTTCTGCACTCCAGAGCAGGAAGCCGAAGACGAAGTCCACTAGGGCTGGTAGCAAAAGGGAGACGGTATAGAACAAGTTCACTTCGCCCTCAAACACAAGGACGAGGTAAATGCAGAGAGCCGGCAACCCACCCGCAAAGGTTAGTAGGCTCTTGGCGCGACGCCTTGCCCAGGTTTTCGCCTTTCGAAGCCTGGCGTCGCTTTGTTCTCGCCTGGCTTCCTTCTGGCTTCGAAGAGCCTCCTCGTGCTTCTTGGCCGCCTCCTGCCGGGCCCTTGCCGCTGCCTCTTCCCGTCTAGCCTCTTGCTCAGCGCGCGTCGCTTCGTCGTACCGCTTTGTCGACGGCTTGTAGCGAGGCTTTGCCTTTCGGGTTTCGTTGCCAAATTGGATGCCCGCCGGCCCAGCTTCAGCAAGAAGGGGTTCCAGGAACTCCCACGCGGCGTTGATCGTGCGGATCTTCAGTTCTGCGTTCTTGGTTGACGACGACCCCCGAGAGGCCAGCGCATCGGGATGCCACTCCATCACTTGTTTCCGGTAGGCCTTCCGTGCGGACGCCGCCGTAACAACTCCCGACAGACCCAAGGTCTTCGCTGCTTTTTGCATTGTCATCAAGGCCCTCCATCGCTGGGTAGTACGCAGGAGGAGAGGGTTTTTAGTTAGTGTCGAGTAGAAAAGGACCTAGGCGGGCTTCTGCCCCGTTAGGGGCTTCCGCGGCCATGCAGGACGACCGTTCCTACTTCCGGGAATCCAGAAAGCGCTTGATCTTCGTGTCCTCGGCCATAATGTGTCGAAAAAGCCATTCGTGAAAGAAATCCAACACCTGCCAATCCGGTGAGCTTCGCAGCGATTCCACCCGCCGAACGAAACTTCTGTGCAGGCTCTTGTGGGGCTCAAGGTCGGGGTAGCCGGCAGATTCCATCAGTTGCTCTTCGTCGGTAAAGTGCTTGTGGGCATAGTCCATCAGATCTTGAAAGAGCTCGTCACGTTCGAATCGCTCGTCGTTGGCAAAAACGGCTCGGTTGTAGAGTTCAAAAAGGTGCCTGTGCTCGGAGTCGATCATTTCGATTCCGAGGTTGAGGCCGGGGATCCATTCAAAGGGCTTCATATAAAGGTAAGGCTAACCCAACGAATCGCTTCTTTCAACACTTCCGATTGAGGTTGCGGTGGGGCGGGGGTTCAAAGTACCGGTGCGAGGCTATCCCTAAGGCCGAACTTTGTGGATATTCTTTTTCAGCGAAGCTTCTGGAGGCCCAACATGCGTGCGTTGGAACTGCTAATACCGATTGTTCTGGCCCTCTTCTTAGTGTGGCCGAAGCCCCGGCCCCTTGTTGTCCGTTGGCTTCCGCCGGCTTCGCTGCTGCTCCTCGGCCTTCACCTCGTCTGGGAAGGTTACCGTTGGGAAATGCTGGGGCTCTATGGGCTCGCGGCTGTGCTGGCACTTTGGGCGGTGGCGGGCCTTGCGCTCAAGCGCGAAACGGGGTGGAAGACCGGGATCCCCCTACTACTGGTGCTGGTCGTTGCGACGGCCGTCCCCATCCTGGTGCCAGTACCCGTTTTGCCTCAGCCGGGGGGAACCTTGGCCGTCGGAACCCGCACTTTTGAACTCGTCGACACGTCGCGCAAAGAAGTCTGGTCGGGCAAGGACGAGCCCAGGCGGTTCCTGATCCGGGCTTGGTACCCCGCCCTGCCAACGTCGGGTGATAAACGGGCGCCTTGGATGGAAGGGGCCGAAGTCTACGCGCCGGCGCTGGCCGCGTACATGGGGCTCCCTTCGTTTGCGCTCGATCACCTGGCGCTGGCGCGGACCACGGCCTTTGCCATCGCGAAGCTGGCCCCGCAGACCGGTGGTTACCCCTTGGTGCTGTTCTCGCACGGCTGGAAGGGCTTCGATGCCCAGAACACGGCGCAGGCCATCGAGCTGGCCAGCCGAGGCTACCTGGTGGTGGCTTTGCAGCACACCTACGGCGCGATCACCAGTGTTTTCCCCGACGGTACGATAGCGCCGAACAACCCGGCCGCGCTTCCCGACGGAGCGCCCGACGCCGTGTACGACGAAGCGGCCCACCGGCTGGTCGAACAGTGGAGCGGCGACCTGGCCTTCACGCTCGACCACTTGCTGGTCCAAAACGGCGACAGCACCAGCGAGTTGTTCGGCGCCATCGACGTGCAAAGAGTTGGGGTCTATGGCCACTCGACCGGCGGAGGCGCAGCCCTCCAGTTCGCCGCCCGCGACCCCAGGGTCAAGTCGGTTCTGGGCATGGACCCGTTTATGCGGCCGGTGGCACCTGCGGTGGTCGCTTCGGGGCTCACGACACCTTCGTACTACCTGTTCAGCCAGAAGTGGGCCGACGACACCGGGAGCCTGAACAACCGGCTGTTCGCCACGCTTTCGAAGGCCTCCACGGGCTCGCTGGGACAAGTGGCGATCCAGGGTACTGGCCACCTCGACTTTTCCGATCTGCCCCTTTTGTCGCCGCTCGCGCCGCTGATCGGGCTCAAGGGCCCTATTGACAGCGCCCGGGTCACAGCCATCCTCAATGCCTACCTGGTGGGGTTCTTTGACCAGACGCTGCGCGGGTCACCTTCGCCTCTGTTCGCGGGCGATCACCCGTTTGCAGAGGTGGTTGCGAAGAAGTAGTCTGGGACTTAAGAATGGCTGTCCGTTATCGAACCCTCGGCCCTTTTTCGGCCACTAAGTCCAATGAAAGTGAACTCGTCGAGGTCGGTAACCGCCGCTTTCTTCTCAAGCGCTACCGGTTCCCCAACGCCACCGACCAATCTTGGTTTGCCGAGTACCTGGCCTATTCCCGAACCCTGAACCGCCGAATCGCCCGCTTGGGAGCTCTTGTCGTCCCGGCCTCGAGGGTTTTTGAGGAACACGGGCGGGTAGCCATGTTGGTCCCCCTGCTGGAGGGGCAGAGTCTGGATTCCGCGGCCCTTGCGGCCGAAGACCGCTGGTTCCAGGCGGCCGTGGTTTGCTACGCTGTGGTCCGCCTGCACCAGGCGGGAGTGGTCCACGGTGACCTCAAACCGTCCAATGTCCTGGTCGTCCAGGGCAGACCCAGGCTCTTGGATTTTGACTTCAGTTTCGGAGTTCTGGACCTTCCTCCGTGGGCCGCGCACGAAGGTGTCTACCTGGGCACCGAAGCCTATTCCAGCCCGGAACAGAAAGCGGGAATGCGCCCCGGAATGGCCAGTGATGTCTACAGCCTGGGTCTCGTGCTGAAAGTGCTCCTGGGGTGGGAGTGCGCCGCAAGCCTGCATGAGAAACCCGACCTCCGCGTCACGGCACCGGAAGTGTTCTGCCGGGTTGTCGAGGCTTGTCCGTACCCGGGGTTGAAACGACGCCTGGCGCGGACCGTTCCCCGGTGCCTGAGTTGCCTGGCCAGTGATCCGTGGCGGACCAAGCAGCGAAACGCTTGGGACGAACTTCAGCAAGAGCTGGGGGCCTTGGACGCTCCGGCTTCGAGCGCGCTGCGAGCCAGGCTGAGTCTGGCCGCCAAGGCAGGCATCGCCGAAGCCCAGTTCCGCCTGGGGGTCAACCGGCGCAGCCGTGTTTGGCTCGAGCGTGCGGCGGCCCAAGGTTACCCACCAGCGCTCGAAGCCCTCGGCAGCTACCGGATGAAGCTTTCCCGCCCGAAGGCCCTTCGGCGGGCCGTGGCGTTTTGGAACGAAGCCGCCTATCGCGGTTCGCGGCTCGCGTGCGACCGACTGGTGGCCTACTGGGAGTCGCAACTCGAAACGGCAGCCAACTACGCAAGGATCGATCGCTACACCGCGCTGAGGCAAACAACCCCAGCCGGGCCATTTGACTCGGGGGCGACGCTCAACTAGTCTCATTCCCTCGAGGAGCCACCATGGGACTGAACTTGAGGGGCCCCGTGGCCATGAGGCGCGACTTCATGCTTCTCGGGCGTCGGGTGCGGCAGCGGCGCGTTGGTTTCGCTCCTGCGCGAAGGCGGGCCCTGCCGTCCTTTTGAGCCTGCCTGATTCAGAGCGGGCTAGCACACTAGGGTCGGGTGGAGGTAGAATCCACGTATGTTGCGTCCGTCCTGGGCCGTGTTGGGCCTATTTCTTCTGTTCGGCGCCTGCGCCTCGTGGACGCGGTCGGAACTGGGGCTATCAACTCCGGAATCGGCGCCCAACTTGGCGCAAAAACCGTGGCCAGGAACCTCGACCGAGGCCAAGTCGGCCCTGCTGATCGCGAACGGGAACTACCGCACGTTTCCTTCGCTCGCCAACCCGGTGAGCGAGGCGCGCCAGCTGAAAACGACGTTGGAGCGGCTTGGCTTCCGGGTCACTTTGCTCACCGACCTTTCGCGCGACGCCATGATGCAGGCGGTGGTCGATTTCGGCGAGGAACTCAACAGGGCTGGCGGGATCGCGCTGTTTCACTACGGCGGCCACGCCGTCCAGGTGAACGGCGAGAACTACCTGATTCCCACCGACGCCCGGATCCAGACCGAGGCCCAGGTGGGCATCTACGCGATGAACCTGAACCACGTGCTGACGACGCTGGAGCAGTGCCAGTCGACCACCAACCTGATCATTCTGGACTCCTGCCGCGACAATCCCCTGCCCGCCGCCTCGCGTGGGGCCACCCGGGGACTTTCGCCGGTGGGCAAAAAGCCCAAGAACTCGATGATTGTTTTTTCGGCCGAGTCGGGCTCGACGGCCCAGGACGGGGTGTTTACTCCCGCGCTCATCCGCAACCTCGCCTTGCCCGAGGACTTTTCGGCCATTGTCCGCCAAACCCGGGCCGATGTGAGTCGGCAGACAAGCGGCACGCAAGTTCCCGGCGCGTACGACCAACTGATCGAAGAGGTGTACCTCGGCGGTTTTACAGCCGCACCGCGGACCAGCGGTTTTCAGGCGGCAGCAACGGGCGCGCTCGGTGTGCAGTTGGCTGCCACGGGCCAGATCAGCGTGGCGGGGCAAGAGGTGAACTTCCCGCGCGCAGGCCGTGTCGAAGTCGACCAGTTACCGGTGGGGAGCGTGCAGGTCACGGCCACCTACCCGGATGGCCACTGGTACCAGAAGTGGGTCACCGTTGTCGAAAACCGGGTGACCGAAGTCGTTTTCGACTACGCCCCGACCCCGCAGGCGCCGAAGGTCACCTTGGAACCCGTGCCAAACGACACCCCGGCACCGAGTTACGAGGCTCCAGCGGCACCTGCCGAGACGGTCACCCGCCCTGCTGCTGCGAAGAACTACAGCGGTCGCTACCAGGTCGCGGTTCTGCAGGTCAACCTGAGCGGAAACCTCGCCGACGGCTCGGTCGCCGATGCCTTGTCCGACCCGGATTTGGTCCTCACGTTGTTTCACAATTCCGAGGTGATCGCGACCTACCCCATGCAAAAAGATGTGCTGGCGGTGCGCTTTACCGGCAACACCGCCGTGGACCTCCGACCCGGAGACACGCTCACCATCAAAGCTGAAGACAACGACCTGACCAAGAACGACCTGATCGGACGGCGGGTCGTCACGTGGGATACGCTGACGCAGATCATCGACGACGGGCAGTGGAACAACATCAGTTTTGGCGGGGTGACCAAGCTCCAATTGCGCATCGTCAAGTAGCGCGAAAGGTTCAGTTCATCGCACGAGGCGTTGAGTGCGCGGTACGGCTGGGCGGAGGGGCAGGGAGAGAAATCATGGAGCTAATTGTCTACCCAGCAAACCTTTGCTCTTACGGTAGGACGGACTTCATCAGGTTGATCTCGGCCCGGGCAAGGCCCAAGTTCTTTGCTTGGAACTCCCACTCTGACACCGATGCGCGGATTCGCTCCACAACCTGCCTCGCTGACGCCTCGGACAGCCGGTACCACTCATGGGTGGCCAGCAGTCGTTCCAGGCTTCCTTGTCGGCTCTCCAAATCGACTTTGAGAGCATGAAGCTGCTTCTGCGGGTTGGGATTCACGTCGAACGCGGGTGCCAGTCGCCAGCCCGTAGGTTCCCGCAAGAAACCATGGTTGCGCAGGTGGTCGTCGCGATTGCCAACAAGGACGTTGAAAGCGGCACGCCCAAAGAGCTCGCGCAGGTCGGCCCCGACAGTGCCATCGACTCCCCCGGTAGCCACGAGGTCGGCGAGATCCACGTAGCTGGCCGATGCGTCGTGATCCTCCAACCCCAAACGGGTCATCGCCGAAACATAGAGCCGCCGTTCGCGGGCGAAACGGTCAAACCGTTTGACGCAGAAAGTGCGGTTTTGGGGTCGGTCGAAGGTCTCCAGACGGGCTTCGGGCACGTCCAGTCCCGCGTGTTTGGCCAACTGGTGGGTCAGGTACTCCCAGGCCCCGAGGTCGTAGCTGTCGTCGCGCGCCGGAAACTTCGCCATCCAGAGGCTGCCGTCGGCTCCCACAAACGCCGACTTGGGCCGTGCGCCCCCCTGACTCGAACCCGCATCGAAGATCGTGGCCAGCCACCGCTCATAGTCGGGGAGGTCCTGGGCGCCTTGCTGTTCCACCGCAAGACTGACTTCGGCCAACTCGGCCAGTGAGGCGATTGGGGGGGGTGCGAAGTCGGCCGTCGATGCAAATACACCGGCTTCGTCGGCAAAGCGAAGCGCGCCTTGCCGAGTATAGTCGTTGACCGCGAGAAGGTAGTCGAACCCGAAAAGCTTGCGAACTGCCCGGCCCTCACGGTTCGCGGCAAGGTCTTCATTGCGGTCCATCAACAAGCGTCCCCAGCGATCGGGTGAACCATCCTGAAGCACCCCAAACAGACCTTTGCTGGTTTCACGGTACAACCGCCCGCCCACCAGCGGAAGCGCGGGATCCAGCTCGAAGGCCTGCGGTTTAGCCAGCCAAGCAGAACCGTACTCAAACGAAACAGCAGAATCGGGCCGGGTCCCACTGAGGGCCAAAGCGCCGACAATCTGGGGTGGACCGAGATTCGGTGCATCGAGCACCACCTGAACTGCATGCGGCGTTGGTTTCACCGCTGATCCCCCGGTGAAAGGAGCTCAGCATCTTGCAAGCTCCGACCCAGGTGGTCTTGTGCAGCCAGGCGAGCAAAGTCTTCCGCCAAGCCGAGAATCCGCAGGGCCTGCACAAGAGTCCCTACCGCCGTCGTGGCGCTGCCATTTTCGAGTCGTCGTAGGGTTTCGCGCGACACGCCCAAGCGCTCAGCCATCTGGAGCGCGGTCATCCGCCGTCGCTTTCGGGCGAGCTTGAGGCGTTCTCCCAGGTCTTTGAGCATCAGCTCGGCTTGCGGGTAAGGACGGCGAAGTTGTCGCGGCATGCCTTATAGATTAGGCAATTGTGAAGTGAATGACAAGACAATTGGGCATATATACAAACTTCATCGAAGCAGCGGTCGAATTCGGCGCGCTAGCCCGACCATCCCCGGTGGGCCACACCCACACCCTACCCCAGGTTGAACGCCTCGAAAATGATGTTTTCGCGCGGCACGCCGATCTTGCGCAAGGCGGGCAGCACCGTGGCCCTCACCCGTGGCGACGAACACAAAAACACATCGTAACGTTTGGGGTCGGGCAGTTCCTTGCGGAAGAACTCTTCGCCGTAGCGCCCGTAGTCTTCTTCGTACACCAAGGTTTTTACGGTCAGGTGGGGCATGAGCTTCTGGATCTCAGCGACGCGCTCGGGTTCGAGCAACTCCTCGCGGCGGGAATACGCCTGCAGGTACACCACCTCACGTTCGGGTTCCCGCAATGCCAAGTCCTTGAGAATGCTCACCAGTGGAGCCACGCCGATGCCCGAACCGATCAGCGCCAACGGTCGCCCGGGGGTTCCCTGGTGAATCGGACTGAACGAGCCGAAACCTGCGTTGACGCGAACCTTGTCGCCGGGTTTGAGCTGCGAAACCTTGGTCGTGAAATCTCCGAGCTCCCGGATGGCAAAACCGACTGTGGAATCCTGAGGCGTCGTAGTGAACGAGAACGGATGCTCCTCGGCCCGCATACCGGGCACCAGAAAGCGCACAAACGCAAACTGGCCGGCGTGGTATTTCAGCCTGGGGTGGGTGCTCAGGGTGAGGCGACTGATGCCGGCCAGCACGACCACCGACTGTACCTCAAGCACCGGCAACAGCCAATCGCGCACGCGGGCCACCGCCCAAGCCAACGCGGTGAGGATAAACAGGCCATCGAACGCCCAGGCCGACCAAACCGGCACATTGGGCGACGCGTTGGGGTCCAGGATTTCGAACTTGTCGGCAATGTGCCACCAACTGACGGCAGCGACAATCAGGAACAGCAGTTTGTGGCTTCCCTTGAAAAAGTCATAGGCCTTGTTCAGCGCCACTTTGCGTAGCCCCGGGATGGGGATCCAAAGTACGGAGAACACGATAAGGCCGAGGAACAGCGGAATCAGGGCCCAACTGACCAGATCCACGGCCCCGAAGTTCAGCAAAATCGTGTGGGTCGCGTGCCAGAGCAGCAGGAATGTGATTCCCATGGTGCTGTACACGTGGAACTGGATGCGCTGGTCGTAGGGCAGCACGTGCTGCAAGAGCGGCAATTTGAGCGAGAGCAGCACGTTGGACAGCATCCAGTGGTAGGCCAGGATCGACATGAAGTAGTTGGCCGAAAACAGCACGTCGAAGCTGCCGTCCAAACTCTGGCTGGCGACCTGAAGCACGTAGACCCACGCCTGAGTCAGGGGCAAGATCATGTACAGCACAACCAGGAGAGCGATTCCACGTTTCTTCATGTTGGGGGCCTACTTCGACTTCAGGGCCGTGACGAGCACCTGCAACCACTGGTTGTGCATGGCGCGAGAGGCGCCCGTCCACAGCGTCGCCGCCGCTACGCCGTCGACACCCGCCGGAGTCGACGATTTCGACAGGGGGGTGACCGCCAGGCTGTTGCTGCGCGAAAGCAGACTCACCAGGTAGATCTCGGCCGGTGCCGGGTAGCCCTTGATGAAGGCTTCCAGGCTAGGTTCCAGCCCGCTCGTAGCGCGGGTACTGAACACGATGATGGCCTTGTACTTGCCGGGGGTGGCCGCCGAGGTCTGCAGCGTCGCTGACACCTTGTAGTTGCCGCCAAAAGCCTGCCCCATCAGGGAATACAGGTGGCGGTTGAGTTCCGAGTTGCTCGAAAACACCAGCAGAAGTTCGTTCGAGGCGGCAAAGCTGAGGGTCGGCACCGCGAGCAAGGTGCAGAGCAAGAGTAATCGGGAAAGGTACTTCATCAGTGACCTGCTTCTTCCGAGCTGTCGCGCTCGAGGACGAAATCGAGCTTGTCTTCGGGCCCAAAGGGCAATTCGAACAGCAGATGGAGGGGAAACTCCCACGCGTTGCCCACATAGCGCACGGCGGCTGAGAGTCCGACCGCCAGCCCGGGAACCCAGGCAAACTCGGTCCGAACTTCCGCCTCGCCGCCCCATAGGAACGCAGTCGTTCCGGAGCTAAACCCTGCCCCCGCGAGGCCGTGGAGGGCGAGCCCCCAGCCCCAACCCCCGTCGAGGTAGGTTTCGAACGCAAGACCCACGGGAACCAGCGCCCGGTAACCCATGCCCGCGAGCCCGAGTTCCAGGCCGAGTTCCGACTTCAGGCTGTCGTCGAACAGCTCGAGTCCACCTTCGGCAACCGCATCCACGGCGAATGTGCCCGGAGGCGACACCACGGCGCCAACCCGCGCCTCAAAAGCCGACAACGCACCGGCGAAGAAGAAAAAAAACAGAAACGTCGACAAAGTTTGTTTCATATTCGAAATAATGTCCTGTTAACGTATATTACGCAATAGGCTATACTGGTGTGAGGGGGCGCCATGATTGAGCGCGAATACCACCCGTTCCGGCGGTGGCTTGTGTTGTATCTGCCGGGCCTGATCGGTGCTGACAGCAAAGACAAAGAACTCGCCCAGCTTTGGAACTCGCTCTTCAAGATCCAGCCTGCTTGGTACCGGCCCGTGGTTGACCAACTGTCGCCCGAGTTTGGCGCCGTGTTGGAACGGTTGGCCGAAGTTAGCCGCACTTTGGCCCGCTCAGTACACCTGGAAGACAAGCTTGTTCCACCGGCAGGTTACCTCGAGAACCTGCGGGACCGCCTGGTGGAGGCCTACCTGCAGCGGCATCAACTGAGCAGCGAACAATTGAACGCCGAAGCCGAGCTGTCGGACCAGCAGCGCGAAAGGCTGCTGGAGCGGGTCAACTCCCTTCCCCAGGGAGAGGCCGCCGAGTGGGACAGAGCCCTGATCGGGCTCGATGCCCTGTTGCACCTGATCTGCCATCCTTGGTCGCAACTGGAAGGCCTGTTCCCGAAAAAAGCCCAAAGGTCTCCGCAACGCGGGCTCAAGTTTGTCGACAGGCTCCTCGACCTTTACTACGTGTCCGAACCTGTCCGAGTCAACCCGATGCTGGAACTTGTCTTGAAGGAAGGCTTTGCGGCGGCTTCGGTCGACAGCTTGAAGCAGTTGCGCGCCGGCCTGATCGAACTCAACGGCGACAAGCGCTTTCAGGACTTGATTCGCGGCATTCTGGCCGAGCCGACCTTTCCCACCAAGGTGGCCCGCTACAAACCGCCCGGTTTCTCCGAGGCGCTGCGAGAGTTCACCGGTTCGTTCCTTGCCGAAACCCGACGCAAAGACAGGCTGGAACAGCGGAAGAATCTCGCGCAAAAGGTCAAGAATGTGTTTGGGAACTTCGAGCTCGCCGAGTTCCCGCAGTACAACCAGAAGTACAGCGATTTCCTGGTGGGCAAGCGCCTTCCGGAGTTGTTGCATGTGGATGCCTTGCAGATCCTCGCTACCCTCCAAAAGGGCTTTGACCCGATGCTCCGCGAGCTGTTTCAAGGGTTTCAACTCGAAGTCGACTTCGTCAGCGAAGCGCGGAGGCAGGAGTTCCATAACACGCTGGACAACTACTACCGGCTGATGGGTTCTCTCGACACGCTGGCACAGGAGTTCAAGTCGCCTTCAGCCTCGACGCTCGCGCCGGTTCAGGCACTGATTGACCATCAGTTTATCGACACGCGCGTGCACGAAAGCGCGCCCAACGCAGTCAACCACGCGAACGACCGGGTCGATGTGATCTGCCGGCAAGGTCTGCGCACCCTGACAGAGCTTCAAGCGCGCCTGCTTGCCTATCAGGAAGACGCCACCGAGTCGGTACCGAGGTACTACTCGGGTGCCAATGCCCTGCGTCGGCGCTTTCCTACCATGTTCGACAAGCTCGACCGGTCTGTAAAGATGTTGGCAAAGGTGAATGAAGTGCTTGGTTTGGTGGTAGTTCTGGAGGATTGATACCATGAGACTTCCGGCGGTGACCGTGCTCTTTGGCTTGCTCGTATCAGCCTCTTGCGCCACCACGCACGAGGAAGAGTACGTCAGAGACAGTGACAATACCGTCATCCACCGGACCATCGACGGCCGAGTGTACCTCGAGCGCACAATTCCGGACGAACACGGTAACCCTATGACGGTGCGCTACGAGGTTGATGCCGACGAGGACTGACCCATTGGCTCCAGTTTGACAAACCACGCCGATCACCCCACGATGGGAGTCATGAAAACCCACCCTTTCTGGCGAATCTTCGGCTGGACTATGGCAGGCCTTGTCGGCCTCCTTGTTTTGGCCTTGGTCGGCCTGGGCCTTTGGACCGGCAGACCGCTTCCCGTGACGAGCGGCGAACTCCACCTGCAAGGACTCACCGCCGCGGTGAGCGTCAGCCGCGACCCGGAAGGGGTTCCCCACCTTGTCGCCACCAACGACCACGACCTCTACTTTGCGCAAGGCTACGTGACGGCGCAGGACCGGCTTTTCCAGATGGACCTCAGCCGGCGACAAGCTTCGGGCCAGCTTAGCGAGGTCGTGGGCGAAAAGGCTCTGGAGCGCGACAAGTTTTTCGTCACCTTCGGCTTGCGCCGCGCGGCCGAGGCCTCGTGGAAGGCCTATTCGCCCGAGGCACAGGCCGTGTTGCAGGCCTACGCCGACGGGGTCAACGCGCTGCGGGCGCAGGTGATCGCTGAGGGGCGTTTGCCGCTCGAGTTCACGCTGCTGGGGTACCAACCCACCGAGTGGACGCCGGTCGACTCGCTTGCCATCGGCAAGTACATGGCCTACGACCTCGGCGGCCACTGGCCCGGGCAGGCCTTCCGCGCCTGGCTTCTTGCCAACGTTTCGAAGGAAAAGGCCCTGGACCTGTTCCCCAGCTACCCCGACAAAGCACCGACGATCATCCCTCAGGGGGAACTCAAGATCGATGCGTGGTTCGCCAGCGCCCCCGTGCCGGAGCCGTTCAACGGCAGCAACGACTGGGTGGTTTCCGGCAGCAAGACCGAGTCGGGCAAACCGCTGTTGGCTGACGACCCGCACCTCGGGCTGGCGACACCCTCGGTGTGGTACCAGACGGTGCTCGAGGCTCCCGGCCAACTGGTGAGCGGCGTCATCTTCGCCGGCATCCCGGGCATCATTTTGGGGCACAACGAGTTTGCCGCCTGGGGGGTCACCAACGTGGGGCCCGACGTGCAGGATCTCTATATCGAGAAAAGAAATCCTGCCAATCCAGACCAGTTTGAACACAACGACGCGTGGGAAGACGCGCAGGTGATCAACGCCCAGATCGCGGTCAAGGGCAAACCCGCGGTGCCCCTCAAAGTGACCATCACGCGACACGGGCCCGTTATCAGTGACTTTACCCAGCAGTCCGATTCGAGCGTCGTGCTGGCCCTCAAATGGACCGCACTTGAGCCCACCCGTGAGCTCGAAGCCATCCTGCGGTTTGACCGCAGCAAAACGTGGGCCGAGTTCGAGAAGGCCCTTGAGCTGTTCGAGGCCCCGGCGCAGAACTTCGTGTTCGCCAGCACCGATGGCACCATCGCCTACAAGGCCAACGGGCGCATTCCCATCCGCAAGGGCGGCAACGTGCAGGTGCCTGTTCCGGGCTGGAATGACGACAACGAGTGGACGGGCTTCATCCCCTGGGACAAGCTTCCCCGGCTGGTCAATCCCAAGGAAGGGTTTATCGCCACCGCCAACAACAAGGTCGTGGGCGACGACTACCCCTTCCACCTCAGCGACACCTGGGCTCAGCCCTACCGGGAAGCGCGGATCAAGGCCGTGCTTTCGTCGAAAGACAAGCTGACGGCGGCCGATCTGCGGGCCCTTCAAATGGACAAGCTTGACCTTCAGGCGCAGGAGTTTGCCCCGATCTACCTCGGCCTGCTCGAAAAGACAACCTTGAACGCCGAGGAGACCCAAGCCGTCAAGCTGCTCAAGGCGTGGGACTACGTGGAACTGTCCGACAGTGCCGCTGCGTTCATCTACCAAAAACTTCAGGAAAAACTCAGCGAAGTGCTGTTCGTCCAGGCGATACCCAAGAAGGTGTACGACCTGTTCGAGAACCGTGCCCAGGCCCTCGACCAACTGGTGCGCCGTGCTGTTGCCGGAAACGAAAGTGCTTGGCTCACCGACAACGGTGGCCTGACCGCAGTCGTCAAAAAGGCGCTCGACTTGGCCCTCGCCGACGGCACAAAGCTTCAGGGACAGCAAATGGACAAGTGGCAGTGGGGGGCCGCGCACGGCCTGCGCTTTACGCACCCGCTTTCGAGTGTCAGCCCGCTCAACTACGTGTTCAACCTGCGCAAAGCAGTTCCCACCGGCGGAAGCGCGACCACGGTTCAGGCCGCACGCGCCGACGCCGTCACCGGGTTCATCGTTCACGGGGCCTCGTGGCGCTATGTCGTCGATTTGGCCGATACCAGCCAGGCCAGCCATATCTTGGCGCCGGGGCAGTCGGGGTTGTTCAACAGTCCTTGGTACGACAACCAGGTCGAAGACTGGGAGAAAGGGACCTACCACGTGACGCGCTTGCACGGCGAGAGCGCTGCGGGCCAGGTTCTGAAGCTGTTACCGTAGGGAGACCCAGAGGTTACGGGACGAGCGGCTCGACGCTCCACGCCTGGATGGGGAGCGAGATGCCCTTCAGGCTCAGCGGAGGGAGAGCTGTCCCGCGGAACTGGTGCTTCACAAGGTTCCACGTCTCGTCGGAGACAACGACCCCGCCGACGATGCCATTCGACTCGAGGCGCGAGGCCAAATTGACCGTCGGGCCGAGGATGGTGTAGGTCAGCTGCGACTTCGAGCCGAAGTTGCCCACCGTGCACGAGCCCGTGGCGATGCCGATGCGGATGCGCAACGTCTCGGGCACCCCGAGTTCCCGCCAAGCCTCCTGCACTTTCGGGATGGTCTGCTGCATTTCGAGGGCCATGCCCACGCAGGCGATCGCGTCAGCCTCCAAGCCCTGCGTTTCGGGATCGCCGAAGAAGACCATCACCGCATCACCGATGTACTTGTCGAGGGTTCCCCCGTACTTGGTGACGATCGCCGCCATGGTCTCGAAGTAGTGGTTGAGGCCCAAGGTCATGCTCTCGGGGCTCATGATCTCGCTCTTGGCCGTGAACCCCTGAATGTCCGAAAAGAACACGGTCAGCGGCTTGCGGCGGGAACTGACCTCGTTGTTGATGTTGCCGGCCCGCAGTCCCTGCACCAACTCGGGCGACAGGTACGACGAGTACTTGCGGCTGAGCTCCTCGACCTTCTGCCGGGCCGATTGCAGCTCCAGGTGCGTCTTGACCCGTTGGTTGACGATCGAAGGGCTGATGGGCTTGGTGATGTAGTCGACAGCGCCGAGCTTGAGGCCCTTCTCCTCGTCCTCGTCGGCATCCATGGCCGTGATGAAGATGATGGGAATCGCCGCAGTGGATGCATCAGCCTTGAGCTGCTGGCACACCTGGTACCCGTCGAGGCCAGGCATCATCACATCGAGCAAGAGCAGGTCGGGCTTCTGCGCCTCGCGGCAGATGTCGAGAGCCTTGGTGCCCGAAGTTGCCACCCGCAGCCGGTACTGGCCGTCGAGCACCCCTTTGAGCAACGTGATGTTGTCGGGAGTGTCGTCAACAATGAGCACCGTTTTCATGCCAGCACCTTGCGGATCTCGGTGAGCAACCCCACGGGGTCAACCGGCTTCGTGATGTAGCCTACCGCGCCCAGGGCAAGGCCCTTTGCCTGGTCGCTGGCTTCGCTTTTGGCGCTCAGAAAGATCACGGGGATAGCCTGAGTGCCCGGGTCGGCCTTGAGTTTCTGGCAGACCTCGAACCCGTCCATCTCGGGCATCATGATGTCGAGCAGG
Organism: Spirochaetales bacterium; assembly: GCA_037142615.1. GTDB lineage: Bacteria > Spirochaetota > Spirochaetia > JABEVK01 > JABEVK01 > JAIFLN01. The sequence goes on along the minus strand of JBAXAI010000001.1, from coordinate 1,593 downwards.
ATCAGGGAAGGCTGGGGCTCGGTCGCAGCGATCTTGAGGGCCTTTTCGCCGCCCGTCGCTACCTTGATCTTCCACGTGTCTTTGAGCAGGCCACTGATCAAGGACAGATTGTCGGGGGTATCGTCGACCACGAGAATGGTGGCATTTTCCATGGAGGGAGTATGAAGGGCTCCACCATTCGGCGTCAAGCATCCGATTTGACAACATTGCCGGGTAACCACTACCTTATCGGGAGTGCAGGAGCGGGTACGAATGAAACAACGACAGGGACGCATGGGGCAGGTTGGACCGTGGCTGCTCCTCCTGGGTCTCGCCGCCCTGGTTGCGACCGCCTCGGTCGAGCTGGGCCGTTTGGCCCTGGAAGCCAACAGTCGTGCCATCGTCGCTCTGGAAGCGCAGCGCCGGGGCGACGAAGTCACGGCGCAGACCCTGAACGGCAATGTCATGGGCTCGGTGGCCAATTTGGGCCTCGTGAACCTTGCCGTGAAGAGCTCCGCCTTGGGGGCTGTCGAACCCGGCGACCGAGTGCTTCTCGACACCCTCGAGGCCGTGGGGAACCTCTACGACGCCTCCGGGGTCTTCGTTGTGAACTCGAACGGTGTCATCCAGGCCTCCTGGGACAAGGGTGGCAAGTCCAGCAATGGGCTCGATGTGAAGTTCCGCCCGTATTTCCAGATCGCGATGAAGGGCCAGCGGAACGTGTACGCCGCGGTCAGCCTGAACACGGGCCAGCGAGCCCTGTATTTTGCCGCCCCTCTTTACAGCAAGGTCTCTCTGAGCGCGACAATCATCGGGGCCGCAGTCGCTCGCCTCGACCTTTCCCGTGTCGACTCCGCGCTCAAGTCTTGGAAGGGGCACGCCCTGCTGCTTTCACCGCAAAACATCGTCTTTGCCGCCGATCAGGAGTCGTGGGTTGGTCGACTCGCGTCACCGGCAACTCCGACGCAACTTGAGGCCATCCGAGATCTCAAACAGTTTGGCGCCCAATTCGACACCGGAGTGCCCGGGGTCCTGGACTTCGACCTTACCCACGGCGAGGTTGCCTTCGGGGGTCACCGTTTTGGAGTGGCCCGTGCAGACGTCCATTGGAACGATCCGGCCGGTGCCTGGACTCTCGTCCTGCTCGGGGACCTCGATGAGACCCTGCCGACGTTTCTCATGCTCGAGCTCGGCTTCGGAAGCGCGGCCCTCGTGATCCTTTTGGGGTCTTTCTTTCTGGCCTGGCGCCACCGCCTCCACCGGGCGCACACGTCGCGCAAGGCGGCCGAGGCCGACCTCTTGGTGTATTCGCAAAAACTCGAGGCAGATTCCGCCACGAAGTCGTACCTCGTTGACCTCTCCGCGAAGCTTCACCGGGCTCAAGACGTGGTCGAGTTCGCCCGCATCTTCTTTCACGAGACCTCGCCCCGACTGGGAGTTGACAGCGCGGCCTTCTACGCGACGAATGATTCCAACGCTCGGCTCGAACCCGTCGGTGCCCATGGAAGGCTCCTGGGGGACCTGCCTGCGTACGAGCTCGGTCAGGGCCTGGTAGGCCAGTGCGCCAAGGAGCTCCGACCCATCTTGTTGCCAGATTCTTCAACGAGCCCCTTG